>NZ_FNSU01000003.1:3237500-4570000 GCF_900105325.1 Pseudomonas marginalis
GCACGTTGCTGATCAGTGAGTCCAACGCCCGAAAGCGTGTGCAACTGGCACGGCAGCAATTACGGGGTTTACTCGGTCCGATTTGCGGCACTTGATCCATTGGCAAGCCCCGCAAGAACAAGCCTGCCCCAAATCATTGGGGCAGGCTTTTCCATACTCAGAAAGCCGCGATCGGGAAGGCGGAATTCACCCACCAAACCAAGGCAGCACCAGGTGCAGGGGGAATACCGTTGAGATAGCCGCCAACTGTAAATGCCAGCCCTTGCTCATCAACACAATAAGGATTGGGAACGACGGCGATCACCGTCGGCGCGGAAGGCCCGAAGAAAATCTGGCTGTTTCCCCCACCCATCACCAGGCCAGAGCTCAGGTGCATGAAGGCATAGCGAATCGACGTGACAACCTGCTGTTGCGTGCAACTGTCGGGGAAGAACGTGGAAGGCCCTGCCTTGGCCACCCACGTCCCCGTCGCCACGTTAAGCACTTCTACGTTGGCGTTTGCATAACGGTAATCGTTAGGTGGATTAAGCCCGTAAGGCACCATGTATGTACGAGGACCGATGGTACGAGCGGCAACCGGGTCAAGCGCCAGTGGCCCCACCTGCGGATCATGGTTACCGGGCCGAGAGTGAAACCCCACCGCATTGCCAGCGGCGTTGATCTCGCCACAGAAGATATGCCGTTGGTTTATCTGCGGGTTGCTACGGCTGTTAGGGATAGCCACGTTGCTGACCTGCACCGGTAGCGGGATCACCGCGGCTGAAGCCGCAGCGCAGTCCATCTGCGCAGCAGCCGACAGGCTCAATAGTGCGCTGGCCACACCCGTGGCAACGACGGTAAGTGCGTGCATGACAATACTCCTTTCTGACAATCGGGACGGAATGTCCCTTCGTCAGGACGCAACGCGACTACAGTTGTGAAGCGTACATGACCGCGTCTGCACGGCTTTCTTGCACCGCGAGGAAGAAGTTGAAACAGATCTTCACAAGCGGTGACTCGGTACGTCAGGAGGGATAAGCCAAGGCATGTTGCTCCGGCTTGAACAGGGAACAAGGAGAAGGACAATGACCACATTCAATGTGAACTTTGCTGTCGATGATATGGAAGGCAAGACCGTTCTGGTATTTCTCAAACCCCAACAGCCTCAGCGCGATTATCGGATTCACGCCTGGCAGATCCTGACCGGCTCTGCCGGTGCCACGGAGTCGTTCGACTACGAGGCCATTATTGAAACCGATGTCACCACCCTTGGTGAAAAAGACAGCAATACCATCATCTCGGGCCGTCGCACGCTTAACCCTGGTACCTTGCTTCAGGCGGTCAGCCCTAACGGATTGTCGCCGTACCTTGAGCCGGCGGCGCTTTCACTGGCCAAGGAGAAACTCACACCGCAGCAGTGCGGCATCATCAACAAAACCAACCCGTACCTGCAGTTCGACAGCAACTGGTACGTCAACGGTCGGCCTGTAGTGACCATGCCAAAAGTGGACTCGAGCATGACCGTAAGCTTTGAATACGAGCCCAACTTTTACTTCATGGTGGCAACGCCTCCGATGGTCGGGCAAACCTATATCGTGCAGAACTTCTCGGACATGACCCAGTTCATCGCCCCCATCACCGCCACTGAGGTGAACGTGACGGTAAGCCGTGCCAGCGGCCTGTGGTCGTTCGATTTCGCGCCGATGTAACGTTGAACCACGCGGCGAGCAAATCGCCGCGTGCCTTACCTGACCACACCCGTCCCCTCGCTGCGTGGCGTCTCGCCGGGTTGGATACGGAGAGTGTCATGCCAGTTGAAAACCCGGCCTTCACCGATAATTCCCACATTTGAGTCACTGAACGAAACAAACGAAAATCGAAATAATCGAAGCAGCGCGACTGACTCAAACATCAGTCTACTTTTCCGACACTAGCCAACGAATTAAGCCGATATCAGCTTCTGATCCCCCCTCGTAGCCTCACTCCCTCGCACAAGGAAGTGAGCCATCCATGTCAGAACGCTTTTACCCCCCCACCGAAGAAGAGTTACTCAAACAGCGAATCCTGACCCCACAGCCGTCGCGGGCGCCGTATTCGCCATCTGTTGATTTTTACGAGCCATCCCCTGCTCCGGCACCCACGCCAGCCAAACCTCCCGGCTGCGTCTTCATCAAGCCCTGCCAACTGCCTGACGGCATCACCCATTACTTCAACCCCGCCGATTATGTCCCGTTGGAGCTGATCAAAGAGTACGGCAATTTAAGCCTGCTGGGTGGGCGTGAGGTAGACGGTCGGCGCGCAGTTGCCTTGCGCAAGATCGGTGGCAGTGCACTACCGGCGGGTCTAGGACAGTTGGCGTTGCGTTCGGCGTTTTTTGAGTCGGCAGCCACTGCAGTCGGATCCGTCGCCGGTGGCCTGTTGACGGGTTTGGTGGCGTTGGCCTGGCCATCAGAGTTGGGAGATAGCGCGCTCTACAGCGAGGCGCAATTGCGTTCGATGCAAAGGGCGCGTTCGCAGATGCGTTTGCATATCGAGCAACGCGAGGACGGCACGCTCAAGGGGTATGGGTTTTACACCGGCAATAATCCTGATTGGCAAATGATTGATGTGGTGCAGTTCCAAAGCCGTGGCGATCAATTTGTGGCGGATTTGGGTGAGGGTGTCGAGCTGATCTGGACGCCCGCCGTTGATCCAAGTGACACGCTGGGTATTCCGACCCTGGAGGCTGCGCCGCAAGCACCGGTGATCTGGATTTACCCACCGACGGAGAAAGCGGCGCAGATTCTGGTAAACCCGATTTATCCGCCGGAGTATCGGGATTTTATCCTGGTGTTCCCGGTGGAGTCGGGGGTTCGACCACTGTATGTGGTGGTTAGTGTTAAGGCTGGGGATCACAAGTACTACAGGGCTCCAAATACTGAACAAATAACTGGCTTTGGAAACCTGATAAAAGCAAAACCCATGACTCCCAGATAGGGCGGTGCCGGGCTGAGAGAGCGTTGGATTGAGGAAAAAGGCAGGAGAGTTTATGAATGGGATTCCCAACATGGAGAGTTGGAAGTTTATCTTGCAAGTGATGGGAGCCATTTAGGTGCGTTCAGTCACATAACCGGCGAGCAGCTAAAAGAGCCGAAGAAAAAACGAAACATCAAAAAATATCTATGAGGGACACATGGGACTAAAAATGAGATTGGAATGGTTCGACAGAACCACAGAGCGGCTACGCGGAACGGAGGACTCAGCGGACCTAGGAAACGACTACTCCGTGATTTCTAAACTTGGACTGTCGATAGACGAGGACGTCAATAACGGTATGTTTGAACTGCGGCGGGAATGGCTATCACAGATACAGACACACTTCTCTCATGAAATTGCTCTTTCAGAAAGCGACTACTTCATCGCGTTTGATTACGAAGGTGCAAACGAATAACACAGACTTAGAGAATTCATCTTCATGCGCAGACTGTCGTTCAGGCAGGCCTCCACGAAGTTGGCTTTCACTTCATCCACGAGGACGAAAAAGGAAACGTTTTCGAATCAGAGCATTGGTACTTCGGCGAAGTCAGCACGACCGATGAAGACCCTGGCGGAGAGCGCTGGAAGTATCAAACCTTCAGGTCCTTCCAAGCGCAGCATCCGCATTTGTTCGGCCGTCCAACTAACCCTCTTTCGCCTCACTCCCCTCCCCCCCAATCAGAACCCGTTTCCCCGGATCCGTAATATCAAACACCTGCTGCGCACACGCCGAAGGTTTGAACTGGAACTCCACCAGATACACCTTGCCCTTTTCAGGCTGGAAGCTACTTAGCAGAGGCCCGCAAATGGCGTAGATGCCAGGGCGTGAGTCGGTGGACGAACTGGCAACGGTCAACTTCTTGCCAGGATCTGCCTGGATCTCCAACTGCGGGAAGCGCTTGAACCCAGCGCTGGCCACCGTCTGGTTGAGCTTTGCAATCCAGTTGAAGACGCGGCCTTCACCTGTATCCATCACCGTGCCCAGGGTTTCCATGCGTTGATCGGAGTCGCCTTCGCGACGTATCGAGAACTCGACGGGGGCGGTGCCGCCGTAGGCTTTCATGATGACTTTGGCGTGCTCAGCATCGACAGCCACGGTTTTCTGGCGCAGCTGGATGCCGTCCTTGAGCAGGCTGGGCGATGAGTCACGTGGGTTGGATTGGCAGGCACACAGCGCCAGGGCCAGGGAGAGCAGTGCGATTCGCTTCACGGGAGGATGTCCTTATCAGGGTGACAGATGATGATGACTGGACCAGTGATTAAACAGAATGTTCCGCAGTGGAGCGACCGCGATGCAGGGGCTCGACAGCGCCCACATTTGAGCCGTGATCGCTTCAGGCCTCGCTGAACACCAACCGCGCGCACAACCCGCCCTGCTCACGGTTATGCAACGCCAACCGGCTGCCGATCTTGCCCACGATCATCTCCACAATCGCCAGCCCCAGCCCTGCGCCATTGGCATTGCCACGGCTGTAGAACCGCTCGAACAAACGCCCCATTTCCGCCTCATCAATGCCCGGCCCCTGGTCCTCCACGCTAAGGCAATGGGCACCAATCACCACTTTCACTTCGCTGCCCGGCGGGGAGAAGTTGAGGGCGTTGGTCACCAGGTTTTGCAGGGCGATGGCCAGTGCTACAGGCTCGGTTTCGATCCAGCAGTCTTCATCCCCTTCCAACACCAACTCCACGCCTTTTTCCATGGCCAGCGGTGTCAGTTCGGCGAGTTCTTCGCGCACCAGCTCGGTGAGTTGTACGCGGCTGCGCTTGGGATTGTTCAACTGCGGTTCGATACGCGCCATGGTCAGCAGTTGGCTGCCAATGCGGGTGGCGCGGTCGACGCCGTTGACCAGGAAGTCCAACGCTTCGCGCCGCTGGGCCTCGGTACCGGCGCTTTGGGCGTTCTGCGCGTGGATGCGCAGGATCGCCAGGGGGGTGCGCAGTTCGTGGGCGGCGTCGGCGATAAAACGGCGTTCGCGTTCCAATAGATCATCCACTTGAACCAACAGTCGGTTGAGCGCGGTTTGCATCGGCTCCAGGTCACTGGGCAGCGGCTTGAGGTGCAGCGGTTGCAAAGTCTCGGCGGTTCGCCCGCGAATTTTACGGGCCATGGCGCGCAAGGGTTTGAGGCCCCAGCCGATCACCAGCCAGATCAACACCGTGAGCAGCGGCACGCCGATCAAGGTGGGCCAGAGGGTGTGGCGCATGATGCGCTGGATCACGTCCTGACGAATATCGTCGCGCTCGCCCACCCATATCAGCAGGCCTTGCTGCGGGTCGGCAAGGAGAAAGGCGCACCAGTCGTTGCCGTTGTCCATGATGTCGTGGGAGCCCAGGGTAGCCGGCGGTGCGGCCAACACTGGCGCTTCGGCGGAGCGTACGAGTAATTGGCCGTCGCTGCGCCACACCTGGAAGGTCAACCGGGTTTCATAAGGGTGGGCAACGCCGTCTTCGCCGACACGGCTCATGGCCTGATCGAAGGCCTGGTACAGGCGGTCCCAGTCGGCTTCGCCAGGGTCGCGCTGGCGCAATACGCCTTGCAACAGGCGTGCGCTTTGGGCGAGTTGAGCGTCGTAGACTTCTTCGATTTCATGGTGGCTGTCGCGCAGCACCAGCCAGCTGATCAGCGCGTCGCCCAACAGGATCAGCACCAGGACAGGGATGAGGATACGAGCACGCACGGAGGTCATGGTTTAAGCGCCAGTACATAGCCAACGCCGCGCACGGTGCGGATCAGCTCGGTGGATAACTTTTTACGCAGGTTGTGGATCAACACTTCCAAGGTGTTGCTCTCGACCCGGTCCTGCCAGCCATACAACGCGCGGGACAGGCGCTCGCGGGTCACCACTTTGCCGGGGCGTACCATCAGTTGGTGCAGCAATTGGTATTCCATCGGGGTGACGATGATGTCCGCGTCCAGGTACCGCACTTGCTGGGTAGCTGGATCGAGGCTGACGCCGGCATGTTCCAGCATCGGTTGCGCGCGGCCCTGACTGCGGCGCAACAAGGCGCGCACGCGGGCCTTGAGTTCTTCCACATCGAAGGGTTTGACCAGGTAGTCGTCGGCACCGGCGTCCAGGCCGGCGATGCGCTCGGCGGTGCCGTCGCGGGCAGTGAGGATCAGCACCGGCAGGTCGTGCTGCTCGGCGCGCAGTTGCTGCAACAGGTCCAGGCCATCGAGGCGCGGCAGGCCGAGGTCGAGCAGCAACAAGTCGAAGCTTTCCATGCGCAGGGCATGCAGGGCCGCAACGCCATCCTGCAACCAATCCAGGGTGTAGCCTTCAACGCCCAATGCCACGCGAATCCCTTGGCCAAGGGCACGATCATCTTCGACAAGGAGTAGGCGCATAGCAAAACCTCTGTAGGAATCGGCGGCATCATGCCGGGTTCTGGCCGAGGCTATTTCGGCAAAGATGTTACCGCGCGTTGCCAACTAAGGTTGCGCTAAGGTTGATTTTGCACTGTGAAATCTCCCACATCTGCTGAGAGCTTTTCCATGCGCAAAATTCTCCTGCTGTCCCTGATTATCGCCAGCCCCCTGGCCCTTGCCGGTCCGCAATGCACCACCGCCGAACGCTCGCAATGGCAAGACGAAAAAGCCTTCCAGGACAAGCTCAAGGCCGAAGGCTACGAGATCAGCAAGTTCAAGGTCACCGACGGCAACTGCTACGAAATCTACGGTTTCGACAAGGACAAGCGCAAGGTAGAGATCTACCACGATCCGGTCACCGGCAAGGCCGTGAAGACTGAGATCAAAGGCTGATGCCAGGCGAATCCCTACGCCTGTGGGACCCGCTGGTGAGGCTGTTTCATCTGTCGATCGCCGGGGTCTTTGTCGCCAATTACTTCTTTAACGAAGCAGGCGACGACTGGCATGTCTGGCTGGGCTATTACGCCATGGCCTGGCTGCTGGTGCGCGTGGTGTGGGGATTCATCGGGCCGCGCAGTGCACGTTGGGCGGATTTCTGGCCGACCCCGAAACGCTTGAAAAACCATCTGCGCTCGCTGCTCAACCGCCGCCCGCAGCATCGCCTGGGCCACTCGCCCCTCGGCGCGCTGGTGATGCTGTTGATGTTGCTGGCGTTGCTGGTCGTCGGCATCAGCGGCTTTTTGATGCAGGAAGTGGATGCCCTGTGGGGCGCCGATTGGCCCCTGAAAATCCATGAGACCGCCGCCAATGTGCTGTTGGGCCTGGTGTGCATCCATGTGCTGGCCGCGGTGTTTGAAAGTATCCAGGTGCGGGACAACCTGCCGTTATCCATGCTCACCGGTCGCAGGAAGCGCCTGCCGGATGAGCCTGCGCAGTAATCCTTTTCTCGACAGGTTCTCTATGCGCTCCGCCTTACTGATCTGCAGCCTGCTCGGCGTGTTCCTGGCCGCATGGCTAAGCCATCCGCCCCATGTACTGGCACACTTTGCCCAAGTGGCGCCGAACACCTCGAAGGTGGCGGCGGCCCCGCAATACACCAGCCGTTTTGTGTCCTCGCAGCTCACTGACTTTGTCCACGCTTCCTCGGTCACCGCCCTGCCCGGCGGCGACTTGATGGCCGTGTGGTTTGCCGGTTCGCGTGAAGGCGCCGCCGATGTGCAGGTGCGCACCGCACGCTTCGATGCCCGCAGTGGCGAATGGGGTGCCGAGCAGGTGCTGGCCACGCGGGAAAGCACCCGCGACGGCACCCAGCGTTATATCCGCAAGCTCGGCAATCCGGTGATTGCCCTGGGGCCGGATAAACGCCTGTGGATGTTTTATGTGTCGGTGTCGGTCGGTGGCTGGGCCACCAGTGCAATCAACCTGATGGTGTCCGACGACCTCGGCGCCAACTGGTCCGCGCCCCGGCAGTTGGTGACCTCACCGTTTTTCAACATCAGTACCCTGGTACGCGCCGCGCCGGTGTTCCACGCCGACGGCTCCATCGGCCTGCCGGTGTACCACGAGTTCATGGGCAAGTTTGCCGAGTACCTGTACTTGAGTGCCGACGGCGCGGTAATCGACAAATTCCGCATCAGCCGAGGCAAGAATTCCCTGCAACCCACTATCGTGCCGCTGGATGGCAAGCGCGCGGTGGCGATGTTGCGCTACGCCGGCGACACCCACCACCGCGTCCTGGCCAGCCGCACCGAAGATGCGGGGCAAACCTGGAGCGAGCCGTACCCGCTGGAACCGGCAAATCCCAATTCATCGTTGGCGGCGGTGGGTACCGAGGACGACGGGCTGCTCGTGGCCCTCAACGACCTGCAGGACGGCCGCTTCAAGCTCAGCCTCTACGGCACCGACGCCCAGCTCAGCCAATGGCGCACCGTGGTGCAACTGGATGAGTCACCCGACCCGCTCGGCCAACCGTTCTCCCCCGAGGCCTATAAAGCAATCATCGGCGAAGGCTTCCGCGCCTCCAGCGGCGCCAAACGCCTGCCGCTGGAACAGCGCTTTCTCAGCAACCTCGATTACCGCGTATGCAAACCCCAAGGCTGCGATTTCGAATACGAGTACCCGTACTTCAGCCGCAGTCCGGACGGCATGTACCACGTGGTGTACTCGTGGAATAACACCTTCATCAAACATGTCAGCTTCAACGAAGCCTGGCTGGCAGAGCGTCTGTGATGGTTTCTGTGTGGCAGGCCCATTTGAGTTTTGTGCTGCTGGGGTTTGTGCTGTTGAGCGCGCTCAGGTTTACCGCTCCCTGGCGGCCATGGCTGCTGCCGGTGCTGGTAGCGGTCAGTTTTATCCCGGTCAACGAGCTGCCGCTGGCGGCGTATGTGCGCAGTTTTACCGATGACCTGGCCATCTGCACATTGGTGCTGTTGGCGTGGGTCATGCTCAGCCGCCTGGGCTTAGTGCAACCGCTCGCTCGTCGGCATCAAGTGCAGACGTTGCTGCTGTTTGGCCTGCTGAGCCTGGTGCTGTACCCGGCCACGTTGGGCCTGACCTACTTCGACCCGTACCGTTGGGGCTTCAACCCGCGACCGATGATCGCCCTGATGGCGGCGGCCGCACTGTTGATGCTGTGGCTGCGTAATACGCTGGCGGTGTGGATGCTGGCGATGGGCACGTTGGCTTTTGCGTTACGGCTCAAGGCGTCGGAAAACTATTGGGATTATCTGGTCGACCCGTTGCTGACCGGTTACTGCCTGATCGCCGGCGCGGGGCTGCTGATCAGCGCCGCCTGGCGCCCTCTTTTGAAATGGCACCGGGGTCAATGATGAGTGCGTTGCAATCACGCCGCCTGCGCTACGGCCTGGGCGCGATCGGGTTGGTATTTGTGTTGCTGGCTGCGTTGCGGCTGGTGTTTGTGCTGGTTTTTTCCGGCCTGGACTTGAACACCCCGGGGCTGCTGGAAACCCTGGGAATCGGCCTGCGTTTCGACCTGCGCCTGGCGGTGTTGATCCTGCTGCCGCTGGCCGTGCTGGCGTGGTTGCCGCGCTGGAACCTCACCACCCTGCCGGCCCTGCGCTGGCTGGCGCGCGGTTATCTGGTCATCGCGCTGGCGGGGGTGGGGCTGATGTACATCATCGACTTCGGCCACTACGCCTACCTCGGCGTGCGTATCAATGCGACGGTGCTGCGTTACCTGCAGGATGCGCAGATTTCCCAGCAGATGGTGTGGGAAACCTACCCGGTACTGTGGATAACCGCCTGCTGGCTCGCGGCGGTGGCGCTTTGGGTCTGGGCGTTGGTCTGCCTGGAGCGGTTGACCCTGGATCGAGCGCCCACCGCCATCAGCAAACCGGCACTGGCGCTGGTGAGTGTGATGGGCGTCGTCGCGGTGCTGCTGGCCCTGCTGGGCCGTGTCGCCCATCTCAACCTGGAAAACCCGGTGCCCCTGCGCTGGAGCGATGCCTTCTTTGCCGGCAACAGCCAACTGGCCGCCGTGGGCCTGAACCCGGTGCTGTTTTTGTATGACACGCTCAAGGTCGGCCAATCGCAGTTCGATGAGGCCCAGGTCCGCCAGTATTACCCGCAAGTCGCCGAATACCTGGGCGTGCCCCAACCCGATGCCCAGTCCCTGGACTTCATCCGCGAACAAGGCGTGCAGCCCTATCGACTGGCCGGCGAGCGCCCGCCCAACGTGATTTTCGTGATGCTCGAATCCCTCGGCACCAGTGCCGTGGGTGCCTATGGCAACCCGCTCAACCCCACGCCGAACCTGGACAAACTGGCGACGCAAAGCTGGTTCTTCAAACACTTCTACGTCCCCGTCACCGGCACCGCGAAAACCGTGTGGGCCAGCATCACCGGCGTGCCCGACGTCACCCGCCAGGAGACCGCCACGCGCAACCCGTTGATCACGCGGCAACACACGTTGATCAATGCATTCGAGGGCTACCAGAAGTTCTACATGATCGGCGGCAACGCCGGCTGGGCGAATATCAATGCACTGATCCGCCAGAGCATCGACGATGTGCAACTGTTCGAGGAGAGCGACTGGCAATCGCCACGGGTAGACGTGTGGGGGATTTCCGACCTGGACCTGTTCAAGGAAGCTGACGATCTGTTGAGCACGCTTCCCAAGGACCAACCGTTCTTTGCCTACCTGCAAACCTCCGGCAACCATCGCCCCTTCACCATCCCCAAACACAACGATGGCTTCCAGCTCAGCCACGTGACGCTGGAACAGGCCCAGGCCGCGGGCTCCCGCAGTGTCGAGCAGTACAACGCCGTACGCCTGCTGGACTACAACATCGGCCGGCTGATGGAAATCGCCAAGTCCGGTGGCTACTACGACAACAGCATCTTTGTGTTCTTCGGCGACCACAACACCCGCATCAGCCAGATCCCGCACATGGCGCCGGCCTTCGAACAGCTGGGCCTGGAAAGTAACAACGTGCCGCTGCTGATCCACGCTCCCGGCCTTGCGCCTCGGGTGATCGAGGAAGCTGTAGGGCTGGCCGACCTGCTGCCCACCGTGGCCGGCATGGCAGGCGTACCGTTTCGCAACGGTGCGATGGGCCGGGACATCCAGCAACCGGCGCCCGAGGGCGAACGCGTGGTGCCGCTGGTATTGCGCGAAGGCACCTTCCCGATCATCGGCGGCGTGACCCGGCACTTTTTGCTGCAGATGCAGCACGACGGCAGCTCACCCACCTTGCATGACCTGGCATCACTCACCCCGCGTGACGATGTGGCCGCGCAGCACCCCGAGGAATTCCAGCGCCTGCAGGCACTGACCCGTGGGCTGCACGAGAGTGCGCGATTGATGCTGTTCAGGAATGTGCGTGAGTGATTACTTGGATTGGAATGTCTCGAGGTACGCCAGGATATTGTCGATTTTTTCCGGGTCGCTGATGCCCCAGAAAATCATGCGCGTACCACTCACCACCTTTTTGGGCGCTTCGATGTAGGCCGCGAGCTTGTCGCGGGTCCAGACCACACCGGAGTTTTTCATCGCGTCCGAATATTGATAGTCGGCGGTGGTGCCGGCAGGTCGGCCGATGATGCCGTTGAGCTCCGGGCCAAAGCCACCGCGTGCGCCTTCGCCGACGCTGTGGCAGCCGCCGCAGGTCTTGGTGAAGAGTTTGCCGCCGGCCTCGGCATCGCCGGCGGCATTGGCGGCGCTGGTGTTGAGAATCAGCGCAAGGGTCAGCAGGACGTACTTCATGGGTGACTCCACATCGGTGTTGGCGGCGATTATGCCTGTTTGTCAGGAGCGCATGCCCATCCAGATCACCGCTTCGGTCCACGCCGTCACCACCGGCGTCAGCGCACGAAACCAGGGATCCTGCACATCGATCTGCGCAGCCGAGTGGTCATGGTGGTGTTGCTCTTCTTCAACGATGGAAGCAATGGCCGTCACGGCCAGTGGGTCGATTTCGCGTAACGCATGAAGCTGATGAGCCAGGTGCTTGAGCACCACGCTTTCCACCGCGACGGTGGTGGCAACAATAGCCTTGCGCCCGCACACCCCGGTGAGCAGGCCCAGCACCAGCCCGCCAAGGCCGCAAAGCCAGTAGCTGCGGCAGCGTCGGTAACCCCGTCGTTGCAACTCGGCCTGGAACACCGCGCGATGGCGACGTTCGTGGGACAGGAATTCCTCGAGCTCACCCACCATGCCGGGTACAAACAATCGCGCCATAAACAGCTGGCCGCTGTAGATACAGATCGCGCCATGCTCGCCGGCGTGGTCGACTTTGATCATGCGATTGCCCAGGTCAGGGTCGATCAAGGGGGCTGCGGAAGCGTTCACGGTTGACGACCTTGTGCGAGGGCCCACGGGATTCGGGCCGATCCTGATTGCAGAGCGCCGGTATCCTGCCGTACCTCCGCGCAAATGCGCAACCTAGACCCTCGAAACTGACCACCCATCGCCCCATACGCATCCAATCGAACCTAACCGGCCCCGTTCCACTCCACCTTACTGAACCCTGATGGTGGAGTAAGGATCATGGCTCAGCCATCGATTTTGGTATTGGAAGACGACGAGATCATTCGGTCGTTGATGGTGGATGTACTGGAGGATTTCGGCGCGGTTGTGACGTCTTTTCCTTCAGCCGATGAAGGAATGATTTACCTGGAACGCGGCGATGATCCGGTGGACTTGATTGTCAGCGATGTGCAGATGCCGGGTTTGCTCAACGGCTATGACTTGAGCCGGGTGGTGGCGCACCGTTGGCCATCAGTGCCGGTGCTGCTCACCTCGGGCAACGCCAGACTCGCGGAGCAATTGGGTGGCTCCGTGCGGTTCCTGCCCAAACCGTGGAGCACCGAGCATTTACTTGAGTGCGTGCAAACGGCATTGACCCAGCAGGGGGCGTCCATGCATTGATAGCGTCGCGATATCATTGATGCCGAACTTCGCAGCAGCCCTTATGGTCACTTACTTAAGCAGGGAGCGACTTTTCTGATCCGCTGGTCAGCCTTTTCGCCTTGTGCGTTCAGCTGATGCTTATGTGTTGTGTAGAATCGTCGCCTTTTTCAACGCGTCATTCATGGCCGAAAGGCCCACAGTTCGAGCTCATTGAATGCATTCACAGGCCCATGAAGGTGGTGCGCCCTCATTGCTGGACGCGTTGCGCGCAGGCACCGGCCTATTGCACGTGGCGTTGGAAAAACGACTGCCGTTTTTTTCCGAACATTTGGATGCCGGCTGGTATCAGCGCCTGATCCAGGCGTATTACGGGTTTTACCGGCCGATTGAAGCAGCGCTGTACGGCTGTGAGTTTATCCCTGAAGGCTTCGACCCGACGCTGCGTATGAAAACGCCGACGCTGATCAACGATCTTCACGCCCTTGGTCTGGACGCCTCCGCGATCAACGCCTTGCCGCACTGTGTGCAATTGCCCGCTTTTGATACCCCCGCCGCCTGCCTCGGCGCCTTGTATGTGCTTGAAGGCGCAACCCTGGGCGGCCAGGTACTGCGTCGGGAAATGGCTCGACGCCTGGCGCTGGACGCCGACAACGGAGGGGCGTTCCTCGATGTGTACGGTGCCGAAACCGGTCGGCGCTGGAAAGATTTTCTCGACTACCTGGGCCGCCTGCCGCTGGACACGCCAGCCAAACAGCGCGCGGTGCACGCGGCCCGCTCGACATTCAGCTGCTTTGAGCAATGGCTCGACAGCCAGGAGGTACTGCTATGAAACCCGAAGATTTTGAAGAGCTGCTTGCCAACTGTGCCGACGAGCCCATCCGCTTTCCGGGGGCGATCCAACCCCACGGCGTGCTGCTGACGCTGTCGGAGCCCGACCTGAACATCATTCAAGTCAGCACTAACGTCGCCAGCCTGTTCAACCGCGCCCCCGAGTCGTTGCTGGGCCGGCCACTGCACGCGCTGATCGGTGCCGAGCACGCCCAGGCCGTGCAGGCCATGGCCGAACACAACAGCTTCCTTGATGCGCCGCCTTTGCACGTCACCCTCAACGGCGCCGAGTTCGAAGGCCTGTTGCACCGCCATCAGGACGTGCTGGTGCTGGAATTCGAACCGCGGCTCAAGGACTTCCGGCCACGGGCCCTGAAAGGCCGCAGCAGTGACTTGGGCAAGATGCTGCAACGTTTGCAATCAGCGAAAACCCTGCAAGCGCTGTACGAAATCAGCGTGACTGAAATCCAGGCCATGACCGGTTACGACCGGGTGTTGATCTACCGTTTCGAAGAAGAAGGCCATGGCCAGGTGATCGCGGAAGCGTCGGCACCGTCCATGGAGCTGTTCAACGGACTGTTCTTCCCCGCGTCCGATATCCCGGAGCAGGCCCGCGAGCTGTATCGCACCAACTGGCTGCGCATCATCCCGAATGCTGCCTACGAGCCGGTGCCCCTGCTGCCCAAGCTGCGCCCGGATACCGGTGAGCCGCTGGATTTGAGCTTTGCCACCCTGCGCAGCGTGTCGCCGATTCACTGCCAGTACATGCAAAACATGGGCGTGCTGTCGTCCATGAGCATTTCGCTGATGAAGGGCGACAAGCTCTGGGGCCTGATCAGTTGCGGCAACCGCGAGCCGCTGCTGGTGCCCAATGACCTGCGTATCACCTGCCAGACCATCGGTCAGGTGCTGTCATTGCAGATCAGCGCCATGGAAGCCCTGGACCTGAGCCGTCAGCGAGAAGAAAAAGTCGAGGCCCTGGCGTTGCTGGATAAAGCCATGAAGGCCTCCGAAGAAAACGTGTTCGACGGCCTGGCCCAGCGCGGCCAGGTGCTGATGGACCTGACCTTGTCCGGCGGCGTGGCGATCATCGAAGACAAGCAACTGCACCGCTACGGCAACTGCCCGGAACCGGCGCAGATCCGGGCCTTGCACAAGTGGCTGCAGGACAGCGGCGAGCCGGTGTTCTCCAGCCATAACCTGGTGTCGATCTACCCGCCAGGCGCCGAGTTCCAACAGGTGGCCAGCGGTGTCCTGGCCATGAGCCTGCCAAAGCCTGTGGATAACGGCGTACTGTGGTTCCGCCCGGAAGTGAAAGAAAACATTAACTGGAGTGGTGACCCGAAAAAGCCGCTCGACCTGGAAAACTCCGACGCCGGCCTGCGCCTTCGCCCGCGTACCTCGTTTGAAATCTGGAAGGTGGAGATGGCCGGTATTTCCACCAAGTGGAGCCATGGCGACCTGTTCGCCGCCAACGACCTGCGTCGTTCTGCCCTGGAAAACGACCTGGCTCGCCAGGTGCTGCGCGAGCAACAGGCCGTGCGCGCCCGTGATGACCTGGTGGCGGTGGTGTCCCACGACCTGCGCAACCCGATGACGGTGATCTCCATGCTCTGCGGCATGATGCAAAAGGCCTTCAGCTCCGACGGCCCGCACACCTCGCGACGCATTTCCTCCGCCATCGACACCATGCAACAGGCCGCCGGACGCATGAACGTCTTGCTGGAAGACTTGCTCGACACCTCGAAAATCGAGGCCGGGCGCTACGTGGTCAAACCCGTTGCCCTGGACGTCAGCCAAATGTTCGAAGAGGCCTATTCCCTGCTCGCGCCGTTGGCGATGGAAAAAGGCATCGACCTGTCGTTCAACGCCGAGCCTGGCCTGCAGATCAACGGCGACCCGGAGCGGCTGTTCCAGGTGCTGTCGAACCTGATCGGCAATGCCATCAAGTTCACTCCGCGCCAGGGCAATATCGGCATCAGTGCGATGACCAATGGTGAAGAGATCGTGTTTTCGGTGCGTGACTCAGGCGAAGGTATTGCGCCTGATCAACTGCCCCACGTGTTTGATCGCTACTGGACCCAGTCGGAAAACAATCCCACCGGCACCGGCCTGGGGCTGTATATCACCCAAGGGATTGTCCACGCCCATGGCGGCAAGATCATGGCTGAAAGTGAAGTGGGGCGTGGCAGTGAGTTCCGGTTTACGGTGCCGAAGGTGATTGAGGACTCCCATACCTGACCGCCTCTGTGGCGAGCACCGGTTACACCGGCAATACCACCACCGCCTCCAACCCGCCACCCTGGCGCTCCGACAGGGTGAGTGTGCCGCCGTGTTCCAGCACAATCGCACGGGCGGTAGACAGCCCAAGTCCGACGCCGCCGGTGCTCTTGTTGCGTGAATTTTCGAGGCGGTAGAACGGCAGGAACACCTGTTCGCGATACTGCGCCGCAATCCCCGGGCCGCGATCCAGCACGCGGATCACCACTTCGGCCGGCCCTTGTTGCAGTTCGATTTCCGGCGCCCGACCGTAGTGGATGGCATTGTCCATCAGGTTGGTCATCACCCGCTTGAGGCCCAAGGGCCGGCCAAAGTACACCAGGCGCGGCGGTCCGCTGAAAGCCAGTTCAATCGCCTGGTCGCGGTAGTCGTCGATCAGGGTTTGCAGCAGTTCCGCCAGGTCCAGCTGGGTGGCCTGCTCCAGGCGTGCGTCGTCGCGGAAGAACGCCAGGGCCGTGTTGATCATGGCCTGCATTTCATCGACATCATTGAACAGCCGGCGTTGCTGGTCGGCATCTTCGATGAATTCACCGCGCAGGCGCAGGCGGGTCAGGGGCGCACGCAGGTCGTGGGAGATGGCCGCGAGCATTTGCGTGCGGTCCTGGATAAAGTGCCGCAACTGCGCCTGCATGCCGTTGAACGCGAGGATCGCCTGGCGGATTTCGTGGGGCCCGACCGGCTCGATGGGCGGCGCGCGGAAGTCGGCGCCAAAGCGCCGCGCGCCCTGGGCGAAGTGTTGCAGGGGGCGAGCCAGGCGACGGGTCGCGACCAGGGTAACCAGCGCAGTCGAGATCAGCACCAGCAGCACCACAATCACGCTGCGCGCGCCCTCGTCCAGCCCCCAACTGCGGGCACGGGCGCTGAACATCAGCCAGGACTGATCGGCCAGTTGCATCAGCAGCACATAGTGGCCATCGCCGCCCGGCCAATCGGAGGGTTCGTAGGCTTCCATGGGACGCACCGGCCCCTGGAGCAGGTTCTTGAAGGCCTGTTCGCCCGAATGAAAATCCGGGTCGGCGAGCACAGGCAGCTCAAAGGCTTCCCGCTGCGCCGCCCACGTCACACTGAAGGATTCGTCGCCTACAACCTGCGCAAGGTGCGCGCGTTGCGCCGGTTGCGAACCTTCAACCACGCGCACCACCACGGCGATTTTTTCCAGCAGCCCGGTTTCGGCCAACGGCGGCCGTGCCCACACGCCCGCCAATTGCACAAACAGGGCGTTGAACGCCAACGCAGTCAGCATCGCCACCAGGATGGTCAGGGCGATCCAGCGGGCCACCGTGTCACGCGGGCGGCGGCTCATGAACGGCTCACGCTGGCGGTGAATTGATAACCGCCATTGCGCACGGTGCGGATCATGGCCGGGCGCTTGGTATCGAACTCCAGCTTGCGGCGCAGGCGGCTGACCTGCACGTCGATGCTGCGGTCGAACGCGTCATGGCTATGGCCCCGCGCCAGGTTCAGCAGTTGTTCGCGGGTCAGCACGCGCTGGGGGTGTTCGACGAAGACCAGCAGCAGGTCGAACTCACCGGATGACAGCGGGATCATCACCTCGTCGGGGGAGCGCAGTTCACGGCGCGTAACGTCCAGTTGCCAGCCCGCAAAGCGAATCAAGGGACGAGCAGACTCGCCCAACACCGGCCGCCCCTCGCCTGCCCGACGCAATACCGCACGCACCCGCGCCAGCAGTTCACGGGCGTCGAAGGGCTTGCTCAAGTAGTCATCGGCGCCCATTTCCAGGCCTACCACGCGGTCACTGAGTTCGCCCATGGCGGTGAGCATGATCACCGGTGTTGCGTGCTGCTGGCGCAGGCGCTGGCACAGCAACAAGCCGTTCTCCCCCGGCAGCATCAGGTCAAGAATGATCAGGTCGGCGGGATGACGCTCCATGGCGGCCCACAGCTCGGTGCCACCGGCGACGGTCTCGACCGCATAGCCATGTTGCATAAAGAATTTCTTCAGCAGCGCGAGGACTTCAAGGTCATCGTCCACGATCAAAAGGTTGCTCACAGGCGGGCATCACTGGGTGTTGTCGATGCGCCATCTAAAACCATTCGACGCAGCCCGTCATATATTTCAATCGTGCAATAAAGCGTCAGCGCCGCAATAAACCAGACATCTTTGCGCAAGGGACGGCTGCCAGCATCGGCCTCCCTTTTGCGGAGACCGTGCTTATGCGCTCACTGACCTACCCCCGGCACCTGGCTCGCCAGGTCGTGCTGTTGTTGACCGTGTCTTACCTCACGGGCTGCGCCAGCCCGGCCCCCTCGGGCACCACCACCCGCTGCGCACAGGTGAATTACCCGGTGTATGACCCGGCCGAACCGCTCAATCGCGGGGTGTTTGCCTTCAACCGGACGGTGGATAACTACGCCCTGGCGCCGGTAGCACGTGGCTACCGCTACCTGCCGGATTTTTTCCAGCAGGGTGTGCATAACTTTGCGAGCAACTTCAGCGAGCCGAAGGTGTTTATCAATGACCTGTTGCAAGGCAACCCAAGGCGCTCGGTCAATACCCTTGGCCGTTTTGCGCTGAATACCACAGTGGGCGTGGTGGGGCTGATCGATGTATCAGACCGCGTGGGCATCCCGCGCCATAGCGCCGACTTCGGCCAGACATTCGGCGTGTGGGGCATCGGCAACGGGCCGATTGTCGAACTGCCACTGCTGGGCACCAGCAACAGCCGCGATGCGGCAGGCAAAGTCTTGAGTTTCCTGGTCTCGCCGTTGGGAGACAGTGACACCGTGCAGACCCTGGGCACCCTCAGCCTGGTAGGTGGCACCGTGGATACCCGGGCATCACTGTTGCCGCTCACCGACAGCCTGCAAAAATTGCCGGACTATTACAGCGCAATACGTAATGTCGTGGCACAAAACCGTGCGGCGTTTGTGCTGGATGGCAAGGACGGCGCGACCACTCCCGCGACCGGGGGTTGCGCGAACGGCGCCGCTGATGACTTCTGAGCCGAGTAGCCAAAGGTCGTCATATCTTGCAGCAGGACGTTTATAGCTCGCCAGCGCCCTGCTCTATAAGTTTGGCGGCACTTCGCTCCAAGGGGTGAAGTAACACTCGACTAATAGATAAAAGGACACTGCCATGCTCAGCTCCATCAACGCGACACCGCTCCCCCCTCCTCCCCCACTACGCCGCAGGACGACACAGCCCTGCAACGCAAGAAACGCAGCATTGAAGACCCTCAGTTGCAACTGGAGCCTCAGGAAGCTGACGGTTCATCGCGCAACCGCCCCAGAAGTGGCGGCCTGGATAGCCTGGGCAAGGGGAACTTGCTCTGAACCGCAGGAAGAAGGGCAGCGTATTGCCCTTCTTCTTTTTTACAGACCGCCCCGCCTTAACAAAACACTGACATCCGTTGCGCTAACCTTGCCGGTTCAACCCTGGCCGGAGCCTGTTACCGCATGCCACATCCCGACACCTTGCCCGCCGTACTCGCCGGCCCTCTGCTGCGGCGCCTGGAACCCCGGCGCCTGGTGCTGTGGCTGGTGGGGAGCCGGGCATTGCCCCTGAGCCTGAAACTGCACTGTGCCGACCAGTGCCTGGACATACCGCTGGGCCAGGACCGGTGCCAGGTCGTGCCAGTGGGGCGCCAGGCGTACATCCATCTGATTGATGTACGCCTGGACGAGGCGCTGCCCCAGGACGTAGTCATCCACTATGATCTGCTGGTCGACGATGCCGGCATTGCCGAATGGGCACCGCACCTGCTGTACACCGACACACACTGCCCAAGTTTCGTACTGCACAGCCACATCCATCAGCTGGTACACGGCTCCTGCCGCAAACCTCACCACAGCGCCGACGAAGGCCTGCTCTGCGTTGATCGGCTGCTGGCCGATGCACAGACCCCGGCCGACCGCCCAGCCTTGCTGATGATGAGCGGCGACCAGGTGTACGCCGACGATGTGGCCGGGCCGATGTTGCGGGCGATCCATGGGCTGATTGCGCGCCTGGGCCTGTTCGATGAGTACCTGGAAGGCGCGGTGGTAGACGACAGCGCCAGCCTCTACGGGCATCACGCCAGCTACTACCACCGCGCAGACCTGCTACCCGCGCTGGACAGCAATGAGACCCTGCGCGAACGTTTCTTTGGCGGCGTGAAAAAGCCGATTTTCACCAGCAGCACCGCCGACAATCACCTGGTGACGTTCGCCGAAGTCATGGCGATGTACCTGCTGGTGTGGTCGCCCGTCCCCTGGTCCCTGCTCACCGTACAGCCACCGCAACTGAGCGCCGATGAAGCTGCGCGCTATGCCCGCGAACAGGTGCAGGTGGATAAATTTCGCGACGGCCTGCCGGGCGTGGCGCGGGTATTCGCCCATCTACCCACCTTGATGATCTTTGACGATCACGACATCACCGACGACTGGAACCTCAGCGCGCAATGGGAAGAAACCGCCTACGGCCATCCGTTCTCCAGACGCATCATCGGTAACGCCCTGCTGGCGTACCTGCTGTGCCAGGGCTGGGGCAATAACCCGGACGCCTTTGATGAGCTGGTGGGCCACACCCAGGCACTGGCCAGCCAGGCGCAGAGCAATCACTTGGACGCCCAGGCACAGGATGCTTTGCTCGCGGCGCTGCTGAAGTTCCAGCAGTGGCACTACGTGCTGCCCACCACGCCGGCCCTGGTAGTGCTCGACACCCGCACCCGGCGCTGGCGCAGCGAATTCACCCTCAAGCAACCGTCCGGCCTGCTGGACTGGGAAGCCTTGAGCGAACTGCAACAGGAACTGCTCGACCACCCCTCGGCCATCATCGTCTCCCCTGCGCCTGTGTTTGGCGTCAAGCTGATCGAGACCGTGCAGAAGATCTTCAGTTGGTGCGGGCACCCTTTGCTGGTGGACGCGGAAAACTGGATGGCCCATCGCGGTGCAGCCCAAGTGATCCTCAACATCTTTCGCCACTCGCGCACACCGGGTAACTACGTGATCCTCTCGGGCGATGTGCACTACTCGTTCGTCTATGAAGTGCTGATCCGCCATCGCAACGCCGGTCCCAGGATCTGGCAGATCACCAGCAGCGGCATCAAGAACGAATTTCCACCGCGATTGCTGGAATGGTTCGACCGCCTCAACCGCTGGCTGTACTCGCCGCGCTCGCCTCTCAACTGGTTCACTCGCCGCCGCACCATGCAGGTGGTGCCGCATATCCCGGAGCATGCCGAGGCCGGTGAACGGTTATGGAATTCGGCAGGCATCGGCCAAGTGTTCTTCAACGAGCGGGGGCAGCCTGACAAGATCTACCAGCACAACGCCGACGGGAAGGCGCGTACGAGGATGATCGCGCCGAAGCAATAGCCCATGGCCCGCTCCTGTAACCGTCCATCCGCCCTATTCAAAGCGCACAAGCTCCGTTGTACAGTAGCTCCAGCCACGGAGTATCGGCATCAATATGACTGGCCTTGGACGCCAGCCCATGCAAGGAGCGCGCAGATGGACGATATCTCCGACAACGGCAATTTCTCCCACCTCAATGCCGACATGCTGCATACCGTGCTGGAGCTGGTCAGCGACGGGATCTGGGACTGGAACGCCAATACCGGGTTCGTCTACCGCAACCCAGGCTGGTACGAAATGCTGGGCTACCCCCGCCACTCCCTGGAAAACAGCGTGTTCACCTGGGAGACCGTCATCCACCCGGAAGACTACCCCCACGTGATGACGCTGTTCGATGACTACATCCACCGTCGCGCCCCCCATTATCAAATCGAATACCGTTGCCGCAAAAAAGATGGCAGCTACCTGTGGATCGAAGACCGGGGCTACGTGATTGCCCGTAACCCCGATGGCTCGGTGGCGCGGATGGTCGGCGCCCATCGCGATATTCATATGCGCAAGTGCTCCGTCGAACAGCTGGAGCGGCGCAACCAATCGCTTGAGGCGCTGGTGGCCGAGCGCACGCGCGAACTGTCGCGAGTCAATCAACAGTTGCAATTGCAGCTGGACGAAAATCGCTCCCTGGCCGAACGGGATGCCCTGACCCTCGTTGCCAACCGCTACCGCTTGGAAAAAGTCCTGCTGGAAGAGTGCGACCGCGCCCAGCGTTTTCGCCTGCCGCTGGCATTGATTGCGATGGATATCGATGACTTCAAGCCGATCAATGACCAGCATGGTCACGGCATGGGCGACCAAACCCTTTTGCAGGTAGTGGAATGCCTGGAAAGCTGCCTGCGCCCAGGCGACCTGCTCGCCCGCTGGGGTGGCGATGAGTTCATCGCGGTCCTGCCCAAAAGCGCACTGGAAACCGCCAGGGAGCTGGCCGAGAAAATCTGCCAAAAGATGCGCAAGATCCCGATGCGCGGCGGCCTCCACGTCACCCTGAGCGTGGGCGTGGCCGAGCGCCGTATGGATGAATCCCCCAGCGCGCTTATGACGCGTGCCGACCAGGCGTTGTATCGCGCCAAGGCGGCGGGCAAGGATGGGGTGTCGGCGTAGCATCGACGGGGCTACGGCGTTGCCAAAAACGAGCTTTTGGCAACAGCTCTTCCGATTTGGAATGACCCGGCGACTTTATTTCGTTTGCGGCAGGGCCTGGCCCACGGCTTAGATAAAAGCACGCCCGCCACTGCCGAGTCCGAGATTCATGAGCCGCGAAACCATCAGCCAGTCGATTTCCATCGTTCATCCCATCAGCCTCAGCCATGGCAGCAACGCCGAGGTCTGGGACACCACGGGCAAACGCTATATCGATTTTGTCGGCGGGATCGGCGTGCTCAACCTTGGCCATTGCCACCCGGGCGTGGTGGCGGCGATTCGTGAACAGGCGACGAAGTTGACCCACTATGCGTTCAACGCTGCACCGCACACACCCTACATCGAACTGATGGATCGCCTGGCCGGGTTTATCCCGGTGGACTACCCCGTCAGCGGCATGCTCACCAACAGCGGTGCGGAAGCGGCAGAAAACGCCTTGAAGATCGTGCGCGGCGCCACCGGCCGCACGGCGGTGATCGCCTTTGACGGAGCCTTCCACGGCCGCACCCTGGCCACCCTCAACCTCAATGGCAAGGTGGCGCCCTACAAACAGAAGGTCGGCGTCCTGCCCGGCCCGGTGTATCACCTGCCCTACCCCAGCGCTGATAACGGCGTGGGCTGCGCTGAAGCGCTGAAAGCCATGGACCGCTTGTTCAGCGTGGAAATCGACGTCGGTGACGTCGCCTGTTTCATCATCGAGCCGGTGCAGGGCGAAGGCGGTTTCCTCGCGCTGGATATCGAGTTTGCCCACGCCCTGCGGCGCTTTTGCGATGAACACAACATCCTGTTGATTGCCGATGAAATCCAGTCGGGCTTCGGTCGCACCGGACAGCGTTTCGCCTTCTCACGCCTGGGCATCGAACCGGATCTGATCCTGCTGGGCAAAAGCATCGCCGGCGGCGTGCCGCTGGGCGCGGTGGTCGGGCGCAAGGCCTTGATGGACAACCTGCCCAAAGGCGGCCTCGGTGGTACTTACTCGGGTAACCCCATCGCTTGCGCGGCAGCATTGGCCACCCTCGATGCGATGACGGATGAACACTTGCAGGTCTGGGGCTCGCAACAGGAAGAAGCGATCGTTGGCCGCTATGCCGCCTGGCGTTCGCAGCACCTGTCGCCGTACCTGGGCCGCCTGACCGGCGTCGGTGCCATGCGCGGCATCGAACTGGCCAACGCCGACGGCACGCCCGCGCCCCGGCAACTGAGCCAATTGCTGAGCCTGGCGCGAGACGCCGGGCTGTTGTTGATGCCCAGCGGCAAGTCGCGGCACATCGTGCGCTTGCTGGCACCGCTGACCATCGAGCCTGCGGTGCTGGAAGAAGGACTGGATATTCTCCAGGCGTGCCTGAAGCAGTTGGTTTGACGCCCTGCATTCGCCGGTCGGCAGCCTTGACCTGATCCCCCTCCCCGCTGAAAATGCGCGACGCTTTTTTGTCTTCCGTTTACTGAAGTAGTGAAATTTCAATGTCCGATTCTTACACCGAACACTCCGCCGAAGAATCCGTAGTCGCCTTGCACGCCAAGGCTGAATACGAAAACGCCATCAATCTTTCACAGCATGTGCCAGCCGCCAAGATCATCAGCGAGATGGTGCTGGACGCCTTTCACACCTCCAAGGAAAGCGACCAGATCCGCGAACTGCGCGTGGCCATTCGCCAGGCCCACGACGCCTTCGACGACGACAAGGCCTACGACCTGATGGGCCAGCTCAAGCAGCTCAAGGACGCCGAAGCCGCTGACAACCTCGCCCTTGAAGACCTGAGCGGCAAGTTCTCCATCAGCCGCATCCTGTCGAGCTTCAAGGATGATCCAGAGTTTCAGGAGCTGGTCTACGGGCTGGCCCTCAAAGTGCTGAACCAGTCTCACCAGGCCATCAGCAACCCAAGCGCCGGCAAAGGTAAGGCCGCTCGCCCCAAGAAAGAAGCCGAAGTGTTTGTGATCAGCAAGGACGGCATCAGCGTCACCCTGCCGCTGCGCACGCCACGCTCGCGGTTGAACGTCGACCGTGAGGCGTTTGAGTTCCTGGGCTTCAGCTTTGTAGGCGAAGGCGACGAAGCCGAGTTGGAGGTTGAAAGCTTTGTGGATAACGCCGGCGTCGAACAGCCGCTGAGCCGCAAGAGCGTGATTACTGCGCTGCAACAGCAGACGGCGTTTGAGGGCTACAGCATCGCGCAGCAGTGACACCCCTGAACTGAATGTGGGAGGGAGAAAGCCCCCCTCCCACATCGGCGTTAGACCGTCGCCGCAAACACCTCGCGAAACCGCTCCATCTCCCGCTTGTTCCCCACCGTCACGCGCACCCACTGCGGCCAGTTTTTCCACACCCGCCCGATGAACACGCCCTGTGCGGCAAGCTTGTCGATGACCTGCTCGGCCGGTTGCTTCACATCGATCATGAAGCAGTTGGCCTGGGACGCCGTGCAGGTGAAGCCACGGCCCTTGAGCCAGGTGATTGTTTCATCGCGCAGCTGGGCATTGAGCGCCTTGCGTTGTGGCAGCAGCTTCACGTCTTCCAGGCTGGCGATGCCGCCGAGCAGGGAGGAACCCGCCGGGACATTGTCACCGCCGAACACCGCCAGCCGTTCCAGCAGCGCCGGGTGGCCGATCGCCAGGCCCAGACGGGCGCCGGCCATACCGTAGATTTTCGAGAAGGTGCGCAACACCAACAGGTCGTCATGGTCCTTGACCCAGCTCACCACGCTTGGGGTGTCGGCGAAGTCGATGTAGGCCTCGTCCACCACCAATACGCTGCCTTTGGGCTTGTTCGCCAGCGCCTGGCGAATAGCCTCGGTGGAGGTGATGGTGCCCGTCGGATTGTTGGGATTGCAGACATAGAGCATCCCCGCCTGGGGATCGGCGGCGAGCATGGCGGGAACGTCGTGGGCGTGATCGGCGTCAAGGTCCACTTCGCGCACCGGCGCCTTACGGGACTCGGCGGCCTGGCGCGGTACTTCGTAGGACGGCGTGGCCATCACCAGGCCGCGGGTTTCGCTGGTGAACGCCAGCACCGCGTAGCGCAGCGCGGCCATGGAGCCGGCGAACACCGCCACCTGCTCTTCGGCAATCCCGTGCTGCTGGGCAAACAAGCCGGCCAAGGCGTACATATGTTTGTACGGATACCGCCCGGCTGTCGCGATGCCGCGCTGCATCGCTTCGCGGGCCGCCGTCGAAGGCCCGTAGGGGCTTTCGTTGTAGTTGAGCAGTACCTTGTCAGCCTTGGTCGGCGCGGGTGCGGCGAGCGCCCAATCCAGGCGCCCGAGCAAAGGCAGGGCGGCGCCAAGAGCGAGAAGGGATCGACGACTAACGCTGACCATGGTGACTACTCCTTGTAGACGGGTGAGGAATTCGCACAGCTCGTATAGAAGGGTATGACGAGACAAGGAACAAATGATTTAACCGACCCGCCATAAAAAAAACCCGTACGACTTGCGAAGACGGGGCTTTTTTCTGGCCAGGGTCTGCTACGTATTGGGGTCAGTTCAGCTGCAATTTCTGCTTCAGGCTCTGCATGACCACTGCCTTATTCTGCAGGTAGTCATTCAAGCCACGTGCACGCAGGTTGCACGCATCGCATTCGCCACAGCCGGTGCCGATAATGCCGTTGTAGCAGGTCAGTGTCTGCTCGCGGACCAGGTCCAGTTGCCGGTGGTAATCCGCCAGTGCCCAGGTCTCAGCCTTGTTCAGCCACATCAACGGGGTTTCCAGGCGTACGTCGTACTCCATGCCCAGCTTGAGCGCCTGGTTCAAGGCTTTGACGAACTCATCGCGGCAATCGGGGTAGCCGGAGAAGTCGGTTTCACACACGCCGGTGATGACCGTCCCGGCCTTGACCTGATACGCGTAGATAGCCGCCAGGGTTAAAAACAGAATATTGCGGCCCGGCACGAAGGTGCTCGGCAGGCTTTCGCCGGAGCTGTTCACGGTCGGCACTGGAATGTTGTCGCGGGTCAGGCTGCTGATCGCCAGTTCGTTGAGCAGCGACACGTCCATCACTTTGTGAACGGTGGCCCCCAGTTGCTTGGCCAGCTTCCGGGCGACTTCGATTTCCGCGACATGGCGCTGACCGTAATCGAAGGTGATGCAGTGCACTTCGTCATACAGCGGCAGCGCCTGGATCAGGCAGGTCGTCGAATCCTGACCGCCACTGAACACCATAACGGCTTTTTTACTCATCACTTTGCTTCCTGCAGGGGTAGGGTTTGGTCGTAGTTTAAAGGTCACTCAATAAAAAACCCCGCGCTTCTTTCGAAGGCGGGGCCTTTTTATTACTCAGACACTCAGTGGGCGTAGGTCAGCAACAGCTCTTTCGGTACTTGGAAATCCAGGGACATCATCACGCTCAGCGCGGTGATGGTGAAGATCGAGAACACGAACAGCTTGCGCGCCCAGACGGTGTCGTCCACCGCCTTGTAGCCGGTCCAGGCCATGTACAACCAGTACATGCCCATGGCGGCGGCGACGGCAAGGTAGCTCATGCCGGCGTAGCCACTGAAGGTCAACATCAAGGTCGCCACGAGGAAGGCCAGGATGTAGAGCAGGATGTGTTTCTTGGCGACCTGGATGCCACGCTTGACCGGCAACACCGGAATCGAAGCAGCCAGGTAGTCGTTGAAGCGGAAGATCGCGATGGCGTAGGAATGCGGCATCTGCCACAGGCTGAACATCACCAGCAGCACCAGCGCAGCCATATCGAAGCTATTGGTCACAGCCACATAACCAATCACCGGCGGCATCGCCCCCGACAGACTGCCCACCAGCGTGCCGTGCACCGACTTGCGCTTGAGGTACAGGCTGTAGAGGCCGACGTAGATGACAAAACCGATCACGGCAAACAACGCCGCCAACGGGTTGGCCACCTGGTACAACAGGGCCACACCGGCAACACCCAGGACGGTCGCGAAGATCAGCGCCAGTTTCAGGGAGATCAGGCCCTGGACCAGCACGCGATTCTTGGTGCGCTCCATCTTGATATCGATGTCACGGTCGATGCAGTTGTTGAACACACAACCGGAAGCTACCACCAGGGACGTACCGATCATCGCAGCCAGGAAGATGGCCAGATCGACATGTCCCTTGGAGGCCAGGAAGAAACCGCCCGCCACAGAAAGCACGTTACCGAAAATGATCCCCGGTTTGGTGATTTGGATAAAGTGCTTAAGCGACATCGGGTCTTACCTCACTTCGCCATCATGAACGTATGGATGCTGAACATGATCCATATCGACAGGCCAACCAGCAGCAGGATCACAAGACCTGCGAACACAAACGCAATCACGTTATCGCGCTGCTCTTTCGAGCGATCCAGGTGCAGGAAGTACACCAGGTGAACCAGCACCTGAATCACTGCGAACGCCAACACGATCATCAAGGTGATCGACTTCGGCAGGGTCGGGTACATCACCAGACCGAACGGGATAAGCGTCAGGATTACCGACAGGATGAAGCCGATGGCGTACGACTTAACGCTGCCGTGGCTCGCATCATGGCTGTCATGGTCATGGGAGTGTGCATTAGCCATTACAGAGTCCCCATCAGGTAAACAACGGTGAAGACGCAGATCCAGACCACGTCCAGGAAGTGCCAGAACAGGCTCAGGCAGCTCAGGCGAGTCTTGTTGGTGTTGGTCAGGCCGTGTTTATTGACCTGATACATCATCACCGCCATCCACAGCAGGCCGGCCGTTACGTGCAGACCGTGGGTACCTACCAGCGTGAAGAACGCCGACAGGAAGCCGGAACGGTGCGGGCCGTAGCCTTCGGAGATCAGCAGGTGGAACTCGTTGATCTCCATGCCGATGAAGCCCAGGCCGAACAGGAAGGTCAGTGCCAACCAGCTCAGGACGCCTTTCTTGTTGCCCTTGTAGAAGGCCAACATGGCGAAGCCGTAGGTGATCGAACTGAACAACAGCAAGGCGGTTTCGCCGAGCACGTAAGGCAGTTCGAAGATGTCGTGGCCCGACGGGCCACCCGCTACGTTGTTTACCAGTACCGCGTACACCGCGAAGATCGACGCAAACAAGATGCAGTCGGTCATCAGGTAGAGCCAGAAACCGAAAACGGTCATCGGCCCCGAGTCGTGGTGATGGTCATCGTGCCCATGGTCATCGACATGGGCGTGTCCAGCATTGGTCACTAAGTTCGACATGGTTTAAGCCTGTTCCAACGAGGTTTCTACACGGTTGGCCGGGATTTTCTTCTCGGCGACCAGGCGAGCGTGCTGCTCGGCTTCGATGCGCTCGATCGTTTCGACCGGCACCATGTAGCCTTGATCATCACGTGCTGCGTGGACAATGAAGTAGCCGATGGTGCCCACCAGGCTCACGATTGCCAGCCACCAGATGTGCCAGATCATCGCGAAACCGAACACGGTCAACAGCGCACCCATCACCACGCCAGTGGCGGTGTTGCTTGGCATGTGGATCGGTTCGTAGTGCTTAGGTTGCTGGTACGCAGTACCGTCTTCCTTGGCTTCGGTGAACGCATCGATGGTGTTCGCAGTCGGGATCACCGCGAAGTTGTAGAACGGTGGTGGCGACGAGGTCGACCATTCCAGGGTGTGGCCATTCCATGGGTCGCCGGATTCGCAAGCGTTCTGCTTACGGTCACGGATGCTCACGTACAGTTGGATCAACTGGCAGGCGATACCCACAGCGATCATGATTGCACCGAACATGGCGACGTACAGGTACGGCACCCACTCAGGGTTGGTAGTGGCGTTCAGACGACGGGTCATGCCCATGAAGCCCAGTGCATAGAGCGGCATGAACGCAACGAAGAAGCCCGAGATCCAGAACCAGAATGCAGCCTTGCCCCAACCTTCGTGCAGCTTGAAGCCGAACGCTTTCGGGAAGTAGAAGCTGAAACCAGCGATGTAGCCGAATACAGCACCACCGATGATCACGTTGTGGAAGTGAGCGATCACGAACAGGCTGTTGTGCAGTACGAAGTCAGCACCCGGGATGGCCAGCAGTACGCCGGTCATGCCGCCGATGGCGAAGGTCACCATGAAGCCCAGGGTCCACAGGACCTGGCTGGTGATACGCAGACGGCCGTGGTAGATGGTGAACAGCCAGTTGAATAGCTTCACCCCCGTCGGGATGGAAATCAGCATCGTCGCCAGGCCGAAGAAGGCGTTGACGCTGGCCCCCGAACCCATGGTGAAGAAGTGGTGCAGCCACACCATGAAGCCCAGCACGGAGATTGCGCCCGATGCGTAGACCATCGAGTGGTGACCGAACAGGCGCTTGCCGGTAAAGGTCGAGATCACTTCGGAGAAGATACCGAACGCTGGCAGGATCAGGATGTACACCTCAGGGTGACCCCATGCCCAGAACAGGTTCACGTACATCATTGGATTGCCACCAAGTTCATTGGTGAAAATGTGGAAATCCAGGTAACGGTCAAGCGACAGCAGCGCCATGGTAGCGGCCAGGATCGGGAACGAAGCCACGATCAGGACGTTGGCCCAGGTGCAGGTCCAGGTGAAGATCGGCATGTCCATCAGTTTCATGCCAGGGGCGCGCATTTTCAGGACGGTGGCCAGGAAGTTGACCCCCGTCAGCGTCGTCCCGAGTCCTGATAACTGTAGCGCCCAGATGTAGTAGTCCACACCCACGCCAGGGCTGTACTGGATGCCCGACAATGGCGGATACGCAACCCAACCGGTCTTGGCGAATTCGCCGACACCCAGGGACACGTTGATCAGCACCACGCCGGAAACCAGCAGCCAGAAGCTCAGGGAGTTCAGGAACGGGTAGGCAACGTCACGCGCACCGATCTGCAGCGGCACTGCAAGGTTCATCAGGCCGGTGAAGAAAGGCATCGCCATGAAGATGATCATGATCACACCGTGGGCGGTGAAGATCTGGTCATAGTGTTCAGGCGGCAGGTAGCCAGGCGAACCTTCGGTGGCCATGGCCAACTGGGTACGCATCATGATGGCGTCGGCAAAACCACGCAGCAGCATGACCATGGCAACGATGATGTACATCACGCCGATTTTCTTGTGGTCGACCGACGTCAGCCACTCGGTCCACAGGTAGGTCCACTTCTTGAAATAAGTGATTGCTGCAAACAGTGCCAGACCACCCAGCGCGATCATGGCGATGGTAATCATCACAATCGGCTCGTGGAACGGGACCGCATCCCAACTTAATTTACCAAACATCGTTTACTCCTCTGCCCCAGCAGTTGAATGCGAGCCCGTGTCAGAACCTTCAACCGCGGCCACTTCTTTCTTCTCGTGCTTGACCGGCTTGCCTGGCTTCATACCTTCGTACTTGTCGACGATTTTCTGAAACAGGTTCGGCTCATACGCGGAGTACAGGGCGACAGGGTTGTTCTGGCTTGGTTTGGTCAGGGCGTCGTATTCAGCTTGATCAAGCTGTTTAGGTGCGGCCTTGACTTCGGCTACCCAGGCGTTGAAATCTTCCTGGCTCGTCGAGATCGCTTTGAATTTCATGCCGGTGAAGCCAGCGCCGCTGTAGTTCGCGGAGATGCCTTCCATTTCAGCTTTTTCGTTGGCGATCAGGTGCAGTCGGGTCTGCATGCCTGCCATCGCGTAGATCTGACCGCCCAGGGCAGGGATGAAGAACGAGTTCATCACGGCGTCGGAGGTGATCCGGAAGTTAAGCGGGGTGTTCTCAGGGAAGCGAATCTGGTTAACCGTGGCGATACCCAAGTCCGGGTAGATGAACAGCCACTTCCAGTCCAGCGCGACCACTTCGATGTTGATCGGCTTGACGTCGGACTCCAGCGGACGGTATGGGTCCAGCTCGTGGGTCGACTTATAGGTGATGTAACCCAGGGCGATGATGATGAGGATCGGGACCAGCCACACCGCGATTTCGATCTTGGTGGAGTGCGACCACTTAGGCGCGTAGGTCGCGCTGGTGTTCGACGCGCGGTATTTCCAGGCGAAGGCAAAGGTCATGATGATCACAGGCACCACGACCAACAGCATCAGCAGGGTGGCAGTGATGATCAGGTTTCGTTGATCCAGACCGATCTGTCCTTTTGGGTCCATCAAGGTCCACTTGCAGCCTCCCAGCATTAACATCATGCCAAGCAGCGGCAAAAAGCCTAGTAATCGGGGGTACCTGTTTTTACTCATCTCACGACCTCTAAAGCAGCTTGCGCAATGCAGTTGGGTTTTGATCGCCAACACTTCACCCTGCCAAGGGTTGGCATTTCTCTTCGATTGAATAAGAGCCTGCCCGTCACGTCATATAGGTACGCTTCACGAGCCTGCGGTGAGTTCTTATTCGATTTCGTGGTTAAAGGCCTTGTTACAGACCAATTCCCTTTGGTGCGGATAGTTGAAAGGCTGCCGGAACCTTGGGGTCGCACAGAGCCGTCCATCTGCCCCTCGACCGCTCCAGTGCTCAAAGATTGAGCAGCACCGGACATTCAGTGCGGGCGATTGTAGTTAGCTAGCGATGTATAAACCATGTCTTATAAAGAAATAATTTTTATCGATTACAGCAATAATCCTTCACCAATATTGCAATGGTTCGCGATCTTATCGCGTTCGATTCTCAACAAAAACCACAAAAATTGCCGTGTTATAGGGCAAACCGTCACAGCCCTTACACCCCGTAAGGCCCTACGAAACCTATGCAACCCCCCATAAAACAAGGCATTCGGACATCACTCAAAGCCTTGTACGACGTGAGGTACGTGGCGGCGTCCAAACCACGAACTGACAGCACATCCTGGAGGCTTTTTGCAAATTTAAGCGCTGGTTTGGCGGGTCAGAAACGTCCTGCGGCGGCTTCCGTGTGACAACATGTCGCACATTGCGCGCACCCAAAATTGTCCGGCGTCACGCTCTGTTCACAAAAGCCTACATGCAAAAACGCCCCGGCCTTCCTTGAAGAAAGACCGGGGCGTTTCACTGATGGGTTCAGCCTTTGTGGCGGCGATTGCGATAGATGCCCAGGGGCACCAGGATGACCGTCAGCACGAACGCCACCAGTGCCCATTGCGCCAGGGACAGGCCGAGCACCGGCGGGTAAGGGGTGCTGCAGAAGCCGTCGACCTGGAAGCCCAGTGGGAAGACCTTGGCCAGGGGCAGGTCGTCGACGATAGGTTGCAGTACATCGACGCCGCAGCTCACCTGCGGGAAGAACTGGGTGTACACATGGTGACCGGCCGCGGCCACCCCACCGAGAGCGCTGACTACCACCAGGCCTTCGAACAGCGTGAGGGCGCCCTTGGTGCGCATGGCGGCACCGATGAACGCGAAGATCGCAATCAACAGCAAGGCATAGCGTTGCAGGATGCACAACGGGCACGGCGCCTCGCCCAAAACCACCTGCATGTACAACGCCCCACCGATCAGCGCCAGGCAGATGATGCCCAGCAACACCAGAAAGCGCCGCTCCCTGCCTAAACGCAATTCGTCACTCATCCCCGTATCCCTTTGTTTGGTTGTGCCAATGGCCGCAAGTTTACACACAGAGAGTGGTTTAAACAGAGAGGGGTTAACAGGGGATTAATTGGGGGATAGCGACAGGCTGCAAGCTGCAAGCCTCAAGTAAAAAGCGGGCTTCGATGCGGCCTTTACTTGAAGCTTGCGGCTTAAAGCTTCCTACTCCCCCAACGGCGGTTACTCCAACGCGGCAGCCGGGCCGAAGAATTCGTAGCGGCTTTGTTTCTCGGGTACGCCCAGGGCCTTGAGGTGGCGCTTGATCGCCGCCATGAAACCTTTGGGGCCGAGGAAGTACGCGTCCAGGTCACGCTGCTTCGGCAACCATGCGGCCAGTTGCTCCTGGCTCAGCAGGCCGACCTTATCCGCCGCAGGGCTCACGCCGTCGTCCTCGGCATAGCAATAAAAGCGCTTGAGCTGCGGGTGCTTGGCCGCCAGTGCATCCACCCAATCGCGGAACGCATGCACCCCGCCATTACGCGCGCAGTGGATAAAGTGCACCGGACGCTCAGTGGCCAGCGCAGCCTCCAGCATCGGCAAGGTCGGGGTGATCCCTACCCCGCCGCTGATCAGCACCAACGGCTTATCGCTGGCCGCCAGGGTGAACTCGCCCGATGGTGGAAACAGGTCAATCGTCGCACCGACCTGCAACTGGTCATGCAGGTAGTTGGAAACCCGCCCACCGGCCTCGCGCTTGACGCTGATGCGGTACTGACCTGCATCACTCAGCGCCGACAGTGAATAATTGCGGCGCACTTCCTCACCGTCGAGCACCAGCTTCATGCCGATGTATTGGCCCGGCGCGGCAGCGAGGATCGCCCCGTTGTCCGCCGGCGCGAAATAGAAGGAAGTGATCTCGGCGCTCTCCTCCACACGCTTGACCAGGGTAAACGCCCGCGCACCGCGCCAGCCGCCGGGGGCCTGGGCTTTCTCTGTATAGATAGCGGCCTCGGCACCGATCAGGATATCCGCCAGTTGGCCGTACGCGGCGCCCCAGGCATTCATCACCTCAGGGGTGGCGATCTCACTGCCCAGCACCTCGGAAATCGCCCGCAGCAGGCAAGCGCCCACGATCGGGTAATGCTCCGGCAGGATCTGCAAGGCGACGTGCTTGTTGATGATCTTCGCCACGAGGTCGCCCAGTTGGTCGAGCTGGTCGATATGCCGCGCGTACATCAATACGCCATTGGCCAGGGCCCGGGGCTGGTCACCGCTGGCCTGGTGGGCCTGGTTGAACAGCGGGCGAACCTCAGGGTACTCGGAGAGCATCATGCGGTAGAAATGGGTGATCAGCGCTTCGCCGCCGCTTTCCAGCAGGGGCACGGTGGATTTGACGATGGCACGGTCTTGGGCACTAAGCATGGGAGCCTCCTGGGCTTCTTTACTGATTGCCCTTAGCTACTCAGTATTCATGCCAACTAATAAATCATTTAATTTCAATAGCTTGAGCGATATGTAGTCAGTATGACCTCCTACACCTTATAGTCATACGGACCACAAGGAGTCATTATGACTGCACACTCACTGCTCACCACCCTGCTGCCGCTGGTCGCCGACCTGTCGCGGGAACTGCCCGAAGGCGAACGCTATCGACGCCTGCTGCAAGCCATGCGCGCCCTGTTGCCGTGTGATGCGGCCGCCCTGCTGCGCCTGGACGGCGAATCGCTGGTGCCGCTGGCGGTGGATGGCTTGAGCGCAGACACCCTGGGCCGCCGCTTCAAGGTCAGCGAACATCCGCGCTTCGCCGTGCTGCTCAGCAGCCCTGGGCCCACACGCTTTGACAGTGACAGCGAACTGCCCGATCCCTACGACGGCCTGGTCGATGGCGTGCACGGCCACCTGGAAGTCCACGACTGCATGGGCTGCCCGCTGTTTGTCGACGATCTGCCCTGGGGCCTGTTGACCCTGGACGCGCTGGACACCGAACGCTTCGAACGCGTGGAACTGGACGCGCTGCAAGCCTTCGCCAGCCTCGCTGCCGCAACGGTGAATGTTGCCGAACGCATCGAACGCCTGGCCCTGCGGGCCGAAGACGAACACCAGCGGGCCGAAATCTACCGCCAGGCCAGCGGCCAGCAGCACAAGGAAATGATCGGCCAGAGTAAAACCCACAAGCGCCTGGTGGAGGAAATCAAGCTGGTGGGTGGCAGCGACCTCACGGTACTGATCACCGGCGAAACCGGGGTGGGCAAGGAACTGGTGGCCCAGGCCATTCACGCGGCGTCGTCCCGCGCGGACAAACCACTGATCAGCCTCAACTGCGCGGCCCTGCCGGAAACCCTGGTGGAAAGCGAGTTGTTCGGCCATGTGCGTGGCGCCTTCACCGGCGCGCTGAATGAACGGCGCGGCAAGTTCGAGCTGGCCAATGGCGGCACGCTGTTTCTGGACGAAGTGGGCGAGTTGTCCCTGAGCGTGCAGGCCAAGCTGCTGCGGGTGCTGCAAAGCGGCCAGTTGCAGCGCCTGGGCTCGGACAAGGAACACCAGGTGGATGTGCGCTTGATCGCCGCCACCAACCGCGACCTCGCCGATGAAGTGCGCAACGGCCGCTACCGCGCCGACTTCTACCATCGCCTGAGCGTGTACCCGCTGCAAGTGCCGGCCCTGCGCGAGCGCGGGCGTGATGTGTTGCTGCTGGCCGGCTTCTTCCTCGAGCAGAACCGCTCACGCATGGGCCTGGGCAGCCTGCGCCTGACCAGCGATGCCCAGGCGGCGCTGCTGGCCTATAACTGGCCGGGCAATGTGCGGGAGCTGGAACATTTGATCGGGCGCAGTGCGTTGAAGGCACTGGGTAACTGTCGCGAACGCCCGAAGATTCTGAGCCTGAGTGCCCAGGACCTGGATTTGCCCGACGTCAGCACGCCGGTGATCGAAGCACCGGCAGAAACCGCCCTGGCCGTCACCGGTGACCTGCGCCAGGCCACCGAGCACTACCAGCGCCAAGTCATCAACGCCTGCCTGGAACGCCACCAGCACAACTGGGCCAGCGCCGCCCGCGAACTGGGCCTGGACCGCGCCAACCTCGGCCGGATGGCCAAGCGTTTAGGGCTCAAATAAACCAGACAACTCGGTCAAATGTGAGAAATGCAGGAAATGTGGGAGGGGGGCTTGCCTCCTCCCACACTAGACCTGCTTTGCCTGGAGGATCGGATTCACCGGCTGAGCCACCTTGGGCTTACGAAACACCAACACATTCCCCAGCATCACCAGTACCAACCCCGCCAACGCCGGCGCGGTCCACTGGTAGCCTTCGGCAAACGCCGACACATTCAGCGCCACCACCGGGAACAGCACCGTGCAATACGCCGCACGCTCCGGCCCCATGCGCCCGACCAAGGTCAGGTACGCAGTAAACCCGATCACCGAACCCGGAATCACCAGGTACCACAACGCACCGATGTACCGTGCGCTCCAGTCCATCTCAAACGGAATACCGCGCACCACGCAGTAGGTCGCCAGCATCAACGAACCATACAACATGCCCCAGGCATTCGTGGTCAGCGGCCTCAGACCGGCCTTCTGCTGCAGGCTCGAGAGCATATTGCCCGCCGAGAAACACATCGTCCCCAGCAACGCCAACCCCAACCCCAGCAAGGTCTGCGGGCTGGCGGTATGCCCCACCAGTTCCGGCCAGAACAGCAGGCCCAAGCCCGCCAGCCCGAGGCCGCCTCCCATCAACACAGTGCGTGCCACCCGCTGGCCGAAAAACACCCGGGCGTTCAGCGCATTCCACAGCGTGGCCGTGGAAAACACCACCGCCACCAGGCCGCTGGGGATCCATTGGCTGGCGGTGAGAAAGCACATGAAGTTGACACAGAACAGGCACAACCCCTGGGCCAGGCAGATAAGGTGCCCACGCCGATTCATCACCTGCAACTTGCGACTGACCAGCAGCAACGCAAACAACACCAGGGCCGCCAGGCCGAAGCGGTAGACGATGGACACGGGAATCGCCACCACGCCCAATTGCCATTTGAGGGCGATCCAGGTGGTGCCCCAGATCAGCACGGTGAGTAGATACAGGGAAAGGTTCATAGCGGGCTCCATCGATTGAGCCACAGTGTCGCCTTCAACCCGGGCAAGGCTCTTGCACAATCTTGCGCTTTTGTCGGGCGATGGGATCACAGCGCCAGCCTCGCGGAGTAGGATGCAAGGCGTCGGAGAACACACACCATGCCAGACCTGGAATCCCTGCAAGTCTTCCAAGCCCTTAACCGCTCGCCCAACGCACGCCTGGAAGCCTGCGCCGAGCTCGGTGACGGCTTGTCCGCGGCCTTGTGGAGCAACCATCATGATTCCCAGGACTACCAGGCGCCCAGCCATCACACCTTGTCCTGCTATGTCGGTGGCGGCACCGGCACGTTTCGGCGTGACCGGCCGGGCACCAAGGGCGGCCCCGACAAGCTGTGCATCCTGCCTGCCGAGCACCAATCGGCCTGGGTGATCAACGGTGAGATCCGCCTGGCCCACGTGTATTTCAGCCCGGAGCAATTTGCCCTGGGCTGCGTCACCCTGCTTGACCGCGAACCGCGCACGCTGGAGCTGCGGGAAAGTACCTTTCTGGAAGACCAGCGCCTGGCCCAACGCTTCCACCAACTGATCGCCCTCAACTGGCACGAGCCCGCCGAACGCCTGCTTACCAGCAGCCTCGCCCATGAAATGCTCAGCCACACCCTGCTCAGCCAGGTGGGCGCCCGCGAAGGCCTGCGGTTGAAAGGCGGGCTGGCCGCCTACCAACGACGGTTGCTGGTGGACTACATCGACCAGCACTTGGAGGAGCCCATCAGCCTTGGGCAACTGGCTGGGTTGTGTGCGTTGTCGGAGTACCATTTCGCACGGATGTTTCGCCAAAGCTTCGGACTGCCGCCCCATCAGTACCTGCTGGCGCGCCGGCTGACACGCGCGCAAAACCTGCTGCGTGGCGGCGCCCTGCCGTTGGGCGAGATTGCCCTGCTGTGCGGTTTTTCCAGCGCCAGCCACTTTACCCATCGCTTCCGCCAGGCCATGGGCGCCACGCCCGGCGAATACCGTCAGGCGTTCATCTAAACCATCAGGCCCAAGGTCTTGGCCTTGGCCACCGCCTGGGTACGCCGCTCTACGCCGAGCTTGCTGTGAATGCGCCGCGCGTGGGTCTTGACGGTGTGCAGGGAGATAAACAGCCGGTCGGCGATCTCCAGGTTGGAACTGCCGAGGGCGATCAGTTGCAGCACTTCCAGTTCGCGCTGGCTCAAGGGGTTTTCCACCGTGCCGGGGGTTGATGCCTGAGGTTCCAGGCCCAGCTCACTCAGCAGTCCCGGCGCGCGCAGACGCAGTTCGCGAATCGCTTGCTGCACCTGGCAACGCCCGGCCAACTCCAGGCCGGCTTGCAGCGAGCGGCGCGCCAAGGCCTGATCACCCAGCTGCCAGGCGACTTCGCCCAGCACCAGGTGCAGTTCGATTTCCAGGCACAGCATGCCGCGCTGATGGATGGCTTGCAGCAAGGCGTTGAGCCGTTCCAGCGGTTGCTCGGCGCAGCCCAGCTTCACCTCCGCCAGCACCAACAGGTATTCAAGACGCGGGATCAGTTCCAGGGTGGCCGGCGGCGCCTGCTTGCCCTGGGGCCCACGGAAGTGACGCAGCACGCGACGCACCGCTTCCACGGTCAATTCGGCGCGCCCCTGCTGCAACCAGAAGTGCCCGCTGACCAACAGCAGCACCGCGCGGTACACCGTGTCCGGCACCTGGCGTTGCTGCATCAGCCGCTCGGCCTCACGCAACTGGACAAAGGCCTGGGCGTAATCGCCACGGTTGGCAGCCAACAGCGCCAGGCCGAGAAAGCCGTAGAGCACGCGCTTGTCCTGGCTGTGCAGGCACATCTTCAAGCCCGTGTCGAAACACTCGGCGGCCAGGCTGTCCTGGCCCTGGCGCAAGGCCAGGTGCCCGCGTCGCAAGGCGATACGCCCCACCAAGGGGCCGGCCTTGAGCCGCTGTTCAAGTAACATGGCCTGTACATTTTCCAGCAGGCTCTGGGCCCGGTACGGTGCCCCGCGCTGTTCCAGCAGTTGAGCGTGATCCAGCTCTAGCAGCGCCTCCAGCAGCAACGAACCATGGGCGCGCGCCAGGCACAGCGCTTCGCGGTTCAGGCTTTGGGCCACGTCCAATTCGCCGCGCAACAAGGCTTGCTGGGTCAGGCCAGACAGGCACATCAGCCGCGAGGTCCACGCGCTGTCGGGCAAGGCTTGCAGCGCCTCCAGAAAATGCAGGCGCGAGCCCTCGGCATCGCCGCCCAGGTGCAGCAGCCAGCCCCATTGCGCCTGCCAGCGCGCCAACAAATACCGCTGTTGCGCCGCCGTCGGTTGCGGGGCAAACCGGGCCAGTTGATCGATGCACACCGCTGCCTGCTCGAAACGCCCGGCAAACAGCAACGCCGCCGTCACCAGCCCCACCAGTTGTGCCGAGCCGAGCATCAACTCATCGCCATGTTGCTCATGCAGGTGCAACAGCAAGACGGCGTTCTGCTGGCGGAACAGGTCCTCGAAACTGAAATGCTGCAACAGGCTCACCGCCATTTCATATTCTTCGGCCAGCAGCGCCTGTTCGAAGGCGGCCTGCCAGTCCTGTTCGGCGCAGAACCATTGGCAGGCGCGGCGATGCCAGGAGCGTTTGGCCGGCCAGGGCTCGTTTTGCATCAGCTGCGCCAGGGGCGGAAAAACCTGCAGCCAGTCGGTGTCTTCCCACGGCTGGATAAAGGCGCCGAGCACCTGCAGATCCCTCAGGTACTGGTCACCGTCCCCCGCGCCGAACAAGTGCTCGCACAAGCCGGCGTTGAAGCGCGGCAGATGAGCCAGTACGCGCCAGGCCTCCGCCAGCTCCGGCGGCAGTGTGCTGAACAGTTCGTGTCGCAGGTAGTCGAGCAAGGTCTTGTCGGGGTGCCCATCCCCCAGCAGGGCGATGCGCACGCCCGCACACCAACCGGCGCTGAACTGCTGCACGCTGTCGACCGAATGCCCGGGTGCATGGCTGAGCAGTTGCTGGATTTCCCCAGGGCTGAAGGCCAGTTCGGCGCCACATTCGAGCAACTCATCGTCGAGCAGCAGGCGCGGCCAGTTGCACGTCGGTCGCCGCCGCGCGCCCAGCCACCAGGTCAGGGCCGGGCTGCTGGCGGTGAGCAGGCGGTCGAGCAAGGCGTCGGTGTCGGGCGTGGGCAAGCGGCAAAAATCATCGAGGAACAGCCACGCCGAGGCCTGCCAGCGGCTGAGGTCGAGCAGCAAGGTGATTTCATCGGTAAACGTCAGGCCCAGGTTTTGCGCCAGCCGCAGGCACAGGTCGAGGGGGCTGAGCACCGCGCCATTGAGCGGCAACCAGTACACCTGGCAACCCGCAGGCGCCTGCAACGCACATTCGGCGAGCAGCGCGCTCTTGCCACTGCCGCCGGGGGCGCAGAGTAATTTGACCCTGGCCTGGTCCGTCAGCAACGGCTCGGCCAGGCGTGGGCGCAGCAGATGGTGAGCGGACAGCCGGGGCATGAATCCAGGACGGTCCAGGCAGCGTGTCATGGCAGTCATTGCTGCATCCTGCTTTTTTATTGTTATGCAACCTGGTGCTTACCCTAGTCCTGTGGCGGGTGGTTGTTGAAGAAGTATTCAGCACAATGATTGAAGGCCATGCACAAAACCCAATGTGGGAAAGGGCAAGCCTCCTCCCACATTTTGACTCCGCTTCGATCCGGGATCAGCGTACGCCTTCAGCCCTCAACGCCGCCGGGGTGTAGTCCGCTGCCTTGGCCGCAAAGCCGAACACGAAGCTGCTCTTCTCCTCGTTCTTCATGCCCAGTGCGATGTAGCGCCCGGCAATGATGTCGTACAGGGTCTCGACGGTGTAGGCCGGCACCTGGTGGTCGTAGTAGAACTGCGCATGGCCTTCGGCGACGCGCCACAGTTGGCCACGACCGTCGTAGTGATCCACCAGCGCGACTTGCCAGCTGTCTTCGTCGATGTACATGTGGCGCTTGGCGTAGATGTGCCGCTCGCTCGGCTTGACCGTGCCGACCACTTCCCACACGCGGTGCAGTTCGTAACGGGTCAGGTCCTGGTTGATGTGACCGGCCTTGATGATGTCGTCGTATTTGAGCGACGGCGAATCGAGCTTGTAGCTGTTGTAGGGGATGTACATCTCTTTCTTGCCCACCAGCTTCCAGTCATAGCGGTCAGGGGCGCCGGAGAACATGTCGAAATTGTCGGTGGTGCGCAGGCCGTCGGACGCGGTGCCCGGGCCGTCATAGGACACTTGCGGCGCGCGGCGCACGCGGCGCTGGCCGGCGTTGTAGATCCAGGCCAGGCGCGGCTCCTTCACCTGGTCGAGGGTCTCGTGCACCAGCAGCACGTTACCCGCCAGGCGTGCCGGGGCGGTCACCGATTGCTTGAAATAGCTCAGCACGTTGGCCGCCTTGGCCTGGTCGATATCGGGAATCGCCTGGGGCACCGCCACTTCCTCCTCGAAGCGGATCGGCGTGTAGCTGCCATTGGTCTGCGGGGTAGCCTGGGTGATGATGCGGCGCAGGTTGCCACCGTGGTAGCGGGTGATGTGGTTCCACAGCACTTCCACGCCATTCTTGGGAATCGGGAACGCGTAGTAACGGTTACCGGTGAAGTTTTCCAGGCCGTTGCCGTCGTTGATCGTCTTGACGTTCAGCGCGCTGCGCTTGATCGACTCGTAGATGTCCGGTGGCAGGTTGACCGTACGGTGGCTCGGGTACACCGGGATCTTGTAGGTCTCGGGGTAGCGCTTGAACATCGCCACCTGGCCGTCGGAGAGTTTGTCCTTGTACTTGTCCACCGTGGCGGCGGTGATCACGAACAGCGGTTTTTCATTGGCGAACGGATCGGCGAGGAAGCCCTTGCTGTCCACCGCGCCGGCGTTTTTCGGGATACCGCCGGTCCACGCCGGGATCGAGCCATCGGCGTTGCCGGCTTTTTCGGCGCCGACCGGTGTCAGGGTGGTGCCCAGCTTGGCCGCCTCTTCCGGCGACACCGCCGCCATCACGTGGGAAGCCAACAGGCTGAGGGCCAATACTGCAATTGTCTTACGCATGGATTCTTGTCCTTCTTTAAGCCAAATCAGAAGTTCACGCCGAAGCTGAGGGCGAGGAAGTCGCGGTCGGTCAGGGTGTTGTAGTCGCCGCCAAAGAAGTCGGTGTAGCTGAGGCTGGCGGTGTAGGTGCTGCGATAGTCCGCATCCACGCCGACGCTGAGGGCCTTGGCGCCTTTATTGAAGATCCCGTTGGGCCCGTAGCCGGCCACGTCATGGGACCAGGACAGGTTGGGCTTGAGGTTCACCCCGAAGAGCGCGTTGTTGTAGTCGAGGATCGCCCGCGCGCGGTAGCCCCAGGAGGTGGAGGTGACAAAACCGTCGGTGTCACCCTGGAAACCGTAGGCGCCATAGACCGAATCACGGCCGTAACGCAGTTTGGATTTGTCCTCCAGGCCCGCCACGTGCACGACGGCCGCCTCGCCTACCAGGGTCAGGCGTTCGGCGCCGAGGACCTGGTCGAAGAACTGGGTCATGGTGCTTTGGATCTGAGTGATTTCCTTGCGGCGGTAGCCCTTGTTGTCGTCACCGAAGTTGCTGCGGATGGGTGAAGCGAGTTGGCCGGCGATCGGATTGATCAAAGCCAATGTCAAGTCGGTGGTGTTCAACTGCACCGGGGCATTGGGCCGGTAGCTGATTTCCCCGGTCCACGCGGTGCCGGTGGGCAAGGTGGTGGAGAAGCTCGCGCCGAACAGGCGGATGTCTTCCGGGTAGTCGAGATAGTACTGGCCGCGGCCGAGCATGGTGCTCTGGGCCAGGGCCGAACCGAAGCCCGCCGGAGCAGCCGCCGCGATACCACCGATGGTCGCCAGATTGGTGTTGGCGGTAATCGTGCCCACAGTCGGCGTACGGCTGTGGTAGTTCATGAAATACAGGCCGTACTCCGTGTCATCGCCCAGCCAGCGCAAGGCTGCACCGAATTGGCCGGAGTCCCGTGCATCGCGATCACCGGCACGCTGCACCACCACACCTTCGCGGGTCACCACAAAGCCTTGGCCGCGAGCCGCTGCGATCGGTTGGAGCGGAGCAATCGCCGGACTACCCACCGTGTAGTTGCCGGTGCAGCCATCCGCCGCCACGTCATTGCCAAAGAAGGTGCCGCAGTTATCCAGCACCGTCTGGTCCCACTCCAGCTGGTAGAAGCCTTCCACGGTCAGTTGGTTGGTCAGGCTCTGGGACGCGAACAGCATGTTGACCGGGATCAGCCCTTCCTTGATCTCGGCACCGGGCCGACGGAACGCCGACACGTCAATCGGGTTGATGCTGTTGATGGAGTTGCCGATGAAGGTACTTTCGCCCCAACTGACCACCTGCTTGCCGGCACGCACGGTGCCCGGCAGGTCGCCCAGGGAGTAGTTGTGGTAGACGAACGCATCGAGGATCTGCGCGCCGCTGGACTTGGCGCCTTCCTTGCGGTTGTGGTCGCTGATCTGCTTGAACTCGCGGTCTTCGTCCTTGAGTTCGAAGTCGTACCAGTATTTGCCGCGCACGAACACACCGGTATCGCCGTATTTCAGCTCCAGGTCATGCAGGCCTTTGAAGATCTTGGAGAAGGTCTCGCCCTTCTTGAAGTTGAGACGCCCGTCATCCCCCGTGGAAGCCTGGCCCGTGCCGCCATTGACGGTGCCCACGAGCTTTTTATCGGCATCGCGCATGCCCCAGCTCGAGCCGACCGACAGCGAGGAGTCGAATTGCCCTTCGATCTCGCCAATGTTGAAGGAAACAGCCTGTGCCTGGGCACAGCAACCCAACGCAACCGCAGCGGCCAGCGCCTGTGGCGTGAAGATGGCGCGCATTGTTGTTTTTGTCATGCGTCTTCCCCGGTGAGTGACAGAAGGCCTCACCCTACTGCCGCGCATCAGGAGCGATAAGCGCACCAAGGAGGGATTCGCTCTATCGCTCGAAAGGATGACAAGCCGCTCTGGCCGGGGTGTGGGCGGGCCCATGGATTGGGTGGATGGCGGGTTATCAGGGGAATGGATGGCTCGCCCTCAAACTGTTGCGCTTTCAGTAACAGTCCTTGTCATGAATCGGGATTACTCATTTTGTAACAACCGACTATTCTTGCCTCGCTTTCAGGGCAAACAGCCCGTTTCCCCATCGGGAAGAACAGCAGACTCGAATGGATTGATGCCTGTTTTCAATCTGTTACCCGTGTTCACTGACGTTGATTTGTCGCTCCTTGATCCAACGTCTGACTTCAGCCGCTGCGTTTGCAGCGGCTTTTTTTTGCCTGAAATAAAACGGGGCGCCATCAGCGCCCCGTGGGATTCAAGCTTTTTCAAGCAACGATCACAGGCTGTACTTCTGCAAGTTCGCCATCATCTCCTTCAACGCTTCGATGTTGTCGTTGGGGTGGGCTGCGCCTTCAAAGTCGCAGATCTGCGCCCAATGCGCCGCCACATCATCGGGGGAGAACCCGGCTTCAGGGTCGAAGCCCACGCCCAGGCTGCGCTCCCAGCGGGTCTTGCCGATCCAGCCGCCACCGACCTCGAACAGCCCGGACGTTTCCTGGCACGCTTCGCTGCCCAGGTACACCACCAGCGGGCTGACCAGTTCCGGCTTGAGGCGCTCGAACACTTGCGGCGGGATCAGGCCTTCGGTCATGCGCGTACCGCCGGTAGGGGCAATCGCATTGACCAGGATGTTGTTCTTGCGCCCTTCCAGGGCCAGGGTGCGGGTCAGGCCGTACAGTCCGAGCTTGGCCATGCCGTAGTTGGACTGGCCGAAGTTGCCGTAGATGCCCGAGGTGGACGCGGTGAAGATCACCCGGCCGTAGCCTTGCTCACGCAGGTGGGGCCAGGCGGCGCGGGTGACTTTGTAGGCACCTTCGACATGCACCCGGTAAACCAGGTCCCAGTCGGCGTCGTCCATTTTGTGGAAGGTTTTGTCGCGTAGGATGCCGGCGTTGTTGACCACCACGTCGATGCGGCCGAAGACGTCGAGGGCGTTCTGGACGATCTTGTCACCGTCGGTGACAGAGTCATGGTTGGCCTCGGCGACACCGCCCGCAGCACGAATCTCGGCCACCACTCGGTCGGCGGCGGACGCATTGGCGCCCTCGCCCTGGGTAGAGCCGCCGAGGTCGTTGACCAGGACCTTGGCCCCGTGCCTGGCGAACAGCAGCGCATGGGCCCGGCCCAATCCGCCGCCGGCACCGGTGACGATCACGACCTTATCCTGGAACTGCACTGACTCACTCATACCGAACTCCGCTGGCGACAATGGGAATGGTTCGAGTGTCCGGCAACGCGCCTGCGGTCACAATAAATACGGCGGAGGCTGAATGGTGCTCGATAAGGCTGGGGGATGATGACTCGTCTCTCAGTAGGAGCGAGCTTGCTCGCGAAAAATCCCAGAGCGCCGCGTGGTGTCAGGATTCCCACGTTATCGTTGACGATTTTCGCGAGCAAGCTCGCTCCTACAGAAAAGGATTCGGGATCAGGAATAGGCCACTTGCGAGGCCGGCTGCCGGAGCCGATCACGAAAGGCCTGGTAGTGCCTGAGCACCTGCACCGGCGCCTCGATCTGCGGGTAGTGGCCGATATTGGCCAGCAACACCGTGTCGGCGTCGGGCACCAGTTGCTGGTAACGCTCGACCATATGCGCGCCGGAGATCGGGTCCACTTCGCCGTCGATCACCCGCAACGGCACTTCGCCGCGCTGCATGGCGGCGACCCAGCGATCACGCAGGCGACGGCGCTGGGGGACGTAGGCGATCAGTTTGTGCAGGATGCGCGTGCCGTCGTTGACGTTGATCAGGCTCCAGAAATCATCCAGGGCACTTTCACTGGGGCGGGTGTCGGGGCCGAATATCTGGCTGAAGTTGTCCGCCAGGGCATTGCGCCCGAAGGCGCGGCCGATCATCCAGCCCAGGGGGCTGAGCAAGAGTTTTTGCACCAGCGCCAGGCGATGGGTTTCGGGGAACAACCCGCCATTGAGGAACACACAGCTGGCCATCTCAAACCGGCCTTCGTAGTGCCGGGCCAGGAGTTCCTGGGCGACGCTATCACCGTAGTCGTGGGCCAACACATGCACCGGCTGTTCCACTCGCAAGTGTTCGAGCAGGGCCTGTTGCAAGTCCGCCTGTTCCAGCAGGCAGTAATAGTGGTCCAGCGGCTTGGCCGAGTCACCGAAGCCGAGCATGTCGCAGGCGATCACCAAGTGCCGCTGGGCCAGGGGCTGCCACAGGTAATGCCAGTCCCAGCTGGCCGTGGGGAAGCCATGGATCAGCAGCAGCGGTTCGCCCTGCCCGGCCACCCAATAGCGAAGGGTACGGCCGCGAAAGACGAAATCCTGGCCACGCTTGCGCCAGACTCTGAGCGGGATTTCGGCGAGTGGCATCAGCGGTTATACCCCGGGTCTTGCAGGTCCAATTTGCGCAGCAAGGCCGGCCAGGCCAGCGCGCCGCCCATGCCTTGGGCGCTCTTTGTGACAGCCGCCACCATCGCCTTGGCACCGGCAAGAATCTGCGGCCCGATGGCGATCAATTCGGCGCCGCCGCTCTGCGCCAGCACCTGAATATCGCAGGCGCGCTGGAAGGTGAACATCATCAGAAAGGTGTCGGCAATGGTACTGCCGCAGGTCAGCAGGCCATGGTTGTGCAGCATCAGGAAATTGCTATCCCCGAGGTCGGCCTGCAAGCGGGCTTTTTCTTCGTGGTTCAAGGCCACGCCTTCGTAGGCGTGATAGGCCAGGCTCGACAGCACGAATAGCGATTGCTGGCTGATGGGCAACACGCCCTGCTTCTGCGCAGCGACGGCCACCCCCGCGGCCGTGTGGGTGTGCAGCACGCACGTCACATCATGGCGAACTTCATGGATGGCACTGTGAATGGTGTAGCCCGCCGGATTGATTTCGTAGGGGCTGTCCATCAGTTTGTTGCCGGCCTGATCGACCTTGACCAGGCTGGACGCGGTGATCTCGTGGAACATCAGCCCATACGGGTTGATCAGGAAATCATCGGTGCCCGGCACCTTGGCCGAGATATGGGTGAAGATCAGGTCATCCCAGCCATGCAGCGCCACCAGGCGATAGCAGGCCGCCAGGTCGACGCGGGTCTGCCATTCGGCAGCGCTGACCTGGTCTTTGACATTCTGCGGCGATAGAACGGGGGCTAGGCTCACGGCGATGACCTCCTTGGCGCACTGTCTTATTGTTGTTTTTTTGTGTGATGGGCCAGTCTAGTCAGACCTCATGGCCGCCGGAGTTGCCTTGGCAGCCAGCTTGATGACCGAGCGGGTCAGTTCAGAGAATAGTTGAGGTTTGTTTAAAGCGCGTCAGAGAAGTGCCGCCAGAAAAGGCACGGCAAACAGGTTGAGCAACCCCGTCAACACCATCACCAGGCCGGCGACCGAGCCCTCTTCGCCGCCCACTTCATGGGCGCGGCTGACACCTGCACCGTGGGCGCCCACGCCAAACAACGCGCCACGTGCCAGGGGTGTCCGCAGCGGCAGCCATTTGAGCAATACACCACCGAGCATGGCGCCGAACACACCGGTGAACATCACGAACACCGCCGTCAGCTCCGGCACGCCGCCCAGGTCGGAAGACACCGGCATGGCGAACGGTGTGGTGATCGAGCGCGGCACCAGCGACAGCGTCACCGCACCGTCCAGCGCCAGTGCCTTCGCCAGGCCGAACGAAGTCGCGATCGACGCCACACTGCCCGCCACCATACCCAGCAGCAACGCCGGCCAGTGCCGCGCCAGCAAGCGGCGCTGCTGCCAGATCGGCACGGCAAACGCCACGGTCACCGGGCCCAGCACCAGCATCAGCCAGTGGGTGTCGGTGGCGTATTCGGCATAGGCGGTGTGCATCGGCACGGCCACCGCCAACAACAGTGCCGGCACCAGGATCAGCGGCGACAGCAGGTAGCGCCCGGTACGCCGGTAGAGCCAGCGGCTGAATACGTAGGCGCCCAGGGTCAAGGCGAGCCAGAACACCGGCATCAGTTCAAGCTTCATGGCGCAACCTCCAGCGGCACACGGCTTCCACCGTAAATGCCGTGACCAGCATCACCGCCAGCGTGCTCAAGCCGATCACCAACAGGATGCGCCAGCCATCGTTGCGCAGCAGGCCGCCGTAATCGAGCAGGCTCATCAGGGCCGGGATGAAGAACAGCAGCATCTCGGCCATCAACACCCCGGCGCCCAATTGCAGTGCCGCCGGCTTGACCAGGCCGCTGGCGAACGTTGCCAGCAACAGGCCCAAGCCCACCACGCCACCGGGAATGGGCCAGGCCAGCCAGGTCGCCAACTGGGTGCCCAGCAGATAAATCGCGAGCAGCACAACCAATTCAGTCAGCAAACGGCCAAGGTGTTTGAAGGAAAAACGTTTCATGGGCTTTGGGTCCTCGCAGGCCCCCATTTTAGAGCGCGGCCTTCCATCCCCACAGCGAATTGTTAGACTGCCAACCATTCCAAACTGGAATCAGGCCGATGGAATTCAAACAGCTGCGCAGCTTTGTCGAAGTGATCCACCGAGGGGGCTTTACCCAGGCAGGGAAAACCCTGCATATCAGCCAGTCCGCCGTCAGCAAGCAAGTCGCGCAATTGGAGCAAAGCCTGGGCACGCCGCTGCTCGACCGCATCGGCTCGCAGACCCGCCTGACCGCCGCCGGCCAGGTCGTACTGCAACGCGCCGAAGCCATGTTGCGCCTGCAAGCCGAACTGCTGAGCGAGCTGGACGATATGCAGCAGCTCACCCGCGGCGAGTTGCGCCTGGGCCTGCCGCTGCTGGCGGGTGACACGCTGTTCGCCGGGTTGTTTGCCGAGTACCGCCGGCGCTACCCGAACGTCATCATCCAGTTGCTGGAGGGTGGCAGCCGCAATATCGAACAGGCCATCCTGAGCGGTGAGCTGGAAGTGGGCGGCAGCTTGAAACCCAATGACCCGGCGTTTGCCTGGCAAGCCTTTTGCGATGAACCCCTGGACGCACTGCTGCCGATTGACCATCCCCTGGCGGACAACGCCCAGGTGCGCCTTGAGGAATTGGCGGACACGCCGTTCCTGATGTACCAGCGCAGCTTTGTGCTTAACGACCGCCTGATGCAGGCGTGTCAGCAGTTGGGTTTTACCCCGAAGGAAATCGGCCGCAGCGGCCAGGCGGACTTCCTCGCAGCCTTGGTGGCCGCCGGCCAAGGCGTGGTGCTGCTGCCCAGCGTGGTCGCCCGTGGGCTGGTGCGACCTGGGGTGGTGCGCCTGACGTTGAAGGCGCCCGACTACCTGCGCTGGGACATTGCCTTTATCTGGCGTGAGGGCGCCTACCTGTCGAAAGCCGCCCAGGCCTGGCTGGCGTTGTTACGCGAGTTTCCGGTCAAGCGCGCAGTGCAGTGACCAGCTCGGCCAGCCATGGCTCGGCGTCGGCTTCCGGGGTGACGCTTTCGCTGGCGTCCAGGCGCAGCATCGGCAGCACTTCACGCACACCCAACTCGCCGAACAGCTCGCGCATTTGCTCGCCACCGCCACAGAAGGTGTCGCCGTAGCTGGCATCGCCCAGGCCGATCACTGCGCCGGGCAGGCCGCGCCAAGCGGCGGGCAGTTGGTCGCGAATGGTTGAATACAGGGGTTGCAGGTTGTCGGGCAATTCGCCCATGCCGGTGGTGGAGGTCACCGCCAGAAAGGCTTGCGGACTGAAGGCTATTACATCCGCCAAGGTCGCACGGGGATTGTGCCAGGCCTCAAAGCCGGCCTTGTTGAGGAGGTCGGCGGCGTGGCGCGCGACTTCTTCAGCCGTGCCGTACACCGAGCCGGAAAGGATGGCGACTTTCATCAATCTGATCCTGTAGTTGAGCGAAAGCCTGGGATATTAGCAGCTGGCGCAAATATTTCGGCGCCCGCCGTGCAAGATTCAAGGCATGTCTTAAACTGCCCACTCCAATCACAAGCCATGGACCGCTCAATGATTAACGCCAAGCTGATGCAAATGGTGATCAACGCTTCCAACGACGGCATCGTCGTCGCTGAAAGAGAAGGCAAGGACAAGCCGCTGATCTACGTGAACCCTGCATTCGAACGGCTGACCGGCTACACCCTCGACGAAATCCTCTACCAGGATTGCCGCTTCCTGCAATCCGGCGACCGCGACCAGCCGGCCCTGATGGCCATCCGTGACGCGTTGGAGAACGGCGGTGCCTGCCGGGAAACCCTGCGTAATTACCGCAAGGACGGCAGCCACTTCTGGAACGAACTGTCCCTTTCAACGGTTTACAACGCCGCGGACAAGCAGACGTATTTCGTCGGTGTACAAAAGGACGTCACGCTCCAGGTCAAGGCCCAGCAGCGTGTCGCGCAGCTGGAAAGTGAACTGGCCGAGGTCAAGGCCGAGCTGGCAGCGCTCAAAGCGACAAGCGGATTAAACAAAATTTAGAAACTGCGGCCATAACAGCGGATAATGGCACTTTAACACCCCTCCATTGAGCAAGCACGATGCAACGCAATGCGCTTCTGACCCAGGATGAGCTGGATTTCATTCAGAGCATGCAGCACAACCCGCAACTCAACCTGCGGGATGCTTCGTCGAGCCTGACCGTCAACGGCGGTGCACAGATTCGCGACTTGCTCACCCGCCTGGCCGCCCACGACCACCTCACCATCCAGGCGCAGTTCGACAACCAGCAACTGACCTTCCCCCTGCATCTGGTAGAGGATGAGTTCAATGCGGTGCATCTGCGTTTGGGCGTGCCGAGTATTTTCGAAGACGGGCCAATGATACGCCCGTGGCGCCTGGCGCTTGAAACGCCGGTGGCGCTGGAGAATATCCGTGGCGCTGCTGGCGCCCTGCGGGTGCATGAAGTGTCATTCAAGGGTGTGCTGGTGGAGATTCGCGGCCGGATCAAGCCGCCAAAAACCTTTTCCCTGTGGTTCAGCCCGTCGGGCTACGAACGCATCGCGCTGCGCGGCGCATTCGAGCGGGAAACGGCGCGGGGTTTGTTTGCCTACCGCTTGAGCCAAAGCGACGTGGATGAAACCGAGCGTCTGCGTCAGTTCATCCTGCACCAGCACCGCCTGGTCCACCCGCACATGCATGCCTGAAATCAGGTATCCAGCCCGCCGCTGAGAAACTGTTGCAAGCGCCGCCGCATCAAGCGACCTTCATTGCCCAGGCAGCCGATGGACGTGCCGGCCAGGCCGTCCTCGGCAAGATCCGACGCCGCACCTGCAAGCAGCAGCGGGCAATCCAGGGTCAACGCCAAGCGGTTCAAGCGCCCCGCAAGATCATGGTTATGCGAGTAATTGGAGAAGAGGATCAGCGCCTGTGGGTGAGTCTTCTCGCAGACCAGCGTCAACTCGTCAAACGGCTGTCCCATGCCCAGCACTTTCACGGCCAGGTCATCCCGGCTCATCAAGAGCGCCGCCACCAGCAACTCCAACTTGCGGCACTCACCCGCCATGGCCGCCAGCAATACCCGCGGCACGGGTGAAGCACACGCCAGTTGCAGGCGCTCCAAGGCACGTACTCGCAGGAAGTTGTCGAAGAACAACCACTCGCTGGCCTGGCCAAAACGCCCCTGATGACGCAACAGCTCATTCCACAGGGGCATCAGAATGTCCTGGAACACCACGTCGAGTGGGTAGGTCGCCAGGACCTGCCCATACACACGTTCCATCTGACGGTCGTCGAAGTCGCTGACGGCCTGCATCAACCGCGCCTGCCACTGCGGCCATTCGCTTTCCTCGACCGCATCGCGCTGCGCACGAACGGCTTCGGCCTGCTGATCGTCGCGAGCGAGGATCTTGCCCACTTTGCTCACGGCGACGCCGCGCTCGATCCAATCGAGAATACGATGGACTGTCTGTATATCGGCCTTGGAATAGAGGCGATGCCCACTTTCGGTGCGCGTGGGCTGTATCAGCCCATAACGGCGCTCCCAGGCACGCAGGGTGACCGGGTTGACGCCTGTCAATCTCGAGACTTCACGGATCGGAAACAGCTCATCGGAATCAGTGGAATCCAGATGCGAAACACTTTCAAGCGGAGCAGTAATCACGGGCATTTTTGACCAAAAAACCAACGTTAACTGGGCGCTCATTTAACCCCTTTACACCTGTCTTTTTCAAGTTTCCCGCTTTTCGGACCAATGTCGCTGGTGTATTCGGGTAAAACAGGAATAATCCTTGCCTGCTTTTTACACGTCGCTGCAACACCCCGCAGCTTCGTCTGTGCGCCACCTACACGGTCCAGTGCACCCGTACATTTGGAGATACACAATGTCTACCTCTCCCGTCACCTTGATGGTTGCGCGCCGCGTGGCCAAAGGGCGCTATAAAGAACTGATGGCCTGGCTGCGCGAAGGCGAGCAATTGGCCACCGACTTCCCCGGTTACCTGGGCTCCGGCGTGCTGGCCCCACCGCCCAATGACGATGAATTCCAGATCATTTTCCGCTTCGCCGATGAGAAGACCCTGCACGCCTGGGAGTTTTCCGCCTCACGCAGTGCGTGGTTGAGCCGTGGCAGCGATTTGTTCGCCGACCCGTCCGAGCACCGTGTACGGGGCATCGATGGCTGGTTTGGCGCAGCGGGTGCGCGTCCGCCACGCTGGAAGCAGGCGGTGGCGATCTGGCTGGCGTTTTTCCCGGTGTCGCTGCTGTTCAACTTCGTCCTGGGGCCGCTGCTCAGTGAATTCGAACTGGGGCCACGTGTGCTGGTCAGCACAATGGCACTCACGCCCTTGATGGTGTACTGGTTCATTCCGCTGTCGACCCACCTGCTGGCGAACTGGCTGCACCCAGCGCCAGCCCCGCGCAAGGCCTCCGAAGCGGCGGCGTGAGTACAGGGGCGGCCCGTCGCTGGTATGATTTGCGCCTGCCAGCGACGCGAGCCTCCCATGACTGCAACGAACGCCCCGATCCTGATCACCGGCGCCGGCCAGCGTGTCGGCCTGCATTGCGCCGAGCGCCTGCTGGACGAAGGCCAGCCGGTGATTTTCAGCTACCGCAGCGAACGCCCCGGCGTGCAGGCCCTGCGTGAGCGTGGCGCAGTCGGCGTGTTTGCCGACTTCTCCACCGAAGCCGGAATTCTCGCGTTTATCGCTGAACTGAACAGCCAAACCCAAAGCCTGCGTGCGATCATCCACAACGCTTCGGCCTGGGTCGCAGAGGCGCCGGGCGACGAAAGCCGTGCCTTTACCGACATGTTCAGCGTGCACATGCTTGCGCCGTACCTGATCAACCTGCATTGTTCACCCTTGCTGCAACGCTCGACACCTGCCGACATCGTGCATATCAGCGATGACGTGGTGCGCAAGGGCAGCCGCCAGCACATCGCCTACTGCGCCACCAAGGCCGGGCTCGAGAGCCTCACGCTGTCGTTCGCCACGCAGTTTGCGCCGCTGATCAAGGTCAACGGCATCGCCCCGGCGATGGTGATGTTCAACGAAGGCGACGACGCGGCCTATCGCACCAAGGTGCTGGCCAAGTCGGCCCTGGGCATCGAGCCTGGTCCCGAGGTGATCTACCAGAGTGTGCGTTACCTGCTGGACAACCCCTATGTCACCGGTACCACCCTGACCGTCAACGGCGGGCGGCATATCAAGTAAGCCGTTTGTGAGGATGTTGTATGACCTTATCTCTGCCCCACCATTACCGCGAGATCCTCAAGGGCCTGGGCGAAGACCCGGAACGCGAAGGCTTGCTCGACACCCCCAAGCGTGCCGCCAAGGCCATGCAGTACCTGTGTCATGGCTATGAACAGAACCTCGAGGAAATCGTCAATGGCGCACTGTTCGCCTCCGACAACGACGAGATGGTGATCCTCAAGGACATCGAGCTGTATTCGCTGTGCGAGCATCACCTGCTGCCCTTTATCGGCAAGGCCCACGTGGCCTATATTCCGACCGGCAAGGTGCTGGGCCTGTCGAAGCTGGCGCGTATCGTCGACATGTTCGCCCGGCGCCTGCAGATCCAGGAAAACCTCACCCGGCAAATCGCCGACGCCATCCAGGACGTGACCCAGGCCGCCGGTGTGGCCGTGGTGATCGAAGCCAAGCACATGTGCATGATGATGCGCGGCGTGGAAAAACAGAATTCAACCATGAACACCTCGGTGATGCTCGGCGCGTTCCGCGAGTCGAACACCACGCGCATGGAGTTCCTGCAACTGATTGGACGGAGCAAGTAGCAATGCCACAACTTCAACCAGGCATGGCGCGCATCCGGGTCAAGGACCTGTGCCTGCGCACCTTCATCGGTATCAATGAGGACGAAATCCTCAACAAGCAGGATGTGCTGATCAACCTGACCATCCTGTATGCCGCCCAGGAAGCCGTGCGCGACAACGACATCGACCACGCGCTGAACTACCGCACCATCACCAAGGCCATCATCGCCCACGTGGAAGGCAACCGCTTTGCCTTGCTGGAGCGCCTGACCCAGGAACTGCTGGACCTGGTGATGAGCAACGAATCGGTGCTGTACGCCGAAGTCGAAGTGGACAAGCCCCATGCGCTGCGCTTTGCCGAGTCGGTGTCGATTACCCTGGCGGCCAGCCGCTAACCCCTGAATTGTCAGTGAGCCCTATGAACGATCAACAACGCCTCGAACTCGAAGCCGCCGCCTTCCGCCGCCTGGTGGCGCACCTGGACAGCCGCAAGGATGTGCAGAACATCGACCTGATGAACCTCGCCGGTTTCTGCCGTAACTGCCTGTCCAAGTGGTACAAGGCCGAGGCCGACGAGCGCCAGATCGAGCTGAGCCTCGATGACGCCCGTGAAGTGGTGTACGGCATGCCGTACGCCGAGTGGAAAGCCCAATACCAGCAAGAAGCCAGCGCCGAACAACAGGCGGCGTTCGCCAAAGGAAAGACCCATGACTGATTTGAACACCCTGCGCGCCAGCCTCGACAGCGGCGCACACGTTTTTGCCGACACCCTGGCGTTTGTCGCTGCCGGTTACGATTACCAGCCGCAGGCCTTCACCAACGGCGATGTGGAAAACGCTGCCGGGCAGAACGAAGGTTCGTGCAAGACCTTGGGCCTGGCGCTGCTGGAAGGCTTGAGCGACCAGGAAGCGCTGCTGGCGTTTGGCGAGCATTACCGCTCGGTGGTGGCCACGCCTGAGGGCAGTGACCATGGCAATATCCGCGCGTTGATTGCCCATGGGTTGGCAGGTGTGAAATTCGCCGCCCAGCCACTGACCCGCAAATCCTGAGTCAGATGCAAATGTGAGAGAGGGCTTGTCCCTCCCAGATTTAAATTGCACCCATAAAAAAACCGGCCTCGCAGCCGGTTTTTTTATTTCAACAATTTAGAACGCAGCGTCCTTCAAACCGTCGAGGTAACGCTCGGCGTCCAGGGCCGCCATGCAACCGGCGCCGGCCGAGGTGATGGCCTGGCGGTAGACGTGGTCGGCCACGTCGCCGGCAGCGAAGATGCCTTCGATGTTGGTCGCGGTGGCGTTGCCTTCACGACCGCCTTGCACCACCAGGTAACCGTCTTTGGCTTCCAGCACGCCTTCGAACAACGATGTGTTCGGGGTGTGGCCGATGGCGATGAACACGCCGTCGACTTTCAGCTCGTCGAAGCTGCCGTCGTTGTTTTTCAGGCGAGCACCGGTCACACCCATGTTGTCGCCCAGGACTTCATCCAGGGTGGCGTTGAGCTTGAGGATGATCTTGCCTTCGGCGACACGGGCGTGCAGCTTGTCGATCAGGATCTTCTCGGCGCGGAACGTCTCGCGACGGTGAACCAGGGTCACGGTGCTGGCGATGTTGGCCAGGTACAGCGCCTCTTCCACGGCCGTGTTGCCGCCACCGACCACGGCGACCGGCTTGTTGCGGTAGAAGAACCCGTCACAGGTGGCGCAAGCGGAAACGCCCTTGCCCATGAACGCTTCTTCCGATGGCAAGCCCAGGTAACGAGCGCTGGCGCCAGTGGCGATGATCAGTGCGTCGCAGGTGTAGACGCCGCTGTCGCCGGTCAGGCTGTAAGGTTTTTTCGAGAAGTCGACCTTGTTGATGTGATCAAACACGATCTCGGTTTCAAAGCGCTCGGCGTGTTCTTTCATACGTTCCATCAGCACCGGACCTGTCAGGCCGTGGACATCGCCCGGCCAGTTGTCGACTTCAGTGGTGGTGGTCAACTGACCGCCCGCCTGCATGCCGGTGATCAGCAGCGGCTTGAGGTTGGCCCGGGCAGCGTAGACGGCAGCGCTGTAACCGGCAGGGCCGGAACCGAGAATAATCACTCGCGAATGACGGGTATCAGACATGACTCACTCCTATCGACCGCCCGGACTACAAGACGGCTGGAATAAAAAAGGGACCACGAAGCACTTGGGGAAGGCTTTAACTCGCAGGCCCTGAAAAATAATGGGTGCAGCGTATCGAGGGGGGCAAGATTAAGGAAATACGGAATAACAATCCAGCTCATAGGCGGTCTCTATGCAGTCAGGCCGATTAATCGACGCCTTTGTTACCGTTGATGTCGTCACACCGACCACGCTTTCGCCTTGAAGGCAAAGCCGGTAAGGTCGGCGCGTTCGTCATCCTGCTCGGAGTTCTCCATGCCCGCCCCTGTTCTTTCCGGCCCGCAATACCTGCGTGAAGGCCTCAAACTGGTGCTGAGCCCCGGCCTGCGCCTGTTTGTGTTGCTGCCGCTGGCGATCAACCTGGTGCTGTTCATCGGCTTGATCTACTTTGCCGGCCATCAGTTCAGCCTGTGGGTCGACCACTTGATGCCGACCCTGCCCGGCTGGCTGAGCTTTCTGAATTACCTGCTATGGCCGCTGTTTGTGGTGCTGGTGGTGCTGATGGTGTTTTTCACCTTCACCATGCTCGCCAATATCATCGCGGCACCGTTCAACGGCTTTCTTTCCGAGAAAGTCGAAGTGGTGGTACGGGGTACCGATGACTTCCCGGCCTTCAGCTGGGGCGAACTGATTGAAATGGTTCCGCGTACCCTGGCCCGGGAAATGCGCAAGCTGGGCTACTTCCTGCCACGGGCCATCGGCCTGTTTATCCTGTCGTTCATTCCGGTGGTCAACCTGATCGCCGCGCCACTGTGGTTGCTGTTCGGCGTGTGGATGATGGCGATCCAATACATCGACTACCCGGCCGATAACCACAAGCTGGGCTGGAACGAAATGCTCGCCTGGCTGCGCCAGAAGCGCTGGCAGAGCATGAGCTTCGGCGGCATCGTCTACCTGGTGCTGCTGGTGCCGGTGGTCAACCTGTTGATGATGCCGGCGGCAGTGGCCGGGGCGACGTTGTTCTGGGTGCGCGAACAGGGCGCCGAGGCCATGGCGACGCCGAAAGTGGTCAAGTCATAAATCCATCATCTGCATGACACAATGGCGACATGGCCCACGGCGACACTGTGGGTCATGACGACAGCTTCGCTCCACATCACTCTCATCACCGAAACCTTCCCGCCAGAGATCAACGGGGTGGCCAATACCCTTGGCCGCCTGTGCGAAGGTTTGCGCGCGCGTGGCCATCAAGTCGAACTGGTTCGCCCGCGCCAGGGCGCCGATGCAAGCCGGCCCAGCGATGATGGCTTGCTGCTCTGCCGTGGCTGGCCGCTGCCGGGTTACCCAGGCCTGCAATGGGGCCAGTCGTCGATGCACAAGTTGCTGCGCCGCTGGACACGCCAGCGCCCCGACGTGCTCTACATCGCCACCGAGGGCCCGCTGGGGCTGTCGGCGCTGCGGGCGGCGCGGCGCCTGGGAATCAGCGTGGTCAGCGGTTTTCACACCAATTTCCAGCAGTACTCCAACCAGTATGGCCTGAGCCTGTTAAGCCGCATGGTTACGCACTACCTGCGTTGGTTTCATAACCGTTCGAGCTTGACCCTGGTGCCCAGCGCCAGCCAACGCCTGGAACTGGAGCGTCGGCATTTCGAGCGCCTGGGGATGCTGGCGCGCGGGGTGGACAGCCAATTATTCCACCCGGCCAAGCGTGACAACGCACTACGGGAAAGCTGGGGCCTGGAAAACGACGATATTGCCGTACTGCACGTGGGGCGCCTGGCCCAGGAGAAAAACCTCGGGCTGCTCAAGCGCTGCTTTGACGCGCTGCAGGCAACTTATCCACGGCGTCGGCTGAAACTGATCATCGTCGGCGATGGCCCGCAACGCCCGATGCTCGAGCGCGACCTGCCCGACGCGGTGTTCTGTGGCACCCAGCGCGGCGAAGAACTGGCGCGGCATTACGCATCCGGGGATGTGTTCCTGTTCCCCAGCCTGACCGAAACCTTCGGCAATGTGGTGCTCGAGGCCATGGCCTCCGGGCTGGGTGTGGTGGCGTACGACCAGGCGGCGGCGACCCAGCATATCCGCCATGGTTACAACGGTGTGCTGGCCATGCCGGGTGATGAGGACGCGTTTTGCGATGCGGCCAGATGGTTGCTGGAAGACAGCGAACATTTGCGCAGGGCCCGCCTCAATGCACGCCAACATGCGAGCCGCCAGGGCTGGCCGGCGATTATCGAGCAGTTCGAGAACCAGTTACGCGATGTGTGCGCAGAACATTTGGCAGCTTCAACACTGCCTGACATTCGTTGAACCCTCTACGAATGACGTAGGCCAATTCCCGGTCCTGCCTGCCTACCCCTTGAATATTGGTTTCAACGGTAGGAATCCCTGCTTGGGACTGCCTGAATCGGCACGCCACAACAGGATATTTCCGGAACGTCGAACGAATTATCACCACTGATATGACACCTGCCGTAAGAGGGGGTGTGTCCCTGTGAAACACACTCGAACGAGGCAGGTCATTCATGCTGAAAAACTAATAGAGAGCACTATGTCGACACTGATAAATGGATCAATGGCGCTGAGATTCCAACCATTCAACCCCTCCGCATGGGCATCCCCATCCGGAAGCGGTCAAAACCACCAGAACCACGCAAACACTGGCTGGAACCGCCCGCAACCTTCGCGCCCGCAAAACAACTGGCAAACGGCGCAGAATGACTGGCAACGCCCATCGCACAACCATGACAACCGCCCGCAGTCCACACGCCCGCAAAACGCCTGGCGGCCGGCGCAGAACGACTGGCAACGCCCACCGCACAACCATGACAACCGCCCACAGTCCACACACTCGCAAAACGCCTGGCAGCCGGCGCAGAACGACTGGCAACGCCCGCAGCCCACTGACCGCCTTCCACTACCTGGGGGTACGCGCCCAAACCAGGAGCAATGTTCCGTCAGGCCACCTCAATGGGCACGTTCCGACCAGACGGACAGCACTTCTAGCTTTAATCCATATGGACCAAGGACAAGGCAATAAGCATTGAGGCGAATGATGGCCTGAACACAAGCGGAAGGCCGGGTATTCAATACCCAGCCTTTCGCCTGAAACAGCTAAACCCTCACGCTCAGCCGTCGATAGTGAACGCAGGCCTGGGCTCCCCCCTACACCAGGGTCGTCAACGCCTCGCGACTGAACGGCAGAATGTCGCCTTCACGACCTTCACGCACCTTCACGGCCCAATCCGGATCCACCAGCAGCGCACGGCCAACAGCGACCAGGTCGAACTCGTCGTTGTTCAAGCGCTCCAGCAGCTTTTCCAGACTGGCCGGTTGGGCAACCTTGTCGGTGTTGACCATGAACTGCAGGAATTCGCCATCCAGGCCGACACTGCCCACGGTGATCGTCGGTTTGCCCGTGAGTTGGCGGGTCCAGCCGGCGAGGTTGAGGTCGGAACCTTCGAACTCCGGCTCCCAGAAACGACGGGTGGAGCAGTGGAAAATATCCACACCGGCATCAGACAACGGCTTGAGGAATTCACCCAAGGCCTCGGGGGTTTGCACCAGGCGTGCGGTGTAGTCCTGCTGCTTCCACTGGGAGAAACGCAAGATGATCGGGAAGTCCGGGCCGACGGCGGCGCGGGTGGCCTGGATCAACTCGATGGCAAAGCGCGAACGGTTGGCCAGGCTGCCGCCGTATTCGTCGGTGCGCTGGTTGCTGCCTTCCCAGAAGAACTGGTCGACCAGATAGCCGTGGGCGCCATGGATTTCCACGCCGTCCATGCCGATGCCCTGGGCATCCTTGGCGGCTTGGGCGAACGCGGCAATGACATCCTTGATGTCCTGGGTGGTCATGCCGTGGACGACCACGTTGCCATCCTTGAGTTTTTCCATCGGGCCGTAGGCCGGCACACTGGCGTCAGGCTCGGTACCGATGCGGCGCACACTGCCCACGTGCCAGAGCTGCGGGACAATCTTGCCACCTTCGGCGTGCACGGCATCGACGACCTTCTTCCAGCCGGCCAGCGCCGCCTCGCCGTAGAAATGCGGGACATTCGGGTAGCCATTGGAGGCTGGGTGACCAACCACGGTGCCTTCGGTAATGATCAGGCCCACGCCGGCAGCGGCACGGCGGCGGTAGTACTCGATGACCTTGGAATCAGGCACGCCACCTGGGGAAAACGAACGGGTCATCGGCGCCATGACCACACGGGTCGACAGCTGCAGTGCACCGAGCTGGAACGGTTTGAACAAGGCTTGGACAGGCATGGGAGCACTCCGCGGAAGACGAGGTTTATGATGCGGATAATATGAGGAGTGCAGCGTGCCGAATAGCACTATTGATTTGGGTGATTAAGGGGTATGAAAGCAGCGGCCAGCTGCAAGCTTAAAGCTGCAAGAGCCGCGCATGTGCTTCTACTTGCAGCTTCAAGCTTACAACTTGAAGCTGCACCGACAGGTGCTCAATTCAGGGCTTTTTCGATAGCCTGCACGACCGTTGGATCATCCGGTGCGGTGCGCGGCGAGAAACGCGCGAGGACCCGGCCATCCTTGCCCAGCAGGAATTTCTCGAAATTCCAGGTGATATCCCCTGGAAACTCGGCGCCCTCGCCCGCCAGCAAACGGTACAGTTGGTGACGCTCAGGGCCGTTCACATCGAGCTTGCTGCCCAGGGGGAAGGTCACGCCGTAGTTCAGGCTACAGAACTCGCGGATTTCTTCCTCGGTACCCGGTTCCTGGCCTGCAAACTGGTTGCACGGCAGGCCAAGCACGGTAAATCCCTGGTCCTTGTACTGCTGATAAAGGTTTTCCAGCGCAGCGTATTGCGGGGTCAGGCCACACTTGGAGGCTACGTTGACCACCAGCACAACGTGCCCCTTGAAGGGCGCCAGCGGCAGCTCTTGTCCGTCCAAAGCTTTGAGTTTCAGGTCGTGGAAAGCACTCATGACGAACTCCAGATTTCCCATGTTCTTAGCAAAGCAGCGCTTCGAGATTACAACCCGCAAGCCTGCAATCATAGACGCCGATTGCAAAACTTGCCTGCGGATTACTGAGCGGTCGGCCACGGCAGAATAGGAATCGCCGTCACCGCGTTCTGCGGGCTGCCTTCGATCAAGCGGTCACTGTAGACCAGGTACACCAGGGTATTGCGCTTCTTGTCGAGGAAACGCACCACCTGCATGGTCTTGAACACCAGCGAGGTGCGCTCCTTGAACACTTCGTCGCCGTCCTTGAGCTCGCCCTTGAAGCGAATCGGGCCGACCTGACGGCAGGCGATCGAGGCTTCGGCACGGTCTTCGGCCAAGCCCAGGCCACCTTTCACGCCGCCGGTCTTGGCGCGTGACAAATAGCAGGTCACGCCGTCGACCTTGGGGTCATCGAACGCTTCGACCACAATCCGGTCGTTGGGGCCGACGAACTTGAACACCGTCGACACCTGGCCAACTTCTTCGGCCGAAGCCAGCAGCGGCAGGGCCAGCAGCAGGCCGAGCAATCCCTTCATCACGCGCATCGTGTATTCCCTTTGTTTAGACCAGGATCAGGTTATCGCGGTGAACCAGTTCCGGTTCCGCCATGTAACCCAAGAGTCCGACAATCGCGTCAGACGATTGTCCAATGATTTTCTGCGCTTCCAGGGCGCTGTAGTTGGCCAGGCCACGGGCGATCTCACGACCGTCGGGCGCCACGCACACCACCATCTCGCCACGGCGGAAGCTGCCCTGCACCAACTTGACGCCCACCGGCAGCAGGCTCTTGTGGCCCTGAGACAACGCCGACACCGCACCATCGTCGAGCACCAGGGTGCCGCGGGTTTGCAGGTGCCCGGCCAGCCATTGCTTGCGCGCCGCCAGCATGCCGCGTTCGGGCGACAGCAACGTACCGATGCGCTCACCCGCCTTGAGGCGATCCAGCACACGCTCCAGGCGCCCACCGACGATGATGGTGTGGGCCCCGGAACGTGCTGCCAGGCGTGCTGCGCGCAACTTGGTCTGCATGCCGCCACGCCCCAGGGCGCCGCCGACGCTGCCGGCCACGGCGTCGAGCGCCGGGTCATCGGCCCGCGCTTCGTAGATCAGTTGGGCATCGGGGTTGTGGCGCGGGTCGGCGTCGAACATGCCGTCGCGGTCGGTGAGGATCACCAGCAGGTCGGCCTCCACCAGGTTGGCCACCAGCGCGGCCAGGGTGTCGTTATCACCGAAACGGATCTCGTCGGTGACCACGGTGTCGTTCTCGTTGATCACCGGGATGACCTTAAGCTCCACCAACGCACGCAAGGTGCTGCGGGCGTTGAGGTAACGCTTGCGGTCGGACAGGTCATCGTGGGTCAGCAGGATCTGCGCCGTGTGGCGGCCATGCTCGGCAAAGCTGGATTCCCAGGCTTGCACCAGGCCCATCTGGCCGATGGCGGCGGCGGCTTGCAGTTCGTGCATCGCGCTGGGTCGCGCGGTCCAGCCGAGGCGGCTCATCCCGGCGGCAACCGCCCCGGACGACACCAGCACCAACTCGACACCCGCCTCATGCAAGGCCACCATCTGCTCGACCCAGACGCTCATGGCTGCACGATCCAGGCCTTTGCCATCTGCCGTCAGCAGCGCACTTCCGATCTTTACGACCCAGCGCTGCGCACCTGTCACTTTGCTCCGCATCATCTTCAACCTTAGATAGAGGGCCGCGCGACCCAGCGCTGGCCATAACGTTATACCCGGATACCAAAACGCCGCTCCAGGGAGCGGCGTTCGAGTTTATCGCAACCTATCAGTCGCGCACGTAAATGATTTCCGGACCGTCTTCATCATCCACGTCTTCTTCGTCCCAATCATCGTCGCCGATATCATGGACCGACTTCACGCCGCTGCGACGCAAGGCACGCTGGTCGTCCAGGGCCTGCAACTGGGCACGGGCCTCGTCTTCGATCTGCTGATCGAGTTCGGCGAGTTCGGCCTTGAATACCGGGTCGGCCGCCAGACGGTCGGCACGGTCTTCCAGGTAGCGCATGATGTCGCGGGTCAGGCGCTCGGTGCCTTCTTTGGCGATCGCCGAGATCACGTAGACCGGACCTGTCCATTCCAGGCGATCGACGATTTCCTTGACGCGCTCCTCGTGCTCTTCCTCGAGGATCTGGTCGCACTTGTTCAGCACCAACCAGCGATCACGCTCGGCCAGGGCCGGGCTGAACTTGGTCAGTTCGCTGACGATCACTTCGGCGGCGTCCGGTGCACTGGTGTCATCCAATGGCGCCATGTCGACGAGGTGCAGCAGCAAACGGGTGCGGGACAAATGCTTGAGGAAGCGAATCCCCAGGCCAGCACCGTCGGAAGCCCCTTCGATCAGGCCGGGAATGTCGGCGATCACGAAGCTTTTCCAGCGGTCGACGCTGACCACGCCCAGGTTTGGCACCAGGGTGGTGAACGGGTAGTCGGCGACTTTCGGCTTGGCGGCCGACACCGAGCGGATGAAGGTACTTTTGCCGGCGTTCGGCAGGCCCAGCAGGCCCACGTCAGCCAGTACTTTCATTTCCAGCTTCAGGTCGCGTTGCTCGCCCGGCTTGCCCGGCGTGGTCTGGCGCGGTGCACGGTTGGTACTGGACTTGAATCGGGTGTTACCCAGACCGTGCCAGCCGCCCTGTACAACCATCAGTTTCTGGCCGGCCTTGGTCAGGTCGCCAATCACTTCCTGGGTCGCGGAGTCGATGATCGTGGTGCCGACCGGTACACGCAGTACCAGGTCTTCGCCTTTTTTACCGGTGCAGTCGGTGCTGCCGCCGTTGGAGCCACGCTCGGCATCGAAGTGCCGGGTGTAACGGTAGTCGACCAGGGTGTTGAGGTTTTCGTCGGCCATCATGTAGATGGAACCGCCGTCACCGCCGTCACCGCCGTTAGGGCCACCGTTTTCGATGAATTTTTCGCGACGGAAACTCATGCAACCGTTACCGCCGTCGCCTGCTTTTACTCGGATGGAAACTTCATCAACGAACTTCATAACAAAACGCCTCTCGCCGCATGGACGAGCTTAAGAAACCAAGACATAAGACTCTTGCAAAAATGAGCGCAGGGACCTCAATCAACAGCCGCAAATCCAGCTGCTTGAGCCCATTACAAACAGCTTTGCAAGAGACTCACTCCACAAACGAAAAAGCCCCGTCGCAAGACAGGGCTTTTCCAGCGATCGCGCAATTAAGCGGCGACAACGCTCACGTAACGGCGGTTGAACGCGCCTTTTACTTCAAACTTGATCACGCCTTCGATTTTCGCGAAGAGGGTGTGATCTTTACCCATGCCAACACCGTAACCGGCGTGGAATTGGGTGCCGCGCTGACGCACGATGATGTTGCCCGGAATGATTTTCTGGCCGCCATACATCTTAACGCCAAGGCGTTTGGCTTCTGAGTCGCGACCGTTACGGGTACTACCACCAGCTTTTTTGTGTGCCATGAGTCAATTCTCCTAGTGAGGAATTAGGCTGAAATTAAGCCTGAATACCGGTGATTTTGATCTCGGTGTACCACTGGCGGTGGCCCATACGCTTCATGTGGTGCTTACGACGACGGAACTTGATGATGCGGACTTTATCGTGACGACCTTGGGAGATCACTTCAGCCACAACGGTAGCGCCAGCAACAACTGGAGCGCCGATGTTCACGTCATCGCCATTGGCGACCAACAGAACGCGATCAAAGGTAACGGATTCGCCGGTAGCGATTTCCAGTTTTTCGATCTTCAGGTATTCACCTGGGGCGACCTTGTATTGCTTGCCACCAGTAACAATTACTGCGTACGACATGGTATTTCTCCGATAATCCTGCTCACCCAGCGCTTTATAAGAAGAGGTATTGGCTGGCATGGCTGCATGGGATGGACGTCCCGAATGCAATTGCGTAAGGCAGGTGCTGCCCAGGAAGTTCAGGGTGCGCGATTGTACGCAAGGTAAATGGGTGTTGCAAGTGGCCGTCTATCGCGCCTTGACACTACGGGGTCAGGGTCCTAGCATGCCGCGCAACCCTTCTGGAGCGACTGTCGCTGATGCAACCCCAAGCTTTCTACCGCGCGGTCGCGGACGATTTTAGCGCCGTCGACGGCATCATCAAGCAGCAGCTGACGTCTAAAGTGCCGCTGGTCTCCAAAATTGGCGACTATATTACGTCGGCGGGCGGTAAACGCCTGCGTCCTTTATTAGTGCTGCTGTGTGGCAAGGCCCTGGGCCGCGAAGGCGATGACCTGCGCCTGCTGGCCGCCACCATCGAGTTCCTGCACACCGCGACCCTGCTGCATGACGACGTGGTCGACATGTCCGGCATGCGCCGTGGCCGCGAGACCGCCAATGCGATGTGGGGCAATGCCCCGAGCGTGCTGGTGGGCGACTTCCTGTACTCGCGCTCGTTCGAAATGATGGTCGAGCTGGGCTCGATGCCGGTGATGAAGATTCTTTCCCAGGCCACGCGCATCATCGCTGAAGGCGAAGTGCTGCAGCTGTCCAAGGTTCGCGACGCCAGCACCACCGAAGAAACCTATATGGAAGTGATTCGCGGCAAGACCGCGATGCTCTTCGAAGCCTCCACACACAGTGCCGCCGCGCTCTGTGGCGCGACCGCCGAGCAGGCCGAAGCCCTGCGTACCTTTGGCGACCATCTGGGCGTGGCATTCCAGCTGGTGGACGACCTGCTCGACTACCGTGGCGATGCAGAGACCCTGGGCAAGAACGTCGGCGACGACCTGGCCGAAGGCAAACCGACCTTGCCGCTGATCTACACCATGCGCGAAGGCACGCCGGAACAGGCGGCACTCGTGCGCAAGGCGATCCAGAAAGGCGGGATCGAAGACCTGGAGGCCATCCGTGCTGCCGTGGAAGCTTCCGGCTCCCTGGAGTACACCGCGCAACTGGCGCGTGACTACGTGGCCCGTGCGATCAAGTGCCTGCAAGCCCTTCCGGCCAGCGAGTACCGGGATGCCCTGGTTGAGCTGAGTGAGTTTGCGGTCGCCCGTACTCACTAAGCCATACCTACAATGTGGGAGGGGGCTTGCTCCCGATCGCGGTGGATCAGCCAGTCGATATATCGGCTGGAACACCGTCATCGGGGCAAGCCCCCTCCCACATTTGGATTTCATACAGCCTGCAACATCACAAAACCCTATATAATGTGCGACTTTTAGTCATCCCTGAATCTCAAGGAGCTTTAGTGAGCACGTTGCCACCCTGCCCGAAATGCAATTCCGAATACACCTATGAAGACGGCGCCCAGCTGATCTGCCCGGAATGCGCCCATGAGTGGTCCGCCAATGGCGAGGCCGAAGCAGCCGGCGATGAAACCGTGAAGAAAGACTCTGTGGGCAACGTCCTGCAGGACGGCGACACCATCACCGTGATCAAAGACCTCAAGGTCAAGGGCACGTCCCTGGTCGTGAAGGTCGGCACCAAGGTCAAGAACATCCGCCTGTGCGACGGCGACCACGATATCGATTGCAAGATCGACGGTATCGGCCCGATGAAACTCAAGTCCGAGTTCGTGCGCAAAGTCTGAACCTGCTGCATCCATCCCGCGCCCGCGCGGGATGGCGTTTTGCCCTCCCTGTTGACCCCTCGCAATATCCACACAGAAAAACCAGGAAACTGCCAATAGGCACTTGCTATTCTACGAATAAGAATTATTCTCATTGAAACCCATCAAGGAGATGTACCCATGACTTATTTGATAGATGCCTGGCTCGACCGCCCACACCCTTACCTGCGCATCCTTCATCGGGAAACCGGCGAAGTCTGTGCGGTGCTGGAAGAAGAAGCTCTGAATGAATTGCAGGATCAGGGTGACCTGGACGTCAACGGCCTGAGTTCGAGTGAACCAGGAGTGCTCAAGGAAGTGGTGCGTAATCTGTTTCTGTTCTGCTATGCCCGAGCGTTACGCCCGGCGACGGAGCTCAATGGCAAATTTCATCCATGAGGAAACCAGCAAAACACTGTAGGAGCGAGCTTGCTCGCGAAGACCGCATAAACAACGCGCTCATCCAGGATGCCCGCGTCATCGTTGACGTTTTTCGCGAGCAAGCTCGCTCCTACAGGTAATCAAAAGCAGGTCTTACAGAACGTCGAGCAGTTCGACGTCGAATACCAGCACGCTGTGCGGCGGAATGCTGCCAACGCCTTGAGCGCCGTAAGCCAATTCGCTCGGCACGTACAGGCGCCATTTGCTGCCGGCATTCATCAGTTGCAGGGCTTCGGTCCAGCCGGCGATCACGCCGCCTACCGGGAATTCTGCAGGCTGGCCACGCTCGTAGGAGCTGTCGAACACCGTGCCGTCGATCAAGGTGCCGTGGTAGTGAGTACGAACCTGGTCTTCACGGGTCGGCTTGGCGCCGTCACCTGCGGTCAGCACTTCAAATTGCAGGCCGGAAGCCAGGGTGGTGATGCCATCACGCTTGGCGTTTTCAGCCAGGAACGCCAGGCCAGCGCCTGCGGCGGCTTCAGCCTTGGCAGCAGCCTCGGCTTGCATGATTTCGCGGATGACCTTGAAGCTGGCGGCCATTTGCTCCTGGTCAACACGGCTTGGTTTGCCGGCGAATGCATCGGTCAGGCCAGCCAGGATCGCGTCCAGGCTCACACCCGGTGGTGGGTTGTCGCGCAGTTGGTCGCCCAACTGACGGCCGATACCGTAGCTGACGCGGGTTTCGTCGGTGGACAGATTAACTTCGGACATGAAGAGGCTCCGCTGTAGGGCAGCACTGGAAACAGTGATGTGCGCGCCGCCCTGAACTAAAAGGGCCAGCAGACTAGCACACAAGACCCGCTCGTGATGAGCCCTGCACGGCAGAGCGGCACCGGGATCGCGACGCTTCGTCGCACGCACGATAAAAGCGCTTCAGATTCAAACCCTTTCGCCGATACAGGCCTACACACCTTGGCTGGCTCAAACAACAACACCGTCCAGCAGACAAAAAATCACCTTCGCGGAGCATTCGATGAACAGCTGGTTCGGTAACATCAGCGTCAACCTCAAACTGGGCCTGGGCTTTGGCCTGGTACTGGTCCTCACCTCAATCCTGGCCTTCACCGGCTGGACCAGCCTCGGCAGCCTGATCGACCGTAGTAACTGGATGAGCGATATCACCCAGCTCAACGCGTCGCTGACCAAACTGCGCATCGTGCGCCTGCAATACATGCTCGCTAACGGCGACGAAGCCGTGGCGCAGAACGTGCAGACCAGCCTGGACACCTTCGCTGCCCAGCAACAGAAACTCCTGGACAGCTTCAAGAGCCCGGAAAACGTCAAGCTGCTCAACGAGCAGAAAGCCATCATCACGGCTTATCAGCAATCCCTGAACAAAATGCGTGAGGCTTACCGTAACGGTAATACCTCTCGCCAAATGATGGGCGACAAGGCCGATATCGCCAACGCCCAAATCGACGCGCTGGAAGCCAGTGTGAAGCAAATGCCCGACAGCGCGGAGCACCTTGCACAGTTCCAGGCCGTGGCCGACGCCAAGATGCAGTTCCAGTTGGCCCGCTATGAAGTACGTGGCTACACCGGCAACGTCAACCCGGATACCGAAGCCCGCGCTGCCGCACAAATCGAAAAAGCCATCAGTGGCTTGAAAGACCTCAGCGCCGCCTTCGGCGCCAGCCAGCAAAGCGCACTGACCTCTTTGGAAACCGCCCTTGGCGCCTATCGCAGCGCCGTGCAGAACTACAAGGCCGCCAACGCCAACATTGTCGCCGCCCGTGCTGAAATGACCACCCAGGGTGCCGACATCGTCACCATCAGTGACAAGCTCTACGACATCCAGTTGAACCGCCGTGACGCCGAAAGTGCACAAGCCCGTAGCCTGCAATTGATCAGCACCTTGCTTGCACTGCTGGTCGGCATCATTGCTGCCTGGGTGATCACCCGCCAGATCACCCGCCCGATCCAGGAAACCCTGGCCGTGGTTGAGCGCATCGCCTCCGGCGACCTGAGCCACAATATCCAGGTCACCCGTCGCGATGAGCTGGGCGTACTGCAACAAGGCATCCAGCGCATGGGCACCACCTTGCGTGAACTGATCAGCGGGATTCGCGACGGCGTGACCCAGATCGCCAGCGCCGCCGAAGAACTGTCGGCCGTCACCGAGCAGACCAGCGCCGGTGTGAACAGCCAGAAGATCGAGACCGATCAGGTCGCCACGGCAATGCACGAAATGACCGCCACCGTGCAGGAAGTCGCACGCAACGCCGAACAAGCTTCTCTGGCCGCCGCCGACGCTGACGGCCAGGCCCGCGCAGGCGATAAAGTGGTGGCCGAGGCCATCGCCCAGATCGAACGCCTGGCCGCCGAAGTGGAACGTTCCACCGATGCCATGGCGCACCTGCAACAAGAGAGCAACAAGATCGGCAGCGTGATGGACGTGATCAAGGCGGTGGCCGAACAGACCAACTTGCTGGCCCTCAACGCAGCGATCGAAGCGGCGCGTGCCGGTGAAGCCGGTCGCGGCTTTGCCGTGGTCGCCGACGAAGTGCGCGGCCTGGCCCAGCGCACGCAGAAATCCACCGAGGAAATCGAAGGCCTGGTCGCCGGTTTGCAGAACGGCACCCAGCAAGTCGCCAACGTGATGAACAACAGCCGCAGCCTCACCGACAGCAGTGTCGAACTGACGCGCAAGGCCGGTGTGTCACTGGAAAACATTACCCGCACGGTGTCGAACATCCAGTCGATGAACCAGCAGATCGCCGCCGCTGCCGAACAACAAAGCGCCGTGGCCGAAGAGATCAGCCGCAGCATCGTGAATGTGCGTGACGTGTCCGAGCAGACCGCCACCGCGAGCGATGAGACGGCAAAATCGAGCGTGGAACTGGCACGTTTGGGTAGCCAGTTGCAGCAGATGGTCAGTCACTTCCGGGTTTAAGAAACCAAAAAGCCGCTTCGGTATTACCCGAAGCGGCTCCACTTCTCAGACGTTAGCGGTCATCGAAGCTGTCCCGCAGGAACTTCCATACGTGATAAGCACGTAGGCAGTTCACTACGAGGTTCCATGTACGTCGTGCAAACTTAGACATACTCAGCCCTCCGTAAGTTGGGCCTTACCTCCAGCACACTTACCGGAACATGTGGGCCTTAGGATGCTGGTCATAGCTTCCGATGAGGCGGCCGGGCTTTGGTTCCTCCCGCATAAATCCGGCACGGATTACTAGCCCGTGGCGTTCGGTCCATAATTCCGCGCGCATACCCAGCCACCTACAAACGACATACTTGGAACGGGGGTGATACTAACCAACATCTTCATCGAAGGTGTGACGGGCGATGAGAAAACCCTCCGCAGAGCTCCGCTAATTTATTGCCAATTCTTGCCACCGTTTTTTTAAACATTCAGTGAAATGCGTGAAAATCGTCGGCCTTGGCCAGTCCTTGCGGGGCGCGACAATCGGCAGTAGTATTCTTCTCGCTGGTCATAGCTTCCGCTGAATATGCAACCCCAGCTACTAACCGGGATTGCAATAAAAAACCGCCCTACTCAGGCGGTTTTTTATTGTCTGCGATTTGCCTCTCAGCCCTCACCTTCCTCAACAAACACCACCCGATTCCCAAACGGATCCTTGATGCTCATCTCCCGCGATCCCCAAGGCGTTTCCTCAACCCCAGGCTTGGCGTAACGGTAATCCTTGCCTGCCAACTGCTGCTGGTACGTGTCCACCCCTTGCGCCTGAATCCGCACCGCCGCGCCCGGCGAAGCATCGCCATGATGTTCGGACAGGTGCAGCACACAATCGCCCAGCGACACTTGCAGATAGAGTGGATAATTCGCCTCAAAGCGATGCTGCCAATCGACCTTGAACCCCAGGAAGTCGACGTAGAACTCCAAGGCCTTGGCCTCATCGAAAATCCGCAGGATGGGGGTAACTTTTCCTAAGTGCATGGCAACCGCTCCGTGTATGAAAGCGCCCACTATAGAGTCGAAAACCCATCACGCAAATCCCCACTGCGCGCCAGGAATCGCCCCGATCGCTGACCGTTCGCCCGACCATCGCTGTAGCTCAATACGCCGTTGACCCACACGCCATCAATGCCTTGCGCTGCACGCTGAGGTTCATTGAAGTCCGCCACATCCCGTACCCGCAACGGGTCGAACAACACAAGGTCGGCCCAGTGCCCTTCACGAATTTCACCACGCTCGGATAACCCAAAACGCGCTGCCGACAAGCCGGTCATCTTGTGCACGGCGGTATGCAACGGGAACAACCCGACATCCCGGCTGAAATGCCCCAGCACCCGTGGAAACGCCCCCCACAAGCGTGGGTGTGGAAACGGATCTTCGGGCAACCCATCAGACCCCACCATCGACAATGGATGCGCAAGGATGCGTCGCACATCCGCTTCATCCATCCCGTAGTACACCGCCCCCGCAGGCTGCAGACGACGGGCGGCGTCCATCAGGGAGACGTCCCATTCGCCGGCAATGTCCTGCAAGTCGCGCCCACCCACTTCCGGGTGCGGCGTCGACCAGGTAATCGTGATGCGAAACGCGTCGGTCACCTGCTTGAGGTCCAGGGTCGAGGAACTGGCCGCATAGGGATAACAATCACACCCCACCGGATGGGTTTTAGCCGCTGATTCCAACGCTGCCAACAGCTGCGGACTACGCCCCCAGTTCCCCGCTCCCGCACATTTGAGGTGGGAAATGATCACCGGTACCTGTGCGTGCCGGCCAATCAGAAAAGCCTCGTCCATCGCCTCCAGCACCGGTTCGAATTCGCTGCGCAAATGGGTGGTGTACACCGCACCGAAGGACGTGAGTTCTTCACTCAGTTGCAGCACTTCATCGGTCTCGGCACTGAACGCGCTGGCGTAGGCCAGGCCTGTGGATAAACCGAGGGCGCCGGCCTCGAGACTCTCGTGCAACTGCACGCGCATGGCGGCGATTTCATCCGGTGTGGCAGTGCGATGCAGGTCGTCCATGTGGTTACTGCGCAGCGCCGTGTGACCGATCAATGCCGCAACGTTGACCGCTGGATGAGCGCTTTCAACGGCGCTGCGATAGTCGCTGAAACAGGGATAAACAAACGCTGCAGCGCTGCCCAACAAGTTCATCGGGTCCGGCGGATCGCTGCGCAAACTCACCGGTGAGGCGCTGATGCCACAGTTGCCGACAATCACCGTGGTCACGCCCTGGCTGAGCTTGGGCAGCATCTGTGGCTGGCGGATGACCACCGTGTCGTCATGGGTGTGGACATCGATAAAGCCCGGCGCCAGCACACGGCCAGTCGCATCGATTTCATGCGCGGCCACCGCCGTCGATAAGTCGCCAATGGTCTCGATGCGCCCGTCACGCAGCCCCACATCGGCGACAAACCCTTCGGTGTTGCTGCCATCGATGATCAGCGCCTGGCGAATCAGCGTGTCGTACGTCATATCAATCTCCAAGCGGCAGGCTGTCAGGGCCGCCGCGATAATCGTCGAGGGCCAGCTTGATCCGGCGCAAACGTTCCTGGTTGTCGTCGGGCAGGGCCAGCGCCAGCTCGGTGGCGAGCAGGTCGATGGCCAGCAGCATGCCGTAGCGCGCCGCCGTGGGTTTGTAGATAAAACTGGTTTCGGCCGGTTGCAGCGGCAGCAGCACATCCGCCAACTGCGCCAGGGGCGAGTCGGCCAGGGTGATGGCGACGATGCGCGCGTCGTAGTTGCGCGCCAGCGCCACCACATCAAGCAACTCGGGGGTGAGGCCGGTGAGCGAGCAGACGATCAGCGCGTGTTCCGGCCCCAGGGTTGCCGCCGTGACACGCATCATCACCGGGTCGTGGCTGGCGGCAATCGGGTAGCCCAGGCGAACCAGGCGCACCTGCAATTCATCGCTGCACAAACTCGACGGCCCGCCCATGCCGAACGCGTGGATCATCCGCGCCTTCCCCAGCAGGTTGACCGCATCGACAAAACTCGCCTGGTTGAAACCCGACAAATGCTGGCGCAGCGTCGCCTCGATATCGCCAAGAATCTGCCGATGAAACGCCGACTGCTCAGGCAACCCCGCCGGGTCCAGGAAGCGGCTGCCGACGCCGCTGGCCTGGGCCAGTTGCAGGCGCAGATCGCGCAAGTCCCGGCAACCGACACTGCGGGCAAACCGCGATAAGGTCGCGGTACTGACCTCGGCCCGTTGGGACAGCTCTTCCAGGCTGGCCGAGGCGGCAAAGCCCACATCCTCCAGCATCAGCCTGGCGATACGCCCTTCGCCGGCGCTGAAGGAATCCTGGCGGGCGCGGATCTGGTAGAGGATGTCCATGGAGGCTCCGGGTTACAAAATGCAGGACAGACCGTAAGTCAGACCGAAGGCAACCACAGAGATCAGGGTCTCCAATACGGTCCAGGTCTTGAAGGTCTGGATCACCGTCATATTGAAGTATTCCTTGATCAGCCAGAAGCCGCCGTCGTTAACGTGGGAAAAGATCACCGAACCCGCGCCAGTAGCCAACACCAGCAATTCCGGGTGTGGATAACCCAGGCCCAGGGCGACCGGGGCTACCACGCCCGAAGCCGTAGTCATGGCTACCGTGGCTGAGCCCGTCGCAATCCGCATCAACGCCGCGAACAGCCAGCCCATCACCAGCGGCGACAAGTGGAAGGCATGGGCTAGGCCGAGGATCTCATGAGTGACGCCTGCATCCACGAGGATCCGGTTCAGGCCACCGCCCGCGCCCACCAGCAAGGTGATACTCGCGGTCGGCGCCAGGCATTCATTGGTGAACCTGAGGATCGACTCGCGGTTGAAGCCCTGCGCCAGGCCCAGGGTCCAGAAACTCACCAGGGTCGCCACCAGCAGCGCGATCACCGAGTTGCCGATAAACAGCAGGAACTGGTTGAAGCCCGTACCCGGGGTGGAAATCACGTTGGCCCAACCGCCGATCATCATCAGCACCACCGGCAACAGGATGGTGCCCATGGTCAGTGCAAAGCTCGGCAAACGCTCACGGGGTTCGCGCTCGATGAACTGGCGTTCCAGCGGGTTTTCCGCCGGCAGGTGAATACGCGGCACGATGAATTTGGCGTACACCGGGCCGGCGATGATCGCCGTCGGGATACCGATGAGGATCGCATAGAGCACGGTCTGCCCCACCGACGCGTTATACGCCAGCACGGCCATCATCGCCGCCGGGTGCGGCGGCACCAACGCATGCACCACCGACAAGCCGGCAACCATTGGCAGGCCGACCATCAGGATCGACACCCCCACGCGCCGCGCCACGGTAAAGGCGATCGGCACCAGCAATACAAAGCCCACTTCGAAAAACAGCGGCAGCCCCACCAGGAAGGCGATGCACACCATGGCCCAATGGGCATTACGTTCGCCGAAACGGTTGATCAGCGTGCGCGCCACCTGCTCGGCGCCACCGGACTCGGCCATCATCTTGCCGAGCATGGTGCCCAGCGCCACGACCAGGGCGATATGCCCCAGGGTTTTGCCGACGCCCGCCTCGTAGGAACCCATGATGGTGTCCGCCGGCATCCCGGCCATCAGCGCCAGGCCGATGGACACCAGGGTGATGACGATAAACGGGTTGAGCCGGTAACGTGCGATCAGCACGATCAAAGCAATGATGGCGATGGCAGCGTATGCCAACAGCCCGAAGCCCGGTGATGCGGCCATGCGGTACTCCTCGGAAAGGGTCACGTCGAATTGGTTGTGAAACTCATAAATCATTACCGAGGAGCATTTTCAAATTTTATGAAAGTAACTTTCGCCCACAGATAAGCGCTGTCGCGTTGGGGTATGCCCAAGGGCCGCGCATGAAAATTCGGGGGGTGTTCTTACATGAAGTTCAGAGAAGGCTGGAAACTCAACGAAGAGGCTTGAGTCATAGAATGCACATCCACCGATGCCAGGAAAATCGAGCATGATTCGCACCACACTCGCCGCCGGCGCCCTGCTTCTCGCCGTGTGCGGCACTGCCGCCGCTGCCGACAACCCGGCGCTGAAAAAATGCATGGACGGCGCCAATACCACTGCCGACATGGTCAGCTGCAACGTCAAGGAAACCAAGGTGCAAGACACGCGCCTGAACAAAGCCTACAAAACCGCCCTCGCCGCCCAGGAAGGCAACCGCAGGCAGCAACTGCAGGACCTGCAGCGCCTGTGGATCAAGTACCGTGACGCCAATTGTGCCTTCGTCGGCTCGGCTACCGGCGGCACCATCGACCAGGTCAACGGCACCGGCTGCGTGCTGGACATGACCCAGACCCGCGCCCAGGAACTGGAAGACCTGGTCGGGCCGTAATGCAAGGCTGCATCGCCCTCTGTAGGAGCGAGCTTGCTCGCGAAGATCGCCAACGACAACGCGGGCTTTCTGGATGCCCGCGGCGCTCTCTGGTTTTTCGCGAGCAAGCTCGCTCCTACAGGGGTATGTGATCAGTCGTGGTGAACCTTGGCACGCTTGAGCAGCTTCTTGCAGCGTTCGGACAAATGCAGCACGCGCAAATGCTTGCCGGCCTTGCTGTAGCGCTCGCGCAGGGTCATCAGTGCGGCAATCGCCGAGTAGTCGACAAAGCTCAGGTGACGACAATCCAGCGTCACCTGGGCGGGGTCGTTGGCCGGGTCGAACTGGTTCAGGAACGGCGTCGTCGAGGCAAAGAACAGCGTACCGTGCAGGCGATAGAGCCTGCTGCCATCCGCTTCCAGATGCTCATCGGCGTACAGCTCACGGGCCTGTTGCCAGGCAAAGTTCAGTGCTGCGATCACGATGCCGCACAGCACGGCGGTGGCCAGGTCGGTGAACACCGTGATCACTGTTACCGCGATAATCACCAGCACATCATTGAGCGGCACCTTGTTGATCACCCGCAGGGACGCCCAGGCGAAGGTCTGCTGGGACACCACGAACATCACCCCCACCAGCGCCGCCAGCGGGATCCGCTCGATCAGCGGTGACAGAAACAAAATAAACAGCAGGATCATCACCCCGGCGAACACCCCGGAGAAACGTCCACGCCCGCCAGAGCTGAGGTTGATCACGGTTTGCCCGATCATCGCGCAACCGCCCATCCCGCCGAACAGGCCCGAGAGCATATTCGCCGCGCCCAGGGCCACGCTTTCGCGGTCGGGGTAGCCACGGGTCTCGGTGATTTCGTCGGTGAGGTTCAGGGTCAGCAGGGTTTCCAGCAGGCCGACCATGGCCATCAGGAACGCATAGGGGGCGATGATGCCGAGGGTTTCCAGGGTCCAGGGGATCTGCGGCAGCGCGAAGCTCGGCAGGCCGCCGGCGATGTGGGCCATGTCGCCGAGGGTACGGGTCGGCAGGCCGAGCAGGTACACGGCCAGGCCCACGCCAAGGATCGCCACCAGGGCCGGCGGCACCGCACGGGTGATGCGCGGCAGCAGGTAGACGATGGCCATGGTCACCAGCACCAGGCCCGTCATCACGTACAACGGCGTACCGCTGAGCCAGCGTTCACCGTTCTTGAAATGTTCCAACTGGGCCAGGGCAATGATGATCGCCAGGCCGTTGACGAACCCCAGCATCACCGGGTGCGGCACCATGCGCACCAGCTTGCCCAGGCGCAACAGGCCGAACGCGACCATGATCAGCCCGCCCAGCAGTACCGTAGCCAGCAGGTATTCCACGCCGTGCTGCACCACCAGCGCGACGATCACCACCGCCATCGAGCCTGCCGCCCCGGACACCATGCCGGGCCGGCCGCCGAACAACGCCGTGAGGGTGCAGATGATAAAGGCGCCGTACAGCCCCATCAGCGGGTTGAGGTGAGCCACCAGGGCAAAGGCGATGCATTCGGGCAGCAGCGCAAAGGACGTGGTGAGGCCGGCCAGGGCATCGGCGCGCAGACGAGTGAGGTTCATGAGGTACCAAAAAGTATAAGTCAGTAAAAACTTCAGCCATCAATGATGACAAACGCGATCCTGACTGATCGCCTTTTTTGAAGGGTGTGAAAATCGCGGGAATCTTAACAGCCGACGAAGACTACACAGCTCTGACATCCTGATCAAAGACATCGGCCTGGGTGCAAAGCTGACATACCCGCTTCCATCTACTCTGGACTAAAGGGGCTCTCAATATGTAGTCAGCTCGCTTGTTGATCCGGGACGCCTTGGGCAACTGAGCCAATACCGTTTTCATATTAAAATTGCATTCGATATCTGTAAGCGCAGTTGCAGTCGCCGGGAGGATGGCGGCCGCCAACCAAGACTCAATAGCCTTGGAGGGAATACAAATCACTGTCTTGCTTGTGGGAACAGGATTGCCTAGCCAGGACAGCAGGACGGTACGCAAAGCGGTAACCGAATCCTGTGCAACAGGACACGGCATCTGACACGGCAACGCGCCCCAACTGTGTTGCTGAGCAAGCTCTTCAAGCCTGGCATGCGCATACGTCATGCCAGCCACATCAGCGTCCAAATGAATGATGTAAAAGTCATACAAAAAAAGCGTTGGATCATCATGCAATACGCCCTCACCGCGCTCGACACTTTGATGACACCACTTGGCAACACCACCCCAGCCCTCACCCAGTTCACGTGAAGATGCTTCTGGTTGTATCAGTTTGAGAACAAACGGCTCTAATAAAATCGCCTTAAGAGCAGCCTCCACCACCACCAGGTCGGTTTTTCCTTCGGCGATCAACGCGATGCGCAAGTCAGACATTGGGCAGCGCCCCTAGGTGCCCCATCATCCATAGCCGGGACAGCGGATATTCTTTGTTCATTTTCAGTAGCTTTTCGGTTGGCTCTATCCGAATAACACTGGTATGGCCTTCACTATTGCGATCAACCGCAAATAAACGAATTTCATCATCCGAAAGGTCAAGTCCATCAAGTACGGCAGGGTTATGAGTTGTAAACAGTAGCTGTCTGCGGGCATCGTTTTTCTTCAACCAATAAGACAGTTTTTCAGTCAGCCGCATGGCAAGACGCGGGTTCAAGGCTTGGTCCAGATTGTCAATCGCAAGCACCATCGGCGCGGCAGGAGATAAACATAGAATTGCACTGAACAATACGTACAAAGCGCCCTCACTGGCGTCGTATGCCGTGAGAGAGTTGCGCCCACTTTTCATATATCGATCAGTAAGCTTTAGAACGCTTTGGCCAGTACGGGATACCGAGGGTGACAATAAAGAATTTGCCGTTGATACGGCGTCGATATCGACAACCCAGTCGATTAACTCCAGTACGGAGTCCATCAATTGCGGATCAGCGTCCAAAGCACTCTTGAGTTCAGCAAATGCGTCAGCCAGCCGCCCGCCCGACAACCCCAGCGGTGAACGCGTTTGCGGGTCAGCCACCATTGCCCGTAGGGTGGGTGTATTCGGGCTATAAATCGCGTAGTCCTGCAACTGCTGCATCAATTTGGCAGCCGGGTTATCCGGTGAAAGATCCACCAACTTAAGTGCCGCCAATCCAGCAGTAGGTTTCAAATTTTTCAAACTTCTGACACCGGCAGTCAGAATCTCAGTATTCGAATCTCGTAGATACTCTGTCTTGAACTCCCAAGCCGGCTCAGGCTTATCAATAGGGTTCAAAATTGAAGTTCTATATTCCTCACTTTGAGCACCTATGGCACTCAATCGAATTTCTGGCGGCGTTCTTCCGCCGGTGAACGACGTTTTGTAAAGTCTCGGCAAACCAGGTCTGACGCCACGTCGCAGAAGAGACTCCGAATCAACTACGCCGTTTGCTGCTGCGCCCAAAACACCAATGGCCTCCAAGATATTACTTTTACCGACACCGTTGGCGCCGATAAAGCAATTAACTCGTCCTAACTCTAGCGTCAACTCTGGAATAGACTTGAAGCCTTTAATCACTATGGTTTTTATCATTCGAGACTCCAAGTCTTTCATCGCCAAAAACCGCAGGCGGGCATAAGCCTGATAACAGAATCCTTGCATTCTCTAGGCTGGAAGCCTTTCACGCAATCCATGTACACGTTCATTCAGTCCATAAACACAAACGGCCGCCCAATGGCGACCGCTTAAGCTGCATACCCTCCGTGTCCCACCTCTGTTAAACCATCTCGTGGCGAATCCACTCGACTACGGACGTACGCTTCGGCGCCCAACCCAGCAACTCGCGGGCATGCCTGCCGCGCACGCGGCTGTTGGAGCCCAGGCCATAGTTGGCCATTTCATAGCCCCACTCGGCCTCAGCCTCGGCCAACGGCCAATCCTGCGGCCGGCCCAGGTTCAGGGCTTGGGCAATCGCCGTGGTCATGTCGATAAACGAGGCCTCGCCGCTTTCCACAAAGTAGAACGTACCCGGCACGTTGCGGGTCAGTGCCAGCAGGTACAGCGCCACCACGTCTTCAATGTGCACGTTGGACCAGATGTTCTGCCCGGTGCCGACATGGCGCACCACACCGCTCTTGCGTGCCTGCTTGAGCAAGCGCGGCAGTTGCACGCTGTCGCGCTTCACACCGAGACTGTGGCCGTAGATCAGCGTGTTGCAGATCACCGCTGAGTTCACGCCGTCTTTTGCGGCCGCCAGGATCAGGTTGTCGATGGCCACGCGGGCAGCCTTGTCGACGGTCGGTTCCGGCAGGCTGTCTTCGAAATAGATGACATCGCTGGACTTACCGCCCGACGCATCCCCCACGATGCTCGAACCGCTGGTGTGCAGGAATGGCTTGTCCGAACCTTTCAGTGCGGCCAGCAGGGTTTCCACCGCAGCACGATGGTCGCTGCTCGCGGCATTGATCACTGCATCGGCTTTGTGCGCTTGCTCGGTCAACACAGCAGCATCGTCGAGGGTGCCGATCACCGGGTTGATGCCCAGGGCGGTCATTTCAGCCGCTTGCTCGGCGCTACGTACCAGGCCGGTGACCGTGTGACCGGCCTTGACCAGGCCGGTGGCGATGGAACCGCCGATAAAACCGGCTGCGCCGGTAATGAATACGTGCATGGAGAGTGCTCCTGACGGGGTAAGTGATGGGTCCATTGTTACGGACTCATCCCTGACGAATAAGCCCGCACCGCCCAATTCACTCTTGCGTGAGGGTCACGAATCAGCAGGCATACCGCGCCAGCTTGGCCTGGATAAAGTCCAGGAAGCACTGGATGCGCAGCGCCAATTGCGAGTTGCGGTAGAACACCGCGTGGATCGGTTGGCGATACCCGCTGTTGAACGCCTCCAGCACCGGCACCAGGCGCCCGGCATTGATGTCTTCGACGGTCATGAAGTTCGACAGGCAACAAATGCCCTGCCCTTCCAACGCCAACTGGCGCAGGGTTTCACCACTGGACGCGGCCACGCTGGGCTCGATCAGCCAGCGGTCACCCTCCACATGACGCAGCGGCCAGTGGTTGAGGGTTTCGGTCTGGGTAAAGCCCAGCAGGGTGTGGTCAGCCAACTCGGCGACCGTCGTCGGCGTGCCGTACTGTTTGAGGTAATGAGGGCTGGCGAGGATATGCAGCGGCGTACAGCCCAGGGATCGTGCATGCAGGGTTGAGTCGGCCAGGGCACCGATGCGAATCGCAATATCGGTGCTCTGTTCCAGCAGGTCGATGATCAGGTCATCGCTGTTCAACTCCAGCTGGATCTGCGGGTACAAACGGCGGAATTCAGCGATGTAGGGCACGATCCCATGCAGCATGAACGGCACGGCGGCATTGATGCGCAGGCGCCCGGCGGGGTTCTTCTGACGTGACGACAGGCGCTCTTCCAGCTCGTCCATCTGCGCCAGGATGAGCTTGGCATGCTCGAAGAAGTACTTGCCCTCCTCGGTCAGGTCCATGCGCCGCGTGGTGCGGTTGATCAGCGTGGTCTCAAGCTTGGCTTCCAGGCGCGACAGGGTGCGACTGACCGCCGATGGCGTCTGCCCGACCTGCTCCGCGGCGGCGGAAATCGAGCCGCACTCAATCACGCTGACGAAGATCTGTAGCTCATCGGATCGGGCTTTCACGGGCGGTCCTCGTTATCGGTGTACCGCAGCTTACACCGAGAGGTTGAACACCCGCGCCAGATGCTGTTCGTAGCGCGCCACATCCACCTCGATGGCCGGGCGTTTCATCACGTCCACGCACAGGAAGGTCGGCAGGCCGGTCATGCCGAGGAACTCGTTGGCTTTGTGGAACGGGAAGTACACCGCATCCACGCCCTTGGCTTCGAAGAAATCGGTCGGATCGTCGAAGGCTTGCTGCGGTGCATTCCAGGTCAGTGACAGCATGTAGTGCTTGCCCTGGACCAGGCCACCGCTGCCGTATTTCTGCGAGGCGTCGGAACGGGTGCGGCCATCGCTGGCGTACAGGCTGCCGTGGCCCTCGGTGAAGACTTCGTCGATGTACTTCTTGACGATCCACGGCGCGCCCATCCACCAGCCGGGCATCTGGTAGATGATCACGTCTGCCCAGAGGAATTTGGCGACCTCTTCAGCCACGTCGTAGCCTTCGTCGATATGGGTGACCTTGACGTCGATACCGCCTCGGTCCAATACCGCCAAGGCGGTGTCATGCAGGGTGGTGTTGTAGCGGCCATCGGAGTGGGCGAACTTTTTACCGCCGTTGAGCAAGAGTACTTTTTTCATGGGAAGCATCCAGAAGGTTGAAAATGTCTGGACGCAGCCTATCCACCTCGGCCCTTCGGAATAAGCCGGCACCGGGCAAAATACCTTTGACCACAAGGCACGAATGGATCACTAATTGTTAACCGCTGATCAGCAAATGCCCGCCCAGCAGTGCCATGCCGATAAAAAATACCCGCTTGAACAGCACCGCACTGATGCGCTGGCGCACCACCTGGCCCAGCCACATGCCCAGCAGCGCCGGCACCAAGGCCAGCAACGAGGCATTGATTGCGCCAGCGCCCAAGGTGCCGCGCCAGGCTAGACCGGCGGCCAGGGCCAGGGTCGATACCGTGAACGACAACCCCAACGCCTGCACCAGTTGATCGCGATTCAAACCCAGTGCCTGCAGGTACGGTACGGCAGGAATCACAAACACACCGGTGGCCGAGGTGATGAGGCCGGTGATCAGCCCACACACCGGGCCCAGCCAACGCTCGGTCCGGGCCTTCACCTTGAACGTGGGCAGGAACAGTCCGCTCAGTGCATACGCCAGCAACGCCGCGCCCAGTGCGCGCACCACCCATTGCCCGCCGTCCATCCCCAGCCACACCGTGCCCAGCCCAGTGCCGAGGAAAATCAGCAGCAACATCGGCCACAGCCGCCGGAGCAACGCACTCAGGTGCCCGCCGAATGCCAATTGCCACAGGTTGGTGACGGTCGAAGGGATGATCAGTAATGCCGCAGCCTGCGCCGGTAACATAGCCAGGCCGAGCATGCCCATGGCGACAGTGGGCAGGCCCAGGCCGATGATACCCTTGACCGTACCGGCCAGCAGGAAGGTGCCGATCACCAGCAAGGTAAGGGCGGGGCCGAGGTTCTGGTAAAACGCGAGGAAGGTATTCATGGGCAGAGTGTGCGACTTTTCGATGCGCTCTAAAATTCGCCATATACTGAGGCAGCCTCTTGTTTTGCGTGAGCCTGAGGCCCGTCTACTCCCTCGAGCCATCAGCCATGCACTTTGACCTGATCGACCTGCGCCTCTACCTGCACACCCTCGACACCGGCAACATCACCGCCGGCGCGGCCCGCAGCCATTTATCCCTGGCCGCCGCCAGTGCCCGCATCCGGGCGATGGAGGCGTCGTTGGGCATCGAGTTTCTCCAGCGTGGACGTCGCGGCGTCACCCCCACACCGGCAGGCAAGGCCCTGGCCCGTCACGCCCGCCTGTTGTTGCAACAGGCCGAGCACCTGCAGCAGGACCTGGCGGAATATGCCAAGGGCGTCAAAGGCCAGGTGCGCCTGCTGTGCAACACCACTGCGCTCAGCGAATACCTGCCGGAACTGCTCGCGGACTTTCTGCGCGAACACCCCAACCTCGATATCGACCTGCAGGAATTGCCCAGCCTGCGCATCACCCAGGCCTTGCGCCAGGGCACGGCGGAGCTGGGGATCATCTCCGACGCCGTGGACACCCATGGCTTGCAGACTTTGCCCTTTCGCGACGACCCGCTGGCGCTGATCATGCCGCACGACCATCCCCTGGCGGGCGGCACGGTGAGCTTTGTCGACAGCCTGCAATACGACTACGTGGGTCTGGCCGCCGCCAGCGCCCTCGCGGTGTATCTGGAAGAACAGGCACTGCACGCGGGCTTTCGTGTGCAGACGCGCATCCGCGCCGAGGGTTTTGACGGGCTGATTCGCATGGTGGCCCGCGGCGCCGGCCTGGGCATCGTGCCCCAGGCGGCGCTGGCGCGCTGGCCAGCGCCGCGCCGCTTCATCGCCCAGCCGTTGCAGGAAGAGTGGGCTTGCCGCACGTTGCTGTTATGCGCGCGTTCGTTCGAACAATTGCCGGGTTACGCCAAGGCCTTGTTCGATGCCTTGGCCCTGCCCTTGCGGAAAAACCCGTAATACACCGCGGACAGAATCAGCAGGAACGGCACGCCAAACACCAGGGTCATCTTGAACGCTTCGGTGAAGTACGTGGTGATCATCACCGCGCCCATCAGCATCAGCCCCAATAACGTGCTGTAGGGAAACAGGCGCAACTGGAACGACAGCTTCGCGCCGCCATGACGCTTGCGATAGCGCCGGAAGAACAGGTGCGTGAGGAAGATCATGAACCAGGTGAAGATCGCGCCAAACATCGAGATCGCCATCATCAGGGTGAACGAACTTTCCGGGTACACCAGGTTCAACAGCGTCGCCAGGGCGATGCCCGAGCTGGACAACAGCAAGGCATTCAGCGGAATGCCGCTCTTGCTCAACGCCCCCATGGACCTGGGCGCAAAGCCGGCGCGGGACAGGCTGAACATCATGCGCGTGGTGATGTAGAGCTGGCTGTTCATCGCCGACAAGGCCGCAATCAGGATCACGAAATTCATCACCCCGGTGGCGCCGGGAATGCCGATGGTCTGCATCACCGTGACGAACGGGCTCTGGGCCTGGCCGGCCTGGTTCCATGGCACGATGGCGAGCATCAGCGCCAGGGTCAGCAGGTAAAACACCACCAGCCGCACGATGGTCGCGCGAAAGGCTTTCTTCACGGCCTGCTCCGGGTCCGCCGCCTCACCGGCAGCCACGGCAATCATCTCGACGCTCAGGTAGCTGAAGATCGACACGATCACGGCGATCCACATGCCGCTCAAGCCATGGGGGAAAAACCCGTCGTGGGCCGTGTAGTTCTGCACCCCGTATTGCGGGTTGCCGGAGCCGAATACCACGTACACCGCGAGGATGATGAAGCCGACGATGGCGCTGATCTTGATCGTCGAAAACCAGTATTCGAAGTTGCCGAAAGTCTTGACGCTGATGGCGTTGAGCAGGATCAGCACGCTGGAAAACGACACGATCCACACCCATTCCGGCACGTGGGCGAACCAGTACTTCATGTACATCGCCACCGCCGTGACCTCGGCCCCCACCGCCAGCACAATCGCCGCCCAGTAGGCATAACGCACCAGGAACCCGGCCAGCGGGCTGATGTAGAACTCGGCATAGGCGCCGAAAGAGCCCGAGGTGGAATGGGCCACCGTCATCTCGGCCAGGTAGCCCATCAGCAGCAAGGTGATCAACGCGCCGATCGCGTAGCTCACCAGCACGCTGGGCCCGGCGTAGCCGATGGCATAGGCGCTGCCCATGAACAGCCCGGTGCCGATGGCGCCACCGATGGCGATCATGCTCATCTGGCCGGAAGTGAGCTGGCGCCTCAGGCCCAGTTCGCGGTGGGTGATCTCGGCAAAGCCGTTGTCGGGTGTGCTCACGTGGTGTGCCCCTTTATTATTGTGGTTGCACTATTTGGATATTGACGCAAATCCCCTGTTGGAGGGGGCAAGTCGAATCGTCGCACCGCCCCTCCCACATTTTGATCTGCATTATCTTCAGGTGACGCTGTGGCGGACCTTGAATTGCGGCTGGTCCCAGGTGCCGTTGTCGAGAATCTCACCGAGGATTTCCACCGCATCCCACACCTCGGTAAAACTCGTGTACAGCGGCGTAAACCCAAAACGCATGATGCGCGGCTCGCGGTAATCACCGATCACGCCACGTGCGATCAGGGCCTGGATCACCGCATATCCCTCCGGGTGTTCGAAGCTCACATGGCTGCCACGCCGAGCGTGTTCACGGGGAGTGATCAGCACAAGGTTGTGGGCGGCGCAGCGGCTTTCGACCAACTCGATAAACAGGTCGGTCAGCGCCAGGGATTTGCTGCGCAGGCGGGCCATGTCGGTCTGTTCGAAAATCTCCAGGCCGCATTCCACCATCGCCAGCGACGTGATCGGCTGGGTGCCGCACAGGTAGCGGGCGATGCCGGCGCTCGGCGCATAGCTGGATTCCATGGCGAACTGCCGGGTATGCCCGAACCAGCCCGACAGCGGCTGGTGCACCAGGTCTACCAACGCCGGGTTGACCCACACGAACGCCTGGGAGCCGGGGCCGCCGTTGAGGTATTTGTAAGTGCAGCCAATCGCATAGTCAGCACCGGCCCCGTGCAGGTCGATGGGCACTGCGCCCGCCGAATGCGCCAGGTCCCAGATGCTCAGCGCGCCGCATTCATGGCTCAAGGCGGTGAGCGCCTGCATGTCGTACATGTAGCCGGTCTTGTAGTTGACGTGGGTGAGCATCACCACCGCCACGTCGCCGTCGATGGCCCTGGGCAGTTCATCCGGGCTGTTGACCAGGCGCAGGGAATAGCCCTGTTGCAGCAACTCGGCGAGGCCCTGGGCGATGTACAAATCGGTGGGGAAGTTGCTCGCTTCGCTGACGATCACCTTGCGCGCCGGCTCACGTTGGCGCTGCACGCTCAAGGCGGCGCTGAGCACCTTGAACAGGTTGATCGAGGTAGTGTCGGTGATCACCACCTCACCGTCCCGCGCACCGATCAGCGGCGCCAGGCGGTTGCCCAGGCGCTGGGACAAGTCGGCCCAGCCGGCGCTGTTCCAACTGCGGATCAAGCCATTGCCCCACTCTTGCGCGATGACCGCCTGCGCCCGCGCCAACGCCGCCACCGGACGCGCACCGAGGGAGTTGCCGTCCAAGTAGATAACGTCCTGCGGCAAGGCGAACTGCTGACGTAGCGGCGCCAGCGGGTCCTGGGTGTCGAGGGCTTGGCAATGGCTGCGAGGGGTCATGGGTTGTCCTGGTTTTTGTCAGTGAGGATGCAGCAAATAATGAACGAAGATTTAGAGAATTTTCGTGCAAAGTGGTGGGTAACAGGCTAATTAAGCTGTAGGTAATTCGAATTTAACCCCTAAATACGCGGATTTATTCTAACCATGATCCTTGACGCCACCGACCTGCGCCTCCTGCATTTCCTGCAACAGGATGGCCGTATCAGCAACCAGGAACTGGCGGAAAAAGTCGCGTTGTCGCCCTCTGCCTGCCTGCGTCGTCTACGCCTGCTGGAGAGCGAAGGGATTATCAGCGGCTACCGTGCAGTGTTAAATGCCGAGCAGTTGGGGATTGAACTGGAGGCCATCGTCCACCTGTCATTGCGCCAGGATGTGGAGGATTGGCATGAGACGTTTATCAAGAAGGTGCAAGGCTGGCCGGAAGTGGCCAGCGCCTACGTGATCACCGGCGCCAGCAACTATGTGCTGCGGGTGCAGGCACGCAACCTCAAGCACTTTTCGGACTTTATCGTGAACCACCTGAACCGCACGGCGGGGGTGATGGATATCCGCTCGGAGATTGTGCTGCAGAAGATCAAGGATCGGGATGAGGTGCTTGATCTGGTCGTTCGCAAATAGTCAGCCACGACACCGATCAAATGTGGGAGGGGCGGTGCGACGATTCGACTTGCCCCCTCCCACATTTTTGACCGTGTTGATCAATCCTCCAACGCGCGAACCCGCTGCATACGTTTTTGCTCTACCGGCGCTGCGGCGGTTTGCAACTCAAAGTCAAAATCAATCTGCGCAAACCGCCCCTCCACGCCAAACTCCCGCGCCAGTTGCTGATCGTCACTGAAGCGAATCTCGGCAATCAACTCATCCCGCGTCGCGTAGGCAAAATCATCGTGCAGGTACGGGTCATCCGACAGGTTGATCTGGGTGGTCAAGTGCCGATACCCCGGCGCCGAGATGAAGAAGTGGATATGCGCCGGGCGCTGCCCGTGACGCCCCAGTTGATCGAGCAACTGCTGGGTCGGCCCGGTCGGCGGGCAGCCGTAGCCCGACGGCACGATGCTGCGAAAGCGGTAGTTGCCCTGGGCGTCGGTCTCGATACGGCGGCGCAGGTTGAATTCGGATTGCGTCGGGTCGAACCACGAATACGTACCGCCGGTATTGGCCTGCCACACATCGACAATCGCCCCCGCCAACGGCTTGCCGTCGGTGTCGCGCACCTGCCCGCGCATAAACAGCGGCACAGCGTCGTCCTTGCCATCGTCCAGCCGCGCCTCGTACTTCGACAGCGGCGCGCCGGCCACATACAGCGGACCTTCGATGGTGCGCGGGGTACCACCGGACTTGCCGGCTTCCTCGTCGGCGGCGTCCATCAGCATATCCAGGTAATGCTCCAGGCCGAGCCCGGCGGCGAGCAGTCCGGCCTCCTGGTGCTTGCCCAGTTCGTTGAGGTAGTTGACCGCCTTCCAGAACTCTTCCGGGGTCACGTCCAGGTCTTCGATGATGTTTACCGTATCGCGCAGGATCCGGTAGATCAGCGCCTTGGTGCGCGGGTTGCCGCCGTCAGTGAGGTTGCCGCTGGCTTCTTCGAGAAACCGTTGGGCCTGGGCAGTCTGGGACAGTCGGATGGACATGGTGCGTTCCTCATCTTGTAGTTATCAGGGTGAAAACCGGCCTAGCGGTCGTCTTCATGGATCGACGAAGGGTGCCGGCACAAGGCATTCACTTCGATGGCCATGTAGGGGTAAAGCGGCAGTTGCATCAGCAGGTCATGCAGTTCTTGCACGCTGTCGACGTCGAACACGCTGTAGTTGGCGTAGAGCCCGGCGATGCGCCATAAGTGGCGCCATTTGCCCTGGTGCTGCAGACGCTGGGCAAAGGCCTTTTCGTCAGCCTTGAGGCTGGCGGCGCGCTCGGGGTGCATGTCGACGGGCAGGTTCACGGTCATTTTTACGTGGAACAACATGGGCGGCGCCTCTTAGTGTTTGTCACGACGGAAGAACGCCAGGCGCTCCTCATCGATGGCCAGGCCCAGGCCCGGCATGTGGGAGACATGCAGCTGGAAATCGCGGTACAGCGGCGGCTCGGCAAGAATGTCTTCGGTCAGCAACAGCGGGCCGAACAACTCGGTGCCCCACGCCAGTTTGTTCAGCGTGAGGAAGGCATGCGCCGACGCCAGGGTGCCGATCCCCCCTTCCAGCATGGTGCCGCCGTACAGGCCGATACCAGCGGCCTCGGCAATCGCGGCGGTGCGCAATACCGCGCGGGGGCCGCCGTTCTTGGCGATCTTCAGGGCGAACACCGAGGCCGCGCCTTCACGGGCCAGGTTGAAGGCATCTTCCACACACTCGATGGATTCGTCGGCCATGATCGGCGCCGGGCTCGACAGGTTGAGCCGGGCCATGCCGCCACGGTTGTTACGCGAGATCGGCTGTTCGATCAGGTCGACGCCGTGGTCGCCGAGCACCTTGCACGCACGCAGGGCCACGGCTTCGTCCCAGGCCTGGTTGACGTCGACGCGCACGCTGGCACGCTCGCCCAGGGCCTGTTTGATCGCGATGACATGGGCCAGGTCCTCGCCAACTTCACCGGCACCGATCTTCAATTTGAAGATGCGGTGGCGGCGCAGGTCGAGCATCTTTTCGGCCTCGGCAATGTCCTGGGCGGTATTGCCGCTGGCGAGGGTCCAGGCCACCGGCAGTGCATCGCGCACACGCCCACCGAGCAGTTCGCTGACCGGCAGGTTCAGGCGCTTGCCAAGGGCGTCGAGCAAGGCGCTTTCGATACCGGATTTGGCAAAGGTGTTGCCGCGAATGCTGCGTTCCAGGCGCAACATGGCCGCGTTGATATTGCTGGCGTCCTGGCCGATCAGCAGTGGGGCGAAGTGACGGTCGATGTTGACCTTGATGCTCTCGGGGCTCTCGTTGCCGTAGCTCAGGCCGCCGATGGTGGTGGATTCACCGATGCCTTCGATGCCGTCGGCGCAGCGCACGCGGATGATTACCAACGTCTGGTTTTGCAGGGTGTGCATCGCCAGCTTGTGCGGGCGAAGGGTGGGAAGGTCGACGATAATGGTCTCGATCGACTCGATGGCGCAAATCGGCATGGCAATACCCGCTGGGTTCTTTATAGATTTACGTCGATTCTGTGCCGCATTTTTCCTGGCTTCCAATATAGAATTAGTCTCGAGCAATACCCTTAAGGTATGAAAGGAGCCGTTATGGAACTGCGTCATCTGCGCTACTTCCAGGTGTTGGGGCAGACCCTCAACTTCACCCGCGCGGCCGAACGCCTGCACATCGCCCAGCCACCGTTGAGCCGGCAGATCCAACAATTGGAAGAGGAATTGGGCGTGATTCTGCTGGAGCGTGGCCGACCGCTGCGGCTGACCGAGGCCGGGCGGTTTTTCTATGAGCACGCCAATGTGTTGCTCGAACAATTGGCCAAGGTCTGCGACAACACCCGCCGCATCGGCCAGGGCGAGAAGACCTGGCTGGGCATCGGCTTTGCGCCGTCGACCTTGTATGGCGTGCTGCCGGAATTGATCCGGCGGTTGCGCAGCCATGAGGCGTTGGAACTGGAGTTGGGGCTGTCGGAGATGACCACCTTGCAGCAGGTCGAGGCGCTCAAGGCCGGACGTATCGACGTGGGCTTCGGGCGCATTCGTATCGACGACCCGGCCATCGTCCAGCGCGTGCTGGTGGAGGATCGGTTGGTCGCCGTGCTGCCCGCCGGCCACCCATTGCTCGATGCACCCGCGACCCTCGCCCAACTGGCCGCCGAGCCGTTTGTGCTCTACCCCGGTAACCCGCGCCCCAGCTATGCCGACCATGTGATTGCACTGTTCGACGCCCACGGCCTGAGCCTCAAGGTGGCGCAGTGGACCAACGAACTGCAGACCGCCATCGGCCTGGTCGGTGCGGGCATGGGCGTGACACTGGTGCCGGCGTCGGTGCAGGTGCTGCATCGCGCGGATATCGGCTACACGCCGGTTGTGGAAGCGACGGCGACCTCGCCGATCATTCTCAGCCGACGGGTGAATGATCAGTCGCCGGGGCTTAGTCATTGCCTGCAGTTGGTTGAAGAACTGATCTGAAATCGCCCAGGTACCGCCCCTCCCACAGGTTGATCTTCATCAGGTTCAAGTACTGCGCATACGCATGCGTTGCAGCGTCTGGCTGGGGGATTCATCGAACAGTTTTCGATACTCCGCCGAGAACCGCCCCAGGTGGGTAAAGCCCCAGCCGAAGGCGATCTCGGAGATGGTGCGGATCGATCCGTGCTCGAGGATTTCCTGGCGCACCGCACTCAGCCGGTGCTTCTTCAGGTAGGCCATGGGTGACAGGGCAAAGTACTTGCGAAACGCATCGAACAGCTTGAACCGCGACACCCCGGCAGCGGCTTCCAGGTCTTCCAGGTGCAGCGCCTCGCGGGCGTTGGCGTGAATGTATTGGCGCGCACGGATCAGGTAATGGGGCAGTTTCACCCCCAGTACGGCGCGCAGTTCTTCCGAGTAGTTGTTCGGTTGGGCGAGGATCAGGCCCTTGATCAATGAGCTTTCCAGGTCACGGGTGAACGCCGCCTGTTCATACAATTCGCTACGGCACTCCAGTTCGGCGATGAAGTAGCGCGCCATGCGCCACCACGACGCCGACGCCCCCTCCACCGCATCCATCACCGGTTCAAATTGCAGTGGCGCGTCAACCGGCCGTTGCAGCAAGCCCTCCAGCGACTCGCTCATCGCCGCCCGCGTGATCACCACCTGCAACTTGCGGCAGTCACCGGATATGGCCAGCACCTGGTGTTCATTGGGCGCAATGATCACGCCCTGATCACGGTTGGAACTCAGGCGTTGGCCGTTCTTGCTCAGCTCCTGCTCACCCACCAACGGCAGCGTGAGGCTGTAGCTGCTGAAGTGCTCGGCGTCTTCGATATCGATGGTCACGTCGGTGCCGTATTCGATCACGCCCAGGGTGGTGGCCCGGGACTTGAACACGTTGGCACTGTGATGAAAGCGCAGGCGCTCGGGCGTGCTCGTCGCCAGGCGGTGCGGCCCGCAAATGCCGGACATCCAGCTGCGGGCGCCTTCGAGGTCGAAGCGTTGGACATGGATATCGCGTGTAGGACTATTCATCAGTGTGCACCCACGGCGGTCAGGCGGTTGCGCGCTCTGGCGGCGCGTCGTTGTGGCTCCACAGCAAGTTCTACGCCACGCCGGCCCGATTGCAACCGGGTGGATAGCAACCGTCCACTATGTGGATAAACCGCAGGTGTTGACGCCCCTTGCCTCGCCAGACGGTAGCGCGTCGCGTCACCGCCCTGCACCACCGTGGGTATTTGCTGCCCAACTTTGCGGCCCACCTTCCCCCATTAAGCGGATAGCCCGCCACCTTGCCGCAGCCTCTTAATGGCTCACCTGTTCAGCCATTATCAAAAGGTGCCTCCCATGAGTGGTGCAAGAAGCGTCGAGCAATGGAAAAGCTTTATCGAGAGCTGCCTGGATTTTCGCCCGGCAGACTCCGTATTCCGCATCGCCCGCGACATGTTCACCGAGCCGGAGCTGTTTGATCTTGAGATGGAGTTGATCTTCGAGAAGAACTGGATCTACGCCTGCCATGAAAGCGAACTGGCCAATCATCATGACTTCGTGACGATGCGCGCCGGGCGCCAGCCGATGATCATTACCCGTGATGGCGAGGGCCGGCTCAATGCGCTGGTCAACGCCTGCCAGCATCGCGGCACCACCCTGACCCGGGTCGGCAAAGGCAACCAGTCCACCTTCACCTGTCCGTTCCACGCCTGGTGCTACAAGAGCGATGGCAGGCTGGTGAAGGTCAAGGCGCCGGGGGAATATCCGGAAAGTTTCGACAAGGCAACGCGCGGCCTGAAAAAGGCCCGCATCGAGAGCTACAAGGGTTTTGTCTTCATCAGCCTGGATGTGAATGGCCGTGACAGCCTGGAAGACTTCCTCGGCGACGCCAAAGTGTTCTTCGACATGATGGTCGCGCAGTCCGCCACTGGTGAGTTGGAGGTGCTGCCGGGCAAGTCGGCCTACACCTACGACGGCAACTGGAAACTGCAAAACGAAAACGGCCTGGACGGGTATCACGTCAGCACCGTGCACTACAACTATGTGGCCACGGTGCAGCATCGCCAGCAGGTGAATACCGAGAGCGGCAGCGGGTCCGCCAGCACCCTGGACTACAGCAAGCTCGGCGCCGGCGACGCCAACACCGATGACGGCTGGTTCGCCTTCAACAATGGCCACAGCGTGCTGTTCAGCGACATGCCCAACCCCAGCGTGCGCTCCGGCTACGCCACCATCATGCCGCGCCTGGTACAAGAGCATGGCCAGCAGAAGGCCAAGTGGATGATGCACCGCCTGCGTAACCTGAATATCTACCCGAGCCTGTTCTTCCTCGACCAGATCAGCTCGCAGCTGCGCATCATTCGTCCGGTGGCGTGGAACAAGACCGAGATCATCAGCCAGTGCCTGGGGGTGAAAGGCGAATCCGACGCCGACCGTGAAAACCGTATTCGCCAGTTCGAAGACTTCTTCAACGTCTCGGGCATGGGCACACCGGACGACCTGGTGGAGTTCCGCGAAGCCCAGCGTGGTTTCCAGGGCCGCCTGGAACGCTGGAGCGATATTTCACGCGGCAGCCATCGCTGGGAAACCGGGCCAACGCCGAACAGCGAAGCCATCGGCATCTCGCCGGCCATGACCGGCACCGAATTCACCCATGAAGGCCTGTACGTCAACCAGCACCGCAACTGGCAGCAGTTCCTGCTCAAGGGCCTGGACCAACACGCGCTGACACTGCGGGAGGTGGAATGATGAATGCGCCATTGCAGTATCGGATCGAGCAGTTTTTCTACCTTAAGTCCGAGCTGTGCGACGCCCAGGACTGGGACGCCTACGTGCAGTTGTTCGACCCCCAGAGCGAATTCCACCTGCCGCAATGGGACTCGGAGCACGTCTACACCCGCGACCCCAAGCGCGAGATGTCGCTGATCTACTACGCCAACCGTTCGGGCCTGGAAGACCGCGTGTTCCGCCTGCGCACCGGCAAGGCGGCGTCCGCTACACCGATGCCGCGCACCTTGCACCTGATCAACAACGTACGCATCGCCGAGCAGGCGGACGGCACGCTGGAGGTCCGGTTGAACTGGCACACGCTGTTCTATCGGCTGGCCACATCGGAGCAGTTCTACGGGCATGCCACCTATCGCCTCAAGCCCCATGGCGACAGTTGGCTGATCACTCGCAAGCATGCGCTGCTGCTTAACGACACCATCAATTCGGTGCTGGATTTCTATCACCTCTAAAGCACCCTTGTTGTTGTGGTGAGCGGGCTTTTTGTGGTGAACGGGCTTGCCCCGCGCTGGGTCGCGCAGCGGCCCTTGGTGCAAGCACTGCGGTTTGGCGGGAAAAATGCGGCGACTCTCATGGGGCTGCTTCGCAGCCCAGCGCGGGGCAAGCCCGCTCACCACAACAGGCCGTATGTACGTCATAAATATGCAGAGAACAACACATGAATCACAAAGTGGCCTTCAGTTTTGCCGACGGCAAGACCCTGTTTTTCCCGGTGGGCGCAAATGAAATCCTGTTGGATGCGGCGCTGCGCAATGGCATCAAGATCCCCCTGGACTGCCGCGAAGGCGTGTGCGGCACCTGCCAGGGGCGGTGCGAGTCGGGTGACTACACCCAGGACTATGTGGACGAGGAAGCCCTCTCTAGGCTCGACCTGCAACAGCGCAAGATGCTCAGTTGCCAGACGCGGGTGAAGTCCGACGCGGCGTTCTACTTCGACTTTGATTCGAGCCTGTGCAATGCGCCGGGGCCGGTGCAAGTGCGCGGGACGGTCAGCGAGGTGCAACAGGTGTCGACCAGCACGGCGATCCTGAAGGTGCAGTTGGATGCGCCGCTGGATTTTCTACCGGGCCAATATGCGCGCCTTGCGGTACCGGGCACAGGCCATTGGCGTTCCTACTCCTTCGCCAACCTGGCGGGCAATCAATTGCAGTTCCTGATCCGCTTGCTGCCCGATGGGGTGATGAGCAACTACCTGCGTGAGCGCTGCCAAGTCGGCGATGAACTGCGGATGGAAGCACCGCTGGGTGCGTTCTACCTGCGCCATGTGACCCAACCGCTGGTGCTGGTCGCCGGCGGCACCGGGCTGTCGGCGCTGCTGGGCATGCTCGATCAACTGGCCGCCACCGGCTGCAACCAGCCGGTGCATCTCTACTATGGCGTACGCGGCGCCGAGGACTTATGCGAAGCCCCACGCATCGCGGCCTATGCGGCGAAACTGCCGGGTTTTCGCTACACCGAAGTCCTCAGCGATGCCGCCCCCGACTGGGCCGGCAAGCGCGGCTACCTCACCGAGCATTTCGACCTGGCCGAATTGCGCGACGGATTGGCGGATATGTACGTGTGCGGCCCTCCGCCAATGGTCGAATCCATCCAACAATGGCTGGCGGATCAGGCACTTGATGGCGTTCAGCTGTATTACGAAAAGTTTACGCAGAGTAATATCTGACTCCTCAGCACTTCTGAGGGGTTCTACCCCGAGAAAAACAAGTAGAAGGGAACGTTAATGGCGGATGACATGGTTAACCCGGCAGGCCTCAAGCGTGGCCTTAAGAACCGGCATATTCAGTTGATCGCCTTGGGCGGGGCGATAGGCACGGGGCTGTTCCTCGGTTCGGCCGGGGTACTCAAGTCGGCAGGGCCGTCGATGATCCTGGGCTACGCGATCGCCGGTTTCATCGCGTTCCTGATCATGCGCCAGCTCGGCGAGATGATCGTCGAAGAACCGGTGGCCGGCTCGTTCAGCCACTTCGCGCACAAATACTGGGGCGGTTACGCGGGCTTCCTGGCCGGCTGGAACTACTGGGTGCTCTACGTGCTGGTGGGCATGGCCGAGCTGACTGCGGTGGGCAAGTACATCCAGTTCTGGTGGCCGCAGATCCCGACCTGGGTCAGCGCCCTGGTGTTCTTTGTCGCGGTGAACCTGATCAACACCCTGAACGTGAAGTTCTTCGGTGAAGCGGAGTTCTGGTTCGCGATCATCAAGGTGGTGGCGATTGTCGGCATGATCGTGCTCGGCTGTTACCTGCTGTTCAGCGGCACCGGCGGCCCGCAAGCGTCGGTCAGCAACCTGTGGAGCCACGGCGGATTCTTCCCGAATGGCGGCATGGGGCTGTTGATGTCCATGGCCTTCATCATGTTCTCGTTCGGCGGCCTGGAGCTGGTGGGTATCACCGCTGCCGAGGCCAGTGAGCCCCGCAAGGTGATCCCCAAGGCGATCAACCAGGTGGTGTACCGGATCCTGATTTTCTACGTCGGCGCATTGACCGTACTGCTGTCGCTGTACCCATGGGATCAACTGCTGCAAACCCTCGGCGCGTCAGGCGATGCCTACAGCGGCAGCCCGTTTGTGCAGATCTTCTCGCTGATCGGCAACGACACCGCCGCCCACATCCTCAACTTCGTGGTGCTGACCGCGGCGCTGTCGGTGTACAACAGCGGCGTGTACTGCAACAGCCGCATGCTGTTCGGCCTGGCCGAGCAAGGCGATGCGCCGAAAGCGCTGATGAAGCTCAACAAGCAAGGCGTACCGCTGCGAGCCCTGGCGATCTCGGCGCTGGTGACGATGCTGTGCGTGGTGGTCAACTACGTGGCACCGCAAAGTGCCCTGGAGCTGCTGTTCGCGCTGGTGGTTGCCTCGCTGATGATCAACTGGGCGCTGATCAGCATCACCCACATCAAGTTCCGCAAAGCTATGGGTGAGCAAGGGGTAACACCGTCGTTCAAGACCTTCTGGTTCCCGTTCAGCAACTACCTGTGCCTGGCGTTCATGCTGATGATCATCAGCGTGATGCTGGCGATCCCGGGGATTCGCGAGTCAGTGTATGCGATGCCGGTTTGGGTGGGGGTTATCTATGTGGCCTACCGGTTGCGAATGAGCAAGACGAAAGCGGTCGCCGCCTCCCGCATTTGATTGCATTGCAAATGAAAAGCCCCGGTGATCCGGGGCTTTTTGTTTACAGCGTGGAGCGCACTCGCCACAGCTCGGGGAACAGCACGGTGTCGAGCATCTTGCGCAGGTAACCCACGCCCTCGGTGCCGCCGGTGCCGGGCTGGAAGCCGATAATCCGCTCCACTGTGGTCACATGCCGGAAGCGCCATTGGCGGAACGAATCCTCCAGGTCGATAAACTTCTCGGCCAACTGATACAAGTCCCAATACCGGCTCGGATCGCGATACACCTCGCGCCACGCCGCCTCCACCGACTCATCGTGAACGGTCGCCGCCGTCGGATCGCGCTCGGCACGCTTGGGGTCAATCGCCAGCCCCGCCTTGACCATCAGGTTGATCGCCTCGTCATACAGCGACGGCGTGGCAATCGCCACCTGCAACGCCTGCAACAACTCAGGCCGATGGGCGTGGGGGCGCAACAGCGCGGGGCTCTTGTTGCCGAGGATAAATTCGATCTCGCGGTACTGGAACGACTGGAACCCGGAGGACTGCCCCAGGAACGGGCGAATCGCCTTGTATTCCGACGGCGTCATGGTCGCCAGCACAGCCCAGGCGTGCACCAGTTGATCGAAGATCCGCGACACCCGCGCCAGCATCTTGAATGCCGGCGGCAACTCGCCCAGGCGCACGTGTTCGCGGGCGGCCTTGAGTTCGTGGAGCATCAGCTTCATCCACAGCTCGGAGGTCTGGTGCTGGATGATGAAGAGCATTTCGTTGTGGTCCGGCGACAGCGGGTGCTGGGCGCTGAGCACTTTGCCCAGGTCCAGGTAGTCGCCGTAGCTCATGGACTCGGAAAAATTCAGTTCGGCGTTATGCCATTCTTCCGGTGGCTGGTAGTCGGCAGAGAAAGGACATTGGCTCATCGCGTGGGCTCCTTGAGCGGGCGGAGAATGGCACGGACCGGGCTGGCGTCCAGGTTGGCGAAACGCAGCGGCAGGGCGATCAGTTCGTAGTCGCCCTCCGGTACGTCGTCGAGCACGATGCCTTCAAGGATCGCCATGCCATGCCGCGCCACGGCGTTGTGGGCATCCATGGTCTTGGACTGTTGCGGGTCCAGGGAGGGCGTGTCGATACCGATCAGGCGCACACCCAGGCCGGCCAGCAGTTCAATGGTCTGCGGGGCGATGGCGGTGAAGTTCGAATCCCATTCGGTCAGCGGTGCTTGTGGATAAGTACGCAGCAGCACGCGCTCCGGCAGGTTATCCACACGCCCTTGCAACTGATGGGGCTGGACCAGCGCACCGCTGTCCAGGCAATGCAGCACCCGGCACGGGCCCATGTACACCTCCAGCGACACCTCGCCAATCGGCGCTCCGTCGGCGCTGTAATGCAGCGGCGCATCCACATGGGCGCCGGTGTGCGGCGACAGGGTGATGCGTCCGACATTCACCGGGCACTCCGGGCCGAACTGCCACACACGCTCTTCCTGGAACGGCGTATCGCCCGGCCAGGTCGGGGTTGCCGTGCTCAAGGGCGGACTGATATCCCACCACGTTTTTATTGAGGTCATTTGAAGGCTCTCGGCGGTTACTGGGGTGAATGATACGAGGGCCAGACGTGAATTTTCTTGCGAATTCGTGCGCCGTGAGTGACTTCTTTCGCACTTACTGCGAGGAAATCACTGATTCACGCTCAAAAGTGTCGGCTGACCCGGCGCCATCGGGGGCAAGCCCCCTCCCACATTGACTGCACATGGCTTGAGGAGTCGTGTTCACCTGCGCTTCTGGGCATCCCGATGTCGAGTTCAGACCACTGGCGCAACGTCCCAGGCCTTAGGGTGCATCTTTCCATTCCCTGCCTCGGAGTCATCATGTCCAAGCCCATCACCGTACTGCGCGACACCCACCCCCTGCCGGTCCTGGATGCCTGCAAATGGGAAAAGCTCGAAGGCGACCCGCACACCGTCAACCTCAACGCCTACACCAGCGAAGACGGCAGCAAGATCATGGGCACCTGGATCTGCACGCCGGGCAAGTGGTATGTCGAATATGTGAAATGGGAATACTGCCATTTCCAGGAAGGCTACTGCGTGATCACGCCTGAGGGGATGGAACCGATTCACTTGCGGGCTGGGGATATCTTTGTGGTGGAGCCAGGGATGAAGGGAACGTGGGAAGTGGTCGAGACGGTACGTAAGTATTTTGTGTTTGCTTGAGTTTTTTGTGGTGCAGTCGCCTTCTGTGGTGAGCGGGCTTGCCCCGCGCTGGGCTGCAAAGCAGCCCCAATAAAAAACGCCGCATTCTCTCAGAAAGAATGCGGCGTCTGGTTTCAGGGCCGCTTCGCGCCCCAGCGCGGGGCAAGCCCGCTCACCACAATGCTCGTCCCTGAATGCCCTTATTTGGGCTTGCGGTAGCTGTTGATAATCGCCGAGAAGTCTTGGCCCCCTTCCCCACGCTGACTCATCGATTGGTACAACTGCTGAGCCACAGCCCCCAGAATCACCGGCTGTTTCGCCTGGCGCGCCGCCTCGGTAGCCAGGCCCAAATCCTTGAGCATCAAATCGGCGCCGAACCCGCCGGTATAGCCACGGGACGACGGCGCGGTTTCGATCACGCCCGGCCATGGGTTGTAGGTGTCGGAACTCCAGCAGCGCCCGGTGGAGCTGTTGATGATCCCGGCCAGCACCTGGGTATCGATGCCCAGCGCGTCGCCCAAGGCCATGGCTTCGCTGACGCCGACCATGCTGATGCCGAGCAGCAGGTTGTTGCAGATCTTGGCGATTTGCCCGGTGCCCACATCGCCGCAGTGCACGATGTTGCGGCCCATCTGTGCCAGCACCGGTTGCAGGGTGGCGAACAGTTCCGGGGTGGCGCCGACCATGAAGGTCAGGGTCCCGGCCTGCGCCCCGCCGGTGCCGCCGGAGACCGGTGCGTCGGCCATCACCACGCCTTGCTTGGCGGCAGCAGCGGCGACGTCGCGCGCGGTCTGTGGGTCGATGGTGCTGCAATCCACCGCGGGCACGCCGTTGCCGATCCCCGCCAGCACACCGTCTTCATTCAACCAGACACTGCGCACATGGGCGGCGGCGGGCAGCATGGTGATCACCAGCTCGGCGCCGCGGGCAGCGTCACGCGGCGAGTCGCTGATGTTGCCGCCCAATTCGGCGAGTTCCTTGAGCACCGTCTGGTTCAGGTCGAACAGGTTCAGCCCATGGCCGGCCTTGATCAGGTTGCGGGCCATCGGTGCGCCCATGTTGCCCAAGCCGATAAATGCAATCTTCATGGTCGTCTCCCGAATCAGCGCAGGTTGATGGTGGTATTGACGCCATCGTTGACCGTGTCGTCGTCAAACCAACGGCTGGTGACGGTCTTGGTCTGGGTGTAGAACTGCACCACTTGCTTGCCGTACGGGCCGAGGTCGCCGAGCTTGGAGCCACGGGAACCGGTGAAGCTGAAGAACGGCACGGGCACCGGGATCGGGATGTTGATACCGACCTGGCCCACATCGATTTCGCTCTGGAATTTACGCGCCGCCGCCCCGCTCTGGGTGAACAGGCCGGTGCCGTTGCCGAACGGGTTGGCGTTGACCAGCGCAATGGCCTGATCGAGGGTGTCGACTTCCAGCACCACCAGCACCGGGCCGAAGATTTCCTGGGTGTAGATCTGCATATCGGTGGTCACGCCCGAGAACAGGGTCGGACCGACGAAGTTGCCTTGCTCGAAGCCCGGCACCTTGATGTCGCGGCCATCCAGCTCGAGCTTGGCGCCTTCTTTCACGCCGCTTTCGATCAATTCCAGGATACGGGCCTTGGCGCGCTTGGAGATCACCGGGCCGACATCCGTGCCGGCTTCGCTGCCGGCGTTGACCTTGAGCTTTTGCGCCAGCGCTTTCAGATCCGGCAGCCATTGCTTGGCCGCGCCCACCAGCACCACCACCGAGGTGGCCATGCAACGCTGGCCCGCCGCGCCGAAACCGGCACCGACGAGGGCATTGAGGGTGTGCTCGCGGTTGGCATCCGGCAGCACCACGGCGTGGTTCTTGGCGCCCATCATCGATTGCACGCGCTTGCCGTGCTTGCCGGCCAGGTCGTAGACATGAGTGCCGACGGCAGTCGAACCGACAAAGGACACAGCCTTGATGTCTTTATGGGTGCACAGCGCATCCACCACGTCCTTGCCGCCGTGCACCACGTTGAGCACACCCGCCGGTACGCCGGCTTCCAGCGCCAGCTCCACCAACAGCAGGGTCGAAAGTGGGTCTTGTTCGGACGGCTTGAGAACGAAGGTGTTGCCGCAGGCGATGGCCATCGGGAACATCCACAGCGGAATCATCGCCGGGAAGTTGAACGGGGTAATGCCGGCACACACGCCAATGGGTTGGCGCAGGGTGTAGGTATCGACGCCACCGGCGACGTTCTCGGCGAACTCGCCCATTTGCAGGGTGCCGATGGAGCAGGCGTGCTCCACCACTTCCAGGCCACGGAAAATATCGCCCTCGGCATCGGCAATGGTCTTGCCCTGCTCGGCGCTGAGGACCACCGCGATGCGCTTGGAGTGTTCGCGGATCAGGGCTTGCAGCTTGAGCATGATGCGCATGCGCGCGCCGATCGGCGTCAGCTTCCAGGTCTGGAAGGCTTGATGGGCGGCGTCGATGGCGGCATTGACTTCATCGGCCGTGGCGAACGGGACTTTGGCCAGCACTTGCTGGGTGGCCGGGTTGACGATGTCTTGCCAATGGGTGGTCTTGGACTCGACCCACTCACCATTGATGAGCAACTTGACCTGTTGCACGGAAATATCGGCAGATGCGTTCATGTGGTCTCCAACTCTTATATTTATGCAGAGACAAGGCGCTTGAATCGCCTTGAAGAATGAGGCGTTCGGACTGTTTTTGGAGTATAGATGTGCAAATCTCTAATAAGAACGCACATAAAAGCCGGTCCAATATGCAAAAAAACATCACATCACTGGGTTCCCTGAATTGGGATGACCTGAAGTTTTTCCTCGAAGTGGCCCGCACCCGCAAGGCCAGCGTCGCCGCCAAGCGCCTGGCGGTGGACTACACCACCGTGTCGCGGCGCATCAGCTCATTGGAAGTGTCCCTCGGTACGCTGCTGTTCGAAAAATCCCGGACCAACGGCTTCGTCCTCACCCCCGAAGGCCAGCGTTTGCTGGGCTACGCCGAGTCCATCGAAAGCACCCTGCACATGGCCTGCGAGCAAGTGTCCGGCTCCGGCGTGGCGCTGTCCGGCCATGTGCGCATGGGCTGCACCGAAGGCTTCGGCAGCTTCTTCGTCACCCCGCAGTTGAGCCACTTCGTCGACACCTACCCCGCCATCTCGGTCGACATCCTGCCCCTGCCCCACTTCATCAGCCTGTCCAAGCGCGAAGCCGACATCGTCATCGCCCTGGAACGCCCGGAACACGGGCCCTACGTGTGCTGCAAACTGTGCGACTACAAACTGCAGCTGTACGCGACCCAGGAATACCTCGACCAACACCCGCCTATCCACAAACCGGCAGATTTGGCCGAGCATCCGTTTATCAGCTATGTGGATGATCTGGCCTTCAGCTCGGAGCTGCTGTACCTGGCCAACGTCGTGCCCGGCGCCAGCGCCAGCCTGCGCAGTACCAGCGTGATTGCGCAGTACGTGGCGGCGCAGCAAGGGCGGTCGATGGCGATCTTGCCGTGCTTTCTCGCGGCACAGGATCCACGGCTGCTGCCGGTGCTAGGGGAGCAGATTGCGATTACCCGGCAGTTCTGGATGTATTGCCGGGAGGACCTGAGGAAGCTGAAGCGGATTACGTTGTTGTGGGATTACATCCGCGAGGTGACGGAGCAGAACCAGGGGTTGTTGATGGGGGAGACGCGGGAGATGCGGTTTGCGGATTAAAGGCCAGCAACGACAACTCCCCTTAAATGGCAGGAGGCTCCTAGAGAATCTCCGGCCAACTAAGCGAACACCGTTCGAATGTGGGAGGTGGCAAGCCCTCTCCCACATTTTGATTGGATTTCAGATTGAAATCGGGCTGCCGGCTCAGTCCGCGATCACCACAATCGACACCCGCCGATTCTCGGTACGCCCTTCCGCTGTGTCGTTGGTGTCCACCGGTTTACTGCTGCCCAGCCCACGCAGCTGGATGTTTTCCTCTTTCATGCCCACGCCCTGCAGCACCGTCGCCACGCTTTTCGCGCGGCGCAGGGACAGTTGCTGGTTGTAGGTTTCCTTGCCCGAGCCGTCGGTGTGGCCATCGACGCGTACGCGCTCGATGCCCACACCCAGCAGGGCCTTGCCGATGCGTTGGACGATGTCGGTGCTGGGTTGGTTAAGGGTTTCGACGTCACTGCCAAACAGCACTTTGCCGGACAGGCCGAACGCCCAGCCGTCATCGGTAAGCTCGAAGCCCTGTTGCTTGAGGACGGCGACTTGCGCCGGGGTCAGGCCTTTGGGAGGCGCCGTCTGGCAGCCGCCAAGGGCGAGCAGTGTCACCAGCAGGGTGATAAACATAAGACGCGCGGTCGAGAACAAGGGATCAACTCCTGTGTTGAACGTTGACGACGGGGCTCTCCGACTCCGCCGTTTGCTGGCCACCCGAGGACAAACGCTTGGCCTGGTACATCGCCGCATCGGCGGCATTGAGCAAGGTGCCGGGTGTGACGCCATGTTCGGGGTAGATGGCGATACCAATACTGAGGGAGGTCAACACCTGGGTGTCGCCAGGCACGGCAATCGGCATGTCCATGCTGGCGATGATTTTTTCGGCAATGCGCTGGGCGTCTTCCACCTTGTGCAGCGGCGCCAGCAGGATGGCGAACTCGTCACCGCCGAGGCGCGCTACCAGGTCATCTTCACGCAATTGCGCACGCACCCGTTCGGCGACGGCCACCAGCACGGCATCACCGGCGGCATGGCCGAAGCTGTCATTGATCTCTTTGAACCGGTCGCTGTCGAGGTACAGCACGGCCACCTGCTCCTTGGCTTTGGCGGCGCTGCGCAGCGCGCGAATCAGGCGGCCTTCGAAGTACGCGCGGTTGGGCAGACCGGTAAGGCTGTCGTGGTTGGCCTTGTGGGCGAGAGTTTCGTTTTCGCTTTGCAGATGGTTTTGCCAGGCTTCCATCTCGCCAAGCAAGGCATTGAAGTCGCTGCCCAGGCTGTCGAGTTCGGCGATGCGGGCCGGCGGCACGCGGCGGTCGAAGTCACGCTCGCTGCGGGCGGCGTGGGCCACGGCGGCGAGGCTTTGCAGCGGCTGCGTAATGCCACGCAACAGACGCCGCGCCAAGTGCAGGGCGACCCAGGCACTGAGGACGGTGCAGATCAGGATCCCCGCCAGGCCGCTGAGCAGGAAGCGCAGCAGGCTACCGCCGTGGCCGGTCAGGTGAATGCTGCCGATGGTGCGCCCCTGGTGGAGGATCGGTTGGCTGATGGGCTGCTCGAGCAGGGTATGCGCCAGCGCCAGTTCAACCCGGGAGAGCATGCCGGTTTCCGGACGTTCCCAGTGCGCCAACAGCCGGCCACTGCTATCGAACACGTCAGCCTGGGCGACTTCTTCGGTGGAGGCAATCAGGCTGAGGGCTTCGGTGGCCGCGCCGCGGTCGTTGAACACCACGGCCGCTTCCACGGTGTAGTTGATGGACCGGGCGATCAGGTGCAGGTTGTGTTCGGCGTAGACCCGCAGCGCCAACACGCCGAGCAGGGTCAGGGAAACACTGGCCAGCGTCACCGCCACCAGCGCCAGGATCATGTGCCCTCGGCCGATGACGGAACGCAGGGTAGGTCGTACGTTCGCCACTTTCATGTGGCGGGCGCCCGGCGCCGGGACAGTTGCAACACGCTGGGATGAATGCGCACGCCGCTGCGCGCCACCGAGTCGAGGTTGACCTCAAACGACACTTGCTCATCGCCCACCCGCAGGCAGAACAGACTGCCCACGGTGCACTGGTCGCCGCCTTCGCTGATGCTGAGCACGGGGTGGCCGATCAACGAGGCAAACAGGCGGTTGCGTTCGTCATTGCTGAGTTTGCCGATGTACACGGCGTCGCAGGCGTTGACCACATCGGGGTGGTCGACCAGCAGGCGCCGCACCACGACCGGACGACCGGTAGCCTGGGTGGTGCCTTTGATCAGGTCGTCGGTGTATTGGGTCGGGCCGACGATGCACAGGCGCAGTTGCTCCGGCTCTACCGGCCAGCGGGCATAGCTGAGGATACCGAGTACCACTTGCGTGACCGCCTGGGCGCGCTGGTCCGCCGGGCCTGGGCCCTCGGCAAATACGCGGGGCGCCAGCAGGCATAGAACCGCCACCAGCAGCAGGCGCCTCCAGCTCAAACTACGCTCTGTGGGCGAGACGGCCACGTTCATGCAGCGATACTCTCAGGTGTTTTCGGGGTGATGCCGCAACGATAGCACAGCATCAGATAGTTCTGACTCCTGACCCAACGCCAGCATCAACCCACTCAAGCGTTTGACCTTGCGTCGCACGGCCTCTTCAAACACCCCGCCCCGGGGTTCGATCAGGCTGAACCAGCGCTTGGCGCGGGTAATGCCGGTGTAGATCAACTCTTTGGTGAGCACCGGGTTCAGCGCGTCCGGCAGGATCAGCGCGGTGTGGGTGAACTCCGAGCCCTGGGATTTGTGCACGGTCATGGCGTACACGGTTTCCACATCATTGAGACGGCTGGGCAGGACAAAGCGCACGCCACCCTGGCCATCGTTACGTGGGAAAGCCACCCGCAGCACCTGGGGGCCGCCGTCGCTTTCAGGCAGTTTGAGGGCAATGCCGATATCGCCGTTCATCAAGCCCAGGCCGTAATCGTTGCGCGTCATCAACACCGGACGGCCTTCGTACCATTGCTCATCCCCCTCGATCAGCCGCACTTTGCGCAAGGCGGCCGTGATGCGTAGGTTCAGTCCCTCCACCCCCCAAGGGCCCTTGCGCACGGCGCAGAGCAGTTGGAACGCATCGAAGGCTTGCAGCAGTTGCTGGGCCCAGTGGGTCCAGGCGAGGTCATCGCGCGGGGTGTCGACGGTGGGGCGCGCGCTGTGCAGCAGGTTGAGGTAATAGCGATAACCCTGGGCGCCGTCGCCCTGCCCGTCCAGCACCAGGCGCTCCAGGGCGTGGTCGTGCTCGCCTTTGAGGCTGACGCAGAATAAGTCGCTGTGGCTGCGCGCGGCCAGCAGCTTGCGGGCCTCTTCGGCGTTTTGCTGGTTGACCCAGCGCGCCAGTTGGCCGATGCCGCTGCCTTCGCCGAAACGCCGTGAGTAGCGCAACATCACCACTTGCTGGGCCAAGGGATGGCTGCCATCGAGGTCTTCGTGCAGGCCACTGGCGCTGAGGTCTTCGCCGCTGACGGTTTGCAGCCATTGGCGGGTGTGGGGGCTGTACCAACCAGCTTCGGCGTCGCGGCACAAATCACCGAGTACGGCGCCGGCCTCTACCGAGGCAAGCTGGTCCTTGTCGCCCAACAACACCAGGCGAGCATGGGGCGGTAACGCATCCAGCAGGTTAGCCATCATTTCCAGGTCGATCATCGAGGCTTCGTCCACCACCAGGACATCCAGGGGCAGCGGGTTGCCAAGGTGATGGCGGAAGTGCCGAGTGCCCGGGCGACTGCCCAGCAAGCGGTGGACCGTGGTGACCTGGGTCGGGATCTTTTCCTTCACGCTTTGCGCCACTGTCAGCGACAGCACTTGCTGGCTGATGGATTCGGTCAAACGCGCGGCGGCCTTACCGGTCGGCGCGGCCAAGCGGATACGCAGCGGGCTGCCGGACTCAACGGCCGGCGCCTGCAACAGCGCGAGCAGGCGCACCACGGTGGTGGTCTTGCCGGTGCCGGGGCCGCCGGTGACGATGCTGAATGCACCGCGGGTGGCCAGGGCGCAGGCGAGTTTTTGCCAGTCGATCACGCCATCGGGCGCCGGCTGGTCAAACAAGCCATTCAAGCGCTGGGGCAAATCGGCGGCGACGTTTTCCTGGGTGGCGAGACGCAGGCGCAAGGCGCTGTCGATACGTCGTTCGTAAGTCCAGTAGCGGCGCAGGTACAGGCGTTTGCCCGACAGTACCAGGGGACGACTGTGTGCCGATTCGCTGCCGTCCACCGCCAGGGCGACCAACGGGCTGGCGGCCAGTGCATGGCACCAGTGGGCGCCGTCGAGGCCGTCGAGCAATTGCGACGGCAGCAGCATGGCGCCGCTTTGCAGGTCGCCTTCGGGCGGCAGGGACAGGGCAAAATCCGGCGCGTTGAGGGTTTCGAACAGGTCCAGGCACACATGGCCGTGGCCGAGTTGATGGCTGGTCAGCGCCGCCGCCAGGAGGACCAAGGGGTCGGCGTGTGGATCGAGCTCGTGCAGGAAGCCCACGAACGCCTTGTCCAACGCCCGCAGCCACCCCCTGTCAACCCAACGCTCCAGCAGGTGCACCAGGTCGGCGGCGCGGCTCAAGGGCGCTAACGCCTCAAGCGGTAACGGCGACAGGCTCATAACAACACTCCTTGTTCCCAGGCAGGCTCAGCCTTGGGCGGGATGGGCTTGCCCTGGAACAGCAGGTCCAGGCTTTCGATCAGTTCCCGTGGCGGCCGGGTGAAAAACGCCCCTCGGCTGACGGCCTGAGTGCCGCGCAGGAACAGGTACAGCGCGCCACCCACATGACGGTCGTAGTCGTAGTCCGGCAGGCGCGCCTTGAGTTGACGATGCAGCGCGAGCAGGTAAAGCACGTATTGCAGGTCGTAGCGGTGCTCGAGGATCGACTGTTCCATGGCGTCCTGGGTGTAGGCCGAATCGTCAGGGCCGAGCCAGTTGGATTTGTAGTCGGCCACGTAGTAACGGCCGTCATGTTCGAAGGTGAGGTCGATAAAACCCTTGAACATGCCGTTGAGCAGCACCGGTTCGGCGGCGACGCGGGACACACCGTTGTGGGTGTACTGGCACACCAGCTTGTCGAGGGCGAGCACGTCGACTTTATGGCTGGCGAACCAGAACTCCATTTCGATCTGGTAGTGCTGCAGGTCGCTCAGGGCGACCTGGTCGTTATCCACCGGCAGCGGCGTGTGCAGCAGATGGCCCAGCCAATCGCTGAGGGTGACGATCCAGCCTTCCCAGTTGCGGCGATTGCAGCGCGCGCCTACGGCGTGTTCGATGGCTTGCGAGGTCACGTTGAAGCCTTCTTCCCCGGCCCACTCCAGCAGGCCATGAAGGAAGGTGCCGGGGTTCGGACCGCGTGGGAAACGGTGAATGTCTGCGCCGGACGCCGCCACGTCACGCGGTGCATCGGGATCGAGACGTTCGTCATCGAAAAGCTTTTGCGCCTGTGGGCTTTCGGGCGCTTCAAGGTTGGCGACGCTCATGCTGTCGCCAATGCGCAAGGCACTGTAGGACGCGATCCACCAGTTCTCGGCGGCCTTGCGCTTGGGTAACAAGGGCGCGAGCAAGTGGGCGGTGTTGCGCGGCGGGTGGAACAGGATGTCCTGGGCGTCGGGCACAGGGGCGTAGTGGATGGCCGGGCAGCCGTCCTGCAGATCCAGCAGCCAACGCGCGAGGCCGGCAGACTCACTCAACGACGCACCGGCGCCGAGCAAGTAACCCAGCGCCGACAGGTGCAGTACCGAGCTGCTGCTGTTGCCACGTTTGAGGTCGGCAACGCCGAGCCAGCAGGCATGTTTGGCGCGGGTCAGGGCCACGTAGAACAAACGCAGGTCTTCGGCCAGGCGCTCATCGTCGGCCTGGGCGATCAACTCGGCGGTCGGGCGCAGGCTGACGTGGGATTTGCCGTGTTCATCGTGGTAATGCAGCGGCAGGCGACTGCCGTCGACCGGCTTGGCCGAGCAGATGAAAGGCAGGAAGACCAGGTCGTACTCCAGGCCCTTGGATTTGTGAATGGTCACCACCTTGACCAGTTGCTCGTCACTTTCCAGGCGCAGGATTTGCTCTTCGCCGGCCTGGCCGGACAACGCCAGGTGCTCGGCCAGGTGGCGGATCAACGCCTGTTCGCCGTCCAGTTCCGACGCGGCTTGTTGCAACAACTCGCTGAGGTGCAACAGGTTGGTCAGCACACGTTCGCCGTCGCTGCGGGCGATCAGGGTTTGCGGCAGTTTGAAGTCGTGCAGCAGGCGACGCAGCATCGGCAACACGCCTTGGGTGCGCCAGATCGTGCGGTAGCCTCGGAACTGCATCACGCGGCTTTCCCACGCCAGTTCGTCCTGGTTCAGACGCTCCAGTTCCGGCAGTGACAGGTTCAAGGTGACGCAAGCCAGGGCGGCCCGCAGCGGCCGCTCGACGTCCGGCTCGGCACAGGCCTTGAGCCAGACGAGCAGGTCGTGGGCTTCCTGGGCGGCGAAGACAGAGTCCTTGTCGGACAGGTACACGCTGCGCACGCCACGGGCGGCCAACTCGGCGCGCACGGCCTGGGCTTCCTTGCCGTCGCGCACGAGGATGGCGATGTCCGACGGCAGTACGCCTTGGAAGCTGTCGTCCGGCTGCAGGAAACCGGCCGTACCTTGCTGCCCGCCGTTGAGCAATTCGACAATCCGGGTGGCGCAGGCACCGGCCAGTTGTTGGCGGTACACCGCGTTGGAAACCGGCTGGTCGGTGGGCAGGTGCCACAGGTTCATTGCCGGCAACGTTTGGCCGTCTACCTGCAGCTTTTCCTTGCGGCCTTGGGATAGCACCGGGTGGAACGGCACCGGGTTGTCGCCATTCGACTCCCGGAACAGGAACGCGCCGCGGCCGGTTTCCGCCCGCTGGAACACGTGGTTCACTGCCTCGACCATCGCATGGCTGGAACGGAAGTTGGTGCCCAGGGTGTGATGACGGCCGAGCGTGGATTTGCGCGCACGCAGGTAGGTGTAGATATCGGCGCCGCGGAAGGCGTAGATGGCTTGCTTGGGGTCGCCAATCAGGAACAGGCCGCTGTCGAGGTGGTTCTCTTCGATACGGTAGATGCTGTCGAAGATGCTGTACTGCACTGGGTCGGTGTCCTGGAACTCGTCGATCAGGGCCACCGGGAACTGCTCGCGGATCACACTGGCCAGACGCTCGCCGCCATCGGCTCGCAGGGCAGCGTTGAGGCGGATCAGCATGTCGTCAAAGCCCATTTCGGCACGACGGCGTTTTTCTTCTTCAAAGCGGTTGCCCACCCAAACGGCAGCGTGTTGCAACACCGCCGCGTCGGGGGTTGGCAGCGCGTCGAGGGCGGCCTTGAGGCCGGCCATGGCGTCGATGCCGGGGTGTTGCGGCGGGTCGCCCTTCCAGGCTTCGGCCATGCCGTCGGGGGTGAGGCGAGTGAAGCCGGTGCCGATGTCCAGTTGCTCGAGGGTTTCGTCAGCGGCCCAGGCGCTGATCTTTTCGAACCAGGGCTCGAAGTAACGCGCTTGCATCTTGCGGCCGTCGACGGCTTTGGCGGCTACGGCTTGCAGACAGATATCGCGTAGCTCGGCGGCCCATTGTTGCCAGGGAGCCTTGATGTTTATCAACGCTTCACGGCGTTCTTGCAGGCAAGCGTTGATCAACTCGGCGGGTTCGCGGGTTTCATCCGTCGGCCGTTCGCTGCCGAACAGTGCGCGCACGCGTGGCATCAACGCGGCCGGGCCGCCCCAGTTGTTGCGTACCCAGTTGAGTACGTCGTCGTGCATCGGGTAGCAGAACAGTCGCCAATAATCGCGCAGCACTTCGCCGAGCAGGTCACTGTGGTCGGTTTCCAGGGTCTGGGTGAACAGGCTGCCGCTGTCGAACGCGTGTTCGCGCAGCATGCGCTGGCACCAACTGTGAATCGTGGAAACCGCCGCTTCATCCATCCACTGGGCGGCGATGTCCAGGCGGTTGGCACAGGCGGGCCATTGCTCGGGGAGGTATTGCGCACGCAGGTCGGCGATCAGCGCGTCGGGCTGTTCAATCTCTTCGCGGAAGAAACGTGCAGCTTCGGCCAAACGAATGCGGATGCGTTCGCGCAGCTCTTTGGTGGCGGCATCGGTAAAGGTCACCACGAGGATTTGCGGCGGCAGCAGTTCACGGCCAAAACCGGACTCACCGTCACCGTGGCCAAGGACCAGACGCAGGTACAAGGCGGAGATGGTGAAGGTTTTGCCGGTGCCGGCGCTGGCTTCAATCAGCTGGCTGCCATTCAACGGGAAGGCCAGGGCCAAGGGTTTGCTGCTCATGGGCCGGCCTCCTCGCCTGTGAGTGATCGCCATGGGGCGTTGATGAGCGGTCGATACAAGGTTTCGCACCAGCCTTCGAACTCTTCGCTGGCGGCCAGGGCGGCGTAATCGGGGAACTGTCGGGTGAGCGCCGGGGTTTCGCGACGCTCGCCGTCGGTGGTCAGGCCGTCACCTTCATAGGCTTTGCTCGCGGCGGCGTGGGCTTTGACCGGATCGGTTTGGCTGAGCCAGGCGAAGGCAGTCTTGACGGCTACCGGGAGCGGCTCTCTCATGCCGCTGTGCCAGGCCAACAGCAGGTTGCCGAGGATTTCCCGGGCGATGGGCTTATCCAGCGGGGCCAGTAGCAACGTATCGTCGCTGGCCACCAACCCCGTGCTCAACGACAGACCGCAGGCACAGGCCACCACATGATTGACCCAAGGACGAATCAGACGATGCCATTTGCGTGTTTTGATCGAGCCGATGCTATTGGGGATGGTGGTGACACTCAGCAATCCGCCATCACTGCGTCGATGCAGGCCGCTGATCCAGCCTTCCAGCGCTATACCTTGATGCTCGAAACTGATCGGTTCTGCAGCGGTGTGTGGCGTTGGCCAGAGCGCCAGCAACTGCTGGTAGCGTTGCAACAAGTCGGGCAGGGGCTCAATGAGTTCGTTGCGCAGGCACTCGCCGAAACCAACCATCGGCAACAGGCCACTGCCTTGCAGCCGCAGAGCCTGGGCGTTGAGGGCCTGGTCGAGGTGCTCGGGCTGGGACAGCGCAGCGTTCAACAGGCTGTCGCTCAGGCTGTAGCGTTGCAGCGCGTCAAGCACGAAGGGTTCTTCATCGGCCAAGGGTACTTCGGCGGCTTCGAAGAACACTTTCAGACGCTGGCTGAAGAAGTGTTTGACCGGATTGCGTAGGAAATCCTGTAACTGGCCGAGGCTCAGGGGCTCCTCCTGTTGGTGCTGCGCCAGTTGGTCTTCCTGTGTAACGGCATCCGGGGCGGCGTGGAGTAACTGCCATTCGCGGGCGTAGCTGAACAGCGGATCACCTTCGTGGAAGTAACGGGCGCTGAAGGGTTGGAGCGGGTGTTCCTGGGTCATCGCGTCCAGTAGCGGTGTTTCTTGTGCGTTGTGCCAGCCACTGGCGATATGGTCGCGCAGTTGGCCGATGAGTACAGAGGCCGGGCGCTCGCTGTTATCGCGGATGCTACGGCCGACCCAGCTGATATAGAGCTGGTCGCGGGCGGACAGCAGGGCTTCGAGCAGCAGGTAACGGTCGTCTTCGCGGCGCGAACGGTCGCCGGGCCGGTAGTCGCTGCCCATCAGGTCGAAATCCAGCGGTGGTTGGGCGCGTGGGTAGTCGCCATCGTTCATGCCGAGCAGGCAGACGAGTTTGAAGGGGATGGCGCGCATGGGCATCAGGGTGCAAAAATTGACAGCTCCGGCGAGGAAGCGCTGGGACAGACGGCCTTGATCCAGGCCGGCCAGCCAGGCTTCGCGGACTACGGTAAGCGGTAACTCATCCTGCAGGCCAACGGACTCGCAGGTTTCCAACCAGGTTTCCCTGAGTTGCTCAAGCTGACCCAACAGGTAGTCGTCGTGCTCGCTGCTGGGTAGGAAGAAGAGTTGCATCAGGCGTTGCAGACGCTCGCCCCATTCGTGGGGTGCTGCGGGTTGTGACAGCGCTTGATGGGCATCGCTGAGCGCATCAAGCAAAGCGACCAGTGGGCCGATCAAGGCCGCATCAAGCCCGCCGATTTCGTCGTAGGGCTCAATGCCTTCGCAGGCTGCACCGGTGCCGACGGCGTAGCCTAGAAGCATACGGCGAAGGCCAAATCGCCAGCTGTTTTGTTCCAGATTACTCGGCAGACCGAGACCCGCGCGTTGCTCGGCGTTGAGCCCCCAACGGATGCCAGCGCCTTCGATCCAGCGGTGCAGTGTGGGCAGATCGCGCTCCTTGATGGCGAAGCGTTCGCGCAAGGCCGGGACATCCAACAGGTCGAGAATCTCGCTGACGGGGAAGCGGCTGTCGGGGAGTTTGAGCAGGTGTTCAACGGCGATCAGCAGGGGATCGCGGCCGCGCTGACCTTGATCGGTCAGGGTGAAGGGGATGAAGCGGGGATCGATTCTGTCCAGTTGACCGAATACCGCGCGGATATGCGGCGCATAGCTGTCGACGTCGGGGACCATGACGATGATGTCCCTTGGGCGAAGCGTGGGGTCGGCGCTGAAGCGTTGGAGCAATTGGTCGTGGAGAATCTCCACTTCGCGTTGGGCGCTGTGGGCAATGTGGAAGCGGATGGATGTATCACGCTCCAGATCGACAGCCGGCCATTGTTCCCGAGTCTCATTGAGCGGGCGCAGTTCGAGGATATCGTCCTGAAGCTGGTTGAGCAGTGTGGTGGGCTCGCTGTCGCTGAACAGGTCGATTCGACCATCGCGAAAAGCGGCGCGGTAGCTGTTGGGATCGTCGTAACTGTCCAGCAGGCTGATGTAATCACGACCTTGTTTGCCCCAGGCGGCCAACAGCGGATGAGCATGTTGGTGCAGGGTTTGTGGGTCGATGGTAACGGGCATGCCGGCTTTGCGCGCCTGGCGCTTGTATTCGTTACGCAGCAGGTCTTTGTCGGCCACGATGTCGGACCAATGGTGGCGACACGGGTTGTGCACGCACAGCAGGACTTGGCTGAAACGGGCCAGGCCGGCCAGCGCCTCCAGCGCTTGGGCGGGCAAGGAAGAAATCCCGAAGACAATCACCCGGGAAGGCAGCCCCTTCGGCGCTTGCTCAAGCGCATTGATACGTTCGATAAAGCGCTGGTGCACGCCGGCGCGGCTTTCGGCCATGCCCTCTTCACCGACGTCCAACAGCAGCGCGCGCCATAACTCGGCTTGCCAGCAGTTGGCCGGGCTGAGTGGCTTTGATTCGCCTCGACCGTTACGCAATTGATGACGGCCAGCGGCCCAGTCTTCCAGCCAGTCAGCGCGGTAGACCTGGTATTGGTCGAACAGGTCAGCCAGTCGTTCCGCCAGTTGGTAGCGTTTGCGCAGGTCGGAGTCGTGGGTCAAGAAGCGTTGCAACGGCTCGAAGTGCTGTTGATCGATGAGTTCCGGGAGCAGGCGCATCAGGCGCCAAGTGAGCGGGGCTTTATCGAGCAGGGATTTTGGAGGGATTTCGTCACGTCCCAGGACCATGCGATAGAGCTGCCACATGAAGCTGCCGGGGAGCTGTACATCGATGGCGGCGGCAATTCCGCAGCCTCCCATATCGTCGTCTTCCGGGTCTTCAGCCAAGGCCAGTTTGAGCCACTGGGCAATGCCGTTGCTTTGTACCAGGGCGATTTCGTTTTCCAGGGGCGCCAGGGGATAACGGCGCATCCAACTCACCACCAGGCTGCGCAGTTCGTCCAAGCGGTTGCCGTGAACCACCATGAATCCAGCACTGAGGGACGTCGCATCCGGCATAACGGCTTCCTTGGGAAAAGCAAAATCGAGGGCATGGACTTTAGCACTGAAGCCCCTCCCGAGGCGCCTCCTCGCACTTTTCGAGCGCCCAAAACAAAACCCCATCTGCTTTCGCAAATGGGGTTTCGGAATTTAATCTTGACGATGACCTACTCTCACATGGGGAAACCCCACACTACCATCGGCGATGCATCGTTTCACTGCTGAGTTCGGGATGGGATCAGGTGGTTCCAATGCTCTATGGTCGTCAAGAAATTCGGGTACTGAGTCGTGGCCGGCTGGCCTCGCTTCAGCAAATTGGGTATGTGACAGCTGTCGGTGTTTTGTAAGATCTCGAACTTTCGGTTCATTGCGTCTTCACACACCGCAATCTGGCCTTTCGACGCAAATTGCTTGGGTGTTATATGGTCAAGCCTCACGGGCAATTAGTATTGGTTAGCTCAACGCCTCACAGCGCTTACACACCCAACCTATCAACGTCGTAGTCTTCGACGGCCCTTCAGGGGACTCAAGGTCCCAGTGAGATCTCATCTTGAGGCTAGTTTCCCGCTTAGATGCTTTCAGCGGTTATCTATTCCGAACATAGCTACCCGGCAATGCCACTGGCGTGACAACCGGAACACCAGAGGTTCGTCCACTCCGGTCCTCTCGTACTAGGAGCAGCCCCTCTCAAATCTCAAACGTCCACGGCAGATAGGGACCGAACTGTCTCACGACGTTCTAAACCCAGCTCGCGTACCACTTTAAATGGCGAACAGCCATACCCTTGGGACCGGCTTCAGCCCCAGGATGTGATGAGCCGACATCGAGGTGCCAAACACCGCCGTCGATATGAACTCTTGGGCGGTATCAGCCTGTTATCCCCGGAGTACCTTTTATCCGTTGAGCGATGGCCCTTCCATACAGAACCACCGGATCACTAAGACCTACTTTCGTACCTGCTCGACGTGTCTGTCTCGCAGTCAAGCGCGCTTTTGCCTTTATACTCTACGACCGATTTCCGACCGGTCTGAGCGCACCTTCGTACTCCTCCGTTACTCTTTAGGAGGAGACCGCCCCAGTCAAACTACCCACCATACACTGTCCTCGATCCGGATAACGGACCTGAGTTAGAACCTCAAAGTTGCCAGGGTGGTATTTCAAGGTTGGCTCCACGCAGACTGGCGTCCACGCTTCAAAGCCTCCCACCTATCCTACACAAGCAAATTCAAAGTCCAGTGCAAAGCTATAGTAAAGGTTCACGGGGTCTTTCCGTCTAGCCGCGGATACACTGCATCTTCACAGCGATTTCAATTTCACTGAGTCTCGGGTGGAGACAGCGCCGCCATCGTTACGCCATTCGTGCAGGTCGGAACTTACCCGACAAGGAATTTCGCTACCTTAGGACCGTTATAGTTACGGCCGCCGTTTACCGGGGCTTCGATCAAGAGCTTCGCGTTAGCTAACCCCATCAATTAACCTTCCGGCACCGGGCAGGCGTCACACCCTATACGTCCACTTTCGTGTTTGCAGAGTGCTGTGTTTTTAATAAACAGTCGCAGCGGCCTGGTATCTTCGACCGGCATGGGCTTACGGAGCAAGTCCTTCACCCTCACCGGCGCACCTTCTCCCGAAGTTACGGTGCCATTTTGCCTAGTTCCTTCACCCGAGTTCTCTCAAGCGCCTTGGTATTCTCTACCCAACCACCTGTGTCGGTTTGGGGTACGGTTCCTGGTTACCTGAAGCTTAGAAGCTTTTCTTGGAAGCATGGCATCAACCACTTCGTTAACTAAAAGTTAACTCGTCATCAGCTCTCGGCCTTAGAATCCCGGATTTACCTAAGATTCCAGCCTACCACCTTAAACTTGGACAACCAACGCCAAGCTGGCCTAGCCTTCTCCGTCCCTCCATCGCAATAACCAGAAGTACAGGAATATTAACCTGTTTTCCATCGACTACGCTTTTCAGCCTCGCCTTAGGGACCGACTAACCCTGCGTCGATTAACGTTGCGCAGGAAACCTTGGTCTTTCGGCGTGGGTGTTTTTCACACCCATTATCGTTACTCATGTCAGCATTCGCACTTCTGATACCTCCAGCAAGCTTCTCAACTCACCTTCACAGGCTTACAGAACGCTCCTCTACCGCATCACTTACGTGATACCCGTAGCTTCGGTGTATGGTTTGAGCCCCGTTACATCTTCCGCGCAGGCCGACTCGACTAGTGAGCTATTACGCTTTCTTTAAAGGGTGGCTGCTTCTAAGCCAACCTCCTAGCTGTCTAAGCCTTCCCACATCGTTTCCCACTTAACCATAACTTTGGGACCTTAGCTGACGGTCTGGGTTGTTTCCCTTTTCACGACGGACGTTAGCACCCGCCGTGTGTCTCCCATGCTCGGCACTTGTAGGTATTCGGAGTTTGCATCGGTTTGGTAAGTCGGGATGACCCCCTAGCCGAAACAGTGCTCTACCCCCTACAGTGATACATGAGGCGCTACCTAAATAGCTTTCGAGGAGAACCAGCTATCTCCGAGCTTGATTAGCCTTTCACTCCGATCCACAGGTCATCCGCTAACTTTTCAACGGTAGTCGGTTCGGTCCTCCAGTTAGTGTTACCCAACCTTCAACCTGCCCATGGATAGATCGCCCGGTTTCGGGTCTATTCCCAGCGACTAGACGCCCTATTAAGACTCGCTTTCGCTACGCCTCCCCTATTCGGTTAAGCTCGCCACTGAAAATAAGTCGCTGACCCATTATACAAAAGGTACGCAGTCACCCAACAAAGTGGGCTCCCACTGCTTGTACGCATACGGTTTCAGGATCTATTTCACTCCCCTCTCCGGGGTTCTTTTCGCCTTTCCCTCACGGTACTAGTTCACTATCGGTCAGTCAGTAGTATTTAGCCTTGGAGGATGGTCCCCCCATATTCAGACAAAGTTTCTCGTGCTCCGTCCTACTCGATTTCATGACTAAGAGATTTTCGCGTACAGGGCTATCACCCACTATGGCCGCACTTTCCAGAGCGTTCCGCTAATCTCAAAGCCACTTAAGGGCTAGTCCCCGTTCGCTCGCCACTACTAAGGGAATCTCGGTTGATTTCTTTTCCTCAGGGTACTTAGATGTTTCAGTTCCCCTGGTTCGCCTCTTACGCCTATGTATTCAGCGTAAGATAACCATCTTATGATGGCTGGGTTCCCCCATTCAGACATCTCCGGATCAAAGTCTGTTTGCCGACTCCCCGAAGCTTTTCGCAGGCTACCACGTCTTTCATCGCCTCTGACTGCCAAGGCATCCACCGTATGCGCTTCTTCACTTGACCATATAACCCCAAGCAATCTGGTTATACTGTGAAGACGACATTCGCCGAAAATTCGATCATACTCAATTAAGAGCCACTCACAAATTTTACCTTAGCCTGAGCCGTTACCAGTGAAAGTAACGTTCAGTCTATCTTTCTATCACATACCCAAATTTTTAAAGAACGATCTAATCAAAGACTAGAAATCAACATTCACCATCATACTGATGGAATGCTCATTTCTAAGCTTTCATAACGCAGAAGCAGTAGTGGTGGAGCCAAACGGGATCGAACCGTTGACCTCCTGCGTGCAAGGCAGGCGCTCTCCCAGCTGAGCTATGGCCCCGTATTTCTACAGGCGTTTCCCACACAAAATTGGTGGGTCTGGGCAGATTCGAACTGCCGACCTCACCCTTATCAGGGGTGCGCTCTAACCAACTGAGCTACAGACCCAATTTCGGGCTGCTTCTTTATCGTCTTCTTCAATGAATCAAGCAATTCGTGTGGGAACTTATGGAGCAGCTGATGTCGTCGATTAAGGAGGTGATCCAGCCGCAGGTTCCCCTACGGCTACCTTGTTACGACTTCACCCCAGTCATGAATCACACCGTGGTAACCGTCCTCCCGAAGGTTAGACTAGCTACTTCTGGTGCAACCCACTCCCATGGTGTGACGGGCGGTGTGTACAAGGCCCGGGAACGTATTCACCGCGACATTCTGATTCGCGATTACTAGCGATTCCGACTTCACGCAGTCGAGTTGCAGACTGCGATCCGGACTACGATCGGTTTTCTGGGATTAGCTCCACCTCGCGGCTTGGCAACCCTCTGTACCGACCATTGTAGCACGTGTGTAGCCCAGGCCGTAAGGGCCATGATGACTTGACGTCATCCCCACCTTCCTCCGGTTTGTCACCGGCAGTCTCCTTAGAGTGCCCACCATCACGTGCTGGTAACTAAGGACAAGGGTTGCGCTCGTTACGGGACTTAACCCAACATCTCACGACACGAGCTGACGACAGCCATGCAGCACCTGTCTCAATGTTCCCGAAGGCACCAATCCATCTCTGGAAAGTTCATTGGATGTCAAGGCCTGGTAAGGTTCTTCGCGTTGCTTCGAATTAAACCACATGCTCCACCGCTTGTGCGGGCCCCCGTCAATTCATTTGAGTTTTAACCTTGCGGCCGTACTCCCCAGGCGGTCAACTTAATGCGTTAGCTGCGCCACTAAGAGCTCAAGGCTCCCAACGGCTAGTTGACATCGTTTACGGCGTGGACTACCAGGGTATCTAATCCTGTTTGCTCCCCACGCTTTCGCACCTCAGTGTCAGTATCAGTCCAGGTGGTCGCCTTCGCCACTGGTGTTCCTTCCTATATCTACGCATTTCACCGCTACACAGGAAATTCCACCACCCTCTACCATACTCTAGTCAGTCAGTTTTGAATGCAGTTCCCAGGTTGAGCCCGGGGATTTCACATCCAACTTAACAAACCACCTACGCGCGCTTTACGCCCAGTAATTCCGATTAACGCTTGCACCCTCTGTATTACCGCGGCTGCTGGCACAGAGTTAGCCGGTGCTTATTCTGTCGGTAACGTCAAAACCATCACGTATTAGGTAATGGCCCTTCCTCCCAACTTAAAGTGCTTTACAATCCGAAGACCTTCTTCACACACGCGGCATGGCTGGATCAGGCTTTCGCCCATTGTCCAATATTCCCCACTGCTGCCTCCCGTAGGAGTCTGGACCGTGTCTCAGTTCCAGTGTGACTGATCATCCTCTCAGACCAGTTACGGATCGTCGCCTTGGTGAGCCATTACCCCACCAACTAGCTAATCCGACCTAGGCTCATCTGATAGCGCAAGGCCCGAAGGTCCCCTGCTTTCTCCCGTAGGACGTATGCGGTATTAGCGTCCGTTTCCGAACGTTATCCCCCACTACCAGGCAGATTCCTAGGCATTACTCACCCGTCCGCCGCTCTCAAGAGAAGCAAGCTTCTCTCTACCGCTCGACTTGCATGTGTTAGGCCTGCCGCCAGCGTTCAATCTGAGCCATGATCAAACTCTTCAGTTTAAACATCTTTGGGTTTTTAAGAAACCCTAAACTTGGCTCAGCAATCGTTGGTTATTCTTTGATTTCTCGCGGAGTAACTTGTGATGCTGATAATCTTGTTGACTATCAGTCTGACTCCACAAGCACCCACACGAATTGCTTGATTCAGTTGTTAAAGAGCGGTTGGTTAAGAGCTTTCGTCTCAACCGAGGCGCGCATTCTACAGCAGCCTCATTTGCTGTCAAGTGATTATTTTCAGAAGCTTTCGAAGATTTCTTCAACAACTTCAACCACTTGCGCTTCCGATCTCTCATCAGCGGGAGGCGAATTCTACAGCGTTACACGCTGCTGTCAACACCTCTTTTTCTCCGCTTTCGACCGAGAAGATCGAATCGTTAATAGCGTCAAACAACACGACCCTACCAACTTCTTCTGGGCTTCGATGAACTGAAGCAATCCGCTGCCTTATTCTGCATAACTCTTTGTTTACCAAGGAGTTTTGCGTTTCGACTGCGCCGGAAGTGGGGCGAATTATAGACGTCTACAATCTGCGGTCAAGCGTTAATTACGCTTTTGTTGCAGTGGGTGCTTTTTTAGTAATAAGTCGGGGGATTCGGCGCGCCACTGGCGGTACACGCAGTACCAGAAGCAACGCACCTATAGAAGCATAGATAGCCCATTCCTTCAGATCAGCTCGCACGATCCACAGCATGTGCAACAGACCAAGCCCAAGAATCACATACACCAGCCGATGCAGCTTCTTCCAGCGACTACCCAGTCGGCGTTGGCTATAGCGATTAGAAGTCACCGCCAACACAAACAAAGACAAGAACCCCAGCGCCCCCACAATAATGTAGGGCCGCTTACGCAGCTCCACACCCAATTGCGACCAATCCAGCCCCAGGACAAACACACAGTAAGCCGCTAAATGCGCCACTACATAAGCAAAGCACCACAATCCAAGCTGCCGGCGCACCGCGATCCACCCCGCCCAACCGCTCAGTTTCTGCAGCGGCGTCATTCCAAGGGTAATCAGCAAGAGGATCAGGGTACCCAGGCCAAGCCGATCAACCAGCACCTTGCCCGGATCCGGCCCCAAGGCAAAACTCCATGCCTCATACAGCCATAATAACGGCCACACTGCCGCAGCTATAAAAACGCCAATGCGCCAGATGGGGTAACGCATCAGTAGTTCTTCCGCAGATCGAGGCCTGTATATAAAGAGGCGACCTCATCCGAGTAGCCATTGAACATCTGCGTCTCACGCACATTGGGACTGAACAGCCCACTTGGCAGACGACGCTCCCGCGCCTGGGTCCAGCGGGGATGATCCACCGTAGGGTTCACATTCGCATAGAAGCCATATTCATCCGCCGCGATACTCTGCCAAGTGGTTTTGGGCTGCTCGCTTACAAGACTGATACGCACGATGGATTTCACGCTCTTGAAACCGTACTTCCAAGGTACGACCAGACGTAACGGTGCACCGTTCTGATTGGGCAACTCGCGCCCATACATGCCAACGGCCAGAATCGCCAAAGGGTTCATCGCTTCATCCAGACGCAGCCCTTCTACATAAGGCCAGTCGATCAAGCCAAAACTCGAACGCTGCCCAGGCATGCTCTTGGCATCCTGGAGGGTTTCAAAGCGGATGTATTTGGCCTTGGAGGTCGGCTCAACCTGCTTGAGTAAGGCAGAGATCGGAAAACCCATCCACGGGATGACCATCGACCACGCCTCGACACAGCGTAAACGGTAGATCCGCTCTTCTAATTGATAGGGCTTCATGAAGTCTTCAAGGGCGTAACGCCCCGGCTTTGCGACCTCACCATCGATCACCACACTCCAGGGCTCGGTCTTGAGCGAGCCCGCATTTTTCGCGGGATCGCCCTTGTCTGTACCGAACTCGTAGAAGTTGTTGTAGTGGGTTGCGTCCTTGAACGGGGTGATGGGCTCATCCTTGACCGTCACCGCCTGCCATTTCGTTGCCGGCAATTTTTCGGCAAACCAATTGGGCGCCTTGCCAGGCTCAACATCGGGATAACGCGCGGCCTCGTCAGCACTGGCCCAACGCGGCAGGCTGCTGGCAGCAATGCTGGCAAGCGCACCACCGAGCAAGCTACGGCGAGAAAGGTAGAAGGATTCAGGCGTGACATCCGATTCTTGGCAATCGGACGCTTTGGGCAATTTGATTAACATGGCAACTCCGCAGCATTGGAGAACTGATGCACCAATAGACTGCGGAGTATGGGGGAAATTACATTAAGGCAACGTTTTGTCCCGACGCATATGCAGCAAGTACTGAATCGGCCCCGAAGCGGCGTAGACCAGGAAGGCCAATAGCAGGATCCGAGGAGGATCACTGAAGACCACCGCGAACACCAATACCACTGCCAGGATCGCCACGAAAGGCACACGCCCTTTGAGATCAAGCTCCTTGAAGCTGTTGTACTTGATGTTGCTGACCATCAGCATACCGGCCGCAGCAACCATCAACGCCACCAGGAACGACATTTTTGAACCCTGGATGCCGTAGTCACTGAACGCCCAGACGATACCCGCGACCACGCCCGCTGCCGCCGGACTGGCCAGACCAATGAAGTAACGCTTGTCAGCAGTACCCACCTGGGTATTGAAGCGCGCCAGACGCAACGCCGCACCCGCGACATAGATGAAGGCGACCATCCAACCAACCTTGCCCATGTCCCCCAGCGCCCAGGCGAAGGCCAGCAGTGCAGGCGCAACACCAAAGGCAACCATGTCCGATAGCGAGTCATACTCGGCACCGAAGGCGCTTTGGGTGTTGGTCATGCGCGCCACGCGACCATCAAGGCCGTCCAGCACCATGGCCACAAAGATTGCGATGGCAGCAAAGCCGAAATACTTGCTGGCGCTCGCCGCATCACCCGCCGCCAGGGCACTTTGGGCACTCATTGAGTTGATGATGGAATAGAACCCGGCAAACAGATTTGCCGTAGTGAACAGATTGGGCAGCAAATAGATGCCACGATGCCGGACCTTACGGCCTTCAGCGTCATGCCCTTCTTCGACATGTTCATCGATCGGTAGCAGGCTTTCGGCGTCAGAAGCCTGGCTTGGCTCTTCGGGACGTTCGCTCATGGACTTTACCTTGCAACGGTGTGAAAAAAATTCGACCAATACTTGCGGCGAGTGTTCGCCCGCAAACGATGCAGCTTTATACCAGAACCCGCCCCTCAAACGAAAAAACGCGGCCTAAGCCGCGTTTTCTGTTGATACGTACGACTTAGTTTTTGGCTTTGTCGACGATCTTGTTGGCACCGATCCACGGCATCATGGAGCGCAGTTGCTCGCCGATGACTTCGATACCGTGAGCAGCGTTGTTACGACGCTTGGCGGTCATCGAAGGGTAGCCGGTAGCACCTTCGCTGATGAACATTTTGGCGTACTCGCCGTCCTGAATACGTTTCAGGGCGTTGCGCATAGCTTGGCGGGACTCGGCGTTGATCACTTCCGGGCCAGTCACGTACTCGCCGTATTCGGCGTTGTTGGAGATCGAGTAGTTCATGTTGGCGATACCGCCTTCGTACATGAGGTCAACGATCAGCTTCAGTTCGTGCAGGCATTCGAAGTAGGCCATTTCCGGCGCGTAGCCAGCTTCAACCAGGGTTTCGAAACCGGCTTTAACCAGCTCAACGGTACCGCCGCACAGAACGGCCTGCTCGCCGAACAGGTCGGTTTCGGTCTCGTCCTTGAAGGTGGTTTCGATGATGCCGGTACGACCGCCACCTACGCCGGCAGCGTAAGACAGCGCAACGTTCTTGGCATTGCCCGAAGCATCTTGGTAGATCGCGATCAGGTCAGGGATACCACCGCCTTTGACGAACTCGGAGCGTACGGTGTGGCCCGGTGCTTTCGGCGCAATCATGATCACGTCGAGGTCAGCGCGCGGTACAACCTGGTTGTAGTGGATCGCGAAGCCGTGGGAGAAGGCCAGGGTGGCGCCCTTTTTGATGTTCGGCTCGATTTCGTTCTTGTACAGCGCGGACTGGAACTCGTCCGGGGTCAGGATCATGACCAGGTCGGCTGCAGCAACGGCGGAAGCAACGTCAGTCACTTTCAGGCCATGAGCTTCGGCTTTGGCAACGGTGGCCGAGCCTTTACGCAGGCCAACAGTCACGTCAACGCCGGAGTCTTTCAGGTTGCAAGCTTGCGCGTGCCCCTGGGAGCCGTAGCCGATGATGGCGACTTTCTTGCCCTGGATGATCGACAGGTCACAATCTTTATCGTAATAAACTTTCATGAGGTTCCTCTATATATCCAGGCCGTAAGGCCATTCGCTAATTTGGGTTAGATGCTGAGTACTTTGTCGCCACGGGCAATCCCGGTGACACCACTGCGTACCGTTTCCAGAATCGAGGCCGTCCCGATCGACTGGATGAAGCTGTCCAGCTTGTCGCTCGTACCGGTCAGTTGAACGGTATAAACACTGGCGCTCACATCGACGATCTGCCCGCGATAAATATCGGTAGTGCGCTTGATCTCGGCACGTTGAGCACCCGTGGCCTTAACCTTAACCAGCATCAGCTCGCGCTCGATGTGGGCGCTTTCCGACAGGTCGACCAACTTGACCACTTCGATCAGCTTGTTGAGGTTCTTGGTGATCTGCTCGATCACCTCATCGTGGCCCACGGTGGTCAACGTCAGGCGCGACAGGGTCGGGTCTTCGGTCGGTGCCACGGTCAGGCTTTCGATGTTGTAGTTGCGTTGCGAAAACAGGCCGACAACACGAGACAGAGCGCCGGGTTCGTTCTCCAGAAGCAGGGAGATAATGTGCCGCATGATTAAGTACGCTCCGTCTTGTTCAGCCACATATCGCGCATGGAGCCGTCTTTGATCTGCATCGGGTAGACGTGCTCGCTGGTATCCACTTGAATATCGAGGAACACCAGGCGGTCCTTCATGGCGAACGCCTCTTCCATCTTCGGCTTCAGATCTTTCAGATCAGTGATGCGAATGCCGACGTGGCCATAGGCTTCAACCAACTTGATGAAATCCGGAAGCGATTCCATGTAGGAATGGGAGTGACGGCTACCGTAGCTCATGTCCTGCCACTGACGAACCATACCCAGCACACCGTTGTTCAAGCACACGATTTTCACCGGAAGACCGTACTGCAGGCACGTCGACAGTTCCTGGATGTTCATCTGAATGCTGCCTTCACCGGTGACGCAGGCGACGTCAGAGTCCGGGAAACTCAGTTTCACACCCATAGCTGCTGGGAAACCAAAGCCCATCGTGCCCAGGCCACCGGAGTTGATCCAGCGGTTAGGCTTGTCGAACTTGTAATACTGCGCGGCGAACATCTGGTGCTGGCCCACATCGGAGGTCACAAAGGCGTCGCCCTTGGTCACTTCGCAGAGGGTCTCGATCACGGTTTGTGGCTTGATGATGCTGCCGTCACCCTTGTCGTAAGGAAACAGGCCGCGGTCACCGCGCCATTCGTCGATCTGCTTCCACCAACTGGCAACGGATTCCTTGTTCGGCGTCTCACCGATGTCCTTGAGCGCAGCAACCATTTCGGTCAATACACTTTCAACAGGACCTACGATCGGCACGTCGGCCTTGATGGTCTTGGAGATGGACGCCGGGTCGATGTCGATATGGATGATCTTGGCATTCGGGCAGAACTTGCTCGCGCCATTGATCACGCGGTCATCGAAACGTGCGCCCACTGCCAGGATCACGTCGGCATGGTGCATGGTCAGGTTGGCGGTGTAGCTGCCGTGCATGCCCAGCATGCCCACGAACTGACGGTCCGTACCCGGGAATGCGCCGAGGCCCATCAGGGTGTTGGTGACCGGCAGGTTGAGCAGCTTGGCCAGTTCGGTCAGCGGTGCAGAACCGCCGCCCAGGATCACGCCACCACCCGAGTACAACACGGGACGCTTGGCCGCCAGGAGCATTTCTGCCGCCTTGCGGATTTGGCCCGAGTGCCCACGAACGGCCGGGCTATAGGAACGCAGCTTGGCTTTCTTCGGGAAAACGTATTCGAATTTTTCAGCCGGGTTGGTCATGTCTTTCGGGATATCGACCACGACAGGACCCGGGCGACCGGACTGCGCGAGGTAGAAGGCCTTTTTCATGACGTCCGGAATTTCCGAGGCATGCTTGATCATGAAGCTGTGTTTCACGATCGGCCGGGAGATACCGATCATGTCGGTTTCCTGGAACGCATCGGTCCCCACCATGGTGCTTGGCACCTGGCCGGAAATGATCACCATCGGGATGGAGTCCATATAAGCAGTCGCGATGCCAGTAATGGCATTGGTTGCGCCTGGACCGGACGTTACCAGTACCACACCGGCTTTACCGGTGGCACGGGCATAACCGTCAGCCATATGGGTCGCGGCCTGTTCGTGACGAACCAGGATGTGGGTAACAGCCGGTTCCTTGAACAGTGCGTCGTAAACATGCAGCAGAGCACCACCTGGGTACCCGTAGATATAGTCGACGCCTTCGTCACGCAAAAAGCGGACGAGCATCTCACCGCCAGATAAAAGCTCCACGTTGTTCACCTCTAAAACGCCAGAATACCGTCCGTTTAAAACCGACGGGTCTTAATAGGTTTACTTCTCAACAGAGCATGAGCGACGGTGGTCGCCGACTACGTCAGCACTGACTGAGCAAGTATTGGGATCGTCCCAAGTGTTGCGGGCTTTTCCCACCCAGCGCGAGGTAACGCGTTGCGGGTGTAACAGGTCGGCGCGGATGTGCGCCTCATGATCTGCTGAGCGGGCCTGCTTCTGGCAGTCCCGATACAGCGGACTTTGGATTCTTCTGTTTCAGGCCTCTCAAGTCAAGCAATAATTGCGCTTTTTTCCAACTAAGCGCATGAGAACGTAGAAGAAAGGGCTTTGAGGAGGGATAAAACTCGCCTGAATGTCGTCAAGCGGTAGAAATATGCGCAAGACTGCCGGAAAAACCGGCAGCCAGGCAATTAACGAGCGTCGACGATCAGTTGATCGAACTTTTTCAGCGCGTTACGTAAACCAAGACTCTCCTGAGGCCGATCGGCATAGACCATCTCGGCCATTTCGAGAATGCCTGACGCATTGGGCAACGGCAGGTCCTCTTCGAGAATCTGTTTCATGCGCACCAGGAAGATCCATTGCAACCACTGGTGGAAGTCCAGTGAGTCGACCGCAAACGGCTCGACGCTGCTGAGCGCCTCGGTGCTGGGGGACACTTCGTCCCACCAGCCCTGCACGCGCAATTCGCGCTCGATCAGCAATAACTGTTCGGCAATCGCTGGAAACCGAGCATCCATCAGAGGCTGACCTTGGCTTTTTGCCGAGCCTGGGCAGCGCCGGCGGCGTCACCTTGTGCGGCGCGCGCATCACCAATCAAAGCCCACAGACTGGCTTGCAGATCAGGACGACCGTTGGCCAGGGTCAGGCCACGACGGGCAAATTGCTCAGCCTGCGGCGCATCGCCTTGGGCCATGCGTACCTGGGCAAGGCGATACAACACTTGCGGTTCACGGGGCGCAACACGCTGGGCCCGCTCAAGGCTCGACGATGCACCATTCAAATCCCCCCCGCCTGCTGTTGCTGGGCAGTGGTCAGCAACGCCAGCACCGGGCCATCCAATTGCTCGTCGGCTGACAAACCGCCAGCGCTGGAGGACGATGGAATGCCGCTCGGCGTCGACGGCATGGTGTAGGTACCCTGGTTGATCGGCGCGGTCTGCATCGGCGCGGAATCGATCGGCCCGGAGGTGCTTGGCCCAGGCGTCCAAGGCTCGGCACTGATTGGCGCCGAGGTAGCTGCACCGCCGCCCGGCACCATCACGACCACACCCGAATCCTGCGGCACGGCCTGAGGCCTGGCCTGGGCCGGACGGTTGGTCACGGTTTGGCGGAAACCGCCATTGGCCGATATCCGGTCATTATTGGAGACAGCTGTACTCGAATCCACCACAGGAATAGAGCCGCGCTGCACGCTGGAGCAACCGCCGAGCAAAGCCAGAGCTGTAATAGCTGGAATCCACCACTTGTTCACTTGAAACCCTCTTTGCTTAATTCATCCAGCCCTTGACCCAATCCATCACCGATTCCGCATCTGCAGGGGCTCCGCCACCGCACGCAGCACCGGCTGGTGGTTCGCTGCCGCGAATATACGGCATCTGCACCGCGCCCGGACAGTTGGCATCGGAGCCCTGGCCGGTATGCGGATCAATCCAGGCCTGCACGATGTTATCCGGCTGCGGCATGTTCAGCGGCAGCGGGTCGGCCTTGCGCATGAAACTGGTCCAGACCTGCAATGCGCCAGTGGCGCCGGTGAATGGTGTCTTGCCATTGTCGTCACGGCCCAGCCACACCACGGCGAGCACATCCTGGCCGAAACCGGCGAACCAGCTGTCACGGGAGTCGTTACTGGTACCGGTCTTGCCCGCCAGTGTCAGGTTGGAAGGCAAGACTTTATAGACCGAGCTGCCGGTACCTTCACGCATCACACGCTGCATGGCGTTCTGGATCAGATAGATGGAGCCCGCATCGAAACGCTGCTGAATCTGGAAAGGATAGCGCTTGAGCGGCTCCCCCTCCGCCGTCAGTACACTGCGGATCCCGCGCATCGGGGTGTTGAAGCCACCGTTGGCGAGGGTCTGGTACATGGTCGCCACTTCAATCGGCGTCATGGCACCGGCACCCAGCAGAATCGACGGGAAAGCCGGGAATTCGCGGGTGATGCCCAGGCGCGCGAGTGTCTTGAGGACATTCGGCACGCCAACCTCCAAGCCGAGCCGGGACGTGGAAATGTTGTAGGAATGGGCCAAGCCCTGGTACAGGAACACCGTGCCGTGGGAGCGGCGATCAAAGTTCTGCGGCGTCCAGACCTGGCCGTCCCCTCCTTTGACCGACAGTGGATCATCCGACAGCCAGCTGGTGAGGGTGTATTTGCTCGGCTTTTCCAGCGCCGTCAGGTAGACCGCCGGCTTGACCAGCGAGCCGATCGGCCGCACGGCATCCAGTGCGCGGTTGAAACCGGCAAAGCTGGCCTGGCGGCTGCCGATCATGGCCTGGACTTCACCGGTTTCCGGGTTGGTCACCACCATGGCGGCTTCTACTTCGTCGGCGCCCTTACGGCCCGTCAGGCGCTTGAAGGTGTCGTTGACCGACGCTTCTGCCTTCATCTGCAGGATCGGGTCGAAACTGGTGAAGATCCGCAGGCCTTCTTCGGTCAAGTCTTCGTCGCGGTAGTCTTCACGCAACTGGCGCTTTACCAGATCGATAAAGCCTGGGAATGAACTGTCCGCCAACTTCCCGCGGGTTGTCACACCCAGTGGCATTTTCTTCGCCGCGGCCACTTGTTCCGCCGTGGCAACGCCTTGCTGTTCAAGCACATCGAGCACCAGGTTACGGCGCTCAAGCGCACGCTCCGGATTGCGACGCGGGTTGTAGTAGGAAGGCCCCTTGACCATGCCCACCAACAAGGCCACTTGATGCAGCTTCAACTCCGACAGCGGCTGACCGAAAAAGAACTGGCTGGCCAAACCGAAGCCGTGCACCGCGCGCTGACCATCCTGGCCGACGAATACCTCGTTGAGGTACGCCTCAAGGATCTCCTGCTTGCTGTAGTGCAGCTCGAGCAGCATCGCCATCATGGCTTCGGTGAGCTTACGGGTCAGGCTGCGCTCGTTGGTCAGGTAGAAGTTCTTCACCAACTGCTGGGTCAGCGTACTGCCGCCCTGGGTCATCCTGCCTCCGGATGTATTCACCCAGACAGCACGGGCAATCGACTTCGGCGAAACGCCCCAGTGACTATAAAAGTCGCGGTCCTCTACAGCCACCAACGTTTCCAGTAGATACGGCGGCACCTGATCAAGCTTGATCAGGATGCGATCTTCAAGGTTCTTCGGGTAAATCCCGCCGATCATCAGCGGTTCCAGGCGTACCACCGGCAACTTCGAACCGTTAAGGGAGGACAGTTCGGCCACGTAGTCGCCGGAGAAGCGCACGCGCACAGGCTGGGCTTTCTCCAGGCCTTCATAGAACTGAAAGCCGCGGGTATTGAGGTCGACGGTGTTGCCGCTGACCGCAGCCGCCCCCGGACCATTGCTCACGGGTTCGCGTCGATAGCCCAGGGCGTCGAGTTCGGTGAGGAAGTCATCCTTGCTCAGCTTCTGGCCGGTGAACAGTTCCAGCGGGCGTGCGTACACCTTGGCCGGGATAGTCCAGCGCTTGCCGGAGAACTTCTCCTGGACCACAGCGTCGAGGTAGACCGCAAAGCCAGCGAGCACCACAAGGCCTACCAGGCCGAGCTTGAGCGCCCAGCCAAGCCACGAGCGCAGGCCGCGGGAAGGAGGTTTTTTACGGGAACGGGGAGATCGGGTTCGAGTCATGGCGGCGGATTATACGCACTTTATTGATGATCAACATGAGCCGGACAGCGGTTTGCACGACCGCCCGTAGCAGCCATAATGCGCGCCATGATTTCCCCCCGACTCTGAAGGATCGCCCGTGAGCCAGTCACTGATCGCAGCCCTGCAAAACCCGGCTTTGTACCCTCATCCGGTTGAAGCGTTCCAAGTCATCGAAACGCATATTTCATGGGTCATCTTGACCGGCCCCTACGCTTATAAATTGAAAAAACCGATGAACTTCGGGTTCCTGGACTTCACCGACCTGGAGAAACGCGGGCACTTCTGCAACGAAGAGCTGCGCCTCAACCAACGCCTGACAACGGATCTGTATCTGGAAGTGTTGCCGATTACCGGCACTGCCGAAGCCCCACAATTGGGTGGCGACGGCCCGGTGATCGAATATGCCCTGAAGATGCGTCAGTTCCCGCAAAGCCAACTGCTCAGCACCCTGCAAGCCAATGGCGAATTGACCGCCACGCACATCGATGAAATGGCCAGGCAGATCGCACGCTTTCACCTCGCCGCACCAAAAGTGCCGCAGGACCACGCGGCCGGCACCCCCGATGAAGTGATGGCGCCGGTACGGCAGAACTTCGACCAGATCCGCCCATTCCTCAGCGACAAGGCCGACCTGATTCAACTGGAAGCCCTGCAAGCCTGGGCCGAAAGCAGCTTCGAGCGCCTGAAACCGCTGCTGGCACAGCGCAAGCTCGACGGTTTCACCCGCGAGTGCCACGGTGACATCCACCTCGGCAACGCCACCTTGATTGACGGCAACGTGGTGATCTTCGACTGCATCGAGTTCAACGAGCCGTTTCGCTTCACCGATGTGTACGCCGACACCGCTTTCCTGGCCATGGACCTGGAAGACCGCGGCCTCAAGTCCCTGGCGCGGCGCTTTATCAGCCAGTACCTGGAACTGACCGGTGACTATCAGGGCCTTGAAGTGCTGAACTTCTACAAAGCCTACCGCGCCCTGGTACGTGCCAAGGTGGCGCTGTTCAGCATGCCGAGCGAGGCAAGCCCGGTGCAGCGCGCCACGACCCTGCGCCAATACCGCAACTACGCCAACCTGGCAGAAAGCTACAGCACCATTCCATCGCGCTTCCTGGCAATTACCCATGGCGTCTCGGCAGTGGGCAAAAGCCACGTGGCCATGCGCCTGGTGGAAGCATTGGGCGCTGTACGCCTGCGCTCGGACGTGGAGCGCAAGCGCATGTTCGGCGAGCAGCAGGTGGAAAACACGCCCCAGGCCGGCATCTATGCATCCGACGCCAGCGCCAGGACCTACGCTCGCTTGAATGACATCGCGGATACCGTGCTGCGCGCCGGCTTCCCGGTAGTAGTGGATGCCACCTTCCTCAAACGCGAACAACGCGACGCCGCAGCCAAGGTGGCCGAAGCCACGGGGGCGCCGTTCCTGATCCTGGACTGCAACGCGCCACAGGCGGTTATCACCAGTTGGTTGGCGCAACGTCAGGCCGACAAAAACGATCCATCCGACGCGACCCTGAGCGTTATCGAAGAACAACAGGCCAACCGTGACCCACTGACCGCCGAAGAACTGTTGCTGAGTAAACGCGTCGAGACCAACCAAAGTGGAACCCTCGATGCGTTGGTCGCACAAATTCGCCAGCGCCTGCCAGGCCTGTAAGAAAAATTTCTTGGGCGTGTCGTCTACTTGGACGCACGCCCAAGAAATAGTGGCACTATAATGGCGTCATAAATCCAACAGGAGTCGTTTTCATGAGTCAGCCCAAGCTTCTAGATACACCGCTCTACGCACTCCTGCATAAAGACGATATTCGTGGCTTCAATCAGGCACGCCCGGCAGGCGGCATTATCGACATGCGCGGCGGCGACTTCCGTGGGCTGGACTTGCGCGACCTGAACGCCACCGGCGTGGACTTCACCGACGCGTATTTCCGCTCCGCCGACTTGCGCGGCCTGGATTTGCGCGACTGCTCAATGGAAGGCGCCAGCCTGGCCCATGCGCAGATTTCGGGCACCTACTTCCCGCCTGAATTGACTGCCGATGAGATCCTCATGTCGGTCAATTTCGGCACTCGCCTGCGCTACCGCACCAAGTAACATTCGATCCAAGCCCGACTACGCGCAACGCGTAGCGGGTGCTTCACGCCTGCCCAGCGTCAAAATCCCCGCGCCATTCTTATAAGCTTTTTGGCCGTTTCGGACCAAAGAACTACGCTTTTCCTACTGAGCGCTACACTGCTGTTCAGGCCTGCCTGGTCACGATACCCACCGCACCATTCGGCCGTCGCAAGGAGGCTTGATGAACGATGAGCTGCAACACCTGAAAAACCTTGGCAAGACGTCAGCGCAGTGGCTGCATGCGGTGGGCATCCACAGTGCATCCGACTTGCGTCGCCTGGGAGCGGTCGATGCGTATCGAGCCGTCAGGACTCGCGGGTTTCGCGCATCAAAAGTGTTGCTCTATGCGATCGAAGGGGCCCTGATGGACGTGCACTGGAATGACATTCCGGTCGAGCGTAAGGAGGCGTTGAACCGCCAGCTGGATGCCATTTCAGCGCGTCAGAAGAGCTAGGTCGTCGGCAAGGCCCAATGTTTACGCGCACTTCGAACGGACGTTTGAGGAAAACCGCAGATCCTTCAAAAACAACTGTTGACTCTCAAATGAGAATCGTTATGATTATCACAACTGGTCGCGAGATCAGCCGATAACTGAAAGACCATTGGTTCGGACTCTCAGATTATCTCCTCATCAGGCTAATCACGGTTATTTGACCCGGCTTTTGCCGGGTCTTTTTTTGCCTGTGAAAAAGCACGCCTCAGCGAGCAATGATTAACGGATGCCCACGCTCCGGGTGCGGCTGAACCAATACTTCCAAACCAAACACGGCCTTAAGCGGCTCGGGCCGCAGCACCTGCGCCGGTGTATCCAAGGCGTGGGGACGGCCCTGCTCCAGCAGCAAAATGCGATCACAGTAGCGCGCAGCCAGGTTCAGGTCATGGAGGATCACCAGCACCGCTGCACCACGATCGGCAAAGCGGCGGATCGCTTGCAGGGTCGTGTGCTGATGCAGGGGGTCCAGCATCGATGTCGGCTCATCCAGCAGCAATGTCTGCCCCGACTCACCTGGCCATAGTTGCGCCAGCACCCGCGCGAAGTGCACACGTTGACGCTCGCCGCCAGACAGCGCCAAGTAACTGCGACCTTTCAAGTGTGCGACGTCTGCCGCCAGCAAGGCTGCGTGGATAATTTCATCATCGCGCACACGCCCCGCCTGGTGGGGCAAACGGCCCATGCCGACCACCTCTTCGACACGGAACGCGAAGTCCAGGGTCGAGGTTTGTGGCAACACCGCCAGCCGCTGCGCGCGCTGCGGTCCGCTCCAGTCTTTCAACGCCTGCTGCCCCAACCACACCTCGCCCTGATCCGGATGCAACTCACCGCACAACGCCCCCAGCAACGTACTCTTACCCGCGCCATTGGGACCCAGCACACCGATCACTTCACCCGGCAGCAACTCCAGAGTGACGTCCGCCAGCACGACCTTGTGGCCACGCCGGATCTGCAGGTCTTCAACACGCAGCATCAGGCACGCCCCCGTAACAACAGGTAAAGAAAAAACGGCGCGCCAATAAACGCAGTCACGATACCAATCGGCAATTCAGCCGGTGCCAAGGCCAGTCGCGCAACCAAGTCGGCAAACAGCAACAAACTCGCGCCCGCCAATATCGACGCCGGCAGCAGCACGCGGTGATCAGGCCCGGCCAGCAACCTGACCAGATGCGGCACCACCAGCCCGACAAAACCAATCATGCCCGCCGCAGCCACCGCAGCACCTACACCTAATGCGGTACAGAACACCAACTCGCGCTTGAGCCCTTCAACATCAATTCCCAGGTGATTGGCTTCGGATTCACCGAGCAACAGCGCATTCAATGCCTTGGCCCGGCGCGGCAACCAGAGCGCCACACCGGCACTGACCAGCAATAAGGGCCATAACCGCGAATAGCTCGCGCCGTTGAGGCTGCCAAGGTTCCAGAACGTCAGGGTACGCAGGGTGGCGTCGTCCGCCAGGTAGGTGAACAGGCCCACCGCCGAGCTTGCCAGTGCAGTGAGGGCAATGCCGGCAAGCAGCATCGTCGCCACATTGGTCTGACCGTTACGACGCCCCAGTCGATAAACCAGCGCGGTCACGCCCAGCCCGCCTAGAAACGCGCACAGCGACAGCACATAAGGCCCGAATGCCTCCGGTAACCCACCAAAAAATGCACCGCCGACAATGGCGATTGCCGCCCCCAGTGCCGCCCCGCTGGAAACCCCGACCAACCCCGGATCGGCCAGCGGGTTACGAAACAACCCTTGCATGGCCACGCCGGACAATGCCAATACGCCGCCAACCGCCAAACCGAGCAACGTACGCGGCAAACGAATCTGCCCCAGGATCAACTCAGCCTGCTCCAGGCCGTGCGCCTCTATCGGCACGCCCATCAAGCGCAATGCCGCCTTGAGCGTATCCAGCAACGGTAAGCTTACCGGGCCCAACGCCAACGAGAGCCAGGTCGCCAACAGGCATAACAGCGCCAGGCCGATGAACAGCGTTTTCGGCTTAACCAGCGTGGTCATGGGGCAGGTTTAGCCTGTGATGGGTAAAAACCGGCCGAGAGTTTCACCAGACTTTGCGGCAGGCGCGGTCCAAGCCCACCCACCAGCAAGGTCGGGTCCAGCTCGAACACGCGGCCACGCTTGGCCGCCGGCGTCGAAGCCAGGATCGGATTCTCCTTGAACAACGCCGCGCGCGCCGCGTCCCCCGTAAGAGCGCGGTCGGCAAACACCAGCACATCCGGGCTCAACCCTGCCAACGACTCCGCCGAAAACGGCTTGTAACCGCTGTGGGTAGCCAGGTTATGCCCGCCGGCCTGCTGCACCACCCAATCGCCCGCCGTGTCCTTACCGGCAATCAACGGCTTGCCGCCAGCATGACCGATCAGCAGCAACACGCCCGGTGCCTTCTGCGCGGCCTGAGCCTTGGCGACCCAGCTTTTCTGGTGATCAAGGGCCCGTTCATATCCGGTAAACAATGCACTGGCCTTAGCCTCATCTCCCAGCAACTTACCCAAGTGCTGAAGATTACCCCTCAAGGTCGGCAAATCCGGCTGCGCCGAAAACATCTCGACCTGGACACCTGCACTGCGAATCTGCGCCAGCACCGGCGGCGGCCCCATCTCTTCAGTCCCCACCAGCACCTGTGGGCGAAGGCTGAGAATGCCTTCGGCCGACAATTGCCGCTGATAGCCGATACTTGGCAACGCCTTGAGCGATTCAGGATGCTGGCTGGTGGTATCCACACCCACCAACTTCGGCTCACCGCCCAACGCCGTGACCCATTCCGACAGCGCCCCACCGGCACTCACCCAGCGTTGTGGCAGTTCAGAGGCTTGCGCCCCATGGTTGACCAGCAGTCCGACAACAAGCGCAATAGCGCTGGCACTCAGGCGCATAACAGGGTTTCCTTCCAAAGGGCAGGGCCTTTCGAGCACTCATCGATGTGACAGATAACCCCTGCCGGACATCGAACTGAGCACCCAGTCAGCTAACGGGCGAAGCCGGCATTTGATAATTGTTTGCATTTGAACGTCAAGGCACTTAAGGATTGAAATGAAGTTTCTCTGCCCCTCGGACATGCTCGCGCCCAACAGCAGCCTCGGTTTTACGATGGATGGCACGCCGCTGCTGGCGGTACGCCGGGACGGCATCGCCTACTTCTATATCAACCGCTGCCCACATCGCGGCATTCCACTGGAGTGGCAACCCGACCGGTTCCTAGACGACAGCGCCAGCCTGATCCAGTGCGCTACCCATGGCGCGCTGTTCCTGATCGAAAGCGGCGAGTGCATTGCCGGCCCATGCGCAGGTACAAGCCTCAAGGCCCTGCGCGGTCGCGAAGACGCGCAGGGCCTGTGGGTGGATCTCTAGTCGAGCAGCACGTCTAAACGACGGTCCACGCAAATCTCCTCGGACGTCACGCGCACCCCATACGCCAACACTTCCACCCCGGCAGCTTTAGCCTCGCGCAAGGCCGCACCGTAGGCAGCATCGATTTCCAGCGCCGGGCGCACCGCGTCAATCCCCGAGAGGTTGACGCAATACAACTGCACCGCCCGCACACCTTCACGCGCCAGATGCGCCAGTTCCCGCAGGTGCTTGGCGCCACGCTGGGTCACCGCATCGGGGAAAGCGGCAACCCTGGTGCCATCAAACCCCAGCGTGACACTTTTGACTTCCACATACGCCGCGCCGTCGGGATATTCGAGACGAAAGTCGATGCGGCTTTTCTCCTGGCCGTAAGGCACTTCCCGCTTCAACGCGGTGAAACCGTTGAGTTCAGTGATCACGCCAGCGCGCAACGCCTCCTCGACCAACGGATTGGCGCGTGCCGTGTTAACGCACGCCAAGCGGCCCTGGGGCGTTTCGGCAATTTCCCAGGTGCCGGGCAACTTGCGCTTGGGGTCATTGGAGCGACTGAACCAGACCTGCCCGCCTTCCACCATGCAATTGAGCATCGAACCGGTATTTGGGCAGTGAATAGTCAACAACTCGCCGGTAACGGTTTCGATATCGGTGAGAAAGCGCTTATAGCGGCGAATCAGCCGGCCTTCTTCGAGGGGAGGATAAAAACGCATCAGCCTTGCCAGCTCCGCAGGCCACGCTGGATTCGTTCCACCGCCTCCTGTAGTCGATCAAGGTTTTGCGTGTAGGCAAAGCGCACATGATGGCCCGCTTGATAGCGGCCAAAATCCAGACCGGGGGTAAAGGCGACATGCTCGGTTTCTAGGAAATGACGACAAAATGCGAAGGCATCTGTGCCGAACGCACTGATATCGGCATACAAATAGAACGCACCTTCCGGCTCTACGGCAATCCCGAAGCCCAACTCGCGCAAGGCGGGCAGCAGGAAATCGCGACGCCGGCCAAATTCGGCACGGCGCTCCTCCAAAATGCTCAGGGTCTGCGGGGTAAAACAGGCGAGCGCCGCATGTTGGGCCATGCTGGGCGCGCTGATATAAAGATTTTGCGCCAGTTTTTCCAGGTCGCCGACCGCAGCCGGCGGCGCCACCAGCCAGCCCAGGCGCCAACCGGTCATGCCGAAATACTTCGAAAAACTATTCAGGACGAAGGCCTCATCGTCGACCTCCAGCACGCTGGCGGCGTCAGTGCCGTAGGTCAGGCCGTGATAGATCTCATCCACCACCAGATGGCCGTTACGCGCCCTGATTGCGTCGGAAAGCCCGGCTAATTCATCACGCGTGAGGATCGTGCCGGTGGGATTCGCCGGGGAGGCAACCAACGCGCCCACGCTGTCCTGATCCCAGTGTTTGGCCACCAGGTCAGCGGTCAGTTGATAACGCACGTCAGGGCCTACCGGCACCAGTTGCGCGGCACCTTCCACCAGGCGCAGGAAGTGCCGGTTACACGGGTAACCCGGGTCTGCCAGCAGCCAATGCTTGCCGGGGTCCACCAACAGACTGCTGGCCAGCAACAGTGCGCCGGAGCCCCCTGGGGTGATCAGGATGCGCTCGGGATCGACGTTCAATCCGTAGCGCTGCTGGTAGAAACCGCTGATGGCTTCACGCAATTCCGGCAGGCCACGGGCCGCGGTATAGCGGGTCTTGCCATTGGCCAACGCCGCCTGACCCGCCTTGATGATCGGCTCAGCCGTGGTGAAATCCGGCTCGCCGATCTCCAAGTGGATCACATCATGGCCTGCCGCTTGCAACTCATTGGCTCGCGCCAGCAACGCCATGACATGAAAAGGTTCGATGGCGCGACTGCGCGCACTGTAGGGCTGAGCCATTAGCCTTCCTTAACGGTGAGGACAAAATCAGGATTCTACCGAACCCTCGCGGTAAAACATGCTCTATTGCCTGCCTGGCCGTCCAAGATGAACCCGGCAAGCGCTTGCAAAACGACTAAAATCAACATTCGAGACGATGTATACCCAGCCACAGCGGGCTGCTGCAGTTGGCAACCCCTGCGTGACGGGCGTCGACAACCGGGAGTGGCGCACCCTGAATCTATCTGGTAAGTTCGCCCGCTTGCAGCCGCAGGGCCGGCAGGTGTCGGTGACGTTGCAATCCTGCGCAATGGATTAGAAGAGTGAGAGGCGGTCTATTCATGTCCACCCAAGCAAAGCAACAGAGCATCAGCGGCTTCCAACCCTACGTTGAATCGAAGGGTGAGGAATACATGGGCAAGCCCATGCGCGAGCACTTCTCCAAAATCCTGAAGCAGTGGAAGCAGGACTTGATGCAGGAAGTCGACCGCACGGTTGACCATATGAAGGATGAAGCGGCCAACTTCCCGGACCCGGCAGACCGTGCCAGCCAGGAAGAAGAGTTCGCCCTAGAACTGCGCGCCCGTGATCGCGAGCGCAAGCTGATCAAGAAAATCGACAAGACGTTGCAACTGATCGAAGACGAAGAATACGGCTGGTGCGAATCCTGCGGTGTCGAGATCGGTATCCGTCGCCTGGAAGCCCGTCCTACTGCGGACCTCTGCGTAGATTGCAAGACCTTGGCTGAAATCAAGGAAAAACAGGTCGGCAAGTGATCCAGCCGAGCTGAACGAATGGGGCGTGCGAACGCCCCATTTTTGTTTCTGGGATTTACCGATTTTCCAGTAGTATCCGGCCCATGACTGCCTCTACCTATATCGGGCGTTTCGCCCCCACGCCCAGCGGCCATTTGCACTTCGGTTCCCTGGTCGCCGCCCTCGCCTCCTACCTCGATGCCCGCGCCAATCAAGGCCGCTGGCTGATGCGCATGGAAGACCTCGACCCTCCCCGCGAAGAGCCCGGCGCCCAGGCGGCAATCCTGCATGCCCTGGAGAGCTACGGCTTTGAGTGGGATGGCGAACTGGTCCGACAAAGCGAGCGGCATGACGCCTACGCCAAGGTACTGAACGATATGTTCAACCACGGCCTGGCCTACGCCTGTACCTGTTCACGTAAACAATTGGAGCCCTACGACGGGATTTACCCAGGCCTGTGCCGAAATGCCGGTCACGACCAGCAGGACGCCGCCATCCGCCTGCGTGTTCCCGAGTTGGAGTACCACTTTACTGACCGCGTACAAGGAGAATTCCGACAACACCTGGGCCGTGACGTCGGCGACTTCGTCATCCGTCGCCGCGATGGCCTCTACGCCTATCAACTGGCCGTGGTGCTCGACGATGCCTGGCAAGGGGTTACCGATATCGTGCGCGGCGCCGATCTGCTCGACTCCACGCCACGCCAACTGTACCTGCAGGAGTTGCTGGGCCTGCGCCAGCCGCGCTATCTGCACGTACCGTTGATCGTCCAGCCGGACGGTAACAAGCTGGGCAAATCCTATCGTTCCCCGCCGCTGAATCCCGACCAGGCCACGCCGCTGCTATTGAGAGCCCTGCGCGCCCTTGGCCAGCAGCCTGGCGACGAACTGCTTCATGCCAGCCCACGGGAGTTGCTGGATTGGGGCATTGTGCACTGGGATGCCAGCAGGATCCCACGCACACTGACCCTGGCCGAAGCGCAATTACGCTGAAGGCGCTTGCAGCCTGCCAGCCATCCGTTACCATCGCGTAGGAGCGAGCTTGCTCGCGAAAAACTCCCAGGCAACACGTTTATCCAGGATGTACGCGTTTAGGTTAGCGCCCTTCGCGAGCAAGCTCGCTCCTACAGAAAACCGTTGCATTACCGCACTCTCAATCAAAGGCCAACATGTACATCTATCGATTGGTCCTGCTGCTGGTCGTCGGGATCTACCTGTTTTCCCCCGCCATCATGGATTGGTGGATCGACGCCACGGGCGCCTGGTATCGCCCCTATCTGCTGTGGCTGATCCTGATCGTCGTGACCTTCATCCTGCAGAGCCAAAAAGATGCCGATGAGCTTTAGCCTCACTCAGATGCTGCTGATCAGCGCCGCCTACCTGGCCGCGTTGTTTGGCGTCGCCTGGATCAGTGAGCGCGGAATGATTCCGCGGGCGATCATTCGCCATCCGTTGACCTACACCTTGTCCCTCGGCGTGTACGCCAGCGCCTGGGCGTTCTATGGCACCGTCGGCCTGGCCTATCAATACGGCTACGGCTTTCTCTCCAGCTACCTGGGGGTGTCAGGTGCATTCCTACTGGCACCGGTGCTGCTGTACCCGATCCTGAAAATTACTCGCACCTATCAGCTGTCGTCCCTGGCCGACCTGTTCGCCTTCCGCTTCCGCAGCACGTGGGCCGGGGCATTGACCACGGTATTCATGCTGATCGGCGTGCTGCCCTTGCTGGCCCTGCAGATCCAGGCGGTGGCCGACTCCATCAGCATCCTGACCCGCGAGCCGGTGCAACACCGGGTCGCCCTGGCGTTCTGTGCGCTGATCAGCCTGTTTACGATTTTCTTCGGCTCACGCCACATCGCCACCCGCGAGAAACACGAAGGGCTGGTATTTGCGATTGCGTTCGAATCGGTGATCAAGCTGATCGCCATCGGCGGCGTCGGCCTCTACGCGCTCTATGGCGTGTTCGACGGCCCGCAACAGCTGGAGCTGTGGCTGCTGCAAAACCAGACCGCCCTCGCCGCCCTGCACACGCCGCTGCAGGAAGGCCCATGGCGCACGCTGTTGCTGGTGTTCTTCGCCTCGGCGATCGTAATGCCGCACATGTACCACATGACCTTCACCGAGAACCTCAACCCGCGCTCGCTGGTCAGCGCCAGCTGGGGCTTGCCGCTGTTCCTGCTGTTGATGAGCCTTGCGGTGCCGCTGATCCTCTGGGCCGGCCTGAAACTGGGGGCTACCACCAACCCCGAGTATTTCACCCTGGGTATCGGTATCGCCGCCAATAGCCCGGCGTTGGCGCTGCTAGCGTATGTCGGAGGTTTGTCTGCTGCCAGCGGGCTGATTATCGTCACGACGCTGGCTCTATCGGGCATGGCCCTCAATCACCTGGTGCTGCCGCTGTACCAGCCGCCCGCCGAAGGCAATATCTACCGCTGGCTGAAATGGACGCGCCGCGCACTCATCGTCGCGATCATCATGGCCGGCTACGGGTTCTACCTGTTGCTCGGCGCCGGGCAAGACCTGGCCAACCTGGGCATTGTCGCGTTTGTCGCCACCTTGCAGTTTCTGCCGGGGGTGCTATCGGTGCTGTACTGGCCGACCGCCAATCGCCGTGGGTTTATCGCCGGGCTGCTGGCCGGGATCCTGGTATGGATCGTCACCATGCTGCTGCCGTTGGTCGGCAACCTGCAGGGTTTCTACATTCCGCTGCTGAACATGATCTACGTGCTGGACGACACCAGCTGGCACATGGCGGCGATTGCCTCGCTGGCCGCCAACGTACTGATGTTCACCCTGATCTCACTGTTCACCAATGCCAGCCCGGAAGAGACCAGCGCCGCCGAGGCGTGCGCGGTGGATAACGTGCGTCGCCCGCAACGCCGCGAACTGCACGCAGCCTCGCCCCAGGAATTCGCCACGCAACTGGCCAAGCCCCTCGGCGCCAAGGCGGCTCAGAAGGAAGTCGAGCAGGCGCTGCGCGATCTGTACCTGCCCTTTGACGAACGCCGCCCGTATGCGCTGCGTCGCCTGCGCGACCGCATCGAAGCCAACCTGTCCGGCCTGATGGGCCCCAGCGTGTCCCAGGACATGGTGGAAACCTTCCTGCCCTACAAGGCCGGCGGCGAAAACTACGTCACCGAAGACATCCATTTCATCGAGAGCCGGCTGGAGGATTACCACTCGCGCCTCACCGGCCTGGCTGCCGAACTCGACGCCTTGCGCCGTTACCATCGCCAGACCCTGCAGGAACTGCCGATGGGCGTGTGTTCCCTAGCCAAGGATCAAGAGATCCTGATGTGGAACAAGGCCATGGAAGAACTCACCGGCATCGCCGCGCAACGGGTGGTGGGCTCGCGCCTGAATACCCTGGGCGATCCATGGAAAGAACTGCTCCAGGGCTTTATCAACCTGCCCGACGAGCACTTGCACAAACAGCACCTGGCCCTCGACGGCCAGACCCGCTGGCTCAACCTGCACAAAGCCGCGATCGATGAACCGTTGGCCCCCGGTAACAGCGGCCTGGTTCTGCTGGTCGAAGACCTGACTGAAACCCAGATGCTCGAGGACAAGCTGGTGCACTCCGAGCGCCTGGCCAGCATTGGTCGCCTGGCAGCGGGCGTGGCCCACGAAATCGGCAACCCGATCACCGGTATCGCCTGCCTCGCGCAAAACCTGCGGGAAGAGCGTGAGGAAGACGGCGAAATCATCGAAATCAGCGGCCAGATCCTCGAACAGACCAAACGCGTCTCGCGCATCGTGCAGTCGCTGATGAGCTTTGCCCATGCCGGCGGCCATCAGAATCTGGATGAGGCCGTATGCCTGGCCGAAGTGGCCCAGGATGCCATTGGGCTGCTCGCCTTGAACCGGCGCAATTTCGAAGTACAGTTCTTCAACTTGTGCGACCCCGACCATTGGGTCGACGGCGACTCACAACGCCTGGCCCAAGTGCTGATCAACCTGCTGTCCAACGCCCGTGACGCAACCCCGGCCGGTGGTGCGGTACGCGTCAAGACCGAGGCTTTCGAACATACCGTCGATCTGATCGTCGAAGATGAAGGCAGCGGTATTCCACAGAACATCATGGACCGATTGTTCGAACCCTTCTTCACCACCAAGGACCCGGGTGAAGGTACCGGTCTGGGCCTTGCACTGGTCTATTCCATCGTTGAAGAGCATTATGGACAAATCACCATCGACAGCCCGGCTGACACCGAAAGCCAACGCGGCACCCGTATTCGGGTGACCTTGCCGCGTCATGTCGAAGCGACGTCCGCTGTGAACTGAGACCGTCGAGAGAATTGAATCAATGCCGCACATTTTGATCGTCGAAGACGAAACCATTATCCGCTCTGCCTTGCGTCGCCTGCTTGAACGTAATCAATACCAGGTCAGCGAAGCCGGCTCGGTGCAGGAAGCACAAGAGCGTTTCAGCATCCCCACGTTCGACCTGATTGTCAGTGACCTGCGCCTGCCCGGCGCACCGGGCACCGAGCTGATCAAGCTTGGCCAGGGCACCCCGGTGCTGATCATGACCAGCTATGCCAGCCTGCGCTCGGCGGTTGATTCCATGAAAATGGGCGCGGTGGACTACATTGCCAAGCCGTTTGACCACGATGAAATGCTCCAGGCCGTGGCCCGCATCCTGCGCGACCGCCAGTCAGCCAGCAGCGCGCCTGCCGAACAGCGCCCCGCCGGCAAGGCCACCAACGGCGCCGACAAACCGGGAGTCGACAACAGCAACGGCGAAATCGGCATCATTGGCTCCTGCCCGCCGATGCAGGACCTGTACGGCAAGATCCGTAAGGTCGCGCCCACCGACTCCAATGTATTGATCCAGGGCGAGTCAGGCACCGGTAAAGAACTGGTGGCCCGCGCCCTGCACAACCTGTCCAAACGCGCCAAGGCGCCGATGATTTCGGTGAACTGTGCGGCGATCCCCGAATCCCTGATCGAGTCCGAACTGTTCGGCCACGAGAAAGGCGCTTTTACCGGCGCCAGCGCTGGGCGTGCGGGCCTGGTGGAAGCGGCGGACGGCGGGACGTTGTTCCTTGATGAAATCGGTGAGTTGCCGCTGGAGGCCCAGGCGCGACTGCTGCGTGTGCTGCAGGAAGGTGAGATTCGCCGTGTAGGCTCGGTGCAATCGCAGAAGGTTGACGTACGCCTGATCGCGGCCACCCACCGCGACCTCAAGAGCCTGGCCAAGATCGGTCAGTTCCGTGAAGACTTGTATTACCGCCTGCACGTGATCGCGCTCAAATTGCCGGCCCTGCGTGAGCGCGGTGCCGACGTGAATGAGATCGCCAACGCATTCCTGCTGCGCCAGAGTGCGCGCATCAACCGTACCGACCTGACGTTCGCGCCGGACGCCGAGCAGGCGATTCGGCATTACTCGTGGCCGGGTAACGTGCGGGAACTGGAGAATGCGGTCGAGCGTGCAGTGATCCTGTCGGAAAGCCCGGAAATTTCCGCCGAGCTGCTGGGTATCGATATTGAGCTCAGTGACTTGGAAGATGACGATTTCATTGGCCTGGCCCCGACACAGGGCGGCGCCAGCAATACCAGCCATGAGCCGACGGAAGATTTGTCACTGGAAGACTACTTCCAGCATTTCGTCCTTGAGCATCAGGACCACATGACCGAGACCGAGCTGGCACGCAAGCTGGGCGTGAGCCGCAAGTGCCTGTGGGAACGCCGCCAGCGCCTGGGCATTCCACGGCGCAAGACCGGGGTGGCCAGCGAAAGCTGAGGGTGCGCCTCCACAGGTAACACCCTCAGATGTGAAAAAACTGTTACCGCGGATATTTCGCGTAACAAAAGCCGGGGCTTACGGTAACGAAGCCCCGGCTTTTTTTTGCCCCTCAAAAACCAAAAAACACCTCAACCCCCCGGTTTTGCTTGGCGACGCAAAAGTTGGCACGCACCCTGCTATATGCTTAGTACAACAACAATAACAAGCTTTGTACAAGACAATAAAAATAAGACGAATCGACTCACGCATAACAAAAACAACACGGCGGAGGCGCAGCTAACTGATTCTTTTGGAGAGGCGTTGCATTTGGGGCTTGCCCCGCAACCAGGCCGAGAACAACAAAAACTGCCCTAAGGCAGAGCCTGAACTGGTTGGATCGTAGATCAGCAACACAGCGACCAAAGCAATCCGTTTGCTCTTGACTCCCAATTGGGAGGGTCATGAAGGTGAAGCTTCATGGCGAGGGCGATCAACAAAAACAAGAAGCCCGAAATCAATAATAAAAATAGAGCACGCAACTACTTCTGGGGGAGCTTCGGCTCCCCTTGTAGTTTCCGGGATTTGACGATTTAAGGCTTATGGCGCAACGCCGAAGCTTGTTCCTACACCATCCCCTGACTAAATGCTAGAATCCCCGCCCATCATGCGGTCATTCTTCGTTATGGCCGAACATTCCTTCAAACAGTGCATCCCATGCTGAAGAAGTTGTTCCAGTCATTCCGTTCTCCCTTGCGTCGTACGCAACACAAACGCAGCACGCCTGAAGTGCTCAACAGCAGCCAGCATTCGTTGCAGCGCGCTCAATTCAGCCGTTATGCGGTGAATATCGTCGAACGGTTGCAGAACGCCGGTTACCAGGCCTACCTGGTGGGCGGTTGCGTACGCGACATGCTGCTCAATATCACGCCTAAGGATTTCGACGTCGCCACCAGTGCCACGCCTGAGCAAGTGCGTGCCGAGTTTCGCAATGCGCGAATCATCGGTCGCCGCTTCAAGCTGGTGCACATCCACTTTGGTCGCGAAATCATCGAGGTCGCGACCTTCCGTGCCGGCCACCCGCAAAACGATGAAGAGGAAGACACCAATCAGTCCTCCCGCAACGAGAGCGGGCGCATCCTGCGCGACAACGTCTATGGCACCCTGGAAGAAGACGCACAGCGCCGCGACTTCACCATCAATGCCCTCTATTACGACCCGGTCAGCGAACGCATCCTCGATTACGCCAATGGCGTACACGACATCCGCAATAACCTGATCCGCCTGATCGGCGACCCGACGCAGCGCTATCAGGAAGACCCGGTGCGCATGCTGCGGGCCGTGCGCTTCGCCGCCAAGCTCAACTTCGGTATCGAGAAACACACCGCCGCACCGATACGCGAGCTGGCACCGATGCTGCGGGAAATCCCGTCCGCGCGTCTGTTCGAAGAAGTGCTCAAGCTGTTCCTCTCCGGCTACGCCGCCGACACCTTCGAAATGCTGGTCGACTTGCAGTTGTTCGACCCACTGTTCCCGGCCAGCGCCGAAGCACTGGAGTACAACCCGACTTATACCCACACGCTGATCAGCGAAGCCTTGATCAATACCGACCTGCGCATCAAGCAGAACAAACCGGTCACGCCGGCGTTCCTGTTTGCCGCCCTGTTGTGGCCGGCCCTGCCCAAGCGCGTACTGCGTCTGCAGGAACGTGGCATGCCGCCGATCCCGGCCATGCAGGAAGCCGCTCACGAGCTGATCGCCGAACAGTGCCAGCGCATTGCTATCCCGAAACGTTTCACGATGCCGATCCGCGAGATCTGGGACATGCAGGAACGCCTGCCGCGCCGCAGCGGCAAGCGTGCCGACCTGCTGCTGGACAACCCGCGCTTCCGTGCCGGCTACGACTTCCTGCTGCTGCGTGAAAGCGCCGGTGAGCAGACCGACGGCCTGGGCGAATGGTGGACCGACTATCAGGATGCCAATGACAGCCAACGCCGCGACATGATTCGCGACCTCGGCAGCAAGGGTGATGGCGAAGGCGCAGGGCCGAAGAAGCGTCGTCGCAGCGGCACCAAGCGCAAACGCAGTGCTGCCGATGCCTCGGGCGCTGCGGGCGAATAAACGTGGAACGCATCTACATCGGCATGGGCAGCAACCTGGCAGCCCCGGACCAGCAATTGCGCAGCGCTATCCAAGCGCTGGCGCAATTGCCAGACACTTGCGTCGCGGGTGTGTCCGCCTTTTACCAAAGTGACTCCCTGCTCCCGGGCCAGCCGCGCTACACCAACGCAGTTGCCGCCCTGGACAGCCGCCTTGCGCCACTTGACCTGCTGGACGCGCTGCAAGCCATCGAAAACGATCAGGGCCGCGAGCGCCTGGAGCGTTGGGGCCCTCGCACCCTTGACCTGGACATTCTGCTGTTTGGCGATCGCCTGATCGACGAACCGCGCCTGAAGGTGCCCCACTATCAGATGCACCTGCGTGCATTTGTGTTGTATCCGCTGGCCGAACTGGCACCTGCCGCATTGCAATTGCCGGATGGCAACCCCCTCAGTGCCCTGCTTGACGCCTGCCCGTTTGTCGGCCTGGAACGGCTCCCGGTTGCTGAATCGCGTCAGTAACAGCGGTAACACCGCCATCGTAACAATGCGGTAACACATCCAATTGACTTCCCGTGTCCTCCTCACGACTATAGGCGTCCCGCTGCCGCCAACCCGGCAATGAAGGGCGCAATCCAGGCCTTATAAGCACTGCTCTCAAGACAGTGCGCCTGTATAAACGAAGACTCACGCGCGTTACTCGCTGTTTCCAAGCGCCTGAACGAGGACCCTTTTCATGCCAGACATTACCCTGACCACCTTGCAGAGCCTCAAGCTCAAAGGTGAAAAAATCACCATGCTCACCTGCTATGACGCCACCTTCGCCCACGCCAGTTGCCAGGCCGGGGTTGAAGTGTTGTTGGTAGGCGACTCCCTGGGCATGGTCCTTCAAGGGAATGACAGCACCCTGCCCGTCACCACCGATGAACTGGCCTACCACACCGCCAGCGTCAAGCGCGGGAACGACGGCGCATTCATAATCGCCGACCTGCCGTTCATGGATTACGCCACCGTCGAGCAGACCTTCCTGAACGCCGGCAAACTGATGCGTGCCGGTGCACACATGATCAAGGTAGAGGGCGCCGTATGGCTCGCCGAGTCGATTCGCCTGCTGGCTGAACGCGGTGTGCCGGTCTGTGCACATATGGGCCTGACACCACAGTCCGTGAACATCCTCGGCGGCTACAAGGTGCAAGGCCGCAACGAAGCCCAGGCGCGCCAGATGCGCGCCGATGCCATCGCCCTGGAGCAGGCGGGCGTCGCGATGATCCTGCTCGAATGCGTGCCCAGCGAACTCGCGGCAGAAATCACCCAGGCCGTTAAGGTGCCGGTGATCGGTATTGGCGCGGGCTCGGCCACCGACGGCCAGGTGCTGGTGCTGCACGACATGCTCGGCCTGTCGATTACCGGCCGCGTGCCAAAGTTCGTGAAGAACTTCATGACTGGCCAGGACAGCATCCACGCGGCATTGAGTGCCTACGTCGCCGAAGTCAAAGGCGTGACCTTCCCAGGCGCCGAACACGGATTCTCTGCATGAACACCGTAAAAACCGTACGCGAACTCAGAGCCGCCGTCGCCCACGCCCGCAAGGCCGGCAAACGCATCGGCTTCGTGCCCACCATGGGTAACCTGCACAGCGGACATGCCAGCCTGGTCAGCAAGGCTGTGCAGCAGGCGGACTTTGTCGTGGCGAGTATTTTCGTCAACCCACTGCAATTTGGCGCCGGCGAAGACCTGGACAAGTACCCTCGCACCCTGGCCGCCGATCAGGAAAAGCTCCTGCAGGCCGGCTGCAACCTGCTGTTCGCGCCAACCGTCGAGGAGATGTACCCCGGCGGCATGACCGGCCAGACCCGCGTCAGCGTCCCGCAATTGTCCGAAGGCTTGTGCGGCGCCAGCCGTCCCGGGCATTTCGAAGGCGTGGCGACCGTGGTCAGCAAATTGTTCAACATGGTCCAGCCGGACATGGCTGTATTTGGCCAGAAGGACTACCAGCAACTGGCCGTGATTCGTGCCATGGTCCATGACCTGAACATGCCGATCCAGATTATCGGCGAGCCCACCGTACGCGCCGATGATGGCCTGGCGCTGTCCTCGCGCAACGGTTTTCTCAGCGAAGAACAACGTGCGATCGCGCCGGTGCTGTACCGCAGCCTCAGCCAGATTGCCGCAGCCATCAAAAGCGGTGATCACGACTTCGCCAGGCTGCGTGCCGAACAGGTGCAGCAGATCGAGGCTGCCGGGTTGCGCCTGGATTACCTCGAAGTGCGCCAGGGCCTGCACCTGCGGGCCGCTACGGCGGAGGATCGGGATATTGTGATTCTGGTGGCGGCCTTCCTAGGCACGACCCGCCTTATCGACAACCTGCATCTGACCCTCGACTGACCCCTCTGAACACCCCGCCGATTGCCCTGATCGCTGTGCCGGTATAAAAAAGTACCGGCCACAGCGCAGACAAAGCCAAGACATATCGACACGCTAGGTTTAATGTAATCGCCCTGCGCTATGGTTAGCGCTGTCTGGAACCCAATCCTTGAGATAAGACTGGATGTTCCGGGCTTTGAAGTGTCCTAAAGGCAGTCCCCGTAATAAAAGGAAACCCGCAGCGATGGCGTACTACCGCACCCCTCATGACGTTACCGCTCTGCCCGCCTGGCAAGCGCTCAACCAACATCGCCAAGCCATGCAGGATTTCAGCATGCGCGAAGCGTTCAATGCCGATCCCCAGCGCTTTTCCCAGTTCACCTTGAGCAGCTGCGGACTTTTCCTCGATTACTCGAAAAACCTGATCACCGGCGAGACCCGCGACCTGCTGGTGGGCCTTGCCAACGAAGTGGGTCTTAAAGACGCAATCAACTCGCTGTATGCGGGCGAGCCGGTCAACTCCTCCGAAGGCCGCCCTGCCCTGCACACCGCCCTGCGTCGCCCGGTGGGCGACAAGCTGTCGGTCAATGGCGTGAACATCATGCCGGACGTGCACAAGGTGCTGAACCAGATCACCGACCTGGTCGGCCGCATCCACGACGGCCTGTGGCGTGGCTACACCGAGAAGCCGATCACCGATGTGGTGAATATCGGCATCGGCGGCTCGTTCCTCGGCCCGGAGCTGGTCTCTGAAGCGCTGTTGTCCTACGCCCACAAAGGCGTGCGCTGCCACTACCTGGCGAACATCGATGGCAGCGAATTCCATGAGCTGACCATGAAGCTGCGCGCCGAGACCACGCTGTTTATCGTCTCGTCGAAATCCTTCAACACCCTGGAAACCCTGAAAAACGCCCAGGCCGCCCGCGCCTGGTACCTGGCCCAGGGTGGCTCGGAAGCCGAGCTGTACCGCCACTTTATCGCCGTGTCGAGCAACAACGCGGCCGCCGTGGCCTTCGGTATCCGCGAAGAAAACATCTTCCCGATGTGGGACTGGGTGGGCGGCCGTTATTCGTTGTGGTCGGCCATCGGCCTGCCAATCGCCCTGGCCATCGGCATGTCCAACTTCAAGGAACTGCTGTCCGGTGCCTACACCATGGACCAGCATTTCCAGAACGCGCCGTTCGAACAGAACATGCCGGTGCTGCTGGGCCTGCTGGGCGTTTGGTACGGCAACTTCTGGGGTGCGCAGAGCCATGCGATCCTGCCGTACGACCACTACCTGCGTAACATCACCAAGCACTTGCAACAGCTGGACATGGAATCCAACGGCAAGAGCGTGCGCCAGGACGGCAAACCGGTGTCCACCGATACCGGCCCGGTGATCTGGGGTGGCGTCGGCTGCAACGGCCAACATGCTTATCACCAGTTGCTGCACCAAGGCACCCAACTGATCCCGGCCGACTTCATCGTGCCGATCGTCAGCTTCAACCCGGTGTCCGACCACCATCAGTGGCTGTACGCCAACTGCCTGTCCCAAAGCCAGGCACTGATGCTCGGCAAGACCCGCAGCGAAGCCGAAGCCGAGCTGCGCGACAAGGGCATCCCGGAAGACGACGTGCAGAAGCTGGCACCGCACAAGGTGATCCCGGGCAACCGTCCGAGCAACACGCTCGTGGTTGAACGCATCAGCCCGCGTCGCCTGGGCGCCCTGGTTGCGATGTATGAACATAAAGTGTTCGTGCAAAGCGTGATCTGGGGCATCAACGCCTTCGACCAATGGGGCGTGGAGCTGGGCAAGGAGCTGGGCAAGGGCGTATACAATCGCCTCACCGGCGCCGAAGAAACCTTGGCCGAAGACGCTTCGACCCAGGGGCTGATCAACTACTTCCGCGGCCGTCACCGCGGCTGATGCAGGCACCGCAAGGCCAACGTCCGTTTGGACGTTGGCCTTGAACCCTCTCCATACAGGGTGCATCTTTATGACTTGTCGCAAAAACAAGAATAAGGATCGCTCATGTTCGATATCAGCACGTTTCCCACCGCCGATGCCGTCCGCCGGGCTGCGCAACTCAGTCAAGAGGACTACCAGCGCCTCTATCGCCAATCCATCGAACAGCCGGACACGTTCTGGGCCGAGCAGGCCAAGGGCTTTCTCGACTGGATAACACCGTGGCACACCGTCCAGCAGTCAGACATCCAGACCGGTGCCGCCCAATGGTTTGCCGGTGGCCAGTTGAACGTCAGCTACAACTGCATCGACCGTCACCTGGCGCAACGCGCCGATCAGCCGGCCTTCATCTGGGAAGGTGACGATCCTGCAAAATCTTCCAAAATCACCTACCGCCAACTGCACCAAAACGTCTGCCGCCTGGCCAATGTGCTGAAAAGCCGTGGCGTGAAAAAGGGCGACCGGGTGTGTATCTACATGCCGATGATCCCGGAAGCGGCCTACGCCATGCTGGCCTGCACGCGGATTGGCGCGGTGCACTCGGTGGTATTTGGCGGGTTCTCACCGGACGCCCTGCGCGACCGCATTCTGGACGCCGACTGCCGCACCGTGATCACAGCCGATGAAGGCGTGCGCGGTGGTAAGCCGGTGGCGTTGAAACAGAACGTCGACAAGGCCCTGGCCAGCTGCCCCGACGTCAGCACGGTGCTGGTGGTACAACGCACCGGCGCACCGGTGAGCTGGAGCGAAGGCCGCGACCTCAAGTATCAACAGGCCCTGGATGCAGCGAGCGACGATTGCCCTCCCGAACCGATGGACGCCGAAGCCCCGCTGTTTATCCTCTACACCTCCGGCAGCACCGGCAAGCCCAAGGGTGTGCTGCACACCACGGGCGGCTACCTGCTCCAGGCGGCAATGACCTTCAAGTACGTACTCGATTACCGCGACGGTGAGGTGTTCTGGTGCACCGCCGACGTGGGTTGGGTCACCGGCCATAGTTACATCGTGTACGGGCCGCTGGCCAATGGCGCGACCTCGCTGATGTTCGAAGGTGTGCCGAGCTACCCGGACAGTTCGCGCTTCTGGCAGGTCATCGATAAACACCAGGTGAATATCTTCTACACCGCTCCCACCGCCTTGCGCGCGTTGATGCGCGAGGGTCACGCCCCGCTGGAGACGACCTCCCGCGCCAGCCTGCGTCTGCTGGGCAGCGTGGGCGAACCGATCAACCCGGAAGCCTGGGACTGGTACTTCAACGCGGTGGGCGAACAGCGTTGCCCTATTGTCGATACCTGGTGGCAGACCGAGACCGGCGGCATCATGCTCAGCCCGCTGGTCAGCGCCCAGCGCATCAAACCAGGTTGCGCCACCCAGCCGATGTTTGGCGTGCAGCCCGTGCTGCTGGATGAACAAGGCAAGGTCATCAGCGGTGCCGGCAGCGGCGTACTGGCGATCAAGGCCAGCTGGCCGGGGCAGATTCGCAGCGTCTACGGCGACCCGCAGCGCATGGTCGACACCTATTTCAAACCCTACCCCGGTTACTATTTCACCGGTGACGGCGCGCGCCGCGATGAGGACGGCGACTACTGGATCACCGGGCGTATCGACGATGTGATCAACGTGTCCGGCCACCGTATCGGCACCGCCGAGGTAGAAAGTGCGTTGGTACTGCATGACCAGGTGGCCGAGGCTGCCGTGGTGGGCTACCCCCACGACGTCAAGGGCCAGGGCATCTACGCCTTTGTCACCCCCATGAATGGCGTCGAACCCAGCGAGGCGCTGAAAAAACACCTGCTGGAACTGGTCAGCAAAGAAATCGGCAGCTTTGCCAAGCCGGAACTGATCCAATGGGCACCGGCCTTGCCGAAAACCCGATCCGGCAAGATCATGCGCCGGATTTTGCGCAAGATCGCCTGCAACGAACTGGACAGCCTGGGTGATACCTCGACCCTGGCCGACCCCAGCGTCGTCGACGGCCTGATCGACAAACGCCTGAACCGCTAGGAAACCCGAGTCGCCATGGAATTTATCCGCAGCCGTATCGAAACCCAGTTGATGAGCCTCACTGGCTTGTCACTGGGCCAACTGGACCTGGAAAACCCCAAGGGCGATCCGGGCCTGTTCGGGCCGGACTCGGTCAGTTGGCAAGTCCATGGTGACTTCAGCAGCATGCTCATCGGCGGCATCAGCGCCTTGATGCTGCAAGCCTTGCACCCATTGGCCCTGGCCGGCGTGTGGGACCATTCGAATTTTCGCCAGGACATGCTTGGGCGCCTGCGCCGTACCTCGCAGTTTATTTCCGGTACCACGTTCGGCGCGCGCAAAGACGCCGACTGGCTGATCGAAAAAGTGCGCACCATTCACCTGCAGGTGGTGGGCCATGCCCCGGACGGGAGGCCTTACGCGGCCAGCGATCCAGCGCTGCTGACCTGGGTGCATGTGGCGGAGGTGAGCAACTTTCTTGCTGCCCACTTGCGCTATCGCAACCCGCACCTCTGCGGCCGTGATCAGGACCGTTACTACAGCGAGATCGCCGTCGTCGCAGAACGGCTCGGCGCGCAGGATGTGCCGCATTCACGCCAGGAAATTTCCGATTACCTTGAGAATATCCGCCCGCAATTGCTGTGCGACGAGCGCAGCCGCGAAGTGCTGCGCCTGTTGCTGAACGCGCCCTCCCCCAGCCTGTTGGCCAAGCCTTTTGGTGCCTTGATGATGCAAGCCGGGATCGACCTGCTGCCGGACTGGGCCAGCACCCTGCTCGATCAGCACCAGGGCCCGCTGCAACGCCGGATGATCCGCGCCGGGGTCAAGCGCAGCGCGCCGTTGTTGCGCTGGGCGATGCGCAATGGTTCGGTGCAGCGTGCACACCGGCGGATGGGGTTGATGTAGGCAACGCGCCATAGCTGCTAAACTCCGCGCCCTCATTACCCCCATTTACCTAAGCAAGGCGCGCTCCATGTCTCCCTTGAATCAGGCGCTGCGCGCCGCCCTCGATCATCGCCAGGATCTGATCAGCGAACTGCACGCCCAGGGCACCGATTGCTATCGGCTGTTCCATGGCAGCCAGGAAGGCGCCGGCGGCCTGACCATCGACCGCTACGGCCCGCAGTTACTGGTGCAAAGCTTCCATCAGTCGCTGGAAACCGCCGACCTGCTGGAGCTGCACCAACTGGTCAACCAGCACATGGGCCTGGAGTTGCTGCTGGTCTACAACGACCGCTCCCGCGGCAACTCGCGGGTCGATCGCGAAGATTCGGTATACCGCGCCGAACCTGCCGCGCTGGAAGACCTGGTCGGCCACGAATGGGGCCTCAATTACCGTGTCCGTGGGCGCCACGCCGGCCAGGACCCACTGCTGTTCCTCGACCTGCGCAATACCCGCGGCTGGGTCAAGGGCCACAGCGCCGGCAAAAGCGTACTGAACCTGTTTGCCTACACCTGTGGGGTGGGCCTGAGCGCCGCTGCCGGGGGTGCGCGCGAGGTATGCAACCTGGACTTCGCCGAGGGCAACCTGGCGGTGGGGCGTGAAAACGGCCAGCTCAATCCACAGCTTCCTACCATGGAGTTCGTACAATCGGACTACTTCCCGGCGATTCGCCAACTGGCCGGGCTGCCGATCACCCAGCGTCGCGGGCAAAAACTGCCGAGCTATCCGCGCCTGGAGCAGCGTCAATATGACCTGGTGTTGCTCGACCCGCCGGCCTGGGCCAAGAGTGCCTTCGGTACCGTTGACCTGTTGCGTGACTACCAGAGCCTGCTCAAGCCGGCACTGCTCGCTACAGCCGACAATGGCGTGCTGATCTGCTGTAACAACCTGGCAAAAGTCAGCATGGAGGATTGGCGTGAACAGGTGCTGCGTTGTGCGCAAAAGGCTGGGCGTCCGGTGCGGGACTGGAAAATCATGACGCCCGGCGCGGACTTTCCCTCACAAGATCAACAGCCACCGCTGAAGACTCTGATACTTCAACTGTAAGCAGCATCCTAAAGGCCCGGTTCTTCGGAACCGAAAACCCGTGCCATACTCCAAGGCACTCCTGTTTGACATAGATGGCGCCGCCCCATGCCCAAAGGATTGATTCGCGCCGCTGGCGCCTTGTTGACTGCCCTCGCGTTGTACAGCTTGCTGGGCTTTCTGATTTTGCCTGGCATCGCCCTTCGCATTGCCAACCAACAGTTGGCCAATTACGCCACAGTGCCGGCACACATCGAACGGATCGAACTTAACCCGTTCAGCCTGGAAGTAACGGTATGGGGCTTGAAGATCGGCGAGCCCGGTAAGGAACAGGTAGGTTTCGAACGGCTTTACGCCAATCTGCAGGCCGATAGCCTGTGGACCCGCGCCCTGCACCTGGCGGATGTGCAACTGGACAAGCCCAGGACCGAGTTGTTGTTCGACAAGTCAGGCCAGCTGAATCTGGCGCAGTTGTTCAAGCTGCCACCGAGCGAGCCGACCCCGGCAGACCCTGACGCCAAGCCGTTCCCGCTGCGTGTCGACAGCATCAAGCTGGCTGGCGGTTATTTGCATTTCCAAGACCTGCGTCCCAGCGAACCCATCGAATTCCTCTACGACACCCTCGACTTCGAACTGAAGAATCTCAGCACCCTGCCGGAAGACAATGCGGACATGACCTTGGTCGCCGCCGGCCCTGAAGGCGGGCAGATCGACTGGAAAGGCAACTTCAGCCTGGTGCCGATCACGTCCGAAGGTACGCTCAAAGTCACCGGCGGCAAGATGAAAGCCTGGTGGCCTTATGTGCGTGACGCCTTACCCCTGGTACTTGAAGACGGCGTGCTCAACTTCAGTACTGAATACAGGTTCAGCCTGGCCAAAGAGACCGAGCTGAACCTGACCAACACCGCAGCCAGCATCGCACCGTTCGCGATCAAGGCTCCGGATGGCCGGCCGTTGGTGCGCCTGGAGCGTTTGGACGTCAGCGAGACCACGGTGGACCTGGCCAAACAGCAGGTGGTGGTGGGCAAGATCCGCAGCAATAAACTCGAGACCTGGGCGGCTCGTGAAGCGGATGGGCAACTGGACTGGCAAAAACTGTTCGCCGGCCAGCCGAACAAACCGGCCAAGGCGCCGGAGCCTGCGACTGCACCCGCCACGGCCGACTCGCCAAAGCCTGCGCCCGTCGCCCCAAGCAAGCCCTGGCAAGTGCTGCTCAAGGATGTACAGCTGCGCAACTACCAAGTGCACTTGGCCGACCGTCAGGCCAAACCTGCGGTGGCGCTGGAGCTCGGCCCGTTGAACGTCGACGTGCAGAACTTCGACAGCCTCAACCAGAGCCCCTTTACCCTGAAGGTCGACACCGGCCTGGGCAAGCAGGGCAAGATCCAGGCAACCGGCACGGTCAACCTCAACCCGGTCAGCGCCAAGTTGAAGGTCAATACCAAGGACATCGACCTGCGAGTCGCCCAGTCCTATATCAGCCCGTTTATCCGCCTGGAACTGCGCAGTGGCATGCTTGGCAGCGACCTCGACGTGAACCTGAAAAGCACCGATCCCCTGGCGCTGCAGATCACCGGCCGAGCGCAGGTTGACCAGTTGCATACCCTCGACACCCTCAAGACCCGCGACTTCCTCAAGTGGCAGCGCCTGGTGCTCGAAGGCGTGAACTACCAACACGGCGACAGCCTGTCGATCGACAAGGTCAACCTGCTACAGCCCTATGCGCGGTTCATGATCAACGATGACCGCACCACCAACGTCGACGACTTGCTGATCCCGCAGCCGGCCGACAGTGGCGCCAAATCGTCAGCCAAACCTGCCGCGAGCAAAGACAAGCCGCTGGGTATCCATATCGGGCAGATTGCGATCAACGACGGTTCGGCCAACTTCGCCGACTTCAGCCTCACCCCCAACTTCGCCACTGCGATCCAACAGCTCAATGGGCAGATCGGCACCATCGACAGTCGCCAGGCCAAGCCGGCGAGCGTTGACATCAAGGGCAAGGTGGACCGTTATGCACCGGTGACCATCAAAGGCAGCGTGAACCCGTTTGACCCGATGGCGGCGCTGGACATCGCCACCAGCTTCAAACGTGTCGAGCTGACCACCCTGACGCCTTACTCGGGCAAGTTCGCCGGTTTCCGCATCCGCAAGGGCCGCCTCAACCTTGACCTGCATTACGTGATCACCAAGGGCCAGTTGAAGGCTGAGAACAAAGTGGTGGTCGAGCAATTGCAACTGGGCGAAAAAGTCGACAGCGCCGATGCCGTGGACTTGCCGATTCGTCTGGCAATCGCCTTGCTCAAGGACAGCGACGGCAAGATCTCCATCGAACTGCCCGTATCCGGTGACCTGAATAACCCGCAATTCAGCGTGATGCCCATTGTGTGGCAAACCCTGCGCAATCTGGTGGTGCGGGCGGCCACTGCGCCGTTCAAGTTTATTGGCGGATTGGTCACCGGAGGCGGAGCGGAGGACTTGGGTAGCGTGTCGTTCGCGGCAGGCTCCAGCGAGTTGAACAAAGACGCCGAAGGCGCTCTCAACACCTTGGCCAAAGCCTTGAAAGAACGCCCTGCCCTACGCCTGGAAATCGAAGGCACGGCCGCAGCCAGCAGCGACGGCCCATTCCTGGCGGCCCAGCGGCTGGAGCGGGAATACCAATACAACTACTACAAAATGCTGCAGCGCCGTGGCGAGAAAGTCCCGGCCCAGGCGTCCTTGCTGGAAGTCCCTGAGAGCGAAAAAGCCCCCTTGCTCGAAGGTATTTACCGCACCCGCTTGAAACAGCAGCCTCCGGCAGAATGGAAGGACCTGAGCAGCAGTGACCGCTCGGCCAAGTTGAAAGAGGGCGTGATCAAGTTCTGGAGTGGCAGTGACGTGCTGCTGCGCCAGTTGGGCCAGGACCGTGCAAGCACGATCAAGGACTACCTGGTGGATAAAGCCCAGCTGGAGGACGACCGGGTTTACTTCATTGACGCGCAACTGGGCCAGGCAGAGAAAGACGGTCGAGTGATAACGCCGATGCACTTGGACGCCGAGTAGGCGCCGCTGGCGCATTACTTTCCCGCCCCAATAGAACAGGCCCCGACACAGAAGTGCCGGGGCCTGTAATGACCACATCCGTGTGGTCGGTCGCATGAAACTTAGAGGTGCATTGAGTGGATATCTAACTCACGCGCCGCCGCCGCTAGTTCAGACGAGTGCTTGAGCGTTACTCTGCTTTCAGGCCATCGGCCGATACAGCTTTAACGCCTTTGATTTTCTTGGTGATGTTCACCGCGGTCGTTTTCTGTGCCTCGGTCACAGCGACCGAAGAGGACAGGGAAACTACACCCTTGTTGGTTTCGACTTTAATGTCGGTGCCAGGAATGCCTTTCTCGGTGACCAGGTCAGCTTTGACTTTGGTGGTGATCCAGGTATCGGAGGTTGCGCCTTTGGCGTCAGCCGCTGCACCTTTGGTTTTGTCGATGTTGTCTGCCTTGGTAGCGCCGCCAGCCAACAGGCCGTCAGCCGAAACTGCGGTAACACCTTTGATTTTCTTGGTGATCGCTACGGCAGTTTCTTTCTGCGCGTCCGAAATGGCTACGGTCGAAGACAGGGAAACCACACCTTTGTTGGTCTCAACCTTGATGTCCGAACCAGGAATGCCTTTTTCGGTCAGCAGATCGGATTTAACTTTGGTGGTGATCCAAGTATCCGAAACGCTTTCTTTTGCCTTGGTGGCTTCACCGGCCGCCAGAGTCATTGGAGCTTGGGAAGTCTGGGCAAAGGCCACGTTAGCACCCATGGCCAGGGTCAGAGCGGTAGCAGTAGCGAGAGCGAACTTCTTCATACGAGTAACTCCTGTTTTATTAAAAGTCTGCAGTGTGTGAACCTTGATGCTGCAGCGTTAACAGGGTTATTGCAGGCAGTGTGCCAAGTCTCTAGCGCAGATTAAATCCTTAAAAATCATATACTTATCAAAATAGCCGAATTTCGAAATCGTGCAACTTGCATGAACCTGATCGTGCCTGCATGCAAGTTGCGGCTTTTGCGATTTACTAAGCGTCTGATTTTTCGGCATTTTCCTTCAGGCGTAAAAAAAGGACTCCGAAGAGTCCTTTTTTTCAGCGTGAGCCTGGGGTAATTAAACGCCCGAAGCCTTGGCTGCTGCAACGTCCTTGATGGACAGCTTGATACGGCCGCGGTTGTCCACGTCCAGTACCAGCACTTCGACTTCCTGGCCTTCTTTCAGAATGTCGGTCACTTTCTCAACGCGAGCGTCGCTCAGCATGGAGATGTGAACCAGACCGTCTTTGCCTGGCAGGATGTTGACGAATGCGCCGAAGTCGACGATGCGCTCAACCTTACCGACGTAGATCTTGCCGATCTCGGCTTCAGCGGTGATGCCCAGGACGCGTTGACGCGCAGCTTCTGCAGCTTCCTTGGTTTCGCCGAAGATCTTGATCGAGCCGTCGTCTTCGATGTCGATCGAAGCCTTGGTCTCTTCACAGATCGCACGAATGGTCGCGCCGCCTTTACCGATAACATCACGGATTTTGTCGGTGTCGATTTTCATCGCGATCATGGTCGGAGCATTTTCCGACAGTTCGGTACGGGACTGACCAATGATCTGGTTCATCTGACCGAGGATGTTCAGGCGCGCTTCCAGGGCTTGGCCCAGGGCGATTTCCATGATCTCTTCGGTGATGCCCTTGATCTTGATGTCCATCTGCAGCGCGGTAACACCTTTGGCGGTACCGGCCACTTTGAAGTCCATGTCGCCCAAGTGGTCTTCGTCGCCCAGGATGTCGGTCAGGATGGCGAACTTCTCGCCTTCCTTAACCAGGCCCATGGCGATACCGGCAACCGGCGCCTTCATCGGCACACCCGCGTCCATCAGCGCCAGGGAAGCACCGCAGACCGAAGCCATGGAGCTGGAGCCGTTGGACTCGGTGATTTCCGACACCACACGGATGGTGTACGGGAACACGTCAGCAGCAGGCAGCATGGCCTGGACCGAACGACGGGCCAGACGGCCGTGACCGATTTCGCGACGACCAGCACCGCCCATGCGACCACACTCGCCCACCGAGAACGGCGGGAAGTTGTAGTGCAGCATGAACGGGTCTTTTTTCTCGCCTTCCAGGGTGTCCAGCAGCTGTGCGTCACGGGCAGTACCCAGGGTCGCAACGACCAGTGCCTGGGTTTCACCACGGGTGAACAGTGCAGAACCGTGAGTCTTCGGCAGAACACCGACTTCGATGTTCAGCGGACGAACGGTGCGGGTGTCGCGGCCATCGATACGAGGCTTGCCGTTAACGATGTTTTCGCGAACGGTGCGGTATTCGATTTCACCGAAGGCTGCTTTGACTTCGCTGGAAGAAGGCTGGCCTTCTTCGCCGGACAGCTTGGCAACAACCTGGTCCTTCAGCTCACCCAGGCGAGCGTAACGGTCGGCCTTGACGGTGATGGTGTAGGCATCGGAGATCGCAGTGCCGAACTCGGAGCGGATAGCGCCCAGCAGTTCGGTGGCTTCGGCTTGCGGAGCCCAGGCCCAGGTCGGCTTGGCAGCTTCGGCAGCCAGTTCTTTAACAGCGTTGATCACAACCTGGAACTCGTCGTGAGCAAACAGTACTGCACCCAGCATCTGGTCTTCGGTCAGCTCTTTGGCTTCCGATTCAACCATCAATACGGCTTCCGACGTACCGGCAACGACCATGTCCAGGCTCGATGCTTTCAGTTGCTCGTAAGTCGGGTTCAGCAGGTAACCGGTGCTTTCGTGGAAAGCAACGCGGGCTGCGCCGATCGGGCCATCGAAAGGAATACCGGAGATGGCCAGGGCAGCCGAAGTACCGATCATCGCAGCGACGTCAGGATCGGTTTTCTTGCTGGTGGAAACGACGGTGCAGACAACCTGCACTTCGTTCATGAAGCCTTCTGGGAACAGCGGACGGATCGGACGGTCGATCAGTCGGGAAGTCAGGGTTTCTTTCTCGGAAGGACGGCCTTCGCGCTTGAAGAAACCGCCAGGGATCTTACCGGCAGCGTAAGTCTTTTCCTGGTAGTGAACGGAAAGAGGGAAGAAGCCTTTGCTTGGGTCGGCGTGCTTGGCGCCAACAACGGTCACCAATACGGTAACGTCGTCATCAACGGTAACCAGCACTGCGCCGGAGGCTTGACGGGCGATACGGCCTGTCTCGAGGGTAACGGTCGACTGACCGAACTGGAATTTTTTGATAACCGGGTTCACGGTGTCCTACCTTCTTTGTGGCTCTTGGGGAACTTGTCTTCTTGCGAAATTCTTGGGCAATGTCGGGAATCGGCCCAACCCTTGTCCAGGGGTAAAACGTGTATCCAGATAAAACTTGAGGCTGGGAGCCTACCATGGGCCAGCGGGAATCCCACTGACACACGGCAGACAACCAACCTCTAGCGCAATCGCTGATTAGCGACGCAGACCCAGGCGACCGATCAGAGCCTGATAACGACCCAGATCCTTGCCTTTCAGGTAGTCCAGCAGCTTACGGCGCTGGTTTACCATGCGGATCAGACCACGACGGGAGTGGTGATCTTTACCGTTGGCCTTGAAGTGACCTTGCAGCTTGTTGATGTTGTGGGTCAGCAGTGCAACTTGCACTTCTGGCGAACCAGTGTCACCAACAGCTTGCTGGTAGTCAGCTACGATTTGTGCTTTTTCTTGAACGTCGAGAGCCATGAGGCAATCCTTTTTTCAGGAAACCACCCAAAGGGCAGTTTCAACAGGCCAGGGACAAATCCCTGTATCTAAAAATGAGTGTTGACCGTGCCTGTTAACAGCCACACTCGTTCGGTCATTCTGACCGAATCAGTCGACGTGGCGCGATGCGCCCGTCTTCGCTCACTTCACCGATACCGATAAAGCGACCGTTATGATCCTGTACCCGCACCATGCCGAACTTCGGGGCATCCGGGGCGCGTACCGGCTGGCCGTTAAGCCAGTAGAACGCGCTGTGTTCCGAAAAGTGCAGCAATGGCCAATCCAGCAAACCGCTGTCCGATGGCATCAGGAAGCGATCAACTGCTTCGTTGCCGCCCTCGGCATGCACGGCTTCCAACTCTTCCAGCGTGACCGTCTGGGCCAGGGTGAAAGGGCCAGCCTGGGTGCGTCGCAGTTCAGCTACATACGCGCCGCAACCGAGCTGTTCACCAATATCTTCCACCAGGGTACGGATATAAGTGCCTTTGCTGCAGTCTACGGCCAAGCGTGCGGTGTCACCTTCACAGGCGAGCAATTCCAAGCGCGCAATAGTAACAGAACGCGGTTCGCGCTCCACTACTTCGCCCGCACGTGCCAGCTTGTAAAGGGGCTGCCCATCACGCTTTAGAGCCGAGTACATCGGCGGTATCTGACTGATTTGCCCACGAAAAGCAGGTAAAGCAGCTTCGATATCAGCACGACCAACGGTCACGTCGCGAACCTGCAAAACATCACCTTCGGCATCTGCCGTGGTGGTGGTCTTGCCCAGTTGCATCAGGGTTTCGTAACCCTTGTCCGAGTCGAGCAGGTATTGCGAGAACTTGGTGGCCTCGCCAAAGCACAACGGCAGTACGCCAGTAGCCAAGGGATCAAGGCTGCCGGTGTGTCCGGCCTTCTCGGCATTGAGCAACCAGCGGACCTTCTGCAACGCGGCATTGGAGGTAAAGCCAATCGGCTTGTCGAGCAGAATGATGCCGCTGACGTTGCGACGGATACGTTTGACCTGAGCCACCGCTTACTCCTTGGCGTCTTCAGGTGTGGACGGATGCTGATTGTCTTCAGCCACGGCGCGCTCGATCAGGGCCGACAGGTGCGCACCACGCACGACGCTTTCGTCGTAGTGGAAGTGCAACTGGGGCACGCTGCGCAGCTTCATTTCACGGGCCAACTGCATGCGCAGGAAACCTGCCGCCGAGTTGAGCACCTTGATGCTTTGCGCGATTTCTTCGCTGTTGTCCTGCCCCATCACGGTGATGAAGATCTTCGCGTGACCGACGTCACGGCTCACTTCTACAGCGGTGATGGTGACCAGGCCAACACGCGGGTCTTTGACTTCGCGACGGATCAGTTGGGCCAGCTCACGCTGCATCTGATCGCCGATACGCTGGGTACGGCTGTATTCTTTTGCCATGTCTTGTTACCTGTTACTGCCACACGGTGAAACCCATGGGGTCTGAAAGCGGCAAACGCCCGGCCTGACAAAAGCCAGACCGGGCGTTGCGTTTAGAGTCCGCACGCTGCGCGGGGCATTTGCATGCCCACACGCGGCGTGGCTCCTGAAGTGCGCGAGTTAGAGGCTGCGAGCAACCTGAACCTTCTCGTAGACTTCGATCTTGTCGCCAGCCTTGACGTCGTTGTAGCTCTTGACGCCAATACCGCATTCCATGCCGGCACGCACTTCGGAAGCGTCATCCTTGAAGCGGCGCAGGGATTCCAGCTCGCCTTCGAAGATAACGATGTCTTCACGCAGTACACGAATTGGACGGTTACGGTACACGGTACCTTCGATAACCATGCAACCGGCGATCGCACCGAATTTCGGCGAGCGGAACACGTCACGAACCTCGGCGACACCCAGGATGTTCTCCCGGACGTCACTGCCAAGCATGCCGGTGAGGGCCTTCTTGACGTCTTCGATGATGTCGTAGATGACGTTGTAGTAACGCATGTCCAGGCCTTCCTGCTCGACGATCTTGCGAGCGCCAGCATCGGCACGCACGTTGAAGCCGAACAGTACAGCGTTGGAAGCCAGTGCCAGGTTGGCGTCGGACTCGGTAATACCACCGACACCGCCACCCACAACACGCACTTGCACTTCGTCGTTACCCAGGCCGTTCAAGGCGCCGTTCAACGCTTCGAGGGAACCACGGACGTCAGATTTGAGGACGATATTAAGCGTCTTCTTCTCTGCCTGGCCCATGTTCTCGAAGATGTTTTCCAGCTTGCCGGCGTGAGCACGGGCCAGCTTGACTTCGCGGAACTTACCTTGACGGAACAGAGCCACTTCACGGGCTTTCTTCTCGTCCGACAGCACGCTCATCTCGTCGCCAGCGTCCGGGGTACCGTCCAGGCCGAGGATCTCGACAGGGATGGATGGACCCGCTTCCTTGATTGGCTTGCCGTTCTCGTCGAGCATGGCACGTACACGGCCATAGTTCGAACCGACCAGCACCATGTCGCCTTGGCGCAGGGTACCGTCTTGAACCAGAACGGTAGCAACCGGGCCACGACCCTTGTCGAGACGCGATTCAACTACAACACCACGACCCGGGGCCGATGGCGTTGCTTTGAGTTCCAGGACTTCGGCTTGCAGCAGGACCGCTTCGAGCAGCTCGTCTACGCCAGTACCGACTTTCGCCGAAACCGAAACGAACGGCGTATCACCGCCCCACTCCTCGGAAGTCACACCGTGAACCGACAGTTCGCTACGGATGCGATCGAGATCGGCGCCCGGCTTGTCGATTTTGTTCACGGCAACAACCAGTGGAACACCAGCGGCCTTGGCGTGCTGGACAGCTTCAATGGTCTGCGGCATTACGCCGTCGTCCGCTGCAACTACCAGGATCACGATGTCGGTCGCCTTGGCACCACGGGCACGCATTGCGGTAAACGCGGCGTGACCTGGGGTGTCAAGGAAGGTGACCATGCCGCGCTCGGTTTCAACGTGGTATGCACCGATGTGCTGGGTGATACCACCGGCTTCGCCGGCAGCTACCTTGGCACGACGGATGTAGTCGAGCAGCGAGGTCTTACCGTGGTCAACGTGGCCCATTACGGTCACGACTGGTGCACGGGAGAAGGTCTCGCCTTCAAACTTCAGGGACTCGGCCAGGGAGTCTTCCAGGGCGGTGTCGCTGACCAGGGTCACTTTGTGGCCCAGTTCTTCGGCTACCAGTTGAGCAGTTTCCTGATCAAGCACCTGGTTGATGGTCGCTGGAGTACCCAGTTTGAACATGAACTTGATGATTTCAGCAGCCTTGACCGACATCTGATTGGCCAGATCGCCAACCGTGATGGTCTCGCCGATCTGCACATCACGCACGACAGGGCCGGTTGGGCTCTGGAAACCGTGGGCGTTGCGTTTCTTCAGCTTGGCCTTGCCGCGACCACCACGACGGAAGCCATCGCTTTCTTCGTCGGTAGTGCGTGGCGCAACGCGTGGAGCAGGCGCTTTCTCTTTGACCGAGGCACGATGCGGAGCGTTTTTACGCTCGCCATCGCCACCACCACTGCGACGATTGTTATCGTCGGCACGTGGTTTGTCCGGACGACGAGGTTCGTCGCGCTTGCGAGCGTCAGCAGCAGGTGCTGGAGCAGCGGCAACCGGAGCGGCCTCACGCACAGTTTCAACAGGCGCGCTAGGTGCAGCGACTGCGTCAGTAGCGGATTGCGCAGCAGCAGGCTGGCTACGCGCTTCTTCTTCGGCGCGACGCTTGGCTTCTTCTTCAGCCTTCTGGCGTGCAGCATTTTCTACTGCGCGACGTTCGTCCATCTCGCGTTTGCGCTCGGCTTCGATTTCTTCCGGGCTGCGCTGTACGAAGACTTTCTTCTTACGCACTTCAACGCTGATGCTCTTGCTACCAGCCACCCGCAGGGTGCTGGTTGTTTTGCGCTGCAATGTAATCTTGCGCGGTTCTTCCACTTTCGCCTTGTGGCTGCTTTTCAAGTGAGTCAGCAACGATTGCTTCTCACTGTCGCTCACATGTTCCTCGGCGGCGGTGTGCGGCAGACCTGCCTCACGCATCTGCTGCAACAGGCGCTCTACCGGTGTTTTGACCTCATCGGCCAGTTGTTTCACCGTGACTTGCGTCATGCACTTCTCTCCTCAGGCCGCGCCTAATTACTCGAACCAATGGGCTCGGGCGGCCATGATCAACTTGCCGGCACGATCATCGTCAATGCCGTCGATGTCGAGCAGATCGTCAATAGACTGCTCGGCCAGGTCTTCGCGGGTAATTACGCCGCGCACCGCCAGTTCCATCGCCAAATCCTTGTCCATACCCTCAAGCGAGAGCAGGTCTTCGGCCGGATGGGCGTCTGCCAGCTTTTCCTCAGTAGCGATGGCTTTAGTCAACAAACGATCCTTGGCCCGAGCGCGAAGCTCGTTGACGGTGTCTTCGTCAAAGCCGTCGATGTTGAGCATTTCTTCCAACGGTACGTAGGCAATCTCTTCCAGGCTGGTGAAGCCTTCATCTACCAGCACCTGCGCCAGGTCTTCGTCGACTTCCAACTCGTCGATGAAGTTGCGCAGGATGTCACCGGTTTCAGCTTGCTGCTTAGCCTGGATGTCCGATTCGGTCATCACGTTCAGGGTCCAGCCGGTCAACTGGCTGGCCAGACGCACGTTCTGACCACCACGACCAATGGCCTGGGCCAGATTGTCTGCGCCAACGGCGATGTCCATTGCATGGGCATCCTCGTCAACGATAATTGCCGCCACTTCAGCCGGCGACATGGCGTTGATCACGAACTGCGCCGGGTTGTCGTCCCAGAGGACGATGTCCACACGCTCACCACCCAATTCGCCCGACACTGCCTGGACGCGCGAACCGCGCATACCAATGCAAGCGCCTTGCGGGTCGATGCGTTTGTCCTTGGAGCGGACCGCGATCTTGGCACGCGAACCCGGGTCGCGGGACGCAGCCATGACTTCGATCAGGCCTTCGGCAATTTCCGGCACCTCGATACGGAACAGCTCAATCAGCATTTCCGGCGCAGTGCGCGACAGGATCAACTGAGGGCCACGGTTCTCGGTGCGGATTTCCTTGAGCAGCGCACGCAAACGCACGCCAACACGGAAGGTTTCGCGGGAGATGATGTCTTCGCGGGCCAGCAACGCTTCAGCGTTGTTGCCCAGGTCGACGATCACATTGTCGCGGGTAACTTTTTTCACGGTGCCGGAGATGATTTCACCCAGGCGCTCGCGATAGGCATCAACGACTTGAGCGCGCTCGGCTTCGCGAACCTTCTGCACAATGACCTGCTTGGCGGTCTGTGCAGCAATGCGGCCGAACTCGATGGACTCGATCTTTTCTTCAACGACATCACCGACCTGGGCGCCTGGGTGCGTTTCAGCAACCTTGCTTGGCCAGGTTTCGATGGCCGGATCATCAAGATCGGCTTCTTCGACGACCGTCCAGCGACGGAAAGTCTCATAGGCACCGGTGTGGCGGTTGATTTCCACACGCAGATCAACTTCGTCTTCAAAACGCTTTTTGGTAGCAGTGGCCAGGGCCAGCTCCAGCGCTTCAAAAATCACGTTTGCCGGTACGCCCTTTTCATTGGATACCGACTCAACAACCAGCAGTACTTCTTTGCTCATCGTACGCCTCGCCTTTCGCAAGCCATTGGATCCGCGGGATCCGCGTCTCAGTCAAAACTGGGAATAATGTTGGCCTTGTCGATCATATCGATCGGCAACAGGAACTCATGGTCTTCTACCTGCACCACGACATCCTGTTCTTCTACACCGCGCAGAAGGCCCTGAAAGTTGCGACGCCCTTCGAACGGGGATCGCAGCTTGATCTTCACTTGTTCACCGGCAAATTTTGCAAACTGATCAATAGTGAACAGTGGGCGTTCCATGCCTGGCGAGGAAACTTCGAGGGTGTATTCAACGGAGATAGGATCTTCAACATCCAGAACACCGCTGATCTGACGGCTGACAATGGCACAATCGTCCACCAGCACGCCGCCCTCTTTATCGATATAAACGCGCAACATTGAGTGGCGACCTTGAGCCGAAAACTCAATACCCCAGCATTCATAGCCTAGGGCCACGACCACCGGGGCCAACAAGGCCTGCAACTCTTCTAGCTTGCTCGACACCTGAACCCCCTCGTGCATGTATGTGCATGCTGTGCAAAATAAAAAAATGGGCGAAACGCCCATCCTTGAAACGCCGTCGAACAGCGGCGTTGAAAGTGTCCAGCTAACAAAAAGCCCCTTAAAAGGGGCTCCGCTAAAACTGGTTGCGGGGGCCGGATTTGAACCGACGACCTTCGGGTTATGAGCCCGACGAGCTACCAGACTGCTCCACCCCGCGACAAAGCTGGGGCGGAAGTATACGACCGATCCCTTACAGGGTCAATGTAACCTTCCACCTACAAGAAAGCCCGCAACAGCGGGCTCTCCTGATAATTGGTACCGAGAAGGGGACTCGAACCCCTACACCCTATGGGCACAACCACCTCAAGGTTGCGTGTCTACCAATTCCACCACCTCGGCAATACAGCGCTTACAACCCTTCTTACTTCTGCTCTTGAGCTGGAGGTACGTCAGTCGCTGGAGTAGCCGACTTTTGCTCTTGAAGCACCGGGACATCATCAGAAGCCGGTTTTGCTTTTGGCACTTCCAACACTGCTGGGTTTGGCAAACCTACTTGAGTCAGCACATGAGCTTTCTCTTTAGCAAAGTAACCTAACCCTAAGCTGGTTATGAAGAAACCGGCGGCAAGTATAGCAGTAAACTTACTAAGAAAGGTAGAGGAACCTTGGCTTCCGAACACAGTATTTGAAGCACCTGCACCGAAAGACGCACCAGCATCCGCACCTTTACCCTGTTGCAACAAAACCAGGGCAACTACGCCCAGGGCAGCCAACAGATGAAAAACGACTACGACTGTTTCCAGCATTTTTTCAGTTTCCCGCGGCGCGACAAATCGCACCGAACTCATCTGCATTCAGGGAAGCTCCACCAATGAGCCCCCCATCGATATCCGGCATGCCGAACAGTTCGACCGCATTGGCCGCCTTCACGCTGCCGCCGTATAGAAGCCGCACACCTTGTGCGACTTCAGAATTCTCTGCCGCTAACTGAGCACGGATGGCTGCGTGCACATCCTGCGCCTGTTGCGGTGTAGCAGTCAGCCCGGTGCCAATGGCCCAGACCGGCTCGTAAGCAATTACCGCCTTTGCGAACGCACCAACACCCAGCTCCTCGATGATGCTGCCAAGCTGACGCGAGACAACCTCAAGAGTCTTGCCCGATTCACGCTGCTCAAGGGTCTCCCCAATACACAACACCGGAATCAAGCCACAAGCCTGCGCTGCTGCGAACTTGCGATTGAGTGTCCCATCACGCTCGCCCATCATCTGACGGCGCTCGGAGTGCCCGACAAGCACATAGGAACAACCCGCATCAACCAGCTGACTCGGTGCAATCTCACCGGTCAACGCACCTTGCATGGCTTCCACCGCGGAGTTCTGCGCGCCGACCTGAATCGACTTACCTTTCAAGCCATCCACCACTTGGGTGATATGCAAGCAAGGCGGGAACACCGCGATATCAACACCGCTAGGCAAGGCCAAGTGACGAAGGCCATTGATCAGCTCAGCGACACTGGCGCGGGTACCGTGCATCTTCCAGTTACCAGCTACCATAGTGCGACGCATGCTGTACCTCGTCGGTCAAAGTGGGCGCAGATGTTACCCAACCACATCATCACTGGCAAGCCGAATTCAGGCGCAAACTTCAGTTACCAGTTTTGCCAGGTCCTCGGCATGACCGCGAACCTGTATTTCGTCGTCACCTTCGACCATGACGCGCACCAAAGGCTCTGTGCCGGACTTGCGTAGCAATACCCGTCCACGACCAGCCATTGCCAGGGTCGCGCGCTCGCAAGCCTCTTTGACAGCAGGGTGCTCGATCGGGTTTTCCCCACCTGCGAAACGCACGTTCAGCAATACTTGCGGGCATTTGCGCAAAGCCTGACGCGCCTGGGCCAGGCTCTCTTCGCGGCGACGCAAAGCCAATAGCACCTGCAACGCCGCAATAATCGCGTCACCGGTGGTGGTGTGCTGGAAGCACACCACGTGCCCGGAGTTCTCACCACCTACCTGCCAGTTACGCTCCAGCAGCTCGGCGATCACATACCGGTCACCGACGTTGGCGCGAACAAAAGGAATACCCAGGTCTGCCAACGCCAGCTCAAGCCCCAGGTTGCTCATCAGCGTACCGACGACACCGCCTTGCAGCTTGTTACGCTCATGCAGGTCACGGGCAATGATGAACAACAGATCATCGCCATCGACCACGGCACCCGTGTGGTCGACCATCAGCACACGGTCGCCGTCACCGTCGAAGGCAATCCCGAGGTCGGCATGCTCGGCCAGGACAGCGGCTTGCAACTGCTCCATATGGGTGGAGCCGCAGTTTTCGTTGATGTTCAATCCGTTGGGCTGAGCCGACAGCACTGTCACGTCTGCGCCCAACTCCTTGAATACGCTTGGCGCGACTTTGTAGGTCGCACCATGGGCGCAGTCGACAACAATCTTCAGGCCGGCAAAATTGGTGCTGGTTGGCACACTGCTCTTGCAGAACTCGATATAACGACCAGACGCGTCATTGATACGTGACACCTTGCCCAGCTTGCTGGACTCGACCACGGTCATCGGCGTATCCAACAATTCTTCGATCATCAGCTCAATCTCATCCGGCAACTTGGTGCCCTGGCCGGAGAAGAACTTGATGCCGTTGTCGTCGTGTGGATTGTGCGAAGCACTGATCACAATACCGGCCTCAGCGTGAAAGGTACGCGTCAGGTATGCAATCGCGGGCGTCGGCATTGGCCCCAGCAACATCACATCGGCGCCTGCGGCGGATAAGCCGGCCTCAAGCGCTGATTCAAACATGTACCCCGAAATCCGGGTGTCCTTGCCCACCAGGATGCGACACGCCCCCATGCTGCGGAACGCCATACCCGCCGCCCATCCAAGCTTGAGCATGAAATCAGGAGTAATCGGAAACTCGCCGACCCGACCACGGATACCGTCGGTGCCAAAGTATTTTTTAGTCATAAGTGCTCCATCATTCTTATTCGGCTGATTCCACAGCTGCAATCATGCGTACCACATCCACGGTCTCAGCAACGTCATGCACACGCAAGATGCGCGCACCCTTGGTCACCGCGAGCGCCGCCAGTGCAAGACCGCCGTACAACCGCTCACCCACCGGACGGCTCAATGCCAGCCCTATCATGCTCTTGCGCGAAACACCGACCAACAGGGGCCGACCAAGGGCGTGCAAGGACTCCATGTGCTTGAACAAACTCAAATTGTGTTGCAGGGTCTTGGCGAAACCAAACCCCGGATCAAGGATGATCTTTTCCGGCGCAATACCTACCGCGACGCACTGGGCAACGCGCTCGGAGAGAAAACCACTCACTTCACCAACCAGGTCATCATAGTGCGGGCTGTCCTGCATATTGCCGGGCTCACCCAGCATATGCATCAAACACACCGGCAAACCGGTAGCTGCGGCTGCATCCAGGGCACCGTCGCGCCGCAGGGACCGCACATCGTTGATCAAGCCGGCACCTAATCGCGCAGTCTCACGCATCACGGCCGGGGTGGAGGTATCAACCGAAATGATCACATCCAACTCTCGAGCGATGCGCTCGACAATCGGCGCCACGCGCTCCAACTCCTCCAAAGGAGAAACTGCGCGAGCACCAGGCCGAGTCGATTCACCGCCCACATCAATCAAGGTCGCGCCAGCCGCCACCATAGCTTCTGCGTGGCGCAATGCAGCATCAAGCTGGCTGAAGCGGCCACCATCGGAAAAGGAGTCAGGGGTTACATTAAGAATGCCCATGACATGCGTATGGGCCAAATCAAGAACCCGGTTGCCGCAAGGCAACCGGGGGGAGGACGAAGCAAAAGTCATTTCAAACCTTAATGGTCAGCTGCCGGGCCACCGATTGGGGTTTCAGGACGTTCGTTCTGAACCACTGGCGGGGTGCCCGAAGTACCCGAACCACCTTCCCAATCACGAGGCTCACGAGGCGCCCGACCGGCCATAATGTCGTCGATCTGGTCTGCATCGATGGTCTCGTACTTCATCAATGCATCAGCCATTGCATCAAGCTTGTCGCGATTATCGGTAAGGATCTGCTTGGCCGTGCCATAGCACTGGTCAATGATACTGCGCACCTCAGAATCGATCAGCTTGGCTGTCTCACCAGAGAAACTGGCGTTTTGACCACCGCCGCCACGCCCCAGGAATACTTCACCTTCTTCCTCGGCGTACATCAAAGGACCGAGTTTTTCCGACAAGCCCCACTTGGTCACCATGTTCCGCGCAATCTGGCTGGCGCGCATGATGTCGTTGGAAGCCCCAGTGGTCACGCCGTCGAAGCCCAAGGTCATTTCTTCAGCAATTCGACCGCCGTACAGCGAGCAGATCTGGCTAATCAGCGCACGCTTGGAGAGGCTGTAACGATCCTCTTCCGGCAGGAACATGGTGACACCCAAGGCGCGACCACGAGGAATGATCGACACTTTGTAGACCGGGTCATGCTCAGGCACGACACGCCCCACAATAGCGTGGCCGGCTTCGTGGTAAGCAGTGTTCTGCTTCTCTTTTTCGGACATGACCATGGATTTACGCTCAGCGCCCATCATGATCTTGTCTTTCGCCAGCTCGAACTCTTTCATTTCAACGATGCGCTTGCCGGTACGGGCTGCAAACAGCGAAGCCTCGTTCACCAGGTTAGCCAGGTCAGCACCCGAGAACCCCGGGGTACCACGGGCAATCACAGCCGGTGCAACGTCGTCGCCCATTGGCACTTTGCGCATGTGCACTTTCAGGATTTGTTCGCGCCCACGGATGTCCGGCAGGCCAACCACCACCTGGCGGTCAAAGCGGCCTGGACGCAACAGCGCAGGATCCAGCACGTCCGGACGGTTGGTTGCCGCGATGACGATGATGCCGTCATTCATCTCGAAACCATCCATCTCGACCAGCAACTGGTTGAGGGTTTGCTCACGCTCATCATGACCACCGCCCATGCCAGCACCACGATGGCGACCAACGGCGTCGATTTCATCGATGAAGATGATGCATGGCGCATGCTTCTTGGCCTGTTCGAACATGTCGCGAACGCGGCTCGCACCGACACCGACGAACATTTCAACAAAGTCAGAACCGGAAATGGTGAAGAACGGTACCTTGGCTTCGCCGGCAATGGCCTTGGCCAGCAAGGTTTTACCGGTACCTGGAGGGCCGACCATCAGCACGCCGCGAGGAATACGGCCACCCAGGCGCTGGAATTTGCCTGGATCGCGCAAGAACTCAACCAACTCGCCGACTTCTTCCTTGGCTTCGTCGCAACCCGCTACGTCAGCCAGGGTGGTCTTCACCTGATCTTCAGAGAGCAGGCGCGCCTTGCTCTTGCCGAAGCTCATCGGCCCGCCCTTGCCTCCCGCACCGCCTTGCATCTGGCGCATGAAGAACATGAACACGGCAATGATCACCAGGATCGGGAAGCTTGCCACCAGGAGTTGAGTCCAGATGCTCTGCTGCTCAGGCTGCTTGCCTTCGACAACCACGTGGTTATCCACCAGGTCGCCGATCAGACCGTTGTCCTGAATTGCCGGACGAATGGTCTTGAAGCTATCGCCATCGTTGCGTTTGCCGGTGATCACGTAGCCATCAACCGCTACGCGCTCGACCTTGCCATCCTTAACTTGCTGGATGAAGTCGGAATAGTTGAGGGTCTGCGGCTCGTTAGGGCTGGAGAAGTTGTTCATCACCGTCACGAGGACAGCCGCGATGATCAACCACAGGATCAGATTCTTTGCCATATCGTTCAATTAACTACCCTCTGAAGCAAGCTCCGCTACTGGCGCGCGCTTCGCATGATATTCACCGGCCTAACTTACTACATTACCTACAACTCTGGCAGGCGCCGTCTGTAACCCTTTGTGAAACTTTGACTACACAATATTCGTAAAGCTTCGTGACGAAAGCGATATAAAAAAACCTATCGCCCTCCTCGAATTCCTCAAAAACGCTCTTCACTCGCCGCGCCTTCGACGCCACGGAAGCCGCGGCACAGCAGGTATTGCTCCCTGGACCGGTCCCGGGAAGAGTCTGGTTTACGCGTCTGCACCTTGTCGAACAACTTGCGGATGTTCTTGTGGTACTCGTCGAAACCCTCTCCCTGGAACACCTTCACCAGGAAATCGCCACCGGGACGCAACACCCGACCCGCCAAATCCAGCGCCAATTCGCAAAGGAACATGGCTCGTGGCATATCGACGGCCGGTAACCCACTCATATTGGGGGCCATGTCGGAAATCACAAGGTCTACCTGCGAATTTCCCACAGCCTCAAGGATCTGGGCGAGCACTGTGTCCTGGGTAAAGTCTCCATGAACAAAGGTCACGTCCGGGATGCTGTCCATTTCCAGGATGTCGGAAGCAATCAGGCGACCTTGACCACCAATCAGACGACTGGTCACCTGGGACCAGCCACCGGGGGCCGCGCCAAGATCGATGACGCTCATGCCTGGACGAATCAACTTGTCCTTGTCCTGGATCTCCAACAGCTTGTAGCTGGCCCGGGAACGATAGCCATCCTTTTGCGCCTTTTTGACGTAAGGATCGTTGAAATGCTCTTGCAGCCACTTAAGGCTAGTTTTGGAACGGGCCACGGGCCACCTCGAAAATAAAACGGGTCGTGATTAACTGGGCGGTCCCGGACTCGCTCGGGTAAACTGGCCGCCGCTTTTTACAAGATCAGACGCAGGGGTCAGATTATGCCGCTCACTCAAGAGCAGAAGAAACAGTACAAATCCATTGGCCACCATCTGAAACCAGTTCTGATTGTGGCAGACAACGGTTTGACTGAAGGTGTGTTAGCCGAACTTGAACGCGCACTGGGCGATCACGAACTGATCAAGATCAAGGTCAACATCCTTGACCGCGAAGCACGCCTGGCCGCCATTGCAGAACTGTGCAAGGTTGGCAAGGCGGACCTGGTTCAGGTCATCGGCAAGATGGCGCTGCTGTATCGCAAGAACTTCAGCGTCAACAAGCAACTGTCGAACGTACACCGCTTCAAGTAATACAAAGGGTCACGGGCGTGCTTCGCGCGCCCCGCCACTCCATCCCGGAGCAGGCTGCATAACCAGCACCAGGCCCGAGAACCCTAGCACAAGATAGCTGAATAGCTGCCAGCGCAACGCTTCCGGCAGCCAGACATGCACAATGCAATACATTGCACACGCATACAGCGCCATCAACAGCAGTTGGCCGCGAATATCCCGCCACAGACTCTCCAAGCCTTCAGCCTTGACCAGCACCAACGCCTGAAGCGCTACGCACGCCGCCGCGAAACCCACCAGCAGCGCACTCAGTAATCCATCGATTTCATCGATCAGCAACGGAGCCAGGCCAATCACGCCCAGCACCGGCAATACACCAAGATGTAACAACCATAGGCCGCCCACCCAAAGCATCTGGGCAAGCTGCCAAAGCATGGCGCCCGCACGAAGCGGGCGCCGCCTTTCAGATGTGACGAACTTCAACAATCTCGTACTCGATCACACCGCCTGGCGTTTTGACAGACACCACATCCCCCTCTTCCTTGGCGATCAAGGCACGGGCCAGTGGTGAGCCGACGGAGATCTTGCCGAGCTTGAAGTCAGCCTCGTCCTCTCCCACGATGTGGTAGACCACGCTCTCGTCAGTCTCGACGTTGGCGATCTCCACGGTGGTGCCGAAAATCACCTTGCCCGTGTGCGGAATAGTCGTGACGTCGATGATCACCGCATTCTGCATACGGCCTTCGATGTCACGGATCCGCGCCTCGACCATACCCTGCTGCTCACGAGCAGCGTGGTATTCGGCGTTTTCCTTCAAGTCACCCAGCTCGCGGGCCGTACCGATGTCCTGGCTCAGCTTTGGACGTACGACCTTGGTCAGATGGGCGTGCTCCTCTTCCAGGGCCTTGGCGCCCTGGACGGTCATTGGGTATTTGATCATGCCTTCAATCCTGCGTGTAGATCCTGCAAGCGACGCACGGTCTTTTCCGGACCGAACTTGAGCGCTTCGCAGATAGCTTCGCCAGCAGCAATAGTGGTGGTGCAGTAGATCTTGTGCTGCAAGGCATTACGGCGAATGGAGTAGGAATCCGCGATCGACTGGCGACCTTCGGTGGTATTGATGATCAGCGTGACTTCATCATTCTTGATCATGTCGACCACATGCGGACGGCCTTCCGTCACCTTGTTCACGCGGCGCACTTTCAAGCCGGCCGCTTCGATCAGCTTGGCGGTCCCGGCAGTTGCCACGATTTCAAAACCCAAGTTGATCAGATCACGGGCCACGCCTGCAACCAGCGGCTTGTCATCATCACGCACACTGATAAACGCAGTACCGCCGGTCGGCAGCACTTCGCTGGCGCCCATCTGGGCCTTGGCGAACGCTTCACCGAAGGTGTCGCCCACGCCCATCACTTCACCGGTGGACTTCATCTCCGGGCCCAGGATCGGGTCCACACCAGGGAATTTGGCAAATGGGAACACTGCCTCTTTCACACTGTAGAAGTTCGGAATGATTTCCTTGGTGAAGCCAATTTCCTTCAGGGTCTTACCAGCCATCACACGCGCAGCGATCATGGCCAGGGACACGCCGATGCACTTGGAAACGAACGGCACGGTACGCGAAGCACGCGGGTTGACTTCAATGACGTAGATGTCTTCGCCCTGCAGCGCCAACTGTACGTTCATCAGGCCGACAACACCCAACTCCAAGGCCATTTTCTTGACCTGCTCGCGCATCTCATCCTGGATATGTGCAGGCAACGAGTACGGCGGCAGCGAGCACGCGGAGTCACCGGAGTGAACGCCCGCCTGCTCGATGTGCTGCATGATCGCGCCGATGACCACGTCGGTACCGTCGCAAACTGCATCCACGTCCATTTCGATGGCGCAGTTGAGGAAGTGGTCCAGAAGCACCGGGCTGTCGTTGGACACTTTTACCGCATCACGCAGGTAACGCTTGAGCTCTTCTTCTTCGTAGACGATTTCCATGGCTCGGCCGCCCAGTACGTAGGACGGACGCACCACCAGCGGGTAGCCGATCTTGCTGGCTGCACGGATGGCCTCGTCTTCGCTGCGCACGGTAGCGTTTGGCGGCTGGCGCAGGTTCAGGCGCTCAACCATTTGCTGGAAGCGCTCACGGTCTTCGGCACGGTCGATGGCGTCTGGGCTGGTGCCGATGATTGGCACGCCGGCAGCCTCAAGGGCACGCGCCAGTTTCAGCGGGGTTTGGCCGCCGTACTGGACGATCACACCTTTTGGTTTCTCGACACGACAGATTTCCAACACGTCTTCCAACGTTACCGGCTCGAAGTACAGACGGTCTGAAGTGTCGTAGTCAGTGGAAACAGTTTCCGGGTTGCAGTTGACCATGATGGTCTCGTACCCGTCTTCGCGCAGCGCGAGGGCGGCGTGTACGCAGCAATAGTCGAATTCGATACCCTGGCCGATACGGTTCGGACCACCGCCCAGGATGATAATCTTGTCGCGGCCCGACGGCGCGGCCTCGCACTCTTCCTCGTAGGTGGAGTACAGGTACGCAGTGTCGGTGGCGAACTCGGCGGCACAGGTGTCAACGCGCTTGTAGACCGGGAAGATCTCCAGCTTGTGGCGATGCGTGCGCAGGTTTTTCTCGGTCACACCCAGCAGCTTGGCCAGGCGCTGGTCGGAGAAGCCTTTGCGCTTGAGGCGGAACATCATGTCGCGGTCGATGCTGGCCAGACCCAAGGTCTTGACCTTCTCCTCTTCCTTGATCAGATCTTCGATCTGCACCAGGAACCACGGATCGATCATGTTCATGCCAAAGATGTCTTCGACAGTCATGCCGGCGCGGAAGGCATCAGCCACATACCAGATACGCTCGGCGCCCGGTACGGTCAGCTCACGCTTGAGGATGCTCATGCTTTCCGGATTGCTCAGGTCGAGCTTCTCGTCCAGGCCGCAAACGCCCACTTCCAGGCCACGCAGGGCTTTCTGCAAGGACTCCTGGAAGGTCCGGCCGATAGCCATGACCTCACCCACCGACTTCATCTGGGTGGTCAGGCGCGCGTCGGCCTTGGCGAACTTCTCGAAGGCAAAGCGTGGCAGCTTGGTCACGACATAGTCGATGGACGGCTCGAAGGACGCCGGCGTAGCGCCGCCCGTGATTTCGTTTTGCAGTTCGTCCAGGGTGTAACCGATAGCCAGCTTGGCGGCGATACGCGCAATCGGGAAACCGGTCGCTTTCGATGCCAGCGCCGAAGAACGCGATACACGCGGGTTCATCTCGATCACGACCATGCGGCCGGTGTCCGGGCAGATGCCGAACTGAACGTTGGAACCACCGGTTTCAACGCCGATCTCACGCAATACCGCCAAAGAGGCGTTACGCATGATCTGGTATTCCTTGTCCGTCAGGGTCTGCGCCGGAGCAACGGTGATCGAGTCACCGGTGTGCACACCCATCGGGTCGAAGTTTTCGATGGAGCAGACGATGATGCAATTGTCCTTTTTGTCGCGGACAACCTCCATCTCATACTCTTTCCAGCCAATCAGGGATTCGTCGATCAGCAGCTCTTTGGTCGGAGACAGGTCCAGGCCACGGGCGCAGATTTCTTCGAACTCTTCACGGTTGTAGGCAATGCCACCACCGGTGCCGCCCATGGTGAAGGACGGACGGATAATGCACGGGAAGCCCAGCTTTTCGAGAACTGCGTTGGCCTCCTCCATGCTGTGGGCGATACCGGAGCGCGGACAGTCAAGGCCGATGGACTTCATGGCCTTGTCGAAGCGCGAACGGTCTTCAGCCTTGTCGATGGTGTCGGCGTTGGCGCCGATCATCTCTACGCCGAATTTTTCCAGGACGCCTTCGCGCTCCAGGTCCAGGGCGCAGTTCAATGCAGTCTGGCCGCCCATGGTCGGCAGCAGTGCGTCCGGACGCTCTTTCTCGATGATCTTGGCAACCGTCTGCCACTTGATCGGCTCGATGTAGGTAGCGTCGGCCATGTCCGGATCGGTCATGATGGTGGCCGGGTTGGAGTTCACCAGGATGACGCGGTAACCCTCTTCGCGCAGGGCTTTACAGGCCTGGGCGCCGGAGTAGTCGAATTCGCAGGCCTGGCCGATAACGATCGGGCCAGCGCCGAGAATCAGGATGCTTTTTATGTCTGTACGTTTTGGCATGGGTTTGTCACTCAAATCCGCAGGTCAGTCGGCAAGCCGTCTTGAACAATCTTCGAAGAGCCTGCAGGGGCCACCAAGGTAGGGGCCGCCCGCAGGCCGCTCAGTCAGCGTCGCTTGGCCATCTCATTGATGAAACGGTCGAACAGCGGTGCTACGTCGTTCGGGCCCGGGCTTGCTTCAGGGTGGCCCTGGAAGCTGAACGCGCTCTTGTCAGTACGCTCGATACCCTGCAGGGAACCGTCGAACAACGACTTGTGAATCGCGCGGACATTGCTCGGCAAGGTCGCTTCATCCACCGCAAAACCGTGGTTCTGGCTGGTGATCATCACAACGCCGGTGTCCAGGTCCTGCACAGGGTGGTTGGCGCCGTGATGACCATGACCCATTTTCAGGGTCTTGGCACCGGAGGCCAGCGCCAGCAGCTGGTGACCGAGGCAGATGCCAAATACCGGAATCTCGGTTTCCAGCACTTCCTTGATGGCCTGGATGGCGTAGTCACAAGGCTCCGGATCACCCGGGCCGTTGGACAGGAACACGCCGTCAGGTTGCAGGGCCAGCACGTCGCTGGCAGGCGTTTGCGCCGGCACCACGGTCACGCGGCACCCACGCTCGACCAGCATACGCAGGATGTTGTACTTGACGCCGTAGTCGTATGCGACCACGTGATACGGCAGGTCAGCCGCTTCGATAGTCTCGTGGCTGTCGGTCTTCAAGTCCCAGACAGTGGAGCGCCACTCGTACTGCTCCTTGGTGCTGACGACTTTCGCCAGGTCCATGCCTTTCAGGCCTGGGAAGCCTTGCGCTGCAGCAATCGCCGCGGCTTCGGAAATATTGTCACCGACCATGATGCAGCCATTCTGCGAGCCCTTTTCACGCAGGATGCGCGTCAGGCGGCGCGTATCGATACCGGCGATCGCCACAACGTTGTTGGCTTTCAGGTAATCGGACAGCGACATCGTGTTACGCCAGTTGCTCGCAACCAGTGGCAGATCACGAATGACCAGACCCGCCGACCAGACACGATCAGACTCAACGTCTTCCGGCGTAGTACCGGTGTTGCCGATGTGCGGATAGGTCAGGGTAACTATCTGTTGGGCGTAGGAAGGATCGGTAAGGATTTCCTGATAGCCGGTCATGGCGGTGTTAAACACCACCTCTCCAACGGTTTGACCGTCGGCTCCAATGGCTTCGCCGCGAAAAATGCTGCCATCAGCAAGGGCGAGTATGGCTGGCTTAGTCAAGAAGACCTCCCGTAAATAAAGCCTGAAAGGGCGATCGCAGGTTGTAAAAAAGCGGAGTGACGTATGGACACGTCACCCCGCTTCTTCACTGAATTATTCTGCGCGCTTTTAGTGGACACACTAAAGCTGTAGCTTACAGAAAAAGGCTTTTTTGGTCCACCGCTAATGAGCCTTAAAGGCAGGAGAATGCGACGGGACGTCGCTTAGCGGGTAAAAACGGGGCCTTAGGATAATCCCGAGGCCCGGTTTTAGCTACTGCTTAGTGCAGATCCAACACATCGCGCATGTCGTACAGACCAGCCTCGCGACCTTCCAACCAGAGCGCAGCACGCACCGCGCCCTTGGCGAATGTCATGCGGCTCGAAGCCTTGTGGGTAATTTCCAGGCGCTCACCCTCGGTAGCAAACAATACCGTGTGGTCGCCCACCACATCACCGCCACGGACGGTCGCAAAACCAATGGTGTCACGCGCACGCGCACCGGTATGCCCTTCGCGACCGTAAACCGCCACCTTGGACAGATCACGCCCCAGCGCATCAGCAATAGCCTCACCCATGCGCAGCGCGGTACCCGACGGCGCATCGATCTTGTGACGGTGATGCGTCTCGATAATCTCGATATCCGCCTCATCCCCCAACACCCGCGCCGCCATGTCCAGCAACTTGAGCGACAGGTTCACGCCGACACTGAAGTTGGCAGCGAAGACGACGGGAATATCCTTGCCCGCCTCCTCCAACAACTGCTTCTGCTGCGCAGTCAAACCCGTGGTACCAATCACCATCGCCTTGCCCGCCTTGCGGCAGAACGCGAGGTTTTTCAGCATCACCTCCGGCAGGGTGAAGTCGATCAGCACATCGAATTCGTCAGCCACCTGCTCCAGGCTGCCTGACAATGAGACACCGATACGCCCCAGCGAAGCCAACTCACCCGCATCCGCACCGATCAACGTGCTACCGGGACGAACAATCGCCGCGGTCAGCCCAGAGGCCGGGGAGCGCTGCTGCACCGCCTCGACCAGCGTCTTGCCCATGCGCCCGGCAGCGCCCATTACGGCTATACGTCGCATACTCACTTCCTTAAAGGTCGCCGAAGAAGCGCTTCACGCCTTCGAAAAAGCCAGTGGTTTTCGGCGAATGCGTGTCATCGCCCTCCAGCGAACTGCGGAATTCCTCAAGCAATTCACGCTGACGGCGCCCCAGATTGACCGGAGTCTCCACGGCCACACGACACATCAAGTCGCCAGCACCACCACCGCGCACCGGCGCTACGCCCTTGCCACGAATACGGAACTGCTTGCCGGTCTGCGTACCTTCAGGGATCTTGAGCTTGACCCGACCGTCCAGGGTCGGAATCTCCAATTCGCCCCCCAGGGCTGCATCGACAAAACTGATCGGCACTTCACAGAACAGGTGCTTGCCGTCGCGCTGGAAGATCGAGTGCTCGCGCACATTGATCACCACGTACAGGTCGCCCGTCGGACCGCCCTGGGTACCGGCCTCACCCTCACCCGACAGACGAATACGGTCTCCGGTATCCACACCCGCCGGCACTTTTACCGCCAGGGTCTTGTACTCTTCGACGCGACCTTCGCCGTGGCAGGAATCGCACGGATCGGAAATGATCTTGCCCTGCCCATGGCAACGCGGACAGGTCTGCTGCACCGAGAAGAAACCCTGCTGCATACGCACCTGGCCGATACCGCCGCACGTCGGGCAAGTAATCGGCGCGGAGCCTTTCTTGGCACCCGAACCATCACACGGCTTGCAGTTAACCAGCGTCGGCACGCGGATATTAACGCTGGTGCCACGCACGGCTTCTTCCAGATTCAACTCCAGGGTGTAGCGCAAGTCGCTGCCACGCTGGGCACCGCCACGCTGACCACCACGGCCACCGCCGAAGAAGTCACTGAATACATCGCCGAAAATATCGGAGAAGTTCTGACCGCCAAAACCGGCACCGCCGCCACCCATGCTCGGATCGACACCGGCATGTCCATACTGGTCGTAGGCCGCACGCTTGTTGGGATCAGACAAACATTCGTAGGCCTCGTTGGCCTCTTTGAACATATCTTCGGATTCTTTGCTATCCGGATTACGGTCCGGGTGGTGCTTCATTGCCAGGCGACGGTAAGCCTTTTTCAGGTCCGCCTCGCTGGAGCCGCGCTCCACACCCAATACTTCGTAATAGTCACGCTTTGCCATAAGTCTTTGCACTCTTAAGGACGTTCAGCCAGACCCTCCTGAGCCTGGCTAAACTCGTTGAGCCCCAATACAGGCCCGGACCCAACTCACGTCAATTCAACGATCCTGGTCATTACTACTTTTTAGCCAGGGACCCGGCCAAAAACGCGGTATTTATTGCTCGGAAAGCAGGAGCATCCCCGATCACACCGCCAACATCCGAACGCTGTCGCATGCTGTAAAAATTCACATACCCCAGACACGCCAACGCGGGAGCAAGCTCCCGCGCGGCGACATCCTACCAGTCACCGCTTGATAGCGGTCAACCGGGCGACCAACTTACTTCTTGTCTGTAACTTCTTCGAACTCGGCATCGACAACATCGTCTTTAGCTTCAGGCTCTGCCTTTTGAGCAGCACCGTCAGCTGGCTGAGCCTGTTCGGCGTACATTTTTTGAGCCACTGGCGCGGAGACTTTCGACAATTCTTCAACCTTGGCTTCAATGGCAGCCTTGTCGTCGCCTTTGACAGCGGCTTCCAGGGCAACTACAGCAGCTTCGATCGCAGCCTTCTCTTCAGCGGTCACTTTCTCGCCAGCATCAGCGATCATTTTGCGTGTCGAGTGAACCAGTGCGTCGCCCTGGTTGCGGGCACCTGCCAGCTCTTCGAACTTCTTGTCAGCCTCAGCATTGGTTTCAGCATCACGGATCATCTGTTGAATTTCTTCATCAGAAAGACCGGAGTTGGCCTTGATGGTGATCTTCTGCTCTTTGCCGGTAGCCTTGTCTTTCGCACCTACGTGCAGAATGCCGTTGGCGTCGATATCAAAGGTCACTTCGATTTGTGGCACGCCACGTGGTGCTGGTGGAATCTCAGCCAGGTCGAACTTGCCCAGGGACTTGTTCTGAGCAGCCTGCTTACGCTCACCTTGCAGCACGTGAATGGTCACAGCACCCTGGTTATCATCAGCCGTCGAGAACACCTGGGATTTCTTGGTAGGAATCGTGGTGTTTTTCTCGATCAGCGCAGTCATCACGCCACCCATGGTTTCGATACCCAGGGTCAGCGGGCTTACGTCCAGCAGCAACACGTCTTTCACGTCACCGGCCAATACCGCGCCCTGGATGGCAGCACCCATGGCGACCGCTTCGTCCGGGTTCACATCTTTACGTGCTTCTTTGCCGAAGAACTCGGTAACCAACTTCTGAACCAGTGGCATACGGGTCTGACCGCCTACCAGGATCACGTCGTTGATCGCACCAACATCAATACCGGAGTCTTTCAGCGCAATGCGGCATGGCTCGATGGTGCGTTGAACCAGGTCTTCGACCAGCGCTTCCAACTTGGCGCGAGAGATCTTCACGTTCAAGTGCTTAGGACCGGTGGCGTCTGCAGTGATGTACGGCAGGTTAACGTCGGTCGACTGAGCGGAAGACAGCTCGATCTTGGCTTTCTCAGCAGCTTCTTTCAGGCGCTGCATCGCCAGAGGGTCACCCTTGAGGTTCATGCCGCTTTCTTTCTTGAATTCGTCAACGAGGTAGTCGATCAGACGAATGTCAAAGTCCTCACCACCCAGGAAGGTGTCGCCGTTGGTGGCCAACACTTCGAACTGGTGCTCGCCGTCTACTTCAGCGATCTCGATCACGGAAACGTCGAACGTACCGCCACCCAGGTCATAAACGATCACGGTATGATCGCCCTTGGCCTTGTCCATACCGTAAGCCAGAGCAGCTGCGGTCGGTTCGTTGATGATACGTTTTACATCCAGGCCCGCGATGCGGCCGGCGTCTTTGGTCGCCTGGCGCTGGCTGTCGTTGAAATAGGCTGGAACGGTGATCACCGCCTCAGTCACTGTCTCACCCAGGTAATCTTCGGCAGTCTTCTTCATCTTCTTCAAGATTTCAGCCGAGATTTGCGGTGGCGACATTTTCTGGCCATTTACTTCAACCCAGGCGTCACCGTTGTCAGCCTTGGCGATCTTGTAAGGGACCATTTTGATGTCTTTCTGTACGACTTCTTCGTCGAACTTACGACCGATCAGGCGCTTCACCGCGTACAGGGTGTTATGCGGGTTGGTCACAGCCTGGCGCTTGGCCGACTGGCCAACCAGGATTTCACCATCGTTGGCGTAAGCGATGATCGACGGCGTGGTACGCGCGCCTTCGGCGTTTTCGATTACTTTTGCAACGCCGTTTTCCAACACGGAGACGCAGGAGTTGGTGGTCCCCAGGTCAATACCGATAATTTTGCCCATGATTTACTCTCCCGAAACTTGAATTTGGTTGCCGCAGCAGTGGTGGCTAACTGCGGTAGCACTTAAACGCTTGACTTATAAATGGGGGCCTTGCGGCGGATTTCAAGCCTGCTCATCAATAGAAGGTGCAACGGGTGCAGGAGCCTTGCTCACTACCACCATTGCAGGGCGCAACAGGCGACCGTTGAGCTGATAGCCCTTCTGGAACACTTTCAACACACTGTTGGGTTCGAGGTCGTGGCTTTCTTGCATGGCCATGGCCTGGTGAAGCTCAGCGCTGAACGGTTCGCCGCCTTGCGGATCAATGGCTTCCAGCTGATAACGCTTCAGGGTGTCCTGAAACATTTTCAGGGTCAGTTCGATCCCTTCGCGCATCGGGCGGATGTTTTCGTCATCCGGGTTGGACAACTCTAGGCCACGCTCCAGGCTGTCAATAATTGGCAGCAGGTCGCCCGCGAACTTCTCCAGCCCGAACTTGTGAGCTTTTTCTACGTCCTGCTCGGCACGGCGGCGGACGTTCTGCAGATCGGCGGCAACACGCAAAGACTGATCCTGCGCAGCGGCCAACTGCTCTTCGAGCACTTGCACACGAGTTGCCAGTTCATCACCGACAGCCGAATTGGCGTCCGGAGTTTGCGTATCCTGCGTCTGTTCGTCAGCCATAGATTTCTCCTTTCAAAATCATGCGCGAACTCAACTCGCGCTTCTGTTCCGGTATATGGGGCCACAATTTCCAGGTTCAAGGGTGCAGGCTCTACCAAAAGTCTTTCGCCTGCCCCAGATCAACTTCGACCCGATCATTCTCCTTTGCACTAAAAAACCCGGGCGACCGAGCAAATTGAGCTAAGCATCAGGATTGTCAGCCCAGAACAAAACACTGTATAAATAACCAGACCTAAAGCCTGGGAGCGGCCGTCATGCTCGTGCACCTGTCTGTACACAACTACGCCATCGTTGAACATCTGGATCTCGAACTGGATCGCGGGATGAGCGTAATCACAGGCGAAACCGGCGCCGGCAAGTCAATCATGCTCGACGCCCTGGGCCTGACCCTGGGCGACCGCGCCGACAGTGGCGTGGTGCGCCCCGGCGCGGATAAGGCCGACATTCTGGCCACCTTCGACCTCGCGGACATCCCCGAAGCCGAAGCCTGGCTGGTCGAGCGCGACCTTAATAACGACGGTCCGTGCATCCTGCGCCGAGTCATCACCGCCGAGGGCCGCTCGCGCGGCTATATCAATGGAACCCCCTGCCCCCTTGGCGACCTGAAGGCCCTGGGTGAACTGCTGATCGACATCCATAGCCAGCATGAACACCAATCCCTGCTCAAAACCGACACCCATCGCCGCCTGCTCGACGAATACGCTGGCGCCACCGACCTTGCCCGACAGGTACAACTGGCCGCCCAGCGCTGGCGCCAAACCCGACAGGAGCTGGAGCGACTGTCCAATTCCGGCGATGAGCAACGCGCTCGCCATCAATTGCTCAGCTATCAGCTTGAAGAGCTGGAAAGCCTGGGTCTTGGCGAAACCGAGCTGGAACAACTGGAACAGGAACACAAGAATCTCACCAACGCCGAAACCCTGCTGTCTATCTGCCGCCAGGTGGTGGAGCAATGCAGCGAGAGCGATTCCGGCAATGTGCTCAATGCGCTCACGGCCAGCCTCAACCGACTGTCCAGTGTTAACAGCGCCTCAAGCTCACTGAATGAAGCCACCACCCTGCTGACCAGTGCGCAAATCCAGGTAGAAGAAGCCGTCGGCGAACTCAATCGCTTTCTTGATCATTTCGACGCTGACCCGGCGCGGCTGCAGGAAATAGAAGAGCGCCTGGACACCATCTATACGCTGGCGCGCAAACATCGAATCCAGCCCACCGAAGTGGCAACCATGCAGCAGAAGCTGCTGGATGAAATCGAGACCCTGAACGCGAATGACGAATCCATTGAGCGACTGGGCCAAGAGCTCGGCTCTTTTGCCCGCCACTATCAGGAGAAGGCCCGCGAGCTGAGCGATCTGCGCCAACAGGCCGCCACCAGCCTGGCTGGCGCCGTCGAGCAGGAAATTCAGCGCCTGGGCATGCCGGGCGGGCGCTTTACCATCGAGTTGCGCACCAACGCCAGCAATGAACTGCAGCCCTACGGCCTGGAGCAGGTAGAACTACTGGTCAGCGCCAACCCGGGGCAACCGCTCAAGGCACTGGCAAAGGTGGCGTCTGGTGGTGAGCTGTCGCGAATCAGCCTGGCGATCCAAGTGATTACCGCGCAAACCTCACGGGTACCGACACTGGTGTTCGATGAAGTAGACGTAGGTATCGGTGGCCCCACGGCGGAAATTGTGGGTCAGTTACTGCGCCGCCTGGGGGATCGCGGCCAGGTGCTGACCGTTACTCACTTGCCACAAGTGGCGGCTCAAGGACATCAGCACTTGTTTGTGCACAAGGTGAGAGACAGCGAAGCGACACACACAGCGGTATCCAAGCTGAACAAGTCGGAGCGCGTGGAAGAAGTGGCGCGGATGCTCGGAGGGATCGACCTGACCAAAGAATCTTTGGCACACGCGAAGAAAATGGTCGTAGCCGCCAAGGCCTGAGCCGAGCTTTTCCTTATTATAGAAAGCACGAAGGCGACCCCAGGGTCGCCTTCGATCGTTTCGCAGAGCAATTCTGCGTCGCTTTTTACTTTTTCTTACGGATGTACAACACAAGATTGTGGTCGACCAAATCGAAACCATGCTCCTCAGCAATTTCGTGCTGGAGCTTTTCGATTGCCGGGCTGGTGAACTCGATAACCTCATTGGTATCCAGGTCAACCATGTGGTCGTGATGACCACCGTCAGCCAATTCGAACACTGCATGACCGCCGTCGAAATTATGACGAACCACCAGCCCTGCGGCTTCAAACTGGGTCAGTACACGGTAAACCGTGGCCAGGCCGACGTCCTCGTTAGACTCCATCAGCGCCTTGTAAACATCCTCGGCACTCATGTGGCGCTGCTCAGCAGAATCGAGCATTTGTAGAATCTTGACTCGTGGCAGAGTCACTTTAAGACCGGCTTTGCGTAGTTCGCTATTTTCAACCATGGTTAGCTTTCTCGCGGATGCTGCTTCGCAGCTTCTCTTAATACGGGTATGATCGGCGTTTACGTTGTCCCAGCCAAGATAGTGGAAGTCGCCCACCGATGCAAAACACCAAGCTCTTGCTAACCAGTTTCACCTTTGTGGGACTGCTCGCACTCGCCGGTTGTTCATTCCCCGGGGTTTACAAAATCGACATCCAGCAGGGCAATGTCGTCACGCAGGACATGATAGACCAGTTACGCCCGGGAATGACCCGACGGCAAGTACGGTTTATTATGGGCAACCCCCTGCTGACCGACACTTTCCACGCCGATCGCTGGGATTATCTCTACAGCCTGCAGCCTGGTGGCGGTGAACGCCAACAGGAGCGTGTCAGCGTCATTTTCAATGGCAATGACCAGCTTGTCAGCCTGTCGGGTGACTTCATGCCAGGCGTAAGCCGTGATCAAGCGCTGCTCGGCAACGATAACGGCACAAACGTGACTGCCCCTGTGCAGGAAAGCGAGAAGCCGAAGTCCGAAGTACCAGCCAAGCCAGGCTCCTTGCTCGACAAGATCCAGAAAGACGTCGACGGGGTCGAAACGGTCCCTGTCCCGACGCCTCAGCCTCTGGACACCAGCCCGCAGTAACATTGCGGCGCATATAAAAAGCCCGGCATGCCGGGCTTTTTGTTGCCTGTCATTCAACCAGCTTATGGATGCTGCCGCTTCGCCAACGCCGCCCTGGCGGCACGCAGCCTGCGCACTTCTTTAGGGTCCACAAGCAAGGGCCGATAGATTTCAATGCGATCGCCCGATTGCACGGGACGCACCTCAGCATCCGTGACGACCTTACCGAATACCCCCAAGGGGCAAGCAGCCAGATCCAGTTCAGGAAACTGCATAGCCATCCCTGACAACTGCACTGCTGCACGCAGACTGGTTCCCGAAGCCACCGTCAGCGCCAGCAGAACCTGGCGATCCTCGGCGGCATAAACCACCTCGATCTCAACCATGCAATTGCTTGGCTCGCTGGCAGAATGCATCCACCAGGGTATTGGCCGCCTGATTGAACAACGGCCCCAATGTGGCCCGCACAATCGGCCCAGCGTAATCAAACGACAAATCCAGGCTGATCTTGCAGGCCTTGTCGGTAAGCGCCTTGAAAACCCATACACCATGCAGCTGGGTAAACGGCCCTTCCTGCAAATTCATTTCAATGGACTTGCCCGGCACCAGCGCATTCCGCGTAACAAAGTGCTGACTGAGCCCGCCTTTCGCCACCCCAACACTGGCAACCATATGTTCATCACTGCTTTCCAGCACCTCGGCAGTTGAGCACCAAGGCAGGAATTCCGGGTAACGCGCCACGTCGTTGACCAGGTCATAGAGCGCCTGCGCCGGATAGGGCAGCAGGGCCGAACGTTGAATATGCGTCGTCATGTGTGCGTGATTTCCACAGCTGAGCGGCAAACATCGCGAAACAACAGTCCGATCCGCGAAAGAAAAAAACCAAAGAACTGCCGGTATTGTCCGGGATTCGACCAACACGCTCAAGCACGCAGGTTGACCGTAGCCGACACGCTCGCAACTCCCTATAATGCCGCCCCTATGGCTAAACAAAAGAAACACCCCACAGGGACCATCGCGCAAAATAAAAAAGCGCGACACGATTACTTCATCGAACATCGGTTCGAGGCTGGTCTGGTCCTGGCCGGCTGGGAAGTAAAGAGTCTGCGTGCCAGCAAGTTGCAACTGGTCGACAGCTACGTATTGCTCAAGGATGGCGAGGCATGGCTGCTCGGCAGTCATATCACCCCGCTGACAACCGCGAGCACCCACGTGATTGCCGACCCGGTGCGCACGCGCAAACTATTGCTCAATGCCCGCGAACTGGAAAAGCTCGCCGCAGCCGTACAGCAGAAAGGCTATGCCTGTATCTGCCTGTCCTGGTATTGGAGCAAGCACCTGGTCAAGTGCGAGATCGCACTGGGCAAGGGCAAGAAGGAATACGATAAGCGTGATACTGAGCGCGAACGCGATTCCAACCGCGAACTGCATCGCGCCGTGCGCAACAAGGGCAAGGAAGAGTAACCCTTGTAACGATGTAGCCTCGGGACTTCCCCCCCGGCTACATCCCCTTACGCCGCTCCGCACGCGCCACGCGCTGAACCTCCTGACGTACTTCCTCCAACACTTCCTGCACGTACTCCAGGTGACGTGTCGAGACTTCTCGCGCCTGTTCTGCCCGGCCCTCGATAATCGCCATGTACAGCTCCCGGTGCTGACTGATCAGCATGTCGCGTGTCTCCGTACGTTGCTGATACATGCCGCCAATATTGGTCACCACGTTACGCTTGAGCAGGTCGAACAAGCCGCGAATGGTGTGCAGCAACACCGCGTTATGGCTGGCCTCCGCAATGGCCAGGTGGAACTGTGCATCCGCAGCCCCCTCCTCGACCCGACTCACTTCATCAACGCGGGCATAGCAATCCTGCAACGCCTCGAATGCAGCAGTCAGCCGCTCACGGTCGACCTCAGTAGCTCGCAATGCTGCGTAATAAGCACAGGACGCTTCAAGGGTCTGACGAAACTCCAGCAGGTCACGCTGGGCCTCGGGATTGTTTTCCAACAGGTGCAGCAACGGATCGCTGAACGTCGAGCCCAGTGACTCGGCAACATAATTGCCCCCACCCTGACGGCTCACCAACAAGCCCTTGGCCGCCAGCTTCTGAATCGCCTCCCTCAACGAAGGACGCGACACACCAAACTGTTCAGCCAAAGCGCGCTCGGCCGGCAAGCGCTCACCCGACTTCAACGTGCCCTCAAGGATCATCCCCTCAAGCTGCTCGACTATATCGTCAGACAAACGGCGCTGACGCACCTGATCAAACCCCATAACTCACTCCCCACCATCCCGACCACTCGCCGGGGCCTCTATTCTGGCCTATCGCCGCCCTTCCAGCACCTATCAGAACCGCTTCGATTCACCCGATCAAACCACCTCGCCTGCCGGGCTACGACCAAAGTTTTGCGAGCGACAAATTGACACATCCCGCGAAGACTTTTAACCTAGCCTCCGGCGATTGTAAATTGGTATTACCAATTATCCAAGTCGACTATGAAGTGCCTGACCAACAACAATTAGGGGCCACCCCATATGCAAACCTGGCAACAGCTCTACAGCCCGCTCGGCAGCCTCGGCCTGTCCGCACTGGCCGCCGTTATTCCGATCGTGTTTTTCTTCCTGGCTCTGGCCGTGTTTCGCCTCAAAGGCCACGTGGCCGGCAGCATCACGCTGGCGTTGTCGATACTGGTAGCGATCTTTGCCTTCCACATGCCAGTGGACATGGCGCTGGCCGCCGCTGGCTACGGTTTTGCCTATGGCCTGTGGCCTATTGCCTGGATCATTGTCGCGGCGGTGTTTCTCTACAAACTCACCGTCAAGAGCGGCCAGTTCGAGATCATCCGCAGCTCTGTCCTGTCGATCACCGATGACCAGCGCCTGCAGGTGCTGTTGATCGGCTTCTGCTTCGGCGCATTCCTGGAAGGTGCTGCCGGTTTCGGCGCCCCCGTGGCGATTACCGCCGCACTGCTGGTAGGCCTGGGCTTCAATCCGCTGTACGCGGCCGGCCTGTGCCTGATTGCCAACACCGCACCCGTCGCCTTTGGCGCCTTGGGAATTCCGATCATCGTTGCCGGGCAAGTGACCGGAATCGATGCATTCAAGATCGGCGCCATGACTGGCCGCCAACTGCCGCTGCTGTCGCTGTTCGTGCCGTTCTGGCTGGTCTTCATGATGGACGGCCTGCGCGGCGTTCGCGAAACCTGGCCAGCTGCGCTGGTCGCGGGCCTGAGCTTTGCCATCACCCAATACTTCACGTCCAACTTCATCGGCCCGGAACTGCCGGATATCACCTCGGCCCTGGCCAGCCTGATCTCTCTGACCCTGTTCCTGAAAGTATGGCAACCCAAACGCACTGCGGGCGCGCAGATTGCCGGTGCCACTTCCGACGCAGCGATTACCGCCAGCGCCGGCGGCTTCGGCCTGCCGCGCAGCACCGTCGCCTCACCTTACAGCCTGGGGCAGATCTTCAAGGCGTGGTCACCGTTCCTGATCCTCACCGTGCTGGTCACCATCTGGACCCTCAAACCGTTCAAGGCGATGTTCGCCGCAGGCGGCTCGATGTACAGCTGGGTATTCAACTTCGCGATCCCGCACCTGGATCAAATGGTGATCAAGGCTGCACCCATCGTGACCAACCCGACTGCGATCCCAGCGATATTCAAGCTGGACCCGATTTCAGCGACCGGTACCGCTATTTTCTTCTCGGCACTGATCTCGATGCTGGTCCTGAAGATCAATATCAAGATTGGTCTTACCACTTTAAAAGAGACCTTCTACGAGTTGCGGTGGCCGATCCTGTCTATCGGCATGGTGCTGGCATTCGCCTTTGTCACCAATTACTCCGGCATGTCTTCGACCATGGCGCTGGTATTGGCTGGCACTGGTGCAGCCTTCCCGTTCTTCTCGCCGTTCCTAGGCTGGCTGGGGGTTTTCCTGACAGGCTCCGACACATCGTCCAACGCCCTGTTCAGCTCGTTGCAAGCCACCACGGCGCACCAGATCGGCGTCAACGACACGCTTCTGGTCGCTGCAAACACCAGCGGCGGCGTGACCGGCAAAATGATTTCGCCGCAATCGATCGCCGTGGCTTGCGCCGCTACCGGACTGGTGGGTAAAGAATCCGACCTGTTCCGCTTCACCCTCAAGCACAGCCTGTTCTTCGCCACGATCGTCGGGCTGATCACCCTGGCCCAGGCTTACTGGTTTACCGGCATGCTGGTGCACTAAAGCCGTAGCAATAGGGTCATAACCGACGCCGGGCTATAACTTCGGCGTCGGCTTTGCGCAATCGTGTCAATACGGCGCCCAGGGGGTGCTGATCCTGGAGGACCAATGAGTCTGCCTGCCGCTTTCCTTGCTGACGTTGCACAGCTGATCCCACAAGATCGACGTTTCGACGATCCACTTTCCACCCTCGCATTCGGCACCGACGCCAGCTTTTACCGATTGGTCCCACAACTGGTGATCCGCGTCGAATCGGAAGACGAAGTGGTGGCGCTGCTGCAACTGGCCCAGCGTGAACGTGTGCCGGTAACCTTCCGCGCAGCCGGCACAAGCCTGTCCGGGCAAGCGATAAGCGACTCGGTACTGATCGTGCTGGGGGACAATTGGAACGGCCGTGAGATTCGCGGGCAAGGCACTCAGATCCGCCTGCAACCCGGCGTGATCGGCGCACAGGCCAACGCCTGGCTGGCGCCATTCGGGCGCAAGATCGGCCCAGACCCGGCGTCGATCAATGCCTGCAAGATCGGCGGAATCGTCGCCAACAACGCCAGTGGCATGTGCTGCGGTACGGCGCAGAACACCTACCACACCCTGGCCGGAATTCGTCTGGTCCTGGCCGATGGCAGCCGCCTCGATACAGAAGACGCAAGCAGCGTTACGGCGTTTCGTGAACAGCACGGCGCACTGCTCGAGCGCCTGGCCACACTCGGCCGTGAAACGCGGGCAAACGCGGAATTGGCAGCAAAAATCCGCCACAAATACCGTCTGAAAAATACCACCGGCCTGTCACTCAACGCCCTGGTGGATTTTGATGAACCGCTGGATATCCTCAGCCATTTGTTGGTGGGCTCCGAGGGTACCCTCGGTTTTATCAGCGCAGTCACCTACGACACCGTGATCGACCACCCGAACAAGGCGTCGGCGTTGATCGTATTTCCGGATGTGGAGACCTGCTGCAACGCAGTCACCATCCTGAAAACCCAACCGGTGTCGGCTGTCGAGTTGCTGGACCGACGCAGCATGCGCTCGGTGCAGAACAAACCGGGCATGCCCGCATTCGTACAGCACTTGTCAGAAAGTGCCTGCGCCCTGCTGATTGAATCCCGCGCCGCATCGCCGTCATTGCTGCACGAACAATTGGCGCTGATCATGGCGTCGCTGGCCGTTTTCCCGGTGGAGAAACAGGTCGACTTCACCGAAGACCCGGTGGAAAACGCCCGCCTGTGGGCCATCCGCAAGGACACCTTCCCAGCCGTAGGTGCTGTACGCAAAACCGGCACCACGGTGATCATCGAAGACGTCACCTTCCCGGTCGAGCAACTGGCCATTGGCGTGAACCGCTTGATCGAACTGTTCGACAAACATCACTACGACGAAGCCATCCTTTTCGGACATGCCCTGGAAGGCAATCTGCACTTTGTGTTCACCCAAGGCTTCAACAGCACGGAAGAAGTCACACGCTACCAAGCGTTCATGGATGACGTCGCGCAATTGGTGGCCGTGGAGTTCGGCGGTTCGCTGAAAGCCGAACACGGCACCGGCCGCAATATGGCACCGTTCGTGGAGCTGGAATGGGGCAGCGACGCCTATCAACTGATGTGGCAACTCAAACGCCTGCTCGACCCCAACGGCATCCTCAACCCGGACGTGGTGCTCAGCCAAGACCCGCAGATTCACCTCAAGCACCTCAAGCCGCTGCCTGCGGCCGACGAGCTTGTGGATAAGTGCATTGAGTGCGGTTTCTGTGAACCGGTATGCCCATCGAAGGGCCTGACGTTGAGCCCGCGCCAGCGCATCGTGATCTGGCGAGATATACAGGCGAAAAAACGCGCCGGCGTCGACACCACCGAATTGGAAGCGGCCTACCACTACCAGGGCATCGACACGTGCGCCGCCACCGGCCTATGCGCCCAACGCTGTCCGGTAGGAATCAATACCGGCGACCTGGTGAAAAAACTGCGAAGCCGTGACGCCGACCGTACGAAAACCGCCGAATGGCTGGCCACCCATTTCGCCACGGCACTGCAAGGTGCGCGCTTTACCCTGCATGTAGCCAATGGTGCACGCATGCTGCTGGGAGCGCCTCGCCTGGCGAAGCTGTCGGCCACCATGACCAAGTTGTCCAAGGGACAGATTCCGCAGTGGACCAACGCCATGCCACAACCGGAAAAAGCCATTCGCTTCAGCCCGGCGGTGACGGATGAGCGGCCACGGGTGGTCTACCTGGCGGCCTGCGTCTCACGCGCCATGGGCCCGGCGGCCGGTGATAAAGAGCAGATGTCTTTGTACGAAAAAACCCAGGGCCTGCTGGAAAAAGCCGGTTACCAGGTCGTGTTTCCCGACAACCAGGACAACCTGTGCTGCGGCCAGCCTTTCGCTTCCAAAGGCTACGCCGAACAGGCAGAACACAAACGCCAGGAACTGATCGGCGCCCTGCTCCATGCCAGCCGCGGCGGCCTGGACCCGATCTATTGCGACACCAGCCCCTGCACCCTGCGCCTGGTGCAAGACCTCGGCGAAACGCGCCTGGACCTTTACGACCCCGTACGTTTCATCCGCACGCACCTGATGGACCGTCTCGATTTCACCCCCCAGGAAGCGCCGATCGCCGTACACGTCACCTGCAGCACCCAACACCTGGGAGAAAGCCAGGCCCTGATCGACCTCGCCCGCCGCTGTGCCAAAACCGTGGTGATCCCGGAAGGCATTCACTGCTGCGGGTTTGCCGGCGACAAAGGTTTCACCACGCCGGAACTCAACGCCCACTCGCTGCGCTCCCTCAAGGATGCAGTGCAGTATTGCAGTGAAGGCATCTCCACCAGCCGCACCTGCGAGATCGGCCTGAGCCAGCATGGCGGCATCGACTATCACGGATTGGTGTACCTCGTGGATCGCGTGACCCAGGCCCGCGCCCATTAATCCCGCAAAAAAACAGAACCCCTGCGCGCTGGCGTAGTCATCTGCATAGGCCTCGACGCACGAGGCCCATCAGTGATGTCGCTGGCAGCCCATGAACGCCAGCAGCGTCGAGCCTTTTTTGCGCAAGGAGATACCCTATGAAGCGTTCCGCTCTTGCTGGCTTGTTCATTACCGCTGCGATGTTGGCCTCCCCTGCTTTCGCTGCTGGCGAGCCAGACCTGTGCAAGATCAACCTGGACAAAATCAACAACGGTAAAGCGCTGCTCGCCACCGACACCAGTGGCAAAAGCGGCGAAATCGACACAGCCGTCTCCCAGGCCAAGGCTGCCCACGCCGCCGGTGACGACAAGAAGTGCATCGAAATCACCTCCAAGGCCCTGCAAGACCTGCAGAACCTGGACAAAGGCGGTCAATAAGCGCAGGGCCAACCTTCGGGTTGGCCTTCCGTGACCGTTTGGCGTACACTGCACAGGCTTGTCACTCACTATGAAACAACGAGTTACAAGCACGGGGCCGTTTAGGATTCGACGCCGGTCGCGAAACTTTAGGTGCATGCCGAGTTGGTAACAGAACTCGTAAATCCACTGTTGCAACTACTTATAGTTGCCAATGACGAAAACTACGGCCAGGAATTCGCTATCGCTGCGTAAGCAGCCTTAGACCTGAGCTTCTGGTACCTTCGGGTCCAGCAATCACCAGGGGATGTCTGTAAACCCAAAGTGATTGTCATATAGAACAGAATCGCCGTGCAGTACGTTGTGGACGAAGCGGCTAAAACTCACACAACTCGCCCAAAGCACCCTGCCCTTCGGGTCGCTGAGGGTTAACTTAATAGAAACGGCTACGCATGTAGTACCGACAGCGGAGTACTGGCGGACGGGGGTTCAAATCCCCCCGGCTCCACCAAACAAGCTATACAAATCAGGCACTTAGCGCTTATCGCAAGTGCCTTTTTTGTGCCTAAAAGGTTGGTTTTGGCTGGAGAATGCCAGCTTTATGACAGCATGACTTGGAGGTATGGCAGGATGGAGTCAGTGGCGACCACGATTAAGGAGCGGGACAAAGCCAGGAAGGATGTTGAAGATCTCCATCAAGAATCTGGCAGGGTGTACTTCATCCACTATTCCTGCGAATCGTTCGATAAGAATTCCTCAACCGGTTCCGTGAAGGTAGCGCAAATATCGATCGGCCGCCTTCTTAGCGGGGAAACACAATCATGGTCAATCCTCAAATCAGCTGAGCTCCAAGGTTGCCTTGATACAATCCCAGAGAATTTCAATCGCCTCGAAAAAATTATGCTGGACGGATTCTTTCAATTCCTAAGCAAGCACGATGACTGCTATTTCGTGCATTGGAATATGAGGAACGATCATTATGGATTTCCCGCCCTGGAGCACCGTTACAGGGCGCTGGGTGGCGTTCCATGTGTTGTCCGGGATGCTCAAAAGATAAATCTCTCCAGATTATTATGGAGGCTGTATGGCGACCACTACGCCAACCACACTTCAAAAAGCGGAAAACCAGGCAGACTTTTCAGGCTAATCGAATTGAACAGCATCGGGGATAAAGGCGCACTGCTAGGTGAGGCAGAACCTAAAGCATTTGAAGCTGGCGATTACCTGAGGGTGCAAGAATCCACGCTCAGAAAACTGGAAATCTTCCACTGTATTTTTGAGCTCGCACGCCGAAAAAAACTGAAGACAGATACTAGCTGGCTAGACACGAGCCGCCTTCATCCATTATTTATACTCGACACGATTAAACGTCATTGGCTGGTGACGCTCATTTTGTTTGGAACATCCCTAATCACAGCGCTGATAAAATTGCAAGACTGGATCGAGCCTTTCTATTCAAATACAAACAGTTAGATAAAATTTGTTCAACCGGGGTCGACTCGCGACTCGACTTGATAAAGGTGGCAGCTAAACATGGTCAGTCTCGTAGACTCAGCCCGGTGGGCCCCATTGATTGGCCGAATGTTCATCGCTTTTGGCAGCATCGAACGAACAACCCATCAATGCATCCATGATTGGGCAGGGAAAACAATTCATAAGCATTTTGCACGCGCTCCACTATCCTCACGAATCGACTTAGCCCGAGACCTCGCAAAGTCTCAAGATGCGCCAAAGGTAACCCAAGAGGCTTTCATCCATTCTCTTCTTACCGCAAAGAAACTTGCAGAAAGTCGCAATCTTGTTGCGCACAACCCGCTTTGCCTAGTAATACTCCAAGGTGCTCCCGACAACCCTTTACTCGAAGCTATCGCTCATCACACTGACGATAGCAAACTCCTATCGTACGAGGCACTTGTTGAGATCGTTGAGCGCACTGAGCTCTGTGCGGAGGACCTTGTTCACAACTTCGTTGCCTTCCGATTAGCAAAGCTTGATTTAGGGAAATACGGCGTTACAAATAAGACCGGTTTTAAGGATTGAAAATCCAATGTACAGCCAGCATTTTGGTATCACCCCATACCGGGTGAACACAGAGGGCATCACATGCCAAAGTTGACCAAAGCAGATTTGTATTATGAGTACAGTTGGAAGGTATCGGAAGGAGACAACCCCAAGCTGATCAGTGAGGATGCTAATCATCTAAGCCGAAAGGAGGGTTACGAAATGCTGCTTTACCTCAATAGCTTGGTAAGCGCAAATAACGGTGATCTAGAAAAGAGAACCCGCCTCATCGTCGAATGGATGCTGAAGGAAAAATATAAGTCAACGGCTCCAAGTCGTGAAACTGTAACAGCATGGGTCGTAAAAAATTTCACAGAAATGCAAAAAGATTACCCTCGCTAAAAAGCAGAGATATTATTTGCTTATCGTTTGCTCTATTGAATGGAAATATTTATGAGCACCTACTTTTCTCGTCTAGGTATTAGCTCCTGCGAAATAGGCGGGTTGGTAGCTGAATCGCTCCTGCATGACTTGCGCGTGAACAATTTCACCTTCACAAATTTCCCCGAGGTGATTACTGAATGGGACGAAAATAATTTTTTTATTAAGCTTCGAGCACATGACTACACAACTGAATCAGAGCCGTTCACATATGAAGAAATAAAGGCACTATTGAAAACGTTCAGTGCCAAAAAACCTTTTGACAAATCGTTCTTCAACAAAATTCAGAACCTAGTAGTTCAACTTGAATCCCTAATTGGAAAGTCCCGCGACAATATATGACTTCAACCAAAAACTTAAATAATCGGCGGAGTAATAGCCCGCCGACTTTCTCTTTTCAGAACAACCCTCCCAATGCTGCCGGCTCCCAATTCATAATCACGAGTTCTCCGCTGACATCGGCTTTCCCCTGCCGCTGATTCGCCGTGCTGTACCGGATGCCCACTGTCTCAAAGTGAAACCCCTTAAACACGTGCCGGATGTCAGGGTGATCATTGATGCTGACCATCACCTTGCCCTCGCAGCGCCTCATGAATTCGGCCATCCGCTCATAGTTTTCAAAGCGAAAATCCACGCCATAGCCGGCGGTCTGCCAGTAAGGCGGATCCATGTAGTGGAAGGTATGCGCGCGATCATAGCGCTCAGCGCAGTCAAGCCAGGGGAGGTTTTCGACGTAAGTGCCGGACAACCGCTGCCATGCTGCAGACAGGTTCTCCTCGATCCGCAACAGGTTGATGGCCGGGCCAGTGGTTGCGGTACCAAACGTCTGTCCTGTCACCTTGCCGGCAAAGGCATGGTGCTGCAGGTAGAAAAACCGAGCAGCGCGCTGGATGTCGGTGAGGGTTTCAGGGCGAGTCATCTTCTGCCATTCGAACACCTGGCGAGAACTGAGTGCCCATTTGAACTGGCGCACAAATTCTTCCAGGTGGTTCTGCACGACGCGGTACAGCGTCACCAGGTCGCCGTTGATGTCATTCAGAACTTCAACGGGCGCGGCCTGTGGTCGCATGAAGTAAAGCGCGGCGCCGCCGGCAAAGACTTCAACGTAGCATTCGTGGGGTGGGAAGAGCGGGATGAGGCGATCGGCTAGGCGGCGTTTGCCGCCCATCCAAGGGATGATGGGTGTGGACATATTAAAGCAAGACCTTTGCTGTATGAATAAACAGTGCTAGGCTCGTTTCGCTTTGTGCACGAAGCAGGAGCCTTGGCTGGACTTGCAGGGGAACGCTGCAGGGAAGGTGGCCGAGCTGGATGTTGACGCATCCTGTTCGACCGCTCCTTTCATTTCGATGTAGAGACTTCTTTTGCATAGGCTTGGCACGCACGCAGCGCGATCAGTCCTTTGTCGCCGGCATCGGTGATGCCGATAATTCGTTGAGCATGCGCTGGGTCAAGTTGGGCTCGACGGGCTGCATGAACCACGCCGAAGGCGCCGGGGGTGGCAGGCACGTTGCAGCCACTGACTGAATCCGTGGCGTCGAGAAGGACTGACAGCCGCACATCAGCAGTGGCAAGGCGATCACGCAGAGCAGCCTGGTTACGTTGGGCATCGGAAAGTTCTCGACTGTGTTGTTGGTCAGCAGCAGAAAGCCGCTGCTCGGTAGCCAGGCGCTTATCCTGCTCGGCCTGGACTTGGGCTGTGGCGGCATTGCTGATCGATGACAGATCCGCCAGATGCAACTCGGCCTGATTGGCCAATTTCCCGTCGTAGCGCCAAGTCTGCACCTGCCAAGCGGATCCGAAGGCAATGCCCATCGCCACAAGCAGGCATGCCAGCTTCTGCAAAATAGTCATCACTAATCCTCCCAGCCAGGCAGATCAACGGTCTGGCCTGCCAGTTCGTGCGTACAATCGTCCAAGAACTGAATGCGCCCATCAGTCACGAACGAATGGCAAACCCGTGGGCCGTCCGACCAGGTGTAGCGGACCAATATCGACGGTGTGAAAGTGGGTGCATTGACGTTGCCGTTCCAGCCCCAGCGCGGACCAGGGCCTGCACCATGGGAAATACCGTGGGCCATGCCACAGCCTGGGCATTCAAAGAAAAGACTGTCGTCCTCGGCCTTAGCCAGCACCCGCGACAACCTGGTGAAGCCTGTACCGCTCATGCCAGCACCTTCAGCGCCCTGTCGTACAGCGCCTGCCTATCATCCTGCCCGGTGAGCCCACCATTGATGCGGCGCGTAATCTTCACGAACTCGCCGCGATCCGCCAGGGCATTCAGTCCGCGCGTCGACCAGAACCACGCAGCCGACATGGCGGCGTGCTGCGGCAGCTCGAGGAAGTCGGGGTGATTGATCAGGTCCAAGCCCAACGCCTCTCCGCACGCCGTGTAGTTTGCCCGACCGGTGATCTGGATCAGGCCACGGCCACGGTATCTGGAGCCGTCTCCCTTCAGGGTGTTGCCTAGATCGGCGCGACCTTCATACCCGGCCTGCTGTGCAGTCGGCCCCCAGATCTCACGCACGTGAACCAACTGGCCAGACTCATGCCCGATCTGGGCGATGAATGCCGCGACCCGATGCGGCGTATCGATCGCGTACTGGCTCATGGCAGCGTTAAGCCCGAGGATAAAAATGCCGGCGCGCCAGCCGGCTCGGGGAAGTATCTGCAGCAACTGCTGCTCGGTAATCGGCATACTTTTCTCCAGACGTAAAAAACCCGCACTTGGCGGGTTCGACGAAACAACGGGAATGTACTGGCTGCTACGAGAGGTAGCCCCCGGCGGCTTCTGCGTCGTCGGCCAAGATATTGGCCACGACCAGGTCAGCGCGATCGGTCAGATTCCACAACGATGGACGCCCTATGTAGACGTTAGGAGCGTAGGTGGTGATAAAGCTGCCACCCGCACGGCCAATGCATGGAGTAGTTGCTGGGACCACGATGGTAGCGTCAGTGTAAGCACCACTCCCGCTCGCTATTTTCACGCCATCCGAATACACATTGACGGTGTACGTGTGTGCAACATCATTCACCGACCACTCAACGGCCAGCTGGTGCAGGTTGCCGTCCAATATGGCGGCCAGAGCTGAAGCTGAAATATCAAGGGCGCCGGCGGAGCTCGCGGAGATCGGAAAAATCACAGTGGCTTTGGCAATCGTGCCCGCCGAATTGGTCAGCGTGATGCCCCACTGCGCCGTCGTCGTGGTGTTATTGAGAACGCCGATTAGGGAGTAGGTCGACCCAGAGGCAGCCCAACCGGACGCAGGTGCCTTCAGCCAGGCGATCGACAGAAACCGCCGGCAAGTGGACGGCAGCAAAAAGCTGTTGGGCAAGTTGAGTTTTGGACTGGTCACCGTACTCGGAATGCCAAGGAGCCCTTGCGTCACAGCACCCAGCGCGGTAGCAGCAGTAGCCACAGCCCGGTCATTGGTAAGGCTGAGCATCTGCGCACCGGCGGCGATCGCGCCGCTGCCCGTATAGCAATCGTCGTTGCTGAAATCGAGCAGCGCCATGGTGGCACCACGCACGATGGAGTCGTCCAGCTCGATGTACGGGATCAGGTTGTTCGGGTCGTAGAACGCGGCGTCAGAGAGGATTTGGGTGGTCATGTTTCAGTATCCCTTACGGTTGATGATGGCAGCCGCAGCCGCTCGTATGTACGCATGCCCCGTTGCCGGCAACCAATGCAGTCCGTCGGACGTTAGCGATGGAGGCACACGACCGTCGGCCACTGCGTCGACGTCGGCGGTGAGGCTGGTATCCGGGTGACGCATGAGCACCTGGCGCGACACAACCACGTACTCACCAAACAGCTCTTGCGCGTAGCGCTCCAGCTCTACGATCGCAGCGTACTTGGCCGGTCCCGAAGCGATACCTTCGCCCGACATGTTCGGCGGGGTGACCATGACGCACCGCTTGTTGAGCGTGCGCTGCCAGTTCCTCACCGCCAGCCAGTCGCGCTTAACGGTCGCTGTGTCTTGGAAGTTGTTCCGACCCATGGCAATCAGTAGGGTGTCGTACTCATGCCCAGCGGCCCATACCGACTCGGTGGGCACACCTATCTCTACAGGCAGATCCGCTGAGAGTTGTCCTGCATCAGGCGTGAACACCAACGCAGTGGGTACCTCACCGGTAAACGTGGCGCTGGAGAATGTGCCCAGCACGCCAGAAACGCGAGCACGCCAGGTCGGCCCAGTGCCCTGTGACGATATAGGCCAGACAGTGGTCAAGGTCACCCCGTCCGGGGCGAGCATCTGAGAGGTCGATACAGTCGTTGCACCCGACGCCAGAATCTTGTTGTTCTGAAGCGTGAGCAGGAACGGTAACGCACCGAGGCGCCCGGCCTGCTGAGAGGACGTCTGCCCGCCGACTGCCAGATTCGTCAGGGTACGACTCTGATCCGTCAGCGCCGGAATCAAGGTGCGCACCCATGAATCCGCGTAGGCAGACAGCGAGTCACCCGCAACGATTAGGTTTGTGTTTGGGGTGAGCATCTGATTGATGCTGGCCAGCTTGGCAGCGAACGCGGCACCATCGCCAAGCGCGTCCAACTCGCGAAGGATGTCACGGCCCCACACTTTGAATCGGCCCGTTCTGGTCAGCGTCAACGGCGCCTTGCCCTGACTGTCCCCAAATGCGATTGCGCCACCTCGGGCACTGCCACTGAACAAGACATTTTTAGCCACGCCTAGGGCCACACCCAACTCTGCAAATATATCCCGGCCCAGGACAATAAAGCCGCCGGACCTGGTGATTCGCAGTGCCGACTTTCCGACTTGATCCAGAATACGTAACACGTCGCGACTGCCCGTCTTACGGATAAGGTTCAGGATGCCGTCCGCACTCGGGTAGCGCTTTCGCTCAGTCGCCACGCCGGCGACGTTCTCGTACAGGATCAAATATTCATCGGCGTCGGGCGACGGCACACTGAAATAGCCGCCAGATACTGTTCCAGCCAACCCTAGTGCGATCGATGGATAAGTCATCGCACCGGCCATCTGCGAAGCTACCTCAGTCAACGACGCTGTGACTTTGGCCTGAGACAACACCGCCTGCTTGGCCAGCGACGGTACCAGTCCTGATTCGGTAAGCACGTCCGTCGACGCGTCACCGTTGACAACCGCATGCTGCGTTTGTGCTGAGGAAGTGGCAAGTTCAGCCGCCTCAGCCAACTGGCCGGCGTAAGCCTCCAGTGCTGAAATATCGGTCATTCACGTTTCTCCAGTCGAAAAAAAACCCGCATTGCGGGGCGGTTGTTCCTTTAAGTACTGCGCGCAGAGCACGGGTTAATACCCAGGCGCTTTGCCAATCGCGCGCCAGTGAATCGTTACCCCAAAGTTCACCGTGTCGTTGAACAGTCTGTATTGCGTATTGCTTACCGCATAAGCACCCGCCGAGTTGCCATCACCGTCTGTGGCATTAGGAGATACTTTGTTGCCGAAACAGTTGTAGACCTCAGCAAATGGCGTTGGAAAGTCTATTGGGCCACTCACGCCGTCGGCGCCAACACTTCCTTGCCCCCACTGTTCTAAGAGCCCCGTAGCGCTGTCCAGCTTCCACCCATTGGCGCTCAACAACGCGGTGTTCTTGTTTTGCTTCGCCAGGTCAAGGGCGTCCAGCGCAGCCTGGATAGTCTGATGCAGAGAATTGAGGAGTGAATCTGTGGCCGTCTTTGTGTAGGCATCGCCGATGCCATAACCGCCCAGAGTAATGGCGTTGTTCGCCTTTCCGGACAGTAGATAGTCCGTTTGATTTTTCGTGTAAGCATCAAGGATGCCGTACCCGGCTAATGACGTTGCCCTCACTGCATAGTTAGCGATTGCTGCCTGAATGGCCTGGAGCACCTGAGTGTTGTCCTCAACATCCAGGGCAGGCAGATACCCCAGTATCAAGTTGCACAGCTCCTCCTGAACGGTATTCAACCATTCAGCCTTAATCGGCGTGGGGCTCACGCCGCCCACTATGGTGCCGTAGCGAAACCCGCCAAGCGCCGTGACCAGATCGGTCCAACTAGAAATTCGCTGCATGCTACTAGTCCTCAATGCCGGCGATCGCTGAGGGCATCACGTAATGGATCGCGTTAAAAAAGGTGTCGACCTGACTAAAAATGCCGGCGACTACTTCCTGCCCAAAGCCCAACACCACGTCTGTGTATTCAGGCGCCTCCAGCTGCAGGCGACAATCCAGCGTGGCGGCTTCTGCGGTACCGAACGCCTCGATCGGTGCCGACGCCAGCCAGCTCCAGGGCCAACCCTCGCCATACAGAAAGTCGCCCGCATTGGTCGAGCCGACACGGGCGGGGCGGAACTCATCAATGGTGATGCCAATGCCGGTCTGCGTGGCCATTCGCAGGTAATACGCACGCTGGGGAGCCCCGGTCGCACTCATCTTGTTCAGCACCGCTTGACGGCGCTCAGCCACCGCTTGCGATCCCGGCACAACACAAGCATCAGGAATGCCCAGGTACTCTTCCCAGTCAGTTAAAAGCTGGGTGACACTGGCGGGATTAAGCTCTGCTTGAAGGTCATCCAGGGCGACATCAATGCGCCAGAACTCGGGAGCGAAGGCCGCAACCAGTGCTGCAATATCTGGCTGTAGTTCAATGTCAAATGCCGGACCGGGCGGCAGCAGTTGTTGCATTTGCTGCTTGTAGTCGTCTTCACTCAAAGCCATGTGATCACCCCAAGTGAACCCACTTCGTTATTGGCGATGACCACATCGGCAGTGGGAGACGACAACACATGATCTGTCTCACCAGCGGTGTTGCCGATCGCGCCACGGATATGGGAAATCAACAGGGTCGAGTCAGACCCCGCTTCATCATTGATCAGCCCTGCCAATGATTGCGTTACCGCCGTACGCAGCACAGTGCTATCAGGCGTCAACTTGATCGAGAAGTTGAGCACCCGATCAATCGGCGCGAAGGCGTAGACTTCAGCGGTAACTGGGCGCCTGGCATCCAAATGAGCCTGAACCTCTGCCACCTGGGCAGGCGTCGGGAAAATGCTGACATCCGCGTCACGAACAAAGGTCAGGCCAAACGTACCCGGCCCCATCCAGCGCGGCAGAGGCCAGGCCCGAGTGACCCCAGGCACCTCCAAGGCCCATTCAACAAAGTCCGCACCGTTCCCCACCTTGCTCGGGTTCTTGAACGCCTGCCGTACCCTGGACCGCAAAGCCTCTACCGTTTCCTTCTCGGTTCCACCCACGATGCCATCGACACCGATAGTGGCCGTGGAACTTACGCCGATCACTGGAGAAACCGCCGTCAAGTTGCCCGCCGCAAGGTTGCCAATTGTTCCGACATCATTCGACGTAACAGGCACTACGGCGGCACCGGCCACCAGGGTGGTGGTTTGGGTAACGGTATAAAGGCGCCCGTCCTCATACTGGTAGACGACACCAGCGTCGACCAGGGCGCCAGACGTGCCTGTCACGGCGATCAGCCCCGTGGCAGCCACTGCATCTGTTCTCCCCTTCTCCAACCGCCAGTCAGCCCAGCGCAGAAGGTTTTCTTCATCGCAGGTAGCCGGGTGCGACTGCTTGGCGATCCATTGCTGATAGCCGTACAGCTCGAAGGCGGTGCCGCTGTGTGCACGGGCAGCGGCCTTGGCGTCAGATCGGCGCAACGCATCGGGAGCGTTTCGCTCAAAGTCTGCCTCCGTGCGCGTAATCAGCGCAGGCAGCGTTGGGATGTCATAAGGCATTGATTAAACTCCAGGTATCCTCAAAGGCCAGTTCTAGCGTTTCGCCGTTTGCCTCTGTCATCAGCACGCTCATGCGCATCCCGTTGATGCCGTAGCGTTCTACGGTGACAGCGACCTCCGTGACGATGCCATCCGCGACCATCCAGGCCAGGGCCTCATCGGCATAATCCTTGGCATCCTTGAAGGTGTCCGGCACCAGCGATCGTCGGCGCAACAGCCAAAGGCGTGAACCTATCTGGTCGCCCGCCACGGTGGGCACGCTGTCTCCCCACCAACCCTGGCGGTCACTGTCGTCCAAGTCATCGTCATCATTGGCCCGGCGCCAGGAAAACAAGCTGATGGTTACGGCGCGGCGAAGAAGCTGCTCACGATCGATCATCAAGTGCCTCCAACGGGCGGCCCGCTTTGGCCGTTCCCACTCTGCACACCCTCATGTGGGTGATTGATCTGACTCACGCCGCCGGCGACCTGATCTCCATCCGATTCAATGCGACCAGTCGTTTTGATCAGCGGCGTATCAAAGTTCACAGACTCCGTGGCCTTGACATTCAGCGTCACGGTTTCAATGTCGATGATCCGTCCACGCTTGAAGTGGAGCTTGTCGCCCTCATCGGTGTACATGGCCACCTCCCCCGAGCTCAGACCTTGCAGACGAAACCGCCGGTCCGCGACGACGATCACCACCCCGTGACTGCGATCGCCACCAATGAAGCCAGCCAGGGCCTCAGCACCGGCGTGCGGACAGGCCGTGAACCCATAGGGCTCCAGGTGTTCAACCTGGTCCTTCACTTCACCAGCCAGCAAACGAAGCTGCAGGCTCTGCAACTTGCTGGCTGAGTTGGCTAAAGCAACCACGCCACGCGCGAGGAAGTTCGTCAGTGCGCTCATGAGGGTTTGTAGTCCGCAGGTATGAGGTATTCAAAGTTGTCAGTTTTCTTGCCCTTGCGAAGCTTGCGCTTCTCGTAGGCATCGTTCGGTTCGGGCAGAAAACCGTCAGGCGGAGCGACGCTGAGCGTGGCAAAAGTGCCTTGCTCGTCGAGCTCGTAACTGATTTCCGTGATCAGCATGTCCCGGTCAAAACCAACGGTGGGATCCACCACACGCACAATCATGTTGTGCCGCCACAGCTCGCCGTTACTTTGCCGCCACCCTTGGCATTTGTAGGTGGCCGCCAGGGCCTTGCTGATGGCGTTGGCGCGCTCCCACACGACACGCGCACGCGCGATAGCTGGGGTAAGTTGACCTGACTGCTGGATGACCTTGACGCGTTTGCGACCGATTCGATCGTCGGTAACCGATGCCTCGACCTCTGTTGCGGCGACACCGAAGCTCGTATCGGTACCACTGCGCTGACCCTTGCTGACGTATTGGGAGAACACATTGGAAAAATCCATCTGTGCATCGCCGGTCAGGATGTTCTCACCCAACACCAGCCGATCAGCCGCACGGCCAGCACTACCAGGTGAGGCGATGATCAACCGCCCGCGACCATCGTCGGTGCTGAACAGGCGAGACAGCGTCAGCAATCGGTCGATACTCTCAAATGCCGTTTCACCTGGCTCGATCGTATGGTCATCGATCGCCTGCGCCAAGCCAGAATCATCAACAACAGTGATCCCATACTCACCCGCCAAGGCTGCAACGATGCTCTGCACGCTCTGGGCGCGCCATTGACCTGGGGTATTGATCGCAGCGCAGTCCACCAAGTCGCCTGTCCGTGATTTTCCCGAGATCGACAGATTGACGGCCCGGCCATCGTATTGAACGGGGGCTGCTGACACATACCCCGTCAGGATCAGCTCTCTACCGATCCGCACTTCAACCGCCTCACCCGGCTTGATGCGTACCGGCACATCACCACCGCCTGGCCAACTCCAGGTGATGCCCAACTCAAAGTCGCGGGCCTGGCGCTCCAGGCCGGCACTGATCCGCACCGATTTCCACCCGGCGTAGTCGTACCCGCCAGCACTTAGGGTGACGATATTGGATTGATCCATAATCAGCTCTTGGCGACTTGTAGCTCAGTGGCCGGCACGAAACCGGGATGACGGATGCGGTTGCGCGAAACAATCTCAGCGCCGCGCAGCGCATCGCCGTAAAGGCTGTACGCGAGAACAAGCGACGGAACCGTTTGCCGTGGGGTGTAGGCGCGCAACCACACACCACTGCGGGCAACCTCGGTCAAATGGCGATCTAGGCGTAGCCGTGCATCACTGAGGACGCTGAAGTGATCCGGAGCGCTATCGGCAGCAACGGCCCATACGGCCTCGCTGATTGCATCACGCAATTCAAGAATGTCGTCAGCGACCGGGACACTGGTCAGCTCGGCCTCACTCGCTACCGTCGTCAGCCCCTGTTCACCCAGCTGGGCAGCCACGCTAGCGGCCTGGCCAGAACTGGACACATCAGCAATGGGCACCTCTGCTATGTCCAGCACCAGGTCCAGAATGGCAGCGTCCTGGATCAACCCGATGACCGCCGCTTGAAACGCAGCTTCATCGGCGGTCGACGTCACAGGCGCCACAGTCTCAAGCGCCGGGATAGCCTCCGCCATGGCCTGGCTGCTCTTCAGCTGACTGCCGGCGCCATAACCGTCAAACGTCCTTTCCAAACGAGTCAGGTCACTCAACAAGCTCGCCGCAAACGCATCCGGAGCGTTCACCAGGCCATTCACGAAAGCATCTAGATCCGACGCCAACGACGTCATGGGTTTCAGGAAGTTGATACCGAACGCGTACACGCTCGACAACGCGGTACGCAATGCCCGCGCTCGCTGCCCCGCCAAGTTGACGGCGGCCATCGCAGTGCTGAACCGACTCTGTATAGATGCCAGCAACGAATCCTGCTGTTTGACCAGTTGCTGTTTGGTATTGGGGGCCTGGACTGGAAACTCCAACGTGCCGTCAATGAACTCCAGCGCGAAGCGAACCATGCCCCCCTCATCCCGCGCGTGGGAGACCTCGCACTCCCCCGCCGTGACCGTCAGCCGGCCAAACCAGGGGTGAACCAACTCGCCCGCGCCCGGTTTGTCCAGCGCGGTCAGCAGGCGGTCACGTTGCGACAAGCAGTCGTCACCCACGACAAATCCGGAAAACCGGTATTTGCGTGTCTGGCGCCCCATGTCCTCTGTGTAAGGCTGATCACGCTGGGGGTACTCGTGGACCTGCGTGCGCCGGCCCACTGGCACATTATCGGTATCGACCCAAAACGGAACCCCACGAAAGGATGCGGCCTGTTTTCGGTCACGCCACTCACTCATGGTGCATCTCCCGACAAGGACCGATAGCCGACCTTCGGTGTAATGGAAAGCCCTGGCTGGCTGGTTTTTGCCGGGTCAACCCGCATCCCCGGCGGAGCGTTTTGAAAGCGCATCACCAGCTCACCGTTGAGCTGCGTTTTGTTCGCCGCTGCCGTCTGCTGGAGCAGTGAGCCGGGAGCCGGCAAGCCGGGTACCCGCAGCAACTGATTCGGATCTACCCCTGCTTGGGTCGCGTTACGCTGGGCCTGCTGACTGCGCATTGTCTGCGGCGCATCCGCCAACAAGAACGCCCCCGTACCGCCACCCACATCGGCATTGCGAATGCGTTGCGCCTCGGCCTGCTGCTGGACCTTTGCGGTCAAGCCGACACCACCGTCTTCCATGCCAAACAGTTTCAAAATCGGCTGAATGTAGGGCTGAATGTCCTCCCATAACTTCTTGAAAAACTCCGTGATCGGCGTCCAGTTTTTAATGATCAGCGCCATGGGCGTCCAACCAAAAACCGATTTCATGAAGTCGATGAAGGGGGTGGTGTAAGCCTTGATCAGATCCCACAACGCAGTGAAAAAAGGCCCGACGGTCTCCCAGTTGGCGACGATCAAGCCTGCCGCCGCCGCGATTGCCACCGCAATGATGCCGATCGGAGTGGCCGCGAAGGCAACGCCCAGCACCCGCACGGCCACGGTCGCGGCAAAAACACCTGCACGAAGCGCCGTGAACGCGATACCCGCAACCGCCAAGCCTTTGACCAGTTGGGGATTGGCTTTAATGAACTCTGCTGCCTGGGTGATCATTGGCCGCATGGCGTCCACCACCGAGTTGATGTTCGGAAGTAACCCCTCACCAAACGCCCGAGACACGCCGTCGGCGTTGTTGCCTAATACATTCAGGTTATTTGCCGTCGTGTCTGCTCTTGATTGGTACTCCTTTTCCATCGAGCCGGCATACTTGGTGGCATCCCCCACCTTCAGCAGGTTCGTGCGCAACAGTTCGACGTTTGTGAGCAAGGGCGTAATGGCCGCTACCGACTCGCTGCCAAACAACTCGGTTAACAGGGCCGGACGCTTGGTGGCATCGACCATTGAGATACGCGTGAGGACATCCAGCAGGGTTTTTTGTGCATCCTTCTGCATACCCTCAGCAACGCTTTTCGAATCCAGCCGCAATGATTTAAAAGCCTGCGATTGGCTCTTGGTCGCCGCAGTGCCCTTGGTCAATGACAGCATGAAGTTTTTGATGCCTGTTGCCGCCACATCTTGTTTCACGCCGACGCCGGCCATCGTCGCACCGAGCGCCGCGACCTGAGCCGCTGACAGACCCGCAACTTCCCCTAGCCCCCCTACCTCCGTGACAATCGCCGACACTTTCTGCGCGTTGGCCGGCCCCGTATTGCCCAGGTAGTTAATTTGATCGGCCAGGCGAATTGCGCTTTCCTGGGTCATCCTGAACGCGGTTCGCCAGGTGGACATCATGTCGCCGCTTTGCTCGGCAGTCTGGTCGAATGCAATCCCCATCTTCACAGCGGACTCAGCGAAGCCCAGCAGCTCTTCACGCGCAAAACCCGCCTGTCCGCCTGCAGCGACAATTTTGGCAATGTCGCCAGCAGCCATCGGCAAGCGGTCCGACATTCGGCCAATGTCATCCCCCATCTGCTTGAACTGTTGCGGCGTGTCGAAGTTAACAACCTTCCTCACGTCTGCCATCTGCGACTCAAAATCAATGGCCGCTTTGGCACCCGCGACAAAGGGTGCCGCCAATACGCCGCCAGTGACGACATCGCTGAACCCAATCTTGCCAAGGCCGGTTTTCTCCAGCCCCTTACGGAACGCGGCGACGTTTTTACGGGCGCCGGCCAACATAGGCGAAAGCTTATCAACGCCGGTGATCAACGCCTTGAGCTGAAATTTATCTGCCATCACCCCCCCTCCAACACATTGTTGATGCGCTGGGCGTGCGCAATAGACTCAAGAACGATATCCAGCGACCTGGCCATAACCAGCTCTGGGTCCGTTTTCCAGAAATAGGCCAGGTCGTAGGCAACGGCTATCAGGCCGTCAAGGTCGCAGATGCCGGCGTCATGAAAAAACCCGCAATCTGCCAACTGAGGCTGTTGAGGTCAGACAGGTCCAGCTGGTTGACCGAGGACGACGGGATGCCCGCGCAAACGACGATGTACTTGGCCGCGATGTCCAGATCGATCGAGACGGCTTCATCCTTGTCGATTTTGTAGGGCAACGCCTTGATGGCCCTGGCTTCCTGCGGCGTCGGTCGGCGAATGGTCAGCTCGCTCAATTGCGCGCCGTGGGCCTCAATAGGCGCGGACAGCTTTACGACTTCGCTCATTGCCAACCTCCCTTGGTGCCATCCCATTGGATGTCGATGGTCCCGTCGTCACCCTTCGACACCGGCTCTCCGATGACGTAGGCGCCTGACAATACGTAAACGCCACCGTTCTTGAACTCGACGGTAATGGTCTGGTCCGTGGCGGTCGTGATTTGCTTGATGGGCAAGTCAGGGGAATGAACGATGGTGGCTTTCACATAGGCCACCAGATCCTCTTCCTTGAAAAAACCTGGCGCTACGGATTCGCGCTTAACGTCACTCAGCGGGCATTCCACACCACCCGTCGTTGTGAACTGGATACCGTCCGCCTTGATGTAGACGGTGCCGGCGACTTTCTGGCCCATGGCCTTACTCCTACAAAAAAGCCCGCACTTGGCGGGCCATGGTTAGTCGATCCGTCACGCGGCGTCTGCGGCGTACTGCAGGCGGAACTGATACTGCAGCGCGAAGATGCGCAGTTGGTTGATCAGGTCCGGCGGATACAGGACGTTGACCCGGTTGGGGTTGGTCGAAGATCGCGTGACGATCAGGTTTTGGGCGAAAGCGTCAGCGTTCTCGACAATGCCCAACTGCTCAAGCGCGTAATAACCCGCGATCATTTCGGCGCGGATCACCGAAGGGGTTACGATCGCCTGGCCAGCGCCAAAGCGGGTACCGTCGTCGGCGAGTTTGTGACGGCCATACTTGCTGGTCACCCGCGTTTTCAGGAAGTTGATGACATAGGCAGAGGTGTGCAACGTCTCACTGTCCAGGTACGAATCATCGTTCTGATCAAACGCATTGCGCTGATAAGTGGTGATTGCGCGTTCGATGCGTACTGCACCGCCACCGTAGTAAGCCGTTGCGACACCGTGCGTCAGCAGCGATTGCCGCTCAAGCAGCAAAAAGCGGCTGCCCGCCGGCGCTGGGTTAACACCAGTCAGTTCCCCGGTTTGCGTGGGTCGAGCCGGATCAGCGGAGATAAACACTGCCTGGCGCGCCGCGTAGCCCGCTGCCACCTTCCAAAATGGATCCGGCACAAGAGCCTCGAACCCATGAACCGTGACGTGCTGATCGTTACGCGCAGATCCGAACGCAACCAGAGAACCCAACGTGCCGCGTTTGGCGGCATACACATGGCCATAGATTTGCTTGGCCCAGCTCCAGCGGCCACTGGAATCGCCCATGAATTCCTTCCAGGCATCCAGCGAGGTCGTGTCCGACCAAGGCGCACAGATGAACTCGAAAGGCTCATCACCCAGACTCGCCTGAGCAACGGCCACATCAGGCGAACCAACGCCGCCAGTCATTGCAGCAAGCACAACCGTCAGCCCTGCCGGGGTAGTCTCGCCATTGTTGCGGCCCAGCCGATTGAGTTGCAGCGCAATGTCGTTGCCACTGTCACCGGACCACTTACAGGTCAGGGTAACAACACCTGCGACCGCTGCAGCAGTGACCGCCAGGCCGGCAGCATTGATGGCTGCCACCAAAGCAGCAGCTGCCACCGTGGGGCTGGCACCGGTCGCCACCGTGGCGCGTACACGGGTTCCGCCGATGTACAGGTTGATCACCCCACCGGCAGTGACAGCTCCCGTGATGGTGACCGTGCCAGCGGCCTTGGTGCCCAGTCCCTTAACGGGCAAGCACCAGACTTCGCCAGCGGGATCGCTGGAGCGCCAGGTTTCGTACATCTGTGCCAGCATCGAACCAACGCCACCGATGCTTTTGGCCAGCCCAAGGCTGGAGACCAAGGTCAACTGCCCGATCTCTTCGGCAGCCGAGTCATCGTTGACCTGGGCGACGATGAGTCGCGCCATGCTGGATGTCGCATTGTTCGCCTGGCTGTTATCCACTTCGGCGTAGAAAAGCGGCACCCGAATGTCACTGGGAATCGTGTTAAAGCTGACTTCACTCATTACTCAGCGCTCCCAGGTTCAGCCGCGACGACATCGACGGCAGGTTTGGTGGTGACCTTGGTTTTTTTCGGTGCCTGTTCGGTCGTAGCCTTGGTTTTCTTTGGTGCCTGTTCGGTGACGTCCTGGTCACTCAAGCGCCGCAACCAATAGGTGTTGCGGGGAACTGCACGGCCTTCGGGCGGCAAATAATCACCGGCCTCCGGATCCGGGGTCTTCCGGCCCTCAGCCGGGTACACAGTGATGCGGGACATGAGAAATCCTCTTACGGTTGGGGAAGTTCTACGGAAAACTGCGCGTCGATCCGGCCATCAGGGCCGGGCGCTTGTAGGTTGGGGTCAGAGGGCTCGATAAAATCGACATTGACATCCATGCCCTCAAACGCCGGGAGGCCGTCAAGTTTCCACTCCTCCCACGTTTCAGCAGGTTCGGATGCCCGATTTCGTCCCAGTTGAAACGCGGCCTCAAAGCTGAAGCGGTACACAACACGAGCGCGGTTGATGAAGATCAAACTTCCACCGCCGTACTCGATCGGGTCGTACTCGACACTGGGCTTCCAGCCCACCAGCGCTTTCCATAGGCTCGCACGCAAATCGTGCAGCAGATCTGCAGCCTCTTGGCCGCGCTCATCGGTGCTATCGAGCACCAGGATCACGTCAAACAGGTCGGTGATATCCTGGCGTATGGCGTTATCCACATCGTTGGCGGATGCGTCGTCACCGGCGGCGATCACGTAGGCCGAGGGATGACTCAGCTTTGCGCTACTGGCCACCGCATCCCAATCAATACCCGCCGATACCCTGGCGGAAAAGGCAGGACAGTACGCACGCAGCTGCGCGACGATCAGACTGATTTTCATCGTGTGTTCCAGCGTTAGAGGTGCCAACAAATACTGGCTGGGGTCAGCTCAGTGCAGCAGCGAACGCCGCAGAGAGAATGGCTTGCACTTCGGACTTGGAGTCCTGCAGTGCGTCGGCCATGTAGTTGTCGCGGGGCTTGATCCGCCATTCACCTGCAGCCCGCGCGGCAAGAGCAGCTGCACGTGCGCCGGCGGCGCGCCGGTTGGATTTACCCTTGCCTTTACCAGGTGCCAGCTTGCCGAGCCGTGAGCCTTTCTTCACCCCGTAGTGCAGGTAGGCCGGGTAGTACTCTTCCATCCTGCTGGTCTTATGAGGGGCAACCTTCACCAGGAAACCCGAGCGGGACACCTTGAAGGTGATCGACTCCAATGTCGCCCCGGTGCGGTTGATGGGGTATCCCTCCTCCCCGCGAGCCAGGGCAAGGTTCATCTGGGCCCTTTGCATCACCAACCGCCCGGCCTTACGCATCCCGGCACGAATTTTTCGCTTATCGAAAATATCGCGCGGCAGGTTGTTGTAACCCTCAATGTGCAAGTAGCCGTCTATAGAAGCCGAATTAGACATAGATGCCTCCGCCGGTTTTGACGATACCCAACTCTTCAACCTCCAATATCGTGAAGCGTCGTGCACCATTCATGTCGGCAACGCGGCGCACTCGATAAATAGAGTTACCGTGCACGACCTCATGTGCCTCGCTCATGCCCTTCAAGAAATAAAAGATGATCCGGTGGGTGACTTTCACGTCCGTTTGAACGCCGTTCGCATAAACTGCGGTTCCAACCGGCTCGATCTTTGCCCACCGATTTTTCTGATCGGTGAACACCGAATCTAGCCCCAGATCGTCGGCGGGTATATCAGACCGCAATCGCACCAGGATGCGACGGTCCAACTCGCCGGCACTCGGTTCGCGCATGGCCATATTCAGAACCTCGGAGGAACGGTGATATCCGCCACCAGGTGATCAAGGAATGTCGAGGGCAGTTCGGCCAGCGTCTGCGCAACCAGAAACACCTCCGGGTGTCGGTAGATCGTCGCAGCCGCCATCAACAGCCAGTTGCGCACGCCAGGATGCAGGTCAATATCAAGCTCTGCCTTGTACCTGATGCGCAGCCGCCCAGCAGGCCGAACTGCGGGGAAGTGCAGGAAGCTTTCCCGCTGATCCTGGCGCAGGTCAAACGGCCCGACCTGCTCCACCCAACTGCCACTGGACTGCTGGGCGAACACCGAAACAATCTCAGTCGCCTGGCCGACATCCAGCGCATGACCACCCTGCCGATCCGCTGGCCACTCCTCTTCGTAAACAGCGCCCCGGATCGCCGCGCCCGTTTTCGACTCGCATTGAGCCGTGACGCCAGGGATGATGATTTGCTCGATCAGCTCCGGCGCCATGTCCTCCGGCTCAACACGGCACTGGAACGCCACCTGGGCAAGCGTCAGGACCGGCTCACCGAAATACTCCACTCGACGAGCCATGACCTAGGGCTTCTCTTCGGTTTCTTCGGTTTCCTCTTCTTCCTGCTGTTCCGGCGGATTTTCCGGCGACTCCTGCTCTGGCGGTTCTTCTTCCGGCGGGCCTTCCTGTTGGTCTGTTGTCTGCTGAGCTGCTGGCTTTTGGGCGGCATTCTTCTTGCCGCCGGTTTTCTTACCAGTAGGTGGGGTGACCACCTTTTCGGCGGCAGTAGGCGGGGTGACCACCTTTTCAACCTCAGTTTTTTTCACATAAAGCCTTGCCCGGCCCGCCTCAATCAGAGCATCAGCAGCGACAGGATCAAACCCCGCGGTTTCCCCCACGGCGTAGCCACGCCAAGCCTTCTTGAAGGTGACGATTTTCATATCGGTCATAGTGTTGCCTGCTCAAGTAGTTGGCCCTGCCTGTTGGTAGGGCCAGGGGAATTACATACCGGCGCCCCAGGTGATGCCGGTACCCACGGAAATCGACTCGACGTGACGCGGACCGAAGTCGTGTTTACTGATCACGCGGATCAGTGTCTGGTCACGCTGGAAGGCGCTGACCGTGTTGCCGGCGGCGTCCTTGTAGGACGCCTCGGTACTGATCGCAATCGCCAGCGTGGTGTCTTCACCGATGTAGCAATCAGCGAAGTTCACGAAGTAGATCTCGGATTCATTACCGTTGGCGCCCAGGTTGACCGGTACCTGAGTGGTCAAGGCCACTGGATAACCCTTCAACATACCGCCGTCGATTTCCGGATAGGCTTTGTTGCCGTTGCCGTCGCGCAACGATTGCAGCCAGCGGATGGTGCGCGGCGCCATGATCCAGCCGCAACCGGCCAGGTCCACGTTGGCGGATTCCAGGCGCAGCATCATGCCACCCAGGTACAGGTCAACGATCGCCAGCGTTGCACCAGCAGGCGCCCCCATCACGTTCCCTGGTAGGGCCCAGTAGCGCAGACCTTTCGGAAGCGAGCCACCTCCAGCACTGCGGATGAAGTGAAGATCTTCCGACAAGCCCATGCTGACCGCCAGATCACTGCTGACCTGGGAGTCGATGCGCGGATTGACACCCGAATACGCCAACAGGTCATTGGAAATCGGCACAATCGCTGCGGCTTTCTTGGAGGAGAGTTTGAGGTCACCGAACTGCATTTCGGTGATCGAAATGTCCTCCTCGGTACCCAGGTAGGTCACCTGGGTGTTGCCCAATACACGAGGCATGGTCAGGTTGCCGTTGTTCAACGGCAGGCTGACTGCGCCCATCTTGCGCACCACGGACTTGGGCCGCAGCGATTCGATAACACTGGTGCTAAAATTCTCCGGCACCAGCACACCGCCAGAGCCAGGGGTCACAGTGGACAGCGCCATGTGTACATCAGCGCCGTAACCGCCCGTCTTGGCCATTTCAGCCGCGACCTGCTGATTGCCGCCGGCCTGGACCATCAGGCGCACCATTTGCGCCATGGCAACACCCGGCTTGGTGGGTTCGCTATGGGTACTGATGTGCGTCGGGGAGCCTTTATTGCCCTGGGCGCTTTCCTCGACGGGCACCGCACTTTCGGCCGCAATACGCTCTGCGGCTTCAGCACGCGTGAGCTTCGCGGTTAAATCCTTGATCTGGGTTTCCAGTTGAACAAACTGGGCCAGCTGTTCGACGGACAGATCACCGCCGTCCGATTCGATCTTGGCCAAAGCCTGGACCTGCTCATTCAGCTTGGCGCGTTCGCTACGCAATTGAAGTACAAGGGACATGGTGCCTCCTGGGCATAAAAAAACCCGCACAGGGCGGGCTTTGGTGACTGCCGCGAACGCGGTCAGATCAGTGTTTGAAGATTCAGTGCAGCGGCGCGAACCGCGACGCGGCCACCCTGGCGGTTTGCCCGGCTTACCGCGACAGAGTGGGAAAGATCATCGACGGCCTGCTGCGGGTTCTGCAGGCGATCGGCCAAGCCAGCGCTGATGCCGGCCTGACCTCGATACAACCCGGCTTCCATGGCAATCACCTGTTGAGCAGACAGCCCCCGGTACTCCGACACGGCATTGACGAACAGCTGGTAACTCTCTTGTACGACATCGTTGAGGTACTTAAGCGACTGATCACTTAGCGGCTCGTGAGGTGTGAGGTCATTTTTGTGTGCCCCGGCAAACACCGTGGTCACTTTGACGCCCATGCCCTCCTCCATCTTGGAGCGGTCCATGTGACTGGCGATAACCCCGATGGAGCCGACACCGCTGGTCTGGCTCACCACCAGTTCGCTACAGGCAGAGCCGAGTAGGTAACCGCCGCTGTAGGCCATGAAGTTCACAATGCCGGTGATGGGCTTCTGCTGGGACATCGCGCGGATATCTGCCGCCAGTTCGAACGCCCCTACGGCAGAACCACCGGGACTGTCGATGTCCAGCACAATCCGCTCGACCATTGGATCGGCAACCGCGTTGCGGATCTGGCTGCGCAGCTGTTCATAGCTGGTCATCGTCTCGCACATGCCGATATGGCTGCCACGACTGACCAACACGCCACTGACCGGAATCACCTCGATACCCGTGCGGGCGATCGCCGTTCGGCGCTCTTCTTCGCGCTGGGCGATGCGGTCCATACCGTCATCCGACCACAGGCCGGGAGCACCCTGGGCGCCGATGTTGACGATGTTCAAGCTCATCACCTGGTTGGCCCAGCGAACGCCCAGGTCCAACATATCAGGCATCACCAACAGCGGCTGATTGAACAGCAGGCTGGAGGCTCGAAGGTAATTTTTCATTGCGCCAGAATCCTCTCAATTTCAGCGTGCTGCATTTCGAGTTGCGCGCGCACAGCCGGGTTGGTCAAGTCGCCGCCGCTTTTACCTGCGTCAACCATATTCAGCGGCTGCATGTAGATGTCACCGCCAGGAACGGGCGGCATGTTTTCCAAGCGCCGGATGTCATTGGCACTCAGCCACCCCCACTGCCGTCCGATGGCATAGGCTTCGTACCGGCTCTTCTGATCACCCCGCAGCAACCCGGACAGGTTGAATTCGATGAAGTAGTTGCGCCGATCGGCAGACAACAGGAAGTCGCGCATCATCGACTGTTCATGGCGCTTGACCCACGGCAACAACGCGAACACAACGAACTGAATCATCAGCTGCTCAAGGGTGTTGTAGTTGGACTTCTCCAGGTCGTTGACCATCGGCAACGGGATCTTGTAGATCCTGGCGATATCGGTACCGGTGGTTTTGAGGATCCCAAGCACCTCGGCGTCGACGTTGTTCATGGAGACGGGTTTGAAGGTCATGCCCTCTTGCAGCAAGGCCACCTTCTTGGCGTTGTCCATGCCGCCGAACTTCTGCCCCCATTGATCAACGATCTTGTCGATGCTGCTCTGATCCTTGATGGGCGGTGCTTCACGCGGTCTTTCGATCACGCCAGATACCGTCACACCGTTGGCGAAGCTCTTACCCGTGTACTGCCTTACGGCCTGGGCCAGTCCTATTGATTCCGCATGAACCTCAATCGGCGAAAGCCCAACGTAGTGGTTGGTGCTGAACCACCGCACATGGTGAATCATGCGCATCGGCAGTGCTTCACCGCCGCCGATTCGGTAATACGGCAGCATGTCGCCGCCCTTGAGCACCTGCACCTTGTCGTTACACAGCGGCCACAGCGCCAGTACGTTGCCATCATCCCGACGGTCAATGAAGCTGTAACCGTTGCCCCGCAAGCCCGCAGCGCCCTGCATGCACTCCATGTATTCGTACGGCGTCTGAAAGCCATTGGGCTGGTATCGAAGAACGTCATACGCCGGATGGTTGATCGCCGCTTCTCGCTGGCCTTTGTCCAGCCGCTTGTACATCTCGCATGGCAACTGGCCCATGGTCTCAGCCAGCAGCGTGACGCAGTTTTGCAGGATCGGCAGACCCAGCGCCGTCTCCGGCGTGACCTTCACGCCAGTGCTGTTGCGTCCGCTCCCAATAAGGCCGCGCCAGAAACCACTACCTGTTTCCGTGAGATTGCCGCGACTTTCGCCGAGCACGCTTGAAAAGAACATGCTCAACCTCCTTTGGGTTTAGGTTTCAGTGCAGCAGCTGCACGATCCGCCAGCCGGGACCAGGCAATCAGCCCAACACCCGCTACAACACACGCAGCGGGCACATGCATCATCGCCACGCCACCGACCAGCAGACCGAAGCCCAGCAAGCCGGATAGCCAGGACAGGATGACCAATTTCATATACTGATCCCTTCGTCATAAATGGATGTACCGCTCGCACCGCCGGACTTGCTGCTGATGCCGGTGGCCATGATGGAGGCGACAATGCCGTCGATGCGGCCCGTCGCCTTGGCCTTGTCGGCTTTGCGATTGTTGGCCGGGTCGGAGACGATCACCGCGTTGCCGGCGTTCCAGGTCATCACCGGGTTGCCGTCATGCCGCAAGGTTTCGACTGTCTCGCTTTCGACGAGCTCCCACTCACTAGGATCGAGGTCAGTCACGCCCTCTTCCTCAGGGGCCAGGCCCAATAGGCGCCGTTCAAACTCATCAACAGCCGGGCCCATATCCTTGAATCCCTGGCCAAAACCCACCATCTCCGGCAGCGTGATGTCGTACTCGGACATCAGCTGCAGCAGGTCTTCGATCCGCCAACGGTCATACGCGATGCGCTCAACGCCAAAGTAGGCGGTGATCGTTACCAGGCGCCGCAACACATGCAGCTTGCTGATCGCCCGGCCTGGAGTGGTTTCAAGGTGTTTGGCCTTGACCCACATGGCATAAGGCACCTTGTCGCGATCCTCACGCCCTTGCAGGTCATCGTCTGGAATCCAGAAGTACGGCAACAACCGCCAGTGCGGATCGTGCGGTGCCGGCCAGAACAACAGAACGAATGCCGTCAAGTCCGTGGTGCTCGCTAAATCCAGTCCGCCAACGCACCGGCGGTTGCGCAACATGCGCATCGGCACGCGCTCTTCTGCCTGTTTCCAAACCGCCCAGGAAATCCACGGCGCATCGGCCTGGGTCCATTCGCAGAAGTTCAGGCGGCGCACTACCGACTCTTGAGCCGGCAACCCCCGCGCGGCCTTCACCTGCTCGCGCAGGTACTTGCGACCAGGGATGCCATCGGTCTGCCCCTCGGCGATGTGCTCGAGCGAGGGGTTAACCTTCGCCCAGCAACTCTCGTCCCTGAACGGATCGTCACCCTCATCGAGCGAACAGATGAAGGCGAAGAAGCTGTCGTCGTCCTCAATGCCGGCGCAGATCCGCACGCCTAAGTCGTGATACTGACCACAGACGGTTTTCTTGTCGGAGCCACTGTTGGTGATCATCACCACCATGGCCTTGCGCCGGTTCTTGGTACCGGCGCGCATCATGTTCACGGTGGCGGCGGTTTTGTGTTCGTGCACTTCATCCAGCAAGCCGATGTGGGGCCGTGGGCCTGACTTGCCTTCGTCGGCACTGATCGGCCTGAAGAACGAATTGGTATTGGGGTAGAACAGGTTCCAGACCTTTTCATCCCGGCCCGACTGCACCAGTCGTGAGCTGAGCTTTTTCGACATGTCGACCATCGACACGGCATCACGAAACAAGATCATCGCCTGGTCGCGCTTGGTCGCAGCGGCATAGATCTCGGCGCGCTGCTCACCATCAGATACCAGGCCATAAAGGCCGATCCCGGCCACCAGCGGGCTTTTGCCCGAGCCTTTACCGGTTTCGATGTAGCCCAGACGAAAGCGGCGGAACCCGTCCACGGTCATCCAGCCGAACAAACTGCCGATGACGAACGCTTGCCACGGGGCCAACAGGAAGGGCATGCCTTCGTAGTCGCCACCGTTGAGGCAAAGCACCTCTTCAAAAAAACCGATGGCTCGGTTGGCCTTGGCCAGATCCCAGATCAGGCCGCGAGACGGGCCGTGTTCCAGGTCAAGCAGATGCCGTTTACAGGCGTTGCGGACATCTGGGCCGGCGACTGTTTCACCGGACAACACCGCCAGGGCGAACGCGCTGATGCGATCATCAGTTGAAGTACTTGTCTGCAGCGTCTCGTTGGTCATTGGGGAATAGCTCACCTTGCGGCGCCGCCGACGTTTTCAGGTTACGTCGGGACACGGGCGACAGACCGAACTGCGCGCCAGCGGTGTTGGCGCGCTTTTCCGCGTCATTCGCAAGCTGGCGAAGTACGTGCATTTGCTGGGCGCCGGTTTTGAACGTCTGGATTTCACCGCCCAGGTCATCATCTGAGGCTTCGTTGCGCTTCATGATCAACCGCTGATAGCGGCGCCAATCAGCGGCAGCCTGGCAGTAGGTGGCCAGCGCCATGGCATCCAGCTGCGAAACGATGCCCAACGAAATCAGCGCAGGTACTATCTGCTCCCATTCAGCGATGGCCTCAGCAGACAGCACATCGGGCATGGGCGGTGCGCCGACCGGAACCGACGGCGCCGCGACTTCGGCCAGCAGGTCGCTGATATTTTCCCGACCACGATTTCCCTGCAGCAGTTTGAGCGCCGCTGGTTTTCCAGGGCGCCCCGAATTTCCGTTTCCGGCCATAAAAATAACCCCTACCTGTTGATACCCCCCCTCCCTCATTTATCCCGACGTTGCGCACGGAGGGGGGCGAGCGGTCTAGAACGAATCCCGGAAAAAGTTTTTCACCCCCCCTACCCTGGGGAGTGCCATTTTTTGGTGCGTTTTCGCCCCCTGGTCACCGGTTCCAGTGATGGCCGGGATCCACGGGGCGACCGTCAGGGTTGCAGCCTGGGACCGTGCCGGTCCGCTCCATCCGCTGCTTGGTCGAGTCGTGACAGAACTTGCAGAGGCTCGCCCAGTTCGCCGGGTTCCAGAACAGCTTCCATGCCGCCTTGAGCCGCACCGGATCACCACTGTCCTTGGCGTCCTTGAGCTTGGGCGCAATCTTGTGGTCGACGACTGTTGCCGCGACGGGCCGCTGATCAGTCGAACACATCGTGCAGTAGGGGTTCTCCCGCAGATGCCCATCGCGGGACTTCTGCCACTTGTACCCGTAACCGCGCTCCGTGCTACTGCCGCGACGTTCATTGTTCTGACTGGACATCGGCAGAAACCTCGCGCACGCCCAGCCGCTTGGCGGCCCAACGTTCATACAACCCAATGGCAACGTCTGCGCCCGCCATTGCTGTCAGACATCCAAGTGCGCCAGAGGTCCAGATCGACATGCCCGCCGCGTACAGCAGCATGATCGCTGACACCCCGCACACCACGCAGGCGCCGGACCGAAGGGCCAGCCGTCGAATCAGCGCCCAACCCCGCGCCCCTTCTTTGTCCGCGCGCCACATCTCGCCCGACACACCGCCCACCAGGGCCAGGACGATCACTAACCAGATCGGCATTTCTGCCAGCGCTTGCTGTTCGTTCGTCATTTCCCGGCCTCATAAACGCGAAAACCCGGCGCGAGGGCCGGGTTTGTGGTGAGGTCGCTGGTTGCGTACCTCTCTGAACATGACTGATTTATACCCCTCCAGTCCGGTGGCAGCAAGCGTTTAACGCTGCCATCCCGCAATCAACGGCCATCAACGGCAATCAGCGGACATATACAGGCAATCAACGGCCATCAACGGACATATAACGTAACTGGCTATGGCCCCGCAGGGCAGTGACCGACCTGCCCCACACAACTAAAGACAGGTGCGCCAATTGCAGCCCCCAAGAATCAAAGCGCTGACCTACCGTCCTACTATTTATTACCTTTTCCCCCGTATAGAGAGAGATTAATAAACGCTGCGCGTGACGCGCGCGTACGAGTGTGCACGCACTACGCGGGGAAATCCCGAAAAAGGTAGGACGGAAGGTCAAAGCCCCGATTGGCGCGGTCTGCGCCTGCTCCACCAGCAATAACACCAATAGGCCAGGCCGGCCAAACAGCATGATCACGCTGCGCGCTCCAGCAACATACCTGCGATCTCCAGATGGGCAGCATGCAAGCGCTCATAGTACTGCGTACGCCCGCATCCGCAATGCGCCCACTTCTGACGCTCTGCGCTCTCACGGTTTAGGTATTGCTCGTACACCACCTGCTCCAATTGCCAAGACAGATGCTTATTTACTATCACCTCAATGTCCGCACTCCATGGCAGCAGCATCCTCGAACCACCGCGTGTGCCACGAATAAGTTCTCCCTTGCAATCCATCAACTGGCCCAACATGGTGCTAGCAGATCCATTTGCACCTCCACAGCCATGCATATCGAGCGCCCACAACTTCAACATCTCATCCATTTCAGGGATCAAAATGCAGTCTCCTGCCTGGGCTCAACCGTCCCGCGCTTCCAATTGACCGGTTTCACATACTCATAACCACGCACGCCACCGTGGCCGCTAGTCTGGCGTCGACGCGGCCATTTCAACCGATGCATAATCTTACCGATCCGCATCTGCTCAGGTCTGCCCCAGTGGCTCGGGTCGATATTCAGCGCCTGCTGCAACAGGTGCGCGCCCGTCACTGTTTCGCCGATATGCTTGGCTGCCAAGTAGTGAACCACTGGTTCTTCCCACATATCTGCCTGGAAGCGCTTATCCTGCTCAGCCGCAAACAGCTCGTTTTCTTCACGCTCAGCCCACCAAATATCACCCGCGCGAAAACAGGCTACCGCCTCGGCCCAAAGTTGATCACGCTCGGCCCGCAGGCCATCCAGATCCACCTTCGTACAGGTCACCGGCCAATAACGGCGGTTACCCGTGTCATCCTTTAAGTACTCATCCTGGTTAGTAGTGCCGATAAATACACTCTGGCGCGGCACACTCAAATGCCGCCGCCCGTAGCTCTCTCGGTAATGGTCCGTAGCCGATGAAACGAATTGCTTGGCCTTCGTTGTATCGGACTTATTCAGCGCATCCAGCTCCGCCATCTCAATAATCCACTTACCCCGGATCGCCTGATACGCATCCTTACTGCTCATATCGAATGCCGTATCCATAAACCACTTCCCGGCAAGCACAGCTGCTGCCGTCGACTTACCCTCACCCTGCAACCCCTCCAGAATGAGCATCACATCCACCTTACAGCCAGGCCGGAACACCCGTGCCACGGCAGACAGCAACCAACGCTTCCCAACCTTGCGCGTGTACTCACTGTCCGCAACACCTAGCCGATCCTGTAGCCATCGCTCCAGTCGCGGTGCGCCATCCCACACCAATCCATCCAGATACTCGCGCACCGGATGAAAAGCATTGTCATGCGCAACCGAGTTCACCGCCTCAAACACATTCGGCGACTTCACAGACAACCCGTAAACCTCGGCAAGCCACATCATTACCTTGATATCGTCGATATCCTCCCAGTCACCTGCACTGCCACCAAACGGCGGAGTGCGCGCCTTAATGATTTTCGACGCGAACGAATCCCACGCAATCACCCCGCTCCAGCGCGAGTCATTACCCAGAATCAATCCGACGTTATAAGGGTGCGCCAGAATCCCGCCCTTAGCAGACCGCAGCAGCTTTTCATGCCATCCGGCATCAGTCGCCGGCCTCACCAGCGCCAACACCTGGCGGCGCACCGCATCTAAACCCTCAGCACAATGCAGGTCATTAAAATCCGTCCAACCAGCTTCACGGTCATTATCGAAAATCGGCAATACCACCTGGCCACCAACGACCACCGCCGCATTTTCCGCCTTCACCTTACCCGTGTTGAACGGCTTACCCTGCACCTGGGTTTTCCAATCATCATCGGCACAGAATAACAGCGGGCGACCGGGATAACGCACCCGTAACCCCTGCGCCACCGGCAACAGATTGCCAGCATCAAAGCACACCGCTACCGTCAGTGCGGTGGCCATATGCAGGCTCGCGCCGGTCGCGTACCCCTCGCACACAAGAATCACATCGCCAGGTTCAGGTTCAGGGCCGATCAAATGCACTGCCCCCTCTTTCTCCAAGCCCGCCGGCCAATAGGTCTTATTACGCCCCAGCTTGGGCTGCACTTCAGGGAACAACACCTGCAGGCCGATCACCTCCCAGGTTTTCACACTGCGCATTGGTACAAGGGCACAGCCCGATTTGAGCTTATAACGCAGGCCAAACCCGGCCACACGCTTCGCATCCAGATATGCGCAATGGCCCTTTACCTCCAAATGCTTCCACATGCCCGCAGCACGGCGCGCGGCAGTTCGATGCTTGCGCGCCCCGGCCTCAGCCGCTTTACGCTGGCCCTCCTCGGCCCGCGCCCGCATCACCGCACGATCCTCAGCGCTCAACCGGCCACCCTTGACCTTGATCTTCTGCCAACTTCCCTTTTCACCTTGGCGCCAGTCACCAAACGCACCGCAATACAGTGTCTTGCCGCCAGTCAGATGGTCATAGATCACATACCAACCAGTTTTTTCCGGAGCCTTGTCGCCGTCGCACTCGCAACGCGTTCGCTTACCAATCACCAGCGGGGTTTCTGGTTTAAGCCCGTAGTCCTGCAACTGGGCCAACACATCATCGAGCAATTCATGATTAGTCATGCCCGTACCCCGCGCAGGTCAGCCAACTCCTGGCAGTCAGTGCAGCGTGTACAGCCGCGATCAAGCAGCGCCAGCCGCCGAGCCTCAAGAATATCCTCCCCGCAGTCAACACACTCAAGAGCACATTGGCCTGGGTTGGCAGTAGGTCTCGCTGCCAGGGCCAGTGCAAGATTAAGGGCGATAACATTATCGGCAATATCTGCGTTGTCAGACATAGGCTAGATCCTCCGCATGCTTCTTGCGGAGCACCGCGCGCAACTTGAACACCGCCTGCACCATGCGCTCAGCCAGCAGTTCAAACTCAGCCAGCTCGTCATCGTCCAATCTGTCATCGGACAATGAGGTAGATACATGCGTGGCTAACTCCCCCTCACGAGAAAGCAACTCGCCAATGCCGGCCAATAGCGTCTGCGCCGTGTCGGTGTCGCTCAACTCGGAAACGTCGATCCCCACCCAACCGATGGGATGCAGTAACGCATCTACAATGCGCGGATCGCGCGTGGCATCCAGCACCAATTCAAGATCGCCAATGTTTGGCGTGTGACTGGTGTTGGTCAGGCTCAGCTTATGATTGAGCGTGGTGGCGTTGCCGCCGTCGATGGCGGCAATGGCTGTGGCACCGCCAGGATAATCGCGTGCGGCGTGGAGCAAAGCTTGCGGTAGAGTCAACAGCGAACGCCGTGCGCGCTCAATGGAATTGAACTGTTTACGGTTCATGGCAAAACTCCAAAAACTCTGCCAGTGACCGCCGCGTGCCTGTTTGATACAGTTGCGCCGTGGTCACTCACAGGTGGTCGCATGCAGCCGGGCGCTCTGTGGTAGAAACTCCGGCTGCACCCCAATGGCAAGGCACACGCTCCGCATGTACCTTGCCGTTACAGCCTGCAGACCGTGGTGGGTTAGCAGGCAACCCAAGGCATCCGTGCCTTGGCAGCGCGGTAAAGAGAGGCGGTTTGCATGTGGTTTGCCCGCCTACCTTTATCGCGACCCGACAGCACTGTGGTGGTGTGTGCCGGGAGGAACTGGGCGGCCTTTAGGTCGCCTTTTTTCTAAGCCGCTTGAGCTGAGGCATCCGCAACAACAGACGTATGTCCCTGCATTCGCAAATACTCCCAATCGATATCGGGACGTAACGATTCACAAGTCACTCGGCCAGTGGTCTGCCTATCAATAGCAATTGCGAGACCCGCATTGGATCGACGATTACCATAGGCAATTTGCTTAAGCTGTCCTGCCGATGTGCCACAGCAAGCGGCAAATGCTTCGAGCTGCGCCGCATCCAAACCCTTTAAGTAGTCGAGTAGAGTCATGTTCACCTCCAGAACAGCCCGAGATTAGCAAACGCTAATCCACCACGCAATAGCAGAGTGTAATTTACAAGCTGCTAACGGTAGATACATGATTTGCATATGGATATTTACGAAAAACGCTTAACCATCCTCAAGGCCCTCATTGGTGAAAACCAGCTGAAGGATTTTGCAGGAGCTCATACCGATGTTGACGCCTCCTATCTTTCGCAGATCCTTAACGGTCATCGGACGCTAGGGGATCGCGCTGCGATGAATCTTGCTAAAAAATTAGCTGTTCCGGCAGAACTCCTCACGACAGGCAATTACTCTGCAGCAGACCAGAACCGCATAACGGCAAAATGGCTAGCACTTGATCTCAAACCGCCAACACTTCCCCATCCCGCGTTTTTCAACGCGGCGATCAACGAAACCGCCCAACGTGCTGCCGAGGAAAGGGAGTGGTCCGCTAAGAACCGCCAGGCAGCACCGGTGCCCGTAGTAGGTAAAGCTATGCTGGGATCTGATGGTTACTTTGACGCCCTTGACTACCCAGCCGGACATGGTGATGGCTACATAGATATAGTCAGCTCCGACCCCGACGCCTATGGCCTCAAAATGGTGGGTAGCAGCATGCACCCACGCATCAAAAGCGGGGAGTTTGTTCTTATTGAACCAAATCATCGCTATCAGACCGGCGACGAGGTGCTCGTAAAAACAATGGATGGCAGGTCTATGGTCAAGGAGTTCATTTACCTCCGAGACGGACAATATAGATTCGACAGCATTAGCGACGGCTATCCTCCGATCTTTTTGGATGAGCATCTCGTCGAAAAAGTCCACTACGTAGCCGCAATCTTGAAGTCGTCAAAATACATCGACATTTAAATTTAGCATTTGCTATTGCATAAAAATTTAGCTGTTGCTAATTTTGCCTCACTCTCACACCACAGAGCGAGGCAATACCCATGCAAACCGCAACCTTGCACGTACTCCCAACGTGCCCAGAAAGCCGCGTTTTCGAGGTGCGCCGGCTAGCCGTAACCTACGGCTGCGCATTCGCCACCACCAAACGCAAAGCCACCACTAGCACCAAACCGGCACCGCTCGATCCCAACGATGGCGGGAGGGCTGCCTGATGACGTTGCCTATCCAATACGTCTTCGAGAGCCACGAAGTCCGCGCACTGATGGTCAACGGCGAACCTTGGTTCGTTGCAACTGACGTGCTCAGTGCTCTCCAGCTTGACCGTAAAGCACTCGAACGACTCGACGTCGATGAAAAGGGAGTGAATTCAATTCACACCCCTGGTGGCAACCAAGAAATGACGGTCATCAACGAACCGGGCCTGTACAGCTTGGTGCTTGGCAGCCGAAAAGCAGAAGCAAAACGCTTCAAACGCTGGGTAACCCATGACGTACTGCCCTCCCTACGTAAACATGGGGCCTATGTAATGCCCACCGCCAAGCCGGCCAACGACCCAACAGACGCGCCAATGGCGGCCCATGTCGAGGCCGACCAGATCGTCAGTGCTGGACGTGTGTTTCGCGCCCTATTCACCACCGCGCGCAGCCTGGGCATGGCCCGCCGCCTAGCCGCCACTCGTGCCAATCAGGCAGCCGAAAGAGCCACTGGGGTAGACCTGGCCGGCGAGCTGGGCGCATCCGACTGGCTGGAGGGCACAGACCTGCCAGCACCACATCGCAAACACTACGAGCTGCAGCAAAACCTTCGCGCACACCTTGTTGCCAACAACTGGCCGCAAGGCATCACCAATCAGCAGGTGATAGAGGCCATGAACCTATCCTTTGACAAGGGTACTCAAATGGCCGTGGGCCACTGCCTACAACTGCTCGGTTACAAGCGCACCCGTATGGGCAGCACATTGCACAACGCCCCACGCGCTTATGTCTACGTACTCAAAAAACTGGACTTGGCGCAGGAGACAGCAGCATGAGCAGACTATCTCTCAACGCCGCCGCCTATATTCGCCTCCAGGCTCAGGTGCACCTAAGCGGAACCTTCAATCACACCCTGCACACGCGTGATGATCGCCATTCCGTACCGGCCCAGGTCGAGATCGAGCAATGCACTGCTGGCATCACGGTAATGGTGCGCATCTGCGGAACGCGCAATACCTCAGTCACCCTCGATAAGCACCGCAAAAACAACGCCACGCGCGTAGCGAGCTTTATCGAAGGTATCGCCAATGGCCGCAGCCCTACCGGCGTGCCCGACGTAGATGAGCATGAGGCTGTCAGTGATATCGAAGCCACCCTACGTCTGGCAATCCGACGTGGGCGCGGCATTTACCATCTGATCGCTGACGAACTGGAGCCCTCGATCCAGATCCAGCGCAACCGTCACGGCGGCAGTACGGCCAAGATCGAGCTCGACAACGCCGGCTGCGTGCTCACCCTGCCCGCCGACAACCAGCGCGCCTACGCAATCTTGGCTGAAAACCTCAACCAGTTCCTGCAGGGCTACCGCAATAGCCTCGCATCCGCCGCGTGAGGTGCCGCCATGAGCCTCTCCCTCAAGCGCGTAGCCGAACGCCTAGGTCTGGGTCACCGCGAGCTGATGCAACGCATGCGCGACAAAGGTCTGCTGGATAAAAAAAATCTGCCAGCTAACCCAGCCGCAACCAAAGACTTCTTGGTCACCCGTGAGGGCCGCTGGTTTCACGAGAAGTACGGCATGCAATACCAGCGCACCACGCGCGTGACCGATATCGGCATCTCCTGGCTGGCCAAGCAAATTGGTATTGAGCGCCCAGCCCCACCCGCCGTGCCCGACCCGCGAGAAGTCGCGTAATGAGACAGCCCGAAGCATGGCCGCGCCAGTACGCCCGCCAGATCACGGCGATGCGAACCCGTGAGGAACGCATCGCCGCGCTGGCAGAAGTACCGGAGCACCTACGCGAGCTGGTGCGCACTCACGTCGAGATCGCCTGGAACCACCCCCGAGGTAACACATATGGACCGCAAACTGATTGACACCCTACTGATCGAGCTGCTGAACCTGCCCGAAGAACGCCGTACCCCTGAGAAAATTCTGGCCAACCTGACATTAGCGGCCACCGCCGCCGACGTTTCCCTCACCATCACTGGCGCACCACTGCAAATCGAGCACCTACAACTGGCGGCTGCTCTCGACCAGCTCGTCATCGATCTCGGCCCCAACTACCGTGCTCGCGCCATGCTGCGCCTTGGCTACGGCATTGAGGGAGTTGAACTAGGTGCCGTGCTCGAACCACTCGACAGCACCTCCCCACTGCCGCGTTTCGTGGCCTTTGGTAGCACAGCACGCACAGCGCTGGCAGCCATCAACCGCGACATTCGAGAAAGCCACCAACCTCATACCAAAGCAGCGCCGCAACGTAAAACCGGAAAATTGACGCTCGGCAGTCTCCAAGCGCAAGTAGATAAGGCCAACGCAGCATGACGGCCTCCGTACAGCGCGAACTGCGCCTGCCGAAAGCGCCCAGAAGTCAAACGGTTGAGCTGCTGTACCGAATTTTTGGGGATCTGCTCGTCCCCTTCGAACAGGTACGCGAACGCTATTTCAGCAATCTCAACCAGGACAACTTCACTCGCGCACTAACGAGTGGCCGTGTGGCGCTACCCATCACCACCCTGGATACCAGCGCCAAGCGTTCCCGCTTCATCGACATCCGCCATCTGGCCATCTTCATTGATACACAGGCGGATGCCGCAGACGAGGAGATGGCAAACACTCAATCTCACACGTTAACCGATACGCCCAACAACAGCTAAACCACCGCAACCGCTGCACCACCAGCCAAGCGGAACACAATAGTAGGAGCAAACCACATGACAGCATTTGAAGTTCTCGCATTGATCAGTTTCGTGATTGCACTCGCCATTCTGTACTGGGTCGGGTATCGAGGAGGATTAAAGGATGGCTGGAGCGAAGGCTACGACGACGGCCACGGCAGGGGCTATATCGAGGGCATTGAGGAGGGCGAGTCGTCGAGTGCTACCGCTCTTGAAAAGGCCACGCGCCGATGCGAACGCCTGGAACTGATTTTGATCAGGGAACCCCAGGACCGTCAGATCCTTCTGGCCATAGCGGGAAAACTCAAACTCGCCGCCGATTTCTTCCACGCAATCAAATCGGAAGGCCATGCAACTCAAGCACTGGTTTTGCGCGACCACGCTTTGAGCATGGCCGAAGAGTTGGGCTCCTTTCACCAGGAGGATCCAGCATGAGCCGCCCAATCCCAATGCTGCGTCTGACGCCCCAGGCTGCCGGAACACTGCAACAGCAGTACACCAAGGCCATGAAGGAACTGAGCGCAGTGACTCGCCATAACAAAGAGTTCGACCGGCAGTTGAAATCGCTGATCGGTTACGACGCCCTGCGTGAATTGCACAAGGCAACTGACAACGCTCTGCTGCTGACCGACCTCGTGAAGGAGGCCGCATGAACTGGATCCTCACCCACACCGGCAAACGTTTTGACCTGTTCGAACCTGACGCCGACATGATCGATCCCCGGGACATCTCCCACTCACTGGCACACCTCTGCCGCTTCAACGGGCATACCCGCGAGTTCTACAGCGTGGCGCAACACAGTTGCATCGTCGCCGAGCTGGTGCCGGAAGAACACAAGCTAGCTGCCTTGCTCCATGACGCGCCAGAGGCATACCTGGGCGACATGACCAAGCCACTTAAGCAGTGGATACATGCATACCAGGACTTTGAAGACTGGATATGGCAACGCGTGTGCCAGCGCTTCGACATCGCTGCCGAACTTCCTGCGTGCGTCCACCAGGCCGACTTGATTGCGCTGGCCACCGAACGCCGCGACCTCATGCCAACCGATCCGGCTATCTGGGATTGCTTGGTCGGCATACAACCCATGGCTGAAACCATCCGTCCATGGCCAGCCGCAGAAGCCCGACTCGCCTATCACCAGCGTCTGATGGACCAACTCGCTATCGAACATCGGAGGAAAGCGGCATGAAAAACCAACAGGAAAACATCAGCGCTGGTGCCGCTTTGCTCCGCAGCACCAGTGGTGTCGACACGCCAGTAACAAACAGTCTCTGCTGCGTAGCAGCAGGCATTACTGCTCCTTCCAGCGCCACTACCGAGGCACGTATACCCCACGAAAAGCTGCGCAGGGCAGCGGTCAGTGATGCAACGCTTACCGCTTCGGGCCACCCGCCCGCGCAGCCTTTTATGGGGTATACGCACGTTTCAGAACTTTTAGATTGCAATGCCACGCGGTTACCCGTGGAGCGATGAGGCTTATGCGCTACGTGACCATCAGGAAGTTCGCCAGCGAGTCTGGCTACACAGAAGACGCAATTCGCTCAAAAATCCGCGATGGGATCTGGCGGCTCGGTGAAATTTGGACCAGGGCGCCGGATGGCCGGACGCTGATTGACGTGGAGGGGTATGAATCATGGGTAGAGGTGGGCGGGGAGTTCGGGCAGTCTCCGATTCGAGTATCGAAATCACGTTCATGTATCGGGGCATCAGGTGCCGCGAGCGGATCACGCTCAAGCCCACCGCCACTAACCTGAAGAAAGCCGAGCAACATAAGGCTGCGATCGAACATGCGATATCGATTGGCACCTTCGACTACTCGGTGACATTTCCAAGATCGGCCCGCGCGGCAAAGTTTGCACCTGAGGCTTCAAGAGAGACGGTAAGTGGTTTCTTGACTAGGTGGCTTAATGCTAAGGAAAAGCACGTCGCCAGCAGCACCTTCGACGGCTACCGAAAGCTAGTCACCTTGCGTTTGATACCAGCTCTGGGTGACACAATGCTTGTGGACTTAAAGCGAAAGGCCGTTCGAGACTGGCTCGACTCACTCGAAGTCAGCAACAAAACGCTTAGCAATATCCAGAGCTGCCTGCGATCGGCGCTATCCGATGCGGTTGAAGAAGAGCTGATAGAACTGAACCCGTTGGCAGGCTGGACTTACTCACGCAAGGCGGGGCCGCCAAAAGAAGATGACATTGATCCTTTCAATCCAGACGAACAGCAAAAAATCCTGAGCGTACTCTCCGGCCAGGCTCGTAATATGATTCAGTTCGCTCTGTGGACAGGGCTGCGTACAAGCGAGTTGGTAGCATTAGATTGGGGCGATATTGACTGGCAGCGCGAAGAAATCATGGTTAGCCGCGCGATAACTCAGGCCAGCAAGGGAAAAGCAGAAACTACAAAGACCGCCGCCGGACGCCGAAGCGTGAAGCTCCTCAGGCCTGCGCTCGAAGCGTTGAATGCTCAGAAAACGCACACGTTTTTAGCAAATGCAGAGGTATTCCAAAACCCGCGCACGTTGAAGCGGTGGGCGGGCGATGGACCGATTCGTAAGACCGTGTGGGTGCCGGCGATGACGAAGTCTGATGTCCGTTACCGCCGCCCCTATCAGACCCGCCACACCTTCGCCTCAATGATGCTATCTGCAGGTGAGCACCCTATGTGGGTTGCTAAACAGATGGGCCACACCGACTGGACTATGATTGCCAGGGTGTATGGCAGGTGGATGCCGTCCGCAGACCTTGCCGCAGGAAGCAAAGCCGAACTGTTGTGGAGTGGCGCTGAAGATCTACTGAGGTTGACGATTGTGAAAAATGAGATAAGTTAAGTGTCCGAACATGGCGATCCCGAAAAGATTGTCTACTGCAATGAAACTGCATAAAGAGCCTTTCAATGAACTATTCAAAATTTTTTCACACTGAATACGATGAACAATCTCCCATCGGAAAAATCGGTCGAGGCGCCCACTACTCAGTGTTAAGCACTTTGCAGCAGCGTGACGAGCATCTTAACTTCATGAGCGAATCCAAAATCCAGCGAATTGGATTAATTTGGGATGAAGATCATGATGATCGAATAATAGAAGTTTTGGAGCGCGCGCTAGTTAAGGGTATCCTCTCTCCGGTACGATTCATTGGCGAGCGGAAGGGCGGCGTAACGATTATTGTTGACAAAAATAATGCACAAGCTAGGCACCCCGCTTTCCGGCAAACATGGGAAAGCATTTGCAATAGCGTTGATTCTGACTCTTGGGCGTTTAGTATAGAAACAATAGAAAACGATACAGGTATGATTATTCAAACGTCGAATGATCAAATCAAAACATACCTAACCAACATAGACAACCTGTGGTCTATTGGCCTGTTTGACTATTAACTAATCTTACACACACCAGAGAGCCCGGCCTTAACCGCCGGGTTTCTTCTCTGCTTTTGGCTCAACTTTAACTTCCTGCTTAGGTTTACCATAAAGCCAGTAAGCAGCTATGCCATACAACCCCAACACTGTCGCCGTGGTAGAAGTAATAAAAGCAATAACGACAGTATCAGAAAGCTTAAATGGTATATATTTATAGCCATCATAAAGCGGCGTAAACCACTGTCCAAACCCCTGTAGTAGGACTACCGCCAATATAACGAAGATCCACACAAGCGCGAGTCCGAGGAGGAATCGCGAATGAGACATCCGCATTCCATGAATGTCATCATCATGCTTTCGCTTCTGAGCCTGGTCTTCGTTATTAACAAACGCTTGGACTTCGCCAGCGATGATGGGATCAAGCAATGGAGATTGGGACGCGGTAGAAGACGGCAAAAATTCGCTTTTAGCTTGATCTTCGTTTTCTGTAAAAGCTCGAATTTCAGCAGCTACATCTGCATCCAGAAGAGGCGATTTTGATCCGGTAGAAGGGGGCTGAAATTCGCTTGGTGGTACTTCCGGCGAATTCCCGCCCTTATCATCAGAACTCATAGCATGGAGTGAGTAGGCTGAGCCAGAATCCAGCGATAAAATCCTTCGATCATATCGTTGGATATTACTGCATTTTGACCTTGATTACTCCACGTCACGCTCCAGGGTGTACCTGGCTTATGAGTGGCAGCCGACAATGTCACGCCGTCTGCTCGACCATAGATACTAGCCACTTCCCTCATCACTGCACGCTCTGATGGATCGAAGTTTTCCACCGGAGCTGAAGGAACATGCGTGACTGGGGAGGAGCGAAAATCCCTAACCGCCTGATAAACACTGCGTACTACTGGGCCATATTGCCAAGCCTGTACAGGCTCGCTTATCAACGGAACGCCATGCTTTGCCAGCATGTATCCGTGCGCAATATAAACAAGCTTCAGTAGCTGCATAGGCGTTACAGCAGGATCCCCAACCTCGCGGCACTCGTTAAGGATTTGCTGGGCAACTGCACGCGCATCTCTACTCATCGTTTTGCCCTCCTTGTTAACCAATACATATCAAAATGAGGCGCGAGTCTGCCGAAGTCAAGAGCGAATGTCAATTTTTCCTTGACACCACCGGCATGGCTCGTTCCTGTGCAAATCATAACAAAAACTGTATATTCAGACAGTACTTTTTTCGGCCGAGCGGCGAGTTGAAATGGCTACTTGTGACGACCGAGCTCCGAATGACAGCAAAAAGACAGCCTTAACGCTGAAAGCCTTATAAAACAAGATTCAGATGCGGGTTCAAATCCCCCCGGCCCACCATTTCATCATCTAAAGACGTCCACGGACGTCTTTTTTTGTGCCTGAAATCCAGAAACTCAAACGCTTCCCCTCCTATTTTTAAATCCCCCTTACCTCCAAGAAATCTGCCCCTCCATCCCCCCACCCTCCCCCAGTGGCCTTGCTAAAGCTTACCCCCCTCACGCCGATAACAGAGTGCAACCCCCTCTCTCACACACGGACGTGTCTCTTGCCCTTAGCCAAGCGCCCTTCCCCGCCCTTCAGCTCTCACGCACAGCTGGTTGCGACGCATTATGTCGCTCGCTTGTTCGACACGCCTTCCACGTCTGGAACACTTAACCGCCCCCAATCTTCTTGATCGATCAAAGGCTCGAACCTATGTCAGCGAATGATTATCTGCGCAACAAGATACGCCCCAGCTTTCTTGAAGGCCTGGATGCCGAGCCGGCGCCGGAGCCTGCTACGCCCGCTAAGGCGGAATTTCGGTGTGTCGAACCGCGCTTTACGCTGGAGCGCGATGTTGTGATGTCCGCCGAGCTCAAGCAGCAGTTGGCGGAGGCCGTTGCAAAGATCGAGCACTACCGCACGATTTATATCGAGTGGGGTTTCGCCACCGCAGATCCGGCCGGCAAGGGGACGATCCTCAATTTCTATGGTCCTCCCGGCACAGGGAAAACCCTCACCGCCGAGGCGTTTGCCGGCAGTCTGGGCAAGAAGATCATGCTGGTGAGCATCGCCGACCTGGAAAGCAAGTTCATGGGCGATACCGCCAAGAACATCGCAAGCGTGTTCCGCAGTGCCCAGGCCGAAGACGCGGTGTTGTTTTTTGATGAGGCCGACACTTTGCTGGGCAAGCGTTTGTCCTCTGTCACCCAAGGTATCGATAACGAAGTGAACGCCATGCGCTCGACCTTGCTGATTGAGTTGGAGCGGCATGAAGGCGTGGTCATCTTTGCGACTAACTTTGCGAAAAATTACGACGCAGCCTTCGTCAGCCGTATCTCTCAACACGTTGGTTTCGAACTTCCGGGCGAGCCGGAGCGGCAGGCTATCTGGGCGAAGCTGTTGGTGCCCGGTATTCCGCTGGCTGACGCGCGGGAGACGCTACTGCGTTCAGCAACGCAACTGTCGGCGGGGCTGTCAGGACGCGAAATGCGTACCTGCATGCGCCTGGCGCTGGCCAAGGCAGTCCGTATCCCGGATCAGCCTGCGTTGGCACAAGCACATTTACAGGACGCCATCGAACAGGTCGCCAGTGCCATGGCACAGATGCAGGCACATGGCGGCAAAACCAACACACCAACATTGGAAGCAGCCCGCACATTATTGGGCGTGCGCTGAGGAGCGAATCATGGGTCTATGGAACTGGGTAAAATCAACCGCGTCCTCTATTTACGAAACGGTGAAGGAGAAAGCCGTTGCTACGGTCAATTGGCTGGCGGACAAGGCGGAGACGTTTGTCGGCGATGTGAAGAACATCTGGCAATCGGTAAAGCCTTATCTGGCGCATGCACGTGTTGCCCTGACGACGCTGGCGAACCTCGCGCCATGGCCCATCGTCAAGCGGATGGCGCTGGGCCTGGAGAAGGTCCTGGGCTTCCTCGAAAATATTGAAAGCCATCCGTTGATGGCCAAGCTCAAACAAGCCATCGACTGGGTCATAAAATCCGCCAGGAATGTCCGGGAGAAGGTGCTGAACGATATGGAGATCAAAGAAGCCGAAGCCCGTGCGCAAGTATTCAAGGAGGGCGCCCAGCAGGTGCCCGCTGCCGAACGCGGCGTACTGAAAATCGCCGAGCTCATCAACGCTTACATATTAACCAAGGCCAAGATCCAGCGTGTGGTCAACAGCGAGCAGTTTGCTGACTTCAACCACTACCTGCGTGTGCGTGCCGCCCAAAAGCTGCTGAATTTCTACGAAAGGCGCATGACATCCATCGAAAACCTGACCGACGTCGATGCCGACATGATCGCGCTGATGGACATCTCTACCAGTTTGCTCGATGAGACACCGACCCTCACCCTCGAACAAACTCAAACCCTCAACGAACTCACCACCCTGCACTTCGGCAAGCCAGTCGTGCCGTTCGTCTTCGAGGAGATGACCCTCGCATGGGGCGCAGATCTGCGCCGCCTTGAGGTCCAGTGGCAAAAACTCAACCGGGACCTGGCCCGCGACAAGGTGCTGGCCAAACGGATGTCCATGGCCAGCCGCACCGAAGCATTGAGCGCAGAAGAACAAGTCGTGCTCAACGACCTTGAGCGCAATTTGAGTCGAGATACCCAGCGGCTTGAAAACCTCGACGTCAGCATTCGAGAAAAACGCTACTACGTATACGCGTCGGAAGGTTTTCTCCAGTTGCTGGAAAAAGATGAGCAACAGTTGATTGCCGACGACCAGGAATATCTGCTCGACCGCAGCGAGGAAGTCGGTTCACTGATCGCTCGCTGCGCTCAACAAAACTTGAAGTGGGCCTCCCTGAGCGAGAGTGAGCAAGCCCTGCTGATCGACTTCGGTAACATTTTCGAAAATGACTGCCTTGCTCGGACCGAAGCCGCTCTCCAGGAAGTTGAGGTAGGCGTGTGAACAACGAATTAGTGAGTTTTTTGCTGCCTCGGCTTGAACCCTTGCAGATGTTCTTCTTCCTGTTCATTACCGGTGCAACCCTCCTGACGGGATTGATGGTGGCTCTGCGAGCGAACGCGCATCATTGGGAAAAGAAGTGGCAAGGGGGCAAGTTGGGCGCCTCGGGGCTGCGCGCGGATCATGGGTCGATCCACGACCTGAGTGAAGCCGTCTCGACCACTGCCGAGAAAATCGCCGGCATCATGCCCGGGATGCTCTTGGTGGTCGGCTTGCTGGGCACCTTCCTAGGCCTGGGCATGGCACTCGATCACGCATCGACTATTTTGCAGAAAAGCGGCAATGCTTCTGTGGGCGCCATGGGCGGCGCGATGCAGGACATGACCGCGATGATGCAAGGGTTGGGGACCAAGTTCAAAACCTCCACCTGGGGCATCATGGCCTTCATTTTATTGAAGGTATGGGACTTGCTCCTGGGCTATGAGGGCCGCCGCCTGGCTTGGTGCATCACGCAGGTCAAGACACAAATGTCGGCCTCTGAGCAACAACGCGAAAACGCCCGTGCCGCTCACGACGCCTTCCTTCAAAACTGCATATCCAGTGCGGCCAAGTACATGACCGGCGCGCTCGGCAAACAGGCCGACACCTTCAATGAACTGATGCAGCAACAGGCCAATCGACGCCACGGCACTGACGCCGAACAACGGCAGTTATTGCAAACCGGCTTCGACAGCGTCAGTACCCACATCAGTGGTCTGGCGAACGGCATCAGCGCCTTACTGCAAAGTGAGAGCAACAGCCAGCAGATCGCCCGCGAAGGGCAGGCGATCGTCCGCGAAGCCGCAGACACCGCTCAACGCACCGAACAGGCCCTGGGCGCTTTGGCCGACAGCAACAAGCAACATCTGCAAACGGGCTTTGCGGGCCTCGACACCCGTATTGCCAGTGTCACCGAGGGCATCGGTACGTTGCTGCAACGCCACACCGAGAGTCTGCAGGTGCATCGCGACACGCAAGACGTTCTCAGCCAGATAGCCACTTCAGGCAACCGTACTGAACAGGCGATGACCGCGTTCACCGACAACAGCCGCGACAACCTGCAAGCCCTACAAACCGCAGGTGAAACGATGGGGGACGCGGCCGGCAAGGTGGGCCAGTCCGCTGCTGAACTGCAAGTCGTGGTGAGTGCCTTGCAGGGTCAGATGGCAGAGGTCATGAATGGCGTCAAAGCTGATTTGAACGGCACGCTGGCCACCATGAACAAGGACTTCAGCGACAACCTGCACGGCATGGGCACGCAACTGGAAAGCGCCACCACAAAACTGGGCGACGTGATGGAAGCCGTCAAGACTGACCTGGGTTCGAACATCAAGACCATGAACCACGACTTCGGCACCAACCTGGTCAACATGACCACCAGCCTGGGACAGGCGACCGGGAATATTTCCAAGGCTATCGACAGCATGTCCGGCACCGTCAGCCAGGCCATGGAAGAAGTCGCCACCAACATGCAGAAAACTGCCATCGCGCAGGAAAAGACCACGCGGGAGTTCGAGATGGTCAGTGATAACCTGAATACGAACATCCTGGCGATCCAGGGCGTGGTGGAGAAACTGTCCAAGGACATTCTAAGCGGCCTTAAAGCCGTATCCGAAAGCGGCCAGCGCATGGTCTCGCTGGATCAACGTTACGGCAAAGTCTCGGAAATGCTGATCAAAGTCCCCGAGTCCCTCGACGCTCTGGCGAGCGTTGTCACGCGCCCACCCGTTGACCTGCAACCCCTGCTGCAATCCGTGAATCAATTGACGGGGGTTGCCAACAACATCAATAAATCAGTCACGGCCCGAAAAGCCGTGAAAGCCGTGAAAGCCTGAGCCCCCTCATGAAAGAGAAACCAAGCGAGTGGGTATCCATCTCTGACCTGATGGCTGGCGTAATGGCAGTGGTAATGCTGCTACTGGTGATGTCGGTATTGCAGAATCAATTTGCCGAACTCAAGCGCCAGGAAGAGCAAAACCAAGCGGGGGTGACTGAGCAGGAAAAGGTCACCGGTCTATTGCAGGAGATGAAAGCCGCCCTGGACGCACAGGGCGACTCCGGGTTGGTTTCGTTCGACCTCGCCGGCAACAAGATGACCCTGGGGGACAAGATGTTCGCCCGAGGCAGCGCGTGCCTGACGGATGAGGCCAAGCGCGAACTTCGCCTCGTCAGCCCACGCATCGCCACCTTCTTTGGCAGTTCGGGTGACGCCCAGATACTGGTGGAGGGGCATACCGACAATACACAGGTCGCACGCCCGGTGACTGACTTCGTCAAGTTCTGCACGGTCTACGACGACAACTTCACACTGTCTGCCGCAAGGGCCAGAGAGGCACGCAAGTTGATCATCGAACTCCTTGAACCAGGGCAGGCCAAGCGCGTCATCGTTGCCGGCTACGGGGATTCGCAGCCGCTGCCAGAACTTGATCCGGCGGACGAACACAATCGGCGCGTAGAAGTGCAGTTTGTGAATCGCCGGGATTCGAACAAGCGCATTTGAATCGGCCGCCGCGCCGCTGACAGACACTCTCTGTTGGCGACGCGGCACACCGCTGATCAGGAAAGCTAAGCGGTGCGGGCCTGGTAGGCGCCGATAAACTCATTGCCCCGCATCTCTACCGTCAACACGACCGGCGATTGCTGTTCAACCAGCAATTGCTGCATCTGCCCGATCTCGCTGATTGCGCCCGCCATAAACAACGGTAGCGTCTCCTCCTCCCACTCTCTTAACGACAGGCGATTCGCCTGGATCGTGGATTGAGAATCCAGGTAAGAGGAGAGATTTTTCGCCCGCGTCTCTACGGCGTCTTTGAAGCCAGACAAGTGCCCGTTCTCTCCCAGAAACTGACTCGTCACACGGCTCAGCGTCGTTTGACGTCGCTGAACCAGAGCGCTTTCGCCAGGAAATGAGGCCAGCAGTCGGCACGCCGCTAACCGGGTTCCCATACACAGTTTCCACTCTTCTGCGCGGGCGTCTGATTTGCTCTGCATCACTTTCAATGCAGCAGTCAATCCAGCCGTGGTTTCAAACATGCCGGGCGCTTTGTGCTCCGCCGCTTCCTTGGCCAGTGTGACCAGTTCGCCTTCCAACTGATTGTGGATCGAGCCCAGGTCCAACTCGATGTCTTCCAGCTTCTGCCTGATCGCCGGGCTCAACTCACCGGCCAGAACCAGCGGTGCAACCTGCGTCAGGTAATTCAAAGCGCCTTTGACAATGGACTTGCGTCCCTCGACCAAGAACGTCGAGATACCCTCGACGCCCGCCTGAATCTCACTCAACTTGGCGCTAATGTCGGCCAGGTGCTTTTGAGCCACCACGGCGGACGCGATCTGGAACATTGCCGCAGAACTGACCAGTTGCTGAAGCTTTTCAGGCTCAAACAACCTCGCATGTTCCTTGATATCTCCGCCTTGTCTCGAGAAGGCTCGGAAGCCGTTGCCATCCGCAGCCGCCGCGAGAGGACCGTCGATCACCACTTGCATGTATCGAGACTGGGCAACATCGTTCGCGACAATCAGATTGGGGAGTGTTTGCAGCAATGGACCCAAACGATCGATGCCCAAACGGGCCGCATCAACCTTTTCAACGCCGGCGGGAATGACCTGCTGCGCGGCCAACGTAACGCTCATCAACGGCTTTTCGGCGGACTTACCGATCAGCCAGGTTGGCAGGTCGTTGCCTCCAGTGTTTGGCTGCGTGAGGTTGTTTTCCATGACAGGCTCCAGATTCAAATGAGAGGGTTCATTGCGCCAGGCCTGCCCCGCATTCGCTGCAGAATTTACTGGTTTTAGGGGTGGGAACCTCACAGGACGGGCAAGTGACCAACGCGCTTTTTTGCCGAATGTAGGCGATCTGCACAACACAAGGCACCGTCACTCGATAGGCCTGACTCGTCAGTGTTTGAGCGCCGGCAATACCCGACAACGCTACGCCAATCGGACCGAAGGCCAGCCCCGCAGCACGACCCGCTACCAAGGTGGTGCCGGCGGCCAACGCACCACCCATTGCCAACCGTGCAAACGCGCCGGTGGCCAGAAGAGCGGCCTGTATGGCAGCAGGGCCACCGCGCCGTATCGCGGCCTGAATAGCAGCGTATGAAACGCCCAAGGGGCCCGTTTCATTTTGAAAGCCCTTGGAAAAGTCGGCCTGTTCCTGCGCCGACATTTTCTCCCAGGCATCGGACAGCAGCTTCTCCAACACCTTGAGCTCCATGCTCGCAACCGGTTCATTCTTGCCGCCAGTACCGCCCACATGACTGAGCACATCGGCGACGATCTCGGCATAGGGAACACCGTTGCGGCGGAACAGGTTGACGAAGCTATTACCGCCAAAATGTTGCAGCTCGCGAATCAGCAGGAGCAACACACCCCTGGAGAACTTGTTCTTCTTCTTTGCCGACTCCAGCGCTTCGCGTACCTCGCTGGCCATCGCCAGCCGCCCCTTGCCAGAGTCGGTCAGGAAATCGACCAGCACGATTACATCGACTGGATCTGCATCGATAAGCATCTGCAGCAGATCACTGTCCCCATTGATATCAATCTCGCTTTCCATCAACCATCCCCTGGAGTCCGTTCATGCAAGCCGCAATCAGCGGCCGATTTATCCCTAGCTTATCCGCAGCGCGTGGGAAAACTTTAGCCCACGGCCACGCACGCATAACGGTATACGACCTCTACATGACCACTATGAGGATTGCTGGAAACCCAGATTGCGCAGACAAACGTGAAGGGCCTGGGTTTTATCGGTATGGATAGGTTCTCCTGATAATAATGCCGCGAACTATTCTGTGACCGGAATCAGCGCTTGCAGCAATTCCAGCTTTCGCTGCAACTGCGCGACATGCTCTCGCTCCGCCCGCAACGCCGACCGCAGCTCGCGGTTTTCCACTTCCCAGATCTGTGCCCAACGCAAATCCTTCTGATAATGGGCAACCATTTTCCAAAGCTCGCTCAACTTCAAACAGTGCTGTATCAGCACCAGCAGGATGACTCCCATCGCCACCAGTGCCCCCGTCGAAACCACTTCCGACATACTCATGTTTACGTCCTTTCCTGTCTTCGATAAATGCCGCTGACAGACAAACGATATGTAGTGATTCACGACAGGTCTAGAATGTAGACTTATACAGGTAAAGTATTCACACACATGGAGCGGGTATGAAACGCAAGCAATCCATCGAACAAGTGCGCTGGGATCTGGCACTTCGCTATCGCTTGATCGAGACAGTCGCCTGGTGGGAAGGCCGGCTGACCACGGGCCACTTGATCCAGAGCTTCGGCATCAGCCGCCAGCAAGCCTCCAAGGACATCAACACCTACATAAACGAACATGCGCCCCGAAACTTGACATATGACAAGCAGCGCAAAGGCTACGTACCCAGCAAACAGTTCAAACCGCTGTTCATCGATGACAGCGCCAGCGCCTACCTGCACCTGCTTTACCAGAACAACGAACGGGCGCCGCACATCGACGGGCTCGCCCTGGCCTATGCGCATACCAAGGTGCTCGAAGTGCCGGACCGGCCCATTCGGCCCGAAGTCCTGCGCCCATTGCTCGCGGCCTGTCGCGACGGTTTGCGCCTGGAAACCGAGTACGTTTCGCTCAACACCCCAAACGTGGAAATCCGCCTGATTGCCCCGCACACCCTGGTGTACACCGGCATGCGCTGGCATGTACGCGCCTATTGCGAGAAGAACCGCCAGTACCGGGATTTTGTGTTGAGTCGCCTGCGAGGTGAGCCCGACCTGCTTGACGCGTCACAGAACACCCGGGAGCTGGACGAGGACTGGAATACCGAAGTACCGATCATCTTTACCCCCGATGGCCGCTTAAACGCCGCGCAGCAGGCAATCATCGAAACCGACTTCGGCATGACGGATGGGCAACTGGTGGTCGCCAGCCGCAAAGCACTGGTGAAGTATGTATTGCGCCGCTATCAGGTCGACCCGAGAAACCAGGCGACCAACCCGGAGGCCCAGCAGATCGTAGTCAGCAATATCAAGGAGCTACGGCCGTGGCTCATGCATGATTGAATGTGCGTTCACAGATTGACGCCCTGAGCCCCCAATCCCCCCTCAGCCCCCCTCTTCACCCTTGCCCAGGACATCTCCCCCGAAACCCTGCTGATCCAGGCCAGCGAAACCCTCGCCTCACTCAACGCCATGACCACCGACCTGGCCTTCGAGCTCGAAGGCGCCAACCGTCACAAACTACTGGCCACCCAACAATTGATCGTACTGGGTGAACTGTTGGTCGAGCGAGTGCTGGTACCCACCCAGGACGCGCAAACATTCCAGTAACAAAAATGGCCGAGGCGCTTTCAGCGTCTCGGCCATTTTATTGTCATTCACCGTAATACGCCGAGTCATAGAAGCCGATCAGCGTGGCCGACCGCATCGAGTGCTTCGAGCACCAGCAAACAGGTTTCCAATCTTAATCATTCTCAACACTCAAACTAGCAAGTTAGCCAACTAACTATTTTCAAACACCCACCTGAATAGTTAATCATCCGCGCCGCCATCGCTTTAACGATAAACCCGAAAATTATTTCTCCTTCACATATATTTTACATTCCCCCACATATGCTAATGTCATTAAGACATCAACGCTGTTCCAACCAGAATCAAGGGGTGTGTATGGCAGGTGTAATGGCATCCGTTAACAGCCGTACACAATTGGTCGGCCAGAACAGGCTGGAATTATTGCTATTCCGCTTCAACGACCAACAGCTGTACGGGATCAACGTCTTTAAAGTCAGGGAAGTTATCCGTTGCCCCAAGTTATCCCTACTACCAAAGTCTAATAACAATATTTGCGGTGTTGCCAATATACGCGGCGCTTGCATCCCTATTCTAGACCTTGCGATGGCAACAGGGCTGCCCGGCATCACGGATAAAGAAAGCGCGTTTATTATACTTACGGAGTACAACAACCGCGTTCAAGGTTTCCTGGTCTATGCGGTTGAGCACATCGTCAATTTGAACTGGGAAGACATTCATCCGCCCCCCAAGGGCAGCGGTGACAACAATTACCTGACGGCCGTTACCCGTGCCGATGATCGTCTGGTCGAAATCATCGATGTAGAAAAGGTGCTGACGGAAATCTCGCCCTCGTCCGAAGAAATATCCATCGGCGTGGTGGATGACGCGGTCACCCAGCAGGCTCGACACCTGCGTGTGCTGACCGTGGACGACTCGATGGTAGCGCGTAAACAGGTGACCCGCTGCCTGGAGACGGTAGGCGTCGAGGTGGTCGCCTTGAACGATGGGCGCCAGGCGCTGGATTACCTTCGGGCCATGCTCGACGAGGGGCGCAACCCGCACGAGGAGTTCCTGATGATGATTTCAGACATCGAAATGCCGGAAATGGACGGTTATACCCTGACCGCCGAAATCCGCGGCGACCCGCGCATGGCCAAGTTGCATATCGTGCTGCACACCTCCCTGTCGGGCGGTTTCAACCAGGCCATGGTCAAGAAAGTCGGGGCCGATGACTTCCTGGCGAAGTTTCGCCCGGATGACCTGGCAGGCCGCGTAGTCGCGCGTATCAAGGCCGCGAGCCCGATCTGAAAGGCAAGACAACACTGCTCAAGCCAGGGAGGCTGATGAGACACGTATAAGAAGAACATCAACAGAGGGCATACCATGTTGAAGTGCAATGAACTCAATCTGCAGGCGCCTGACGGCGAGGCAAAGCCCTTCTGGCGGGACGGTGCACCCTCAGAGGGGCCGTGCGCCCTGGGCTGCGGCACCCAGCCTGCCACCCAGGCCCCGACAGCTGCGCCAGCCGTTCCCGTCGTCCCCAGATCCATGCAAGACGAGTTGGTCGCCGCACAGGAAATCTGTAGCCGCGCCAAGACCGCCGTTGTCGAAATGTTCGGCCATGCCCGCATGGGCCGGGCCCTGGAGCTTGAAGACGTCAGTGCACTGGTGGACGACATTTCGAGCTCGATCGCCCGCCATCCCAACGCCTTTATCAGCCTGGCACGCCTTAAAAGCATCGACGACTACACCTACATGCATTCGGTCGCCGTGTGTGCGTTGATGATTGCCCTGGGCAATCAATTGGGCCTGTCCTCCGCACTGATTCGTCGGGTCGGGATGGCCGGGTTGCTGCACGACATCGGCAAAATGGCCATACCAGGTGCCATCCTCAACAAGCCTGGCCGGTTGAGCAGTGACGAATTGCAGTTGGTGCGCACCCATCCACGGGAGGGGGAGAAAACCCTGCTGGCGGCCTCGCAGATGTGCGAAATGGTCGTGGATGTGTGCCTGCATCACCACGAAAAGTTCGACGGTAGCGGCTACCCCCATCAATTGGCGGGTGACCAGATCAGCCTGGTGGCCCGGATGGCTGCGGTATGCGATGTCTACGATGCAATCACCTCGGACCGTTCCTACAACCAGGGCTGGGACCCCGCCGTCGCCATCCAGCAAATGTCCACATGGGACGGACACTTTGATGACGAAGTATTTCGTGCATTTTTGAAGTCCGTGGGTATTTACCCGGTCGGTTCTATTGTTCAATTGAAAAGTGGCAGTATCGGTGTCGTCATAGAGCAACATCCCGACTCTTTATTGATGCCAAAAATCAAAGTGTTTTTCCTGCCCGTTCTAAATATCTATGTAACGCCGAAAATAATAGACCTGAGTGATCCCGCACAATCCGATCGAATTGTCGCGAGAGTACCGCCCCAGCGTTACGGTTTTAAAAACACCGAGCATTTATGGCTCGATGAAGAGATGCCAAAAGAGCATTAAGCAAACTCAGCGCTGTACCGCATGCATATGCCTAAGCAGCCAATGATAGAACACTATGCCTTGCGCCAAGAAAGTACCGGAATGTCGACATTCGATGATGTTGGCAACTATTAGCATGGGCAGGAAACATCATGAAATTCAACTCATTGCAGACTCGAATCTGTTTCACCGCCGGGCTCTGCCTGTTTATCTCTTGCGCGAGCCTGGTGTTATATGGCCTGTATTCCTCGAATGCCAACCAGGCTTTTGTGGGTGCTGAAGTTTCAACCCTGATTGAAAGCGCCACCATCCGCGAAGTGCAAAACCTGGCTGAGTCGCGTGCCAATGCCATCCAGGCAAAACTGCAGAACGCCTTGGACTCGGCACGCACATTGGCCAATACCCTGGGAGCGAGTAAAAGTGCCCAGAGCCCGCTGAGCCTGGGCCGCGAGCAGATCAATACGATGCTGCTCAGCGTGCTCAAGGACAACCCCGACTTCAACGGCACGTATTCATGCTGGGAGCCGGACGCGCTGGACGGCCAGGACCAAGCCTTTCGTATCAATGAAGGCGGTAACAACCCGTTGACGGGCCGCTTCACACCTTACTGGACACGCAGTTCAGACGGCCATATCGCCGTGCAACCGCTGGTTGAGTACGATTCCGATGCCCGCCACCCCAATGGTGTGCTGAAGGGTGGCTGGTATTCCGGCCCGCGGGACACCCAGAAAGAAAGCGTGCTGGACCCACTTCCCTACGTGGTGCAAGGCAAAAATGTGTGGTTGACCACGCTGTCGGTACCTATCACCGCCAATGGCAAGTTCTACGGCGTGGTCGGTGCAGACTTCGACATTTCGTTTATCCAGAAACTCAGCGAGCAAATGTCCGCCGACCTGTATGGCGGCAAAGGCTCCGTGTCGATCCTGAGCAATCAAGGGTTGGTGGTGGCCGACAGTAAACGCCCGGAACTCATTGGCCAGTCATTGAAAGCGTTGTTGCCCGGCTCTTGGGAGAACGTGTTGAGCAATGTACAGAAGGGTCAGGGAGACAGCCGGTTCAACCCGGATTCCCAGGAAATCGAAGTGCAGATGCCGATCAACCTGGGCCGCACCGGCAAGCCCTGGGCGATCGTGATCCATCTGCCCAAGGCGGTGGTCATGAGCCAGGCCATTGCCCTGGAGCAGGAACTGCAGTCACGCGGCGTCAAGAGCAGCATCTGGCAGGTCTCGGTCGGCGTGGGTATCTCCTTGCTGGCATTGCTGGCGCTGTGGTTCGCCACGGCGAAAATCGTCGGTCCGATTCGTGAAGCCGCCGCCCTGGCCGCCAACATCAGCCTGGGTGATTTCTCGCGTCGGCTGGTGCAAAAATCTGAAGATGAAGTGGGCCAGTTGTCCTTTGCCTTGAACGATATGTCGGAAAGCCTGCAACGCCAGGTGCGCGTAGCCGAGCGAATTTCCGAAGGGGACCTGGATCTGGAAGTGCGCCTGTCCTCGCCCAATGACACCCTGGGCAAGTCGTTGGAAAAAATGGTCGGCAACCTGAACACCTTGATTTCCCAGGTGCAGGCCAGCGCCACGCAAATCACCGGCAGTTCCGCGCAGGTCACCGAGTTGAGCCAGTCGCTGTCCGACGGCGCGTCCAATTCTGCCTCGTCCATCACTGAAATCAGTGCGGTGATGACCCAGATGGCAGCGCAAACCACCGACAACGCCGCCAATGCGAAAAAGGCCGACGAGCAATCCCAGGCTTCCCGCGCCGACGCCGGGGAAAGTGACAAGTTGATGAGTGAATTGATCGCCGCCATGGCGGAGATCGACAACTCGGGCAAAGACATCACGGCCATTATCACCACCATCGACAACATCGCCGCTCAAACCAATCTGCTGGCGCTGAACGCGGCCATCGAGGCCGCCCGTGCCGGCGAACTGGGCCGTGGCTTTGCGGTGGTCGCCGATGAGGTCAGGAGCCTCGCCGCCCGCAGCGCCGAAGCCGCCCAGCAAACCGCCGCGCTGATTGCAGATTCCTCGACCAAGACCCAGCGCGGCATGATCATCGCCGGCCGCACAGCCGACTCGTTGAGAAATATCGTTACCGGCACCAGCACGGTGTCCAGCCTGGTGTCGTTGATCTACCAAGCCTCCAGTGAACAGGCTTCCGGCCTGCAGCAGGCGAGCATCGGCCTGGAGCAGATCGACGAAGTCACCCAGCAGAATCAGGTCAACTCCCAACAATGCGCGGTGGCGGCCAAGAACCTGTCGGAACGGGCCAGTTCCATGCAACAGGGCCTGAGCCGCTTCAAAGTCAAAGCCTCGTAATGCCTCACGCGAAGCCAGGGGGAACATCAACCTCCTGGCCCAGCGATATAAACCCACTCCCATTCATGAAATATTAAGAATCGCCTCCCTATACTCACCGATTGCGAGCCGTTCCCCCGAACGGCCTTCTGCCTCGGTAGCCAGACTCCATGACGCGCCCCGCTCCCCTGCTGCTCCTGCTTGCTGCTCTGTTGTTCTTCTTTGCCCTGGGTAACCACGAACTGCAAGGCTCCACCGAGGCCCGTGTCGCGGGGATCGCCATGGCCATGCACCTGGACAATGACTGGGTCGTGCCGCAACTGTTTCGTGAACCCTTCCTGGAAAAACCGCCCCTGAGCCTGTGGCTGGACGCCGGAGCGATTCGCCTGTTCGGCGGCACGCCTGGGGCGGTCCGCCTGGCCTCGGCATTTGCCGGTCTGTTCAGCGTGATGCTGTTCTATGCCATGCTGCGCCGGTTCGGGCGCCCGAAAACATTGGCCCTCAGTGCGGCGCTGATCCTGGCGACCATGGCCAGCTACTGGAGCAATGTGCGTGGCGTGGGGGAAGACTCACTGCTCAGCCTCGGCGTGACCACCGCGCTGCTGGCGTTCTACCAGGCGATGCGGCCTGAGTCCGAGCGCCAAGGCTCGACGACCTGGGCCTGGGCGCTGTTTACCGCCGGCATGGTGATCGCCACCTTGAGCAAAGGCGTACTGGGCCTGGCGATGCCGGGCATCGTGATTTTCGTGTACCTGGCCAGCACCAGCCTGATGGACAAGCGCCTGCGCCTCGCCGACTGGCTCAAGCCGGCGCTGTTCACCCTGTTGGCATTGGTGCCGCTGGTGATCTGGTTGTGCTTCCTGTTCCAGCGCGGCGGGATGCAGGCCGTGGGCGAAGTACTGTGGACCAACAGCGTCGGGCGCTTCAGCGGCTCGTTCGTAGAGGCCGGGCATTACGAGCCGTTCTACTACTACATCGCCAAGCTGCCCGAGGCCTTCCTGCCGTGGAACATCCTGGTGTACCTGGGCCTGTGGCACTTCCGGAAAAGCCTGGTGCGTAACCGCTACCGCCTGTTTTTCAGCGTATGGCTGGTGGCGCAATTCACCCTGCTGACGCTGGCCTCAAGCAAGCGCACGGTTTACTTGATGGCCCTGACACCGGCCGCCGCCGTACTGGCCGCCGAATACGCCCGGGTGTTGCTGGAATGGCTCAAGGACCACAAGCCGGCGCTGTACCGCTACCACCGGCATGTGATCGGCGGCGTCTTCAGCCTGCTCATCGCCTGCTATCTGGTGACCGCATTCTGGTTCGCGCCAAAAGCTGACGCGCGCCAGTCATTCGTACCGGTGATCAGTCAGGTCCAGGCACTGCAGGCGCAAGGCAAGGAAGTCGCGCTGTTCCAGCCCAACGAGCGGATCGCGGGGGCCGGCGTGTTCTATATGAAGAGTTACCTGAGGATCCTGCAGACGGAACCCGAACTGCACAGCTACCTTGCGGCCCAGCCCGGCAACGTTGCGCTGCTGGACCATACCAACGACTTGACCACCAAGGTCACGGTAATCAAGGAGATGGCCATCAACCGCCAGCCCTACTACTTCATCGAGCAGTAAGGCCAGCGCGGGGCATCAGTGCTTAGTGACCTTGTCCAGGTAACCCATGGCGAACGCCGAGATCACGAAGGTCATGTGAATGATCACGTACCACATCAGGTGTTGCGGATCGACGTTCTTGGCGTCCATGAAGATGCGCAACAAGTGGATGGAGGAAATCGCCACGATGGAGGCCGCCACTTTCATCTTCAGCGACGAAGAGTCCATGGTGCCCAGCCAGTTGAGCTTTTCCTTGTTTTCATCGATGTCCAGCTGCGAGACAAAGTTCTCGTAGCCGGAAATCATCACCATCACCAGCAAGCCGCCGACCAGGGCCATGTCGATCAACGACAGCAGCACCAGGATCAGCTCGGACTCGGCCATCGAGAACACGCTCGGCAGCAGGTGAATCACTTCCTGGAAGAATTTCAACGCCAGCGCCAGCAACCCGAGGGACAGGCCGAAATAGATAGGCGCCAGCAGCCAGCGCGAGGCGTACATAGCATTTTCGATAAAGCGTTCCATTGGATCTCACACAGCATGGCTAGAAATGGCGGCGAGTATACCAGCCGCTATAAGACACCTGTAACCACGAGAAAACTGACCTGGGCGGCATCTGTAAGAGAATTTTTCTGCTAGTGTCGAGCCCAATAACTCGGCTCGATGACGTCGGACAGGAAAAAACTCAGATGATGGATGTGCGATCCCCTTTGGCCAGCGTTGGCCTGTGCGCCGCCTTGTTGCTGGCCGGCGGCTGTTCCCCAAGCGATGAGCAGAAACAGGCCACCCTCGAAGAGAAAACCGCGAAGTTCGAGCAGTCCCTCGACAGCATCCAGGATCCGAAACTGCGCGACGCCATTGCCGACCTCGGCGGCTCGCTGCTGCTGCTGGAACGGGCGCGGGTCAAGCTCGCCACCAAGCCCATCGAGGCCGAATACGGCGAGGACACCCTCGCGCTGCTCAAGCACTACCCCACGCCGCAAGGGCTGGTGGACACCTACATCAATGGCTTGTTCGTACTGCGCAAAGCCTCACATTCCGACTACCTGACCGATCTGCAGCCGGTCTTCCCATTCAACTTCAATGTGCCGGACCAGTTCCCCTTCCCCCACGGCCTGGAATGGCAGTCCGTCACCTTGAGCAACAACAAGGTCGTGCCGTTCCAGCCGGAATGGTCCGAAACCGATCCCGGTATCCAGTTGAGCCCCAGCAGCTCCAACCTGACCAACCCGGATGACCTGACGGTCACCTACCCGTTTATCGATGGCATCGAGACGGAAAACAAAAGCCAGCCGCAACCCGTTCGCCTCAAAGGCGCAGTGGAAGTGATCGCACCGGGCAAAGTGCTGACCTTCGACTTGTCGAAAAAGGACGTGGGCCACAAACGCACCGAAGGCAATATCACCGTCAACCTGCTGCTCCTGGAAAAGAACTACGCCGAAATCGAACTGACCAACAGCCAACCACTGGCACCTGAGGTGGGTGACGAATCGCCTAACCCCTTGCTGGTACAGGCGCGGGACAGCACCGGGCAATTCCTCACACGCTCGGGTTCGATCAACGAAAGCAGCGCACAAGTCGAGTTCTACCAGAAGCAGTTGGCCGAGATGCAAAAACAGAAGGCCTGGTCCGATGGGTTTGAAAAGCAACTGGTCGATGAGCAGAAAGCCTTCGAACACAAGCAGAGCAGCCATTACGCCAAGGTCTATTTCAATGGCCTGATCGACACCCTGCAGATCAATGTGCTGGATTTCTCCACGGCCACGGTCACCCGCAAGGACCTCGACCTGCCGGTCCTGCGCTTCGACAAGAACAGCCTGGAAAAAACCGTACAAGCCTTGCCCATGCCGGTCACCGTGTACGACGACGGCGCCGCCAGCTGGCTCAAGGACGCCTCGTTGACCGAGGAACAACTGAAGAACAGCGTCACCATCAGCCAGTCCGTCGAAGACGCCAGCGCCGCCCATATCGTGTTCGACCACCCATTCACCTTCAATGACGACTTGGTGGGCAGCGAGCGCAACAGCAGCGAATCACCGGTGACGTTCTTCACTGCCGATGAGAAAGGTGAACGCGGCGAGCCCATCGAATTGCCGACCGAGGCGTATGAATTGAACCCGGCCCGCGGCACCCTCACCTACGACCTCAACCTGTTCCCGGAAAACCCGGCGTTTGTGGTGGGTTCGATCCCACTGTTCCTGGCGACTATCGAGAAAGGCGACATCGATGCGGCCAAGCTGCCCAAGGGGTTGTCGCTCAAAGACAACGCACTGATCGTCGACCAAAAGGAGTTCCCGGCCGACAGCTGGCGCTTCTATGCCAAGGACGCCAGCGGCAACTACCTCAAGGAAATCCTCGGCGTCAGCCATCGCGCCGAGGAATACGGCACGGCCTTGTTTGACGTGCATTACTTCTACGGCCAGCCGACGGCACTGGAAAGCTACCAGCGCACCGACCTGAGTACCGTGCAATACGGCTTTGAGGTCAAGCTGGACAAACCCGAGAGCAAATAACCGCGCCTACAGCGCCAGTTGCTCATGGCTGCCATTGAGCTGCCGCAGATGGGCCTGCATGTGCAGGCACCAGATCTGCGGGTCACCCGCCAGCTCATAGCCGTGCAGGGTCAGGCTGTCGACGATCGATTGCAGCATGCTTTCTGCCACGAAGGGCCCATGAAACGGGCCCTGGGACTTGATTGTGGAAGGCTGCTCACCCGTCATTCCGGCGGCAAACAACAAGGTCCACATTCCGTTATCCCCCGCGAGCGGGCGAACGGAACATTCGATTCGGGTAACCAGGCCGAAGCACTGGCGGGTAAGGCAAAGGTTGCGCGGCATGGCGGCGACCCTCGGTAGATCGGTGTTCAGCCTCAACCTATGGCGAGACTGTTTCTATCCAGCGACTCCTGTGGATATCCCTAAGGCTCAGAATAGAATAAAAACACGACAAACCAAGGCTGTAGGGACCAACGGGCGTTGGCCCCTCGGAAGGACGTCAATTTAGTGACGCAACCAGATCCAAATGTGGGAGGGGGCTTGCTCCCGATGCAGTGTGCCAGTCGACATCTACATGACTGACCTATCGCAATCGGGAGCAAGCCCCCTCCCACATGTTTGATCCGGCCTGGCCTCAGAACTCAGGTGGGCTTGGCTTCGGCCAGCGCCTGCTGCGCCAGCTCCTTCTCCGCTTCCTTCAGGTCTTCCTCGCTGATCATCTCGGCAATCGCGCGCAAGCGCTCGACCACGCGGGCATTGACCGTGCCTTCCGGGAACTGCCCCTCGGCGTCCGGCTCACCGGCATCCTCGCCCACCAGCAGGCTCAATGCCTCGTCGGCCTGACGCACCGCATAGATGTGGAATTGCCCGGCGCGCACGGCCTGCAGCACCTTTTCATCCAGCATCAACGTGGCCACGTTGGCCTGGGGAATGATCGCCCCTTGCTCGCCGGTCAGACCGCGGGCTTCGCACAGGCGGAAGAAGCCTTCGATCTTCTCGTTGACCCCGCCCACGGCCTGCACTTCACCAAACTGGTTGATCGAACCGGTGATCGCAAAGCACTGCTTGAGCGGCGTCTTCGACAAGGCCGAGATCAACGTGCAGGCCTCGCCCAGGGACGCGCTGTCACCGTCCACGTAACCGTAGGACTGTTCCAGCGCGATACTCGCCGAGATCGCCAGCGGAAATTCCTGGGCATAGCGGCTGCCCAGGTAACCGGTGAGAATCATCACGCCTTTGGAGTGAATCGGCTGCCCGAGGTTAACTTCACGCTCGATGTCGACGATTCCGCTGCCGCCCGGGTACACCGTGGCGGAAATCCGCGCCGGCACACCGAACGCCGAGTCGCCGACCTCCAGCACCGTCAGCCCGTTGCACTTGCCGACCGCCGCGCCGGCGGTGTCGATCAGGATCACCCCGGCGAGCATATCGTCGAGAATCCGCGCCGACACACGCCCGGTGCGCGTGGCCTTGGCCTTCAGCGCGCGCTCGATATGGCCGGCATCGGTCATCTCATCGCCCGCCAGGTGCCGGATAAAGTCCGCTTCGCTGACCAGCTGGAACAAATCCCCAATACGCGCCGACAAACGGCCCTGGTGCTCCGCCAGCCGTGCGCTGTAGGTGGCCAGCCGCGCCACCGCGTCCGAAGTCAGCGGCGCCATGCCTTCTTCCGAAGTGCGGGTCTTGAGCAACTGGGCGAACTGCTCCAGGCTCTCGTCCACCATCGGAATATCTTCGTCGAAATCCACCAGCACCCGGAACATCTCCTGGAAGTCCGGATCGGCGTCCTGCAGCGCGTAATACAACTGGCGCGAACCGATGATGATGACCTTGACCTGCAATGGGATCATCTGCGGGTTAAGGGTCACGGTGGCCAGGCGGCCCAGTTCGCCCAGGGGCGATTCCATCTTCAGCTTGCGCGACTGCAAGGAACGCTTGAGGGCGTCCCACACAAACGGCTCGCTGAGCATCTTCTCGGCTTCAAGAATCAGGAACCCGCCGTTGGCACGGTGCAAAGCGCCCGGGCGCAACTGGCGATAGGTGGTGTACAGCGCGCCCTGGTCGGTGCTGTATTCGATACGGCCGAACAGGTTGTCGTAGGTCGGGTGCGGTTCAAACACCACCGGCGCGCCACCGTTGACCGGATGGCCCACCACCAGGCTCGGGCAGTATTGCTCTTCGAGCAGCTTGCGGGCCTGGGCGTCGGTCTTGGCGTCGTCCACCAGTTGCTCGACCACGGTTTTCAGCAGGTACACCTGCATGGCCTGCAGGTAACCGCAGACACCGGCGTTCTCCGCGTACTTTTCCGACAGCGGTGCGAGCAAAGGCTGCAAGGCCAGGGTGATGGTTTCTTCGTTGAACTGACGCAGTTGGTTATTGGACTCGCGCTTCCACTGGGGCAGGCTGGCCAACTCCTCGTTGAGGCGTTCTTCCAGCTCGGAAATATCCGTGTGGAAACGCTCGCGATCCACTTCCGGCAGCTGGGAGAACTCGGCCTCATCCAGGGCCTTGCCGTCGAGCATCGGGGTGAAGGCGATGTTGGAACTGTCGCGGTACAGCGCCACGTCCTTTTCCAGGGCCAGGCGCTCGATCACGTCCAGGGCCTTGTCATAGCGCTGGTTGAAAGCGCGGTCGATGGCACTCTTGCGCTGTTGATAAGTCGGGTGTTCGAACACCGCCGGGAAGGTCGCGACGAGGTTGTCGACCAGGCCATTGATATCGGCAATGAACGCCGCCGCACCGCCGCCTGGCAATTCCAGGGCGCGGGGTTCGCGAGGCTCGTCAAAATTATTCACATAGACCCAATCCGCCGGGGTCTGCAGGCGCTTGCCCTCGGCTTTCAGGTAGCGTTTGACGAACGAAAAGCGGCCGGTACCCGGCTCGCCCATGACAAATACGTTGTAGCCGGGGCGCGGCATGGCCACGCCGAACTGCAACGCTTCAACCGCACGTTCCTGGCCAAGCACACCGCGAAAGGGCTCCAAATCATTGGTGGTCGAGAAGCTGAACTGTTCAGCGGAGAAAGGGCGAGTCAGCGCTTCGGGCGCTAGACGCAAGCTGGCAGCAACAGGATCAGGCATCGGGCTTCCTTACATCAGGCGGGGCAGATGACGGCATTCTGGCTCCCTGTTGCGCGCTCTGGCAAGGCGCGCCGTTGGGAAACCCTGGACACGGGAGGCGCCCTGCAAAAAAAATCGCGACATTGCTGATTGTTTTATAAAAACACACGGAACCCTTGGAACGTGCCTAAACTCCAAACTGCGCGGGTTGGACTAATAACCGATCCCGAGGGCGCTATGAAGTGCCTGAACCCTTGTCCATTGGTTTGCACACAAAGAGAACAAAGCTATGAAACGGATCCTTCTCGGTACTCTCTTCACCGTCGTCTCCCTCAATGCAATGGCTGAAGCACCAGGTGGCCCGAACTGCGGTTGGGGCAACATGTTGTTCGAAGGCCAGCGCGGTACTCCAGCTCACTTCCTGGCTTCCACCACCAACGGTACTTCGGGTAACGCCACCTTCGGCATGACCTCGGGCACCAACGGTTGCAGCACCAACAGCGCGCTGACCTACGGCGGCAAGTCCTGGATTGCCATGAATGGCATGATGAACGAGCTGTCCGAAGACATGGCCAAGGGTAATGGCGAAGCACTGACCACCTACGCCGTGGTACTGGGCGTTGCTCCGGAAGATCGCGAGCACTTCGCTGCCGTGGCTCACGAACACTTCCAGCAAATCTTCAGCAAGGCCGATGTGACCGCTGAAGACGTGCACAACAACACCCTGGCTGTACTGAAAGGCGATGCCCGTCTGGCGAAATACGCTACCCAGGCTTAAGCTCGTCCTGCCCGCGCCTACCCAGGCGCGGGTTTTATTTTTTGGACCCGCCTCTCCTTGGGTCTCTCTAATTTCCGACTTAAGTTGCCCCTATGCTCAAACGCTTTGCCTGGATGGCACTCTTTGCCTGCGCCCCGCTGTACGCGGCACCGCATCTTGATGATCAACGTTTGCAGCAACTGGCCAATGATCCGTTCTGGCTTTCTCTGGGCCATTACGAAGCCGGCAAAGTCAGTGGCTGGCGCAGCTATGTCAGTGAAAAGAAATTCTTCCTCGCCGCCGATGGCGCCCACCACCCGGATGCAGAACTCAAGGCCACCGTTGAAGCGCTTTACGCTCCGGCCAGCCTGGGTGAAAAACACGCCCAATGCGTTTACCCCGCACGTACCCGCTGGCTCAAGGATCAGTTGCACCTCACTGACCTGCCCGCCGTGGACTGCAAGGAATTCAAGCAATGGTTCAAGGACGTCGCCCCCCATAGCGCGGTGATGATCTTCCCGGCGGCCTACCTCAACAGTCCGTCGTCGATGTTCGGCCATACCCTGCTGCGTATCGACCAGGCCGACGTGCAGAGCAACAAGACTGCGCTGCTCAGCTACGCGATCAACTTCGGCGCCTACATCGAAGGCTCGGACAACAGCATCCTCTACGCATGGAAAGGCCTGATGGGCGGCTACCCCGGCCTGTTCGCCCTGGTGCCCTACCAGGAAAAACTCTCCGAATACCGCAGCCTCGAAAACCGCGACCTGTGGGAATACCGCCTCAACCTCACCCAGGTCGAGACCGAGCGCATGGTCGAGCACGTGTGGGAGCTCAAGCAGATCCAGTTCGACTACTTTTTCTTCGATGAAAACTGCTCCTATCGCCTGCTGGAACTGCTGCAAGTGGCGCGCCCCGGCCTGCGCCTGACCGAGCAATTCCCGCTTACCGCGATCCCCACCGACACGGTCAAGGCCGTGAAGGATGCGGGACTGGTGGAAAAGATCGACTACCGCCCCTCCCGCGAGCGCGAGTTGCTGGAGCGTGCCAAGCCGCTGAACAGCGACGAGCAACAATGGGTACTGAAGGTCAGCGACGACCAGCAACAACTGCAGGAACCGGCCTTTAAAGCGTTGCCTCGCGACCGCCAGGCCCTGATCATCGACGCCGCCTACCGCCTGGGCCGCTACCGTGCCAATGGCCTCGAGCGCGACACCGCGCGCTCCCAACGCAGCTTCGAACTGCTGCGCGCGATCAACCAGAACCCCGCGCCCGACCTGACGATCACGCCCCCCGGCCTGCCCGAAAACGGCCATGAGTCCCGCACCTGGCAAGCCGGCATCGGCACCCGTGGCGACAAGGCCTTCGGCGAATACGGCCTGCGCATGGCCTACCACGACCTCAACGACAACGCCGAAGGCTTCCCCCTCGGCGCCCAGATCGAAATCCTGCAGATGAAACTGCGCCAGTACGAAGGCAACCACTGGCAACTGCAGCAACTGGACCTGGCCACCATCCGCTCCCTGACCCCGCGCAACGCCTTGCTGCAGCCGTGGTCCTGGCAAGTCACCGGTGGCCTGGAGCGCGTGCCCGGTAAACACGACGACGAAACCCTGGTCGCCCACGTCAACGGCGGCGCCGGCGGCACCTGGCAACTGCGCGACGACATGCTCGGCTTCGCCCTCGGCACCGTGCGTGTGGAACACAACAACGACTTCAACGAAGCCATCTCCCCCGCTGCCGGGTTCAATACCGGCGTGCTGTGGAAAAACCCCCTGGGCAACTTGAGCCTGGAGGCTAAAGGAGACTTCTTCACCAATGGCGAGGTACGTCGCAGCCTCAGCCTGAACCAGCAGTGGGAACTGTCCCGCAACCTCGGCCTGCGCCTGAGTGCACAGCGCGAGTACAGCCACTTGTCGACGCCGGTGAATGAAGTGATGCTTGAGGTGAAGTGGTATCACTACTGACTAACACCTTTTGTCAGCATTGCCCGCACAATCAGGAGTTCACTCGACATGGCCGTTACCTGCACCACCCTTGAAGAAGTTCGAAACAACATCGACCGCCTCGACCAGCAAATCGTCACCCTGCTGTCCGAACGCGGCCGCTACGTCTCCCAGGCGGCACGCTTCAAAAAAGATACCGATGGCGTCAAGGCCCCGCAGCGGGTCGAGCAGGTGATCGCCAAGGTGCGGGATCTGGCGCAGACCGTGGGCGCCAACCCCGAGGTGACCGAGCAGGTCTATCGCGCAATGATCGCGGCGTTTATCCAGCAGGAATTGGCGGAACATTCAGTCCTGACGAAAGCAGGAAAGCCACAAACCTAATTCATAAAACTGACCTGCTCAGAATTTTCAAACTTTTGCCTGCAAGTACAAATTACTATTCGGCTTCCAACCTATTGATAAATAGGCAGGAAATTTCCGACAATTTTTTAGCTTTTTTCAGTCGAAACAAACTGTCTCTCACTCCATTTTCTTTGTGAGGATTTGTGTCTAGTATCGAATGGCAGTCAATTTGCCATCACATCTATACACGGATTCGAATAGGGTAAGAGGCTTATATGGAATTTTTTGAAAAGCTCACCAATCTGGCAGCAAAAGTTCGGTTGCAAGGCCCCGCCATCCAAACAGAAGAAGCAACAAAAAACGCTTTCGTAATGCCTTTTATCAACACGGTTTTGGGTTACGACGTGTTTGATCCACAGGAGGTAACGCCTGAGTTTGTCTGCGACATAGGGACAAAAAAAGGCGAAAAAATCGACTACGCGATTATGAAAAACGGAGAGGTTCAAATACTCATCGAATGCAAAAAAATCGGCGAGTCATTGAGCATTAATCACGCATCACAGCTGTTTCGATACTTTCACGTCACAAGCGCAAGAATCTCAATTCTCACGAACGGCCAGGTCTACAGGTTTTTCACCGACCTGGATGCACCTAATAAAATGGACGAAAAACCATTTTTAGAATTAGATTTGCTGGACATTGATGAGTACTCCGTACCGGAGCTGATAAAGCTTACAAAGTCGGCCTTTGATGTCGACTCAATCATCAATGCTGCGGGGGAGTTGAAATACGTCAGCCAGCTAAAGAAGCTTATTGGCGCCCAAGTCAATAAACCTGAAGACGACTTCGTGAAATTTTTCGCATCCCGCGTTTACGAGGGAGCAATCACGCAGAAAGTCCGTGAGCAATTTTTCGAACTGACACGAAAAGCGTTAGCTCAGTTTCTGAATGACCAAATCAATGACCGGCTCAAGTCAGCTATGAGCGGCGCCATTCAGCCGACGGTAGCGTCACTGACCATGGCGAACAGCACAAATGTCGACATTCAGGATCGAGACGAGTCAGAAGATAAAATCCTGACAACGCTTGAAGAGCTTGAGGGCTATCACATCGTTCGGGCTGTCGTCCGCTCCGTTGTCGATGCCAAAAGAATCGTTCAACGAGACACTCAAAGTTATTTTGGCATCCTGCTGGACGACAACAATCGTAAACCGATTTGTCGCCTTCACTTCAACAGAAGTCAGAAATACCTCGGAATATTCGACGAGGAGAAAAATGAGACTCGGCATGCTATCTCATCCATTGATGAGATTTATGAGTACGCCGATCAGTTGAAAAGGACCGTGGGCTATTACGCCTGAAGGCTAGATTAGATCGAGCAACACTTATTCAATACGAGTGAAATCTGTGGCGAGCGGGCTTGTCCCGCGTTGGGGTGCGAAGCGCCCCTGATGAAGACAAATGTGGTGTATCAGACACTCCTCTGCGCCTGGTTTTGGGGCTGCTGCGCAGCCCAACGCGGGACAAGCCCGCTCACCACAAAAATGCGCTTGCCTGAAATTATTTATGCAAGACTCAAGACTTTAGTGTGAAACTTTAACTCTTTAAAATCAGTGAGTTATTTTAAGTTTGATAAGAGCTTGCTTCCGCTGGGCTGCGCAGCAGCCACCGAACCAAGCGAAGCGTTCCTACCGAAAAAATATCCACCGTCAGCATTGGGGCAGCTTTGCGGTCCTACGGAAGCCAGCGCCCTCGCCACAGTTTCAGTGCCCACCGCTCGATCTCATCGTGCTCCACACCTTTCTCACACCCCTTTCACGCCTCCCCGACAAATCCCTATCTAGACTTCCCCTATCAGCCGTGAAACGGCCAGGGAGCAAGCAATGTGGCGGTATGCAGTAATGCTGTGTGCGGTGGTGTGGCTATCGGGTTGCCAGTCAACCCATCAGGAATTGCTGGCTCGGGGCTATCCGCCCGCCTTTGCCGATGGTTTTGACGATGGGTGCAGCAGCGGTCGCCAGGCGGCGGGGGTGATCACCGGGGTGTTTCGCAAAAACGTGCCGCGTTACCTGAAAGACCGGGTCTACGCCGAAGGCTGGGAGGATGGTTTTCGCCAGTGCAAGGCCATGCGCGAGAAAGAGGAGCTGCGCGACTACAAGGACAATCACTGGGATGACCGTGAACGCGCCTGGCAACAGGAGAAGAACCGGGATGCTGCGCGGGCCTATCGCTCGCAATAGGTCGCTTTCAGACATTCATCGAAACTAAAGCGCGGCGAACATGGCCCAAGCTCCATAGAGGGAGAACGTCATGAGCCGAGCTTTTGTAAATGAGGACAACGCCGCCGCCCAGGCCGATCAGCCGGTGGAGCGCCAGGTCAGTGAGCAGCCCAATCGCCTGACCGCGCAAGGGTTGGCGCAATTGCAGGCCAAGGTTACGCAGCTACAAGCCGCGCACAGCGCCGAGTCCGCCAAGGGCGAACAGGCCGATAAGCAGCGCCAGGCCGACCTTGAGCGAGATTTGCGCTACTTCAACCAGCGCGTGCAAAGCGCCCAGGTGGTGGCGCCCGCTACGTCTACCGACAAGGTGCAGATCGGCAGCTGGGTGACGTTCGCCAATGAGCATGACGAGCAGCAGCGCATTCAATTGGTCGGGGAAGACCAGGCCGATGCCGGCGCCGGCCTGATCAACTGGGGCTCGCCCCTGGGCCGTGCCTTGCTGGGCGCCCAGGTGGGGGACGAGGTACTGTGGAAGCGCCCCGTCGGCGACCAGTTGATCGAAGTGCTGCGCATCGAGGCCAAGGCCTAGACGATGCCTTGGGCCAGCATCGCGTCGGCAACCTTGACGAAGCCCGCAATGTTCGCGCCCTTCACGTAGTTGATCCGACCGTTCTCTTCGCCGTAGTGCACACAGGCATGGTGGATCGACTGCATGATGTTGTGCAGCTTGCTGTCCACTTCACCGGCGGTCCACAACAGGCGCATGGCGTTCTGCGACATCTCCAGGCCGCTTACGGCGACGCCGCCGGCATTCGATGCCTTGCCCGGCGCAAACAGGATGCCCGCCTCGATAAAGATATCCACAGCCTCAAGGGTGGTCGGCATGTTGGCGCCTTCGGCCACGCAGATGCAGCCGTTGCGCAGCAGCGTGCGGGCCGCTTCGGCGTCGAGTTCGTTCTGGGTAGCGCATGGCAGGGCAATGTCGCAGGCCAGCTCCCAAGGGGTTTTGCCGGCGCGGAACTCCAGGCCGTAACGGCCGGCCAGTTCGCTGATGCGCCCGCGCTGCACGTTTTTCAGCTCCAGCAGCGCCAACCATTGTTCCTCGGTCAAGCCGCTTTCGGCGTAGAGCGTGCCTTCGGAGTCAGACAGGGAAATCACCTTGCCGCCCAGGTCCATGACCTTGCGCGCCGCGTATTGGGCAACGTTGCCGGAGCCGGAGACCGCGACACGCTTGCCTTCCACTCGCAGGCCGTCGCGCTTGAGCATTTCTTCGGCGAAGTACACACACCCGAACCCGGTGGCTTCCGGGCGGATCAGGCTGCCGCCGTAGGTCATGCCCTTGCCGGTCAGCACCGAGGTGAATTGGTTGCTCAGGCGCTTGTACTGGCCGAACAGGAAGCCAATCTCACGGGCGCCCACACCGATGTCGCCGGCCGGCACGTCCACGTCTGCGCCGATATGGCGGTACAGCTCGCTCATGAACGCCTGGCAGAAGCGCATGACTTCGGCATCGCTCTTGCCTTTGGGATCAAAATCCGAGCCGCCCTTGCCGCCGCCCATGGGCAGCGAAGTCAGGGAATTCTTGAAGGTCTGCTCGAAGGCGAGGAATTTCAGCACCCCCAGGTTTACCGACGGGTGGAAACGCAGGCCGCCCTTGTAGGGGCCGATGGCGCTGTTCATCTGGATACGAAAGCCGCGGTTGACCTGGACCTTGCCGTGATCATCCACCCACGACACCCGAAAGGTAATCGCGCGCTCCGGCTCGCAGATGCGCTCCAGGATGCCCGAGGCCAGGTAATGGGGATTGGCTTCAAGAAACGGCCACAGGCTGCGTAGGACTTCTTCTACGGCCTGGTGGAATTCCGGCTGGTCGGGGTCGCGTTTTTTCAGGCGGGCGAGGAAGGATTCGACGGATTCGATCATGAGAAGTCTCGGCAAATTGATTGTTTTTAAATGAGATTGAGCCGGACTTTATCAATTCATGTCGCACCGCGACAGGGCAAAATGTCGCTTTTGTGAATTTAAATGGTGCATTAGATATAAATAAACCCAGGAAATAGGGATTTATCGCACTTAAAAAGTGATTACCCACCCACGGCATGCACCAACAAGGAAACAGCTATCGGGAGCAAGCCCCCTCCCACATTTGAGTTGTGAACACATTCAAAAATGTGGGAGGGGGCTTGAACCCGATAGGGCCGTCAAAAACACTGCAAAACCCCAGCCCCAAAAAAAAACGGAGTCCGAGGACTCCGCTTTTTTCACACCAGCCGGATCAGGCCAGTTTTTTGTGCCGTACACGGTGCGGCTGGGCAGCCGCTTCGCCCAGGCGCTTTTTACGGTCCGCTTCGTACTCGGTGTAGTTGCCTTCGAAGAACACCGCTTGCGAGTCGTCTTCGTACGCCAGGATGTGGGTCGCGACGCGGTCAAGGAACCACCGATCGTGAGAGATCACAATGGCGGCGCCCGGGAAGTCCAGCAGGGCTTCTTCCAGGGAACGCAGGGTTTCAACGTCGAGGTCGTTGGACGGTTCGTCGAGCAGCAGGACGTTGCCGCCCTCTTTCAGGGTCAGGGCCAGGTGTAAGCGACCGCGCTCACCACCGGACAGGTCCTTGACGAACTTCTGCTGGTCGCCGCCCTTGAAGTTGAAACGGCCGACGTAGGTGCGCGACGGGATTTCATAGTTGCCGATGCGGATCTGGTCGGAACCGTCGGAAATTTGCTGGAACACAGTCTTGCTGCCATCCAGGTCTTCGCGGCTCTGGTCCACGCAGGCCAGTTGCACGGTTTCGCCGATTTCGATGCTGCCCGAATCCGGCGTTTCCTTGCCCATCAGCATGCGGAACAGGGTGGATTTACCCGCACCGTTACCACCAATTACGCCGACGATCGCGCCTTTTGGCATGGAGAACGACAGGTTGTCGATCAGCACGCGGTCGCCATAGCCTTTGCACACGTTCTTGAACTCGATGACCTTGTCACCCAGGCGCGGGCCGGCCGGAATATAGATCTCGTTGGTTTCGCTGCGCTTCTGGAATTCCTGCGACTGCATTTCTTCGAAGCGTTGCAGACGGGCCTTGGATTTGGACTGGCGGGCCTTGGCGCCTTTGCGCACCCACTCCAGTTCTTCCTTCATGGCTTTTTCGTGGGCCGATTGCTGCTTGGATTCGGCGGCCAGACGGTCGGACTTGGCTTCGAGCCAACCGGAGTAGTTGCCCTCGTAAGGGATACCGGCGCCACGGTCGAGCTCGAGGATCCAGCCGGCAACGTTGTCGAGGAAGTAGCGGTCGTGCGTGATCGCAACCACGGTGCCCGGGAAATCGTGCAGGAAGTGCTCCAGCCAGGCGACGGAGTCGGCGTCCAGGTGGTTGGTCGGTTCGTCGAGCAGCAGCATGTCGGGAGCGGACAGCAGCAGGCGGCACAGGGCCACACGACGTTTTTCACCACCGGACAGGAATTCGACCTTGGCGTCCCAGGCCGGCAGGCGCAGCGCATCGGCGGCGACTTCCAGCTGGCGCTCCAGGTTGTGACCGTCGCCGGCCTGCAGGATGGCTTCGAGCTTGGCTTGTTCAGCGGCCAGCTTGTCGAAGTCGGCGTCCGGTTCAGCGTAGGCGGCGTAGACCTCGTCCAGGCGGGCCTGGGCGTCCTTGATCACGCTGACGGCCTCTTCGACCACTTCACGCACGGTCTTGGTCGGGTCCAGGATCGGCTCCTGGGGCAGGTAACCGATGTTCAGTTCCGGCATCGGGCGGGCTTCGCCTTCGAACTCGGTGTCGACGCCGGCCATGATTTTCAGCAGCGTGGACTTACCCGAACCGTTGAGGCCGAGCACGCCGATCTTGGCGCCGGGGAAGAAGGACAGCGAAATGTTTTTCAGGATTTCCCGCTTCGGAGGGACAACTTTTCCCAGCCGATGCATGGTGAAGACGTATTGAGCCATGGTGAACCTAGCGTCAGTGACTGATGAATTAAGCGGGCGAAGCCCGTGCCAGGCCATGCGCCGCGCGGGCCGTTGACTATCATCAATGCCAGCGAGCGGAAAAAGCCTGAATGTCTGGGGCTGGAACGCCCCCGCGTAACCGGCAAAGCTACCTGAATGCGCTTGGTCAGTCCAGCCAAGCGGGGCTGGCACTTTGCCACAAGTCAAGGCATGCTAGCCGCCCTTCGGGCGTCCGGCTTATAGTGCACGTCGCGCGCCAGTCCAGCCAAACCGCAGGATCACAGCTTGTCCAAAGTCACGCCGCCAACGCCCTTGCGCGCCGCTCATGTAGCGCCGGGAACGCCCCTGCACGGCACCCTCAAAGGCGCATTGGCGACGCTTGTCCTCCTGCTGCTCGCGTTATTGTTCTGGCAACTGCTGGACCAGTTGCAGCAAAACCAGAAAAACCAACAGCAATACACCATCGACTACAGCGCCGACCTGGCTGAACAGATCAGCCTGAGCATGGCCCTGAGCGCAAAAATTGCCCTGAACCTGCTACCGATGGTCGAGCCGCCGCGCGACATCGAACAGCAACAGGCCTTGACGCGCACGTTGCAGCGCTCGCTGCCGGAACTTCGCAGTATCGCCCTGCTGGCGCCCAGCGGCGCGATGATCAGCGACAGCGCCAATGACAGCCAGGACAGCGCCTGGCTGGAAGAGTTGGTGCAGCGCAGCCACGGCCAACCCTACTACCTGAGCAATAACAACGACGGCACCCTCATCTATCTGCTGCTGCACCAGCCCAGCGGCGGCTCAAGGATGTACTGGGCGCTGCGCCTGGCACCCGAGTCCCTGGTCAACCTGACCCGCCAGGACAGCCAGGGCCAACGGCCGATGTGGGCCATCGAGAACCGCCTGAACCACCGTGTGGTCAGCCGCGACAGCGGCATGCCGGCGCAATGGGGCGACGCCCTGACCCCGGATGACCTGAATAAAAGCGTGCTGGTCACGCCCCTGAGCAAAAGCGACTGGCAGTTGCGCGGGATGTTCGACCGCGCAGCCGTGCTGGAACAACTGCTGCCGGCGTTTATCGGTAAATGCCTGCTGGGCCTGGCCTTCTCGCTGATCCCCGTGATCGTGTTGCTGAATATGCGTCGCCGCCAGCGCCAGGTGCATGAAGGCCGGCGTCGGTATCAGGATATTTTCGAAGGCACCGGCGTCGCCCTGTGCGTACTTGACCTGTCGGGCCTGAATGCATTCTTTGGCAAGGTGAACTTGCAGACCCGCGAGCAACTGCACGCCTGGCTGCAAAGCTCCCCCGAGGAATGCCGGCAGTTGCTCACCGAACTGCGCATCACCGAGATCAACCAGGTGGCGGTGAGCCTGCTCAGAGTGGGCTCCTGCGAGGAAGCGTGGGAGCGGCTGATCGATGATTGCCCGCGCAACACCACGTCCATCGGACATCAGATACTCGAAGCGGTCCTGACCCAACAGAATCAGCTTGAGTTGGAAATCCAGCTCAAGGATGTAGCCGGCAACGAACAATACCTTTGGATGGTGATGCGCCTGCCGGAACAGCAGGACGACTTCAAGGCGGTGATCCTCAGCATCAGCGACATCACCAGCCGCAAGCTGATCGAACTGTCGTTGGTGGAACGTGAAAGCTTCTGGTCGGACGTGGTGCGCACCGTGCCCGACCACTTGTATGTGCAGGACGTGATCAGCCAGCGCATGATCTTCAGCAACCACCATCTGGGCCACACCCTCGGCTATACCAAGGCCGAACTGCAGCAAATGGGCGAGTATTTCTGGGAAATCCTGCTGCACCCCGAAGACGCCGAGCATTACCACGATTTGCGCCAGCAGCAACGCCAGGCCGGCTACGCGACGCAGTTGCACTGCCAGTTGCGCTTTCGCCATCGCAACAACCAATGGCGGCGCTTTGATATCCGCGAGCAGGCCCTGGCGCGGGACAAGTCGGCGCAAGTCACGCGCATCATCGGTGTGGCCAAGGACATCACCGACCAGATCGAAGCCAGCGAGTCCCTGCGCGACAGCGAAAAGCGCTACCGCATGCTGGCCGAAAGCATCAGCGACGTGATCTGCTCCACCGACAGCCAACTGGCCCTCAACTACATCAGCCCGTCGGTCAACGCCGTGCTGGGTTACGACGTGGACTGGGTATTCAAGAACGGCTGGCAGTCGATCATCGCCAACCCCCAGCAACTGACCGGCATCTATAGCTTGCTGGAACAGGTCAGCCGGGCGCTGGGCGATCCCGACGCGCTGAACAGACTCCGCGATCAAGTGCAGACCCAATTGTTCCTGTTCGACTGCCTGCGCGCCGACGGCCGCAAGGTGCCGATCGAGCTGCGCCTGGTGCTGGTATGGGATGAGCACGGCGCCTTCGAAGGCGTCCTCGGCGTGGGCCGCGATATCAGCCAGCAACGCCGCGCGGAAAAAGACCTGCGCATGGCCGCCACCGTATTCGAACACTCCACGTCGGCGATCCTGATCACCGACCCGGCCGGTTATATCGTGCAGGCCAACGAGGCGTTCAGCCGGGTCAGCGGTTATGCGGTAAGCGATGTACTCGACCAGTTGCCGAACATGCTCACCCTCGACGAACAACAGGAAGCCCACCTGCGCTATGTGCTCAAGCAATTGCACCAGCACAGCACCTGGGAAGGCGAAGTGTGGCTCAAGCGCCGTAACGGCGAGCACTACCCGGCCTGGGTCGGCATTACGGCGGTGTTCGACGACGAAGGCGACCTGGCCAGTTATGTGTGTTTCTTCAGTGATATCAGCGAACGCAAGGCCAGCGAACAGCGCATCCACCGCCTGGCCTATTACGACGCCCTGACCCACCTGCCCAACCGCACGCTGTTCCAGGACCGCCTGCACACCGCGCTGCAATCAGCCGAACGGCAGAAGTCGTGGGTGGTGCTGATGTTCCTTGACCTTGACCGTTTCAAGCCGATCAACGACTCCCTGGGCCACGCGGCCGGCGACCGCATGCTCAAGGAAATGGCGACCCGCCTGCTCGGCTGCGTGGCCGAAGACGACACCGTGGCACGCATGGGCGGCGACGAGTTCACGTTGCTGCTGCAACCGCGGGTCAACCGCGAAATGGCGCTGAACCGCGCGATCCATGTGGCCGAGCAGATCCTCGCCAGCCTGGTGAAGCCCTTCGTGCTGGAGGGTCGCGAGTTCTTTGTAACCGCCAGTATCGGCATCGCACTCAGCCCCCAGGACGGCAACGAGCTGAGCCAGTTGATGAAAAACGCCGACACCGCGATGTATCACGCCAAGGAACGCGGCAAGAACAACTTCCAGTTCTACCAGGCCGATATGAACGCCAGCGCCCTGGAACGCCTGGAACTGGAGAGCGACCTGCGCCACGCCCTGGAGCAGGACGAATTCGTGCTCTATTACCAGCCGCAGTTCAGCGGCGACGGCAAACGCCTGACCGGCGCCGAGGCGTTGCTGCGCTGGCGCCACCCACGCCGTGGCCTGGTGCCGCCGGGGGACTTCATTCCGGTGCTTGAAGAGCTGGGCCTGGTGGTGGACGTGGGCGACTGGGTGATCAGCGAAGCCTGTCGCCAGCTCAAGACCTGGCACCAGAACAAGGTGCGGGTGCCGAAAGTCTCGGTGAACATCTCCGCGCGGCAGTTCTCCGACGGCCAACTGGGTACGCGCATCGCCACCATCCTCAAGGACACCGGCCTGCCGCCGGCGTGCCTGGAGCTGGAGCTGACCGAAAGTATCCTGATGCGCGAAGTCAACGAAGCCATGCACATCCTCGACAGCCTGAAAAACCTGGGCCTGAGCATCGCGGTGGACGACTTCGGCACCGGTTATTCGTCCCTCAACTACCTCAAGCAATTCCCCATCGACGTGCTGAAAATCGACCGCACCTTCGTCGATGGCCTGCCCTCCGGCGAGCAGGATGCACAAATCGCCCGCGCCATTATCGCCATGGCCCACAGCCTCAACCTGGCGGTGATTGCCGAAGGTGTGGAAACCCATGAGCAGCTGGACTTCCTGCGCGAGCATGGTTGCGACGAGGTGCAGGGGTATCTGTTCGGGCGGCCGATGCCGGCACATCGGTTCGAGGCGCAGTTCAGCAATGATGCGCTGTTCATGTTCGATTGAGCGGTGTGATGAGGCCGGCACAGTCACCACCCATCCCGAGATGAGCCCCGCTTGTCCGCGACATGATGTCCTTTCATATGCCATCTAAAACCCATTGGGTTAGAATGCCCTCCTTTTCTGCCCCCGATCCTTGAGGACCGCCATGTTCAGCCGTGATTTGACTATTGCCAAGTACGACGCCGATCTCTTCGCCGCCATGGAGCAAGAAGCCGTGCGCCAGGAAGAGCACATTGAGCTGATCGCTTCGGAAAACTACACCAGCCCTGCGGTGATGGAGGCTCAAGGTTCGGTTCTGACCAACAAGTACGCCGAAGGCTACCCAGGCAAGCGCTACTACGGTGGCTGCGAGTACGTCGACGTGGTTGAGCAACTGGCCATCGACCGTGCAAAAGAACTGTTCGGCGCCGATTACGCCAACGTCCAGCCACACGCCGGCTCCCAAGCCAACAGCGCCGTGTACCTGGCCCTGCTGCAAGGCGGCGACACCATCCTGGGCATGAGCCTGGCCCACGGTGGTCACCTGACCCACGGCGCCAGCGTTTCCTCCTCCGGCAAGCTGTACAACGCCGTTCAATACGGTATCGATGCCAACGGCCTGATCGACTACGACGAAGTCGAGCGCCTGGCGGTCGAGCACAAGCCAAAAATGATCGTGGCCGGTTTCTCTGCCTACTCGCAGATCCTCGACTTCCCACGCTTCCGCGCCATCGCCGACAAGGTGGGCGCCTACCTGTTCGTCGACATGGCTCACGTAGCCGGTCTGGTCGCCGCTGGCGTCTACCCGAACCCTGTGCCTTTCGCTGACGTGGTGACCACCACCACCCACAAGACCCTGCGCGGTCCACGTGGCGGCCTGATCCTGGCGCGCGCCAACGCCGAGATCGAGAAAAAGCTGAACTCCGCCGTATTCCCGGGCGCCCAGGGCGGCCCACTGGAGCACGTGATCGCTGCCAAGGCGATCTGCTTCAAGGAAGCCCTGCAGCCTGAGTTCAAGACCTACCAGCAACAAGTGGTGAAAAACGCCAAGGCCATGGCCGGCGTGTTCATCGAGCGCGGTTTTGACGTAGTGTCCGGCGGTACTGAAAACCACCTGTTCCTGCTGTCCCTGATCAAGCAGGACATTTCCGGTAAAGATGCTGACGCTGCCCTGGGCAAAGCTTTCATCACCGTGAACAAAAACTCCGTGCCGAACGACCCACGTTCGCCGTTCGTGACTTCCGGCCTGCGCTTCGGCACCCCGGCTGTGACCACTCGTGGCTTCAAGGAAGCAGAGTGCAAGGAACTGGCCGGCTGGATCTGCGACATCCTGGCGGACCTGAACAACGAAGCCGTGATCGACGCGGTGCGTGAGAAGGTCAAGGCCATCTGCAAAAAACTGCCGGTATACGGCGCGTAATACAAAGAAGCCCACTGTAGGAGCGAGCTTGCTCGCGAAAAACGTCAACGATAACGCGTGCATCTTGGGTGCACGCGTTGCCTGTGAGTTCTTCGCGAGCAAGCTCGCTCCTACAGGTGGGCTTTTTTATGCCTGATAGACCCGCTCAAAGCCTTCTCGGATCTTGTCCTCCGGCAACTCATCGGCAATAAACACGATCACACTCTCCCGCGCCTCACCCTCGGCCCACTCGGTATCCCAGTCGAAACCATAGAGCTTGAGCACGCCCTGGAACACCATGCGGCGGTCTTCGCCGGCAATATTGAGCACGCCCTTGTAGCGCAGCAGCTGCTTGCCATGGTCTTCCAGCAGTTCGTTCATGAACTCACTGAGCCGGTCGATATCCAGTGGCTGGTCGGTGCGCAGCACCAGGCTGGATATACGGTCGATGGACGGCGCCTTGCTCACCGGGCGCAGGCTCATGCCGGCGTTGAGATTGAAGCCGCGCACATCGAGCAGTTCGGCCAGATCAATCTTGCCGTGCTCGACCACGCGAATCGGCGCGCGGCGGTTGATGCGTGTGAGGCGTTCACTGAGTGCTTCGAAGGTAGCGTCATCCACCAGGTCACGCTTGCTCACCAGCAGCCGGTCGGCGAAACCGATCTGTGCCTGGGCGATGGTCTGGGTCAGGTGATGCTCGGCGTGGGCGGCGTCCACCAGGGTAATGATGCCGTCAAGGATGTAGCGTTCGCGCAGTTCCTCATCGATGAAAAAGGTCTGGGCCACCGGCGCCGGGTCGGCCAGGCCGGTGCACTCGATCACCAGGCGGTCGAAGGCGATCTCACCGCTGTCCAGACGCTCGAGCAGCAGATACAGGGCCTTGGTCAGGTCGGTGTGGATGGTGCAGCACACGCAGCCGTTGGACAGGGTCATGACTTGCACCGGTTCTTCGCCCAGCAATTGGGTGTCGATACCGGCGTCGCTGAATTCGTTTTCGATCACGGCAATTTTCAGCCCGTGCTCGGCCTTGAGCAGATGGCGCAGCAAGGTGGTCTTGCCCGCGCCGAGAAAGCCGCTGAGAACGGTGACTGGAATGGGAGAGGACAAAAGAAATTCTCCTTAAAGGAACACAGAAACAAATGTGGGAGGGGGCTTGCATCCGATAGCAGTGTGTCAGGCACTGATCTGTCACTGACACGCCGCTATCGGGGCAAGCCCCCTCCCACAGGGAGTTGCGTTAAATCAACAGCACTTGGGCCCACCCTTGCCGCCGTAACGGGCCTCCTGGCGTTCCCGGAAGAACGCCTTGTAGTCCATCATCGGCTTGTCCGGGTGCTTGGTTTGCATATGCTCGACGTACGTGTCGTAGTCGGGCATGCCGACCATCAGGCGCGCGGCCTGACCGAGGTATTTACCGAGGCGACTGATGTCATTGAACATGCTTGCAATCCTCGGTTAGGCGTCCGGTACTGCCTGGAACGGGGCTTCTTTATCCGTACGCTCTTTGTTGCCCCAGGCGGCGACGCCGACCTTGAGCGCATAGAACAGGATGCTGAACACCACGAACAGGAACAGCACCGTCAACGTTGCGTTGGTGTAGGCGTTCCAGATCACATGTTGCATCTGGTCCACGCTCTTGGCCGGGGCCAGGATCTGGCCGTTCGCCAGGGCATCACTGTACTTCTTCGCCAGGGACAGGAAGCCGATCGCCGGGTTGGCGTCGAACAGCTTGATGAAGCCCGCGGTGGTGGTGCAGATCAGCAGCCAGACCGCCGGCAGCATGGTCACCCAGATGTAGCGCTGGCGCTTCATTTTGATCAGCACAACCGTAGCGAGCATCAGCGCGATACCGGCGAGCATCTGGTTGGAGATACCGAACAGCGGCCACAAGGTATTGATACCGCCCAGTGGATCGATCACGCCCTGGTACAGCAGGTAACCCCACATGGCCACGCAACCGGCGGTCGCGATCAGGTTGGCGGTCCAGGACTCGGTGCGCTTGAGCGCCGGTACGAAGGAGCCGAGCAAGTCCTGAAGCATGAAGCGACCGGCACGGGTGCCCGCGTCGACGGCAGTCAGGATAAACAGCGCTTCGAACAGGATCGCAAAGTGGTACCAGAACGCCATGGTGTTTTCACCCGGCAGCACACTGTGCAGGATCTGCGCGATACCCACCGCCAACGTCGGCGCACCACCGGCACGCGCGAGGATGGTGGTTTCACCGATGTCATGGGCCACGGCCGACAGCGCCTCGGGGGTAATTGCAAAACCCCAGCTGCTGACGGTTTGTGCCACGGTCACCACGTCAGTGCCGACGATTGCCGCCGGGCTGTTCATGGCGAAGTACACGCCTGGCTCAATCACCGAAGCGGCAACCATCGCCATGATCGCCACGAAGGACTCCATCAGCATGCCGCCGTAACCGATGTAACGGGCGTGGCTTTCACTGGCCAGCAGCTTGGGCGTGGTGCCCGAGGAAATCAGCGCGTGGAAGCCCGAGACCGCGCCACAGGCAATGGTGATGAACAGGAACGGGAACAGGCCGCCCTTCCATACCGGGCCGGTACCGTCGATGAACTGGGTCAGCGCCGGCATTTTCAGGTCGGGCATGGTCACCAGGATGCCGATCGCCAGGGCGATGATGGTGCCGATTTTCAAGAAGGTAGAGAGGTAGTCACGTGGCGCGAGGATCAGCCACACCGGCAGTACCGCCGCTACGAAACCGTAGCCGATCAGCATCCAGGTGATCTGGATCCCGGTGAATGTGAAGGCCTTGGCCCAGACCGGATCAGCGGCGATCTGCCCGCCCAGCCAGATCGAACCAAGCAGCAACAGCACGCCGATGATGGAGATTTCACCAATGCGGCCCGGGCGGATGTAGCGCATGTAGATGCCCATGAACATCGCAATCGGGATGGTCGCCATCACCGTGAAGATGCCCCATGGGCTCTCGGCCAGGGCCTTGACCACGATCAGCGCCAGCACCGCGAGGATGATGATCATGATCAGGAAGCAGCCGAACAGCGCGATGGTCCCCGGGATACGCCCCATCTCTTCGCGCACCATGTCGCCCAGGGAACGGCCATTACGACGCGTGGACAGGAACAGGACCATGAAGTCCTGCACCGCACCGGCCAGCACCACGCCGGCAATCAGCCAGAGCGTGCCGGGCAGGTAGCCCATTTGCGCCGCCAGTACCGGGCCGACCAGGGGGCCTGCACCGGCAATCGCCGCAAAGTGGTGACCGAAAAGGATGTGTTTGTTGGTCGGCACATAGTCCAGACCGTCATTGTTGACCACTGCGGGGGTGGCCCGCCGTGGATCGAGTTGCATCACATTATTAGCGATGAACAAGCTGTAGTAGCGATAAGCGACCAGATAGATGGCCACGGCAGCGACCACGATCCACAAGGCGTTGATCGCCTCGCCTCGGCGCAAGGCCACTACGCCCAGGGCGCACGCTCCTACGATTGCCAGCACCAGCCAGGGTAGGTGGCGTAGCAGGCTATTATTATTTTTCATTTTTATATTCCAGCCAGGGTGGACAGAAAGGACAGCCATCCGGAGTTTAGCGCTACTGGCCTTAAAGGCCACCCCCCTACGTTGGTCTAGAGCCTTGCAGAGGCAAAAAAAGCAGAAAAAACCACCCGATGATGGCGCAGGGCTACAATCCTTTTATCCACAGAGGGTTTCACCATGACCGAGCAAGCGTCTGATCGCCGTCGTTTTCGCCGGATCGCCTTTGATGCCAAGACCGAACTTCGGCAAAACGGCAACGAATGGCCGGTGCAATTGGTGGATTTGTCGCTCAAGGGCCTGTTGGCGCAACGGCCTGAAGAGTGGAAGGGAAATAAGGCGCTGCCGTTTGCGGTCGACATACGCCTGGATCCCAAGGCGCATATAAAGATGCAAGTACGGTTGACCCACGAAGCTGATGGCCAACTGGGATTTGTGTGCACAGACATCGACCTGGACTCGATCAGCCACTTGCGGCGGCTGATCGAGTTGAACCTGGGCGACCAGGAAGAGCTGGAGCGGGAGTTGGGCGCGTTGCTGGAGGTGTAACGGCTCAGGGAAACGCCGTACGTGCGGGAAACTCGCTTTCCATGTCCCAGTAGCCCTTCTTCTGACTTGAGGCGCCGTGCCACTGCCCGTCGACAAACCGATAAGTCTGATAACGGGTGGCAAAGTCATCCTCACCGTCGCCGTCCATAAATGACGACACCTGCAGCAGTTCATCCGCGCCGCCACTGGTTGGCGTCGCGATCGTCCACGCCGCCTTGCCCGTATGCGCCAGGGTCAGCGCCTGGACTTTGCCGTCGGCGCCCTGGTAACCCAGCGGGTTGAGTTGCTGCTTGCCAGGCAGCAACAGCTGCGTGGCAGGCCCGCTGTAGCTGCCCATGGGGGCGGTCTGGTCGATGGTCAAAAAATACACAGGTTCGGGCAGCCCTTTGATCGGGGCTTTCTCGACCTCGGCCAACGGGTAGCCGAGGTCTTCGTGGGCTATCACCTCGCCAGAGGCCGACACCCAGCGCACCTGGGCTTCGAGCAGCGGGTTGTCGACCAAGTCGCCGGGCTCGTCGAACGAGTCTTCATCCAGCCCGCTGCCCCAACTGTCCTTGTGCAGTTGGGGGCTGATGCGCTGGTCTTCGAGCACCTGCAGCACACTGCCATCTGGCGTCACCAGCGTTTGCGCCAGGCGATAGCCCGTTGGCAGCTCAGCCCAGGCCATGGCGGGCAAGCCGGCCAAGGCGACAAACAGGGCGACTACACCCCAGCGATTCGATCGTTGCATGGCGTCCATCCCTGAATTATTCGAAAAGTGCATCCAACGCCTGCTCCAGGCGCGTGACTCCAATTACCTGCAATCCTGGCGGCATTTCCTTCGGCGCATTGCCCTTGGGCACGATCGCGCGTTTGAAGCCATGCTTGGCCGCTTCCTTCAAGCGTTCCTGGCCGCTGGGCACCGGGCGCACTTCGCCCGACAGGCCCACCTCACCGAACACCAGCAGGTCGTGGGGCAATGGCCGGTTGCGCAGGCTGGACATCACTGCCGCCATCAACGCCAGGTCGGACGCGGTTTCCAGCACCTTGACCCCGCCGACCACGTTGAGGAACACGTCCTGGTCGTGGGTCGGGATGCCGCCGTGACGGTGCAGCACCGCCAGCAGCATCGCCAGGCGGTTCTGATCCAGGCCCAGCGTAACGCGGCGCGGGTTGGCCAGATGGCTGTCATCCACCAGCGCCTGGACTTCCACCAGCATCGGCCGGGTGCCTTCCCACGTCGCCATGACCACACTGCCTGGGACTTCTTCCTGGGCACGGGTCAGGAAAATCGCCGATGGGTTGGAGACTTCTTTCAGCCCTCGGTCAGTCATGGCGAACACACCCAGTTCGTTCACCGCGCCGAAGCGGTTCTTCACCGCCCGCAGCAAGCGCAAACGACCATCGGACTCGCCTTCGAAATACAGCACGGTGTCGACCATATGCTCCAACACCCGTGGCCCGGCCAGCGCGCCCTCTTTGGTGACGTGGCCGACCAGGAAGATCGCCGTGCCGCTCTGCTTGGCGTAGCGCACCAGCAACGCCGCACTTTCGCGCACCTGGGACACGCCGCCCGGCGCCGACTGCAATTGCTCGGTGAAAATCGTCTGGATCGAGTCGATCACCATGACCTTGGGTTTTTCGATCCGGGCTGTGGCGATGATGCTTTCGATGCAGGTTTCGGTCATGACCCGCAGTTGGTCCTGGGGCAGGCCCAGGCGGCGCGCGCGCATGGCCACCTGTTGCTGGGATTCTTCGCCGGTGACGTACAGCGCCGGCATGCGGCTGGCGATGCTGCACAGGGTTTGCAGCAGGATCGTCGACTTGCCGATGCCGGGGTCGCCGCCGATCAACACCACCGAGCCGTCCACCAGGCCGCCACCCAGAACCCGATCCAGCTCGCCGGAAGCCGTCGAGAAACGCGGGATCTCTTCGACGCTGACTTCGGCCAGGGTCTTGATCTGCGCCTGCTGCCCGGTCCAACCGGCACGCCCGGTAGGGGCAGCGGCGCCGCCGCTTTCGATCATGGTTTCAGTCAGGGTATTCCACGCACCACACTCGGTGCATTGGCCGGCCCACTTGGGAAAGGTCGCGCCGCACTCCGTGCAGCCGTACATGCGCTTGGCCTTCGCCATTTGAGAACCTCCAACCGAAAAACCGCGATGATAGCTCAGCGCGACGCCGGGGTCCGGATTTCACCGCTGGCCAATCGTGAAGCACTATTGCCGACCGGGTCTTCGGCGTTGAGATCGGCGCCCTTGGCCTTGAGTTCGTCGAGCAACTCGATGCGCTTGAACAGCCCGGCATACATGGCCGCCGTCTGACCGGCACCGTTACGCTGGTCGGGGTTGCAGTCGGTGGCCAGCAGGCGCTGGGCGATTTTCAATTCGCCCTTGAAGATCGCGCCCATCAACGCGGTGTTGCCGCGCTTGTCCTGCACACAGGCGTCGGCGCCGGCGGCGAGCAAACGCTCCACGTAGGTACTTTCGCCATGGTAAGCAGCGAGGATCAGCGCGGTGTAGCCCTTGTCGTCCTGGGTGTTGAGGGGGAAGCCGGCGTCGATAAAGGTGTTGAGCATGTCGAGGTCGCCACGGCGGGCGGCGTCGAAGTAATAATCCTGGAGCTGCGCCTTGAGTGCGACCGGGTCGGGCGACTCGGCATGGGCGACAAAAGCCAGCATGGCCATCAGTAAGCCGATAGAAATACGCATGGGTGCTCTCCTGCCAGAGGTCGACGCCCGCATGGGCATCGACCAAAACCAACATCAGTCAGTGAGTTTTTCGGCCAGCGCCTTCACGCGCGCCAGATCACCCTTGGCGACCTTGGCCACGCCGGTGCCGTACTCCGGATCAGCCTTGTAGAGGAACGACAGGATGATGTGCTTGCTCTCGTCATCGGTCGTGGCCAGGGAGCCGCCGAAGTTGTCGATCAAGTCCTGACGCTCTTTCTTGTTGTAGGAGCGATACAGATCGCCGGCCTGCTTGAAGTTCTGCTCACGCTGGATCTTCGCCTGCTGGGTGCTGCCCGACAGTGCCGTCTGGCTGTAGCGCGCGGTTTGCGGCTCTTCACGGTTTTCCAGGCGGCTTGGCTGGTAGTTCACGCCGCTGGTGGTCTTGCCGAAGTTCAGCGCGCCGTCCTGGTTACCGTTGTTGACGGTGACCCGAGGGGCGTTGATCGGCAGTTGCAGGGCATTGGCGCCCAGGCGATACATCTGCGTGTCGGCATACGAGAACACCCGGCCTTGCAGCAGGCGGTCTTCCGACGGCTCGATACCCGGTACCAGGTTGGCCGGGGCCATGGCCACTTGCTCGGTTTCCTGGAAGACATTTGCCGGGTTGCGGTTCAGCACCATCTGCCCGACTTTGCGCTCGGGCACATTCGGCCAGATCTTGGTGGCGTCCAGCGGGTCGAAATCAAACTTGGCCAAGTCTTCTGGCTTGAGTACCTGCACATACAGGTCCCACTTGGGGAAATCGCCCTTGTTGATATGGGTGACCAAGTCGTTGGTCATATGGCTGTAGTCACGCCCCTGCACTTCGCTAACTTGCTTGGGATCGAGGTTCTTGATGCCTTGCAGGCTCTTCCAGTGGAACTTGACGTAGTGCACTTCACCCTTGGCGTTGATCAACTTGTAGGCATGTACGCCATTGCCGTCCATTTCCCGATAACTGGCCGGAGTACCGGAGTCGGAATACAACTCGGTAAGTGTGCGAGTGGCCTCGGGAACATGGGAGAAGAAGTCGAAGCGACGGGAGTCATCATCCAGGTTAGTGCGCGGGTCCGGCTTGAAGGCGTGGACCATATCGGGGAACTTGATGGCATCGCGGATAAAGAACGTCGGGAAGTTATTACCCACCAAGTCCCAGTTGCCATCGGCGGTATAGAACTTGGTGGCGAAGCCGCGCGGGTCACGCAGGGTTTCCGGGGAATGATTGCCGTGCACCACGGCGGAGAAGCGCACGAACACCGGGGTGGTTTCGCCAGCAGCGAAGACCTTGGCCTTGGTCAGGTCACTGAGGTTATCGGTGACGGTGAAGGTACCATGGGCGCCGGTGCCACGGGCATGCACCACGCGCTCAGGGATGCGCTCACGGTCGAAGCGCTGCAGCTTCTGGATCAGTTGCACGTCCTGAAGCAGCACCGGGCCATTGGCGCCGGCGGTTTGCGAGTTCTGGTTGTCGCCGACGGCGGCACCGTTGTCACGGGTCAGGTTGGCGGCTTGTAAAGAGAGGGAAAGCAGGCTGGCGGTCGCCAGTACCAGCACATGACGCGCCAATACCGGGCCGCGATTGATTGGATTCTTCATCAAGGTTTCCTCTGGTTTTTTTAATGCACATTCAGTTGTGCTTGCCAGAGGCTAGTGACCCGCGAGTCAGAAGATAAATAGAAAAACACCACCAGGTCGATTGAGAAAATAATGTGGTAAGCCGCTGAAATAGCGGGTATTTCGCGCGCGATTGGTGGCACTTTGCAAACTATTTGCGATTTAATGTGTCGATAAAAACTGACAGTGTTAGCAGCTGTATCAGGCAAGCCGGTTACGACTGACTTACACTGAGCGGCACCCTTCTCATCTGTAACAAGGAATAACCTATGGGCGTGATCAGTGAGTTCAAGGCCTTCGCGGTCAAAGGTAATGTGGTCGACATGGCCGTCGGTATCATCATCGGCGCCGCCTTCGGCAAAATTGTTTCCTCGTTTGTAGGCGATGTGGTGATGCCGCCCATTGGTCTGTTGATCGGTGGCGTGGACTTTGGTGACCTGGCGATTACGCTCAAGGCGGCACAGGGCGATGTGCCTGCCGTGGTGCTGGCGTACGGCAAGTTCATCCAGAGCGTGATCGACTTTGTGATCGTCGCGTTCGCGATCTTCATGGGCGTCAAGGCCATCAACCGCCTCAAGCGCGAAGAAGCCGTGGCGCCTAGCCTGCCACCGACACCGAGCAAGGAAGAAGTGCTGCTGGGCGAGATTCGCGACCTGCTCAAGGCGCAGAACGACAAGCCGCTTTAACCCGGACCGGCTTGGAAAAAAGGCGCCTCCTTGAGGCGCCTTTTCATTACCAGTAGTTTTCCACTGCCACCTGCCCTGGCCGGCGGCTAAGGCTCAGTTGCATGTCGCGCTGCTTGAGCAACTGGCGAGTGTCATCCACCATCTGCGGGTTGCCGCAAATCAGCACGCGGGAATGTTCCGGGGTCAGCTCGACGCCGGCAGCACGCTCCAATTCTCCGTTTTCGATCGAGGTGGTAATACGCCCACTCAACGCGCCCGGATAATCCTCTCGGGTCACGATGGGGATGTAGGTCAGTTTGTGCGCATATTCTGCCAGGTACTCCCGCTCGCCCAACCCCTTGATCAGCGACTGGTACGCCAGCTCCCGGGCTTCCCGCGCGCTGTATACCAGGAGGATGCGCTCGAATTTCTCCCAGACTTCGAAGTCCTGCAGGATCGACAAAAACGGTGCCACCCCGGTGCCGGTGCCTAACATCCACAAGTCACGGCCATCGACGAAACGGTTCAGGGTCAGGAACCCGGTAGCCTGGCGCTCCACCATCAAGGTATCGCCCACCCGCAATCGGCTGAGCTCACTGGTGAATTCGCCGCCTGGGACAACAATCGAGAAGAAGTCCAAGTATTCATCAAACGGCGAGGACACCACGGAATACGCGCGCCACACCGTGCTGCCATCCGCCTTGCTGACCCCCAGGCGCACGAACTGGCCGGCGGTAAACCGGAACCCTGGGTCACGGGTGGTTCGCAGGGTAAACAGGCTGGGGGTCAGGGATTGCACATCGAGCAAGGTCTGGCGGGTAAATTTCTCAGCACTGGCCGTCATGGGGGACTCCGTTCTACAGGTGCCCTAGTGTCCCTCAAACTCGAGCCCGGAAACACCTATGGTTGGTAGTGGCATTATATAGGCACAAAATAATGGCAACCTAATATCAACTCTGATCAATTTGCTATTAGCTCCTTTATCCGCGCTACAAGCACGCTCTAAGTTGATCCGCTACAGGTGCTTCAACTGACTAAAAAATCGAAAAAAACCACTAAGCCTCTTAGCTAAGCCCGCCGCGACCTTAGAGAAAATTTCTTAAACGCTGCCCTGCAAGAGCGAAAATTTTGTTTCGCGATGTAGCTCATGTCCTACACTAATTTCCGTGCAGTGGGAGTTCAGGACGTATCCCATGTCATGCGGAAACCCATGGAGAGTTACCAATGGTCAACTGGCGCAATACCCGACTTCCCAAACTGGAAGGCGAGAGCGAGGTTACGACTCTTTTCGAGATGGCTGTCAACCACACCTACGCACTTGGCTTCCAATACTGTTCTTTTACGATGAGTTCTCAACTACCTAACAACCAAACGAAGCCTATTCGCCTCAACAACTATCCCGATGAGTGGAACAAACTGTATAACCAGGCCCACTTCTTTGAAGCTGATCCCGTGGTGGAACATTGCAAACGTTGTGTACTGCCCCTTGTCTGGGAGGAAAAAACCTTTAAAGACTCACCAAGTTTATGGTCTTTAGCCCAATCTTTTGGTGTGCATTTGGGATGGACCCAAGCCGTGCATGATTTCCAGGGTGTGTTCAGCATGCTGACCCTTGGTCGTAGTGCAGGTGAAGTGACCCCGCAGGAGCTTTATGAAAAAGCCGGCCAGGTGCTGTGGCTGTGCCATGCGATGCATGCGGTCGTCGCGAAGACTTACGCACACAAGCCCAGCATTAACAACCCTGCAAGCAAATTAACCCCGCGCGAAACCGAAATCCTCAAGTGGTCAGCCATGGGCAAGACCGCCGCGGACATTGCCGCCATCCTGTGCCTGTCCGAACGTACGGTGGGCTTTCATATCTGCAGTTGCTTCAAAAAGCTGGGAGTCAACAACAAGATCGCCGCCGTGCTCTGCGCTTCGAAAGCGGGGTTGTTTTAATCAGCGTTGAAACACCGCATGTAATCCCTCAGGAAAAAAAGTAACATTTACGACCCATTCTGAGTGCTGGGCTGTCCCCACGGGGTGCCGCCCGCTGTTCACTCAGACGGTTCCGCAGCCGACTGCCGAACACCCATCGATGACCCAGAGCCTCCCTCGCCATGCCCCTGCTCGACAGCCCCTTCGCCCAGCTCGATCTGATCCGCCAGCCAGAGCAACATAACGATCCGCTGCAAGCCTTCGACGCCGCCGACGAGTACCTGCTCAGCTACCTGGCTGAACAGCAACCGAGCGCTGCGACCCGCGTGCTGGTGCTCAATGACAGCTTCGGCGCCCTGGCTGCGAGCCTGGAAGGCCGGGTGCAGGTGACCTCCAGCGGCGACTCGTTCCTGGCCGCCCTGGGCCTGGATAAAAACCTGGTGCGCAATGGCAAGGCCTTTGACGCCGTGCCGTTCATCCCCGCCAGCGAGGTGCCCAGCGGGCCGTTCGACCGGGTGCTGATCCGCGTCCCCAAGACCCTGGCATTGCTGGAAGAACAACTGATCCGCCTGCAAGGCCAACTGGCGCCGGGTGCCGAAGTGATCGCCGCAGCGATGGTCAAGCACCTGCCCCGGGCGGCCGGTGAGTTGCTGGAGCGCTATATCGGGCCGATGCACGCCTCCCTGGCGGTGAAGAAGGCGCGGTTGCTGATCGCGACATTGGCCGACCGCCCCACGGCGGTCTCGCCCTACCCGACGCGCTACACCCTGGACGCGCCGGCTATCGAACTGCTCAACCATGCCAACGTGTTCTGCCGTGAAGGCCTGGACATCGGCACCCGCGCCTTCCTGCCGCACCTGCCCGACAACCTGGGCAGTGCCCGCGTGGCGGACCTGGGTTGCGGCAACGGGGTATTGGCGATTGCCAGCGCCCTGCAAAACCCCGACGCCCAGTACACCTTGGTGGACGAGTCCTATATGGCCGTGCAATCGGCCCTTGAGAACTGGCACGCCGCCCTCGGCGATCGGGAGGTGACAGTACGCGCCGGCGACGGCCTGGCCGGCCAGGAGCCGGACTCCCTCGACGTTGTGCTGTGCAACCCGCCGTTCCACCAGCAGCAGGTGGTCGGCGACTTCCTCGCCTGGCGCATGTTCCAGCAGGCGCGGGAGGCATTGGTGGTCGGCGGCGCCCTGTATATCGTCGGCAACCGTCACCTGGGTTATCACAGCAAGTTGGCGCGCTTGTTCCGTGGCGTAGAGCAGGTCGCTGCCACGCCCAAGTTCGTGATTCTCAAAGCGCGCAAATAAAAAAAGCCCTGCCCTTCCAAAAGAAGAGCAGGGCTTGCCCTCAAGTTAACAGGCAGCGGGCCGCGAAGCCCGGATCGGGATGTCAGTGGGTGGTCAGGCCGGCCGCATTCATGAACATGCGCATCAGGCTGGCCACCACGAACAGGGCCAGCACACTGCCGGTCCAGATCATCGCCAACCAGCCGAGGCGCCGCCACAGCGGCTGTTTCTCGGCCTGTTCGATCTCGTGCAACGTAGGTTTGCCGGACATGCAACGACCCTCCTAGTGATAGCCGTCTTCGTGGGTGACCTTGCCGCGGAACACGTAGTAGCTCCAGAAGGTGTAGCCCAGGATGAACGGAATGATGAACAAGGTGCCCACCAGCATGAAGCCTTGGCTCTGCGGCGGCGCAGCGGCATCCCAGATCGACACGGATGGCGGGATGATGTTCGGCCACAGGCTGATCCCCAGGCCGCTGTAGCCGAGGAAGATCAGCACCAGCGTCAGCAGGAACGGCGTGTAGTGGGCATTCCGCGCCACGGCGCGGATCAACCCGTACATGGTCACCAGCACCAGGATCGGTACCGGCAGGAACCAGAACAGGTTCGGCAGGGTGAACCAGCGCGAGGCGATTTCCGGGTGCGACAGCGGCGTCCAGAGACTCACGATGCCGATCACGGCCAACACCACGAAGGCCAATGGCCGCGCCAGGTTGTGCATCTTCTCCTGCAACGGGCCTTCGGTTTTCATGATCAGCCAGGTGCAACCCAGCAAGGCATAGGCCACGATCAGCGCCACGCCGCAGAACATCGTGAACGGCGTGAGCCAGTCCAGCGAGCCGCCGGCAAACTGGCGATTGACCACCGGGATCCCGTCGATAAACGCCCCCAGCGCCACGCCCTGAAAGAACGTGGCCGCCAGCGAACCACCGATAAACGCCTTGTCCCACAGGTGACGCTTGTGGTCCTTGGCTTTGAAGCGGAACTCGAAGGCCACGCCACGAAAGATCAGCCCCACCAGCATCAGGATCAGCGGCAGGTACAGGGCCGACAACACCACCGAATAGGCCAGCGGGAACGCGCCGAACAACGCCGCGCCGCCCAGCACCAGCCAGGTTTCGTTACCGTCCCAGACCGGGGCCACGGTGTTCATCATCACGTCACGGTCGGTCTTGCCCGGGATAAACGGGAAGAGGATGCCGATGCCCAGGTCGAAGCCGTCCATGACCACGTACATCATGATGCCGAAGATGATGATCACGGCCCAGATCAGCGGAAGATCAATACCCATCTCAATTCCCCTTGTGCTGGATGTGGGCGTGGTCGTCATCGCTGCCATCATCGGCGGCGGACAACGGACGGGCCGGTGTGCGTTTCTGGCCAGGGCCACCGTGGGTCGGTTCCGTGCCTTCGTGGGTCACCGGGCCTTTGCGCACCAGGCGCATCATGTAGCCCAGGCCGGCGCCGAACAGCGCGAAGTACACCACCACGAACAACACCAGGGTGATCGTCATCTGCGCCAGGCTATGCCCGGAAGAAGCATCCGCCGTGCGCATCAACCCGTAGACCACCCACGGCTGGCGGCCGATTTCAGTGGTGAACCAACCGGCGAGAATCGCGATCAGGCCAGACGGCCCCATCCACAGCGCCAGGTACAGGAACGGCCTGGACGTGTACATCTTGTCGCCCCGGCGCAGCCAGAGGCTGAACAGGCCGGTGAAGATCATCAGGAAACCCAGGCCGACCATGACCCGGAACGACCAGAATACGATGGTCGAATTCGGCCGGTCTTCCGGCGGGAATTCCTTGAGCGCTGGCACCTGTTTGTCCAGGGAGTGGGTCAGGATCAGGCTGCCCAGGTACGGAATCTCCACCGCATACTTGGTTTTTTCGGCCTTCATGTCCGGCCAGCCAAACAGGATCAGCGGCGTTGGCTCATTGCCTTTGTTTTCCCAGTGGCCTTCAATCGCGGCAATTTTCGCCGGCTGGTGCTCGAGGGTGTTGAGGCCATGGAAGTCGCCGATCACCGCCTGGATAGGCGCCACGATCAGGGCCATCCACATCGCCATCGACAACATTTTGCGGATCGCCGGGTTGTCCTTGCCGCGCAGCAAGTGCCAGGCCGCCGAGGAGCCGACAAAGAACGCGGTGGCCACGAACGCCGCCGTCGCCATGTGCATCAGGCGGTAAGGGAACGACGGGTTGAAGATCACCGCCAGCCAATCGGTAGGAATCACGCGGCCGTCGATGATTTCAAAGCCTTGCGGCGTCTGCATCCAGCTGTTAGACGCCAGGATCCAGAAGGTCGAGATCAACGTACCGACGGCCACCATCACGGTAGAGAAGAAGTGCAGCTTGCGCCCCACCTTGTTCCAGCCGAACAGCATCACGCCGAGGAAACCGGCTTCCAGGAAGAAGGCCGTAAGCACTTCGTACGTCAGGAGCGGCCCGGTCACGGCGCCGGCGAAGTCCGAGAAGCGGCTCCAGTTGGTGCCGAACTGGTAGGCCATGACCAGACCGGAGACCACGCCCATGCCGAAGTTGACGGCAAAGATCTTCGACCAGAAATGGTAGAGGTCACGGTAGGTATCGTTATGGGTCTTGAGCCACAAGCCTTCCAGCACCGCGAGGTAACTGGCCAGGCCGATGGTGATCGCCGGGAACAGGATGTGGAATGAGATGGTGAACGCGAACTGAATTCGGGCGAGATCTAGCGCCTCCAAACCGAACATAAGTCTTCCTCTGTCAGGTAATACCGGCTGCTGGCGGGAGCCTGCACCCACTGCCCCCACGGATATGGAGTCTGGCGAATTTCAATTCGTTTCTTTTTTTAACCAGCCACGCAGGGAATCGGGCCTTGCGGCCACCAGAACAAATTCTGAAATGACTTTGATCTGGGTCAATCACAGTGAAAAGAGTAGTCCCATTTTCACGGCTGGCCTGTGTGGTCTTTTGCCGCGTGACAGCTTGCCTCAGTCTTCTTCTCGCAACTAATTGTTACAGCTTGATGCTAATCTGCCCCTTCCCTCCGGCCTTGACCTGAATTTCCGATGCCCAGTGAACCCACGTTGCTGTTACGTCACCACCGCCCTTTCATTGCGTTCTGGCTGGCACGGATCTTCACCGCCAGCGGCTTCCAGATGCTTACCGTGGCCATTGGTTGGAACCTCTACCAACTCACCGGCAACGTGCTCGACCTGGGGCTGGTCGGTCTGGTGGAGTTCGTGCCGCGCGTGCTGTTCATGCTGCACACCGGGCATGTGGCCGACCGCTATGAGCGACGCAAAGTCGCGGCCATCTGCCAGACCGTGCAGGCGCTGATTGCCCTTTCCCTGGCCATCGGCGGCCTCACCGGCAACGTGACCCGCGAGATGATCTTTATCCTCGCCTTCCTGCTCGGCGCCGCGCGCTCGTTTGAAATGCCCACCACCCAGGCCCTGCTGCCGAGCATCGTGCCCAGTGCGCTGTTCCCGCGTGCGGTGGCCTCGTCGCAGTCGGCCCAGCAACTGGCAACCATTGTCGCCCCGGCCCTCGGTGGTTTGCTATACGCCTTCGGCAGCGTCTGGGTGTATGGGCCCACGGTGGCGCTGTACCTCATTGCCTGTGTGCTGACCCTCAACCTGCCCGCCCGCCAGACCCCGCTCAACAAAGGCAAGGCCACCCTCGATTCACTGCTGGCCGGCATCCGCTTTATCCGCAGTCGCCCGGACATCCTCGGGGCGATTTCCCTCGACCTGTTCGCCGTGCTGCTGGGCGGCGCCACCGCGTTGCTGCCGGTGTTCGCCAAGGACATCCTGCTGACCGGCGCCTGGGGCCTGGGCCTGTTGCGCTCGGCGCCGGCGGTGGGCGCGTTGTTGATGTCGTTGTGGCTGGCGCGCTTTTCGGTAGATCGGCAGGTGGGCCGGGTGATGTTCACCGCCGTCGGCGTATTCGGCGTGGCAACCATCGCCTTCGGCCTGTCCACCTCGTTCTGGTTTTCCCTGGCGGTGCTGGTGGTGCTGGGCGCGGCGGACATGATCAGCATGGTGATCCGTGCGTCCTTCGTGCAGTTGGAGACGCCGGATGAAATGCGCGGGCGGGTCAGTGCGGTCAATGGTCTGTTTATCGGCGCGTCCAACCAATTGGGCGAGTTCGAATCGGGGATTACCGCCCATTGGTTCGGCACCGTGCCCGCCGTGGTCATGGGCGGGATCGGTACGCTGGTGGTGACCGGGGTGTGGATCAAACTGTTCCCGACCCTGGCGAATCGGGATCGTATGCATGTGCCGGTGGAAGAGAAAAGCACTTAGGCACGGATGCAGGCCGAAGATGGAACGCGTTCTTAAGTTGGGGTCACGTAAGGGTTACAACATTACTGGAATAATCCGGTGCTAACCAAATACCTTTCGACGGGCCCTCAGTTGATGAACAACGTGAATAATGCCAGCGTCCCCATCGGGATGACGACCCCCCACCTATTCCCGACTGCCTCCTGGAACACACCCAACGACAACTACATCCTGATGAACGCCAAGGATCGGTTCACGACAAGCGTCGCAAAGGATCTGAACAGCGGATACATGAGTCCAGAGGTCAGCCAAATAGCCGATGCCGTGATGTGGCCGGGTAAAAAAAACAGCCCTCAAGTGCAAGTCAAGACCTTTGCCGTGGATGGCATCCAAGCCAGGGACATCATATTTATTCAGCGTGTTCCGGCTGTGCCTGACGAGCCGAATATCGTGCTATTTGTTCCAGAAAAGGAAGGTCGTTCACTTCACTCATTCACAACCACCGAAGAAATGAACGCATGGGTGAAAACCCAGGCCAACGAGCCCAAGCGACTGGAGTCCTTCAGCCAGCATTTTGCGGGCGGTGAGTCATCCGAAAAAAAAACACGGGTTATCGATACACTGATTCGGTTCAGAAACAATGATATCAACGCCATCGTCGGCCCCTATGCCAATGAAGGCGACAATATCTTCGGGCGTCTGGATAAAGGCCCCACTGCGCCGCCCACTGCGGTCAATGGCTTGACGAATATTAAAGAGGAAAGCTCTTCACCGAGCGGACGACTGCTTTATTCCGGGCAGCGACCCGACGGAGAAACAGTCTTGTTTACCTATGACGCCTACGGAAACCTTCTGGGCCAAGACAAACAGCACAACTTCTATTTTGTGAAAGATGGCTTGAACAGTCACAAGCCACTGGTGCCAATCACATTCGGCGAGTTCAAGTACAAAGTCCAGAACGAAGCGGCTGAAAATGTCGGAGCAAACGATCTCCGGGGATTCTACGAGGAGTTTCTCAAACACCTTGAGCATCCCTCTGCAGGTATCGCGGATGCCTTGCAAGTATTCGGTGTGAATAAAACCACCGCAGACACCGTAGAGCGCTACCTGGACAACCCATTCAGTGCTCTGTTGGTTGACTTGAATACAAACAATCAGCTTGGCAAGGTATTCGGTCTCGACAAGTCGACGCTGGACGCAGAGCTCAAAAACGTCGGTGATTTCGCACAGGGATTCATCCCTGCCTATGGCCAAGCCAGAATGCTGTCTTCGCTGCTGGCCAAAGCGCTTCGAAATGAGGCGCTGTCTGTTCAGGAGACAAGGGACCTGGCAGATGGGCTTGCGTTGAAACCGAACAGCCCCGCGAGGAAAAACCTGCCCGAGTCTAAACCGTCACTCAAGTCGAACAGCCCCACGTCAGCAACGCCTGCGACCCAGCCAATAAAAGAACCCGTCAGCGCCGTACCCGGTCCGGGGCCCACTGCCGACGAAGTCAATCGTCTGCGCCCGTCACAGTGGCTCGATATCAGCAACCACGCCGTCGTGGAGGGAGAACAACTGATCTCGGGGGCTCATGCCAACGTCAAAGGCATGTATCAAGTAAAAGGACGTGATGGTGCAGACAGGTGGTTTATCCGTTTGACCGATGCTGAAGACATCAGCCGTATCTATGAGATCGACGGTAGGTTCAAACTCAGTGACGGGTATGCCCGCATTATTGATCCCGAGACGAGAAAGCCTGTGATGACGGTGCACTCCACCCAGGACGGCGCCTGGGAGCCGATCAACGGACCGGGAGGAATAAGGTGGCCATGGTGGTCAAGAGGTTCGGCGGAGCAAAGTTTTGACCCCGCCGCGTACGACTACCCTGCACAGGGAGAAGCATCAACGTCGAGGACAAACGAGAAAATCGACAAGCGAATGAAGCAGGACGCTGACACCTTCCATAAAAAGGCCAAGACCAAGGAGCGCCCCGCTCACTCGGATATCCCGGGCAATGCGTCAATGTCAGAGGTCGTCAATACCGTCTACCAGAAATCCCTCGGCATGATTATTGGCGAAGACCATTCCCAATCTGCCGGTCTGCGACTGCTGATCGATAATGCAGCCGAGTTTGAGAGAAACAATGTCTCCACACTGTACTCGGAAGGGTTCGAGCATTCGTTGCAGCCCGATCTGGACAGGTTTTTCGAAACCGGTGAATTTTCAGCCGCGCTAAGATCGAATTTGCGATTGATTGACCGCGCCCACAGTACACACGGGGCATACACCAATCGAGAGCTTCTGTTGACCATGCGAGCGCATGGTGTTCGAGTCAAAGCGATTGATGTGCCTTCAGTAGAACCGAAGTCCACACGTCTCAAAAACATGAACTACTACGCAACCAAACTGATCGAGCACGACCAAGCCGCGAACCCGCAGTCCAAATGGGTTGCAAGAGTCGGCAGCGACCATGTGTTCACCTATGACGGCGAACCTGCGATTCGAGGCATATCTCAGTTGACAGGCGCCACCGGGGTTAGTGTCGACGATGCAATCCCCGGCAAGGGCCCCTCGCTTATTCAATCCCGAGACAAGACAGAACTCTACATTGACCTGTAAACCGTTGGATAAGGTGCTCTAGAGCACCTTATCCAGGGTGATCGGAAACTCTCGCACCCGCTTGCCGGTGGCATGGTAGACCGCATTCGCCACCGCCGCCGCCACCCCGACAATGCCGATCTCTCCCACGCCCTTGGACCCAAGGGCGTTGACGATCTCGTCATGTTCCTCGACAAACACTACGTCAATCTCGCCGATATCGGCATTTACCGGGATGTGGTACTCGGCCAGGCTGTGGTTCATGTAGCGACCCAACTGATGGTCGATCTGGGTCTCCTCATGCAGGGCCATGCCAATGCCCCACACCACCCCGCCGAGGATCTGGCTGCGGGCCATCTTCGGGTTGACCACCCGCCCGGCCGCAATGGCGCTGACCACGCGGCTGACCTTGATCGTGCCCAAGTCTTCATCCACCCGCACTTCGACGAACACCGCCGAATGGGTCGCGGTGGCGTAGCCCTCGCGCTTTTTGTCCGGCTCGCTGTCGACCTGGACTTCCACGCTCTCGTCACCGCTGTCCTTGACCAGCTGTGCCAACGACACGCTCACGTCGCCGGTGTGCAGTTGGCCGTCTTCAAAACGCACGGACTCGGCATCCTTGAACACCGGGTAAGTCTGCCGGGCGATGGTCAGCAGCCTGGCGCTCAACGCTTCGCAGGCTTGCTGCACGGCGGTGCCGACGGACGACACAGTGAACGAGCCGCCTTGCAGCGGCGCGGTGGGCAATGAAGAGTCGCCGAGCAGGAACACCACGTCCTCAACCGCCACGCCACTGGCCTGCGCCGCGATCTGGGTCATCACCGTGTAGGTGCCGGTGCCGATGTCCGTGGTCGCACTGCTGACGGTCAGCTTGCCCTCGGCGTCGATGCGCGCCTTGGCGCTGGCCTTCATCTGCATGGCCTCCCACACGCCACCGGCCATGCCCCAGCCGATCAACTGGCAGCCGTCGCGCATGCTGCGCGGTTCCGGGTTGCGCTGGCTCCAGCCGAAGCGCTCGGCACCTTCGCTGTAACACTCGCGCAGGGCCTTGCTCGACCAGGGTTTGTCTTCGTTCTGGTTGCGCTCGGCGTAGTTGACCAGCCGCAGTTGCACCGGGTCCATGCCCAAGGCGCTGGCCAATTCGTCCATGGCGCACTCCACGCCGATCACGCCCAAGGCAGCGCCGGGCGCGCGCATGTCCAGGGGCGTGAATACATCCAGCGGCACCAGTTTGTAGGTCAGTTGCACGTTGTCGCAGTGATAGAGCATGCCGCCCCACTCCACCACGTGCTCGCTGAAGTCTTCGAAGCGCGAGGTCTGGCCAATCGCCGTATGCCCCAATGCCAGCAGGCGACCATTGGCGGCGGCGCCCATCTGCAAACGCTGCAAGGTGCGCGGGCGGTAGCCGAAGGTGAACATCTGCTGGCGGGTCAGGGTGACGCGCACCGAGCGCTTGAGCGCCAGGGACGCCATCACCGCCAGCGGCAATTGATACTGCGGGCGCAAGCCCGAGCCGAACGCGCCGCCGACGAATGCGGCGAAGATCCGCACCTGGCTTTTATCCAGGCCGAACACGTCTTGCACATAGGCCTGGCAGTTCTGCGGGCCCTGGGTCTTGTCATGAATATGCAAGGTGCCGTCCGGCTGATACAGCACGGTGCTGGCGTGGGGTTCCATGGGGTTGTGGTGTTCGATGGGGGTGCTGTAGTGCAGGTCGAGGCTGACGGCGGCAGCGGCCCACTCGGCCTGGAAATTGCCACGCGGCTTGGGCGGCGCCTGCGGTGAAGCATGGGCCTGTTCCTGCTGGGCGAGCAGGTCGGTCTCGAAGTCTTCCCGTGCGTAGTCGATCGCTACCAGCGAGCCGGCATGTCGCGCCAGTTCAAGGTTGTCGGCGATCACCAGGGCCAGGGGCTGGCCGCTGTACAGCACACGGTCGTTATACAGCGGGCGAAACGGTGAGCCGTCCGCCGCATCGTCATCCTGGAAGGCATCGTCGTAACGGGCGATTGTCGGCCGGTTGAGGTGATGGATAACCGCCACCACGCCCGGCAGGGCCAGTGCCCTGGACGCATCGATCGCCAGCACACGGCCCTTGGCGATGGTGCTGGACACCACACTGCCGTGGAGCAGGCCGTCCTCGGGAAACTCACCGGCATAACGCGCCTGGCCGGTGACCTTGAGCAGACCGTCGACACGGTCCAGGGGTTTGCCAATAGCGGTCATGGGCGATCTCCTGCGACGGCGGCGTCGCTCAGGGCACGGATGATTGCGCGGCGCGCCAGCTTGATCTTGAAGCCGTTGTGTTCCAGCGGCTCGGCATCTTGCAGCATCGCGTCGGCGGCATTGCTGAAGGTTTCGCGGCTGACCACTTGGCCGATCAACGAGGCTTCCACCGCACGGTCACGCCAGGGTTTATGGGCCACGCCGCCGAGGGCCAGGCGCGCGTCGACGATTCGATCGCCGTCCAACTCGAGAGCGGCGGCCACCGAAACCAAGGCAAACGCGTAAGACGCGCGGTCGCGGATTTTCAGGTAATGGCTGTGACGGGCCAGGTGGTCGGCGGGCAATTCGATGGCGGTGATCAGCTCATCGTCGGCCAGTTGGTTGTCGCGTTGCGGCGCATCACCGGGCAGGCGGTGGAAGTCGGCAAACTCGATAATCCGCGCGCCGCCTCGGCCTTCGACATGCACCCGCGCCTCCAGCGCCGCCAGGGCCACGCACATGTCCGAAGGGTGAGTGGCCACGCACTGTTCGCTGGCGCCAAGGATCGCATGGATACGGTTCAACCCAGTGCGCGCCGGGCAGCCGCTGCCGGGCTCACGCTTGTTGCAGGGCACGGTAGCGTCATAGAAGTAGTAGCAACGGGTGCGCTGCAACAGGTTGCCGCCGGTACTGGCCATATTGCGCAGTTGCGGCGAAGCACCGGCAAGGATCGCCTGGGACAGCAACGGGTAACGCTGTTCGATCAGCGGGTGCCAGGCCAGGTCGGCATTGCTCACCAGCGCGCCGATGCGCAGGCCACCCTCGGCGGTTTGTTCAATCTCATTGAGCGGCAGGCCGGTGATATCGATCAGGTGCTCGGGGCGGCTGATGTTTTCTTTCATCAAGTCCAGCAGGTTGGTGCCGCCGGCAATAAAGCGCGACGCGGCGCTGCTCAGGTGCACGGCTGCGTGGACATCCGCCGGTTTGCTGTACTGGAAGGGATTCATTGCTCACCTCCCTGGGCGCGGCACGCCGGCAAAGCCTCTTCGATGGCATCGCGGATATTGCTGTAGGCGCCGCAGCGGCACAGGTTGCCGCTCATCAGCTCCTGGATCTGTGCACTGTCGTGGGCACGGCCTTCATTGACCAGGCCGACGGCGGAGCAAATCTGCCCGGGCGTGCAGTAGCCGCACTGGAAGGCGTCGTGCTTGATGAAGGCTTGCTGCATCGGGTGCAGTTGGTCGCCGTCGGCCAGGCCTTCGATGGTGGTCAGCTCGGCACCGTCGCACATCACCGCCAGGGTCAGGCAGGCGTTGATGCGTTTGCCGTCGCGCAATACTGTGCACGCACCGCATTGGCCGTGGTCGCAGCCTTTTTTGCTGCCGACCAGGTCCAGTTGCTCGCGCAGCAGGTCCAGCAACGTGGTCCAGGGCAATACATCGAGTTGGCGGTCCTGACCATTGAGGGTCAAGCGTATGGAGTGGGCGACGAACGGTTGGGCCGCCGCGCCATTGGGGATCGCGCTCATAAACACCTCACGGGTTGGTGTACATCCGCGGCGTTCAGGAAAGTCGCCGTCTCAGGGGTACGACTTCCCGGTTTTTTGAGCGTTCAAGGTGATTGATCAGCGGATATTGAGCAGGGTCTTCAAGGTATTCCGCGGGCCGTTGATCGACGAGTTGCTGTATTCGAACCAGCCTTGGGCCTGGACATTCAGGTCAAATACATAGATGTAGCCCATCAGCGTGCCCGTCCCGCTGCAGGCTTCGCTGATGCTGCCGACCTGGCACACGGGCGTACGTTGCCCGTTCAGTTCGGCACCATTGAAGCGACCCACCGGGTTGTTACCCAGGCCGACTTCCATCACCGACACTTGGGTGGGCCCACGGTGCGTGCACATCTGGGTGCTTTGCGCGCGCTCCGGGATGGTTTCCGTGCAGCGCGCCGATTCGACCTTGAACACGCGCACCTCGCTCAAGGGCGGTGCAGTCGCGCCCCACACCGGTGCCGCACCCAACCACAGGCCGAGACAAGGGATCAGGGCTAGACTCCACGCGTTGGCTTTTTTCATGCTGTCGATGACCTGCTGTTGAACGTCGCCGCAGTATGCCTCAAGGCCATGCGCCACACAGCCTCGGCTGCTGGTATGATGCGCCGCTTTTTCCGATCCTCTCTGGAACCACAGGCGCTTGGCGCAGTTTGTGCTTTGACTTAGAGGTCAACAAATAACGACGCAACATAGCGTCACAGGGAGCAGGCATGCTGGAAAAGCTGTTTCAACTCAAGGCACACAACACCAACGTGCGCACCGAGATCCTCGCGGGCATCACGACATTCCTGGCCATGGCCTACATCCTGTTCGTGAACCCGAGCATCCTCGGCGAGACCGGCATGGACAAGGGCGCGGTATTTGTCGCGACCTGCCTGGCGGCGGCCATCGGTTCGACCGTGATGGGCCTGATCGCCAACTACCCGATCGCGCTGGCACCGGGCATGGGCCTCAACGCCTTCTTTACCTACACCGTGGTGTTGCACATGGGCCACACCTGGCAGGTTGCGCTGGGTGCGGTATTCATTTCGGCGGTGCTGTTCTTCCTGCTGTCGATCTTCCGTATCCGTGAGTGGATCATCAACAGCATTCCCCTGCCCCTGCGTTCGGCGATTGCCGCCGGTATCGGCCTGTTCCTGGCACTGATCGCCCTGCACAACGCCGGGATCGTGGTCGGCAACCCCAACACCCTGGTGGGCATGGGCGACCTGACCAAGCCGGCGCCTATCCTGGCCATCCTCGGCTTCATGCTGATCGTTGCGCTGGAAGCCCTGGCCGTACGCGGCGCGGTGCTGATCGGCATCCTGGCGGTGACCATCGTCTCCATTCTGCTGGGCGTCACCGCGTTTGGTGGCGTGATGTCGATGCCGCCGTCCCTGGCCCCGACTTTCCTGCAGTTGGATATCAAGGGCGCGCTGGACATCGGCCTGGTCAGCGTGATCTTCGCCTTCCTGTTCGTCGACCTGTTCGACAACTCCGGCACCCTGATCGGCGTGGCCAAGCGCGCCGGGCTGATGGGCAAGGACGGCCACATGCCGAAAATGGGCCGTGCGCTGATCGCCGACAGTACCGCCGCCATGGCCGGTTCCCTGCTGGGTACGTCGACCACCACCAGCTACATCGAATCCGCTGCGGGCGTAAGCGCCGGTGGCCGTACCGGCTTGACCGCCATCGTGGTGGCGATCCTGTTCCTGCTGGCGCTGTTCTTCTCGCCGCTGGCCGCCAGCGTACCGGCCTTTGCTACCGCGCCGGCGCTGCTGTTCGTCGCCGTATTGATGACCTCAGGCCTGGCCGAAATCGACTGGGATGACATTACCGTTGCAGCGCCGGTGGTGATCACCGCCCTGGCGATGCCCTTCACTTACTCCATCGCCAACGGCATTGCCTTCGGTTTCATCGCCTGGACCGCCATCAAGCTGCTTTCGGGCCGCTACCGTGAGCTCAACCCGGCACTGGTGATTCTGTCGATTCTGTTCGTGATCAAGCTGGGCTGGTTCAACGCATGACTTTTGACGCCACACGCTACACCGCTCAACTGCAAGACAAGGTCACGCGCTTGCGTGACCTGTTGGCACCGTTCGACGCACCCGAGCCGCAGGTCTTCGAGTCGCCTCTGCAGAACTTCCGCCTGCGGGCGGAGTTCCGCTTGTGGCGCGAAGGCGGTGAACGCCACTACGCGATGTTTTCCCAGGACGACAAGCGCACGCCGATCCTGATCGAAGAATTCCCCATCGCCAGCCAGCGCATCAACCAGTTGATGCCGCAGCTCAAGGCCGCCTGGCAAGCCAGCGCCGCCCTGAGCCACAAGCTGTTCCAGGTGGAGTTCCTCACCACCCTGGCCGGCGACGCGATGATCACCCTGTGTTATCACCGCCCGCTGGACGATCACTGGCACACCGCGGCGAATAAGCTGGCGGCTGATTTGAATGTGAGCATCATCGGCCGCTCCAAGGGCAAGCGCGATGTGATCGGCCACGACTACGTGGTGGAAAAACTCGACGTCGGCGGCCGCACCTTCAGCTACCGTCAACCCGAAGGCGCGTTCACCCAGCCCAACGGCACGGTGAACCAGAAGATGCTCAACTGGGCATACGAAGCCTTGGGCGATCGCCCGGATGACTTGCTGGAGCTGTATTGCGGCAACGGCAACTTCACCCTGCCCCTGGCCACCCGTGTGCGTAAAGTGCTGGCTACCGAGATCAGCAAGACCTCGGTAAATGCGGCCCTGAGCAACCTCGATGAAAACGCGGTGGGTAACGTCACCCTGGTGCGCCTCTCCGCCGAAGAGCTCACCGAAGCGCTGAACGAAGTGCGCCCATTCCGCCGCCTGCACGGCATCGACCTCAAAAGCTACGAATTCGGTAGCGTGTTCGTCGACCCGCCCCGCGCCGGCATGGACCCGGACACCTGCGAACTGACCCGGCGCTTCGACAACATCCTGTACATCTCCTGTAACCCGGAGACGCTGGCAGCCAATATTGCGCAACTGCATGACACCCACCGCATTACCCAGTGTGCGATGTTTGACCAGTTCCCGTGGACGCACCATATGGAATCCGGGGTGTTATTGACCCGGCGGTAATTCAGCGTCCTCAGGTTCCTTCTTGCGTGGCCGGCCGCCCTTCTTGCCATTGGCGCGGGCGGCGGCGGATTTGGCAGCGCTGCTCTTGCGACCGTTGCGTGATGCTACCAGGCTGGTAGCCAGGTCCATCAGCGGCTGGCTTGTGGCGATCAGGCCCGTGATCGAAACATCCAGATCCTGGGCCTCACAGCTAATGGCCTTGCCACCGAAACTGACTTCCAACTGCTGGAAATCTTCCTCTGAAAACCCTTCGAACTCCGGCAGGCCGGCCACCGGCAACATGACGCGGCTGCCGTCGCTGAAGCCGATGGAGATGCAATCGTTTTCGTAACGCACATTGCTGGCGTTGGCGTACAGGCGCTTTAGCCTGCGGCCACGGGCGATTGCCTTGTCGACGTCGGCGTCAGTGAGAGGTACATAAGGTATGACTTTGGCTTTTACGATTTTCATAAATTAATCCCTACGCAATCTGGCGCTCTTACCAGATTCAAAATGGTCCGCTGCGCTAAGGCATCGTGCCAGGCGCTTGCGATAACGTAGACACCACGTCGAATGACTAACCCTGGAACCAATTCACTGGTGTCCCAGTTCCAGGAATGGTTCTCCAGGCAAACCGTTTGCAGTTTTTCCCACCAAATCCTGCGCGCCCGTGCCAGATAATGTCGCTGCATGATTACCTCGCGTATTTCCTTCAGAACCGCAGTGGGTGGCCGCCTCCGTTCAGGCTCTACATCCCACAACTCAACGTCCCCATCCAAAAAACTGAAACGAAACCGCGCATCCCACCCCTTGCCCCTGACATGCACATGAGGCGGGCAATGCTCGCCCCTGATAAACACCGAGATGACATATCCCTTGTAGGCCCCTACTTTCATCGTAACCCATCCGTTAGGTTATTTTCCGCCAGGTAACAATTTCCCTCCTGCCACCCGACAACCGGCTCCATCGTCTCGAAGCTGTTTCACAGATTAGTAACCACAAAAAACCCGGCGAATGCCGGGTTGTAACCACTCATGCCGAAGGCTGGAAATACCCCGCCAACGCCCGCAAGTCCTGCTCACTCAGCAACCCCGCGTAATACTTCAACTGAATCCTGGCCAGCAGATACGCATGTCGCGCATTCGCCAGGTCGCGGCGGGCGGTGAACAGTTGTTGCTCGGCGTCGAGCACGTCGAGGTTGACCCGCTCACCGCCGCTGACGCTCTTTTTGGTCGCAGTGACCAGCGCGGTGGCGGAGCTGACAGCCATCTCGTAGGCACGCACTTTCGCCGCGCCACTGGTGTTGAGGTTGAACTGCTTGCGCAGCTCCACCAGCGTCGCCGAGGTATGTGCGTCCAGCTCGTATTGGGCCTGGGACAGTTGATTGGCCGCCTGGCGCGTAGAGGCCGATACCGACCCGCCGGCAAACAACGGCAGGCTGACCTGGATACCGACGCTGTTGGTGTCGTACTTCTGGTTGTAGCTGCTTTCCGAATCGGAGCTGGTCTGGCGGCTGCTGGCGTACAGGCTGACCTTGGGCATGTGCCCGGCGCGTTTGCGCTCGACTTCGTAAGAGGCCACGTCCAGCGCGTGGTGCTGGGACTTGAGTTCTGGATTATTGGCCATGGCCAGTTCGCGCCAGGTTTCGAAGCGGTTGGGCTCCAGGGGCGGGATGTCGAATGGACGGGCCAGGGGTGCCAGCGCTTCGATCTGCAACGGTTGGCCGACAATCGCTTCCAGCTCGCGCAAGGCGCTGTCCTGGGCGTCCAGCGACTCGATTTCCTCTGCCTGGGCCAGGCTCAAGCGCGCCTGGGTTTCCAGTACATCGGTGCGCGTGCCTTCACCGCCTTTGAGCAGACGATCATTGAGTTGCAGGCGTTCGGCATACGCACGTTTCTGCGCACGGCTCAACTCGATGCGTTCCTGCGCCAGCAGCGCCTGGCTGTAGGCGCTGAGCACGCGCACGGCCAGTTCCTGGCTCTTGCCGCGAAAACGCTCATCGGCCATCAGCGCCTGAGCCGTGCCTTGACGAAAGCGCGCATAGGCTTCGTAGTCCAGCAACGGTTGCTGCAAGGTCAGGGTCGAGGCATAGCTGCGGTAATCACGGTCGCTGGTGACATCGCCGACGGCGGTGCTTTGGGTAACTTCGGATTCGTTGCGCGAGTTGTTATAGCTCCAGGACAGGTTCGGCAATAACGCTGCACGGCCGATCACGCGGTTCTCTTCACCGGCCTCGCGCTCCTGGATGGCGGCCTGGAAGGTCGGGTCATTGCGCAGGGCGAGGTCGTAGGCGTCGAGCAAACCCAAGGCATGTGCCGCCGGTGTAACGCTCAGGCACAGGGTAAAAAACAGTGCCTTCATTCTTCCACCAAGGCCATGTGGGTACGGTCCAGCAAGGGTTTGAACAGGTAGTTGAGCATCGAACGCTCACCGGTCTTGATGAAGGTTTCCACCGGCATGCCCGGACGAATCCGCACGCCGTCCAGTTGTTGCATGCCCGCCGCACTGACCTGGGCGCGCACGGTGTAATAAGGCTCGTCGGTGCGCTCATCGACCTGGCGGTCGGCGGAGACCAGCGTCACCTCACCGGCCACCCGTGGGGTGGTGGCCTGGTTGAAGGCCGAGAACAGCAACTCCACCGGTAGGCCCGGATGCACTTTGTCGATCATTTGCACCGGCACCCGCGCTTCCACCCACAACGCTTCGCCCTGGGGCACGATGTCCATCAGCGCCTGGCCGGGCTTGATCACCCCGCCTTCGGTGTACACCTCCAACCCCACCACCACCCCCGAGGCCGGCGCCCGCACCAGGCTGTTGGCCAGTTCGAACTCGGCCGAGGCCAGGCGGTTGCGCAGGTCGTCGCTGCGGGTGCGGGTCTCGGCCAACTGACCGCGCAGGTCTTTCTGGAAGTCTTCGCCGAGCTGGCGGATGCGCAGGCGCAGTTCCAGAACCTGGCGCTGCAACTGGCCGATGCGTCCGTAGTCTTCGGCAATCGCGCCGTCGACCTGGGCGTACAGGCGCTCGCTGTCGAGCAGGCGATTGCGCGGGATATAGCCATCACGCGCCAGCTCGCGCAGGCCTTGCAGTTGTTCATTCAATGCCGCGCGTTGCTGCAGCTTGCTCGCTTGGGAATCCCGCGTGCCACGCAACTGCGCCTCGGCGCCGGCGATGGTTTCGCGCAGGCCTTGCTGCTCGGTGGCCAGCGCCTGGGCGCGGCTGGTGAACAGTTGCCGTTGCAGATTCAGGGTGTTGGCGGCCTCCGGCTCGTTGAGCAATTCAGGACCGAAGGTGATGGCGGGCAGACCTTCGCTTTCCGCACTCAAGCGCGCCTCACTGGCCAGGGACGCCAGGTACTGGCTGCGCAGCGACTGCATCTGCCCGCGCAAGGGCGTCTCCTTCAAGCGCAACAGCACCTGGCCGGCGTTGACCACATCACCGTCACGCACCTCGATACGCTCGACGATGCCCCCGGCAGGATGCTGCACGGTCTTGCGATGGCCAGAGACCATGACCTTGCCCGACACCGCCACGCCCTTGTCCAGCGGCGCCAACGCGGCCCAGCCGATAAATCCGGCAAAGCCGCCGAGCACCAGCCACCAGCCCAGGCGTGAATAGTTTTTGTCATCCAGCGCCAACACCGTGTGAGGGCGGTCGCTGGCCAGCACCGGCTTACTCATACTCATGCCTGTTTTCCTTCACCGAGGCGGTAGCTCATGCTCAGGGTCGACACCGGTTTGGAGGCTGCCGGTTTCTGCCGCGCCTCCAGCACCCGCGCCGTCGGACCAAAGGCCTGCAACTGGCCGTCCTTGAGGATCAGCAACTGGTCGGTCAGGCTCAGTACATTGGCTTTGTGGGTAATCAGGATCACCGTGCGGCGCTGCTGCTTAAGCTGGGTGATGGCCTGGAGCAGCGCCTGCTCGCCCACTTCGTCAAGGTTGGCGTTGGGCTCATCCAGCACGATCAACGCCGGCAGGCCGTACAGCGCACGGGCCAGGGCCACGCGTTGCTTTTGCCCACCGGACAACCCCGCACCGCCCTCCCCCAATTGCGTGTCATAGCCTTGGGGCAGTTGCAGGATCAGGTCATGTACGCAGGCCATTTGCGCGGCGGCCAGGACGTTGTCGGTATCCAGTTCGGCAAACCGTGCGATGTTGTCGGCGATGCTGCCGGCGAACAATTGAATGTCCTGGGGCAGGTAGCCGATGTGCGGGCCGAGTTGCTGTTTGTCCCACTGGGCCAGGTCGGCGCCGTCCAGCCGCACCTTGCCGGCCAGCGGTGCCCAGGCGCCCACCAGCACCCGCGCCAGGGTGGATTTGCCGCATCCGGAAGGTCCGATCACGCCGAGCACTTCACCCGCTGGCAGGTTGAACCCCAGGTTCACCAGCGCCGGCCGACGGCTGCCGGGGGCGCAGGCGCTGATGTGCTCGACGCTCAACTGGCCCTTGGGCACCGGCAGGCTCATGCGCGGCGGTCGCGCCGGGTTGGCCGCCAGCAGCTGCGACAAGCGCTCGTAGGCCAGGCGCGCCGAGCCCCATTGTTTCCAGACGCCGATCAATTGGTCGATGGGGCTCAGCACCCGCCCCATCAGGATCGAGCCGGCAATCATCATCCCCGGCGTGATATCGCCCTGCACCGCCAGCAACGCGCCCAGGCCGAGTACCAGCGATTGCAAGGCCAGGCGCACGCCCTTGGACCAGGCGGTGACGGCGGCGGTCTTTTCACTGGCCAGGTTTTGCTCGGCGAGGAACGCCTGGTGCTGGTGGAACCAACGCCCGCGCAAGGTGGCGAGCATGCCCATGGCTTCGATGCTGTCGGCATTGCGCAGGTTGGCCGTGGCCTGCTGGCTGGCGTGGATGGACAGTTGGCTGGCCTCGGCCATCGGCGCCTGGCTGACATGGTGGTTGATCCACGCCAACGCGATCAGCATCACCGCGCCGCCCAGCGCCAGCAGGCCAAGCCAGGGGTGGAACATGAAGATCACCAGCAGGTACACCGGAAACCACGGCGCATCGAAAAACGCGAACAGCGCCTGGCCGGTGGCGAACTGGCGCAAGGTGGTCAGGTCATGCAACGCCTGGCCCGCCGCCTGGGTGCCGCCCTTGAGTTGCGCTTCGAACGCGGCGTCGTAGACCCGCTGGTTCAGGCGCATGTCCATCTGCGTGCCGAGGCGGATCACCACCTGGCTGCGCACCCACTCCAGCGCGCCCATCAGGCCGAACAGGCCGAGGATCATCAACGTCAGCATGAGCAGGGTCATCTGATTGCCCGAGGCCAGCACCCGGTCGTACACCTGCAGCATGTACAACGCCGGGGCCAGCATCAGCAGGTTGATCACCGCCGAGAACAGGCCGATGTTGAAGAAGCCACTTTTATAGGCCGTGAGGGCGGCCAGGGTTTCGTTGCCGGCGTGGCGCATCTGGGGATTCTCGTGGGGTTGAACGTGCAGCGTCGCCGCGTTGACAGCCGATACGACGCTGCGCAGAATTCGGCACCGCCGTCGCCGGAAGAGTTAGAAGGCTTGGGCGACGGCGGTGTAATGCAGCGAATGGGAGAGCGATCTTCCATTCGCTTTTTTCATGCAGCAGCAGGTTCAGGCGGCGAGTGCCCAGTCCTGTGCCACGTCCTGCACGCCCACCAGGGCAACATCGGTGGACACTGCGCTGGCGTGTGCCGCCAGGCCCGCAGACACTTCGTCGAAGGTGCTGGCAGTGGACAGGCCGAAGTCGTCGAGCAGGTTGTTGAGCACGGTTTCCAGCGCGGCGGTGTTGCCCTGCATCAAACCGTAGATCACGCTCTGTACGTCGTTGCCAGCCCGGCCGGCGCCCTCGGCGGCGCTCAGGTCGAGGCCGTTGAACGCGACCTTGAAGTCGCTCAGGGAGAAGTCGCCGCCACTGCCGCCGCCCAGGCCTGTACCCAGTTGCACGTTATCCAGGTCGCCCCACAGGTAGTGGTTCAGGTTGCTGCTGGCGGGCAACGACGGGTTGAACACATAGTGCAGGCCATTGCCGGTGTCGCTGTCGGCGATGAACGCGTACTCGGAGTTGTTGGCGCCGTGGGTCGAATACTGGTCGCCGCTGAGGGTGCCGTTGCTGAAACCGCCGGTGTTGCTGGTGCCGTGCCCTGCAGTGTTGAACCCCACTGCCCAGGAGCTCAGGTAGTCCGATACCGACAGAGAACCCAGGCCCGAATCGTAGCTAACAGAAATAGTCATCGCTAAACCTCGTTAAACAACGTTGTTGATGAGCACGCCGGTGCGGCGCGCCTTTTTGCCCACCCATGGGCAAAACCGTTGATCAGGTGCCTGTGCACGCTGATCAGAATTTGTATTCCAACATGCCGCTCAGGGTTCGCCCGCGCGCCAGGCTGAGGTTGTTGGCGTCGCCCATGGCGACGAAATAGGCTTCATCGGTGGCGTTTTCCAACGCCAGTGCAATGTTCAGTTGATCCGTCATCCAGTAACTGGCGTACAGGTCATAGAGCGTGTACTTGGGCCACATCGCCTGATCCATCAGCTCGTAGCCCTGCTGATTGAGGTTTTCGCCGTTGCCCGAGCTGTAGCGCACACGCACACCCGTATCCAGGCGTTTTTCCAGGAAGCGCGTACCCAGGGTCAGCGAGCCGCGATCGGCCGGCATGTACGTGGCGTTACCCATGATTCGCCCGCAGCTTTCCTTGTTGTTGGCGACGTCGTCATCCAACACCTCATAGGTGGTGACCGGCCGTATGCCGATGCGCCCATCCGGCAGGGTGAAACGCTCCAGGCGAGTAGTCCTTGGCCCGGTGGTCTTGGCACCGCCCATGTAATAGTTCTTCGAGCAGAACTCATTGCTGCCGATCATGTGGGTGTAGCTGAGGTTGGCGTACGCGCGGCCCATGTCGTAATTGAGCTGGTATTCAACCCCGCGAAAACGTGTCGGCTTGGTGTTATTGACGTAAGCCATGGTCCCGAGGAATCCACCCACCTGGGTTTCCGGCAAGCTGACGCTGGTGTTGAGGAAAGAGAAGTTTTCGATCCGGGTATCGAAGTACGCCACCTTCATGCCGAGGCGATCGTCACTGAAAAACAAGCCTTCCTTGAAAACATTCATGCCCACTTCCCAATCCCGTGACTCTTCAGGCTTGAGGTAGGGGTTGGGAAATACGCGCTCTCCCGAACCGCCACCGTGGGGTCGGCCGGTCATGAAGGTTTCGGTCACCGCCGGTGGCCGCCAGCCCTTGCCCCACCGGGTATAGAGCTGCAGCCAGTCCACGCCCGGTTTCACCGCGAGACCGAAGGTGGGGGAAAACTGGCCTTCTTCACGGTCGACCTCCATCACTTCCGAGACACGCCTGGCGCCGACAAGGCTGTTGTAGAAGCGATCACGCCGGTACAGGGTCATGCCGGTTTCGCCTTCGAGCCGATAGCGGTCATAACGCAAGCCCGCATCCAGGGCCAGCCAGCCGCCATATTCGTACTGCGCGTTGTTGAACAGGCTGGCGATGGTGCGTTTGCCCCCTGGCGTGCTGCCCTCTGCGTAAGGCAACAAGCCCAGGTTGTTGGTGGCTTCAACTTTGTTGGTGCGGGGCTTGAACTCGTCCTGATACAGCTCCACCCCGTAGTTCCAGGTGACATGCCCCTGTTCGCCGAAATCAAACCGCGAGGTGTTGTCACCCTGCAGGCCCCAGGTGTCGGTCTGAAAGTGATCGGTGTAGGCGCCGACGTAGTTACCGGTACCTGGCGACGACAGGTTGGGGGCGTTGCTGCGATCCATCTGGGTGGTGACGTAATAGAGCTTGGCCTTGAGATCGATCAGCGGGTTGTCCGGGCTATAGCTGTAGTCCAGCGCGACGTTTTTGGCGTTGAGGTTGTTTTTGCTGGTGCGTACGTAGTAGGTGCTCTGAAGGTCGTTGGCGATATAGCCCCAGGCATCGTTACTGTCGGTGTCGGTTTCCAGGTAGCTCAACTGCACGCGCTGGTCGTTGGGCAGGTTCAGGCCGAACTTGACGATCTGCGAGCGGGTCACGCTGCCGGTGTCGCCGACTTCGCTGTTCAACCAGTCGTCGAAGGCCGCAGGGGCAGATGACCTGGCGCGCAGGTTGGTGCCCAGGTTGTCGTCGTTGTGCCTGCCGGCGCGGTAGTTACCGAAATGCCGCTCGCTGTAGCCCAGCACGACATCGCCGCGCTCATCACCAAAGGCAAACACGCCACTGCCGTTGAAGTCGGTGCCGTTACCCAGCTCACCGATGCCGCTGCCGGCGCGAAGGCGGCCGCCGTAGTCCTTGCCGTCCTTGAGGAACTCACTGGCATCCAGGGTCTTGAACGAAGCAATGCCGCCCAGCACGGCCGCACCGCCTTGCCCCGACTGGCTGCCCTTGTCGATCTCGATGCTGGAGATGAACTCCGGGTCGATCAGCATGGTGCCGTTGCGCTGCTGGTGGCCGTTGACGTTGAAGTTCTGGCGCATGCCGTCGATGTTCATGTTCACCCGGCCATAGTCCTGCACACCGCGAATATTCACCGACAGACCAGGGTCGCGCTGGTTGACGGCGGTGTAGACGCCGGCGGTTTCTTCGAGCATGTCGGCGGCATGACGGGGCGGACGTTTATCGATCATGTCGCGGCTGATCACCGCCACGGACTTTGGGGTCTGGTACACCCAGTCGCTGGCCTGGCCGTTGGTGTTGCCGGTGATGGTGGTGGTGCCCACGGTCATGGCGCCGTCGTGGTCGTCGCTGACACGGTTGAGGGTGACCTGGCGCTCACCGGTAAAGCGATATTCCACCGGCGTGGCACCGAGCAAACGGCCAAGCCCTTCCTGCACGCTGAAGCTGCCTTTGAGCGCGGTGCTGCTCAAGCCTTGCAGGCGCGGGCTGTCGAACAGCACCTGCAGACCGGCCTGGTCGGCAAAGGCCAATACGGCACTGCCCAAGGATTGCGCCGGGACATCGAACACCCGCACCGCCGACTGGGAAGCGTCCACCTGAGGCTGCACCGCATACACGGGAGCGGCCGCGGCGAACAGCCCCAAGTGGATGGCCAGGGCTAACCGGCTACCGGTGATACGCCCCTTGGTGAGTGCTGACATTTCTGGTTTCCCTGCGCTGATCGTATGTTTGTTTATGCGAATGTTTCTCACCTAGCAAGACGTACGAGGCGCAGGAAGTCAGTAAGGTTTTTTAAAAAGTTTTTGCGCAGGGGGTTTTAAGCGGGTGAGAGCAGGCCTCCCACCGGGTCATCAATAGATCAGGCTGAGGCCTGCCAGGTCCAAGCGTTGCACTTGGAGTTCCTGGGTGAGCGTTCCGAGGGCGCTGTCGAGCATGTCGAGACGGAAGACGCCGCTGACTTCGCGCTCGCCCAAATCGGAATGGGTCAACACCACCCGCCCCGGACGGTAGCGATTGAGCTGCTCAATAACCTTGGCCAGGGGCTGGCGATCAAAGATCAGCACGCCGCGTCGCCAACTGGTGGCACGGTCTACATCGAATTGATCCAGGGGCACCACCCCCTCCTGGGCGTTGTAGCTAGCAGCCTGGCCCTCCTGGAGCACCCGATCGCTCGGGCCTTTTTTCGGCGAAGCGTGCAAAGACACCTCGACGCTGTGCTGCAACACGCCCACCCAAGCACGGCGGTCGGCCTCGCGCTCCACCACAAACCGCGTGCCCAGCGCCCGCGTCTGCCCGCCGGCGCTCTGTACCACGAACGGACGGGTCTCCTGACCCACCATCGGCGCCACATCAAAAATCGCCGAGCCCTGGATCAGGCTGATACGCCGCTGCACGCCGTCGTAATCCAGGCGGATGGCACTGGCGGAATCCAGCTCCACCGTGCTGCCATCGGCCAAGTGCACGGTGCGTACCTCGCCCTTTTGGGTGACATAGTCGGCCTGCATGCGCAGCCAGGTGTCCGGCCCGCGCAGCCAGCCGACGCCGGCCACCACCACGACCAGCGCGACCGCCGCCGCACGCTGCCAGGGCCTGCGCCGCAGGGAGCGACGCACAGGCAGCGCTGCGGTCGCGGGGCGCTGGCGGTGAACGGTCTCGTCCTTATGCACCTCGCCCAACGCCGCCCAGGTCTGTTCGGCAAAGCGCAGCGCCGCTTCGTGGCGGCTGTCGCAGGCGATCCACTGGCGCAGCTCGGCCTGCTCCTGGTCGGTCAGGGCACCGGCGTGCAGGCGCACCGCCCACTCGGCGGCCTCCTCGGTAATGCTGTGCTGTTGCGGACCCTGGCTATTCACGTGTGAATCTCGAATTTTTCGTTATATGACGCTGTGACGTCTGAGCTGAGGTTTTTCCGTAATTCATTCGTCGGCTGGCTCCACCTCGCCGTCCTGCAAGCGCTGCATCACATATGCCAGCGCCTTGGCCAGGTGCTTTTGCACGGAGCTGTCGGAGATATCCAAATGCCGGGCGACCTGGGCGTGGGTCATGCCCTCTATACGGTTCAGACGGAAGATCTGCTGGGTGCGTTCCGGCAATTGCGCCAACGCCTGCTTCAATGCCTGTCGCTGTTGCTGCGCCATTGCCTGAGCCTCCAACCCGGCCACTTCATCTTCAATCTCGGCCAGCGCCTCATGGGGCACGGAGTCTGTCTTGCGCCGCGCTTCCTGGCGAATATGGTCGATCAGCAGATTGCTCGCCGTTCGATAGAGATAGCCCTGGGAGTTGTCGATACGCTCGCCGGCGGGTTTTTCCGCCAGGCGCAGGAAGCTCTCCTGCACCAGGTCGGCCGCCAACTGCGGGTCCCGTACCTTGCGCGCCAGATACCCGCGCAGGGTATCGGCGTGCTTGAGAAACAGGCCTTTGAGATCCACGTCCGACAAACCGACTCCCTGGAATGTAAAGGAAACAGGCGGGCATCTTAAGCGTTGTCGAGAATGATTTTCAATTGATATCTAATCCGATTCGAGCGCCGGACACGTCTGATTAACGGTTCGGTAATCGAACACATCTGCCGTCATCAATTGACCAAATTAACTAACCAGTACATTTTATCCCCACAACCAACAAGAACTGTGGAGATCCCCCGTATGCCGCCCATCGTGCTGGTGCTCAACGGCCCCAACCTCAACCTGCTCGGCACCCGCGAGCCTGCGACCTACGGCCACGAAACCCTGGCCGACGTCGCTGCCCTGTGCGGCCGCAGCGCCGAACAACTGGGGCTCAAAATCGAATTCCGCCAGACCAACCACGAAGGCGAACTGCTGGACTGGATCCACGGCGCCCGCGCCCGCTGCGCCGGTATCGTGATCAACCCGGCAGCCTGGACCCACACCTCGGTGGCGATTCGCGATGCCCTGGTGGCCAGTGAAGTGCCGGTGATCGAGGTGCACTTATCCAATGTGCATGCGCGCGAGGCGTTTCGGCATCACTCGTTTGTGTCGCCCATCGCCAAGGCGGTGCTCGCGGGCTTTGGCAGCCATGGCTACCACTTGGCCCTGGAACATTTCAGCCAGTTGTTGAAGGGGTCGGCCCGATGAAACCGCGCATCCTCGCCGGCCTGATCGGCGCCGGCATCCAGGCTTCCCGCACCCCTGCGCTGCATGAGCAGGAAGGCGACGCCCAAGGCTTGCGCTACCTGTATCGCCTGATTGACCTTGAGCCCCTGCACCTGGACATCAACGCCCTGCCCGACCTGCTGGAGGCTGCCGAGTTGATGCACTTCACCGGGTTGAACATTACCTACCCGTGCAAGCAGGCAATCCTGCCGTTGCTCGATGATTTGTCCGACGAGGCCCGAGGCATCGGAGCAGTGAACACCGTGGTGTTCAAGGACGGCAAGCGCATCGGCCATAACACCGACTGCCTGGGATTTGCCGAAGGCTTTCGCCGCAACCTCAACGATGTGCCGCGCCAACGCGTGGTGCAGATGGGCGCGGGCGGTGCCGGCGCAGCGGTGGCACATGCGCTATTGGCAGAAGATGTGGAACACTTGAGTATTTTCGACGTGGACGCCAGCCGCGCCCGCGACCTTGTGGATAACCTCGCCCAGCGTTTCGGCGCCGGCCGCGCCCAGGTCGGCACCCACCTTGAAAACGCCATGGCCGAGGCCGATGGCTTGGTCAACACCACGCCCATGGGCATGGCCAAGCTGCCCGGCACACCGGTGCCCGCGGCCCTGCTGAGAGCCGAACTGTGGGTGGCTGAAATTGTGTACTTCCCGCTGGAAACCGAACTGCTGCGCGATGCCCGCGCCTTGGGCTGCCGCACCCTGGATGGCGGCAACATGGCGGTGTTCCAGGCGGTGAAGGCGTTTGAACTGTTCAGTGGCGAGGTGCCGGATGCGCAGCGGATGCTCGCGCACTTCAAGAGCATGAACAGCTGAAATGTGGGAGGGCAAGCGCCCTCCCCCATTGGGTCAGGCGGTGTACTCAGGCCTGCAGGTAGCGCAGCACCGATTCGCAAATCATCTCGCGATGCCGTTGTTTAACCGCCTCATCCGACAGGTCGATCTGAAAGATCTCACTGAACGTATGGCGGTTGGACACCCGGTAAAAGCTGAATGAGTTGATCAGCAGGTGCACGTCCAACGGTTCCAGCCCTTCGCGAAACAGCCCCATCTCGGCGCCCCGGCGCAACGTCACCCCTAGCCCCTCGAGGATTTTGCTGTTCATCGCCTTGATGGTTTCGGTGCGTTTCACGTACTCGGCATTGTGGATATTTTCGATGCTGACGATTCGCACGAAATCGACGTTCTGATCGTGGTGATCGAAGGTGAACTCCACCAGCCGCCGGATCGCCTCACGCGGTTCCAGGGCGGTGAGGTTCATCCGCGTTTCGGTGTTGCGAATATCGCCGTAGAGCTTCTCCAGCACCTCGACGTACAACTGCTCCTTGCTGCCGAAGTAGTAATAGATCATGCGTTTGGAGGTATGGATGCGCTCGGCGATGGCATCCACGCGAGCGCCGGACAGGCCCTGCTGAACAAACTCGACGATGGCTTCCTGGAGAATGTTCTCGCGGGTCTTTTCCGGGTTGTTCTTACGACTCTTGCGCGGTGCGTCTGACACCGCGGGGAGTTCGGGACTTGAGGTCATGGTGCGCTCACGGCCATTTTTATTGTGCAGGCCGCGATTATGGGCCGAGGCGTCTTACGAAGGAAGCACCTGGCCCACCGTTATAAACGCGCCTGGCGCACCGCGCCGCTGCGGGATTTGGCCATCGCCGCCAGGCGCACCGCTACGTTGGCCGCGCCGTAGCCGGCGTAACCGTTCTTGCGTTGGATGATCTCGAAGAAAAACCGTCCTTCGAAGGGCTCGGTGTACACATGAAACAACTCACCGCCCTGGGCGTCACGGTCGTACAACACGTTGTAGTACGCCAGTTCGCTGAGGAACTCATCATCGAAATCAAAGCGCGCGGCCAGGTCATCGTAGTAGTTGAGCGGAATATCCAGCAGCGGCACCCCGGCCTCCTTGGCACGGCGCACTTCGGCAAAAATATCCGCGCAGTCAAAGGCAATGTGATGCACACCCGAGCCGCGATAGCTCGACAGCGCGTGGGAAATCGCGGTGTTGCGGTTCTCGGAAATATTCAGCGGCAAGCGAATCGAGCTGCAACGGCTGCGCAGCGCACGGCTCTTCACCAGGCCGTAAGGGTCGGGCAGCACCACTTCGTCATCGGCTTCGAAATCCAGCAGGCTCTTGTAGAACAGCACCCAGCTGTCGAGGCTGTCGGCCGGCAAGGCCATGGCCATATGGTCGATGCGCAGCAAACCACCGCCGGCAGCGCTGGACGCTTGCAGATTGAAGTCGGTGTCGTAGATCCCCCCCTCACTCTGATCCACCAGGTAAATCAGGCTACCGTCCGGCGCACGTACTGCCGCCAGCTCCAACTCGTTGGGCCCGACCAGGCCGCGATAGGGCTGGCCCTTGTAGGCCACCGCCCGTTCCAGGGCCTTGGCGCTGTCCTTGACCCGAATCGCCGTGGCGCACAACGACGGCCCATGGGCCTCGAAAAAGTTATGCGCGAAGGAATAGGGTTCGCAGTTGAGGATCAGGTTGATGTCGCCCTGGCGCAGCAGGCTCACGCTCTTGGAGCGGTGCTGGCCGGCCTTGACGAAACCCAGGCGTTCCAGCCAATGGGTGAGCTTGGCGCCGAGGTTTTCATCCACGGCGAACTCAAGGAACTCAATACCGTCGTATTCGCTGGCCGCCGGGGTATCAAACAGAATCTCGACAGGTTGCGCGGGGGCCTCCTGTTGCAGGCGCTCGCGGGTTTTCTCTTCCAGGTACAGCAGGGAGCGCAGGCCATCCGCCGCATTCGCGCGGGTTGGGGCGGCGCGAAAGCCATCGTTGAAAATTTCCAGGGACAACGGCCCGGTGTAGCCGCTCTTGATGATCGGCGCGAGGAACCCCGCCAAGTCGAATTCACCCTGGCCGGGGAAGCAGCGAAAATGCCGGCTCCACTCCAGCACATCCATGGCCAGGATCGGCGCGTCGGCCATTTGCACAAAGAAGATCTTGTCGCCGGGGATCTGCGCGATGGCACTCGGGTCGCCCTTGAGCGACAGCGTGTGGAAGCTGTCGAGCAACACCCCAAGGCTCGGGTGATCGACCTGGCGCACCAGGTTCCACACCTGCTGCCAGGTGTTCACATGCTTGCCCCAGGCCAACGCTTCATAACCAATGCGCAGGCCGCGACGGCCGGCGTGTTCGGCCAACAGGCCGAGGTCGTCGAGCAGGATGCGTTCATCCCCGACGCAATCGGCCGAAGCGTTACTGCACACCAGCACCAGGTCGGTGCCCAGTTCCTGCATCAGGTCGAACTTGCGCTCGGCGCGCTCCAGGTTGCGCGCCAAGCGATCGCGGCGGCAGCCTTCAAAGTCGCGAAACGGCTGGAACAAGGTGATGGCAATGCCGAGGTCGGCGCACATCTGCCTAACTTCCCGAGGGCTGCCGTCGTAATACAACAGGTCGTTCTCGAAGATCTCAACCCCATCGAACCCGGCGGCGGCAATGGCTTCGAGCTTCTCCGGCAGGGTACCGCTCAAAGACACGGTGGCGATGGAACGTTGCATGGGTGACTCCCGGCAATTGTTGTTTATGGCAAATTATTCGCCCCCAGACTACCCGCAGCAATTAAAATGTACGAACCGGTTAGTTTTTGGTGCGATTATCGAACACTAAGCCTCTTTGGCGAATTGACGATTTTTTAGCCACTGCGCACCATCAATCACGCAGCGACACCCAAAAGAAGACCCACAACACCTCATAAAAATTTCAAAAAACGGGTACAACCACATGCCTTCGCAAAATTCCGCCCTGGCCGCGCGCCCGGGCACCCCGCACGCCAGCATCGGCAACAAGATCCGCGGCGCCATGGCCGTGGGTAAAACCCGCTGGGGCATGCTGGCCCTGGTGTTCTTCGCCACCACCCTCAACTACATCGACCGCGCCGCCCTGGGCGTGATGCAACCGATCCTGGCCAAGGAAATGAGCTGGACGGCGATGGACTACGCCAACATCAACTTCTGGTTCCAGGTCGGCTACGCCATCGGCTTCGTGCTGCAAGGCCGCCTGATCGACCGCGTGGGCGTCAAGCGCGTGTTCTTCTGCGCAGTACTGCTGTGGAGCCTGGCCACCGGTGCCCATGGTCTGGCCACTTCGGCGGTCGGTTTTATGGTCTGCCGCTTTATCCTCGGGCTGACCGAAGCCGCCAACTACCCGGCCTGCGTGAAGACCACGCGCCTGTGGTTCCCCGCCGGTGAGCGTGCGGTGGCCACCGGTATCTTCAACGCCGGTACCAACGTCGGCGCGATGATGACGCCGATGCTGCTGCCGCTGATCCTGCACGTGTGGGGCTGGCAGGCGGCGTTCCTGTGCATGGCGTCGCTGGGCGCGATCTGGCTGGTGTTCTGGGGCTTGAAGTACTACAACCCGGAAGACCACCCGAGCGTTAAACAATCCGAACTGGACTACGTGCAACGGGAAGTCGAACCGGAACAACCCGGCGTACCGTTCAGCCGCATCCTGCGCATGCGCGGCACCTGGGCCTTTGCCATCGCTTATGCACTCACCGCACCGGTGTTCTGGTTCTACCTGTATTGGCTGCCGCCGTTCCTGAACCAGCAATACAACCTGGGCATCAACGTGACCCAGATGGGTATCCCGCTGATCATCATCTATCTGACCGCCGACTTCGGCAGTGTGGGCGGGGGGATTCTGTCTTCGTTCCTGATCGGTCGGGGGATGAACTCGATCAAGGCGCGGTTGCTGTCAATGCTGCTGTTTGCCTGCTGCATCGTCGGCGTGATCATGGCGGCCGGTTCCAGCCAGCTGTGGGTCGCGGTGTTTGCCATTTCCCTGGCCATCGGTGCGCACCAGGCGTGGACCGCCAACATCTGGAGCCTGGTGATGGACTACACGCCCAAGCACATGATGAGCACGGTGTTCGGTTTCGGCGGCATGTGTGCAGCCATCGGCGGCATGTTCATGACCCAGATCGTCGGTCACATCCTCACCGTCACCAACAACAACTACACCGTGTTGTTCACCCTGATCCCGGCGATGTACTTCATTGCGCTGACCTGGATGTACTTCATGGCACCGCGCAAGATTCCGACCGTAGACGCCTGATCACCTGCGCCGCTGCTGCCAGGCAGCGGCCAGACCGCTCATGCAGATCACCCCGATGCCGACCACCGTGGTCACATCGGGGGTATGGTTGAACACCAGCCAGCCCAACAACCCCGCGAAGACGATCTGGCAATAGCCGAACGGCGCCAGCAAGGCCGGTGCCGCGAAGCGAAACGCCTGGGTCAGCATCAAGTGCGCGGTCATCCCACAGGTGCCCAGCGCCAGCATCAACACGCCATGCCACAGCGTGGGAACCTGCCAGAAGAACGGCACCATCGCACTCATCACCAAGGTATTGCACAGCCCGGCGAAGAAGTTGCTGGTGGTGGGCGTGTCGTATTGGCTGAGGATGCGCGTGAGCAGTTGGTAGAAGCAGAAGAACAGCGCCGAACACAGCGGCAGCAACACCGCCGGCGTAAACAACTCACCGCCTGGGTGAATGATCACCAGCACGCCGACGAAACCGCAGATCACCGCCAGCCATTGGCCGCGTGTCACGTGTTCGCCAAGCAGCGGCACCGACAGTGCCGTCACCAGGATCGGCGCGAGGAAGTTCACCGCCGTGGCTTCCGCCAACGGGATGTAATGCAGCGCCGTGGTGAAAAACAGGCTGGTGCCCAACAGGCACAAGGCCCGCACCACCTGCATCCCCGGGCGTTTACTGCGCAGCACGCGCAGCCCTGATTGCGGCAGGAAAATCCCGGCCATCAGCAAGGTGTGCACCACGTAGCGCACCCACACCACCATCACGATCGGGTAGAACCCGGCCAGGTATTTGGACAAGGCATCGTGGCTGGAGAACAGGAATGTCGCCAACACGATCAGCAAAATGCCTTTGAAAGGATGGTTGACGCCGGAAAGGGGGGTGCTGACAGTCATGGAATTCTCTTGCGTGGCGAGCGGAACGCTGAGCACTGAACGAAACAGCGCTCAACCCGGTAATCTAGCAGCCGGGCTGGAGCCTGCCCCAAGAGCATAACCAAACACCGGGCGAACAGCGCACTAAATCACTGGATTCGAGTCCAACGCAGCACCTTAGCCTGCGCATTGCATACTTTTTAACCAAGGCCTTGCCGCGATGAAAAAAATTCTTTTTGTTCTTTCTGCCCTTGCCCTGCTGACCGCCTGCGACCAGGCGTCCACGCCAGCGCCCAAACCTGCGCCGCCTTCCGTGCAGGCCACCCTGGTGCCCGAAACCCCGCCCACGGATAAATGGGTCGGCAAATGGATCGGCGTCGAAGGCCTGTACCTGACCATCGCCAAGGACGACAGCGTCGGCCGTGGCCATTACCTCCTGACCATGCAATACGGCCTCGACGCCGACGACTCGGGCACCTTCAAGGGTGAAGCGGCCGAAGACGGCATCGCCTTCACCCGTCCGGACGGCCCGCAACTCCTACGCGCCGGCGACGGAGAAGCGACCGGGCTGAAATGGCTGGCGGACAAAAAAGACTGCCTGATCGTCGCCACCGGCGAAGGCTATTGCCGTTAATACCGACCATACTCAGACACTAAAATTAGTGTAGGAGCGAGCTTGCTCGCGAAAATCGTTAACGATAACGCGGGCAATCGGGTTAAACGCGGTGTTTGTGCGTTTTTCGCGAGCAAGGACTAGGCGTCCCCCTCGCTCCTACAGAAGGCTGATCAAGAGGATTGCCCCATGCTATGGAAAAAAGGCCGACGCAGCGACAACGTGGTGGATGCCCGCGATGACAGTGGCGGCGGCGGTGGCGGGATGCGCTTTGGCGGCGGCAAGGGCCTGAGCCTGACCGCGATTGTGCTGATCGTCGGCATCGGCTGGCTGACCGGCCAGGACCCGATGCAGATCCTCGGCCAGTTGACCGGCCAGATGGAACAGGCGCCCTCGGTGAGTACGCAGTCACGCCAGGCGCCGCCGGCCAACGATGAGCAGGCCGACTTCGTACGCGCCGTGCTGGGCGATACCGAAGACACCTGGGGCCAGGTGTTCAAGGAAAACGGCCTGGTCTACAAAAACCCGAAACTGATCCTGTTCCGTGGCCGGGTCAATTCCGCCTGTGGTGGCGCCACCTCGGCCAGCGGTCCGTTCTATTGCCCGGCTGATCAGCAGGTCTATCTGGACCTGGATTTCTTCCGGGAAATGTCCCAACGCTTCCAGGCGGCCGGCGATTTCGCCCAGGCCTATGTGATCGCCCACGAAGTCGGGCACCACGTACAAACGTTGCTGGGCATTTCGTCGAAGATCCAGGCCGCACGCCAGCAAGGCCGGCAGATGCAAGGCGACGGTGGCCTGCTGGTGCGCCAGGAGCTGCAAGCCGACTGCTTCGCCGGTGTGTGGGCCAACCGTGCGCAAAAGCGCCTGAACTGGCTGGAGCCTGGCGATATTGAAGAAGCACTGAACGCCGCCAACGCCATCGGCGATGACCGTTTGCAGCAACAGGGCCAGGGGCGCGTGGTGCCGGACTCGTTTACCCACGGCACCTCGGCACAGCGGGTGCGCTGGTTCAAGACCGGCTTCGCCCAGGGCCAGATCACTCAATGCGACACGTTCTCTGCCAAGAGCCTATAAATGAATCAACGATTGGGACTGCTGTTGGGCCTGTTGCTCATCTCATCATCCGCCTGGGCCGCCGAGCATGGCGTCAAGGTGGTCAGCCCCGAGCGTTTTCATCTGGAGGCCGGCGATCTCAGCCTCGGCCTGAGCCAGGACTGGCGCCAGCCACTGCCCGACGTCACCCGCGCGTTGATCATCGTGCACGGGCGCCTGCGTAATGCGCAGACCTACCTGCAAAGCGGAATGGATGCCGCCGAACACGCCGGCGTCGCCGCCAACACCCTGGTAATCGCGCCGCAGTTTCTGAACGGGTCCGACATGCAGCGCAACCACCTGGACAACCAAGTGCTGCGCTGGAAAGGCAATGACTGGATGGCCGGCGACGCCTCGACCGGCCCGGGCCAGATCAGCTCTTTCGGCGCCCTCGACCAGATCATCAAGCACCTGGGCAACCGCACGCTGTTCCCGGCGCTGAAGGAAATCGTGGTCGCCGGCCATTCCGGCGGCGGCCAGGTGGTGCAGCGCTTCGCCCTCACTGGCCACGCGCACCCGACCCTGCAAACCGAGGGCATCCGCCTGCGTTATGTGGTGGCCAACCCCTCGTCCTATGCCTACTTCAGCCCACAGCGGCCGGTGAAGTTCGAGACCGCCAGTTGCCCAAGCTTCAACGCCTGGAAGTACGGCATGCAGCACCTGCCGGCCTACGCCAACGGCCAAAGCGCCGAGCAGCTGGAACAGGCCTACGTATCACGCACCATCACTTACCTGCTGGGCCAACAGGACACCGACCCAAACCACCCGGCACTGGATAAAAGCTGCGAAGCCGAGACCCAGGGCGCGTATCGGCTGATTCGCGGGCACAACTACTTTGACTACCTCAAGCAGCGCCATCCGCAGTTGCGCCAGACGCTGGTGGAAGTGCCGGGGGTGGGGCATGACGGGGATGGGATGTTTACGTCGCCCGAGGGCCAGAAGGTACTGTTTTCCCAGCATTAACTGAAGAAACCGCACCTCCCACATTTGATCTCTATTGCCTGGCCTAAATCATCCGGCGCAGTACCGCGCAATCTGCAGCATGCCAATCCGCCAGCTCCGGCCACGGGTTCTCCGGCAGGTTGACCAACACCGTCCGCGCCCCTGCCGCCCGGCCGCAGTCCAGGTCAAAACGGTAATCGCCGACCATCACCATCTCGCTCGGCGATACATCCCACGCCGCCGCCAATTTCAACAACCCACCCGGATCGGGCTTGGGCGGCGCATCGTCGCGCCCCAGCACATCGTCCACGGCAAAGCAGTCCGCCAGGCCAATCGCCTCCAGGGTGATATGCGCCAACTCCCGCGCATTGCGGGTCAAAATGCCCAGGCGATAACCGCGCCCGGCCAGCTCGCGCACCAGTTCCACCGCACCGTCCGCCGCGACGGAGCCCAGCGCCAGCTCGCGCTCATGTTCCAGCAACCAGGCGTGCTTGGCCGCTGCGATGTCCGCCGGTAATGCGGCAAGGTGAGTGAGGATGTCGTCCTCGGGGGGAATGTCCAGGGCCACGCGAATCGCCGCAAAGTCATGCACCGCCACCGTCAGGGTGCCGTCCATGTCGAACACCCAGTGCTTAACGTCCGTCAGGCTCATGCCCAATCCTTGCGATGGCGGATCAAACCTTCCTGGGTCACCGACGCCACCAGTTGCCCGGCGCGGTTGTACACGCTGCCGCGGGAGAACCCACGGGAATTGCCGGCCCATGGGCTGTCCATGGCGTACAGCAACCAGTCATCGGCACGCAGGTCGGCGTGGAACCACAACGCGTGGTCGAGGCTGGCGACCTGCATGTCTTTCTGCCAAACAGTCTTGCCGTGGGGCAGCAACGAGGTGGTCAGCAGGCCGAAGTCGGAGGCGTAGGCCAGCAGGTATTTGTGCAGCGCCGGCGTATCCGCCAGGGCACCATCGGCGCGAAACCACACGTATTTGACCGGGTCGGACGGCTGCGGGTTGAACGGGTCTTTTTCGGTGACCGGGCGCACTTCGATGGGCTTGGGGCACAGCAGCTTGTCGCGCATATGCTCGGGGATCAGGTGCGCGCGCTGCTGGGTCAGCTCCAGCTCCGACGGCAGGTTTTCCGGGCCGACCACCACGGGCATGGTGGTCTGGTGCTCGAAGCCGGCCTCGTCGTACTGGAACGAAGCGCTGCAGGTGAAGATCGGGTGGCCCTTCTGGATCGCCGTCACGCGGCGGGTGCTGAAACTGCCGCCATCGCGTACACGGTCCACCGAGTACACCACCGGCAACTTCGCATCGCCGGGGCGCAGGAAATAGCCATGCAGGGAATGCACATGCCGCGCTTCTTCGACGGTCTGGCTGGCGGCCGACAGCGACTGGCCGAGCACCTGGCCACCGAACAGTTGGCGAAAACCCAGGTCCTGGCTGCGGCCGCGAAAGAGGTTTTCCTCGATCGGCTCCAGGGTCAGCAAGTCCACCAGATCTTCCAATACTTGGCTCATAGAGCAACTCCTACAACAATCGATAGGGCATTCCGGGCTGCTTATCCGTGCAGCGTGTCCAACCATTGGGCGCGGGTGATGCGGTACAAAACGTGGGGGCGCAGCGGGTCATCGGCTGCGACCTTGGGGTGTGCAAAATCTGCCTGGGGATCGTAATGCATACCGATGGCCTGCATGACTTTTTGTGATGGCAGATTGGCTTGAGTGGTGAAGGCGACGATTTCGTCCAACTGCAAACGGTCGAAACCACAGCGCAGCGCGGTCCAGGCCGCCTCACTGGCATAACCCAGGCCCCAATGCTCACGGGCCAGGCGCCAGCCGATTTCCACTGCGGGGGTAAAGCCCGCTTCGAAACTGACGTTCTGCAACCCGGTCAGGCCGATGAACTCACCCGTGTCCTTGCGTTGCAGGGCCCACAGGCCAAAACCGTATTCGGCGAAGTGGCCGCGAATCCGGCCGATCAGGGCGGCGCTTTCCAGGTGGCTCAATCTGGCCGGGAAATAGCGCATCACCTGCGGGTCGGCACACATGCGCGCGAATTCCGTCAGGTCTGCATCGCGCCACTGGCGCATGACCAGGCGCGCGCTTTCCAATTGCAATATCTCCTCCATGGGTCCCCTCCCCTTGCCATGTGCGTGAGTGTACAGCGCTGTTAAGATCCTTCGCAGATCCCCGTCAGAAAATCCCATGCCTTTGCCATTGATCTACCACGATGACTACAGCCCTGAGTTCCCGGCAGACCACCGGTTCCCCATGGACAAGTTCCGCCTGCTGCGTGACCACCTGGTGGCCAGCGGCCTGACCGAGGACAGCCAATTGCTGCGCCCATCGTTGTGCCCACCGGAGATTCTGGCCCTCGCCCATGAACCTGGGTATATCGAACGCTACATGAGCGGCGAGTTGTCCCGCGAAGACCAACGGCGCCTTGGCCTGCCCTGGAGCGAAGCCCTGGCCCGGCGCACCGTGCGCGCGGTCGGCGGCTCGATCCTGGCGGCGGAGCAGGCGCTGGAACATGGCCTGGCCTGCCACCTGGCGGGCGGTACCCACCACGCCCACTACGACTACCCGGCGGGCTTTTGCATCTTCAATGACCTGGCGGTGATCAGCCATTACCTGCTGGCCAGCGGCCGGGTCAACCGCGTGCTGATCTTCGACTGCGACGTGCACCAGGGCGACGGCACCGCGCGCATCCTCCACGACATGCCGGATGCAATCACCGTGTCCCTGCACTGCGAAAAGAACTTCCCTGCGCGCAAAGCCCAGAGCGATTGGGACATCCCGCTGCCCATGGGCATGGGCGATGCCGACTACCTCACGGTGGTGGACGACGCCCTCAACTACCTGCTGCCGCTCTACCAGCCGGACCTGGTGCTCTACGACGCCGGCGTCGATGTGCACAAGGATGACGCCCTCGGTTACCTCAAGCTGACAGACGCAGGCGTGGCCGCCCGCGATGAAAGCGTGATGCGCCATTGCCTGGGCCGCGACATCCCGGTGATGGGCGTGATCGGTGGCGGCTACAGCAAGGATCGCCCGGCCCTGGCCCGCCGCCACGGGATCCTGCACCACAGCGCGCAGCGGGTGTGGACGTCATCAGGGTGTCATTGAAGTGTGGGCGTTACCCACAATGCCTGTGGAACGGCCTGTGGATAACTTGAGCGTAAGCGTCTGAAAGCCTGCATCCGTATAGCCTGTAGGAAGCTGTACGTTTTTTGATCAGGCAGCGCCGCGCGCCTCGGGTAGAATGCTCGGCCTATTTCCGCGATCGTAGCCCTGCCCATGCCCGATATTTCCTCTCGACACGTCACCATCATCGGCGGTGGCCCTGCCGGGCTGATGGCCGCCGAAGTCTTGAGCCTGGCCGGGGTGCGAGTAGACCTGTACGACGGCATGCCCTCGGTGGGGCGCAAATTCCTGCTGGCGGGCGTGGGCGGCATGAACATCACCCACTCCGAAGCGTACCCCGCGTTCCTGTCGCGCTACGCCGAGCGTGCCGCGAATATGGCGCCGATGCTGCGCGGGTTTGGGGCCGAGGCGTTGTGCGAGTGGATTCATGGTCTGGGTATTCAAACCTTTGTCGGCACCTCCGGTCGTGTATTTCCTACCGATATGAAAGCCGCCCCGCTATTACGTGCCTGGCTCAAACGCCTGCGCGACCAGGGTGTGGTTATCCACACCCGGCACCGTTGGGTGGGCTGGAATGCCGAGGGTGATTTACTTATCCACAGCCCGGACGGCGAAAAAGTTGTTCACAGCGATGCTGTGCTGTTGGCCTTGGGCGGCGGCAGTTGGTCGCGCCTGGGTTCCGACGGCGCCTGGCTCAAGCTGCTGGAGGATAAAGGCGTGCCTTACGTGGCACTGCAACCCAGCAATTGCGGCTTCGAGGTGTCGGCCTGGAGTGAATTGATGGTCAGCAAATTCGCCGGCGCACCGTTGAAAAACGTCGCCATTGGCCTGGGGGATGACAAGCCGCGACTCGGCGAATGCGTGATCACCGCCACCGGTATCGAGGGCAGTTTGATCTACGCGCTGTCGGCGCCGATTCGTGAGGCGATCAACCGTAATGGCTCGGCGACGGTGCATATCGATTTGCTGCCGAGCAAGCCATTGGACAAGGTCCAGGCCGCCTTGACCAAGCCGCGTGGCTCACGCTCGATGAGCAAGCATTTGCACAGTCAATTGGGCCTCGATGGGGTCAAGGCGGCGCTGCTGCGCGAGTTGGCACCCGCCGAACACTTCAACGACCCGGCGCAGTTGGCGGGGGCTATCAAGGCGTTGCCGCTGACAGTAGTGAAGACACGGCCGATGGATGAAGCCATCAGCACCGCAGGCGGTGTGCCCTTTGAGGCGTTGGATGAGCGGCTGATGCTCAAGCAATTGCCGGGGGTGTTTTGTGCGGGGGAGATGCTGGACTGGGAAGCGCCGACCGGGGGGTATTTGCTGACGGGGTGTTTTGCCAGTGGCAGAGCGGCTGGGCGGGGGATGTTGGAGTGGCTCAACCGCTGAGATCTGCGGTGGATTCAAAGCCGCCATCGGGGGCAAGCCCCCACAGTTTGATTTGTGAATACATTCAAAATGTGGGAGGGGCTTGCCCCCGATGAGGCCATCAGCCACCCCGCAAAATCACTTCTTCTTACGCGGCCCGGTATTAAACACCGGCACCTTACGCACCGGCTTGATCGAAGGCTCCGACGGCGCCACTTCACCACTGTCCACCCACTTGCCGAGGTTGCGTTTACCACCGCCACCACCGGACGCCTTGGGCTTCTTCGGTTTTTTCGGCTTCTTCACCACCTGACCGCTGGCATCGGTATCCGGCACGCGGTGTTCCGGCTCGAAATCCTGTTCCATCTTGCGGGTCAAGGTCTGGCGGGTCAGCATCTCGATGGCCGACAGCATGTTGACTTCATCGGCGCACACCAGGGAAATCGCCTCACCGGTGTTACCCGCGCGACCGGTCCGGCCGATGCGGTGGATGTAGTCCTCCGCCACGATCGGCAGGTCGAAGTTGACCACCAGCGGCAGGTCTTCGATATCCAGGCCACGGGCCGCTACATCGGTGGCGACCAGGATCTGCACTTCGCTCGATTTGAAACGGTCCAGCGCGCGCTGGCGCGTGGCTTGCGGCTTGTCGCCATGGATGCCATCGGCGTTGATGCCCAGGCCCTGCAACTTATCCACCAGCGCATCCACGCCGTTACGGGTCTTGGCAAACACCAGCACCTGCTTCCAGCGGCCTTTGCGCATCAGGTGCACAAACAGCTCCGCCTTGCGCTTCTTGTCCACCGGCACTACCCATTGCTTGACGGTGTTGGCGGCGACGTTACGCGGGCTGACTTCGATGGTCAGCGGGTCGTTGAGCATCTGCCCGGCCAGCAGGCGAATGTCATCGGAGAAGGTCGCGGAGAACAGTAACGTCTGGCGCTTTTTCGGCAGCATGCGGTAGATGTTCGCCAGTTCTTCGGAGAAGCCCAGGTCGAGCATGCGGTCGGCTTCGTCCAGCACCAGGGTTTGCAGCTGGTTGAGTTTCAGCGCGTTCTGGCGGAACAGGTCGATCAGGCGGCCCGGCGTGGCGACCAGTATGTCGACGCCCTTGCGCAGCTTCATCATCTGCGGGTTGATGCTCACTCCGCCGTACACCGCGTAGGTGGTGAGCGGCAGGTGCTGGGCGTATTCGGCAACGCTGGCGTGAACCTGCTCGGCCAGCTCACGGGTCGGGCACAGGATCAGCGCGCGCGCCGAGTTGGCGGCGACTTTCGGCCCTTCCATGGTCAGCAGTTGCAGCAGCGGCACGGCGAAACCGGCGGTCTTGCCGGTGCCGGTCTGGGCCGCGGCCATCAGGTCGCGACCGGCGAGCACCGCCGGAATGGCTTGCGCCTGCACCGGCGTCGGGGTCTGGTAGCCGAGCGTCTCAAGGGCGCGCAGCAAGGGTTCGATCAGGCCAAGTGTGGCGAAAGTCATGTAGTTACCGTAGGAAAAATTCAGCGCAAGGGCGTAATGCGCGGCAGTTTACCTTATTTCCGGCTTGGGCTTTCGCCACTGGGGCAGGCTGATCAACAGCACGGCGCTGATAATCACCAGCATGGCCAGGGCCTCTTCCAGACCGATGGTCTCGCCGATGAACACAATCCCCAGCAACACTGCGACGGCGGGGTTGACGTAGGCATAGCTGGTCGCGGCTGCCGGGCGTACGTGCTTGAGCAGGTACATATAGGCGTTGAAGGCGATGATCGAGCCGAACACGGCCAGGTAAGCCAGGGCCAGCCAGCCTTCCAGCGGCGGCATGGCTTGCAGGCGCTCACCGGTCAGCGCGCTGGCGATCAACAGTGTCACCCCGGCCACCAGCATTTCTGCGGCACTGGCCATAGCGCCCGGCGGCAACGGCAGGCGCCGACTCCACACCGAACCAAACGCCCACGACGCTGCTGCAAACAACAACAAAGCAGCGCCCATGGGGCTCGACTGCAATGTGCTGCCCATGTTGAGCATGGCGATACCGATCATGCCCAGGATCACCCCGGCCCATTCCAGCCGGGTATTGCGCGCGCCCCAGAAATACCCACACAGCAAGGTGAACAACGGCACGGTCGCCACCGCCAGCGCCGCCACGCCGGACGACACTCCAGTGTGCTCGGCCACACTCACCGCGCCATTGCCGAAGGTCAGCAGCAAAATACCGATCTTGGCAGCGGCCTTCCACTGCTCCCAGGTCGGCGCCGGCGCCCCACGCCAACGCAAAAAGCCATACATCGCCGCACCCGCCAGCAAAAAGCGAATGCCGCCCAGCATCAGCGGTGGCCAGTATTCAACGCCGATGCGAATAACCAGGTAGGTGGAACCCCAAATCACATACAGTGCAAAAAAGGCGGCGATCAACGGTAAGGGAAAGCGACGTGTGCCAGGCATTGGGCGGCTCGAAGGCAGAGATAAGAGAGGCTTATTCTAAAAAGGCAGGTTGTTAAACATAAGTTACAAAACCTGTTTAAACCGCCCATACACTTTTCAAAACATGGTTATGAGGGCTATAAACCATGCTTTCGAAAGCCACGCGCAACTGGAGCCTTCCGATGGACAAATACGACCGCATGCTCCTCAGCGCCCTGCTCGAAGACGGCCGCGCCTCCTACGCGCAACTGGCCCGCACGGTAAACCTCTCCGCCCCCGCCGTGGCCGAACGCGTGGCCAAGCTGGAAGCCAGCGGGGTGATCACCGGGTACCAGGCCAAGGTGGATTTTTCGAAAGTGGGCTTGCCGATTCAGTGCGTGATCGAACTGCGGCTGACCAACCACGGCAACCAGAAGGTCTATGACGCACTGGCCGAAATCCCGGAGTTGACCGAATGCCACCGGGTAACGGGCGATCCGTGCGTGATCATGCAAGCGGCGGTGGGCTCGATGCCGGAGTTGGAGAACTTGATCAATCGGCTGGCGAAATTCGGGTTCAGCAAGACCTCGATCATTTTGTCGAGCGCGATCGAGCGGCGGGTGCCGTTGGGGCAGTTGGAGGTCAATGGCAAAACGGTTGCCTGATCTACCGCCATCGGGGCATGGGTATCTACACAACCTTCCAGACCCTGACAAATCTCCCTGTGGCGAGCGGGCTTGTCCCGCGTTGGGCTGCGAAGCAGCCCCAAAACCAGCCTCTACAGAGTGTCTGATACACCGCGTTCTTCTCTACTGGGGCTGCTACGCAGCCCAACGCGGGACAAGCCCGCTCACCACAACAGCTCTATCTGCCGGGCGTTGAGCGTTGAGCCAAAGTTGTTTAGATACCTATGTCCATCGGGAGCAAGCCCCCTCCCACATTTTTTTGAACGGCGTTGTTCTGTCAGAACCCGCGATGCTTCTTAAGATGCTCATTGATCTTCGCCGCCGGCACTTTCTGCAAGGTGCACAGCAGGTCGTGGGACAGTTCGCGCAAGCCATGGGTACGCCGCAGTTCCTGGGCCAGGTGCGCCGTGAGGTTGGCGGCCATTTCCGCATCCGCCAGCGCGCGGTGGGCCTGGCCAGTGTGGGGCAGTTTCGCGTAGGCGTTGAGGGTGCCGAGCTTGTGGTTGGGCGCAGCCGGCATCAGGCGGCGGGCCAGCAGCAGGGAGCAGGCGAATTTTTGCAGGCGGGTGCGGCGGATCAAGCCCAGTTCGAAATCCCAGAACTTCTGGTCGAACGCGGCGTTGTGCGCCATCAGCGGCGTGGTGCCGACGAATTCGTTGACTTCGTTCATCACCCGCTCGGCCGGCGGGGCGCTGCGCAGCATGGCGTTGCTGATGCCGGTGAGTTGCTCGATAAAACCGGGCACGCGCACACCGGCGTTCATCAGGCTCTGGTAGCGGTCCACGATCTGGCCGCGCTCGAGGATAACCACCGCGATTTCCGTGGCCCGGCAGTGGCTGCTCGGGGTGATGCCGGTGGTTTCAAAGTCGATGACCGCTATACGTTCCAAACCTGTTCCAACTCCGTCTAACCCTTTATTTATTAAGCCGCTGTGCTTATTTGAGCAGCAACGCGCCTTCGATCGGCACGTAGCGGCTGGCGGCACGTATCAATGAGTTGGCCGTCAGCCCCGGTACACCGTAGGCCACGGCTTCGACGCCGTGCTTGTGGATGATGCGGTCGAGCAGCATGTCGAAATCGCCGTCACCGGAGGCCAGCACAATTTCGTCGACGTGGTCGGCGGCGTCCATGATGTCGATGGTGATGCCCACGTCCCAGTCACCCTTGGCCGAACCGTCGCTGCGCTGGATATACGGCTTGAGCTTTACCGTGAACCCCAGGTTGCGCAGGATCTGCTGGAACTGCTGCTGCTTGCTGTCACCGCGGTCGATGGCATACGCATAGGCCTCGACGATCTGCCCACGCGAACTGATATCAGCCCACAGGGCGGCGTAGTTGAAATGGCAACCATAGGCCTGGCGGACGGTGTAGTAGAGGTTTTGTACATCGGCGAACACTGCAATTTTCTTCACCGCACTTCCCCATGACAGCCAGGCGCCAGGGCCCGGAAAGGGTGCCAGTATGCCAGCCGCGAGAAGGTTGCCGGGAAAAATCAGACCGGGGCGGCTCAGCGCCCCGGGCCGGAAGGGTCAGACAAAGGAATCGTCGTCGCCGAAGGAAGAGGAATCGTCGGAATAGTCGCTGTCGGCAAAGCTGTCCGAGGCATTGTCGCTGCCCCAGCTGTCATTGCCGGCGAACTTCTGGTCATCGTTGCCCCAGTTGCCGTTGTCACTGGCGGGCGCCGGCTCTTCACGGATGATCTCTTCCACCACCTGCGGCTGTTGCGAGTTGTGGTTGAACAGGCTGCTGATGCCTTCGGCCAGCAACACACCACCGGCCACGCCCGCGGCGGTTTTCATCGCGCCACCGAGGAATCCGCTGCCAATGGGCGCGGCGGCAGGTTGCTGCGGCTGCTGATAGTTCTGTTGCGGCGCTGGCTGGCCAAAGGACGGCCGCGCCGGTTCACGCCAGCCGCCGCCGGAAGAGGCCGGAGCGGTCTGGGCCGGTTGCGGATCACGGGAACCGCCGCCAAAGATGCTCGACAGGAAACCACCGCCGCTCGCCGGGGCCGCTTGTGCGGACTTGGCCCGCTGCAACTCATCCTGCAATTGCTGGATCTGCTGCGCCTGTTGCTTGTTCTGCGCGTCGAGACTCTTGAGCGCGTGTTCCTGAACAAGGATCGACTGGGTCATGTAGTACCCGGCGGCCGGTTGGCGAGTCATATGCTCCTTGATCCGCGCTTCGGCCTGGGCGTCGCGGGGGGCTGAGTCCGTTTCGGCTTGCTGCAACCGTGAAAACAGTCCATCGATCAGGGTTTGCTCTTCGCTGTTCATGGCGACCTCGTTAGATTGCCGGTAGAAATCGTGGCCTTGCCTGTGATCAGGCCAGGTGCTTAACCGTTATGGGGGTGTTACGAGTTGTTTCAATGGTCTTTACTCAAGGTTTACATTTGCTTACCGCTGGCCATGATCGGTTAAAGTGTTGCCCTTGCTTTCAGGCCTGCGATGAACCCGATGAATCCGTTAGACGTATTGCGTGACTCCTTCCGTTTTACCCGAGGTAACCTGGGCGCAATCGTCCAACTGTGCCTGCCATTGGTGATCCTCGAAGCCCTGTTGCAACAGCTGCTCGACCACACGCTCGGCGCGGATGCGTTCCCCGGCTACAGCGTGGTGGTGGGCTTGCTGGTGTACCCGCTGTACACCGGTGCCTTGATCCTGTTTCTCGACGCCCGCACCCGTGGCGAGTCGCCGCGCACCAAGGACATCTGGGCCATGGCCCTGACCCTGTGGCCGCGCTTCGCCCTGCTGACCGCCATGAGTACCCTCCTGATTCTGCTAGGCCTGTCGCTGTATTTCCTGCCGGGCCTGTGGCTGATGGTGGTGTTGGCGTTCGCCGAGTACCTGCTGGTATTGCGCGGCATGCCGGCGCTGGAGGCGATGAAGGAAAGTCTGCGCCTGACCCGTGGGCATTTCTGGCGAATCCTGGTGTGCCTGCTGTGTGTCATGACGCCCCTGTGGCTGCTCAAGGGCGCCAGCGTCGCGGCCTATCCCAACCCCGCGCCGTTGCTGGGGCTGTTGATGGACAGCGCCCACAGCTTCCTGCAACTGTTCACCAGCGTGGTGCTGTTCCGTTTATTCATGCTGATCGGTGGCGATGCCGACGCGCGGTGATATGCTCCACGCCACTCCTGAAACGCCATAAGCCGAGCCGATGACCCGTTTATTGCGCATCACCCTGCTGGGCCTGCTGATCGTCGCAGGCCTGCTGACGGCCCTGATCTACAGCCTGACCTGGCGCCCCGCCGCCAAGGAGACCCTGCCCGTCAGTTGCGTCGCGCCCCGTGCGCCAACCCTGTTGCCCGGGCAGGCGCTCAAGGTCATGACCTGGAACGTGCAATACCTGGCCGGCAAGAACTACGTGTTCTGGTACGACACTGCCGACGGCAGCGGCCCGGACGACCGCCCCACCGTAGAGGACATGGCCGCCAGCCTCGACGAAGTGGCGCGGGTGGTTCGCGATGAACAACCCGACATCCTGCTGTTGCAGGAACTCGACGAAAACGCCAAGCCTTCCCACTATCAGGACCAACTGGCGCTTTTGCAGGAGCGCCTGGTCGACCTCTACCCGTGCAGTGCCCAGGCCTTCGACTGGAAAGCCGACTTCGTGCCCGACCGGCATATCTTCGGCAGCGTCGGCCGCAAGCTGGCCACCCTGAGCCGCTACCAGATCGAACACGCCGAACGCCTGCAATTGCCGGCGCCCGAGGCCAATATCATCAGCCGCCAGTTCCAACCCAAGCCGGCCTTGCTGCTGACCTACCTGCCGCTGAGCGATGGCGGCCAACTGGCGGTGCTCAACACACGCCTGGATGGCGACGCGCCGGGGCGCAATGCGGTGCAGGAACAGGTCATCAGCACGGTCAAGCTGTTGGATAAATTCGAAGGCCGTGGCACGCCCTGGCTGATCGGCGGCGATTTCAACCTGCTGCCCCTGGGGCAGTTCCTGCGATTGGAGGCGGGTAAGCGCGGGCAGTATTCGCCGGACAGCGAGCTGCATTTACTGTGGGACAAGTACCCGATGATCCCGAGCAACAGCCAATCCAGTGGGATTGATCGTGAGAAATGGCTGACGTACTTTCCCAATGACCCGAGCATCGATGGCCCGGATCGCACCGTCGATTACCTGTTCTACAGCCCGCGGATCAAGCGGGTGGAGGCCAAGGTGCGGCAGGAGGATACGTTGCGTATTTCCAACCATCTGCCGGTGATTGCGCGGTTCCTGTTGCCCGCCGCGCAATAACCCACACAACAAGATTAATGTGGGAGGGCCGGTGCAACGATTCGACTTGCCCCCTCCCACATTTGAATCTCTGCCACGCTTACTTTCGGGGTTTGATCCGCGCGGTCGGCTCGGCTATCAGCGGATCATCCGGCCAGTAATGCTTGGGATACCTGCCCTTCAGATCCTTCTTCACTTCGGCGTAGGTACTGCGCCAGAAGTTCGCCAGATCCTGGGTCACCTGCACCGGCCGCCGCGCCGGGGACAGCAGGTGCAACTTCACCACTTGGCGCCCGCCGGCAATGCGCGGGGTGTCGGCCAGGCCGAACAGTTCCTGCAAGCGCACCGCCAGGATCGGCGGCTGTTCGCTGTAGTCCAACCGCACCGATGAACCCGATGGCACCTTCACATGCTGCGGTGCCAGTTCGTCCAGGCGCTGGGGCAGCGGCCAGGGCAGCAGGTTGTGCAGGTAGCTGGAGATATCCAGGTTGGCGAAGTGACTCAGGCGCGAGACTTTGCCCAGGTAGGGCATCAGCCAGTGCTCCAGGCCGGCGAGCAGGGCGCTGTCGCTGACGTCGGGCCATTCGCTGGTTTTGCCGGCGTCCAACTGGCGCAACAGCAGGACGCGGGATTGCCATTGGCGCAGTTCCGGGGTCCAGGGCAGCAGCTCCAGGCCTTTGCGCCGCACCAGGTTGACCAGCGCCTGGCTGCGCGCGGCTTCGTCGAGGCCGGTGAGCGGTTCGCGGCTGAGCACCAGTTCACCGACTTTGCGCTGGCGTTCGGCGCGCAGCACGCCTTCGCGCTCGTCCCAGTCCAGTTGATCGACGTTGCGCACTTGTTCCGCGAGCACCGTGTCGAACAGCGCCGGATCGAAGTCCGCCGCCAGATAAATACGCTCTTCACGCTGGCCCTGGCGGCTGCCGAGGTCGGCGATCACCAGCCAAGGTTGTTTCATCAGGCTGTCGGCCTCGGCGAATAATGCCGCGCGGCCATTGGCCAGGCGATATTCGGCACCGCCGGGGCGACGTTGCTGGGCGACACGGTCCGGGTAGGCCAGCGCCAGCAAGGCGCCGAGCCAGCGCGGGTGGTCGGGGTCGGCCACCGGCCGGGTCGCCTGGCCTCTCAAATGGCCACGGTATTGCCGCGCCAGTTGCTTGGCGCGTTGCACGCCGCCTTGAGTACCGCGCGCACGCTCTTCACCGGACATCAGCGCCAGGCGGCTGTGCAAATCCGCGCCGCCACCACGCAAAATATCGCGCTCGCCCAACAGTGCCGCGACATCACAGGCCGTGGCCGCCAGCCCCAGGTCCTGCCCGCGCAGCAACAAATGGGCGATGCGTGGATGGGCCGGCAGCTCGGCCATCTTCTGGCCATGTGCCGTGAGTTTTTCGTCATTCAAGGCCCCGAGGCGTACCAGCAAATCCTGGGCCTGGGCATAGGCGGCGGTGGGTGGCACATCGAGCCACACGAGCTGTGGGGGCGTGACGCCCCAGCGCGCCAGCTGCAAGGCCAGGCCAGCGAGGTCGGCGGCGAGGATTTCCGCACTGCCATACGCGGCCAGCCCTTCATGCTGGTCTTCGGACCACAACCGATAACACACCCCCGGCTCCAACCGCCCGGCCCGGCCCGCGCGCTGGGTGGCGCTGGCGCGGGAGATGCGCTGGGTGTCGAGGCGGGTCATGCCGCTGCCGGGGTCGAAACGCGGCACCCGCGCCAACCCGGCATCGATCACCACACGCACGCCGTTGATGGTCAGGCTGGTCTCGGCGATGTTGGTGGCGAGCACCACTTTGCGTTTACCGGCCGGTGCCGGATCGATGGCCGCGCGCTGGGCGTTGAGGTCCAGCTCGCCATGCAGCGGGCAGAGCAACACGTCAGGGCTATTCCCCAGGGCGTCGGCCAGTTTCTGGTTGACCCGGCGAATTTCCGCCTGGCCCGGCAGGAACACCAGCACGCTGCCGGTTTCATCGTGCAGGGCTTCGAGGATGGTTTGCACCACGCGCGGCTCGATAAATTCACCGGCCTGGTACGGCCGCCCCCAACGCATCTGCACCGGGAACATGCGCCCCTCGCTGCGCAGGATCGGCGCATCGTCCAGCAGGCTGGCCAGGCGCTCGCCTTCAAGGGTGGCGGACATCAGCAGGATTTTCAGCGGTTGCTCGTCGCGAAACAGGTCGCGGCCGTTCAGGCTCAAGGCCAGTGCCAGGTCGGCGTCGAGGCTGCGCTCGTGGAATTCGTCGAAGATCAGCAGACCGACACCGTCCAGTGCCGGATCGTCCTGCAAACGACGGGTGAGGATGCCTTCGGTGACCACTTCGATGCGCGTGTTGGGCCCGACCTTGCTGTCGAGACGGATGCGATAGCCGACGGTTTCACCGACTTTCTCCCCCAGTTCGCTGGCCAGGCGTTCCGCGGCGGCACGGGCGGCCAGGCGCCGGGGTTCGAGCATCAGGATGGTCTGCCCCGCCAGCCAAGGCTCATTCAACAAGGCCAAGGGCACGCGGGTGGTTTTACCGGCGCCGGGCGGCGCTTCCAGCACGGCTTCATGGCGATTCGCCAAGGCGTCACGCAGGGCGGGTAAAACATCATCAATGGGCAACGAATTCATACTGGCTCCCGAATAGGTCGGGAATGATAACAATGCCCTTTCTAATGCACGACTCAAAACGGTCGCGCTTTTAGAACCTCCATTACACGCTGAGCCTGGAGCATCATGGATGCCGTATCAGAACAACGGAACTCGACCAGCTCACAAATTTTCTGTAAATCGCTGTGGAGATTGCGATTGAAAATAGGCTCGTGATGGGCAATTCGATTTCGCAGGTGGCGTATCGTCTCCAAGTCGCAAGCAATTCGCTGTCGATGGAGTTTCACTGATCCACTGGGATCAAGGTTGGGAAACAATTGGAAAAGATAGGGCTCCCATAGCCGCTGATCATTTCGCTTGGTGAATTGTTTTTCCCAAAATACATTTTTGAGCTCTGTAACAACGCCACCCGTTGTTCGGTGCTTTTCACGGGTTCGACCCAGGTCCATCTTCGCGTCGTATCTCGCCCCTGCGCCAGTAGGAAGGCTGCGCAACAGGCCAACACTCCACGGCCATTCAGACCCGTATCTAAGAATCAGCGCCTCGGAGACAGCATTTCGTACAACCACTTCGCAGATATGTAAGGGGATCAGAAAGACACCGGATACTTGCGCATTCCATGCATAAAGCTCTACTGCACGCTCTATTGGCAAACCCGCACCCACAGTGGCCGACTCATACGTCGCAATTCTTGCCTCTGAAAGAGACGCTCGCAAGGCTTGAAGGTGGCGCATCTCGGGTACAGCTCCCATAAAGAGAATAGGCTCCAAGCCCGCAATCTGCGCCGCCGCAGCCATCTCTGGCTGGACGGCGCACGTAGCTGTCGATGACAATGACATTGACGACATCCCAGTACTTCCCTATAGTCGACTCACTAGCCGAGGGACTTGTTGGCGAAAGCCTCCCCCCACGGACGTACGAAAGTGATTCAAAAAAAGGCCCACCCTTCGGTGGGCTTTTTTGTTTCTGATGATTTTCACCGATCCGTTAATGATCAGACATGACCGACCCACTCACGAAGCTGTGTCAACCTCGCCTCAAGTGTTTCAAGTTCTGTTTTGAGTTGAGCACGCTCCGCCCGCAAGATCGCTAAATCAATTTGCTCTTCATCCTCGGCTATCTCGACATAGCGGGCCACATTGAGGTTGTACTCATTCGCTTCAATTTCCGTGCGTGAAACCAGCGTTGCATAACGCTCTACACTTTGGCGGTTATCGTAAGTCTGCTCAATTCGATCCAGATCAGCATCGCGCAGCGAGTTCCAAATCTTTCCTGGCTGGAAATCACGACTGGCATCTATAAAGAGCACATCATCACCCGACTTGTTCTTACGCAGAATCAGAATTGCCAACGGGATTGATGTGTACGACAGCATTTTGGCCGGCAGACCAATCACTGCATCAACCAAATTCTCTTCGATAAATTGCTTTCTGATTTGCAGCTCTGCGGCGCCTCTGAAAAGCACCCCCAGAGGCACGAGCACAGCCATGCGTCCAACTTCAGATGCGAGCGTTTCAACCATGTGGCTTATGTACGCGTAGTCACCCGAAGTGCGCGGAGGAACACCTCGCCAAAAACGCCGATATCCATCTCTCTCAGCATCTTCATGGCCCCAGTCCCGAACGGAAAAGGGAGGATGAGAGACCACCACCTGAAACTTAATCAGATCGCCGTTCGCCTCCACCAACTTTGGATTGCGTAGCGTATCTCCCCACTCCAGCCGAAAATGGGTTTCACCGTGAAGGATCATACTCATCCGCGCCAACGATAAAGTACTGCCGTTAGCTTCTTGCCCATAGAGTGAACACCCCCACGTGCAAGGCGATTTCAGAGCATATTCGTTGCAGGCAATCAGTGTGGAAGCCACGCCACAAAACGGATCACTTATGCGTTCACCCCCTACGGGCCGCATCAAACGAGCCATCAACCTGGAAATCTGCGGCGTCGTGAAAAACTCACCACCTCGCTTACCACTGTTGCTTGAGGCATGCGTCAAAACCGCGTCACACGCCCAAGCTGCAGCCTCTTTCGCGCCATCTCGAACAGGGCGAAAATCCAGCGCGTCACAATTTAATGCGTGAAGCAGGCTACCCAGGGCACGGTCTTTTGGCGTCTCATTACCCAGTACGATGGAGTCGAAATCTATGCCCAGAAAGGCATCTTTCAATTCGTAATTAGCACTCTGCAATGCAGCAAGAGCCTGGTTCAGACGATTGCCATTTCCCGGCTCGCGAGCATTGCTCAGTAATCGATAGAAGTCCGCTTTCTCAGGCACAATAAAGCGCGCGTCCTCCATCGCTTTATGTTCTTTGCGAGGCTCGTCAAGAAGCACATCGGACAAGTACTTGAGCAAGAGCAGCGCCATGGTGAAGCTGACGCTTTCAATCGGATCACCGTACCCGCGAAAGACATCGGCACTTCGCAAAACAGCCTCGTCAATTTCACCTTTCCTGTCTTGATCAAGCATGGCGAACCCCCTCTCGCAAAATGAGGTTAGTGAGAAATGTCGTTTCCAATCGATCAAGCTCGCTCAAACGGTGCCTGATAGCGGCCATCTTTTCCGTGGTCTCGTCCATTTCAGCAATTTGCTTTTGCCTGTCCATCGCCGGAACTTCGATTTCCAAGGAAAGCAGGGCCGATTTGGTGAGTGCCTTAATGCCGGTACCCGTCAACATCACACTTATCTTTACCTGCGTTGCGGGCTGATTGAGATACCAGGCAAGGAAACGACCATTCAAGTTGGCTTCGGGGGTAATTACGTTCAACTGCCCCATTGGAAACACAGGCTCTTCAGCGCCCTCAAAAAACCAGGCTTTGTAATAGTCTCCGCGTGAGGGCAGGACAACGTCGCCTGGACGCAGGCAATGGGACAGATATTTTTCATCCAGCCACACGCGAGGGAGTTCATGCCAATGCAGTGGCTTGCTTGATACCAGGTCTCTGATCGCTACCGCACGCACATTGCCGTCTGGATTTTCCTGAGGTGGGTTGCTTCTAAAAACCACTGCCGTGCGAATTTTGGTAAGCTTCATAAGGTCAACGCTGTAGAGCTCTTCTGTAATGTTGCGGCAATATATGTCACGGCCTGCATAACAAGCAAGCAGTAGATTGCTACTGCATATAATTATTTGTGACGTTTCAGATTGTTTACGGCGTTCCAAGTATCAGATGTTGATGCCGACGGCATAAGTCCAAGAGCACCACGCACATTCAAGCCCAAGCGTTATTTTTAGCCTCTTTTGCGAGCAAGCTCGCTCTTACAGGAGATTTTCCATGCGTATCGCTTCCCGTGTCATCGGCGGTGTCCTCGCCGTCACCCTGCTGAGCCAACTCACCGCCTGCGGGTCGATTTTCTACCCCGACCGCCGTGGCCAGATCGATGGCAAGATCGACCCGACCATTGCCGTGCTCGATGCCGTGGGCCTGTTGTTCTACGTGATCCCTGGCCTGATCGCATTCGGCGTCGACTTCGCCACGGGCGCGATCTATTTCGAACCCGGCAAGACTGCCCAGGTTGACCCGGAAAAACTCCACGAAGCCATCGGCGCCGACGGAAAGGTCGACAACGCCAAGCTGCAAAGCATCATCCAGAAGGAAACCGGTCGCACCCTGCCGCTGGACGATCCACGCATGATCCAGTTCAAGGGCAGCGTGCAACAACTTGCGCTCCTGGGCCTGCAACCCGCCGCCTAAGGATCGTTTATGACCAGCAGTCCCGAACACGCCCGGCTATTACGCCTGGCCACCCGCGCCTCGGTGGGCGTGGCCTGTGCGTTGATCGTCACCAAGGCGATTGCCTGGTGGCTCAGCGGCTCGGTGAGCATGCTCGCCGGGTTGACCGACTCACTGCTCGATGGCGTGACCTCTCTGCTGAACCTGCTGGCCGTGCATTACGCCCTGCGCCCGGCCGATGACGATCACCGTTACGGCCATGGCAAGGCGGAGTCGCTGGCGGGCATGGCCCAGGCGTTGTTCATTGGTGGCAGTGCGGTGTTGATCGCCTTGCAGGCCTACGAGCGCCTGCAGCATCCGGAACCGGTTGGCGCGCCGTGGCTGAGCATTGGGGTGATCGTGTTTTCCCTGGTACTGACCGTGGCGCTGCTGATGCTGCAACACCGGGTTGTGCGCGAAACCGGCTCCAATGCCGTGCGAGCGGACTCGTTGCACTACCGCTCGGACCTGCTGCTCAACGGCAGCATCCTGGTGGCGCTGGTGCTGGCGGGCATAGGCTTTCATCAAGTCGACGCCTGGTTCGGCCTGGGCATCGCCGCCTACATTTTGTGGAGCGCAATCCAGATCGCCAGGGAAAGCTTTGCGGTGTTGATGGACGAGGAACTGCCGCCGGACGTCAGCCAGCACATGCTGGAACTGGCGCGAAGCGTACCGGGGGTGTTGGGTGCCCATGACCTGCGCACGCGCATCTCCGGCAACCACTGGTTCGTGCAGTTGCACCTGGAACTACCGGGGGAGCTGACGCTGTCAGTGGCCCACGGCATCAGCGACCAGGCCGCCGATGCCATTCACGCAGCCTACCCGCGCGCCGAAGTGCTGGTGCATGCGGATCCTGCGGATCAGGTACAAGCTGCAAGCTATAAGCCGCAAGCTTGAAGCTTGAAGCTTGAAGCTTGCAGCTGCCCCTATTGCACCTGATACCCGCGACTGCTCAGGCAGTTGCCCTGGGCCTGGCGGTAGGTTTGCACCACCGCCGGGTCAGGCGCGTAGGTGACGGCCTGCGGGTCGAAGCCGCTTTGTTGCACTGCCCAGCGATAACAGTCGTAGCCGTCCTGCTGCACTTGCGCCGGTGACTGCCCGTTGGCGGGATAGGCCACCACATCATAACCATTGCCTTGGGGTGCTGGCTGCGGTGCCAGCACTTGCGTCGGCGGTTGTACCACTACGTATTGCTGGGTGCTTTGTTCGTAGGCGTAATAGGCGCCGGCGGCCAGGAACAGCAGCGAACCACCCACCCACACTTCACGCGCGTAGTCGGGCAAGTAATGCACGCGGATGCCATACGGCGGCGCCACGACCACATAGCGCGGGCCTTGGGGGCGGTACCAGTAGCCGCCGGAGAAGAAGTAATCCTGGCCACGGTACGGCACGCGGTAATTGCGGTCGGGGAAGCGGTCGACGGTATAACCGGGACGATATTGCGGGCCAGGGCCCCAGCCGTTGCCATGGCCATCGGGGCGACCTGGCCAGCGGTTATCGTTGGGATGCCCGTTGTAGCCCGGCCGCGAACCTGGGCCGCCGGCCTCCCAATTGCGGTTGTCGTCGTTGCGTCGAGGAATGTCACGGTAGTAACCCTGACGCGGCTCCTGGGTCTGGCGCACGGTATCGGGGCGACTCTGGATCGGCAGGTTATTCGCAGGCTGCGGGGCTGGCCGAGGCTGTTCGGCACCTGGCGGGCGACCTTGCCATTGCCCGCCGTGGGGCGGTTGCTCGGCACGATCAAAATGCGGGTTCTGTGGACGGGGCTGATTGTTTTCCGGCCGGGGTTGATTGTTCTGTGGACGCGGCTGGTTATTCTGCGGGCGCGGCTGTTCGTTACCCTCCGGCCCTCTTTCATGCTGGCCGCCCCCCTCAGGGCGCGGCTCGTCGGCCATCACTTGCGTGCCGACGGTGACTATCAGCAAACCTACACCTGCCATACGCCAGATGCGCTTCATGCTATTCCTCACTGCGGATAAGGGCCTGGAAGGTCCGGCCTCATAGATAAGACTGGAAAAGCCTCACCCGGTTCTGAGACAGGTTATCAGTCACAAGAACAATTTTCTTAAGGCAAAAGAAAAGGGGTGACCCGTCGGCCACCCCTTGAGAACTTCGTCCATGCTCAACGCTTTTGACGTTGGCTCACCTCACGCCGTCTTGTGGACAGTGTGCAGCCTGGAGGCCGGCTCGACCCTGCTGGGGTGGCGGCCGCAGCACGCCTGATTGGGCGAGCTGCTGTGGACTGTTGTCCAGGCGGTGATTCTGTTGATAAAGATACAGGCCAGCGCCGGACAGATGATTGCGAAGATTGCGTCAATAAACAGTGCTTGCGCAATTTTTAACCCTTCATGGATAATTCACCGCAATAGTTACAACAAAGGCCAACCCGATGAGCAAGCTTGACCGATACGACCTGAGTATTTTGGCGGAATTGCAGCGCGACGCGAGGATCTCCAACCAGGAGTTGGCCGAGCGTATCGGCCTGTCGCCTTCGCCCTGCTCACGCCGGGTCAAGCAGTTGGAGGACGACGGCTACATCGCGCGCCAGGTCGCCCTGCTCGACCGCAAGATGCTCGGCCTGAGCCTCACGGCCTATGTGCTGATCGGCATGGACCGCCACACCCCCGAGCGTTTCGAGAACTTCGAAGCAGCCATCCGCACCCTGCCCCAGGTGCTGGAATGCAGTTTGGTGACGGGGATGGATGCTGACTATCAGTTGAAAGTGGTGGTGCCGGACATGGACCACTATCAGAAACTGCTGCTGGGCCACCTCACTCGGATCGAAGGCGTGACCAGCGTGCGCTCGAGCTTTGTGCTGAACCAGGTGCTCAACAGCACCGAGCTGCCGCTGACCCACCTGCGCACCTGATCCCATGAACAATGAAGATCAAATGTGGGAGGGGGCTTGCCCCCGATGGAGTATCAGTCACCAGATACACAGCCTGACACACCGCTATCGGGGGCAAGCCCCCTCCCACATTTGGCCTGTGTTTCAACAGTGAAGTCTGCGTGCGACGCACCGACGCAGGTCAATGTTGCGCCTGTGACGCTGCCGTATACTTGCCGCCTGCCCCGTTGGAAGAGCCCATGAACAACATCGACCCCGCCCTGTTCGAAGAATGGATGATGACCGGCCTGGTCACTATCCTGATCATTTTCATGGGCTTTATCGTCTGGGACCTGGCGAAGAAATCCAAGGCCGGGCGCTTTGGTTCGTTCATCCTGTTTTTCGTATTGGGCCTGGGCGTGGCCGCGTTCATCATCAAGAGCGTGGTGATCGGCCTCATCGAGTCTGGCGCTTTATAAACGCGCAGGTACTTCCTTCCATTGGCCTTGGTCCAGGCCGTCGATTGTCCAATCGCCAATACGCACCCGCACCAGGCGCAAGGTCGGCAGGCCCACGGCGGCGGTCATGCGCCGAACCTGGCGATTACGCCCCTCTCGAATCACCAGCTCAAGCCAGTACGTCGGTAGGTTTTTGCGAAAGCGCACCGGCGGGTTGCGCGGCCATAACGCCGGTTCATCCAGACGCCGGGCCTCGGCGGGCAAGGTTTTGCCGTCGTTGAGTTCCACCCCGTCGCGCAGGCGTTGCAGCAATGCTTCGGTGGGTTCGCCTTCCACCTGCACCCAGTAGGTTTTCGCCAGCTTGTGCTTGGGGTCGGCAATACGCGCCTGCAACTGGCCGTCGTTGGTCAGCAACAACAGACCTTCGCTGTCACGGTCCAGGCGGCCTGCCGGGTAGATGCCGGGGATGTCGATAAAGTCCTTGAGCGTCGCGCGCCCGCCTTCGTCGCTGAACTGGGTCAGCACATCGAAGGGTTTATTGAACAGCACCAACTTCGGCTCGGCCGGTGGCGCCTTGGCAACACGGCGCGCGGCAGAATACGGAGGTTTCACGCCAGGGCGGCGCGAATCGGGACGGGTGGGACGGGACATGGCAAAGGAACATCTAACGGTCAGGACCGACAATGCTAGTGGCCTGACCGCTAAATGACCATCCCAACCGCTTAGCGGAACGGCGGCTCGTCGAAGCTGCGCAGTTTGCGCGAGTGCAGCGAGTTGAGTTCGGTACGCAACAGGTCCACCGCCTCGATGCCGATCTTCAAGTGCTGGCTGACCGCACGTTCGTAGAACGCGTTGGCCGAACCTGGCAGCTTGATCTCGCTGTGCAGCGGCTTGTCCGACACACACAACAACGTGCCGTACGGTACGCGCAAGCGGTAGCCCTGGGCAGCGATGGTGCCGCTTTCCATGTCCACCGCCACGGCGCGGGACAGGTTGATCAACGGCCGTTCCTGGGCCCAGCGCAGTTCCCAGTTGCGGTCGTCATAGGTCAGCACGGTGCCGGTCCGCAGGCGTTTTTTCAGCTCTTCGCCTTTCTCACCGGTGACATTCGCCGCCGCCTGCTGCAAGGCCATCTGCACTTCGGCCAGGGCCGGGATCGGGATGTTCGGCGGTACCACCCGGTCGAGAATCCCATCGCGGCGCATATAAGCGTGGGCCAGTACGTAGTCGCCGATGGTCTGGGATTGGCGCAGGCCGCCACAGTGGCCAATCATCAGCCAGCAATGCGGACGCAGCACCGCCAGGTGGTCGGTGATGTTCTTGGCGTTGGACGGGCCGACACCGATGTTCACCAGGGTCACGCCGTGGCCATCGCTGGCCTGCAGGTGATAGGCCGGCATCTGGTAGCGGTGCCACACTACGCCGGCGGCAATCGCCGAGGCTTCGCCGTGGTCCATGCTCTTGTCGATGATGACGTTGCCCGGCAGCACCATGCGGATAAAACGCGGGTCGCTGCGCAATTGTTCCAGGCCATGCAGGATGAACTGGTCGACATAGCGGTGGTAGTTGGTCAGCAGGATCCACGGCTGCACATGGCGCCAGTCGCTGCCGGTGTAATGCACCAGCCGACGCAGGGAAAAGTCCACGCGCGCCGCATCGAACAGCGCCAGGGGCAGCGGGTCGGTGTTTTCCCAGTCATACAGGCCATCGGCGATGCCGTCAGTGGCGGCCGACAGGTCGGTGCTGGGGAACACGCGCGCCAAGGTCGCGGCGGTCACACCGGAGCCGGCCAGTTCGTCGCCCTGCTCCACTACGTAAGGGTATGGAATGTTTTGCTGGCTGACGCCCACTTCCACCGTCACGGTGAAGTCGTGCATCAGCGGCACCAGTTGTTCCAGCAAATACTTACGGAACGCCGCCGGATGCGTGACGGTTACGCTGTAGGTCCCAGGTAACTGGACCTTGGCATACGCCCGGGTAGTCTGTGGGACTTCGCCGTGGCAGTGGTAAGTCAGGCGCAGTTCCGGATAGCGAAACAGCGCGCGTTGTTCGGCGTCGGGTTCGACGCGGTCCTTGAGGTATTGCTTGAGGGCTTGATTGAGCGCGCCGGTAGCCCGCTCATGCAGGGCCGCCAGCCGATCCACGGCCTCTTCGGCGGTTTGAACGACAACAAAAGCTTCGGTCACGGTAAGCATCCTGTGTTCTGACTTGCAGGCCTTTATCTTGCCTGTATCCCTGTCAGACGCAAACCTTGAATTGGAGTGTCCTCTCAAGATGGCTGCAAGCCCCCTCCCACATTTGGACCGTGTTTATTCAGATACATTGGGGCTTGAGCGCGCGACGATGGCCCCGACATCGACGCCACGCGGCAAGGTGCCGTAGACGCGGCCAGACGACTGGCCCAAACGGCTGGCGATAAAACCATCGCTGACCGCCGCATGACCGGCCTCCAGCAGCAACTTGGCCTGTAGCGCAACGGCAATATCCTCGGTCAACTGCCGCGCGCGATACTGGATGTCCTGGGTGTCCATGAACGCCGACTTCAGGTGTTCGATATGCCGTGCCAGCTGCTTATCTCCATGCCCGTCACCGAGTTCGACAAACAGCGCTTCCAGCACACCGGGCTCCTTGGAGAGTGCGCGCAGCACGTCCAGGCATTGCACATTGCCGGAACCTTCCCATGTCGAATTCACCGGTGCCTCACGGTACAAGCGCGGCAGGATGCTGTCCTCCACGTAGCCCGCGCCGCCCATGCATTCGGCGGCTTCGTTGATCATTGCCGGGGCGCGCTTGCAGATCCAATACTTGCCCACCGCCGTCACCAGCCGAGCGAACTTGGCTTCCCGCTCATCGCCCAGATTGTCCAGGGCGCAGCCCATGCGCATGCTCAAGGCGAGCGAGGCTTCGCTTTCCAGAGCGAGGTCGGCCAGCACGTTTTGCATCAGCGGTTGCTCGCTGAGCACACGGCCACCGACCCGGCGATGAGCACAGTGATGGCTGGCCTGGGTCAGCGCCTGGCGCATCAACGCACTGGAACCGACCATGCAATCGAAGCGGGTCATGGCGACCATCTCGATGATGGTCGGCACGCCACGCCCCTCTTCACCGATCATCCAGGCCAGGGCCCCACGAAACTCCACTTCACTGGACGCATTGGAGCAGTTGCCCAATTTGTTTTTCAGGCGCTGGATATAGAACTCGTTGCGGGTGTCATCCGGGCGGTGCCGGGGCAGCAGGAAACAGGTCAGGCCTTTGTCGGTCTGGGCCAGGGTCAGGAAGGCATCGCACATCGGCGCGGAGCAGAACCACTTGTGACCGACCAGTTCATAGGCTTGCCCGGGCCCGCCGGCGCCCACCGGATAGGCGCGGGTGGTGTTGGCGCGCACGTCGGTGCCGCCCTGCTTCTCGGTCATCGCCATGCCGATGGTTGCACCGGCCTTGTGGGCAATGCCGACATTGCGCGGGTCATAGTGGGTGCTGAGGATTTTCGGCAGCCAGGTCTGCGCCAGGTCCGGTTGCAAGCGCAGGGCCGGGACGCAAGCGAAGGTCATGGTCAGCGGGCAGCCGGTGCCGGCCTCAGCCTGGCTGTGCAGGTAGGTCATGGCCGCACGCGCCACATGGGCACCGGACTGTGGATGGGCCCACGGCAACGACGGCAGGCCATGCTCGACCGCGGAGCGCATCAGCTCGTGGTAGGCCGGGTGAAACTCCACCAGGTCGATGCGATGCCCATACCGGTCATGGCTGCTGAACACCGGTTTGTTCTGGTTGGCCAGGAACCCGGCCGCCATCAGCGGCCCGCCGGCCAACGCCCCGTAGGCATCGATGCGCGCCTGCGCCCAGCCGGCGCCAAAGCGCCGCGACCAGTCTTGCAGGGGCACGTCGATGCGGTACAGGTTGGTGCCGTCCAGGGAGGGCGGCTGGTTGGTGACGTCGTGGGTTTCGGCGAACTGATGCAGGTTCATGACGGGCCTCCTGGAAAAAGGCCCTGTCGAATGCACACCTACCCAGAAAGAAAGGCGCAGATCGATTGAGGCCGGTTTTTTCAGTTAAGCACCGTCATCCGGGTTAAAAAAGTGGCATACCCGCCGAATGCCCGGCGCTTTCGCCCTCGAGCGCGCTCAACAAGTGGCGCTCCAGTACCGCCTGCAGCGCCTCGAAGCGCACCGGCTTGGCCAGGCGGTCGGTGATGCCGATGCCATGACCGCGCTCGCGCTCGGACGTATTCAGCGACGTACTCAAGGCGATCACGGGCAATTCACCGCAGCCCGGCAGTGCACGAATCTGACAACACAACGAGAAGCCGCCTTCGGGCACATCCAGCAAGACCGCGTCAAAGCTTTGCCCCTGCAAGGCCGCCAACGCCGCCGGGCCGCTGTCCACGGTTTTCACCCGGTAACCCAGCTTGAGCAACATGCCGCGCACCACCAACTGGCCGACGCTGTTGTCATCCACCAGCAATACCGCGCAATCCTGGGGCGCGCGTTGCCGGCCGGGCGCCGGTTTTGCCTCGGGCGGCACCGGGCTGACGTTCACGTCCAGCTGGAAGCGGCTGCCCTTGTGCGGCTCGGAATGATGGGTAAGGCGCCCGCCCAACAGCTCGATCAATTGCCGGCAGATGGCCAGGCCGATGCCCAGGCCGCCATATTCGCGGGTCATGGAGCCATCGAGTTGGAAAAAGCGCTGGTACAAGGTCGCCTCGTCAAGGAAGGCGAAGCCGATACCGGTGTCGGTCACAATGAAGCTCAGGCGCACGCCGCCATCACTGTGAGGTACACCCACCACCCGCAGGCGCACGGAGCCTTCGCGGGTGAACTTGAACGCATTGTCCAACAGGCAATCCAGGCACTGGAGCAGTTTGTCGGCGTCACCCACCACACGGTCCGGCAGCTCATCGGCCACATCGATGGAAAATGCCAGGCCTTTGCCTTGGGCACTGGTGGTAAATTGCTGGCGCAAGGTGTCGAGCACGCCGCGCAGGCTGAACACCCGAGGCTGGGCACTCAGGCGCCCGGCCTGCAATTCGGTGAGGGTGAGGATGCCGTTGACCATGCGCATCATGTCCCGTGCCGAACCGGCGGCCGTTTGCTGGTACTGCGCCAGGTCGTCGTCCAGCGACACCGTTTGCATCAGCTCAAGGGAGCCGATCACACCGTTCATGGGCGTGCGCAGTTCGTGGGTCAGCGTCGCGAGGAATTCATCCTTGAGACGGTTGCTGCGGGCCAGTTGCTGGTTGAGCACTTCGAGCTTCTGGCTGGCATCGAACAGGATCTGCGCCTGCTGCTCACGCATGGCATTGATACGGTCGGCGAGGGCCAGGGATAGCAGCGCCACTTCAATCGCCGAGCCGATCTGGCTGGCGTACATGGTGAGGAACACATTGGGCAGGTAGCCCAGTACCATCAGCGTGTTCACCACCCCGCCCAGCAGGAACGCCGACCACGCGATGATGAAATACCGCGCCACCCGCTGGCCGCAGTACCAGGCCTTGATGGCGGCGACGAAGATGGTCACGGTGAATACCAGCGCCAGGCCGGTCGCCAGGCGCAAGGCCAGGGCGTAGCTGGTCAGCAGCGCCAGCGCCATCACTACGCCGCCGCATACCGCCAGTGCCAGCAAGAGCCGGTTGAGCCAGCGGCTGTGCTGCGCGGTATGCAGGAAGCTGCGGGCGAACAGGCTGCCGAACAGCGCCGCCGAACCGATCAGCAACGGCACCGCCGCATTCGCCCACCACGGGTTGTTCGGCCAGAAGTACTGCACGGCCACGCCATTGACCGACAGTTGGTACAGGCCAAACGAGGCGATATAGAGGATGTAATACAGGTAGCTGGTGTCGCGCACGCTCAGGTAGATGAACAGGTTGTAGACCAGCATCCCCAGCAGGACGCCATAGATCACCCCCAGCACAGACAGGCGCAGCGGTTGTTGCTCCAGGTAAGCGGTGCCGGCCCAGAGCGTCAACGGCGCCTGGATCGAGCCCTCGCTTTGCAGGCGCAGGTAGAGCGTTTGCTGCTGGTCGGGCACGAAATTGAGCTTGAACAGGTAGTTGCTCTGGCTGACTTCACGACTGGAAAAAGGCAGCGCACTGCCGGTGCGGCTGGCCAGCCGATAGTTACCGGTGCCATCGTTCTGGTACAGGTCCAGATGATTCAGCGGCGGGTAAGCCAACTCCAGAAACCAGGTACGGGGGGCACGGGGGTCCTTGGCCACGTAATGCAGGTCGACCTTGAGCCAGAACACTGAGCGCGAATAGCCGGCGTTGAGGGTGGCGTTGTCATGGTGCTTGAATTGAGCAGCGTAGGCGGGGGAGCTTACTTCGGCGATGGTGAGGGCATCGGTCGGGTCTTCGAGCACTTGCATGGCTCGGCCCAGCGGCAGGCTTCGGGTGTCCTGGTTGAACTCGATGGCGCTGGCGAGCATCGGCAGCCCGCACAACAATAAGATCAGCAAATAGCGCATAGAGCCCCAGCGTGGCCTGTCCGGTTATGTCAAAAGCCCCCATTCCTTTTGAGAAGACGTACACCGGCGGTACAGTTAAGTTGTTTGAATCCACTTTAGCATAGCCGCTAAAGGCCATTGGACACCATTGAAATGATTTTTTGAAAGGCTCTAGAACAAGGCTTTCAGCGCGTTTCATCGACGAGAAAACACCAAAAAAAGCGGCGTTTTCGCGACAACATTCAACCATCGCCCGAAGGCCCCGCCAAAAGCGTTTGGTGGTAAGCTCGCGCACCATGAATATCTACAGCTCTCGCCCCGTTGTCCTCTGTCTCTCCGGCCATGATCCCAGTGGTGGCGCCGGCTTGCAGGCAGATATCGAAGCCCTGCTCGCCCAAGGCTGCCATGCGGCCCCGGCCGTCACTGCCCTGACCGTGCAGAACACCGTCAATGTCAGCGATTTCCGTGTACTGGACCGTGAGTGGGTACTGGCCCAGGCCAATGCCGTACTCGGTGACTCCGACGTGGCGGCGGTCAAGCTGGGCATGCTCGGCTCCACCGCAATGGTCGACACCGTGGTCGAACTGCTGCAGGCGCACCCGCACCTGCCGGTCGTGTGCGACCCGGTGCTGCGCGCCGGCGGCGGCGGCAGCCTGGGCAAGGACGAAGTCGGCTATGCCATGCGCGAGCGGCTGCTGCCGCTGTCGCTGATCGCCACGCCGAACCTGCCTGAAGCCCGTATCCTCGCCGAACTGCCCGAGGGCACCGCCGACGAATGCGCCGAGAAGCTGTTGCCGTTCATCAAGCACCTGTTGATCACCGGCGGCCATGGCGATGAGCACGAAGTGCACAACCGCCTCTACAGCCGTGATGGCACGCGCCAGACCTTTACCTGCCAGCGCCTGCCCGGCAGCTATCACGGTTCGGGCTGCACCCTGGCCAGCGCCCTGGCCGGACGGATCGCCCAAGGCGAAGGGCTGGTGAGTGCGGTGCAGTCGGCACTTAACTACACTTGGCGCACCCTGCGTGACGCCGAACAACTCGGCCAGGGCCAGTTCGTACCGCGCCGGCTGCCGCTGGATTTCTGCTCGTAACTATCTGCTCTTAACAGCAAGAGGCCTGCCCGATGAAACTACGTGGCCTTTACGCCATTACCGACAGCCAACTGTTGGCCGGCAAGTTCCTCGCCTATGTCGAAGCGGCATTGGACGGTGGCGTGACCCTGCTGCAGTACCGCGACAAAAGCAGCGACGAAGCCCGGCGCCTGCGCGAAGCGGAAAAACTGCGGGAGCTGTGCTCGCGCTACAAGACCCAGCTTACTATCAATGATGACTTCGACCTGGCCGCGCGCCTGGGCGTCGGCGTGCACCTGGGCCAGACCGATGGCCCACTGACGCCGGCCCGTGCGTTGCTCGGTTCCAAGGCGATCATCGGCGCCACCTGCCACGGCCAGATCGAACTGGCCGAACAGGCGGCAAAAGAAGGCGCCAGCTATGTCGCCTTCGGCCGCTTCTTCAATTCCAACACCAAGCCGGGCGCTCCGGCCGCCACCGTTGAAATGCTCGCCGAGGCCCGCAAGCGCCTGCATGTGCCGATCTGCGTGATCGGCGGCATCACCCTGGAAAACGCCGGACCGCTGGTGGCCCATGGTGCCGACCTGCTGGCCGTGGTCCACGGCCTGTTCGGTGCCGACAGTACCCAGGAAGTCACGCGCCGCGCCCGCGCCTTCAACGACCTTCTTAAAATTTCAGTTTAGAGAGCCCGATCATGTCTCGTTCCGAAACCCTGTTTGCCGATGCCCAGAAACACATCCCCGGCGGTGTGAACTCCCCCGTGCGTGCGTTCAAAAGCGTGGGCGGCACGCCGTTGTTCTTCAAGCATGCCGAAGGCGCCTACGTCACCGACGAAGATGACAAGCGCTACGTGGATTACGTCGGCTCCTGGGGCCCGATGATCCTCGGCCACAGCCACCCCGACGTGCTGGACGCAGTGCGCAGGCAACTGGAACACGGCCTGTCCTACGGCGCACCGACCGCCATGGAAACCGAGATGGCCGATCTGGTCTGCAGCATCGTGCCGTCGATGGAGATGGTGCGCATGGTCAGCTCCGGCACCGAAGCCACCATGAGTGCGATTCGCCTGGCCCGTGGTTTCACCGGCCGCGACAGCATCATCAAGTTCGAAGGCTGCTACCACGGCCATTCCGATAGCCTGCTGGTCAAAGCCGGTTCCGGCGCGCTGACCCAAGGCGTACCCAGCTCGGCCGGCGTACCGGCAGCGTTCGCCAAACACACCCTGACCCTGCCGTTCAACGACATCGGCGCCGTCGAGCAGATGCTCAGCGAAGTCGGCCAGGACGTAGCGTGCATCATCGTCGAGCCAGTGGCCGGCAACATGAACTGCGTGCCGCCCGCCCCGGGCTTTCTGCAAGGCCTGCGCGAACAGTGCGACAAGCACGGCGTGGTGCTGATTTTCGACGAAGTGATGACCGGCTTCCGCGTTGCCCTCGGCGGTGCCCAGGCGCACTACGGCGTCACGCCGGACCTGAGCACGTTCGGCAAGATCATCGGTGGCGGCATGCCCGTGGGCTGCTTCGGCGGCAAGCGCGAGATCATGCAGCACATCGCGCCGCTGGGCCCCGTGTACCAGGCCGGCACACTCTCGGGTAACCCGCTGGCCATGGCGGCCGGCCTGACCACCCTGCGCCTGATCAGCCGCCCGGGCTTCCACGCCGAGCTGACCGACTACACCACCCGCCTGCTGGACGGCCTGCAACAGCGCGCCGACGCCGCCGGTATCCCGTTCGTGACCACGCAAGCGGGCGGCATGTTTGGCCTGTACTTCAGTGGTGCCGATGACATCGTCACCTTTGATGATGTGATGGGCAGCGATGCCGACCTATTCAAGCGCTTCTTCCACCTGATGCTGGAGGGCGGCGTGTACCTGGCACCGAGTGCCTTCGAAGCCGGCTTCACCTCGATCGCCCATGGCGATGCCGAGCTGAAACTGACACTGGATGCCGCCGAACGCGCCTTCGCCGCACTGAAATAAGCCGGAGCAAAAACCTGACGTCGCTGTGGGCGGCGTCAGATTTGCTACTTTGCCTACAGGGATTTCCTTATTTTTCCGAGAATTTACCTGCAATCCGGCAGATAACTTGCCCAAGCAGCAGAAAAACGAGTAAAGACTTTGTAAGCAGAGGCCTGCTTATTTCATAATGCGCGCTTATTGGATCCCGAGAGGGTCCGCGCGCCCCGTCAGAGGTAAGTCGATTCCCATGAAACGCACCGGCCGCACCCTGGTACTGGGCTGCCTGTTGCTCCTTCAGCCGCTGCTGGCACATGCCCAGGCAGGCGGCAACTCGTTGTTAATCCCAGCGATGGGTCGTTGCACCCTCAATACCCAGCCAGACAGCCAGGCCGAAGCCCTGAGCGCGTGTCAGAAACAGGCCGACGGTGGGGATGCGCAGGCGCAATACGAGTTGGGCGAGTACTACCACGACAGCAAAAACCCCGCCCGTGACCTCAACAAAGCCTTGAGCTACTTCGAGAAAGCCTCGCTGCAGGGCCACGCGCAGGCGCAGTTCCAGCTCGGCACCATGTTCTTCAAAGGCGAAGGCGTGCCGGCCAATAACGTCCAGGCCTATATCGTGCTGAAAATGGCCGCGGTCAACGGCGCCGAAGACGCGCTGGACACCGCCGACGAAGTCGCCGAGCACATGCAACGCGATGAATTGGAAGTGGCCACCCAAGTACTGGGGCAGATTTTCCGCAACTACCTGCTGGAACTGCAGAGTGCCGATGGGCGCTCGCCCTTCTCACCCCTGCCCTGACACCCAGCCTATTTCTCAGGCATCGGCATCGGAAACGGCATGACATTGCTCATGCCCCGGGCTTCGCTGATCTTCGGCGTGCCCAGGCGCTCGACTTCGTCGATGCGCACGATCGAATGCATCGGCACAAAACTGCGCACCACGCCTTCGAACTGGGCCTTGAGCTTTTCCTCGCCCGGGTCGACGACCAGCTGTGTGCGCTCGCCAAAGACGAACTCTTCCACTTCCAGGAAACCCCACAGATCACTTTGATAGATCTGCTTGGCGTACATTTCGAACACCTGGCCCTGGTTGAGGAAAATCACCTTATAGATTGGAGCTTCACGTTTGGTCATGGTGGGTGAGGAACACATGGGGGATATAAAAGAGGGCGCGAACTATAGCATGGCACCCGATGCACAGTGCTAGGAACCGATGGGCATGACCCCTATAATGCGCGGTTCTTTACAACCAGTTGACGATTCCCATGGCCAAGAAGCTTTATATCGAAACCCACGGTTGCCAGATGAACGAGTACGACAGCTCGCGCATGGTCGACCTGCTGGGTGAACACCAGGCCCTGGAAGTCACCGCCCGCGCCGAAGATGCCGACGTGATCCTGCTCAATACCTGCTCGATCCGCGAGCGGGCCCAGGACCGTGTGTACTCGCAGCTGGGCCGCTGGCGCGAATTGAAACTGGCCAACCCGGACATGGTGATCGCCGTCGGCGGTTGCGTGGCCAGCCAGGAAGGCGCCGCGATCCGCGACCGTGCGCCGTATGTCGACGTGGTCTTCGGCCCACAGACCCTGCACCGCCTGCCGGAAATGATCGACGCCGCACGCGTCACCAAGCTGCCCCAGGTCGACGTCTCGTTCCCGGAAATCGAAAAATTCGACCACTTGCCCGAGCCGCGTATCGACGGGCCGAGCGCCTACGTGTCGGTGATGGAAGGCTGCAGCAAGTACTGCACCTTCTGTGTGGTGCCCTACACCCGTGGTGAAGAGGTCAGCCGGCCGTTTGACGACGTGCTCGCAGAAATCATCCATCTGGCCGAAAACGGCGTGCGCGAAGTGACCCTGCTGGGCCAGAACGTCAACGGCTATCGCGGCCTGACCCACGACGGGCGCCTGGCTGACCTGGCGGAGTTGATCCGCGTGGTCGCTGCGGTGGATGGCATCGAACGCATTCGCTACACCACCTCGCACCCGCTGGAGTTCTCCGATAGCCTGATCCAGGCCCATGCCGACGTGCCGGAACTGGTCAAGCACCTGCATTTGCCGGTGCAATCGGGCTCGGACCGCATCCTCTCGGCGATGAAACGCAACCACACCGCCCTGGAATACAAATCCAAACTGCGTAAATTGCGCGCGGCGGTGCCAGGCATCTGCATCAGCTCGGACTTTATCGTCGGCTTCCCCGGCGAAACCGAGAAAGACTTCCAGCAGACCATGAAGCTGATCGAAGACGTCGGTTTCGACTTCTCCTACTCGTTCGTCTACAGCCAGCGCCCCGGCACCCCGGCGGCGGACCTGTTGGATGAAACGCCGGAAGCGCTGAAAAAAGAGCGCTTGAACGCGCTGCAACATCGCCTTAACCAGCAGGGTTTCGAGATCAGCCGACAAATGGTCGGCTCCATCCAGCGCATCCTGGTCACCGACTACTCGAAAAAAGACCCTGGCGAATTGCAGGGCCGCACCGAGAACAACCGGATCGTCAACTTCCGTTGCGATAATCCGACATTGATCGGTCAGTTTGCCGACGTGCACATCGATGCGGCGCAACCGCACTCGCTGCGCGGGTCGCTGGTGCAATAAACCAAGTTTCTGTAGGAGCGAGCTTGCTCGCGAAAAACCTGAGGGCACCGCGTATATTCAGGCTGCACGCGTTACCGTTGACGTTTTTCGCGAGCAAGCTCTCTCCTACAGAATCGCCGTCAGCCAATATGCTCCGTTTAAGTGCTTTCGCACCCGGCGTGCTGGCGTTATCCTCTCTTTCACTTAAACAGCCAAAGGGCGGCTAAAAGCAACCTTGAACGCACCCATAGCAGAACCCCATCGTTTTCTCCTCGAGCCCTTTGAGGCTCGCCGTTTCGCCAACCTGTGCGGACAGTTCGACGAGCACCTGCGCCTGATCGAACAACGCCTGAGCATCGAGATCCGCAATCGCGGCAATCAGTTCGAGCTCATTGGTGAACCCCAACACACCACGTCTGCAGAAAACCTGCTGCGCCGTCTCTACCGTGAAACCAAGGGTAGCGAGCTGTCGCCGGAAACGGTGCACCTGTACCTGCAGGAATCTGCCGTGGAAGACCTGGCCAACAACCCGGTGGCCGAAGCCAGCGTGGCCCTGCGCACCAAAAAAGGCATGATTCGCCCCCGCGGCTTGAATCAGCAGCGCTACGTCAAGGAAATCCTCGGCAACGACATCAACTTCGGCATCGGCCCGGCCGGTACCGGCAAGACCTACCTGGCCGTGGCCTGTGCGGTCGACGCCCTCGAGCGTGAGCAAGTACGCCGTATCCTGCTGGTGCGCCCAGCGGTCGAGGCCGGTGAAAAACTCGGCTTCCTGCCCGGCGACCTGGCCCAGAAGATCGACCCGTACCTGCGCCCGCTCTACGACGCACTGTACGAGATGCTCGGCTTTGAATACGTGGCCAAGCTGATCGAGCGCCAGGTGATCGAGATCGCCCCGCTGGCCTACATGCGCGGCCGCACCTTGAACAACAGCTTCATCATCCTCGACGAAAGCCAGAACACCACCGTCGAGCAGATGAAGATGTTCCTCACCCGGATCGGTTTCGGCTCCACCGCCGTGATCACCGGTGACGTCACCCAGGTCGACCTGCCCAAAGGCACCAAGTCCGGCCTGGCCCAGGTGATCGAGGTGCTCAAGGATGTGCCGGGTATCAGCTTCACGCACTTCATGCCCAAGGACGTGGTCCGCCACCCGCTGGTGCAGCGCATTGTCGAAGCCTACGAGCGCTTCGACCACCGCGATGACACACCGGCCAAGGACGTTCGCCGCGATGCTTGAGCTTGACCTGCAGCTGGCCACCGAAGCGCCCGCCCCCAGCGAAGAACAGTTCCGTCAATGGTGCGCCCTGGCCCTGCGCCAGCGCAGCGCCGACTCGGAACTGACCATCCGCCTGGTGGACGAGCCCGAGGGCCGCGAGCTGAACCACACCTGGCGCCAGAAGGACTACGCGACCAACGTGCTGTCGTTTCCCGCCGATGTACCCGATGAGTTGCTGGATATCCCCCTGCTGGGCGACCTGGTGATCTGCGTCGAGGTGGTCGAGCGTGAAGCGAAGGAACAAGGCAAGGAACTTGAGGCTCACTGGGCCCATCTAGTCATCCACGGCTGCTTGCATCTCTTGGGTTACGACCATATAGACGATGAAGAAGCCGAGGAAATGGAAGCACTGGAACGAACGTTGCTTGCAGAATTGGGTCACCCTGATCCATATGCAGACGACGAAAACTGATCAACACTCAACTGTCACATCAAAGGATTTAGAGTAATCGCTATGAGCGAAGACCGATCGAGCAACGGGCAAAAGTCATGGCTGGGTAAACTGACCCAGGCTTTTGCCCACGAGCCGAAAAACCGCCAGGAGCTGCTGGAGCTGCTGCGCGAGGCCCACCAGAATAAGTTGCTGGACAGCGAAGCGCTGGCCATCGTCGAAGGCGCCATCCAGGTGGCTGACCTGCAGGTTCGGGACATCATGGTCCCGCGCTCGCAGATGATCAGCATCAAGGCGACCCAGACCCCACGGGAATTCCTCCCGGCCGTGATCGACTCGGCGCACTCGCGCTACCCGGTGATCGGCGAAAGCCATGACGACGTCATGGGTGTCCTGCTGGCCAAGGACCTGCTGCCGCTGATCCTCAAGGAGAACGGTGACAGCTTCAACATCAAGGACCTGCTGCGCCCGGCCACCTTCGTGCCCGAATCCAAGCGCCTGAATGTGCTGCTGCGCGAATTTCGCGCCAACCACAATCACATGGCCATTGTGATCGACGAATACGGCGGCGTGGCGGGCCTGGTGACCATCGAAGACGTGCTGGAACAGATCGTCGGCGACATCGAGGATGAGCACGACGTCGAAGAAGACAGCTACATCAAGCCGCTGCCCAGCGGTGACTTCCTGGTCAAGGCGCTGACGCCGATCGAGAACTTCAACGAGTTCTTCGACAGCGAATTCTCCGACGACGAGTTCGACACCGTCGGTGGCCTGGTGATGAGTGCGTTCGGGCACCTGCCAAAGCGTAACGAAACCACCGAGATCGGCGCCTATCGCTTCCGCATCCTGAATGCCGACAGCCGCCGCATCCACTTGATTCGCCTGACACCTATTGCCCGCTAAGGATTGATATGCAGCGCCTAACCCGCCCCGGCTGGCCCGGTAATCTGCTGGCCGTGGTGGCCGGCGCCATCACCACCCTGGCGTTGGCGCCATTCGACCTGTGGCCGTTTGCATTGGTTGCGGTCGGATTGTTCTATGTCGGGCTGCGGGAGCTGACGCCGCGCCAGGCCCTGGGCCGTGGCTGGTGCTTCGGGTTCGGCCTGTTTGGCGCCGGCACCAGCTGGATCTACTACAGCATCCACCACTTCGGCGGCGCTTCGGTGCTGCTGGCGGGGTTTCTGATGCTGTTGTTTACCGCCGCCATTGCCTGGTTCTTCGCCCTGCCCGCGTGGTTATGGGCGCGCTGGCTGCGTCGCAATGAAGCGCCGTTGGCGGATGCGCTCACGTTTGCCGCGTTATGGGTCGGCCAGGAGGCCTTTCGCGGCTGGTTCCTCACCGGATTCCCGTGGTTGTACTCCGGTTACAGCCAGCTCGACGGCCCCCTCACCGGCCTGGCGCCAGTGGGCGGGATGTGGCTGATTTCCTTTGCCCTGGCGCTGACGGCGGCCCTGCTGTGCAACCTGCCACGCCTGCTGGCCGGCAAACGCAATGGGTTTATCGGCGCTGGCCTGGTGTTACTGGTAGCGCCCTGGGCCATCGGCCTGGCACTCAAGCATCATGCCTGGACCACGCCCTCGGGCGCGCCACTGACCGTCGCCGCGATCCAGGGCAACGTCGAACAAAGCATGAAGTGGGACCCCGAGCAGTTGAATGCGCAGCTCGCGCTGTACCGCGACATGAGCTTCAGCTCCAAGCCGGTCGACCTGCTGGTGTGGCCGGAAACGGCCGTGCCGGTGCTCAAGGAGTCCGTCGAGGGCTACCTGGGAATGATGGGTAAGTTTGCGGCTGACCGGCACACCGCGCTGATCACCGGCGTGCCGATTCGCCAGGAAGTGCATCACCAGAAGCGCTACTTCAACGGTATCACGGTGGTGGGTGAAGGTGACGGTACCTATCTCAAGCAGAAGCTGGTGCCGTTTGGCGAGTACGTGCCGTTGCAGGATATGCTGCGCGGCCTGATTGCCTTCTTTGACCTGCCCATGTCGGACTTCGCCCGTGGCCCTGCCGACCAGCCGATGCTGCAAGCCAAGGGCTATCAGATCGCGCCGTTCATTTGCTACGAAGTGGTGTACCCGGAGTTCGCAGCCGGCCTTTCCGCCCAGAGCGACCTGCTGCTGACCATCAGCAATGACACCTGGTTCGGCCGCTCCATCGGCCCGTTGCAGCACCTGCAAATGGCGCAGATGCGTGCGTTGGAGGCTGGCCGCTGGATGATCCGCGCCACCAATAATGGCGTGACCGGGTTGATCAACCCATTTGGGCAGATCACCGTGCAGATACCGCAGTTCGAACGCGGTATCCTCTACGGCGAAGTGGTGCCGATGCACAACCTGACGCCGTACCTGCAATGGCGCTCGTGGCCGCTGATCATCGTGTGCCTGGTGCTGTTTGGTTGGGCGTTGCTGGCAGGCCGGATGGCCAAAACCGTTTAAGAGCCAACGCGAACAAAGTGTGGGAGGGGGCAAGCCCCCTCCCACACTTTGATCTGCATTTTAATCAGCAGGGTTATCGATAGAACAACCGGTAGCCTAGCTGCCCCACCGCTTCATTGATCAACTGCCCGCTCTGCCACACCGACTTGAACTCTGGCATCCAGCCGCCCAGCGGCCGGGCGTTGTCCACGCCGAGGAACCCCACCGGCGCCGGTACCACGGTGAAGCCGGCCTTTTCAAAACTCCACACCGAACGCGGCATGTGCCAGGCCTGGGTCACGACCACCACACGCTTGATGCCCTCGGGCAATAGAATCCCGGCACTCATCTGCGCGTTTTCCCAGGTGGTGCGGCTGCGTTCTTCCTTCCAGCGCACAGCAACGCCGAAGTCATCCTGCATCGATACCGCCATCAACTGCGCCTCGCTGGGCGGCGTGCCGTAATGCAGGCCACCGGTGGTCAGCACCGGCAGCCCTGAGGCCTTGGCCAGTCGCGCGGCATACCGCTGGCGCTCCAGGCCGATGCCGGTCGGCTGATCAGAACCCCAAGCCGGGTCGCCGCGCTCGCGTCCCGAGCCCAGCACCACAATGGCATCGGCGCGCTGGGCCAGGGTCGACCAGTCTTCACGGGCCAACGGTGGCTCGGTCTCCAGGGCACGTGCGCCCCACTCCACCGCCACCGGCAGGCTGATCAACCACATGCCGCCAAATCCGAGGGCAAAGCAGCAGCCGGCCAAACGGGGGCGGCTGCGACGAAACCACCAGGCAAGGGCCAGCAGCAGCAAGAGAATGCCGGGTGGCAGGAGCAGCTGTTTGATGAAATAACGAATAGGCATCGGGCATCTCCATAGATGCCCGAAGCCTAAGGTGTAACGGGGTTTAGCGACAATCTTTACAGTGACATGGCACGATGACGTGATTCAGGGGAGTGAACTACTTGAAGCGGGCGGACCGGAGCCTTTCCGGGCCACGACCGGCCGACAAGTCCTTGAGCCACACCACCTTGGCTGAGTGCGTAGGCTCTTTGGCTGGCGGGGTTGCCACCCAAGAAGGCGCACTGCGCTTATTACGTTCCAGGTAAGCTTTGATCAGTTCCAGCTCCGCACGGCTCAAACCGCGCAGTTCCAACTCTACGGGCCGTTCATCACGCAATCGGCCCGCGGTCCTCGCTGCATCCAATGCGCGACCCAATCGGTCGATCAGTCCTTCGTAGATTTCCGGTTTCGTTGCGATTCGCTGCGATTCGACCATCCCCTCACCTCATTGAAGAAAGACTTGCTCCCCAATAAACAGCGTAGTCCCCATGGCTGCGCCTGCCCGGCGCCGCGACAGACGGCCCTCGCCGCGCAATCAGGGTTTCCCTCGATAGAGTGGGGTCATGTATGCTACGGCGCTTCCTGTAACTCCACTTCCCGCAGGGTTTGGGCACGGACGCGCCGCTTTTTGGTGTCGAACAACCTGAACGTTGCACCGAAGAGGATTAGGCCACCCCTATTCAGTTCAAAAGTAGCCATGCACGAACAATATCAGCCCCGTGAAATAGAAAATGCCGCCCAAACCTTCTGGGACGAGCAAAAGTCCTTTGAAGTCAGTGAACAGCCAGGCAAGGAGACATTCTATTGCCTGTCGATGTTCCCTTACCCCAGCGGCAAGCTACACATGGGGCATGTGCGCAACTACACCATCGGCGACGTCATCTCCCGCTACCAGCGCATGCAAGGCAAGAACGTCCTGCAACCCATGGGTTGGGACGCCTTCGGCATGCCGGCGGAAAACGCCGCGATGAAAAACAACGTGGCCCCCGCCAAGTGGACCTACGAAAACATCGCCTACATGAAGACCCAGCTGCGCAGCCTGGGCCTGGCGGTGGACTGGTCCCGCGAAGTCACCACCTGCAAGCCGGATTACTACCGTTGGGAACAATGGCTGTTCACCCGCCTGTTCGAAAAAGGGGTGATCTACAAAAAAAGCGGCACCGTGAACTGGGACCCTGTCGACCAGACCGTCCTCGCCAACGAACAGGTGATCGACGGTCGCGGCTGGCGCTCCGGCGCGCTGATCGAAAAGCGCGAAATCCCGATGTACTACTTCAAGATCACCGCCTACGCGGATGAACTGTTGTCGAGCCTCGACGATTTGCCGGGCTGGCCTGAACAGGTCAAGACCATGCAGCGCAACTGGATCGGCAAGTCCAAGGGCATGGAAGTGCAGTTCCCCTACAACGTCGACTCCATCGGCGAAGCTGGCGCACTCAAAGTCTTCACCACCCGTCCGGACACCTTGATGGGCGCGACCTACGTCGCCGTGGCCGCCGAGCACCCGCTGGCCACCCAGGCCGCACAGAACAATCCTGAGCTGCAGGCGTTCATCGCCGAATGCAAAGGCGGCAGCGTGGCCGAAGCCGACGTCGCCACCCAGGAGAAAAAAGGCCTGCCGACCGGCCTGTTCGTCGAGCACCCGCTGACCGGCGAGAAGTTGCCGGTATGGGTCGCCAACTACGTGCTGATGCACTACGGCGATGGCGCAGTAATGGCTGTGCCGGCCCACGACGAGCGCGATTTCGAATTCGCCACCCAATACAACCTGCCGATCAAGTCAGTGGTGCGCACCAGTTCCGGCGACACCAACCCGGCCCCGTGGCAAGACGCCTATGGCGAGCACGGTACGCTGATCAACTCCGGTGAGTTCGACGGCCTGGACTTCGCCGGCGCCTTCGACGCCATCGAAGTCGCACTGATCAAGAAGAACCTCGGCGCCTCGCGCACCCAGTTCCGCCTGCGCGACTGGGGCATCAGCCGCCAGCGCTACTGGGGCTGCCCGATCCCGATCATCCACTGCCAGACCTGCGGTGACGTACCGGTTCCGGAAGACCAGTTGCCGGTCGTCCTGCCGGAAGACGTGGTGCCGGACGGTGCCGGTTCGCCATTGGCGCGCATGCCCGAGTTCTACGAATGCAGCTGCCCGAAATGCGGCCAGCCGGCCAAGCGTGAAACCGACACCATGGACACCTTCGTCGAGTCCTCGTGGTACTACGCCCGCTACGCCTCGCCGCACTACGAGGGCGGCCTGGTAGAGAAATCCGCAGCCGACCACTGGTTGCCGGTGGATCAGTACATCGGCGGTATCGAACACGCCATCCTTCACCTGCTGTACGCGCGCTTCTTCCACAAGCTGATGCGCGACGAAGGCCTGGTGAGTTCCAACGAACCGTTCAAGAACCTGCTGACCCAGGGCATGGTGATCGCCGAGACCTACTATCGTCGCGAAGCCAATGGCGCCTACACCTGGTTCAACCCGGCGGACGTCGAGCTCGAGCGCGACAGCAAAGCCAAGGTCATCAGCGCCAGACTGATCGCCGACGGCCTGCCGGTGGAAATCGGCGGCACCGAGAAGATGGCCAAGTCGAAGAACAACGGCGTCGACCCTCAGTCGATGATCGACCAGTTCGGCGCCGACACCTGCCGCCTGTTCATGATGTTCGCCTCGCCGCCTGACATGAGCGCCGAATGGTCCGACTCCGGTGTCGAAGGGTCGCACCGTTTCCTCAAGCGCGTCTGGCGCCTGGCGCACGCCCATGTCAGCCAGGGCCTGCCGGCCAAGCTGGACGTGGCGTCGTTGAGCGACGAGCAGAAACTCATTCGTCGCAGCACCCACCTGGCCATCAAGCAGGCCAGCCAGGACGTGGGCCAGAACCACAAGTTCAACACCGCCATCGCCCAGGTGATGACGCTGATGAACGTGCTGGAAAAAGCCCCGCAAGCCACCGCACAGGATCGCGCACTGGTACAGGAAGGCCTGGAGACGGTCACCCTGCTGCTGGCGCCGATTACACCGCACATCAGCCACGAACTGTGGAGCCGCCTGGGCCATAGCGACGCGGTCATCGATGCGCGCTGGCCGGTACAGGATGACAGCGCCCTGGTACAGGACACGCTGCAACTGGTGATCCAGGTCAACGGTAAACTGCGCGGCCAGATCGACATGCCCGCCAGTGCCAGCCGTGAAGAAGTCGAAGCGGCCGCACGGGTCAACGAGAACGTGCTGCGCTTTACCGAAGGCCTGACGATCCGCAAAGTGATCGTGGTGCCTGGCAAACTGGTCAATATCGTCGCTAGCTAATCGGATCGGGCGTGGGGCTCGAGCCCTGCGCCGAACAAAGCCTTCAAGGCCTCGATAAGGCCCACATGGTTTCAAGGGGAGCAACAAAATGATCAAACGCAATCTGCTGGTTATGGGCCTTGCCGTACTGCTGAGCGCTTGCGGCTTCCAGCTGCGCGGCACCGGCACCAATGACCTGACGATCAAGGAACTGGACGTCAGCGCTCGCGACGCCTACAGCGAGACAGTGACCCAGCTGCGCCAGGTCCTGGAAAACAGCGGCGTGCACGTCTACACCGGCGCGACCTACAAACTGTTCCTGGCTAACGAGAAAGAAACCCAGCGCAACCTGAGCTACGCCAGCGCCGGACGTGCGTCCGATATCGAACTGAGCACCGTGCTCAGCTTTGAAATCCAGGGCCGCGATCACCTGCCGTTGATGAATGACAACATCCAGGTGCAGAAGATTGTCAGCCACGATGGTAACAACCTGGTGGGTTCGGACTCCGAAATCATCCAGGTGCGCAAGGAGATGCGTCGCGAGCTGGTGCAACGCATGGTCCTGCGCCTGTCGCTGCTCACCCCACAACAGCTCGAAACCTTGCAGCAACGTGCTGACGACAAGGCCAAGGCCGATGCCGACGCGCTGAAAGCCGCGAAAGAGTACGAAGACAACACGCCGAAACAATCGCCTGTTGAAGTCCCTGTCGAGTAAGCCAGACGGGGCGCCCCTGGCGCCCCGTTCGCCCTGCCTATGAAACTCGCACCCGCCCAACTCGCCAAACACCTGCAAGGTGGCCTCGCGCCTGTCTACATCGTCAGCGGTGATGACCCGCTGTTGTGCCAGGAAGCCGCCGACGCCATCCGCAGCGCCGCACGCCAGCAGGGCTTCGATGAACGCCAGGTATTCAGCGCCGACGCCAGTTTCGACTGGGGCACGCTGCTGCAAGCCGGTGCAAGCATGTCGCTGTTCGCCGAAAAACGCCTGCTGGAGCTGCGCCTGCCGTCGGGCAAGCCCGGTGATAAGGGCGCGGCTGCACTGATGGAATACTGCTCGCGGCCCGCCGAAGACACGGTGTTGCTGATCAGCTTGCCCAAGCTCGACGGCAGCGCGCAGAAGACCAAGTGGGGCAAGGCCCTGGTGGAAGGGGCGCAGACCCAGTTCATCCAGATCTGGCCAGTGGACAGCAATCAGTTGCCGCAATGGATTCGCCAGCGCCTGTCCCAGGCAGGGCTATCCGCGACACAGGATGCAGTGGAGCTGATCGCCGCGCGGGTCGAAGGCAACTTGCTTGCCGCCGCCCAGGAGATCGAAAAGCTCAAGCTGATGGCCGAAGACGGGCAGATTACCGTCGAGACCGTCCAGGGCGCAGTGGCAGACAGTGCACGTTTTGACGTGTTCGGGCTGGTGGATGCGATCCTCAACGGCGAGCCCGCCCATGCCCTGCGCATGCTCGAAGGCCTGCGTGGCGAAGGGGTGGAGCCGCCGGTGATTCTCTGGGCCCTGGCCCGGGAACTACGGGTATTGGCCAATATTGCCCTGCAATACAGCCAGGGCACGCCGCTGGACAAGTGCTTCAGCCAGGCGCGGCCACCGGTGTGGGACAAGCGCAAACCCCTGATGAGCAAAGCCCTGCAACGGCACTCGGCGCAACGCTGGGCGCAGCTGTTGCTGGAAGCGCAGCGCATTGATGCACAGATCAAGGGCCAGGCGGCGGGTTCGCCGTGGATGAGCCTGAGCCGTTTATCGCTGTTGATGGCCGGTCAGCGCCTGACATTACCAGCGGAATAACCCTGGTTTCCAAACACCACAGAACCAATGTGGGAGGGGCAAGTCGAATCGTCGCACCGCCCCTTCCACATTTTTGATTGCGTTTACAATTCATGGGCTTTACAGCGGCCTGACTTCGGCAGATTATTTGCACCGCATCTCCCCCCATCAAGAGCATCGACCATGAGCAAAAAGCCATCCAAGCATGGCCCCAACAAGGCCAAATCCATCATCGCCCAGCCACTGTTCCGCAGCCGTCAGGAACGCGCCGGCAAGGGCAAAGGCAGCTACCGCCGCGAAGCCTTCCAGTCTAATAGCTGGGAGGCTTCTTACTTTCTGGCTGCCTGAAGGCAAGCGCCCCTCTGGCATGATAAGGTCTGTACCTGATTTGTAATTCCTGGACCTGTGCATGCCCTCTTGTCTTTCCCGTCGTTGGCACCTTCGCCAATTGATCGCTGCCTCCAGCCTCATTCTGCTTGTCGCCTGCGCGGAAAAACCCACCGCCGCCGATGCCCAACCCTTGCCGAAGCTCCAGACCGCACCCGTAGTGGCCCCTGCCGTCGTGGCCCCGCTGGCCGTGGACAATCTCGACATCCAACCAACCCAGACCTTTGCTGAATGGCAGGCCGGCTTTCGCGCGCAAGCCCTCCAAGCCGGCATCACGGCCGACGTTTTCGACACCGCATTCGCCAATGTCACCCCCGATATGGCGGTGATCCGCGCCGACCGCAGCCAGCCGGAGTTTTCCCGCCCTGTATGGGAATACCTCGACGGCGCCCTGTCACCCGTACGCGTACGCAATGGCCAGGCGTTGCTGATCAAGTACGCCGACATCCTGCAAAGCATCGAGCAGCGTTATGGCGTCGACCGTCAGGCACTGGTCTCGGTGTGGGGCATGGAGAGCAACTTCGGCCAGTTCCAAGGCAACAACTCGGTGATCCGCTCCCTGGCGACCCTGGCCTATGAAGGCCGTCGCCCGGCCTTTGCCCAGGCGCAATTGCTGGCGGCATTGCAGATCATCCAGCACGGCGACATCGCCGCCGACCAGATGAAGGGCTCCTGGGCCGGGGCCATGGGCCAGACCCAGTTCATTCCAACCACTTACAACACCCACGCGGTGGACTTCGATGGCGACGGTCGCCGCGACATCTGGAACAGCCCGGCCGACGCCCTCGCATCAACCGCGCACTACCTGCAAAGCTCCGGCTGGCAGAAAGGCCAGCCGTGGGGCTTTGAAGTCAAGCAATTGCCGGCGAACTTCGACTACGCCCTGGCTGACGGCGGCGTGCGCAAGAGCATTGCCGAGTGGATGAAACTGGGCATTCAACTGCCACCGGGCGCGAGCATGCCGCCGAATGTCGACCAACTGTCCGCCGCCCTGCTGCTGCCGGCAGGCTACCGTGGCCCGGCGTTCCTGGTGCTGGATAACTTCCGCGCGATCCTCAAGTACAACAACTCGTCGTCCTACGCACTGGCGGTGGGCCTGTTGTCGGAGCGCTTTGGCGGCGGCGGTGTGATCCGTGGTGACTGGCCCAAGGATGAGCTGCCGCTGAGTCGCTCCCAGCGCATTGATCTGCAGACGGCGTTGAGCGCCAACGGTTATGACGCGGGCAACCCGGATGGGATTATCGGCGCCAACACGCGCAAGGCGATTCGGGCGGCACAGCAGGCGCTGGGCTGGCCGGCGGACGGGTATCCGACGGTGAAGTTGCTGGAGTCGCTGCAAAACCGATAGATCCGCGTATGGCGACTACCGCAATCGGGGGCAAGCCCCCGATTGCGGTTTAGCAAACGCCAGCAGATTCAAGACCTGAAGACCACTTCCTGCTCCAACACCACCCGCTGCTCCCCCGCATCCAACCGTACCAAGGCGCCCATGGGCAGCGTCAGGTTCGGATCGCAATGCCCGCTGCGCCAGCCGGCCAGCACCGGTATGCGCAATGGCTCGAACGTCTGCGTCAGCAAGCGCGCCAGCGCCACGTTATCCACACCCGCCACATCCCCGACCAGTACACCGGCGACCTGGGCCAACTTGCCCGCCAGACGCAGATGGGTCAACAGGCGGTCGATGCGGTAGATCGGTTCGTTGACGTCTTCAATAAACAGGATGATGCCTTCAGCGTCGATTTCGTAAGGCGTGCCCATGACCGCCGCAATCATCGACAGGTTACCCCCCAGCAAGCGCCCACAGGCAATGCCAGGCTCGATCGTGGTCAGCGGGTACGCTACCGGGTGCGCAAGCACACTGCCAGCGCCCAACTGGCCGCGCAGAAGGCTGAACAATGACGACTCGGTAGGTTGTTGCTTGTCGCCGAGCAGGTCGGCATTGAGCATCGGGCCGTGGAAGGTCACGAAACCGGCGTAACGGTTGATCGCCAGGTGCAGGGCGCTGATGTCGCTATAGCCGACGAACGGCTTGGGATTGGCACGCAGCAGGTCAAAGTCCAGCGCGTCGAGCAGCCGCGGTGTGCCGTAACCACCGCGCAGACAGAAGATAGCGTCGATGTGCGGATCGGCGAAGGCGGCATGCAGGTCACGCAGGCGCACTGCATCGCTGCCGGCGAGGTAGCCGTCGCGTTCATAGACACCGGGGGAAATCCGCAGATCGTAGCCGCGCGTACGCATCCATTGGCCAGCCTTTTCAACGTCCAGCACGGCGGGGCCGGCGGGGGCGATCAGGGCGATGGTGCCTTCAGAACGAAGGGCTGGAACGGCGGCGGTCATCTGAGAATCTCCCTATCTAACGCTGAAACCAATGTGGGAGGGGGCTTGCCCCCGATAGCGGTGGATCAGCCAGCACATGTAGCGACTGACATACCGCAATCGGGGGCAAGCCCCCTCCCACATAAGCCCACTCCCACACCGGGTCTGAACCCCGATCAGGAAACCAGGCTAGCCTTGACCAGCTTGGCCTGTTCGTCGGCGTGGTACGAAGAGCGTACCAGCGGGCCCGAGGCGACGTTCTTGAAGCCCATCTTGTAACCTTCCTCGGCGAACCAGGCGAAGGTGTCCGGGTGCACGAAACGCTGCACCGGCAAGTGGCTGCGCGACGGTTGCAGGTATTGGCCCAGGGTCAGCATGTCGATGTCGTGTTCGCGCATGCGCTTCATGACTTCGATGACTTCTTCATCGGTCTCGCCCAGGCCGAGCATCAAGCCGGATTTGGTCGGGATGTGCGGCATCATCTGCTTGAATTTCTGCAGCAGGGTCAGCGACCACTGGTAGTCCGAACCTGGACGCGCGGCCTTGTACAGGCGAGGCACGGTTTCCAGGTTGTGGTTGAACACATCCGGCGGCTCGGCAGCGGTGATTTCCAGCGCGACGTCCATGCGGCCACGGTAGTCCGGCACCAGGGTCTCGAGCATCACGTTCGGCGACAGTTTGCGGATTTCGCGGATGCAGTCGGCAAAGTGCTGGGCACCGCCGTCGCGCAGGTCGTCACGGTCAACCGAGGTGATGACCACGTATTTGAGTTTCAGGTCGGCGATGGCGATGGCCAGGCTTTCCGGTTCGTTGACGTCCAGTGGCTTCGGCCGGCCATGGCCGACGTCGCAGAACGGGCAACGACGGGTGCAGATGTCACCCATGATCATGAAGGTGGCGGTGCCGCCGGAGAAGCATTCGCCCAGGTTCGGGCAGGACGCTTCTTCGCACACGCTGTGCAGCTTGTGCTTGCGCAGCAGGGCCTTGATACGGTCGACTTCCGGCGAAACCGGGATGCGCACGCGGATCCAGTCAGGCTTTTTCGGCAACTCGGTGGTCGGGATGATCTTGACCGGGATGCGTGCAACCTTCTCGGCGCCGCGCAGCTTGACGCCGGCTTCCACCTTGGCACGCGGGGCCGGGGCCGGACGCTCGGTGATGTCCAGCGTCGGGATCATGGTTTGCACTGCATCAGTAGTCATAATCAGTCGATTCCGCCCGTGAGGGTCGTCTGCTCAGCATAGTCGAGGTGTTTGACGAGCTGCGCACGCAGCCGGGCACTTACCTCGGCAAATTTAATCGGTGTGGCGTGGTCGCTCAGTTGGGTCATCGCCAGCCCGGCATAGCCACACGGGTTGATGCGCCGGAACGGTGCCAGGTCCATGTCCACGTTCAGGGCCAGGCCATGAAAGGAACAACCGTGGCGAATGCGCAAACCGAGGGAGGCGATTTTCGCGCCGTCCACATACACACCGGGTGCATCGGGCTTGGCCGCGGCGCTCACGCCATAACTGGCCAACAGCTCGATCAGGCAAGCCTCCATGCGGCTCACCAGGTCGCGCACGCCAAAACCCAGCTTGCGCACGTCCAGCAGCAGGTACGCCACCAGTTGACCGGGCCCATGGTAAGTCACTTGGCCACCTCGGTCGACCTGCACCACCGGAATATCCCCCGGCAGCAGCAGATGTTCGGCCTTGCCGGCCTGGCCCTGGGTGAACACCGGTGGATGTTCCACCAACCAGATTTCGTCGGGCGCCGAAGTGCCGCGTTCATTCGTGAACCGCTGCATGGCGTGCCAGACGGGCTCGTAGTCCATCCGGCCGAGCTCGCGAAAGCCCAGGACCTGTGACATCACAGCACCATGTGCACGAAGCCGGTGGCCCGCAGTTCGCTATTGATGTCGTAGAGCTGGTCTTGACCGGTCGCAACGATGTGCAACTGGATCGTGGTGTACTTACCGTTGGTGCTCGAACGCTCGTCCACCCGGTTGTCATTGATCGTCGCGTGTTTACGCACGATATCCAGGATTCTGTCTTTGTTGCCTACACCGGTATCGCTGATCACCTTGACGGGATAATCCGTCACCGGGAATTCGATCTTTGGCGCCTTTACTTCTTTATCGGTCATGGCAGAACGGCCTCGTAAGCGGTAAGCCGTGGCGACGGCAAAGCCCCGCGTCGGATCAACGCGGGGCTTTGCAGGTGCACACAATCAGTTGAACAAGCCGTAGAAGAATAGACGGATGCTATCCCACACGCGGCGGAAGATACCACCTTCGTCGACGGCGTCCAGCGCGATCAGGTCGGCGCTGTGCACCACCTTGTCGTCCAGCTTCACTTCGACTTTACCGATCACGTCGCCCTTGGCGATTGGCGCAACCAATTGCGGGTTCATGGTCATGCTGGCGGCGAGCTTTTTCAGCTGGCCTTTAGGCATGGTCAGGGTCAGGTCTTCAGCCAGGCCGGCCTTGACTTGCGAGGTCGCGCCTTTCCATACCGGCGCGGTCGCCAGTTCAGCACCCTTCTGGTAGAAGGTCTGGGTTTCGAAGAAGCGGAAACCGTAGGTCAGCAGTTTTTGCGTCTCGGCCGCACGGGCCTGCTCGCTGTTGGTGCCGAAGACCACCGCGATCAGGCGCTGGCCATCACGTACCGCGGACGACACCATGCAGTAGCCGGCTTCGTCGGTGTGGCCGGTTTTCAGGCCATCGACAGTCTTGTCGCGCCACAGCAGCAGGTTGCGGTTAGGCTGCTTGATGTTGTTCCAGAAGAATTCCTTCTGGGAGTAGATCGCGTAGTGCACCGGGTCGACACGAATGATCGCGCGCGCCAGGATCGCCATGTCGTGAGCCGACGAGTAGTGCTCAGGGTTTGGCAGGCCGGTCGGGTTCATGAAGTGGCTGTTGGTCATGCCCAGGTCGGCCACGGTTTTGTTCATCATGTCGGCGAATGCGTCTTCGCTGCCGGCGATGTGCTCGGCCAGGGCGACGCTGGCATCGTTACCGGACTGGATGATGATGCCATGCAGTAGGTCGCTCACAGTGACTTGCGAGCCCACCTTGATGAACATCCGCGAACCGCCGGTACGCCAGGCGTTTTCGCTGACGGTCACCGGGTCGTTTTCGCCGATCTGGCCGCGACGGATTTCCAGGGTCGCGATGTAGGCGGTCATCAGCTTGGTCAGGCTGGCCGGTGGCAGGCGCTGATCACCGTTGCTCTCGACCAGCACGTTGCCACTGGCGGCATCCATGAGGACCCAGGACTTGGCGGCCAGTTGCGGTGAAGCCGGTACCATTTCAACCGCCCAGGCGGCCGGGGTGATGATCAGCGAAAGAAGCAGGCACGTGCGTTTGGCTAAGGTGGTGATGTTCATCCGTCTCTCGAAATTGCTTATGGAAACTTGCCCTCGCGGGCAAAACTTATTCAGACAGCCCGCTACCAGACTGTCACGTGTTCGGTTGCCCGCTCACCCCTTGCCCCTGGGTTTTATTGTTCAACGAGCCAACAACCAGGGTCCAGGCCCGCATGCGAGCCTCAACCATCAATTTATTATTCGGCAGTGACCACGCTGGGTTGCCCCAGGTTGGCCAGGCGCACGCTGTTCTGCACTTGCGCAACCTCGCTCGGCGAACCGATCGGGCCCATGCGCACACGGTGCAACGTTTGCTGGTTACGCACGATGGAGCTGATGAATACCGGCGCGCTGACCATGCTGCTGAGCTTGGACCTTAACAGTTCTGCCGCATCCGGGTTGGCGAAAGCGCCCACTTGCAGGTATTGCCCGCCCGCGACCGCGGCGCCCGGTGCCGCATGGGGCACGACCACCGTATCCGGTGCGTGCTGCTGCGGTGGCGGTGTCCATTGTTCGATCTTGCCGGTGGATGCCGTCACTTGCGGCTGCGCACTCTGCGGCTCGTTGAGCATCAACGGCGCGGGCTTGCCACGCTGGGCCCAGTACTGCGCGGGATCGATGCCTTCGACCTTGACCCGCGCGGTACCGGTTTCGGCATAGCCGAGTTTTTTCGCGGCGGCGTAGGACAAGTCGATGATGCGATCCGAATAGAACGGCCCACGGTCGTTGACCCGCAGGATCACCGTGCGGTTGTTGTCCAGGTTGGTCACGCGGACATAGCTGGGCAGCGGCAGGGTCTTGTGGGCCGCGCTCATGCCGTACAGGTCATAGACTTCGCCGTTGGCGGTGTTCTGGCCGTGGAACTTGGTGCCATACCAGGACGCCGTGCCCGATTGCACGTAGGTCTTGGAGTCCTGCAACGGGAAGTAGGACTTGCCCAGCACGGTATAGGGGTTGGCCTTGTACGGGCCGGTGTGCAGGGTCGGCGTGGCATCCGGGATCTTCGACACGTCGACATCCCACCACGGGGCGCCATCTTTGTGTGCGCGGTTGATGTCCAGGCCTGGCTGTGAACGCACCGCGGTGCCGCCGGACTTCGGTACCGGGCCACGGCTGGTGGAACAACTGACGACGAGCAGGGACAACGCGGCGAACGCCACCAGCTTGAGCGGTTGATTGAACGGCGATGCCCGCATTACTTGTTGCCCCGTGCTTGGACCAGCATGTCTGACAGCTGATGCACGGCCATGGCGTACATCACACTGCGGTTATAACGCGTGATTGCGTAGAAATTCTTCAGGCCCATCCAGTATTCAGGGCCGTTTTCACCTTCGAGGCGGAATGCCGTCACCGGCATATCGTCGCGTGGCGCATTCTGACTCGACCAGCCCAGCGCCCGCAACTCCCCGACGGTCTTGGCCGGCTCGATGCCCTGGGTCAGGCCTTCATCGGCACGCTCCCCGCTGACATCGGCACGGATCACCACCGGCTCGCCACCGACCCAGCCATGGCGCTTGAAGTAACTGGCCACACTGCCGATGGCATCGTCCGGGTTGCTCCAGATATTGATATGACCGTCGCCATCAAAATCCACCGCGTAGGCGCGAAAGCTGCTCGGCATGAACTGCGGCAAGCCCATCGCCCCGGCGTAGGAGCCCTTGAGGGTCAGCGGGTCGACCTGCTCTTCGCGGGCCAGCAGCAGGAACTCACGCAGTTCCTTGCGGAAGAAGTCGGCGCGCGGCGGGTAATCGAAGCCCAGGGTCGACAAGGCGTCGATCACCCGGTAACTGCCGGTATTGCGCCCGTAGAAGGTTTCAATGCCAATGATCGCAACGATGACCTGGGCCGGCACGCCGTATTCCTGCTCGGCGCGGGCCAACACGGCCTCGTGCTGGCGCCAGAAGTCCACCCCCCGGGCCACCCGGGCGTCGGTGAGGAACATCGGACGGTATTCCTTCCACTGTTTCACGCGCTCGGCGGGGCGAGAGATAGCGTCGAGGATCGCCTGCTTGCGCTGGGCTTCGCGGAACACGCCCATCAGTTGTTCACCGGCGAAGCCGTAGTCGCGGGTCATTTCACCGACGAATTCGGCGACCTGGGGTGAGCCATCGTAGTCACCGGCCTGCGCCTCGTGCGTTGCCCCCAGCAGCCCGATCAGGCCCATCCAGGACGCATGCCGAGTCGCCCAGCCGCGCATTACTTGCATTGACATCTTCACCTTATTCAAACCTGTGCGATCCACTTGCGATGCGTATGAATCGACATCAAAACCCCAAACGCTGACAGCAATGTCACCAGCGAAGTTCCGCCGTAGCTAATGAACGGCAAAGGCACCCCAACCACCGGCAGCAGGCCACTGACCATACCGATGTTGACGAAAACGTAAACAAAAAAAGTCATGGTCAGGCTGCCGGCGAGCAATTTGCCGAACAGCGTCTGCGCCTGTGCGGTAATCACCAGGCCACGACCAATCAATAGCAAATAGATCAGCAACAGCGCGCAAATGCCCACCAGGCCGAACTCTTCGCCCATCACCGCAATAATGAAGTCGGTGTGGCTCTCGGGCAGAAAGTCCAAATGCGACTGGGTGCCGAGCAGCCAGCCCTTGCCAAATACACCGCCGGAACCGATGGCCGCCTTCGACTGGATAATGTTCCAGCCGGTGCCGAGCGGGTCGCTTTCGGGATCGAGGAACGTCAGGATCCGCTGCTTCTGGTAGTCGTGCATAAAGAAGAACCACATGGCCACGGCCACCGGCACTGCCGCCGCCAGCACGCTAAGGATCCAGCGCCAGCGCAACCCGCCCATGAACAGCACGAACGCACCGCCGGCCAGGATCAGCAGCGAGGTGCCGAGGTCCGGCTGGCGCACGATCAGCACGAAGGGGATGCCGATCAGGATCAGGCTGATACCCACATGCTTGAGCTGCGGCGGCAAGGTGCGCTTTGACAGGTACCAGGCGATCGTCGCCGGCATCAGGATCTTCATGAATTCCGACGGTTGGAAGCGAATCACCCCCGGAATGTTGATCCAGCGGGTCGCGCCCATGGCGTTGTGGCCCATGACGTCCACCACCACCAGCAGCAACACCCCGGCCACATAACCGAGCGGCACCCAGCGCGCCATGAAACGCGGCTCCAGCTGGGCGATCACCACCATGGACAGCAGGCCCAGGCCAAACGACGAAGCCTGCTTGATCAGCAAGTCCCAGTTCTTGCCGCTGGCCGAATACAGCACGAACAGGCTGCCGGCCGCCAGGGTCAGCAGCAGGATCAGCAACGGGCCGTCAATGTGCATGCGCTGCAACAAAGTCGCGCGGCGACGCATCACATCCTCGCTGGAGAGGATGCGGTCAAAATTACTCTTCACTGGCCGTAACCTCGGGGGTTGAAGGGGGGCCGCCATATTCGGGCTTGAGCCTGCCGTCGTCGGCCAGCAACCAGGCGTCCATCACCTGGCGCACCACAGGCGCCGCCACACCGGAGCCGGACTCGCCGTTCTCGACCATCACCGCCACCACGATTTTCGGGTCGTCGGCCGGGGCAAAGCCCACAAACAAGGCGTGGTCGCGGTGGCGCTCCTGGACCTTGGAACGGTCGTATTTCTCGCCCTGCTTGATCGCCACCACCTGGGCGGTACCACTCTTGCCGGCGATACGGTATTGCGCACCGATCGCCGCCTTGCGCGCGGTCCCGCGTGCACCGTGCATCACCTGCTGCATGCCGTGGTTGACCTTGGTCCAGTCGGACGGGTCGCGCAGTACGATGTCGGGGATCGGGTTTTCATCCACAGGCTTTTCGCCTTCGATGGTCCGGGCCAGGTGCGGGCGGTTCCAGATGCCTTTGTTGGCCACCAGCGCCGTGGCCTGGGCCAGTTGCAAAGGCGTGGCCTGCATATAGCCCTGGCCGATGCCGAGGATCAGGGTTTCGCCCGGGAACCATGCCTGGCGGCGGGTCGCACGCTTCCACTCCCGCGATGGCATCAGGCCAGGGGATTCTTCGAACATATCCAGGGAGACTTTCTGACCGAGGCCGAACTTGCCCATGTAGGCGGACAAGCGGTCGATCCCCAGCTTGTGGGCCAGGTCGTAAAAATAGGTGTCGTTGGAACGCATGATCGCGGTATCCAGATCGACATAGCCGTCACCGGTACGGTTCCAGTTGCGGTATTTGTGGTCGTAGTTCGGCAGCATGTAGTAGCCCGGGTCGAATACCCGGCTGGAAGCCGTGACCACGCCCGCGTCTAAACCGGCAATCGCCACCGCCGGCTTGATGGTCGAACCCGGCGGGTACAGGCCGCGCAACACACGGTTGAACAGCGGCCGGTCGATGGAGTCGCGCAACTCGGCGTAGGCCTTGAAGCTGATCCCGGTCACGAACAGGTTGGGGTCGAAGCTCGGCTGGCTGACCATGGCCAGCACTTCGCCGGTCTTCGGGTCCAGCGCCACCACCGCGCCACGCCGGCCACCGAGGGCCATCTCGGCCGCTTCCTGCAGCTTGATGTCCAGGCTCAGCACAATGTCCTTGCCCGGTACCGGGTCGGTACGCTTGAGCACCCGCAGCACGCGGCCGCGAGCGTTGGTCTCGACTTCTTCGTAACCCACCTGGCCGTGCAGCTCGGGCTCGTAGAAACGCTCGATGCCGGTCTTGCCGATATGGTGGGTGCCGCTGTAATTGACGGGATCGAGGCTTTTCAGCTCTTTCTCGTTGATCCGCCCCATATAGCCGACGGAGTGAGCAAAGTGCGGCCCTTGGGGATAGTGGCGCACCAACTGCGCCACCACTTCCACACCCGGCAGGCGGAACTGGTTCACCGCAATCCGCGCAATCTGCTCTTCGGTCAGCTCGAACAGGATCGGCACCGGTTCGAACGGCCGGCGCCCCTGTTTCATGCGTTTCTCGAAGATCACCCGGTCTTCCGGGGTCAACTGCAGCACCTCGACGATGACATCGAGGACCTGTTGCCAGTCGCCGGAACGCTCGCGGGTCATGCTCAGGCTGAAACTGGGCCGGTTATCCGCCACCACCACGCCATTGCGGTCGAAGATCAGCCCACGGGTCGGCGGAATCGGTTGCACATGCACGCGGTTGTTTTCCGACAACGTGGAGTGGTAGTCGTACTGGATCACCTGCAGGAAATACAGGCGCGCAATCAGCACCCCGATCAGCGCCACCACCATGATCGCGCCAAACACCACCCGCGCGCGTACCAGACGTGCGTCTTTCTCGTGGTCCTTGATGCGGATCGGCTGGGTCATCGGGAGGGGCGCAGATTATTTGTGATAAGGGTGCCCGGACAGAACTGTCCAGGCGCGATACAGCTGTTCACCGATCAGGATCCTTACCAACGGGTGCGGCAGCGTCAGCGCCGACAGCGACCAGCGCTGGTCCGCCCGCGCGCAGACTTCCGGCGCCAGCCCTTCGGGGCCGCCGACCATGAAGTTGACGGTGCGCGAGTCCAGGCGCCAGCGATCCAGTTCCACCGCCAATTGCTCGGTGCTCCAGGGTTTGCCGTGCACTTCGAGGGTGACGATGCGCTCGTTGGGGCCGACCTTGGCCAGCATCGCTTCGCCTTCCTGACGGATAAAGCGCGCCACGTCGGCATTCTTGCCCCGGGTGTTGAGCGGTATCTCCACCAGTTCCAGCGACAGCTCGGCGGGCAGACGCTTGGCATACTCGTGCCAGCCTTCTTCCACCCACTTGGGCATGCGTGAACCGACAGCAATCAGACGCAGGCGCACAGCCGTTCCTTATTCCTGGTCTTTGTTGAGCTTGTCGAAGTGCGCGTGGCCCACTTCCGGGCTGTGGTGCTTGCCATCGGCGGCACGGCTCTGCTCGGCGCCTTTCCACAGACGCTCCAGGTCGTAGAACTGACGGGCATTGCTGGTCATCATGTGAACGATCACGTCGTCCATATCCAGCAGCACCCAGTCGCTGTCGCCCTTGCCTTCTTCACCCAGCGGCTTCACGCCCTGGGCTTTGACGGCTTCGCGAACCTTGTCCAGCATCGCGCCGATCTGGCGGTTGGAGGTACCGGTGGCGATGATCATGAAGTCGGTGATGCTCTGCTTGTCGCGTACGTCCAGGACCTGGATGTCCTGGGCCTTCACGTCTTCCAGGGCGGCAACGGCGACTTTCACCAGCGCTTCGCCAGCCAGTTCCGGGCCAACGTGGGCTTCAACCGGCAGCGGGGCGCTTTTGAACGTGCCTTTGCGTTTTACTTTGCTTACGTCTTTGTTCGTCATAAAAAACTCGTTTTGCTCGTATGTTCGGGCGCTCGCTGCACGAGTGTTCGTGCGTTCAAGCGCGCCTTTTCAGTTCGACGCACGGTAAAGCCCGTGCGCATCGATGTAGGCCAGGACCGCGTCAGGCACCAGGAAACGTACCGACTTCCCGCTGGCCAGCAGTTGACGGATCTGGGTGGCAGACACCGCGAGCGGGGTCTGCCAGACGAATGCAATATTCCCGTTCGGCCCGGTCAGGGCCAAGGGGTCACTTACCGACCGCGCGGCCAGCAGGTTGCGCAAGGCATCCGGCGGTTCGCTGTCGGCATCCGGGCGTTGCAAAACCAGGATGTGGCAGTGCTGGAGGAGTTCCTCCCAGCGATGCCAAGAGGGCAGGCCGCAAAATGCGTCCCAGCCCAAAAGCAGAAACAACTGGTCATCCGCGGCCAACTCGGCGCGCATCAGCTCCAGGGTGTCGACAGTGTAGGACGGTTTATCGCGCTTGAGCTCACGATCGTCCACCACCAGCGGCGGTATGCCTTCTACGGCCAGGCGCACCATTTCCAGGCGCTGCTGCGGCGACACCTGCGGGGTATCGCGATGGGGCGGCCGGAAATTAGGGATCAGGCGCAGCTCATCCAGCGCCAAGGCATCCGCGACTTCCAGGGCACTGCGCAAATGGCCGATGTGCACGGGGTCGAAGGTACCGCCGAGCAGCCCGATGCGTTTAGCCATCAAGTGCGCACGTGACCGTCGCCGAACACCACGTACTTCTCGCTGGTCAGGCCTTCCAGGCCAACCGGGCCGCGTGCGTGGAGCTTGTCGGTGGAGATGCCGATCTCCGCCCCCAGGCCGTACTCGAAGCCGTCGGCAAAGCGCGTCGAGGCGTTGATCATCACCGAAGCGGAGTCCACTTCGGTGAGGAAACGCCGGGCATCGCTGAAATGCTCGGAGACAATGGCGTCGGTGTGCTTGGAGCCGTACGTGTTGATGTGTTCGATGGCCTGGTCCAGGTCGTCGACGATGCGGATCGACAGGATCGGCGCCGTGTACTCGGTGTACCAGTCCTGCTCGGTGGCTTCGATCACGTCCGCGCCCAACAGCGCACGGGTGCGTTCGCAACCGCGCAGCTCCACGCCCTTGTCACGGTAGATGGCAGCCAGCGGCGGCAGCACGCGCTCGGCAATGCCGACGTGCACCAGCAGGGTTTCCATGGTGTTGCACGGCGCGTAGCGGTGGGTCTTGGCGTTGTCGGCGATGCGGATCGCCTTGTCGATGTCGGCGGCGATGTCGATATACACGTGGCACACGCCGTCCAGGTGCTTGATCACTGGCACCTTGGCATCGCGGCTGACGCGCTCGATCAGGCTCTTGCCACCGCGCGGCACGATCACGTCGATGAATTCCGGCATGGTGATCAGCGCGCCGACAGCGGCGCGGTCGGTGGTTTCCACCACTTGCACCACTTCGGCCGGCAACTCGGCCACGGCCAGGCCCTGCTGGATGCAGGCGGCGATGGCGCGGTTGGAATTGATCGCCTCGGAACCGCCACGCAGGATGGTGGCGTTGCCCGACTTGAGGCACAGGCTCGCGGCGTCGATGGTCACGTTCGGGCGCGACTCATAGATGATGCCGATCACGCCCAGGGGCACGCGCATCTTGCCGACCTGGATGCCGGACGGCAGGTAACGCATATCGCGAATTTCACCGATGGGGTCAGGCAGCTTGGCCACCTGACGCAACCCTTCGATCATGTCGTCGATACGTGTCGGCGTCAGCGCCAGGCGGTCCAGCAAGGCGGGCTCAAGGCCATTGGCGCGGCCGTTGGCCAGGTCCAGTTCGTTGGCGGCAGTCAGCTCGGAGCGCGAAGCGTCCAGAGCATCGGCGGCGGCCAGCAGGGCACGGTTCTTCTGCGCAGTGCTCGCACGGGCGATCAACCGCGAGGCCTGACGGGCAGCGCGACCCAGGCGGGTCATGTAGTCAAGAACGGACTCAGTCATGGTCAGGGAGTCTTGGCAAAGAGGAAAGCGGCAGATTATAGCTGTGACGCCGCCCGACTGACAGCGGTGAGGGGCGGATGGTCGAAATGAACTGTAAAAACCTGGGGTTCAGCCGTAATTAAGGTGGGAGTTGTTATTATTCCGTCACATTTAGCCGTATTAACCCCAGACCACCATGCCCAGTTCTTCACCCCAACTCCCCGCCAGCGCGCTGCCCGACAGCTTCTTCGACCGTGACGCGCAAATACTTGCGCGGGATTTGCTTGGAAAAGTCATCCGCCATCGCGTCGGCGATAGCTGGCTTTCGGCGCGAATTATTGAAACCGAAGCCTATTACGTGGCCGAAAAAGGCAGCCACGCCTCACTCGGGTACACAGAAAAGCGTAAGGCTTTGTTTCTGGATGGCGGACATATCTATATGTACTACGCCCGTGGCGGCGATTCGCTGAACTTCAGCGCGCAGGGGCCGGGCAATGCCGTGCTGATCAAATCAGCCTATCCCTGGGTCGATGAAACCTCCGGGCCCGCCAGCCTGGCGCAGATGCTGCTGAACAACCCGAATGCCGACGGCAGCCCGCGCGCGTCGCAAAAGCTGTGTGCCGGCCAGACGTTGCTGTGCAAGGCGCTGGGCCTGAAGGTGCCGATGTGGGATGCCAAGCGCTTTGATCAAGAATTGCTCTTTGTCGAAGACGTCGGCCAGACACCGATACAGATCATCCAGACCACCCGCCTGGGCATCCCCAGCGGCCGTGACGAGCACTTGATGTACCGCTTCGTCGATGCCGGCTATGCGCCCTACTGCACGCGGAACCCGCTGCGCCGGGGCCAGGTCGAAGGCCGCGACTATTTCCTGATTTGAATCTGTGGCGATGGAGTAACGATTTATGGGCCAATGGCTCGATGGCATTACCGGCTGGCTGACCCTCAACCCGCAATGGCTGGCGGCGGCGGTGTTTATCGTCGCGTGCGTGGAATGCCTGGCCATTGCCGGGCTGATCGTGCCAGGCACGGTGCTGCTGTTTGCCATTGCGGCACTGGCTGGCAGCGGCGCCTTGTCCCTGAGTGAAACCCTGCTGATGGGGTTCCTGGGAGGCTTGCTGGGCGACGGGATTTCCTACTTCCTCGGCCGACACTTCCATCAGAATATCCGCCGCCTGCCCGGCCTGCGCCACCATCCGGAATGGATGAATGGCGCGGAAACCTACTTCCACAAATACGGCATCGCCAGTCTGCTGGTGGGACGTTTCATCGGGCCATTGCGGCCGATGCTGCCGATGGTGGCCGGAATGTGCGACATGCCGTTCCCGCGTTTCGCCCTGGTCAGCCTTCTGGCGGCAGCCGGTTGGTCGTTGGCCTACCTGCTGCCGGGCTGGGCCACCGGCGCCGCGTTCCGCCTGCCATTGCCGGAGGGGTTCTGGCCTGAGGCGGGGGTTGTCACAGCGTGCCTGGCGGTCGTGCTGGGACTGAGCCTGAACACCAGCCTGCGTGGCCATCGTCGCGCGACCCTATGGATAGGGTGTGCCAGCCTGGCGTTGTTGATCGCCCTGTTTATCGGCTATCCGCACCTGGATGACTTTGACCAGGGCCTGAGCGCGCTGGTACAGGAACATCGCAGCCCCTGGCTGGACCACACCATGGTGATGGTGACCCAACTGGGTGAGTTCAAGAAGATGTTCTTCGCCAGCGCCGTATTCACCGCGCTGCTGCTACTGGCGCGGCAATGGCGTCATGCCGTGTTTGTCGGTGCAACACTGGCCGGGGCGGCGGTGATCAATACCGGGACCAAACTGTTTTTCGCCCGTGGCCGCCCGGAAATCCTCACCGACCCATTGACCAGCTTCAGCATGCCCAGCGGCCACGCCTCCGGTGCGTTTGCGTTTTTCCTGGCGTTGTCGGTGCTGGCCGGTCGCGGACAACCCACGCGCCTGCGCCTGACCTGGATGTTGCTGGGCTGTATTCCTGCGGCCTTCATCGCGCTGTCACGGGTCTACCTTGGCGCCCATTGGCCCACCGACATCCTGGCTGGCACGCTGCTGGCAATGACCGTGTGTGCATTCAGCCTCACCGTCTGCCAGTACCGCAGCCCTTTGCCGCCGATGCCGCAGAAGGCCTGGTGGCTGGTATTACCCGCTGTGGTGGCGGTGCTCGGCTTCATTGCCTTTACCGGCACCCCACACGCGCTGCTCAGGTATGCCTACTGACCCTGGGTCGGGCCGAGCCAATGGATTGGCGCGGCGCGGCGTTCAACACAACGCTCACGTCGCTCCAGCATCATCTCATCGGCGATTTCCGCGGCGCGTTCAGCGATGTATTCCGGGCCCCGCTTGGCATCCAGCGGCAGCAGCTGCACGGCAATACTGACAAAAAAAACGTCCCAGGCAGCCTGTTCCGATGGCGCTAGCCGAATCATGTTCACCCCCAATCATTGTTGTGTGATCGGTGACTATTTCAGGCGACGCACAGGGAACAACGAGGAAACCTCTGAAAACCGCGCAGGACAGATCCGAGGCTCAGGCAAACAACTCACCCTGAAGCTCATCGAGCAGCATCTGGATCGCATCCAGCCGCTCCTGCGGGTCGTCGAGTTGCAGCAGGTCGATCTTGTCGGCCTCAGTGAACGGCAAGAGATAAGCCAGTTGATTGCCCAAGGCTCGCTGGCCATCGGCGTGAGTGTCCATGTCCAGCGACGCGACCATCGGGTGTTCGGCCAGGGCCTGGAGCAAGGCCAGCAGGTCGGCATCCTCTTCTTCCAGCGCCTGGTCCGGCAGTTCTTCCAGCCATTGCACCTCGGCCACCAGCAACTGGTCCTTCTGCACACCGGCGTCTCGCACGCGGAAGCGCCGCCCGCCTTCGACGCGAATCCCCAGCAGGCCGTTGTCCTGCTGCTTGAAGTCGCGAATCAACGCTTCACAGCCGATCAAGGCATAGCCATCCGGAGCCATGCCCACCTCCTTGCCATCGAGGATGCACACCACGCCGAAGCTTTCGCCCTTTTTCATGCAGCGGCTGATCATGTCCAGGTAGCGCGCCTCGAACAGTTGCAGGTCGAGGATGCAGCCAGGGAACAGCACGGTATTGAGGGGGAACAGCGCCAGACTCATAAAGGCTTCCTTAAACCCGGTTTAAACAATCACTGACACGGCCAGCGGCAGGAATACCGCTGTGGCTACGCCCATCAGACTCATGGCCAGCGCCGCAAAGGCGCCACACTCTTCGCTTTCCTGCAGGGCCACCGAGGTGCCGACGGCGTGGGCGGTCATGCCCAAGGCCATGCCGCGCGCCTCGGGGCTGTGCACCCCAAGACGCGAGAGTAACGCCGGGCCAACCATCGCGCCCACCACCCCGGTAATCAGCACAAACACCGCCGCCAACGCCGCCACGCCGCCGATCTGCTCGGCCACCAGCATGGCAATCGGCGATGTCACCGACTTCGGCGCCATGGTCATCAACATCCTGTGTTCAGCGCCGAACCACCAGCCCAGCAGCACGCACAGGCCGGTGGCCAACACGCCGCCTATCACCAGCGTAGTAAAAATCGGCCAGAACAATTGCCGAATCCGCCGCAGGTTCAGATAGAGCGGCACCGCCAGGGCCACCGTCGCCGGGCCCAGCAGGATCCCCATGATCTCCGTGCTCTTGCGGTACTCGGCATAGCTCAGGCCGCACGTGAGCAACACGCAGATCACCAGCAGCATGGAGACCAGCACCGGCTGCAGGAAAATCCAGCGGGTTTTCTCGAAACCCGCCAGCACCAACTGATAGGCGCCCAGGGTGATCCCGATACCGAACAGCGGGTGATGAATCACCGCCGTCCATGCGCCGTGCCAGTCGAAGATCATTGATCCTGCTCCTTGCGCTTGACCATGCGTTCCATCAACAGCCCGACAAAGCCCATGGCGATCACCAGCGACAACACCAGTGCACCGACGATAGCCCAGAAATCGGCGGCAATATCCCTGGCATACACCATCACCCCCACCGCCGGCGGCACCAGCAGCAACGGCAAGTAGCGCAGCAGGCTGCTGGCCGCCAGGCTCAGGGGCTCGCCGACTTCGCCACGCCAGATCAGGAACCCGAGCATCAACAGCAGGCCGATGATCGGCCCCGGCAGTACCGGCACCAGCAAATGATTGATCGCCGTGCCGATCAATTGAAACAGCACCAGCCATGTCAGACCGCGTAACAGCATCCGTTTTTTCCCCCTCAAGACCCGCCCGCATTATAAGCATGCCCGCCCTATGCTCCGGCATTCGCCAAAAGCATGGTGGGTTGACCGGGCTGGTTGGCCATGATGATCTACATTGGTTCTCTGTAACCCATAACAACAGCACCGATGAACCAAGGAGAGACGCAATGCCCTATGTACCCGTAGCGCAGCTCAAAGATTATGTCGGCAAGGAACTGGGACGTTCCGAATGGCTCACCATCGACCAGGCACGTATCAACCTGTTCGCCGAGGCCACTGGCGATCATCAGTTCATCCACGTCGATCCGGTCAAGGCCGCACAAACCCCGTTCGGCAGCACCATCGCCCACGGCTTCCTGTCGCTGTCGCTGATGCCCAAGCTGATGGAAGACATCCTGATCGTGCCCGAAGGCCTGAAGATGGCCGTCAACTATGGCCTGGACAGCGTGCGCTTTATCCAGCCGGTGAAAGTCAATTCCAAGGTGCGCCTGAACGTGACCCTCACCGACGTCACCGAGAAAAAGCCCGGCCAATGGCTACTCAAGGCCACCGCCACCCTGGAAATCGATGGCCAGGAAAAACCCGCTTACGTCGCCGAGTCGTTGTCGCTGTACTTCGTGTAAGCCCATCCCTGTGGCGAGCCACTGAAACTCGCCACAGGGTATGTAAATTTATGTATGAATCTCGCAGCTGCGGCATACTCGGCGCTCAATTATCCGGATCCCGCTATGCGCCCACTCGCTCCCCTTGCCCTTGCCCTGTTGCTCACCGCTTGCGGAGACGGCGAATCGCTGTTGCCGCCCGATGCGCGCCTGCCCGATGGCGGCCGTTACCGGGGCGATGTGGTCAATGGTCTGCTGCAAGGCCAGGGCCGCGTGGATTATCCCAACGGCAGCTGGTACGCCGGGCAGTTCGACAAAGGCCAGTGGCACGGCCAGGGCGAATGGCATGGCAGCAACGGCGAAGTCTATAAAGGCCAGTTCCAGCAAGGCCTGTTCGATGGACAGGGCAGCCTCACCACGGCCGGCAGCCACTATGTGGGCGGGTTCAAGAACGGTCGGCGCAACGGCGAAGGCACCCTCAAAGAAGGGCAGATGACCTATCGCGGCGAATTCAAGGACGACCAGTATTCCGGCCTTGGCCGCCTGGAACTGGCCGACGGCAGCCAGTATCAGGGCCAGTTCGCCCACGGCAAGCCGAACGGCGAAGGCCAGCGCAATGACGACAGCGGCAACCAGTTCAGCGGCCACTTCGTCGACGGCCAGCTGGAGGGCAACGGTACGTTCAACAGCGCCGACGGCGACATCTATGTCGGCCAGTTCAAGCAGAACCAGCTCAACGGCAAGGGCCGCTATGAAAACGCCGATGGCGACGTGTGGATCGGCCAGTTCAAGGAAGGCGCACTCAGCGGCAAGGGCGAACTGATCGGCGTGGATGGCAGCCACTACGTCGGCCAGTTCAGCGACTGGCGCTTTACCGGCGAAGGCCGCCTGAACCTGACCGACGGCAGCTTCTATATCGGCGGCTTTGACAGCGACAACTATCAAGGCCGCGGCACCCTGGTACTCACCGACGGCACCGTGCAGGCCGGTACCTGGGTCAACGGCATGCGCGTGCGTGATGCTGACGGCGCATTGTTGCCCGACCCACTGGAGATCGGCGTACTGGCCCAGGGCCATTTGCTCGATGCCGCCCTCGCTGCCGTGCCTGCGTCCACCCCCGCAGTGGAGCTGTACACCCTGGCCGTGGCCGGCGACGGCAAACAAAGCGTGTTCCTGCGCGAAGCCGATTACGTCAGCAATATGCTCACCACTCGCTTCGGCGCACGGGGGCAGATCCGCCTGGTCAACCACCGCGACCATATCGCTGACCGACCACTGGCCACCCGCGAAAGCCTGCGCCGGGCCGTGCAAACCCTGGCCGAGCGCACCGGACCGGAAGACCTGGTGTTTATCTACATGACCAGCCACGGCACCCACGAACACGAACTGGTGCTGGACCAACCGCGCATGGAACTGGCCGACCTGCCCGCCGATGAACTGGCCGCCGTGCTCGCGCCGCTGAAAAACCGCGACAAGATCGTGGTGATTTCAGCCTGCTACTCCGGTGGATTCATCCCGGCGCTCAAAGACGAACGCACCCTGATCATGACCGCCTCACGCGCCGACCGCGTGTCCTTCGGCTGTTCCGAAGAGGCCGACTTCACCTACTTCGGCGATGCCCTCTTCGCCCAAGCCTTCAACCAGACCGACGATCTGCAGCAAGCCTTCAAGCTGGCGCAGCTGCATGTGAGCGAACGCGAACAGGCAGACAACTTCGAAGCGTCCGAACCGCAGATCTGGGCCCCCAAAGGCGTGATCGCCCACTGGCAATTATTACGCAAGCAGCAGGCACGAAAGGCGCTGGAAAGCGTCTCAATGAATAGCAAGGAAGCCAAAGGCAACTAAGCTGTAACGTGTAACAAGGGGGAAACACCATGTACCTGACACCTCAGCATATCCTGCTCGCTGGCGCCTCTGGCCTGACCGGCGAACACCTGCTCGACCGCCTGCTCAACGAACCTACCGTGACCCGTGTGCTGGCACCCAGCCGCAAGCCGCTGGCCGAGCATCCGCACCTGGAAAACCCGGTGGGCGACCCGGCGGTGTTCCTGCCGCAACTGAGCGGCCAGGTAGATATTGCCTTCTGCTGCCTGGGTACCACCATCAAGAAAGCCGGTTCGGAAGAAGCTTTTCGTGCCGTCGACCTGGATATGGTCGTAGCCTTTGCCAAGCGCGCGCGGGAGATGGGCGCGCGGCACCTGATCGTGATCAGCGCGATTGGCGCCGACCCGAAATCCTCGGTGTTCTACAACCGGGTCAAAGGGGAAATGGAACAGGCACTCAAGGCCCAGGACTGGCCGCAACTGACCATCGTGCGGCCTTCGTTGCTGCTGGGGGAACGGCTGGAGCCCCGTTTGGCCGAGCAACTGGCCGGGCCGCTGTCACGGTTGATTCCGGGGAAATACCACGGCATTGAAGTCTGCGAACTGGCCCGGGCCATGTGGCGCCTGGCGCTGGAAGAGCAGGACGGGGTGCGGGTGGTGGAGTCGGATGAACTGCGCAAGCTCGGTAAATAAAGCCGAACACAAAGCAGAATGTGGGAGGGGCTTGCCCACCCACATTGGTTTTGTGGTGCTTTTAAAATCCAGGCTAGAGCCCGCCCGTGGCGTTAAATCCCACACCGAGCACCGTCAACACTGACAGCGGCAATAAAAGCGTGTCGAGCAACGCGCTGGCCGGCAGGTCGACACCGGGGTAGCTGGGCGCCTCGGCACCGAACCGGTCCTTGGCGCAGCAACCTCCGTTCATTGCATACAAATCCAATCGCGTGCCGGCATACACCACCGGCGCGCCGGGCTGCGCGGCGTCCAGGGTACGCGCGGTGGCGCAGCCGGCCAATTGCAGCGCCAGTATCACCAACAGCGCCTTATTCATCGCTGCTCAAATGGTGTTCGCCCCAACGCGGCAGCATGTCCTGGGGGATATTCAACAGGTTGAGAATGCGCGCCACCACGAAATCCACCAGGTCATCGATGGTCTGCGGCTGGTGATAGAAGCCGGGCGACGCCGGCAGGATGGTCACCCCCAGGTTCGACAGCTTGAGCATGTGCTCCAGATGAATGCTCGAGTACGGCGCCTCACGCGGCACCAGGATCAACTGGCGGCGCTCCTTCAACGTCACGTCGGCGGCGCGCTCGATCAGGTTATTGCAAGCGCCGGTGGCAATCGCCGACAACGTTCCCGTGGAGCACGGCACCACGACCATTGCCGCCGGCGCACCGGAGCCCGAAGCCACCGGCGACATCCAGTCTTCCTTGCCGTAGACCTTGATCTGTCCCGCCGCCGCACCGGTGTACTCGGTGAGGAAGGCTTGCATCATCTGCACCTTGGCTGGCAGCGCGACATCAGTCTCGGTGGCCATCACCAACTGCGCGGCCTTGGAGATCAGAAAGTGCACCTCACGGTCTTCACGCACCAGGCAATCGAGCAGGCGCAAGCCATAGGGCGCGCCGGATGCGCCGGTCATCGCCAGGGTGACGCGCTCCGGGCCACTCATTTCAAGGCCTCGGCCAGTTTGCCGTGCAAGCCGCCGAAGCCGCCGTTGCTCATCACCACCACATGGGTGCCAGGCTTGGCCTGGTGCTTGACGAACTCAATGATGCCCTCGATGGAATCACAGACTTTCGACGGCACCGTGCATTGCGCCGCAATCGCCGGCAGGTCCCAGCCGAGATTGGCCGGGGCATACCACACCACCTGGTCGGCATCGTTAACGCTTTCCGGCAGGCCGTCGCGGTGTGCGCCGAGCTTCATGGAGTTTGAGCGCGGCTCGACAATCGCAATGATCGGGGCATCGCCAACACGTTTGCGCAGGCCGTCGAGGGTGGTGGCAATGGCCGTTGGGTGGTGGGCAAAGTCGTCGTAGATGGTAATCCCATTCACGTCGGCGACCTTTTCCATACGGCGCTTCACGCTCTTGAATGCGCTCAACGCAGCAATGCCCATGGACGGCACCACGCCCACATGCCGCGCGGCCGCCAAGGTGACCAAGGCATTGGCGACGTTGTGCTGGCCAGTCATGTCCCACTCGACGATGCCTTGGGCCTCGCCTTCAAACAGCACTTCAAACCGGGAACCGTCTTCACTGAGCAACTTGACCTGCCATTGCCCACCCGCACCGGTGGTTTGCACCGGGGTCCAGCAGCCCATCTGGATCACGCGCTGCAAGGCCGGCTCGGTGGTCGGGTGGATGACCAGGCCTTCGCTCGCAATGGTGCGCACCAAATGGTGGAACTGCCGCTCGATCGCCGCCAGGTCGGGGAAGATGTCGGCGTGATCGAACTCAAGGTTGTTGAGGATCGCGGTGCGTGGACGGTAGTGGACGAACTTGGAGCGCTTGTCGAAGAACGCACTGTCGTACTCGTCGGCTTCGATCACAAAGAACGGCGTATCGCCCAGGCGCGCCGACACCGAGAAGTTCTGCGGCACGCCGCCGATCAGGAAGCCCGGGCTCATGCCCGCGTGTTCCAGCACCCAGGCGAGCATGCTGCCGGTGGTGGTCTTGCCGTGGGTGCCGGCAACGGCCAATACCCAGCGACCTTGCAGCACATGGTCGGCCAGCCATTGCGGGCCGGACACGTAAGGCAAGCCTTTGTTGAGGACGTATTCGACTGCCGGATTGCCCCGGGACATGGCATTGCCGATCACCACCAGGTCCGGTACCGGGTCGAATTGCGCCGGATCGTAACCCTGGGTCAGTTCAATGCCCTGGGCCTCGAGTTGCGTGCTCATGGGTGGGTAAACATTGGCATCGGAGCCCGTTACGTGATGGCCCAGTTCTTTGGCCAGAACCGCCATCGAACCCATGAAGGTGCCGCAGATACCAAGAATATGAATGTGCATAGTCGACCTCGTAAACATCGAGGCAGGTTAGCGCAGGGGGGCGAAAATCGCACTCTTTAGCTGTAGGACCGATCTATGGCGCAGCCCGTGCAATACCGTGCCGGCGCAGCTTTCTATACAGCGTGTTACGGCTGACACCCAGCTGCTCCGCCGTATGGGTCATGTGCCAGCGTTGTTGCTCCAGGGCCGTGAGCAGGGCGAGTCGCTCGGCGTCGCCCAGGGGCGACTCTGCAAGCCTGGCCTCGGCCACTGCTTGCGGCCGTGCCTGGCGAATCAACGCTGGCAAATCCTCAAGGCCGACCCGCCCGTCGTCACACAGCGCCGCCAGCGTTCGCAACACCGTGCGCAGTTGCCGAACGTTGCCCGGCCAGGGGTAGGACAGCAGCGCCGAACGCGCCGCCGGGTCGAGCCTTATGCTCTGGCCGCCCGCCTCCTGCGCCAGCAGGAAATCCAGCAACTGAGGCTTATCGCTGCGTTCACGCAACGCTGGCAAAACGACTTCCAGGCCGTTGAGGCGGTAATACAGGTCTTCCCGAAAACTTCCGTCCTGCACGCGCTCCAGCAAATTCCGGTGAGTTGCGCTGATAATTCTGACATCAACCGCCTGGGGCTCACCGCCGATGGGCACCACCATGCGGTCCTCCAGCACCCTTAACAGGCGCGTCTGCAGCGCCAACGGCATATCGCCGATTTCATCGAGGAACAGCGTACCGCCGTCGGCCTGTTGCAACTTGCCCTGCATGCCGTCCTTGCGCGCGCCGGTAAAGCTGCCGCCGCGATAGCCGAACAGTTCGCTTTCGATCAGGCTTTCCGGGATGGCGGCGCAGTTGAGGGCAACGAACGCCTTGTCGGCACGCTGGCTGGCGTGATGCACCGCCTTGGCGAAAGCCTCTTTGCCGGAGCCGGTTTCGCCGTTGATCAGCAAGGGCACATCGCGCTCGAATACCCGCAGCGCTTTACGGAAGTCAATCTGCAGCGCCGGGTCGCCCAGGCAGATACCGGCCAGGCGCACGGGTTCAGGCTTGGCGATGGGCGCAGGTACACTGCGCGATTGACCACGCAAGGCCGCGAACAAGTGCCGACCATCCCGCGTGCGCAATGGCCAACTGGCGGTGGCATTGGCGCTGGCGCGACCGAGCAGTTGGTCCAGGGAACACTCGAACAACGCCTCCACCGGTTGCCCCAGCAACCCACCACGCACCTGCCCCAGCAGGTTGAGTGCGCTCTGGTTGACGGCACATATCCGCCCTTCGCCGTCAAACGCCAACAACCCTTCGCTGAACAGGCCCACCGACTCGGCCTGCAGGTGAAAGCGCAGCAGCCAATGGTTTTCGAAGTGACGCAGGAAGTAGCAACTCTCGATCATCTTCGCCGACAGGTTAACCAGCGCCATGGTGTGGAACTGGCTCTGCCGCGACACCTCCTCCCGGGCCGACGACACGTCCAGCACCGCCAACAGGTCGCCGTGGGGGTCGAACACCGGGCTCGCCGAACAGGTCAGCCCGGTGTGGCGCCCACGAAAATGTTCATCGCGATGAATGGTCAACGACTGGCGCTCCACCAGGCAGGTGCCGATGCCATTGGTGCCCTCGCACGCTTCGCTCCAATCGGCACCGAGCCACAGCCCGGCGCGTTCGAAAATCTTGCGCTCGGACGGTGCTGTGACACAGTTGAGGATCACCCCACGGGCATCGGTCAGCAGCACCGCGTGGCCAGCGCCCGACAGCTGCTGGTGCAGGCTGTTCATCTCGCTGCCGGCGATATGCAGCACCTGTTGCAGGCGCTCGCGGCTTTCCAGCAGGCGGCCGTGCTCAAGCACCGTAGGGGCGATGGTCTGGGCAGGATCGAGGTGGTAGTCCTCCAGGCAGCGCAGCCAGGAGCGGGCGATGGACGGGTCGCTCGACGGGTCGCGCCCACGCGCCACAGTAAGGACTTGCTGGGCATGGCGACTGAAATGATCGTTGTGCATGTTCTTATTATTCTCCCTGCGTGAGAGCCACCAGCATCCCCCAGGCACCCAGCCAATGCAATCCCGGACCGACTCGCCGGTCACGGCCTGTACCGTTTATGGCACAAACTGTCACAGCGCCTGTACCACCCGTGTCACAGCAACGCCTTGCAACAAACCCCAAGCCCTTGATTTTCCTGGCCTGCAAAGCAGTGGCCCAACCTTTGCTCTACGCTTTATCAAGCGCTTGCGCGCTGCACTCCAATAAACATAAAAGCCAGGAGATACCCACCATGCGTTACGCACACCCCGGTACTGAAGGCGCGATCGTTTCGTTCAAGGCCAAGTACGGCAACTACATTGGTGGCGAATTCGTTGCCCCGGTCGATGGCAACTATTTCACCAACACCTCGCCGGTCAACGGCAAGCCTATCGCCGAATTCCCGCGCTCCACTGCCAAAGACATCGACAAGGCGCTGGACGCCGCCCACGCTGCCGCTGACGCCTGGGGCAAGACCTCGGCCCAGGACCGCTCGCTGGTGCTGCTGAAAATCGCCGACCGCATCGAACAGAATCTCGAACTGCTGGCCATCACCGAAACCTGGGACAACGGCAAGGCGGTGCGTGAAACCCTCAACGCCGACATCCCGCTGGCCGCCGACCACTTCCGCTACTTCGCCGGTTGCATCCGCGCCCAGGAAGGCACCAGCGCCGAGATCAACGAACACACCGCGTCCTATCACTTCCACGAGCCACTGGGCGTGGTCGGCCAGATCATCCCGTGGAACTTCCCGCTGCTGATGGCCGCGTGGAAACTCGCCCCGGCCCTGGCCGCCGGCAACTGCGTGGTGCTCAAGCCTGCCGAGCAAACACCGCTGGGCATCAACGTGCTGCTGGAAGTCATCGGCGACCTGCTGCCACCGGGCGTGCTGAACGTGGTGCACGGCTTCGGCAAGGAGGCCGGCGAAGCCCTGGCCACCAGCAAGCGCATCGCCAAGATCGCCTTCACCGGCTCCACCCCGGTGGGCTCGCACATCATGCATGCGGCGGCCGAGAACATCATTCCGTCCACCGTCGAGCTGGGCGGCAAGTCGCCGAACATCTTCTTCGCCGACATCATGAAAGCCGAACCGTCGTTCATCGAGAAAGCCGCCGAAGGCCTGGTGCTGGCGTTCTTCAACCAGGGCGAAGTGTGCACCTGCCCATCCCGCGCGCTGGTGGAAGAGTCGATCTACGACGACTTCATGAAAGTGGTGATGAAGAAGGTCGAGCAGATCAAGCGCGGCGACCCGCTGGACACCGACACCATGGTCGGCGCCCAGGCGTCCGAGCAGCAGTTCGACAAGATCCTGTCCTACCTGGAAATTGCCAAGGGCGAAGGCGCGCAATTGCTCACCGGCGGCAAGGTCGAGCAGCTCACCGGCGATATGGCCGGCGGCTATTACATCCAGCCGACCCTGCTCAAGGGCACCAATGAAATGCGCGTGTTCCAGGAAGAAATCTTCGGCCCGGTAGTGAGCATCACCACCTTCAAGGACGAAGCCGAAGCCCTGGCGATTGCCAACGACACCGAGTTCGGCCTGGGCGCCGGTGTGTGGACCCGCGACATCAACCGCGCCTACCGCATGGGCCGCGCGATCAAGGCGGGCCGCGTGTGGACCAACTGCTACCACCTGTACCCGGCGCATGCCGCGTTTGGCGGTTACAAGAAGTCCGGCGTGGGCCGTGAGACCCACAAGATGATGTTGGATCACTACCAGCAGACCAAGAACCTGCTGGTGAGCTACGACATTAATCCGTTGGGCTTCTTCTAACTAACCCCTCCCACAGTTGAAATGCACTCAAATGTGGGAGGGGCTTGCCCTCTCCCACACTTAGCTCTCCACAAGTACTTGCCAATTGCATTCGGCACACAGAGGCCGAGTTAAAAAACAATAACAATGAAAGGTACTTTCCCATGCCTAGCGAACCGACTGGATCTTCTGTCGACTTCGAAAAAGTCGACTCCCAATACTTCCAACAACGCGAACTGAAAAAAGGCGCCGCCGGCTGGGTCCTGCTGGTTGGTCTTGGCGTTGCCTACGTCATCTCCGGCGACTACGCCGGCTGGAACTTCGGCCTGGCCCAGGGTGGCTGGGGCGGGATGTTCCTCGCCACATTGCTGATGGCCACCATGTACCTGTGCATGTGCTTTTCCCTGGCCGAACTGTCTTCCATGATCCCCACCGCCGGCGGTGGCTACGGTTTTGCCCGCAGTGCCTTCGGGCCCTGGGGCGGGTTCCTGACGGGCACCGCCATCCTGATCGAATACGCCATCGCCCCCGCCGCCATCGCGGTGTTTATCGGCGCCTATTGCGAGTCGCTGTTCGGCATCGGCGGCTGGATGATTTACCTGGCGTTCTACATCATCTTTATCGGCATCCATATCTTTGGCGTCGGCGAAGCCTTGAAGCTGATGTTCGTGATCACCGCCATCGCCGCGATTGCGCTGGGCGTGTTCCTGGTGTCGATGGTGCCGCACTTCAATGTCGCCAACCTGCTGGATATTCCGGTGACCGAGGCCAAGGGCGCCAGCACCTTCCTGCCATTCGGCTATGTCGGCGTGTGGGCGGCGATCCCCTATGCGATCTGGTTTTTCCTCGCCGTAGAGGGCGTGCCCCTGGCCGCCGAAGAAACCAAGAACCCCAAGCGCGACCTGCCCCGGGGCCTGATCGGCGCCATTGTGGTGCTGACCAGCTTTGCCCTGTTGATCCTGGTGATCGCACCGGGCGGCGCGGGCACCTACGCACTGGTCAAATCCGGTAACCCGCTGGTGGAAGCGCTGGCGCTGTCCTATGGCGGTTCGACCTGGATGGGCAGCTTCGTCAACCTGGTCGGTCTGGCAGGCTTGATCGCGAGCTTTTTCTCGATTATCTACGCCTATTCGCGGCAGATCTTTGCCTTGTCCCGTGCCGGCTACCTGCCGCGCAAACTGTCCCTGACCAACAAGAGCAAGGCCCCGGTACTGGCCCTGGTGATCCCCGGGATTATCGGCTTCGGCCTGTCGCTGACCGGCCAGGGGGATCTGTTGATCCTGGTGGCGGTGTTTGGCGCGACCATTTCCTACGTGCTGATGATGGCCGCGCACATCACCCTGCGTATCCGTCGCCCCAAAATGGACCGTCCTTATCGCACGCCGGGCGGCATCTTCACGTCCGGCGTCGCCTTGGTACTGGCCTGCGTGGCCGTCGTTGCGGGCTTTCTGGTGGATCCACGGGTGGTGATTGGCGCCGCGATCATCTATGGAGTATTAATTGCTTACTTTGCTTTCTACAGCCGGCATCACTTGGTAGCAGGCACGCCCGAAGAAGAATTCGCCGCGATCCAGGCCGCAGAGGCCGCCTTGCACTAACTGCCGTAAACCTCGACGCGGGTTCCTCTCCTGCCCGCGTCGTCAAGGAGACACTGTATGGCAAGCTTTTCCCACGCGGTCGGTGCACAGACCTACCGCTTCGACAGCCTCAAGGACGTGATGGCCAAGGCCAGTCCCGCGCGTTCCGGGGACTTTCTGGCCGGCGTCGCCGCGCAGAACGACGGTGAGCGGGTGGCGGCGCAAATGGCGCTGGCAAATATCCCGCTGAAACACTTCCTCGAAGAAGCGCTGATCCCCTATGAAAGCGATGAAGTCACGCGGCTGATCATCGACACCCACGACAAGCAGGCTTTCGCCGTGGTCAGCCACCTGACCGTCGGCGGCCTGCGCGACTGGCTGCTCAGCGACGCCGCCGATGAACAATCCCTACGCGCATTGGCGCCGGGGCTGACACCGGAAATGGCAGCGGCGGTGTCGAAGATCATGCGCGTGCAGGACCTGGTACTGGTGGCTCAGAAGATCCGTGTGGTCACCCGGTTTCGCGGCACCATGGGCCTGCGCGGACGCCTGTCGACCCGCCTGCAACCCAACCACCCGACCGACGAGCCGGCGGGTATCGCCGCGAGCATTCTCGACGGCCTGCTCTACGGCAACGGCGACGCCATGATCGGCATCAACCCGGCCACCGACAGCATCGCCTCGATCTGCGCCATGCTGGAGATGCTCGACGCAATCATCCAGCGCTACGAAATCCCCACCCAGGCCTGTGTGCTGACCCACGTCACCACTTCCATCGAAGCCATCAACCGCGGCGTGCCGCTGGACCTGGTGTTCCAGTCGATTGCCGGCACCGAGGCGGCCAATGCCAGTTTCGGCATCAGCCTGAGCGTGCTGCAGGAAGGTTACGAGGCGGGCTTGAGCCTGAACCGGGGCACCTTGGGCCAGAACCTGATGTATTTCGAAACCGGCCAGGGCAGTGCCTTGTCGGCCAACGCGCATTTTGGCGTCGACCAGCAAACCTGCGAAACCCGCGCCTATGCGGTGGCCCGGCATTTCAAGCCGTTTCTGGTCAACACCGTGGTCGGTTTTATCGGCCCCGAGTACCTGTACAACGGCAAGCAGATCATCCGCGCCGGCCTTGAAGACCACTTCTGCGGCAAGCTGCTGGGCGTGCCCATGGGCTGCGACATCTGCTACACCAACCACGCCGAAGCCGACCAGGACGACATGGACACCCTGCTGACCCTGCTGGGCGTCGCCGGGATCAACTTCATCATGGGCATCCCCGGCTCCGACGACATCATGCTCAACTACCAGACCACCTCGTTCCACGACGCCTTGTACGCTCGCCAGACATTGGGTTTAAAACCGGCGCCGGAGTTTGAACAGTGGCTGGCCAAAATGGGCATCTTTACGCAAGCCGACGGCAAGGTGCGCTTCGGCAACAGCCTGCCACCGGCGTTTCGCCACGCCCTGGCGCAATTGGGATGAAGGAGCCGCCCGTGCAACTCGACCTGCCTGAAAACCCATGGCTGGAACTGCGCCGCCTGACCCCGGCGCGAATTGCCCTGGGCCGCACCGGCACCAGCATTCCCACCAACGCCCAACTTGATTTCCAATTTGCCCACGCCCAGGCACGGGACGCGGTGCACCTGCCCTTCGACCATGCAGGCCTGAGCAGTCAGTTGGCCGAGCGTGGGCGCGATAGCCTGTTGCTGCACAGCGCGGCAACCGACCGGCACAGCTACCTGCAACGCCCGGATTTGGGGCGGCGCTTGAGTGACGAATCGGCCCAAAGCCTGCGGGATTACGCGGCTGAGCATCCGGGCGGCATGGACCTGGCGGTCGTGGTGGCGGACGGTCTGTCGGCGCTGGCAGTACATAAACATACGTTGCCGTTTCTGACGCGCATGGAAGAGCAGACCCACGCTGAAGGGTGGTCCTTGTCGCCGGTGATCCTGGTGGAACAGGGCCGCGTGGCGGTCGCGGATGAAATCGGGCAACTGCTCGGCGCCAAGATGGTGGTGATCCTCATCGGCGAACGGCCGGGGCTCAGTTCGCCGGACAGTTTGGGGCTGTACTTCACCTACAACCCCAAGGTCGGCCTCACCGATGCCTATCGCAACTGCATCTCCAATGTGCGCTTGGAAGGCCTGAGCTATGGCATGGCGGCCCATCGCCTGCTGTACTTGATGCGAGAGGCGTGTCGCCGGCAGCTGTCGGGGGTCAACCTGAAGGACGAGGCGCAGGTTCAGACCCTTGAATCCGACGACCCGGACCTGATGAAGGGCAATTTCCTGCTCAGCCCACCCACCGACTGATCCCGGCACGATTGCGCTTTTTCGCGCCTTTAGGCAGCATCAAGTCACGGCCGCTCGTGTGGTCATACCCCATTTGGAAGTTGAGGCCTGGCATGCGGATTACTCAAGCGACCCTGGAACACCTGGACCTGTTGACCCCGTTGTTCGTCAAGTACCGCGAGTTCTACGGGGCCCTGCCCTTTCCGGATTCGTCACGGGCCTTCCTGGAAAAGCGCCTGCGCCGCAAGGAGTCGGTGATCTACCTGGCCCTAGCCGATGACGACGACAAACGCGTGCTCGGGTTTTGCCAGCTTTACCCGAGCTTTTCCTCGCTGTCGCTTAAACGCGTGTGGATCCTCAACGACATCTATGTGGCCGAAGACGCGCGCCGGCAACTGGTGGCGGATAACCTGATGCGCACGGCGAAGAAAATGGCCAAGGAAACCCACGCAGTGCGGCTGCGGGTATCGACCAGCAGTGATAACCAGGTGGCGCAGAAGACGTACGAGTCCATCGGGTTTCGTGAAGACACCGAGTTCAAGAACTACACCTTGCCGATCAGCGAAGACTGACGCCCTGACACCATGGACACCTTGTGGGAGGGGGCTACCCCGATGGCGGCTGTTCAGTCAGACTATTTATAACTGACCGAATGCTTTCGCGAGCAAACTCGCTCCCACAGTGCCTTTCTGGCGATCTGTGGACCGTCCCCCCGCGACATCCCCCGCTACAAAACCAACACGCTTTTCACCTCTCAATCCGTATAATGCGGACCTTTCAGGGTTGTAAGAAACACTACATACACGTGTAGCCTTATTACCCGAGCTTCCGCACAGGCCTGCCGAGTCGGGCCGTTCACACAGGTGCCATCCATGGATTTCAACCCGCTCGACCTTATCCTGCATCTCGACGTGTACCTCGACATGCTGGTAACCAATTATGGTCCGTGGATATACGCCATTCTGTTCCTGGTCATCTTTTGCGAAACCGGCCTGGTGGTCATGCCGTTCCTACCAGGTGATTCGTTGCTGTTTATCGCCGGCGCCGTGGCAGCAGGCGGTGGCATGGACCCGGTATTGCTGGGCGGGCTGCTGATGCTGGCGGCAATCCTCGGCGACAGTACCAATTATGTGATCGGGCGAACGGCGGGAGAACGCCTGTTCAGCAACCCGAACTCGAAAATCTTCCGCCGCGACTACCTGCAAAAGACCCACGATTTCTACGACAGGCACGGCGGCAAAACCGTGACCCTCGCGCGTTTCCTGCCGATCCTGCGCACCTTTGCGCCGTTCGTTGCCGGCATCGCGAAAATGCCCTATGCACGCTTCTTCGGTTTCAGCGTGCTGGGCACCATTCTCTGGGTCGGCGGCCTGGTGACCCTGGGCTACTTCTTCGGCAACGTGCCATTTATCAAGAAAAACCTTTCGCTGCTGGTGGTGTTCATCATCCTGCTGTCGCTGGTGCCGATGATCATTGGCGTGTTCCGCAGCCGCTTTGGTCGCACGTCTTCAGAAGCCAAATCGCAGTAACCCGGCATGTGGTCCCTCAGCGCCTGGCGGCGCCGACGCCTGCTGGCCAAGCACCCGATTGCCGATGACACCTGGCAGCGGGTGCGCCACCACCTGACCTTCCTCGACGGCATCAGTGCCGAGCAGGACCAGTGGCTGCGCGAAGCCTGCGTGGTGTTCCTCGCCGAAAAACACCTCACCGCCCTGCCCGGCGTCGAGCTGCACCAGGAACAACGCCTGCTGCTCGCCGCCCAGGCGCAACTGCCGCTGATGAACCTGGGCGACCTCGACTGGTACCAGGGTTTCCATGAAATCGTGCTGTACCCCGACGACTTCCTCAGCCCCCAGCGCCATCGCGACAGCAGCGGCATCGAACACGAGTGGGACGGCGAACACAGCGGCGAAGCCTGGCAGCAAGGCCCGGTGATTCTTGCCTGGCCCGGCGTACTGGCCAGCGGTCAGTGGGAAGGCTACAACCTGGTGATCCACGAACTGGCCCACAAACTCGACATGCTCAACGGCGACGCCAATGGCCTGCCGCCACTGCACCACGACATGCGCGTGCAGGAGTGGGCCAGCGTAATGCAGGGCGCTTATGACGACCTCAATCGCCAGCTGGACGCCAACCCCGACGCCGAGACGGAGATAGACCCGTACGCGGCGGAAAACCCGGCGGAGTTCTTTGCGGTCACCAGCGAATATTTTTTCAGCGCCCCGGATTTACTCGTCAATAGTTATCCACAGGTGTACGCCCAACTCAGCCGCTTTTACCGCCAGGATCCCTTGGCCCGCCTGACCCAACTGCAAGCGCACGACCCGCGTTATCAGCCACAAGGCGAATGACCGTACGACGTCTGGCGCATGGCATCGCCGTCAGAATATGCCTATAATCGCCGCCACTTTTAGGCCAATCCGGCCATGTCATATGGCCAACTACGGGGGCAAAGCCCAATGAGCTACAGCAAGATTCCGGCTGGCAAAGACCTGCCGAACGACATCTACGTCGCCATCGAGATTCCGGCCAACCACGCGCCGATCAAATACGAAATCGACAAAGACAGCGACTGCCTGTTCGTTGACCGTTTCATGGCCACCCCGATGTTCTACCCGGCCAACTACGGTTTTATCCCGAACACCCTGGCCGACGACGGTGACCCCCTCGACGTGCTGGTCGTAACCCCTTACCCGGTTACCCCAGGCTCGGTCATCCGCGCTCGCCCGGTCGGCATCCTGCACATGACCGACGACGGCGGTGGCGATGCCAAAGTGATCGCCGTGCCACACGACAAGCTGTCCCAGCTGTACGTGGACGTGAAGGAATACACCGACCTGCCGCCACTGCTGCTGGAACAGATCAAGCACTTCTTCGAGAACTACAAAGACCTCGAAAAAGGCAAATGGGTGAAGATCGACGGTTGGGGCAACGCAGACGCCGCCCGCGCCGAAATCATGAAGTCGGTCGCTGCCTACAAAGGCTGATACCGGCTACTCATTGCCTCGGCAATTGAAAAAGCCCCGATTACTTGGGGCTTTTTTTGTGGGAAAAATTAAACGACAAGTTCAACATCTTATAAACTTAGTTTAATCATCTGTGAATTCCGAAGTAATAAGCCACAACTAAGCAAAAACCTACAGGCCTAACTCAACGCATGGTTTATTTGATGTGTTTTCTCGGCCAGTAAACTCTGCGTTTATGAATACATCAGGTGATCGCTTAAAAGCGCTATTACGGGAAGTTCATCTTTCCGCCTCCGACTTCGCCAAGAACCGTGGTGTCACGCCTCAACACGTGAACAACTGGTTCAAACGCGGTGTACCCATGGGCCGACTCAACGAGATCGCAGAACTGCTGTGCATCTCCAGCCGTTGGCTACGCACCGGCGAAGGCCCCAAACACCCACCGGCCAACTTCCTGCTGGAAGGCCCCGGCACCAGGAAAGGACTCCCCGCCCGCGAAGAAACTGGCAAATACCTCACAGGCCCCGCCTGCCGCCCGGAAAAAATCGACGTGGAAATCCCCCTCCACCCCACCTTCACCTCAACCGAACGCATCCGCGTCTCCCTGCACACCCTCGAAACCCTCAACGTCAACCCCGACCGCGCGCTGGGCGCCTACATGGTCGACAACAGCATGATCGACATCATCCAACAAGGCGCCACCCTCGCCATCGACAAAGGCCGCACCCAAATCATCGACGGTGAAATCTACGCGGTCGAACACGACGGAATGCTCCGCATCAAATACCTCTACAACCGCCCTGGAGGTGGGTTGCGCATGCGCAGCCACAATGCCGGTGAACATCCGGACGAATACCTGACCCACGAGCAACGGTTTGAGCAGAACTTCCAGATTGTGGGGTGGGTGTTCTGGTGGTCCACGTTGAATAACCGTAGGCCGCCGGTGCCGCTGGATGAGCATTTATTGGGCTGGGAAGGCTCTAAATCGGATCCGGAGGTGGGCAACTGAAGTGAATGTGGGTATCATGCGCCGCACATTTGGCAGGGGGTGGCTTTGCGCTATCCACCCTGCTCGGCGATGCGGAGGATTTCCCGCAGATGCCCCTACTATTCAGCCCGACGCAATGTGGGCTGAGCGATTTGAAGACTGCTGAGGTTTGTCAAAAACAAGCTGAGGCGATCACAGAGAAGCCGGCCACAAGCCGGCTTTTTAATGCCTGATAAGTATCGCGACTCAATTGTCCAAAAGCTGTTGGACAATTGAGTAATCAAAAGCGGGTTGCTATACCCTGCCCTTCTCTCAGTCGCCTCACGCGGACTGCATACACTCCACAGCCCGATCCGCCACCATCTTCGCCATCTCCACCAAATGCATCACCGCTCTCTGCGGCGCACCCAATGGCTCACCGAGCACTCGCGACGTAGCCACCGCACACTGCAGCAACTCAGCCACACGCACCCAGGCATCCTCAAAGTTCAGCTCTTCATTGACAACAAATGGGTAGATCGCACCCGATGACGGCGAATCCGCAACAACGTTATCCATAGCAAACCTCCAATCGATAATTTGGAGCTGCCACTAACCGCGACTAAACGAAAGGTGGCAGCTGTACGCAGGTTAGTCGACCGGTCGATTGGAAACCCGGCGCACCCGGAGGTGCCCTGCGCACAGCCACCATAAGATGCAGGCGAAGGGGGCCTGACTCATGAGTTGCTTATGCGCCAATCGATCCGGGCGACTAAACCCGATCGCTGAATGTGCAGCGACGATTCGCAGCCTAGTCGTGCATTTTCGCTAGCGCAAGCGGCTGGGATTTTCTAGGAAATGTCCCGCAAATGAAAGGGATCTAACCTGCTGGCACAACGAATTCGAGAACACTGTGGGGCTGCTGACTCCTATGATTTTTCAGCAGTCCTCCATGATACGGACGGCCATTGCATATCAAAGTGATGCCACAATAGAATCACTTATCTCATCCTGCCAACTGATGAGCGAGCAGGAATGAAACGACTTCAGCTCATACACAGGTCAAGGAGACCGATATGCCGGATATCAAGGAATAAAAACTCCTCTATCACCTCACTTCGCTGGAAAACCTGAGCAGTATTTTTCAGAGCGGACTTAAACCGCGAGCGCAGCTCAAGGCGTTCGAAGATGTGGCTGATGCCGAGATTCTGAAAAAACGACAAGGTCTCGCACTAGAGCAGTACGTACCTTTCCACTGGTTTGCCGCAAACCCGTTCGATGGAAGCGTTCAACGCAGAAGGCCTGACGCTCAATTTGTCGTGATTACGGTTCATCGAAACCTGGCAATTAGAAAGCAATGGAAAGTCATTCCCCGCCATCCATTGGCTAACGATGCCATTCAGTTGCTCAATTATGCTGAGGGCTTCGAGGCGATCAATTGGGAGCTCATGAATGCCAGGGACTACCATGACCCACAATGCAAGAGCATCTGCATGGCTGAATGCCTATCGCCCGATGTAGTTTCTCCTAACGATTTCTTCAAGGTTTTTGTTTCTAATGCAGAAGTAGAAGCCCTCTGCGAGTCTAAAATGCGCGAGGCAGGCGTTAATGTACAAATCGGAGTGAATCGAGGAATGTTTCTTAGATGATTTATAGCAACCTGAATCCAGAAAAGGCTCTGATCTGGCGGATCGTTCATCGCGACAATCTGCCCTGGATTCTGGACAACGGCATGCACTGCGCCAGCTCCGAGGTGCAGGCACCGCAGTACGTGAACATCGGCAATGCTGACTTAATCGACAAACGCCGCACTCGCTGCGTTCCTATCGCACCTGCAGGCGTGTTGGCCGACTACGTGCCCTTCTACTTCACGCCTTTCTCTGTGATGATGAAAAACATTCAGTCGGGATGGAGCGTTCAGCAGCGCAGCAATGACGAGATTGTGATTCTGGTCTCCAGCCTGCCACGCGTCGCCGAGCTTGGCCTACCGTTCGTCTTCACAAACGCACATGCGTACCCGGATTGGACAGACTATTACAGCGATCTGACGAATCTCCACGAGATCGATTGGTCTATCCTTCAACGGCGTGACTTCAAACGTGACCCCGATGACCCTCGCAAAATGGAGCGTTATCAGGCTGAAGCGCTGATTCACCACCACCTACCGATTACAGGACTCCTTGGCATCATGTGTTACACCGATGCGATGAAAGAACGCATAGAGCAGGACGTTGCCGCCAGAGGCCTGACGTTGTCTGTGCATGCGCGTCCGGGATGGTATTTCCAATGATCAGATTCACCCAAGGCAACCTTCTGGAAGCCAACACCGAAGCCCTCGTCAACACGGTGAATACTGTGGGCGTGATGGGCAAGGGCATCGCGCTGATGTTCAAAGAGCGCTTTGCAGAAAACTATCGCTTGTACGCGGCAGCCTGTAAGGCTGGCGAGGTAGAGACCGGAAAAGTTCACGTGACTGAGGTCAACGAATTGGACGGTCCTCGCTGGATCGTCAACTTCCCGACCAAACGTCACTGGCGATCACCATCACAGATGGCATGGATAACGGAGGGTCTACACGATCTACGTCGTTTTTTGATCGAAAACCATGTGAAGTCTGTGGCGGTCCCCCCCCTAGGAGCAGGTAACGGCGGCCTGAAATGGCCAGACGTTCGCGAACAGATCGTTGATGTCTTGAGTGATCTGGATGTTGATGTACTTGTGTTTGAGCCTTCCAATCAGTACCTGAATGTCGCCAAACGGAGCGGCGTGGAGAAGCTCACACCAGCCCGCGCACTTATTGCGGAACTGGTTCGGCGATACTGGGTGTTAGGAATGGAATGCAGCCTGCTTGAGATTCAAAAGCTGGCCTGGTTCCTGGAGCGTGCTATTGAGAAGCGGCCAGACCTCAAGAACCCGCTGGGCCTTAAGTTCGTTGCTCATAAGTACGGGCCGTACGCCAATCGGTTGGAACATCTGCTTAACAACCTGGACGGTAGTTATCTGCATTGCGATAAGCGCATCGGTGATGCGGAAAACAGTGATGTGATCTGGTTCGACCAAGACCGCAAAGCCTTTCTACAAACCTATCTTAAAACAGAAGCCAAGGAATACTCCGAAGCCCTGGAGTGCACTGCCGAATTGATTGACGGCTTTGAGTCACCGTTTGGTATGGAGTTGCTGGCGACAGTCGATTGGTTGCTGAGCCAGAAAAATATCTCCCCTAGCGTCCCTGCTGTGCGCGAGGCATTGAAGCAATGGGAGGGCGGAGCCGGTGCTGGAGCTCGCAAGAACAAACTGTTCGACGACCAAGCGCTTGAGATTGCACTCAAACGACTTACGCATAACCACTCAAATGCTCAGATGGCTACCTGCTGAGAATTAGAAATTTGCCCGCTGACGCGGGCATTTAGCCAATCGGTTGAGGCGTGTCGGGCCAGTACTGACTGAGAAGCCCAGCAGGCTGTTTCAATCCAATATCAAATGCGGCAAAAACCGGCTCGAATCCTTGGTAATCAAACTATTATCCTCCCGCACCCCAATCCCCGCCGCCTGGTCCCCAATCACCCAAGACCCAATCAACGTGTAGCTGTCCCCAAACCGCGGCAACGGCGCAAACTCCTGGAGAATAAACGGCGCATCCGTATAGGGCCCGTCCTCCTTAACAATCAGCCCATCGGCCGTTTGCAGCTCGATGTTCGCCCCTTCCCGCGAGAAGAATGGCTTGCGCACCCAGCCCTTCGGCACAGCTTTACCCGGTTCGGTATCCAGGTGGGCCGCGAGCAGATTCGGGTGGCCTTTGTTGAATTCCCACAGCAGCGGCAGGATGCCTTTGTTGGAAATGATGGATTTCCACGCAGGCTCGAAAAACTGGGTGTCGCTCTCGGCAATCGCGGCGCCGAAGGGTTCGTGGAAGATGAATTCCCAGGCGTGCAGTTTGAACAGGTGGGGAATCCAGCGGTCCTGGAGGTCGACGAAGCGGCCTTCGCTGGTCAGGCCGATGTCTTCGATGTCGATGTGGCGTGATTCGATGCCGACTTTTTCCGCGACGAGGCGCAGGTAGTCGGTGGTGCCTTTGTCTTCGACCGAGTCTTTCATCGAGGCGAAGTAGAACGGCTGGTTGATTTGCAGTTGGGCGAAGGCCTGGTGCAGTTTGGTGTCGATGCTGTTGAACTGGTCGGCATGCTTGGGCAGCAGGCCGCGTTCGATGCATTGCTCGAGCCAACCCCATTGGAACGCCGCGGCCTCGTAGAGGCTGGTCGGTGTGTCGTAGTTGAGTTCCAGCAGCTTGGCGGGCCCGGTGCCGTTGTAGGAGAAGTCCATGCGCCCGTACAGGTGCGGGTGGCCTTCGAGCCATGAGGTTTTGATCATGTCGAAGAAGGGCGCGGGAATGCTCAGGCGTTCGAGCAGCTCTTCGCTCTGGACCACGCGGGCGACGAGGTCCATGCACATGTCGTGGATCTCGGTGGTCGGGTCTTCGAGGTCGTGCTCGATTTGCTTGAGCGTGAACTGGTAATACGCGCGCTCGTCCCAGTAGGGTTCGTTGTCGATGGTATGGAACAGAAAGCCGAGGTTTTCAGCCGTCTGTTTCCAGTCATGACGTTCTGCACAATGGATTTTCTTCATGGCCCGGTTTCCTTAACTGCTCGACCCGCCACCGCCCCAGCCGCTGCGTGCGCTGGCCTTGCTGCCGAAGCCGCCACGGGAGGTGGCCGACGCCACGGAGCTCGACTGGCTGGAGGTGCGCAGCGTGTTGGTGTAATTGCTGCTGCCGTACCGGGCTTGATTCGAGCGGCCAAACGTCGCGCCATTGGAGACGCGCTGGTTGAGCGTCGAGTTGCCGTACTCACCGCGATCATCGCGATAGCGGTACACCGGCTCAGAGCGGTAGCTGTTGCGATTGCTGCTCAGCATGTTGCCGATCAGCAGACCGGTCAGCAGGCTGCTAGTGGAGAAGCCGGAGCCGCCGCTTGCCTGAGCGTTACCCGCCTGGGCGTTGGCCGCGTCTACCTGGGATTGTGTCACCTGGCCTTCGGCGGTCAGTTCGAAACCGCCCAGCTTGGGAATGAACTGGCCATTGGAGTCCAGCTGGCACCAGCCGGCGACAAAGTCGGCATCGCAATCGGCCTGGCTGGCGTATACCGGGGCGATGCGGCGATGCTCGGCCAGGGCCGTCATGTAGGCGTCCGAACAGACGTCCACCGGCAGTTTTTCATCGGCGCATTGCTGCACCGACTGGAAGTTGTACTTCTTCTGCAAATCGTAGGTTTTTTCCGTCGGCCCACAACCGGATATCGCCATGGCGACCGACGCTGCCAGCGAAAGCTGGACGTACTTGCTTCGTTTCATCGGGAGCTCCGTGCGCAATCAGTTCTGGGTAGGTGTCATGCAGGCGGCATTCAACATGCCGACGCTGATGGCCACCGCCGCCACATAGATGCCCGCTGCGAGCTCGCCTCTCTTGATGCGCTCGGAAGTGCCCTTGAGCACGAGACTGGTGAGCAGAAACGCCAACAGTTGGACGACGGCTGCGATCACCGCCCAGACGACGAAGTCGAGGATGCTGATCGAATAGGCAATCACGTTGCTGGCCGGAATGGCGAAACCGACGATGGCACCGCCCAGGGCGACCGCTGCGGAAACGTTGCCCGCCCGGATCAGCTCGAATTCCTTGTGCGGGGTGACGCGGGTATAGATGAACTGGAACAGCGCAAACAGCACGGCAGCCCCCAGGATGTAGGTGACAAACCCGAGCACGGCGGCTTTGTTCAGGGAGATGGAGAGAGCTTCTAGCATGGATTTCTTCCTTTTTTAGAGCGCATTCAGGTCGGTTGTGTACAGTGAAATGCCCAGGGAGGTGCTCAGGCTGACAGTGCCTTCAGCGTCTTCTTCGACAGAGAACAGCAGAAACTCCCGTCGATCGGTCAGGCCGGTGTCACGGGCATATAGCATCGAGCGGTGTTCGACGCTGTAGGAGTCCTCGGGGTTTATCACCTGCTCGCTCATGGCCACCAATTCTGTCTGGCCAGCCTCGCTGCCCCACACGCGCGCGTATTCGATGCCGTTATGGGTGTAGGTCGGCAACCCGATCGGACTCTGCGGCCCCGCCAGCCGGCGCAATTCAGCTTCGCTGCTGATAGTGACGTAGCTCAGGTAGTTGAACAGGATCACAGACTCGACCTGCCCGGCGATGTCGCCCGTGGTGTGCACCTGCAGCCAGTAATCTTCGTCGTTCATGTAGTAGCGCGACAGCCAGGTCGACTGCCCGAGGTCAACGGTGCCGTTACTCCAGATTTCCTGGGAGCCGGGGATAACCACCGTGGTCTTCCCTTCGAGCAACAACTTCAGGGTCGTGTCGAATATCACGCCTTTGCCCGGCGCCAGGCCAAGCGGCCCGGTGGTCGGCAGCGGTTCGGCAGCGCCTTTCGAGTGTGTATTCGCTTGCGGGGCCTCAAGCCCCATCAACTGTTTAAACCATCCCATTGGAGATTTCCTTGAGGCGGGTGGAGGCAATGTAGAAGAGCTCGCCGCCTTCAACGCGCGTGGCACTGGGCGGGTTGATCGACGGTTGCGGGGCACCTTTGGCGCGATAGCCGATGAGGGTGGCGTTGTGGCGTTCTTTCATCTGGGTGTACAGATCGCCGAACGTGGCTTCAAACGCCTCGGGCAATCTCATCAAGTATTGGGTGGCCCCCTGCCCCACGCACAGTAGCTCATTAATGACCACCGACGAGCCCGGGTCCTGAGAGGCGCGCACCAGCATTTCGATAGCCATGCTTGAGGTGCATTCCAGGCTGGGGGCGTAGGAACTGGCCAGTGCGGCGATCTCACTTGCATTGAAGTGGGCGACCACATGCCCGACCGGATTCAATTGATTCACCGCCAGCACGGTGGCCAGCGTCAGATCGTCAGACAGGGTTCGCACCAGCACACGCTCGGCACCGGGCACACCGGCACGCAGCAACAGCGCTGTGGAGGACAAGCTCTCACCCCGGATAAAGGCCGCCTTGCCCGGCATCGGGTTTTCTTCGAGGGTGCAATCGCAGATGACGATCAGGTTGTCGTTCGAGGTTTCGTCTTGCAGCAACAACTCGATGACTCGTTCACTGGACGCGCCCTCCCAGCCAATGAGCACGGTATGGCCGATTTTGCCGGTGAGATCGCCTTTGCCCTTCATGCCTTTTCTCCATGCATCGATGACAGTGCTGGTGGTTTTGCCGATGGCTGCCGTCAGCAGCGCAATGCCTCCGAGCATGACCCAGGTCGCCACGAACAAGCGTCCCAAAGAGGTCTGCGGCGATAGATCGCCATAGCCGACGGTCAGCGTGGTGGTGAGATAGAAGTAAACGAACGTGGCGGGCGCGGTGAGGTGTTGTTCGCCCAGAACCACCAGGCCCAGATAAGCCGTGCTCAGGTGTACCCCCAAGGCGATGACCAGGCCTGCCCAGCCGAAGCGGTGAAAGAGGGAAGCGGCGTACCTGCGCAACAAAAGAAAAATCGGCATTGCGTCCCTGACTCCCTGGGTGCTCAAGTGCGTTCAGCCGGCATTAAACCTGCTGCGTGGTTGAGAGAGAAGTACCTTGGCGGCAATAAATCCGGCGAAGGCACCAAACAGATGCCCTTCGAAGGAAACGCCTTGGCGAGGCAGGAAGCCAAGGACCAGTCCGCCATACAGTACCGCCACCACTCCGGCAGTGATCAGGTTGCTCCAGCTCCTGCGGAACCAGGCGCGAGACAACAGGTAGGCCCACAACCCGAACACCCAGCCGCTGGCCCCCACGTGCACACCCGCAAAACCGAACAGCCAGACCAGCGAACCGCCCAGCAGGATGATGATCGCGCTGACGGTCACAAACCGATTGAGCCCTTCGATAATCACCAGGGTGCCCAGGATCAAAAAGGCAACCAGGTTCGCGCTCAGGTGGGCGAACGAGCCGTGCAAAAACGGTGAGATGAGGATGCCCGGCAGCCCCTGCAGCGTTCTCGGGATCAGGCCGAACGCCATCAGGCTGTAACCGGTCGCTGCATTGAGCAGTTGCAGCGCGACCATGAACAGCGCCAGGCCTGCGATTGTCTTGAAACCCTTCAGGGCGCCCATCCTGACCTCGACGTAAAAAAAGAAGGGCAGACACTGCCCTTCCTGCGGCGACGTTGCTTACTCGGCCGATTTTTGCTTCAAACGCTCCAGAATCGCATTGGCGCTGCCTTCGTTCGGCGTGATGCCGGCGTCGCGCAGCTTGCGCTCCAGGTCGGTCCCGGTCGATGCATCTGCCAGTTCATCCTGGGCTTGCAGTTCAGCGGCGCGTTGCTGCTGCTTGGCCTGCAAACGATTCAGCGTACCGACGGCGGTTTCCAGCTTGCCGTTGGCACCGCCGCTGGCGATGGAGGCGCTGACCTGGGCCTTCTGTACGCTGTCGCGCGCCTTGGCCATGTCCACTTGCTGACGCAGGCTTTTGATCCGGCTTTCGGCCTTGGTGATGTCCTTGCGCATGCCTTCCGCATAGCCACCGAACTCGGTGGCTTGCTTATGCTCGACATCCCGCTCGTTGGTCAGGGTCGAGATGGCTTCGGCCACTTCCAGGGCGAGGTCTTCACGATTGGCCTGCAGGGCAGCTACGGCCTTGGACTCCAGGTCCTTGATCTTGGCGTCGTACTCATTGACGCGATCAGTCGCCAATTTGTGCTTGGCCATGATGCTCACCAGCTCACGCTTGGCGTTGGCCAGCGCGGTGTCGGCATCGCGGATTTCCTGATCGAGGATGCGCAGGGCCTGTTGGTCGACGATCGATTCGCCGACTTCGTTGGCACCGCCACGCAGCGCGGTGAACAATTTGCTCCAGATGGACTGAGTCATTGGATACTCCCGAATACTTAATTGAAGAAACGTTCGAAGGCTTCGCTGGCGCGCTGCACGTTGTCGACCAGGGTTTTCACCTCGGTGACGATATTGGTCAGGCTGGAGTCGGAGCTCAATGCACCGAACATGTTGTAGACCACTTGCCCGTTAGGCATGGACTCGATGCCGATGGAGGACAGCGGGAACATTTCCCGGCTGCGCAACACCGCGTCATTGAATTTAGCGACATCGTTGATGGACTCGACATCGACCAGCACGGTGTCAACGATGATCTGCTCGCCCACCACCGCGATGTAAATCGGCAGGCCACCGAAGTCGTTCATTTCCAGCTTGATGCTGGACTCGGAGCCTTGAACCAGAGAAAGCGTAATGTCCTTGGACACCACGTCGTCCAGGGCCTGAAGAGCGGTGAAGAGGCGATCGATATTCCAGTTGGTACCTGCGCTCATGAAATTCTCCGACATGAATGAGCCAGCCAGAATCGGCTGGCGAAGCTGTTTCTCCATCTGCTTGAGCAGGCTTCGGTTTTCGGGAAGCACCCAAGTCTCGTGTTTCACGTAGCCGGCGGCCGCCAGGCCTGCACGCATCTGCTTCATGTAAAAGCTCGATGGCTTTTTGGCGGACGGCTTCAAGCGCTCTCCCTTGAGGCTTGCTGAATCGGTATCGGGCCCTTTAGGCGGACTCGATGGAGAGCTGCTTTCCATGGTACTGACCTCGCTGTGAAAAACTCACGCGTGAGAAAATCTACAGGCATTTTTTGCCACACTCAATAGCTCACGCGTGAGATTTTTTGACTTACCTTCCCGACCGCTAAAAGGATCAGTCCTACTGACAATCCATGAATTGTCGCCTTTGAGTTGACGGTATTACCCATTCCAGCCGATTTATCCCCCAGCATCCACCCATTAATCTGTGCCCATGTTGAACGCAACGCCCAACCAACCTGAACAAAAAAGGATTCAACCATGAGCACTCCAACCTACAACCGCTTGAACAAAGACGACGCCGTAGTCCTGCTGGTCGACCACCAGACCGGCCTGATTTCCCTGGTGCAGGACTTCTCGCCCAACGAGTTCAAGAACAACGTGCTGGCCCTGGCCGACTTGGCCAAGTTCTTCAACCTGCCGACCATCCTCACCACCAGCTTCGAACAAGGCCCCAACGGCCCGCTGGTACCGGAGTTGAAAGAGATGTTCCCGGACGCGCCGTACATCGCCCGCCCCGGCCAGATCAATGCCTGGGACAACGAAGACTTCGTCAAGGCAATCAAAGCCACCGGCCGCAAGCAGATCATCATCGCCGGCGTGGTCACGGATGTATGCGTAGCGTTCCCGACCTTGTCGGCACTGGCGGAAGGGTTTGAGGTGTTTGTGGTGACCGATGCCTCCGGCACGTTCAATACCACGGTGCAGCAGGCGGCGTGGAGCCGGATGACCCAGGCCGGTGCACAGTTGATGAATTGGTTCTCGGTAGCCTGTGAGCTGCACCGCGACTGGCGCAACGATATCGAAGGCCTGGGCAATCTGTTGTCCCAGCGCATTCCCAACTATCGCAACCTGATGAATGGGTATGCGGCGTTGACGGCGCATCAGAAGTAAGTGAGCCGAGATTCGCGATAAGCCTGCCTTCAAAAGCAGGCTTTGTTGTTATTTGGCAAGCTCGCGCTCTATCTGCTCTATGCTCGGCAAACTGGTTTGCAGCTCCGCTGGCAAGGACTCCACCAACTGATACTGCGCCACACCTATGGGCCGGTTGTTATCGCGAAGCGCATATTCGGCTACCACTTCGTTCTTGCTCTTGCACAGCAGCAGACCAATTGTCGGGCCATCCTGTGGATGCTTAAGTTGGGCATCCACGGCGGCGAGATAGAAACTCAACTCGCCCAGATGCTCGGGCTTGAACTTGCCGGCCTTGAGCTCGATCACGACGTAGCAGCGCAGCTTCAAGTGATAGAACAGCAGGTCAACGAAGACCTCGTCACCGCCGACATCCAGCAACACCTGCTGACCAACGAAAGCGAAACCCGCACCCAGCTCTAATAAAAAGTCGGTGACGTGCTTGATCAAGGCGTTTTCAATATCGCGCTCCTGCGCACCCAAGGTCAGACTGAGGAAGTCAAAGCGGTAAGGGTCTTTCAGCGATTCACGCGCCAGATCGGATTGAGGTTTGGGCAGATGGATTTCGAAGTTGCTGACAGCTTTACCACTGCGCTCCAGCAAACGGTTTTCGATGTGCATGACCAGCGTGTTGCGCGACCAGTTGTGTTCAATTGCCTGGCCGACGTACCAGCGACGGGTTTTGGGGCCAGGGAGTTTGTCCAGCAGCGCCAGTTGGTGATACCAAGGCAATTGTGCAAGCACCTCTTGCACAAATTCCGAATCCGGCCAAGCTTCGGCAAAAGCACGCATGTACTTCAAATTACGTGGAGAAAAACCCTTCATGTTCGGGAAGGCTGCGCGTAAATCCTGGGAAAGACGTTCAATAACCTTGCTGCCCCAACCCTGCTTGGCCTGGCGAGTCAGAATATCGTGACCGACCTGCCAATAAAGAAGTACCAGCTCTTGGTTTACCGCCAGCGTCGCGCGTTGCTGGGCCGTGTGGATGCGGACTTTCAGATCGCTCAGCCAGTCGCTGTAGCCCGCAGGCGGGTCGGTCAAGCCAATAGAGACTTCGCTCATGTCACTTCACTCTTGAGTTTGAGCAAGGCTAATCAGCGGGCTCTGCGGTCACAAGAGGCTGCAAGTACGCCGGGAAAGAACTCGCAAAGGTTACAGAACCGTCCTGCTGGCAATTACAAATCGGCACACTGCGGCCTCCGCTGGGTTGCAGGAGATTCTGCAGGATCATCACGGCGATTCCTTGCCTTGAGACCGGGCGGACCAAGCTCTCCCTAATGGAAAGCAGGAGCAGGCCACGCAAATTGCCGCGTCGCAAAGGATGAAGACAGTACTGATTGAGTTTGAAAGCCAGCTTAAAGGTGCACAACGGCACTGCTCGTCAATGAGCAAGGTCGCCATTTCACGTAGCCCTCGACCGTGACTCAACGCTGACTTTTACAGCCCCTTCGTAAGCCCATTCTGATTTTCAAAACCGTTCATCCAACCGATTTGTGCTGCGGCAGACTCCGACGCCTTGCCCTCTGCCGAGACGTCACGGATGACCCACGCTTCCCACATTGCCGCTATCGAACATGAGCTGGATGGCTTTCATCAGAGCCTGGTGACTTATCGCCAGCAGATGGGCGCCTGGTATTCGCAGGTGCTGGATTCGGTGAGTCATGCGGCGGATATGCCCTCGTTGCTGGGGATGGATCGGGTGTTGCCCGTGGGGGATTCACAGCGTTCGGTGAGCCTTTCCGATGCGGATTTTTCGACCGTCTCCCACTGCCCCTCGGGCGGCGAACTGAAAATCGAGAGCAAGTTCGAGTCGGTGTATGACGTGCCGATTGGCAACATCTCGGTCGAGGTGATCGGGCTGGATGACGGCAGCTTCACGCGGGTCATGCTGGATGAGCATGGCAAGGGCTCACACCACTGCGCCGCTGGCGGGCGCTATCAGGTGCGGGTGCAAGGCGGAGTTTCCGAGGAGCAGGTGGATGCGCTCTTCGCCGCCTACGCCGGGCTGATGGCGGATCTGGAGCGGTGGCTTCGCGAACAGTGATGCCTACGACAACCGGTTGCGGATTGCTCGGGATTTTCTGGGGCGGATTGAGCGGCTTGATAACGGTGCGGGGTGTGCGCTGTTCCTGCGCTATGCGGCGGGCCGCATCGTCGCGGTGGACTACCAGGTGCAGCGGGCCGAAGGCCGTGGCCCGTATGTCTGGATTACCGAGCAGACCGTCGTTTCCTACGCGTACGACGACGCTGGCCGACTGGTCTCGGCGACCAATGCGGTAGGTGAAAGCGAGCGTTATCGCTACGACGATCAGCACGTGATTCTTGAGCGTGGTTTGGCCGGAGGGGCGAGTTTCTTCTGGGAGTGGGAACGGTCCGGCAAAACGGCGCGATGTGTTCGGCATTGGGCCAGTTTTTCCCAGATGGATACGCGGTATGCCTGGGGGGACGACGGCCGTGTCACGGTGCATAACGCCGATGGCAGTCAGGAAGTGTATGTCCATGACGACCGGGCACGGCTGGTGCAGCGGATTGATCCGGACGGTGCGCAGCATTTCAAATCCTACGACGCTAAAGGCCGGCTGACGGTTGAGCAGGATCCGCTGGGGGCGGTGACGGCGTATCAGTACGACGACGCCGGACACTTGGTGGCGTTGTTTCCCGGGGATGATGAGCCGACGTCCTACGAGCATGACAATGGCTTCGTACGGGTTGTAAGGCGGGGTCTGGCGGTCTGGAAGTACGAGCGTAACGACCAGGGCGATGTCATTCGTAAGATCGATCCCGACGGACATGTTACGGATTACAGCTACGACAAATACGGGCAACTGGTTGGGGTTTGGTACCCGGATCACAGTTGTCAGCGGCTGGTGTGGAATGAGCGGGGGCAACTGGTTGAGGAGCAGTTGCCCAACGGCGGGATCAAGCGTTATCGCTATGACGATCTTGGCCGTCAGGTGGCGCGCGAGGATGAGCATGGCGCGCTGACCCAGTATCAGTGGGACAGCGTGGGTCGCTTGGTTCGCGTGGTGCTGCCGGGTGGAGCGTGTCGGGAATACAGCTACAACCCCTACGGAAAAATCACCGCCGAACGCGATGAGCTGGGGCATGTCACCCGCTACGAATACGCCGACGGGTTGCACCTGATCAGTCGGCGCATCAACGCTGATGGCACTCAGGTCAACTACCGCTACGACAACGTGCGGTTATTGCTGACCGAGATCGAAAACGAAGTCGGCGAGACCTACCGACTTGCTTATCACCCCAATGGCCTGATCCAGCAGGAAACCGGCTTTGACGGGCAGCGTACGGCCTACGTCTACGACCTCAACGGCAACCTGCAGGAAAAGACCGAACACGGTGACGATGGTAGTCAGCTCGTTACCCGTTACGAGCGAGACCACGCCGGACGCCTCGTCAGAAAAACCCTGCCCGACGGTAGCCTTGTTGAATATGCCTACGACCGCCAGGGCAACCTCCTCAGCGTCGACGACGGCCACTGGGCGCTCGCCTACGAATACGATAGCCAAAACCGCCTCACCGCCGAACACCAGGGCTGGGGCACCTTGCGCTACGGCTACGACGCCTGCGGCCAGCTTCAACACCTGCGCCTACCCGATAACAACCGACTGGTTTTTAACCATGCGAAAGGCGGCCACCTCGCCACCATCGAATTAAACGGCGCGCTGCTGACGTCTCATCTGTTCAAGGCCGGCCAGGAACATCAGCGCCAACAAGGCCAACTCCTCAGCCACTACCACTACGACGACCAACACCGCCTGCACGCCCACGCAACCACCCAGCAACAGGACCACCTCTACCAACGCCAATACGACTATGACAAAACCGGCAACCTCACCCGCCTGCTCGACACCCGCAAAGGCGAACACCGCTACCACTACGACCCACTAGGCCGCCTCACCCGCGCCGACCACTCCCAAGACCTGCAGGAACGCTTCGGCCACACCCGCGCCGGCAACCTGCTGATGCAAGACCGCCCCGGCCCCGACATCGTCGCCGGCAACCGCCTGATGATCCAGGGCGACCGCCACTACGACTATGACGCCTTCGGCAACCTGATCCGTGAACGGCGGGGCCGTGGGCACGCGCTGATTACCGAATATCGCTACGACTGCCTGCACCGCCTGATTGGAATCACCCAACCCAACGGCCAAACCGCCAGCTACCGCTACGACCCGTTTGGGCAACGCATCAGCAAAACCGTGGACGGCCTAACGACGGAGTTTTTCTGGCAAGGCGACAGGCTGATTGCCGAACACCATGCGGATCGCCATCGCAGGAAAGCGGGCTGCACTACAACCGCCATCGCTACTACAATCCGGATATTGGATGTTACCTGACGCCTGATCCGGTGAAGTTGGCGGGTGGGATCAACGCGTACCAGTACGTGCCCAATCCTACGAGATGGGTGGATCCGCTGGGACTGAGTACATGCCCAGGGAATAACGAATGTAAACCATCGTTGAGTGTTGACGAGCCTGTACCACAACACAATGATGGACAGCCAACCCTACCCACTGCCCACTCTCATTTTCCAAGCGACCCTAATGATTTAACAGACGTGCTAGGAGTAGCGCCAAAAGTTTCTACGACAAGGCATGACACACAGCGAATGGAATAACTTACTGCTTTACATCGAGTAATGGCGGAGAAACAATTCTTCTTGTAGTTGCTGGTAGCTATAGCGCACAAGAGATATGACATTGACTGACGGGAGCGGTCAGCGGAATATCAATGAGATGCTAAAATTAAATCAGTATCCTTCAGTCGCTGGCCACGCAGTCAAACCAATATCCTTTGGGAAGAATCTAAAATCACTACCCCCAAGCTTTCTAGAAAAAAACCACGCATTGAGAACATAAAAAATTATGTATACGATCACATCAATAGATAGCCAACCATCTAAAACCAAAGCACTTCAACTAACAAAAACTTATCGACCCGAAAAAATGAAGATTATTTGCGCCCCTCTTACACTGGACGCCATGAGATTATTAGATATAAATGATTACCCAGACTCTCTGCTTGAAACCATTCACTTCACCGATGAAGAGTATAAAAATTTCTGACCTCTGGCGCAGTGGAAACTATAAATAAAACCCTGGGAAAAATGATTGACGACTACGAAGACGAGATTATCAACACTAAAGGACCTCAGCAAGGCGCTAGCGATATTTAAAGATCACTTGACGCCTGAAAACTCTTCAGCAATAAAAAACTGATCCAGCTGAACACAATCGCAATCAAGAGCCACACAGGGCTATTTTTCTTCTTTTAGTTTAATGCATGCACTTGGTAAATGATCATTTTCCACCATTCTCAATAGCGCAACTAAAAAATTGAGTTTGATAAGCTAATCACTCGCTACTCCAGCTTTTTCCGAAGTGATATCAACTGATATTTTTCTTTACCCAACAACTATCTGAGCAGAACGTCACCAACGGACTTGGTATAAAGGCACACTTCTTCGACTTTGACGTCGGGACGCATCATGGAGGCTGGTTCCTGAAAAAATCGGGGCACAGCATCAGTCATTAAATTTCGGCTTGGAAGGTTGGTTTTATGGCGTGCTTACGACAACATCCACCACCAGACTAGACCCTGAGCCAAATCCGCAGCACAATCGGCTCACCAAATGAGCCGAATAACCTCTTTATTCGGCTCACGCACCCCAGGCATCCCACCATGGCTCATCCGCACTGGATCTGGCAACGCGCCGACTGGCCTCACTTCCACTGGCAACCCGGTCGCCTCGCGGCTTTGCTGCGCGAGTGCGGACAAGCCCAGGGCAAGTTGTTGGGCATGCTCGGCTCCGTCAGCCAGGCAGTCAGCGCACAGAATGAACTGGATGCGCTGCTGCAAAATATCCTGACGTCCTCGGCGATTGAGGGTGAGCAGTTGAATGTCGGCTCGGTGCGCTCGTCCCTGGCAAGGCGGATGGGCCTGGAAGCGATGGAAGACGGTCAGGTAAGCCGCCGCAGCGAAGGCCTCGCCGAGTTGATGATGGATGCCACTCAACAATTCACCCAGCCGTTTACCCTCGCCCGCCTATTGAACTGGCATCACTTATTGTTCCCGGCCCCGGAAGCGGGCTATGCCGCTCGAGCGCTCAATATTGGATCCTTGAGGGGAGATGAGCCGATGCAAGTGGTGTCGGGCCGGCTTGATCGGCCGACCGTGCATTTCGAGGCCCCGCCACGTCTGGGACTGGAGCAGGCACTGGCGGATTTCCTGGAGTGGTTCGAAACCAGCCGCGATCAGCCGGAACTGGACCCATTGGTACGCGCCGGCGTCGCGCACTTCTGGTTTGTCACACTGCACCCCTTCGATGACGGCAATGGTCGCCTGACACGCGCTATCACCGATTTGGCACTGGCCCAGGGTGAACACCAGGCCATCCGTTTCTATGCCATGTCAGCCAGCATCCTCGAAGACCGCACCGGCTACTACAACGCGCTGGAATCCAGCCAGAAGGCCTCCCTGGATATCACTGCCTGGCTGGAGTGGTTCCTTAAAACCCTGTTACGCAGCGTGCAGCAGGCCATGGGGCGGATTGACCGGGTGCTGGAAAAGAGTCGGTTCTGGCAGCAACACCGCGACCTCCCTTTGTCGGCTGAACAGATCAAGGTCCTCAATCGACTGCTCGACGGTGGTGAGAAGGGCTTCGAACACGGCATCAGCGCGGCGCAGTACCAGGCGGTGGCCAAGGTCTCCAAGGCGACAGCGACGCGACACCTGGCGGACCTGCTGGAAAAAAACTGCCTGGTCCGTCTCCCCGGAGGCGGCCGCAGCACGCGTTATCAGGTCAATACAGGGGGCGAGTGACGCCCCACTCATTTGCCCAGAATCCCCATGTCTGCTAGTGTCGCGCCGGTTTACCGTCTACCGGAATAGCCGCCATGGCCCGCAAAAAAGTTGCACTCGATTTCGAACAATCCCTCGCCGACCTGCAAACATTGGTCGAGCGTCTGGAGAACGGCGAGTTGTCGCTGGAGGACTCGCTGACGGCGTTTGAGCAAGGCATCGGCCTGACCCGTGACTGCCAGAGCGCGTTGGCGCAGGCGGAGCAGAAGGTCCAGGTATTGCTGGAGCGTGACGGAGAGTTGGCCGAAGAACCTTTCGACGCGGAACAGCCGGAATGATCGACGCGTATCAGGCCAGTAGCCAAGCCCGGGTGAATGCGGCGCTGGAGCCCTTGTTTGTTGCGCCAAGCCCGGAAATGAAGCGTCTGTATGAAGCCATGCGCTACAGCGTGATGAATGGCGGCAAGCGCGTGCGCCCGTTGCTGGCGTATGCGGCCTGTGAAGCGCTGGGCGCGCCGGCCGAACAGGCCAACGGTGCCGCCTGTGCGGTCGAGCTGATTCACGCCTATTCCCTGGTACACGACGATTTGCCGGCGATGGACGATGACGATCTGCGTCGCGGCCAGCCCACCACCCATAAAGCCTTTGATGAAGCCTATGCGATCCTCGCCGGTGATGGCTTGCAGAGCCTGGCGTTCAGCGCGTTGCTGGACCCACGCCTGAGCAGCGTCAACGCCGAGATCCGCCTGCGCATGGTCACCGCACTGGCCCTGGCTGCCGGCCCTGCGGGCATGGTGGGCGGGCAGGCGATCGACATGGGTTCAGTCAGCGTCAAGCTGGATCAAAAAGCCCTTGAGCACATGCACCGCCACAAGACCGGCGCACTGATCGAAGCCGCCGTGCACTTGGGCGCCCTGGCCAGCGGACATGCCGAAGCCACGCAATTGGCGGCGCTGCAGACCTATTCCCGGGCCATTGGCCTGGCGTTTCAGGTGCAGGACGACATTCTCGACGTGGAAAGCGATACCGCCACCCTGGGCAAACGACAGGGCGCCGATATCGCACGGGACAAACCGACTTATCCTGCGCTGCTCGGGCTGCAAGCCGCCAAGGCCTACGCCGTGGAACTACGCGACCAGGCGCTGGACGCCCTGCGACCTTTCGACGCGGCGGCCGAGCCACTGCGTGACCTGGCGCGGTATATCGTCGAACGCCGCCACTGATTACGGCGGCCATTGCAGCCGCATATCGGCCAAGTTCGGCGCTCTGCGTGGGCAGTTTGCGATGCTTGAGGTAAACTGCCGCCTCTTCTATACCTATAACGATTCGCCTGATGCCCACGACGTTTCAAGAGATTCCCCGCAAGCGCCCGTCCACGCCCCTGCTCGACCGTGCTGCCACGCCGGACGGCCTGCGTCGTCTGGGTGAAGCCGAGCTGGAAACCCTGGCCGATGAGTTGCGCCTGGAATTGCTCTACACGGTCGGCCAGACCGGTGGGCATTTCGGTGCCGGCCTGGGCGTCATCGAGCTGACCATCGCGTTGCACTACGTGTTCGACACCCCGGATGACCGGCTGGTGTGGGACGTGGGCCATCAGGCGTATCCGCACAAGATCCTCACGGGCCGCCGCGAGCGCATGGGCACGTTGCGCCAGAAGGACGGCGTTGCCGCCTTCCCGCGCCGCGCCGAAAGCGAGTACGACACCTTTGGCGTCGGCCACTCCAGCACCTCGATCAGCGCAGCGCTGGGCATGGCGATTGCCGCCCGGCTGCAAGGCAGCGACCGCAAGGCAATCGCCGTGATCGGTGATGGCGCGCTGACTGCCGGCATGGCTTTCGAAGCGCTGAACCATGCGCCGGAAGTGAACGCCAACATGCTGGTGATCCTCAACGACAACGACATGTCGATCTCGCGCAATGTCGGTGGCCTGTCCAATTACCTGGCCAAGATTCTCTCCAGCCGCACCTATGCCAGCATGCGCGAAGGCAGCAAGAAGGTGCTCTCGCGTCTGCCCGGCGCCTGGGAAATTGCCCGGCGTACCGAAGAATATGCCAAGGGCATGCTGGTCCCCGGCACGCTGTTCGAAGAGCTGGGCTGGAACTACATCGGCCCCATCGACGGCCATGACCTGCCGACCCTGATTGCAACGCTGCGCAACATGCGCGACCTCAAGGGCCCGCAGTTCCTGCACATCGTCACCAAGAAAGGCAAAGGCTTCGCCCCGGCGGAAGTCGACCCGATCGGCTACCACGCGATCACCAAGCTGGAACCCCTGGACGCCCCCGCCGCTGCGCCGAAAAAAGCCAGCGGGCCGAAGTACTCCGGTGTGTTCGGCGAATGGTTGTGTGACATGGCCGCCGTCGACCCACGCCTGGTGGGCATTACCCCGGCGATGAAGGAAGGCTCCGACCTGGTGGCGTTCAGCGAGCGTTTCCCGCTGCGCTATTTCGACGTGGCCATTGCCGAGCAGCACGCTGTCACGTTCGCCGCTGGCATGGCCTGCGAAGGCGCAAAGCCTGTCGTGGCGATCTACTCAACGTTCCTGCAGCGCGGTTATGACCAGTTGGTGCATGACGTCGCCGTGCAGAACCTCGACGTGCTGTTTGCCATCGACCGCGCCGGTCTAGTCGGCGAAGACGGCCCGACTCACGCGGGCAGCTTCGACCTGTCCTACTTGCGCTGCATCCCCGGCATGCTGGTGATGACGCCGAGCGACGAAAACGAACTGCGCAAGATGCTCAGCACCGGCCACCTGTATAACGGCCCGGCCGCCGTGCGTTACCCACGGGGCAACGGCCCCAACGCGCTGATCGAGAAAGACCTGGAGCCGATCGAAATCGGCAAGGGCATTGTGCGTCGCCAGGGCAGCAGGACCGCGTTCCTGGTGTTTGGCGTGCAATTGGCCGAAGCGCTCAAGGTGGCCGAGAAGATCGACGCCACCGTGGTCGACATGCGCTTCGTCAAGCCGCTGGATGAAGCCCTGGTGCGCGACATCGCCGGCAGTCATGAGCTGCTGGTGACCGTCGAGGAGAACGCCATCATGGGCGGTGCCGGTGCGGCGGTCAGTGAGTTCCTGGCGCGGGAAAACATCCTCAGGTCGGTGCTGCACCTGGGCTTGCCGGATACCTACGTCGAACATGCCAAGCCGGCGCAGATGCTGGCTGAGTGCGGGCTGGATGAAGCAGGGATCGAGGCTTCGGTGCGCGAGCGCCTGGCGCTGCTGGCCCAGTAGAAACCGGGACCCAATGTGGGAGGGGCGGTGCGACGATTCGACTTGCCCCCTCCCACATTTGATTGGTGCCATCCTCAAGCGCTATGGACAGCCCATGAAACACCTGTACCTTGCCCTGCTGCTTCTGCCCTCCCCTGAATTGCTCGCCGACACCCGCGACAACGCCCTGAAACTCCCCGACGTCGTCATCAGCGCCAACCGCCAGGTCCAGGCACGCAACGACAGCAGCGCCGCCAACACCGTGTTCACCCGCGACGACATCGACCGCCTGCAACCCACCAGCCTCACCGACCTGCTCAGCCGTGTGCCCGGTGTACAAGTCGCACCCTCCGGCGGCCGTGGCAGTTTGCCGGGCATCTACCTGCGGGGCACCAAGTCCGCCCAAAGCCTGGTGCTGGTAGACGGCCAGCGCATCGCCAACACCACCTCCGGCGACAGCGGCCTGCAATACCTCAACGTCGACCAGATTGAGCGGGTGGAAGTGCTGCGCGGCTCGCGCTCGGTGATCTACGGCAGCGACGCGATTGGCGGCGTGATCCAGGTATTCACCCGGCGCAATGCCGAGCAAGGCGTGCAACCGCGCGTGAAACTCGGGTTCGGCAGCCACAACACCTGGGAGCGCAGCCTTGGCCTTTCGGGCGGTGACAAACAGACGCGCTTCAACCTGAGCGCGAGCCTGGATGACACTGCCGGCATCAACTCAACCCGCCAGTCGTTCCCCAGCGACGGTGACCATGATGCTTATCGCAACCAGTCCGTGAGCCTGAACCTCAGCCACTCCTTCAGCGATGAACTGGAGGTGGGCTTCAATCTGTTGGATAACCGCGGCAAATCGGAGTACGACAACAGCTTCGGCCGCTACGACGCCGCCACCGGGCAAACCGTTAGCCAGAAACCCTACACCGACTACGCCGTGAGCAGCGCCAGCGGCTATGTCGACGCCACGCTCAATGAGCACTGGCAATCGCGCCTGGAGCTGGGCCACAGCGAGAACCGCGACACCAAGCGCGACACCCTCAGCGAGGATTTCAGCGTATTCAACACCTACCGTGATTCGGTCAACTGGCAGAACGACCTGAGGCTGGATGAGCAGAACAGCCTGATCCTCGGCGGCGACTGGTACGAAGACCGCTTCCACGGCTCCACCACCTTTACCGAAAACAGCCGCTGGAACCGCGCCGCCTTTATGCAGCATCGCTTTCACAGCGCGTGGTTTTCCACCGAACTGGGCCTGCGTCACGACCAGAACCAGCAGTTCGGCGGGCAGAACAGCTGGAGCGGCACCCTGACCTTGCCGGTCAACCCCGACAATGACGTGCTGCTGAGCTACAGCGAAGGCTTCCGCGCGCCGACCTTCAACGACCTCTATTATCCGGACACGAAGTACAGCAACCCCCACCTGCAGCCCGAAACATCAAAGAGCTACGAACTGCAGTGGCGCAGCCAGTTGAGTGACAGCACGCGCCTGGAAGCGTCCCTGTACCGCACCGATTTGAGCGATGCGATCATTCTCGACCAAACCGGCAAGCCGCAGAATGTGGCGTCGGCACGCATCAACGGTGTTGAGGCGGCGCTCAAGCAGGACCTGTTCGGCTGGCAAGGCAACCTCGGACTGTCGATCATCGACCCGCGCGACCGCGACAGTGGCCACACCCTGGCCCGCCGGGCGCGGCGTACGTTGAGCCTGGACCTGGACCGGCAATTCGACCAGGTGGGCGTGGGCGCCAGTTGGCAGGCGATCAGCCACAGCTATGACGATGAAGCCAACACCCAGCGCCTGGGCGGCTATGGGTTGCTCGGGCTGCGCGGCAGTTGGGCGGTGACGCGGGAAGTGGGGCTGTCGCTGAAGGTCGACAACCTGCTGGACAAGTCTTATGCGCGGGCGCGCTACAGCTACAACGATCCGGCATTCGTCAACAATCACGATTACCGTGAAGAAGGCCGGACGTGGATGTTTGGCGTGACCTGGACACCTGAAATCTGATTGTCGCCTGGACTGGTCTCAACGGCTCGGAGCGATCACCTGACACAGCCGCGCCAGCGCTTCCAGCATCTGCCCGCTGGGCCGTTCCAGGCCTTTATCCGGAACCAGCCGCACCCGCGCCGCCATCGCTGGCCAGATCTTCCAGGCTTCCCTCTGAGCCTGATCGCCCACCAGGATCATCTCAGGATTGCGCTGCAATACCGACTCGATGCTGACCTGCGGCGCGGGCAGCTTCAGGTCGTCAAACACATTGCGCGCACCGCACACGCTCAGCGCGTCGCTGATGATCTGGCCGCCGCCCACGGTGTACAGCGGCTGGTTCCACACCTGGTAGAACACCCGCAACGGTTCGGCCCGCTGATAACGCTGACGCAACTGCGCCAGGCGCTGGCGCAGGTGCGCGGCCAATTGCCGGCCGGCGTCGGCACGGCCCAATTGCTCGGCGATGGCCTGGACCTGGGTGGTCATTTGTTCAAGGCTATGGGGTTCGGCGACATACACCGGGATATTCAGGCGCTGCAGTTGCTCGCGCTGGGCGGGGCCGACGCTGCCGGGCCAGAGCAGGATCAGGTCGGGCTTGAGGCTCAGCAGGCGCTCCATGTCCAACTGCCCATAACGCCCAACCGACGGCACGTTCGCCAGCGCCGCTGGCCGCTCACCGCCATCGAGCACGCCCACCAGCAGGTCGGTAGCACCCAGCTCAACCACGATTTCAGACAGGGAGGGCGCCAGGCTCACGACCCGTTCGACCGCCAGGCCCTGGGCACTGAATGCCAGCAGCAGAATCGCCAGCCAGCGGCGCATCATCCCAACTGACGCGGGATGCGGTAGAGGTAAAACAGCACCGTCGTCGACAGCGCCAACAGGAAAAGCGGCACCGCCTCCAGGCCGACGAACACCGCCAGTGCGCCCACCCACGCCGGCACGGCCGCCACCATCAAGGCCGTGCGCCGACGGGCCGCCAGGGTGATCCAGGCAGCCGGTTCTTCAGCGGTATCGAGGGCTTTGGAGGTGGCGATCAGGGCGTGTTTATAGCCGTTGAAGTAGCGCAGGCTGAGAAACATCGACGCCACGCCGGCGATGAAGAACGGCATGGCCAGCACCGGCAACAAGGGCTCGGCCTGGCCAAACACCAGGTTGATCACGAACAGCGGGAGCAGCGCCAGGGCCAGGTACTGCCACCAGTTGAAGGACAGTCGCCGTTTCACCTGGCCACGGGTCACGCGCGGTCGACCTCGCCTTGATGCTCGTTGCCCATCATGTGGTCGAGCTTGCTGGCCTTGGTCGCCAGGTAGAGCTTGTTGTGCGGGTTGTGCCCGGTGTGCAGCGGTACGCGCTCGGCCACGGTGATGCCCATCTCGGTCAAGGCTTTGACCTTGCGCGGGTTGTTGGTCATCAGGCGCAGGGACTTCACGCCCAGGTGCTCCAGCATCGGCAGGCAGATCGCGTAGTCACGCTGGTCGGCGGCGAAGCCCAGGCGCTCGTTGGCCTCGACGGTATCGGCGCCGCCGTCTTGCAGCTCGTAGGCGCGAATCTTGTTCAGCAGGCCAATGCCACGGCCTTCCTGACGCAAGTACAACAGCACCCCACGGCCTTCACGGGCAATGGCGCGCATCGCCGCTTCAAGTTGCGAGCCGCAGTCACAGCGCTGGCTGAACAGCGCATCGCCGGTCAGGCACTCGGAGTGCACGCGACCGAGAACCGGTGCGCCATCGGCGATATCGCCGAGGCTGAGCACAACGTGCTCGCGCCCGGTGGCTTCTTCGAGAAAGCCGCTCATGGTGAACGTGGCAAAAGGGGTAGGCAGCTTGGAAGCAGCGACGAAAACGACGGGCACCGTGTGCTCCTGATTTCAGATTTCACAGAGGCGGGCATTGTAACAGCAGGTTCCTACAGACGCTTAAGCTGAATTATCGCTGATAAAGATCAATCGGTTTGATTGGCCTTCGTCCCGGTTCTATGCAGGTCAGAACGGATAAGGCAGTTTCCAGCGCAGGAAAATCGGCTTCAGCTCGCCGCTGTTCACCAGGACCGCCATGCGCTGGTCAAACACGGTGCGTAATGCCCGCCCACGCTCGGTATCGGCAAAACCCACGTAGAGCGGCAGGTCAATGATGTGGGTAAGTCGGAACTGGGACTGGACATCCGCCTGACTGAGGATGTATCGGGCTTCGGTGAGCGCATCAATGTAGAAGTCGACACGACCGTGCTGCAGCATCGGCAAGATACCATCGCGCCGCTGGATCTGATTGAAACGGCGCACATGGGGCAAATACGCCTCGTACTTGTAGCCCCGCACCCAGGCCAGGCGATAATCCCCCAGCGTCGCGGCGCTCGGTATCGGCGAGGTCGCCAGCCCAAGGGCGTAGATGGGGTCGGAATCGAAGTTCCAGTGCGGGTAGAGCACACCCTTGACTTCATCGCGGTAGGAACCGACCCAGCCATCCACTTCACCGCGCTGGGCCAGGCCGACCGAGCGGGTATAGGGCTCAATGCGGGTTTGCAGGGTGATCCCGACCGGTTCGAAGACGTGCCGCAACACATCCCAGGCCAGGCCGCTGCCGTCGGCATTGGTGTAGTCGTCCCAGGCCTCGCTGGCCAGCATGACCTTGCCGGGCACCACCGGCACCTCCTGCGCCTGGGACCATGCCGGAAGGGCACACAGCAGCATCAGCAGCCAGCGGCGTACATCCATGGCGATGATCTCCTGCAAATCCAGCATCCAGAACGACGTAATAGAGCGTAGCGCAGCACGCGATTCAAGGTGCCGGGCAAAAATGTTGATAGCCCCGGATGGCCGGGGTGATGTCTTGCCCGAGAGCGTCAAGCAGCGTTACGCCCTGCCCCGCCTGGACCTGGCCGATAACATGCACCGGCCAACCGTCAGCCAGCAACGGCGCCAACTCGACGGGCGGCAGGGTGAACACCAGCACGTAGTCATCGCCGCCGCTCAATGCGGCGACCCGCGCCTCGTCATCACCGACAAACGCCAGCAACGCGTGGGACAGCGGTAGCTTCTGGCGCTCGATCAACAGGCTGACAGCCGAGGCCTTGGCGATATGCCCGCAATCGGCCAGAAGACCGTCAGAAATATCCATCGCCGATGTGGCCTTGCCCCGTAGAGCCAGGCCCAAGGCCAACTGCGGTTGTGGCGACCAGTAATGGGCCAGCAGCGGGTCGGCAATCGCGGCATCGGCGCTGCGCTGCCCCAATACCAGCGGCAAGGCACCGGCGGCATTACCCAACTTGCCGCCGACACACAAGAGGTCGCCCGGCTGTGCGCCGCTGCGGGTCAACGCTTGACCGGCCGGGACACGACCAAACACGGTTAGGGTCAGGCTCAGCGGACCGCGCGTGGTGTCGCCGCCCACCAGGCCCACACCGCAGTTTTGCGCCATGGCGTTCAACCCCTGGGCATAGCGTTGCAGCCAATCGGCATCGACGGTCGGCGTAGTGAGTGCGAGGGTAAACGCGAGGGGGTGGGCGCCCATGGCGGCCAGGTCGCTGACCGCCACGGCCAGCGAGCGCTGGCCGAGCAGGAACGGGTCGCAGGGGTCGGCAAAGTGCACGCCGGCCACTAAGGTATCGGTGGAAATTGCCAGTTGCTCCCCGGCGGGGAGCGCCAGCAGGGCACAGTCGTCGCCGATCCCCAGGGCAATGCCCTCGCCGCCCTGTGCGCACGGCGCGGCGGCGAAGTACTGGTGGATCAGCTCGAACTCGCCCATTCAGGACTCAAGCGCAGGTTAGCGCTTGTACGCCTTCACTTCGGCTTCACGCAGGCGCGGGGCCAGCTTGTCGAGCACGCCGTTGACGAACTTGTGACCGTCGGTCGAACCGTAGACTTTCGCCAGTTCGATGCCTTCGTTGATCACCACGCGGTACGGCACGTCGACGCGCTTGAGCAGCTCCCAGGTGGACAGGCGCAGTACAGCCAGTTCAACCGGGTCCAGTTCTTCGAGGGTCAGGTCCAGGCACGGCGTCAATGCCGCATCGATCTCGGCCAGGTTGGCCGGAACGCCGTGCAGGATGTCGTGGAAGTAGCTCTGGTCGGCAAACGTGAAGTCGTTATCGACGCGAAACTGCGCTTCGATCTCGTTCAGCGAGGTACCAGCCATGTGACGCTGGTACAGCGCCTGGGTGGCGAGCTGGCGGGCAGCACGGCGCTTTTCGCTTTTCGACGGCTTGCCGGCGTCCGCTGGGCGCTCGTCGCGTGGGTTGAAGCAATCGCTCTCGTCGGAAATCACTTGGCCTCCAACTGCGACAGCAGGCTGACCATTTCCAGGGCGGACAGGGCAGCTTCAGCGCCTTTGTTGCCGGCCTTGGTGCCGGAACGCTCGATGGCTTGCTCGATGGAGTCCACGGTCAGTACGCCGAAAGCGACTGGCACGCCGAACTCCATGGACACCTGGGCCAGGCCCTTGGTGCATTCGCCGGCCACGTATTCGAAGTGCGGAGTACCGCCACGAATGACCGCGCCCAGGGCGATGATCGCCGCGTATTCACCCTGCTGAGCAACTTTTTGCGCAACCAGTGGAATTTCGAAGGCGCCAGGGGCGCGGATGATAGTGATGTCGCTCTCGCTCACACCGTGGCGAACCAGGGCATCCACGGCACCGCTTACCAGGCTTTCAACCACGAAGCTGTTGAAGCGGCCAACCACCAGGGCATAGCGGCCTTTGGGGGCGATGAAGGTACCTTCGATGGTCTTCAGGGTCATTCGACAAATCTCTTAAAGAGCCGGGACGCGAAAAATGCGTCCCTCAGTGATGATTTAACCGCGAACAAGGGGCAAAAAGCGCCGGCCTTTATTCGGAGGGCACGTATTCTACAACTTCCAGATCGAATCCGGATATCGCATTAAATTTCATCGGTGCGCTCATCAGGCGCATTTTGCGCACACCGAGGTCACGCAGGATCTGCGAACCGGCGCCGACGATGCTGTAGGTGGTCGGCGTTTTCACCTGGGTCTGCTCGGCGGTTTCGCGAATATGTGCGAGCAACACGTCGCCATCCACCGGGTTACCCAGCAGCAGCACCACACCGCTGCCGGCCTCGGACACCGCAGCCATGGCGGCGCGCAGGCTCCAGCGGCCCGGTTGCTTGACCATCAGCAGGTCGCGCAACGGGTCCATGTTGTGCACGCGCACCAGGGTCGGCTCGTCGGCGCAGATGCTGCCCAGGGTCAGGGCCATGTGCACGTCGCCTTCCACCGAATCACGGTAGGTCACCAAATTGAATTGGCCCAGTTCGCTGTCCAGTGGCTGCTCGGCAATCCGCTGAACGGTACGTTCGTGGATCATCCGGTAGTGAATCAGGTCGGCAATGGTGCCGACCTTGATGTTGTGTTCGGCGGCAAAGGCTTCGAGTTCGGCGCGGCGGGCCATGGTGCCGTCGTCGTTCATCACTTCGCAGATCACGCCGCAGGGCTCGAAACCGGCCATGCGCGCCAGGTCGCAGGCGGCTTCGGTGTGGCCGGCGCGAGCGAGGGTGCCGCCCGGTTGAGCCATCAACGGGAAGATGTGGCCGGGGCTGACGATGTCTTCGGCCTTGGCGTCCTTGGCGGCAGCGGCTTGCACGGTACGGGCACGGTCGGCGGCGGAAATGCCGGTGGTGACGCCGGTGGTCGCTTCAATCGATACGGTGAACTTGGTACCAAACCCTGAACCATTGCGCGGCGCCATCAACGGCAGCTTGAGCAGCTCGCAGCGCTCGCGGCTCATGGGCATGCAGATCAACCCACGGGCGTGCTTGGCCATGAAGTTGATGTGCTCAGGCTTGCAGGCCTCGGCGGCCATGATGATATCGCCTTCGTTTTCGCGGTCTTCGTCATCCATCAGGATGACCATCTTGCCTTGGCGGATGTCTTCAACCAGTTCTTCGATGCTATTGAGCGCCACAGGGCACCCCCTTGGTCAGGATTTCAGGTAGCCGTTAGCGGCCAGAAAACTTTCAGTGATGTTACCGGCGGCAGGCTCTGCGGCCTTATCGCCCATAAGCAGGCGCTCCAGGTAACGGGCAAGCAAGTCGACTTCCAGGTTCACCCGGCGACCAGGCTGGTACGACGCCATGATGGTCTCGCTCAGGGTGTGGGGAATGATGGTCAGTTCGAATTCGGCGCCATTCACGGCGTTCACGGTCAGGCTGGTGCCGTCGACGGTGATCGAACCTTTGTGGGCAATGTACTTGGCCAGCTCTTTGGGCGCGCGGATGCGGAATTCCACGGCACGCGCATTTTCGCTGCGGGCCACCACTTCGCCGACGCCGTCGACGTGGCCACTGACCAGGTGGCCGCCCAGGCGGGTGGTCGGGGTCAGGGCTTTTTCCAGGTTGACCGGGCTGCCGGCCTTGAGGTCGTTCATCGCGGTGCAGTCCAGGGTTTCCCGGCTGACGTCGGCGGCAAAGCCGTTGCCCGGCAGTTCGACGACGGTCAGGCACACGCCGCTGACGGCGATGCTGTCGCCCAGCTTGACGTCGCCGAGGTCGAGCTTGCCGGTTTCAACCAGCAGGCGCACGTCGCCGCCCTTGGGGGTCATGGCGCGGATGCTGCCGATGGATTCGATAATGCCGGTGAACATGGCCTTCTCCTGGAAAACGGTGCGGGCACTTGAGCGCCCGGTCAGAATTATACGCTCGCTGCTGGCACAGGGATGGCAGTGACTCGCCAGTCGTCGCCTACAGCGCGCATTTCAGTGATCTTGAGTTGGGGAGCGTCGGCCAGCTTCTCAAGTGGCCAGTCCAGCAAAGGCCGGGCAGCGGAGCCGAGGAACTTGCCGGCGACGAAAATCACGTATTCGTCCACCAGGCCCTGCTGGGCAAACGCGCCCGCCAGGCTTGGGCCGGCTTCCACCAGTACGTCGTTGACGCCACGGGCGGCCAGCGCCACCAGCGCCGAGCGCAGGTCGACCTGGCCGTCCACGCCCGGCACCACCAGGCACTCGGGGCCACGGGGGAACTGGTTTTCCGCAGTGACACAGGTGATGACCAGCGCCGGGCCGGCTTTAAAGAACGGTGCGTTGAGCGGCACGCGCAAACGGCCGTCGATCAGCACACGCAGCGGCGGGCGCGACATGGCCAGGGCCGTGGTGGCGTCGTCCAGGCCGAGTTCGGCGGCGCGTACGGTCAGGCGTGCGCCGTCGGCCAATACGGTGTCGGCACCGGTCAGCACCACGCTGGCCTCGGCACGCAGGCGCTGCACGGCGGCGCGGGCGGCGGGGCCGGTGATCCATTGGCTTTCGCCGCTGGCCATGGCAGTGCGGCCGTCCAAACTCATCGCCAGCTTGACCCGCACAAACGGCAGGCCATGCTCCATACGCTTGAGGAAGCCCTTATTCAGGGCCCTTGCTTCACCTTCCAGCACGCCGCTGCGCACCACGATCCCGGCCTGGGCCAGGCGCTGCATGCCGCGCCCGGCGACTTCCGGGTTGGGGTCCTGCATCGCTGCGACCACCCGCGCCAGCCCGGCACTCACCAGCGCATCGGCGCACGGCGGGGTGTGGCCGTAGTGGCTGCAGGGCTCGAGGGTTACGTACGCCGTGGCGCCGCGCGCCTTGTCACCGGCAGCCCGCAAGGCATGCACTTCCGCATGGGGCTCGCCGGTGCGCACATGCCAGCCTTCGCCGACAATCTGCCCAGCGCGGACAATCACGCAGCCCACACGCGGGTTGGGGTGGGTGGTGTACAGGCCGTTGCGCGCCAGTTCGAGGGCGCGGGCCATGTAATGGGCGTCCAGCACAGCCTGTTCAGCAGAAAGTGGGTTCATTCTTTGACCGGCTCACGGGCCAGGCGGTCGATCTCTTCGCGGAACTCGTTGAGGTCCTGGAAGCGTCGATACACCGAGGCGAAACGGATATAGGCGACTTCGTCGAGCTTTTGCAGCTCGCCCATCACCAGCTCTCCCACCACCAGGCTCTTGACCTCGCGTTCGCCGGTGGCGCGCAGCTTGTGCTTGATATGCGCCAGCGCCGCCTCCAGCCGCTCGACACTCACCGGGCGTTTTTCCAGGGCGCGCTGCATACCGGCGCGCAGTTTTTCTTCGTCGAAAGGCTGGCGGCTGCCGTCGGACTTGATCAGGCGCGGCAATACCAGTTCGGCGGTTTCGAAGGTGGTGAAACGTTCACCGCAGCCAGAGGCCAGGCATTCGCGCCGGCGACGCACTTGATCGCCCTCGGCGACCAGACGCGAGTCAATGACCTTGGTGTCGTTGGCACCGCAGAAGGGACAGTGCATGGTGGCAGGCAACAAAAAAAGGGAGGGCCATGGTAGCGCATCCCTGTGGCAAGACAAGCCATAGCCTTTACGGTATATAGGCAGGCCTATATGTTTCTTATATTTCAAGCCACGGATTTTGTCCTTTTCTGGAGCCGTACATGCAGTTACGACCACTTGTTTTGCTCACCGTGTTCAGTGTCCTGGTCGCCTGCAGCAGCGAAGCCCCCAAGCCGGCCGCCCCTCAACCGACGCCCGCACAAGAGAAAAAAGTCCCCGGCATTGAAGACCTCGGTCCCCTGCCCGCCTATCAACGCGAAATCAGCGGCAGCCTCACCAACGTGCCGGCCGGCGCCGAAGTCGAGATGGCGCTGCTGGTGATCGATGACCGTTCGCGCCCGCAACAACTGTTGGCGAGCAGCGTCTTGACCGGCAATGGCAAGCCCCTGGCCTTCCGCCTGCGCTACAACCCCGAGGCGTTCCCAGCCGGTGCGCGGGTTGAATTGCGTGGCCGTGCCAGCCAATCCGGCCAGTTGATCCTGCACCTGCCTGCCGTACGCATCACCCAGGCGATCACCCAGACCACCGGCCCCCTGGAACTCGTCAAGGCACCATGACGCCGCCGCTGGACTTGCAGCGCGCCCTGAGCGCGCTGATCGGCGACGCCCAACTGCTGCCCTGCCCGCTGCCGGATACCACGCTTTCATTGTGGCTGCTGGATGCGGACAACATGGACCGCGCCTTCAGCCCCGAGGAAACCCGGCGCATCCTGCATGAACCGCCCTACTGGAGTTTTTGCTGGGCCAGCGGCTTGGCGCTGGCGCGGTATCTGGCGGCGAACCCACAATGGGTGAAAGGCAAGCGCGTGCTGGATTTCGGCGCGGGCTCCGGTGTGGCCGGGATTGCGGCGGTTAAAGCCGGCGCGCTGGAAGTGGTGGCCTGCGACCTGGATCCGCTGGCGTTAGCGTCCTGCCGGGCGAATGCCGAACTCAACGGTGTGGAACTGAGTTACTCGCCGGACTTTTTCGCCGAAGCCGACCGCTTCGACCTGATCCTGGTCGCCGACGTGCTCTACGACCGCGCCAACCTGCCGTTGCTCGACCACTTCCTCAGCCGAGGCCGCGAAGCGCTGGTGGCGGACTCGCGCGTGCGGGACTTCCAGCACCCGGCTTATCGGCGGCTGGAGATACTCGATGCACTGACGTTGCCGGACCTGGCCGAGCCTTGGGAGTTTCGCAAGGTGAGCCTGTACCATTCGCGGCGTTAAAGCTGCACCTTACAAATGTTCAGCAATAGATTGGTTAAGACAACGAAAAGAGGCGCATGGAAAATGCCCTCCTTTCGCACGCGGCTTGGACAATCGACCTGTATGCTTTTCCAAACAGTTTCACTCATTGCTGACCACGCAACCCGCTTGCAAAAAAACGGGCAGCTCACTAATCTTTGCGGCAATACACCCGCCATGCCTCTGGTTGCGTCAGTAGCCAAGCACAAATTGTGCGGGTTTTTTATGCCCGGTATTTTTTGGGTATGAGGACATTCAGCAAACCCGCCATTGACGTTCCTGCCCAGCTTGAGCTGCTCAAGCACCGCGGATTGAATGTTCAGGACGAGGTTGGCGCCGCGTCTTTTTTGCAATCGGTCAGCTTCTTTCGGCTCACCCCCTATATGCGGCCGTTTCAGCAGCCGGAGGATGTCAACCATCGTTTTCGTGACGGTAGCCAGTTTGAACAGTTAACTCGTCTCTACGACTTCGACCGACAGCTTCGCTTGCTGACCATGGATGCCATCGAGAGAGTCGAAATAGCATCGCGCTCGGCCATAAGCAACCACATGGGGCCCGCCCATGGCAGTCACTGGTATATAAACTCGCAGATGTTCCATCAGATGTTCGATCATCAGCGGCTGCTTACGACGCTGTCCCTCAAACAATCCACAGCCATGCGTCACTTCCAGCGCGAATGCGAGAGCATCGATCGATTGCGCGCGGACGACATGAGAAAACGCCTCCTTAAACGCCAAAGAGCTAAAGAAAGCTACGCCCGTTACTACCCAGCAACCTACGTCCACCCACCTCTTATGCCAGGCTGGGCCATGTTGGAGGAACTGACGCTGGGTGATTTATCCCACTTATATAAGGGCTTGGCGAAAGACGCGGATAAAAAGGCCATTGCCAAGCGCCTGGGACTTGCGGCCCCCCTCATGCAGTCCTGGCTGCACACCCTGACCACCATTCGAAACATGTGCGCCCATCATTCACGACTGTGGAACCGAGAGTTAGGCATTCGTCCCGAACTGCCAAGGAAAGCCAACTTCTTATGGCCGGGACAGCTCTTTCAGCCAGGGCCACACACCCGCATTTTTGCAGCACTCTGCATTCTGAATCACTTGATGCATCAGGTGAGCCCCCACAGTCACTGGGATCAACGCCTGCATCGCCTTATTTACGAATTTCCGGAAGTTAGCCTGAAAGCGATGGGCTTCCCTCTCGATTGGTATCAGGACCCTTTTTGGCATGCGCTTGGAAACAGAACACCCCGCTGCTTCCGGTAGCCTTCGCCAGCCCTTATAGTTGCCCCATTCCCGCTTTATTCGAGACGCCCCATGAGTGAGCCCACGCCGTACATCTTCGACGTCACCAGCGCCAATTTCGACCAGGCCGTGATCCAGAACTCCTTCGAAAAACCCGTGCTCGTGGATTTCTGGGCCGAGTGGTGCGCGCCGTGCAAGGCGTTGATGCCGATGCTGGCGCAGATTGCCCAGAGTTATCAGGGCGAGTTACTGCTCGCCAAGGTCGATTGCGAGGCCGAGCAGGACATCGTCGCGCGGTTTGGTATTCAAAGCCTGCCGACGGTGGTGCTGTTCAAGGATGGCCAGCCGGTGGATGGATTTGCCGGGGCGCAGCCGGAGTCGGCGGTGCGGGCGATGCTGGAGCCGCATGTGAAGATGCCACCACCGGCGGCGGCTGACCCGCTGGAGCAGGCCCAGGCGCTGTTTACCGATGGCCGCATCAGCGACGCCGAGGCCGTGCTGGTGGCGCTGCTGGGTGAAGACAACACCAACGCTGCCGCGTTGATTCTGTACGCGCGCTGCCTGGCCGAACGCGGTGAGTTGGGTGAAGCCCAAACCGTGCTCGATGCAGTGAAGAGCGATGACCACAAAGCCGCCCTCGCCGGCGCCAAGGCGCAAATCACCTTCCTGCGCCAGGCCGCCGACCTGCCGGACACCGCCGAGCTGAAAAGCCGCCTGGCGCAAAACCCGCAGGACGACGAAGCCGCCTATCAACTGGCCATCCAGCAGCTGGCGCGCCAGCAGTACGACGCGGCGCTGGAAGGCTTGCTCAAGCTGTTTATCCGCAACCGCAGCTACAGCGAAGGCCTGCCGCACAAGATCTTGCTGCAGGTGTTCGAGCTGTTGGGCAATGATCACCCGCTGGTGACCGTGTACCGCCGCAAGTTGTTCGCCGCGCTGTACTAATCGCCGATCCAACTGTACAGCGGCGTATCCCCGCCGCTGGCCACCTTGACCTTGGCGCTATGGCGCAGGCGCACCAACAGGCGCTTGCCCGCCGCGGCATCCCCCGCCAAACCTTCCAGTCGATCAAGCAGTTCCAGGCCGCTGAGTTGCCCGGCGTTGCGCAACAGGTCCTGGGCGTTCTGCCACAGATCATCGTTCGGCTTGACCGGCGCTGCCGGCGCGGCGGTCGCGCTTGCCACTGGCCTCGCCTGCAGCTGCGCGCCGAGTCGTGCCCAATCGCCGTCGTCCAGCTCCAGGGTCAAGTCCACCGGCAGGTCGCCGATGGTTCCACGAATTCGCAACATCGTCCTTACTCCTGCATTTTTCTGACGAGCATGCTCCCATGCGGCTTGCGCAACGCCAAGCGGGAGGGCAAACTCTCGGCACTATTGTTATAAGATCACATAACAAAACTTTCATCTCCTGGAGCTTTCCCATGCGCCGTCTGTTGCTTGCTTTGCCGTTTGCCCTGTTGCCGCTCGCCATCGCTCATGCCGCCGACGAGCATGACCACGATCACGAACACGGCAGCCTCGGCGCCCACGAGCATGGCGTAGGCCGCCTTAACGCGGTACTCGACGGCCAGGCCATGGAGCTTGAACTGGACAGCCCGGCGATGAACCTGGTGGGCTTCGAACACCTCGCCACCAGCGCAGCCGACAAAGCCAAGGTCGCCGCCGCCCGCAAACAGCTGGAGACCCCACTGGCCCTGTTCAACCTGCCCAAGGCCGCGGGTTGCGTGATCAGCTCCCAGGAACTCAACAGCCCGCTGTTCGGCGACAAACCGGAAGCCGACCACGACGACGATGATGATGACCACGACGCCAAAGACGGCGCCCACGAGCATCATCACGATCACAGTGAAATCCACGCCCACTACCAATTCACCTGCGCCACGCCGACCGCCCTGGGCAACCTGGACCTGACCCAGGTGTTCAAGACCTTCCCCGCCACCCAGAAAATTCAGGTACAACTGATCGGCCCGAGCGGCCAGCAAGGTGTTGAAGCGACGGCCACAGCAGCCACCCTGAAGTTCTGAGTGCCCATGACCCACCCATTGATCGAACTGTCTGACCTGGGCTTTAACTGGCCCGGTCACCCACAGTTGCTGGACATCCCCGCGTTCCGCCTGGAAGCGGGGGAAACCCTGTTTCTCAAGGGGCCGAGCGGCAGTGGCAAAACCACCTTGCTCGGCCTGCTCGGCGGTGTGCAGAAGCCCAGCCTGGGCAGTATCCGCCTGCTCGGCCAGGAGCTGACCGAACTTTCGGCCGGCGCCCGGGACCGCTTTCGCGTTGACCACACCGGCTATATCTTCCAGCAGTTCAACCTGCTGCCGTTCCTGTCGGTGCGCGAGAACGTCGAGCTGCCCTGTCACTTTTCCAAGCTGCGCGCGCAACGGGCAAAGCTGCGCCACGGCAGTGTCGACACAGCCGCCGCCACATTGCTGGCGCACCTGGGCCTGAAGGATAAGGACTTGCTGGAGCGCCGCGCCGACTCGCTGTCCATCGGCCAACAGCAACGGGTGGCCGCCGCCCGTGCGCTGATCGGCCAACCGGAGTTGGTGATCGCCGACGAGCCCACCTCGGCCCTGGACTACGACGCCCGCGAAGCCTTCATTCGACTGCTGTTCGCCGAATGCCGCGAAGCCGGCGCCAGCCTGTTGTTTGTCAGCCATGACCAGAGCCTGGCGCCGCTGTTCGACCGCAACCTGTCGCTGGCCGAACTCAATCGCGCCGCCACGCCCGCAGAGGTTTGAGATGTATCTGTTTCGTCTAGCCATGGCCAGCCTGGCTAACCGCCGCTTTACCGCGATCCTCACCGCCTTCGCCATCGCCTTGTCGGTGTGCCTGCTGCTGGCGGTGGAACGCGTGCGCGTTGAGGCGCGCAACAGTTTCGCCAGCACCATCAGCGGCACCGACCTGATCGTCGGCGCCCGCTCCGGTTCGGTCAACCTGCTGCTGTACTCGGTGTTCCGCATCGGCAACGCCACCAACAACATTCGGTGGGACAGCTACGAGCACTTCGCCGCCAGCCCCCAGGTGAAATGGGCCATCCCGATTTCCCTCGGCGACTCCCATCGCGGTTACCGCGTCATGGGCACCAACGAGTCGTACTTCGAGCACTACCAGTACGGGCGCAAACAGAACCTGGAACTGGCCAGCGGCCGCGCCTTCGCCACCGACCCGTTCGAAGTGGTGCTCGGCGCCGAAGTCGCCGATGCCCTGCACTACAAGCTCGGCGACAAGCTGGTGCTGGCCCACGGCGTGGCGGTGGTCAGCCTGGTAAAACACGATGACAAACCGTTCACCGTGGTCGGTATTCTCAAGCGCACCGGCACGCCGGTGGACCGCACGCTGCATATCAGCCTCGGCGGCATGGAGGCGATCCATATCGACTGGCACAACGGCGTACCGGCCCAGGGCAAAGGCCGCATCAGTGCCGACCAGGCGCGCAACATGGACCTCACCCCGCAAGCCATCACGGCTTTTATGCTCGGCCTGAACAACAAGATTTCCACCTTCGCCCTGCAGCGGGAGATCAACGAATTCCGTGGCGAACCGATGCTGGCGATCCTGCCCGGCGTGGCGCTGCAAGAGCTGTGGAGCATGATGGGCACCGCCGAAAAAGCCTTGTTCGTGATCTCGCTGTTCGTGGTGCTGACCGGTTTGATCGGCATGCTCACCGCGATCCTCACCAGCCTCAACGAACGCCGCCGCGAAATGGCGATCCTGCGCTCGGTGGGCGCGCGGCCGTGGCATATCGCAACCTTGCTGATTTTCGAAGCCTTCGCCCTTGCCCTGTCCGGGGTGATCGCAGGCGTGGGCTTGCTGTATGTGTGCATCGCCGCATCGCGCGGGTATTTGCAGGCCAATTACGGCCTCGACCTGCCGATGTCGTGGCCCAGCGAATATGAATGGACCCTGCTCGCCGGTATCCTGGCGGCAGCGCTATTGATGGGCAGCGTGCCCGCCTGGCGCGCCTACCGACAATCCCTGGCCGATGGGCTGTCCATACGTTTATGAGGAAGGCTTCGATGCGTCGCGCTCTGTTTGCGTTATTGCTGCTGGTGGCCGTGCCGGCCTGGGCGGAGGACCAGCCCAGGGATTTGTCCTGGCAGGAGATGATCCCGCCGGACGCGCCACCGGAAATCCCCAACATGAAACCGCTGCACGACCTGTCGAACATGGCCGATGCCTTGTCCGTCGAAGCGGCGCCAGCAGCCAAGCAGGATCTGCCCAATGCGCCCGTGGTGCAGAGTCTCGATGGCCAGCACATCCGCCTGCCCGGGTATATCGTGCCGCTGGAAGTCAGTGAAGAAGGGCGCACCACCGAGTTCCTGCTGGTGCCGTACTTCGGCGCGTGCATCCATGTGCCGCCGCCGCCATCGAATCAGATCGTGCACGTGAAAAGCGAACTCGGCGTGAAGCTCGATGAGCTCTACCAGCCGTACTGGATCGAGGGTGCGATGCAGGTCAAACCGTCCACCAGTGAACTGGCCGACGCCGGCTACCAAATGGATGCCGAGAAAATTTATATCTACGAACTGCCGGAATAACGCTGATCGCCCTTTCATTGAGCTGAGTCAACAGACCGGACGGAACGATCTTTACCATTGGACGTACAACTTCTAAACGTCCTCTGGAGCTCCCATGAACAAGTCTCTGCTCGGCGCGTCCCTCTTCGCCCTCGCACTCGCCGCCCCTGCCGTCCACGCTCACGAAGCGGGCGACATTCTGATTCGTGCCGGTGCAATCACCGTGAACCCGAAGGCAGACAGCGGCACCGTCAAAGTTGACCAGGGTCCACTGGCCGGCGCCAACCTGGGCGGCAAGGCGACCATGAGCAGCGACACCCAGCTGGGTTTGAACTTCGCCTACATGCTCACCAGCCATGTCGGTATCGAACTGCTGGCGGCCACGCCGTTCGAGCATGACGTGAAGCTTAAGAACACCGCCCTCGGCGCCGCCAACGGCAAGCTCGGTACGCTGAAACACCTGCCGCCGACCCTGAGCGTCGTGTACTACCCACTGGACAATAAATCCCCGTTCCAGCCGTACGTAGGCGCCGGTATCAACTACACCTGGATCTACGACGAACACGTCGGCAGCCGCGCCTCCGAAGCCGGTTTCAGCAACTTCAAGGCCGAGAACTCCTGGGGCTGGGCTGCGCAGATCGGCGCGGACTACATGATCAACGACAAGTGGATGATCAACGCCCAGGCGCGTTACATCGACATCAGCACCAAGGCCACCGTGGAAAACAACGCCGTGGCGCCTGGCACTCGGGCCAAGGTCAATGTGGACGTGGACCCGATGGTTTACATGGTGGGTATCGGCTACAAGTTCTAAGCAACACTGCATAACCAATGTGGGAGGGGGCTGCTGTAGTGAGGGGGCTTGTCCCGCGCTGGGTGCACCGCGGTCCAATGGGACTGCTGCGCAGTCCGGCGCGGGGCAAGCCCGCTCACTACAGCAATCCCCCTCCCACATTTGGTTTTGTATTGAGTCAGCTGTGGCGGTAGAACCGGTCCAGCAATGCCGGTAGCCCCGCCCGCCACGCCCGCGGCTTGATGCCGAAGGTGTGGAGGATTTTCTTGCAGGCCAGCACCGCATGCTGCGGTTCGTCTGCTGCATCCGGCCGTGCCGCGTGGGCCTGGGCGGTGGGCGCTTCGATGGCCAGCGCATGGTAGCTGCGCGCTTCGGTGAGGATCGCCTGGCCCAGCGCCAGCGGCGTGGTCGCCTCATGCCCGGCGTAGTGGTAAGTGCCCCACAGCGGCGCCGCGCAATCGAGTTGCTTGAGCACCGAGATGATCACCCGTGCGGCATCGTCCACCGGCGTCGGGTTACCGCGGCGGTCGTCCGCCATCAACAACTCATCCGGTTTCTCGGCCCGGGCCAGGAAGCGCCCGAGGGTGCCGTCGACGCTGTCATCCAACAGCCAGCCAAAACGCAACAGCACATGTTGCGGACACGTCGCGCGCACGCTCTGTTCGATCCGCCATAACGCCTGGCCGCGCAGGCCCAGGGGCACCGGCTCGTCCTTTTCGCTGTAGGCGGTGGCGCGGGAGCCATCGAACACGCGGTAGCTGGACGGTTGCAGCAGGGTAATGTTGTGGTGCTGGCACAGTTCAGCCAGGCGCTCGATGGCGAACTCCTGGGCGGCCAGGCGGGTTTCGCTGACGGCTTCGGCCTGGAACCAGTCGAAATAGTAGGCGAGGTTGATCAACGCATCGGGACGGGTGTCGTCGAGCAATTGGGTGAGGCTTGCGGCATCCCAGCCGTCTTGGGGCGGTTTGGGTGCGAGGAAACCAATGTCTTCCTCTGCACCGAGGCGAATCAGCGCCTGCCCGAGGGCATTCCCGCCGCCCAGTAACATAAGGCGCATTCGCATAGATTGAGCAGGCCCGGTCTGTTTGGAACGATGGTTATGGTCGGCAAGCCCGTGAGGCGTGCCGTAGGTTTATTCCAGAATCGTTGCATTTTGCGGGTTTGTAGCGCAACCGTCACGGATAAAGTGCGGGGTTGCAACTTGTTGGAGTGGGCTGCATAACTTAGGCATGAACCTTCCTGAATCAACCGACACGGTCTTGAACGGCTTCCACCCCGCCGTCAGCACCTGGTTCCGCCACACCTTCCCTTCGGTGACCAGCGCCCAGGCCCAGGCGTGGCCGCTGATCCGCCAGCGCCGCTCGACGCTGATCGCAGCGCCCACCGGCTCCGGCAAGACGCTGACGGCGTTCCTCGCGGTGCTCGATGACCTGGTTAACCATGGCCTGGCCAACGGCGGGCAACTGCCGGACGAGACGCTGGTGGTGTATGTGTCGCCGCTCAAGGCGCTGTCCAATGACATCCAGATCAACCTGCAAACCCCGCTGGCCGGGATCACCGAGCATTTGCAGCGCCTGGGCCTGCCGCCACTGGTGATCCGCACCGCCGTGCGCACCGGCGATACCCCGCAGAAAGACCGCGCACAGATGCGCAAGCGCCCGCCGCATATCCTGGTGACCACGCCGGAATCGCTCTACGTGCTGCTGGGCTCGGACTCCGGCCGGCAGACGCTGGCCAGCACGCGCACGGTGATCGTCGATGAAATCCACGCCATCGCCGCCAGCAAACGCGGCAGCCACCTGGCCTTGAGCCTGGAGCGCCTGCAAGGCTTGTGCGCCGAGCCGCTGACCCGCATCGGTCTGTCGGCCACGCAAAAACCCATCGAAGCGGTGTCGCGCTTTCTGGTGGGCACTGAGCGAACGTGCGACATCGTCGACATCGGCCATGCCCGCCCCCGTGACCTGGATATCGAAGTGCCCCCGGTGCCGCTGTCGGCGGTGATGGCCAACGATGTCTGGGAGCTGGTCTACGACCGCCTCTCCGCCCTTGCCCGTGAGCACCGCACCACGCTGATCTTCGTCAACACCCGGCGCCTGGCCGAACGCCTGGCCCGGCACTTGAGCGAGCGCCTGGGCAAGAGCGCCGTCGCCGCCCACCACGGCAGCCTGGCCAAGGAGATGCGCCTGGACGCCGAGCAACGGCTCAAGGCCGGCGAGCTGCAAGTGCTGATCGCCACAGCGTCCCTGGAACTGGGGATTGATATCGGCGATGTCGATTTGGTGTGCCAGATCGGTTCGCCGGGCTCCATCAACGGCTTTCTGCAACGGGTGGGCCGCTCCGGGCATCAGGTCGGCGGCACGCCCAAGGGGCGCCTGTTCGCCACCACCCGCGACGATCTGATCGAATGCGCCGCCCTGCTCGATTGTGTGCGGCGGGGAGAACTAGACACCTTGCAGATCCCGGTGGCGCCCCTGGACGTGCTGGCCCAGCAGATCATCGCCGAGGTCAGTGCCCAGGAGTGGCCGGAGCAGGCCCTGCTTGACCTGATCCACCGCGCCGCGCCCTACGCCACCCTGGATGAACGCCACTATCAGGCGCTGCTGCAGATGCTCGCCGAGGGCTACAACGGGCGCCAGGGTATCCGCAGCGCGTACCTGCACCGCGATGCCCTGACCCGCACCCTGCGCGGTCGCCGTGGCGCCAAGCTGACCGCCGTGACCAGCGGCGGCACCATCCCCGACAACGCCGACTACAGCGTGTTGCTCGAACCCCAAAGCCTGAACATCGGCAGCGTCAACGAAGACTTCGCGGTGGAAAGCATCGCCGGGGATATCTTCCAGCTCGGCAATACCTCCTACCGCATCCAGCGGGTCGAGGCCGGCAAAGTGCGGGTCGAAGACGCCCACGGCCAGCCGCCGACCATTCCGTTCTGGCTCGGCGAAGCGCCGGGGCGCAGCAATGAGTTATCCGCCGCTGTCGCGCGTTTGCAGGGGCAACTCGACACCCTGCTCAGCGCCAGCCCCGGCGACCTGCAACCGGCGCAAGAGTGGCTCACCGGCACCCTTGGCCTGAACCGCGCCAGCGCCGAACAGATCCTCGACTACCTGGCCCGCGCGCGCCTGGCCCTCGGCGCGTTGCCGTCCCAGGACACGTTGATCATGGAGCGGTTTTTCGACGAATCCGGCGGCACCCAGTTGATCATCCACACGCCGTTCGGCAGCCGCGTCAACCGGGCCTGGGGCCTGGCCTTGCGCAAGCGTTTTTGCCGCACCTTCAATTTCGAATTGCAGGCGGCAGCCAGCGAAAATGCGATCGTGCTGTCGCTGTCCACCAGCCACAGTTTCGAGCTGGATGAGGTGTGGCGTTACCTCAACAGCAACAGTGCCGAACACCTGCTGATCCAGGCGGTGCTGGATGCGCCGCTGTTCGGCGTGCGCTGGCGCTGGAACGCCGGCGTGGCCCTGGCGCTGCCGCGCTTTACCGGTGGGCGCAAGGTGGCGCCGCAGATCCAGCGCATGAAGAGCGAAGACCTGATCGCCAGTGTGTTCCCCGACCAGATCGCCTGCCTGGAAAACCTCGCCGGTGAACGCGAAGTACCCGAGCACCCGCTGGTGGAACAAACCCTCGATGACTGCCTGCACGAAGCCATGGACAGCGACGCCTGGCTTGCCTTACTGCGGCGCATGGAGCGCGGCGAAGTGCGCTTGATCAGCCGCGACCTGCCGGCGCCCTCGCCCATGGCCGCCGAAATCCTCAGCGCGCGCCCCTACACCTTTCTCGACGATGCACCTCTGGAAGAACGCCGCACCCAGGCCGTGCTCAACCGTCGTTGGAGCGACCCACAGAGCACCGACGACCTGGGCGCACTGGATGCGGACGCCATCGCCGGCGTGCGCGAAGAGGCCTGGCCGGCGCCCCATGGCGTGGATGAAATGCATGAGGCACTGATGAGCCTGGCGTGCATCGCCAGCCACGAAGTCACGGCGCAATGGGCCGAGTGGCTGAACGCCTTGGCCAAGGCTGGCCGCGCCTTTCAGTTGTCCAATGGCCTGTGGGTCGCGGTGGAGCGCCTGGGGTGTTTGCAGGCGATCTACCCCAACAGCTTGCCGTTGCTCCCCGGCTTCAATGAGCCCTGGACCTTTGACGACGCGCTGGTGGAACTGCTGCGTGCGCGCCTCGGTGGCTTCGGCCCGCAGAGCATTATCGAGATCGCCGCGCCACTGGCCTTGCCGCTGGCCGACATCACCCAGGCACTGGCCCGCCTGGAGCAGGAAGGCTACGTGCTGCGCGGTCGCTTCAGCCCCGGCGCACTCGAGGAACAATGGTGCGAACGGCATCTGCTCGCACGCATTCATCGCTACACGGTCAAGCGCCTGCGCCGGGAAATCGAGCCGGTGGCGCTGCAGGATTTCATGCGCTTCCTGTTCGATTGGCAGCATCTGTCCGATAGCACACGTGGCCAGGGCAGCGCGATGCTGCCGCAGATTGTCGGCCAGTTCGAAGGCTACGCCGCCGCCACGTCGGCCTGGGACAGTGACCTGCTCAGTGCGCGGCTCAAGGATTACTCATCGACCTGGCTCGACGAGCTGTGCCGCAGCGGCAAGCTGGTGTGGACGCGCTTGAGCAACAAGTCCGGCGCCATCGCCCTGCGCAGCACGCCGGTGGTGCTGTTGCCGCGCAGCCAGGTGGCATTGTGGAGCGGGCTCACCGAACCCACCGATAGCACGACGCTGTCGCCCAAGGCGCAGAAAGTCCACCTGGCCTTGCGCGAACACGGCGCGCTGTTTTTCGATGAGCTGGTGCACGAAGCCCATCTGTTGCGCAGCGAACTGGAAACCGCCTTGCAGGAACTGGTCGGCGCCGGCCTGGTGAATGCCGACAGTTTTGCCGGGTTGCGCGCACTGACCACCCCGGCCAGCAAGCGCCAGGCGCGCAGCAGTCGGCGCGGGCGTGGGGCGTTTATCGGCGGCATGGACGATGCCGGACGCTGGGCGCTGATTCGCCGCCCATCGACCGCCGCCGGCCCGCACTCGGCCGAAACCCTGGAACATGTGGCGATGACCTTGCTGCGCCGTTATGGCGTGGTGTTCTGGCGTTTGCTGGAGCGCGAGGCGGATTGGTTGCCGAGTTGGCGCGAACTGCTACGCACATTCCATCGGCTGGAAGCCCGGGGTGAGATTCGCGGCGGGCGGTTTGTCAGCGGGCTGGCGGGTGAGCAGTTTGCGCTGCCGGAGGCGATCCCATTGCTGCGCGAGGTGCGGCGCCGCCCCCATGACGGGAGTTTGATCGCCGTGTGCGGGGCTGACCCGCTGAACCTGGTGGGCACACTGTTGCCGGGCAGCAAGGTGCCGGCGGTGAGTGGGAATCGTGTTGTGTATCGGGATGGGTTGCCGGCGGCGGTGATGGTGGGGGGCAAGCAACAGATATTGCTGGATGTGGATCAGCAGTCAATACGGGACAAGCTGATCCAGCACCGCGCAAATCCGTAGCAGCTGTCGAGCCCCGGCGAGGCTGCGTCGGCCGCGACTCGATTCTGAATCGGCAGCGCGCCTGACGCAGCCTCGCTGGCGCTCGGCAGCTGCTACGGGGTGGAGGATTATTGAGTACGCGGCTGCTCCGTCAACACCACCGACGCCGGCACCTCTTCATCCGGCTCATCCACCTGGGGTGTACGCTTGGGCAACAAAACCTGCTGTGGATAAGTCTGCGCGAAGTGCACCTCATCACAGTTATCCACAAGCTTTTTCAAACGCTGGTTGAACGCACGGCTCACCGCATATTGCCCACCCGACACGGTACGGAACTGCGCCGTGAGCACCACGCCATTAAGGTCCATCTTGTCGACGCCAAACACCTCCAGCGGCCCTTGCAGGTTGTACTTGAGGAACACATCGTCGCGGATCGACTGCCCGGCCTCGCGGATCAGTTCCACGGCCTTGTCCACATCGGTGTCGTAGGTGAACTGCACCGAGAAGAACGCATAGGCAAATTGCCGCGACTGGTTGGTGACCGCCTTGATCTGCCCGAACGGCACCGAATGCACAAAGCCCTTGCCGTCGCGCAGGCGCAGGGTACGGATGGTCAGGCCTTCGACGGTGCCGGCGTGGCCGGAATCAAGCACCACCCAGTCGCCGATGGACAAGGTGTCTTCGATGATGATGAACAGGCCGGTAATCACGTCCTGCACCAATTGCTGGGAGCCGAAACCAATCGCCAGGCCGACCACACCGGCCCCTGCCAGCAACGGCGCGACGTTGATGCCCAGGTTGGCCATGGTGGTGATTGCGCAGATCACCACCAGGATGATTTTCACCGCATTGCGCAGCAGCGGCAGGATGGTCTTCACCCTTGTGCTGGGCTGGCGATTGGAGCGTTTGTTCACCGGCGGTTTCAGCGCTTCCTGGATCGCCGTGTCGAGCACCACCCAGAACAACCAGGTCATCAGCAGGATCAGGCCGATGCTGCTGAGGGAATCGCTGATCGCGCGTCCCACCGAGTTGCGCTGGGCGAATTCGAACAGCGACACGCCCCAGATCCGCCCGAGTATTTCGATAAAGGCGATGGCCATGACAATGCGCAGGATCGCGTGCAACAGGCTGAGAAAACGCTCCTTGTAGGCACTGCTGCGCTGGATAGCCACCTGGCTGCGGGACTTGAACAGGTGCTGCAGCACCGTGCTCAGGAATACCGTGCCGATCAACAGAATCGTGGTGAACAGCGCGCAGCGCAGGGCTTTCTGGTTGTCGTCGCCGGCGCCGATCAGGTTGATCGCCGAGACCAGCACCATCAACAGGATCGGCCAGTACCAAAGGCCGGAAAATATCCGCAGCGACTGCTGCAACGCCGGGTGTTTCAGGCGCTGGGCCAGCGGTCGATTACGGATCAGGTGGGCCACCGGGCGGCGCAGGCGCACCACCAGCACGCCAAAGATCACCGCCGCGAACAGGCCGGTAAACACCGCGATACTGCTGGTGATATTGCCCCCGAGCTGGCGGGCGATCTGCGGACTGGTCAGGGCGTCGCTGAGGGCGGCGAGGAAGCCGATCAGGAACAGCGGCTTGGGGCAGTAGTCGCGAATGATCTGCACCGCCGGCCGCTTATGGCCGACGTTGAACATCACAATCACGCACAGCAGCATCGACGTGGAGAAGATGCCGCTGCTGGTCGCATAGGCAAAGCACAGCGCCAGTGCGCGACCTATGGACGTGGGCAGGAAGTGACTGACATAGAGCGTCAGCGGCAGGCAGATCAGCGCCGGGATCGTGTAGGGCACCACGTAACCCAGCACGCCTTGCAGGCGCCCCCGCCGTTCGATGAAAGGACGACGACTCAGGCGCAGCACGATAAACCGCCCCAGCAGCGTCAACCCAACGAAGGCACCGACCCACACCCCGGACAGCAGCAGGAAGTCGCCGGCCACGCTCCACGGCGAACGCTCCGACGTCTGGTCAACCAACCGGCCGACCTCATCTGCCGCGCGGTCCGCGCGCAGGCGCCAGGCATCAACAAGGTTCTGATTGAGGTCGAGCTTGTTCTGCACATCATCGATGCTGGAACTGATGGCACCGAGCAATCCGCCCTCTACCAGCAACTCCGGTTTGGCCGGTGCTTCGGCTTCCGGCGCGGTGGCAGCGGCGTACAGTGCGCCGCTGCCGCAGAACAGCAGCGCGCCGAGCAGTAATGCAGTCTTTAGATTCAGCAAAACACCGGGCTCCTTCAGAAGGGTCTGTAAGGAACTGACGAATTTGAGCACTGATCGTTCCCCTGTTTCAGCATCTTTGCCGCTTAGGCAACTATCAAATGCGGCCTGCATGCCGGGGTGAGGCGTGGTGGCCTTCGGCACAGTTTTGAACCTGCACCGTCTGTAGGACGGTGGAAACTTTCGCGCAAATTGCACGGTCATCCCAAAACGGAGGTCAATCGACCCACATCGACGGGAGTAACCATGGCGGCGATTCATATCGGCATTTCCGGCTGGCGCTACACGCCTTGGCGGGGGGATTTCTACCCCGAGGGGCTGACCCAGAAACGCGAGCTGCAGTTTGCGTCACGGGCCGTCAACAGCATCGAGATCAACGGTTCGTTCTACGCGCTGCAAACTCCCAAGCGTTACGCCGAGTGGTATGCCCAGACGCCTGAAGACTTCATGTTCAGTGTCAAGGCACCGCGCTACATCACGCATATCCTGCGCCTGCAGGATGTGCACAAGCCGATGGCGAACTTCTTCGCCTCCGGAGTGCTGGAGTTGAAAGACAAACTCGGCCCGATCCTGTGGCAGTTTCCGCCCAGCTTTAAATTCGATCCGCTGCTGTTCGAAGCCTTCCTCGCCGAATTGCCCACCGACACCCGGCAGGCCGCCACCCTCGCCCACCAGCATGAGCCGCGCCTGAACGGCAAGGCCAGCCTGCAGGCCCACGGCAAGCGCGCCCTGCGCCACGCGGTGGAGATTCGTCATAACAGTTTTGCGGTGCCGGAGTTTGTGCAGATGCTGGATAAGCACGGCGTGGCGTTGGTGGTGGCAGACACCGCCGGCAAGTGGCCGTATCTCGAAGATGTTACCGCCAACTTCATGTACTTGCGTTTGCACGGCGACAAGCAGCTGTACGCCAGCGGTTATACCGATGAAGCCCTCAAGCGCTGGGGCGATCGCATCGAACGTTGGGCCCACGGCAAGCAACCGGCCGATGCGCACCTGGCCGCCCCGCAGCACAAACCGCGCGCCCGCAAACAGCGGGATGTGTTTTGCTTTTTCGACAATGACATCAAAGTGCGTGCGCCCTTCGATGCACGCCACTTGCTGCAGCGTTTCGGGCTGGACAGGCAGCTTTCCACCGAGCCCGGCAAGTTGCCTGAACCGGGGGTGTTGCCATGACGCATCCGGAATGGGTCCCCATTACGCCCACCGTCGCCATCACTCGCTTCACGGTGCTGACGGTCAATATCCACAAGGGCTTCACCGCCTTGAACCGACGCTTCATCCTGCCCGAGCTGCGTGAAGCGGTACGCAGTGTGGGCGCTGATATGGTGTTCCTGCAGGAAATCCACGGCACCCACGAGCGCCATCCCCAGCGCTACAGCGACTGGCCGAACATGCCGCAGTACGAGTTCCTCGCCGACAGCATCTGGCCGCAGTTCGCCTACGGGCGCAACGCGGTCTACCCCCATGGCGACCACGGCAATGCGTTGCTGTCGAAATTCCAGATCGTGAGTTACGACAACCTCGACATCTCCCAAAGCGGCCATGAAAACCGTGGCCTGTTGCATTGCGTGCTGCGCTTGCCTGGCACCGGACAGGAAGTGCATGCGATCTGCATCCACCTGGGCTTGCGCGAGGTGCATCGCCAGCAGCAATTGCGCTTGCTGGAGCAGCGTATCAGCGAGATCCCGGCGGATGCGCCGTTGGTGGTTGCCGGCGATTTCAATGACTGGCGCCAACGCGCCGACCTCAGCCAAAGCGGCCTGCAGGAAGTCTTCATGCAGGCCCACGGTAAACCCGCACGCACCTTTCCGGCACGCCTGCCGCTGCTGGCACTGGACCGCATCTATGTGCGCAATCTAAAGATTCATCACCCCAAGGTGCTGACCACCCGCCCCTGGTCCCATCTGTCAGACCACGTGCCCCTGTCGGTGGAGATTGAACTATGAACATTGCCGTTGAGCACATTTCTACCGACCAGCCGCCGGATGAAGCCAAGGCTCGCGACCTCGATTACGGCTGGCAGCCTGACAACCGGCTCGAGTTGCTGGAGAACGGCGAGGCGTACTTTCCCAAAGTATTCGACGCCTTGCGCGGGGCGCAGCGGGAGATCCTGCTGGAGACCTTTATCCTCTTCGAAGACAAGGTCGGCCATGAGCTGCAACGCATCTTGATCGACGCAGCGCAGCGTGGAGTCAAGGTGGTGGTCAGCCTGGATGGCTTTGGCTGCGGCGAACTGAGCCGCGCTTTTCTCGGCGAATTGGCCCAGGCCGGGGTGGCCGTGCAGATGTTTGACCCGGCGTCCAAGACCCTGGGTATTCGCACCAACTGGTTTCGCCGCCTGCACCGCAAGATCGTGGTGGTGGATGCCACCGTGGCGTTTATCGGCGGGATCAATTTTTCTGCCGATCACCTGGGGGATTTCGGCCCCGAGGCCAAGCAGGATTACGCGGTGCAGGTGATAGGCCCGGCGGTGGCCGACCTGCATCATTTCGCCCTCGCCCAAAGCGGTCGCCAGGTGCGCACGCGGCGCGGTTGGCGACGGCGCCAGCAACGGCCATCGCCTTGGCCGACCGATACAGGCGACGGCCTGGTGCGCCTGATTTACCGCGACAATCTGCAACACCGCGACGACATTGAAGAGGCCTACATCCATGCCTTGAGCAAAGCCCGGGAACGCGCGGTGATTGCCAATGCCTACTTCTTCCCCGGTTACCGCCTGCTGCGCGAGATCCGCAATGCGGCGCGCCGTGGCGTGAAGGTGCAATTGATCATGCAGGGCCAGCCCGATGTGCTGCTGGCCAAGCTGGCCGCGCGCATGCTCTACGACTACCTGCTCAAGGATGGCGTGGTGATTCATGAATATTGCCAGCGCCCGCTGCACGGCAAGGTCGCGCTGGTGGATGACGAGTGGAGCACCGTGGGTTCGAGCAACCTCGACCCGTTGAGCCTGTCGCTGAACCTGGAGGCCAACGTGCTGATTCGTGACCGGGCGTTCAATCAGCAACTGTACGAACGCCTGGACGTACTCGCCAAGGAGCATTGCCAGACCATGCCGGAAAACCGCAAGCCGCGCCTGTGGCTATGGCGACTGACCGTCGGTTTCCTGGTGTTCCATGTGATGCGCCACTTCCCCGCGCTGACCGGCTGGTTGCCGGCGCACAAGCCACGGTTGAAACCCTTCGAGGCTCGCACCCATGACATCTGAAGCCAGCGATTCACGCTTCAAGCGCTGGAAGAAACCGCTGACCGTGGCGTTCTTCCTGTTGCTGATCGTGCTGTTCACCCTGCTCGCAAGGCGTATCGACTGGAGCGAAGTGTTTCAGACCCTGGGCGATTTCAAGCTGCGCACCCTGCTGATCGCGGGCACGCTGACGTTGAGCAGCTTTATCGTCTACGCCTGCTTCGACTTGATCGGCCGCACCTACATTCGCCAACCGCTGCGCTGGAAGCAGATCCTGCCGGTCGGCATCATCAGCTATGCGTTCAATCTGAACCTGAGTGCCTGGGTCGGCGGAATCGCCATGCGCTATCGGCTGTATTCGCGGCTGGGGGTGAGCACCGGCAATATCGCCAAGATTCTCGGGCTGAGCCTGGCCACCAATTGGTTCGGCTATATGGCATTGGCCGGGGTGGTGTTCAGCAGCGGCCTGGTGACCATGCCGCCGGGCTGGAAGCTCAGCAGCGGCGCCCTGCAGGGCGTGGGTGTGCTGTTGGTGCTGGCCAGCCTGGGCTATCTGGCGGCGTGCCAATTCTCGACAAAGCGTGCATGGTCGATTCGCGGCATCGAGATCAACCTGCCGTCGCTGCGCATGGCGTGCCTGCAGTTGGCATTGGGCGCGTTGAACTGGTCGCTGATGGCCGCGGTGATTTTCACCTTGTTGCCCGCCAAGCTGGACTACCCGCTGGTGTTGGGCGTGCTGCTGATCAGCGCGATCGCCGGTGTCATCACCCATATCCCCGCCGGGCTCGGGGTGCTGGAAGCGGTGTTTATCGCACTGCTGCAACATGAAGCGTCGCGCGGCAGTTTGCTGGCCGGGCTGATCGCCTATCGGGCCATTTACTTTATCCTGCCGCTACTGATCGCCCTGGTGATGTACCTCGGTGTCGAGGCCAAAGCCAAGGCACTACGGGTGAAGAAAACACCAGCATGATCGCGTTACTGGGACTGGATGATGCTCAACCGTTCCCCCACTACCATCTCGGTGATCCAGTCCACCAGGATCGAGGTGTAGGCCTGTTGTGACACTGGATCGCTCAGGGAGTGGTCGGCACCATCGATGATGCGGTGCGTCAGGGAGTGCGTGTGCTGGCACGCCGCGCGGTAGCTCATGATGGTGGCGTGGGGCACATGGTCATCGGTTTCCGATTCGACAATCAGCACATCACCGGTAAATTGCGCGCAGGCCTGCAGTGCGCGGTTGGTTTCGGCGTGCACCAGCGTGCTGCGGTAATCCATCAGGTCGGCCTTATCGAGGTCACGCTTGGGCTTGAGCCATTCCTGGTCGCGGTACAACGCAGGCACGCGCAGCGCCAGCCAGCGCACCGGGCGCAATGAGGTGAGAATCGCCGCCAGGTAGCCGCCATAGCTGGTGCCCACCACCGCCACCGCCGAGGTGTCGATGGCCGGGTGCGAGAGCAGTCGGTCGTAGGCCGCCAGAAGATCGCGCAGGTTGTCTTCACGGGTGACGCGGGACAACGGGATACCTGTGCCCGCGTGGCCACGCAGATCGAACGTCAGGCACACGCATCCCAGCCCGGCGATACCTTTGGCGCGCTCCAGGTCCCGCTCCTGGCTACCGCCCCAGCCGTGCACGAATAACACCCCCGGCACCTTCGATTTGGGGCTGAGGAACGTGCCGCTCATCTGTTCGTCGTCGATGTCGATCGCAATGCTTTCGCTTCTAGCCGTCATAAGATTTAACCGTCACGTACTTGAGAAGAAAGTCGCTGTGTTCCGCCGGGCCTCGGTACACCTCGATAGCATCCGCGGGCAGCGCCTGGTCCACGTAGGTTTCTACCGAAGACACCTGAATGGCCTTGAGGCCCGGGTGGTTGATAAAGCTCTGCAGCGCCGCGACTTCCGCGCTGCTGGCGCCCCCCATGCGCCAGGATTGTTCAAGCACACCACTGCGCCGCTGGCCGTCGCTGTCCAGGCCCTGGGCGATATCGTAGTTGCGCCGGGACGCGTAGAAACCCGGGTAAGCCTCATCGGCGGCCGCGTCGAAGACCTGGGCTTGCTCGATGGCTTGGCGCACGTCGCCGGGCAGCTCGAGCTTGAGCAAATCGTCATAACCGCCAGGCACCACCAGCAGGTTGGAGCCACCGTAGACCTCCTCGCCCTGTCCGTCCTGGGTCAGGTATTGCTCGCCGCAGTAGCTGATGACGTGATCGCCGATAAAACTCTGGCCCACACTATGGGTGACCACATCGTGCAGGTCTTGTTCCAGCACGACGCCTTCGCTGAACATCCGGGCCGCTTCGGGGCGCGCCAGCACGGCCTCGAACTCATCCAGGCTGTGGATAACTTCCTGGCCGCGCCCGGCGCAGGCATGCACCGGTTTCAGGCGGATCGGCCCGCTGTAGAGCAAGCGTTTGGCGGCTTCCTGTGCATCGTTGAGCGCAAATACGCTCAGGCCGTCCAGCACAACGTCGCGCACGCGCTCGCAGAACAAGGGCGACCAGCCTTCGGGGGCTGCAGCGTCCGGGCCCAGCAGGCCGTGACTGATGGCTTTGGTGCCGATGAAATCATGCTCCACATAACCGCCCCACAGGTCTTCGGGGCCCTTGATATCAAGGGCCCGCGCCTGTGCAGGGCCAATCAGCGTTTGCGTGGGAAGCAGGTAGCGTTCACGGCCGGCGTGTTTGCGTGGATCGTAATCACCGCCGTACTTGAGCCCAAGGATTTGCGCCAGCCAGCGCGCAAGGGCTCGGTTGGTTTCGACTTCATGCCGGGGAGCGCCCTCTCGCGTGGAGTGAGCGACTACCCATTTCTTGCGTTGAGTCGGGGTCATGCATCCCCCTTGGCCATCCCGCCATGTGTGTGGGTGGAAGGTTGCAGGGATCAGGCCAAGGCAGGTTCAAAAGTGATGCCTTTGAAATCAATCGCTTGCGCAAAAAGCGATAGCAGTTGGCCTGTATTATTCTGCACGACACCCCCTTGACCGTGGGGCGTTCTGCACGATTCACACGCCAAAACGGCTGCGGTAATCACTGGGTGCCAAACCGGTGATCTTCTTGAAGGTGGCGCGAAACGCACCAGGGTCCTGATACCCCACGGTCCAGGCGATGTGGTCGATGGTGGCGGTGGTGAACTCCAGCATTTGCCGCGCCTTGCCGACACGTAAATGCTGGCAGTATTCGGTGGGCTTCAATCCCGTGGCACTGCGAAAACGCCGTAGGAAGGTGCGCTCTTCCAACCCCGCCTCTTGCGCCATGGCGGCCACGGACACATCCACCGCGCCACTGGCTTGCAACCAATGCTGGACCTTGAGGATGGCCGCATCGCCATGGCTGAGGATCGGCGCAAAGTTGCTGCCGCACTGGCTGGCACTGTCGCTGTGCTCGATCACCAGGAAACGCGCGGTATCGGCAGCGACGCTGGGGCCCATCAGGCGGTCGACCAGGCGCAGGCCCAGCTCGGACCAGGCCATCAGCCCGGCGGTGGTGATCAGGTCGCCGTCATCGACGATCGGTTTATCCGCCTCAAGGCGTACAGCCGGATAACGGGTCGCGAAGGATTTGGCTGAGGACCAATGGGTGGTGGCGCTGCGCCCGTCCAACAGACCGCTGCGCGCCAGCAGGATCGAACCGATGCACACGCCACCGAGCACGGTGCCTGCAGCGTGTTGCTGGCGAATCCACTCGAGCAGTGCGGGCGGCGCCTGGTCTTCGGTGAACTCGCCGATTGAAGGCGGCACCAGCACCGCCATCATCGGTTGCTCAGGCCCTGGGTAGCTGTCGAATACCCGCGTGGGTGTGCCATGGCCATCTACCTGCCAGTGGCTCACCCGCAGCAACGGCAGCTGTGCGGATTGATGCTCGGCGGCGATCCGGTTGGCGACACCGAACAGATCGGTCAGCCCATGCACCGCTGCCAACTGCGCCCCCTGGTAGATCAACACGCCCAGCTCAACAACCGCCATTGTCAGTTTTCCCCCTGTTATTGTCGGTGCAGCCAATCCCCCGCTCCGGCGCCAGCTAACATACTGGCCCCATCAACCCATCACGAGGCAATACCCATGACCAAGCAAGCGCTCATCCTAATCGATATCCAGAACGACTACTTCCCTCAAGGCAAGTGGCCGCTCGATGGCGTGGACGCCGCCGCGGACAAGGCTGCGCAGGTGCTCCAGGCGTTTCGCCAGAACGGGGATGCAGTGATTCATGTGCGCCATGAGTTCACGTCCGAGGATGCACCGTTTTTCACGCCGAACTCTGAGGGTGCCTATTTGCACCCCAAGGTGCTGAACGAGGGCAGCGAGCCGGTGGTGCTTAAACATTTCGTGAATGCGTTCCGCGAAACCCCTCTACGCGCCCTTCTGGAACAGCGCAGCATCACCGAACTGGTGGTGGTCGGCAGCATGAGCCATATGTGCATCGATGCGGTGGTGCGGGCCGCAGCGGACCTGGGCTACAAGGTCACGGTGATTCATGACGCATGTGCCACCCGCGATCTGGAGTTCAATGGGCAGGTGATTCCGGCGGCGCAGGTGCATGGCGCGTATATGGCGTCGTTGGCATTTGGCTACGCGGGCGTAGTGTCAGCGGATGAGTATTTGAAGGCGCAGGCAGCAGCGGCGTAAGCGCTGCTTGCTTCTGTGCCGTCAGCGGGTCGCGATGATAAACAGGCGCGGGAAGGGCAGTAATACGGTGCCATCGCCTAGTGCTGGATAAGCCTGTGTAATCCGCGCCTGGTATTCCTGTAGGAAAGCGGCTTTTTCGCTATCGGTCAGTGGCGCGAGAAAGGGTCGCAAGCCCGAGCCCTTGAACCACTCCACCACAGCGGCATGATCCGCCAGCGGGTGCTGGTACGTGGTGTGCCACACATCCACGGTACTGCAGTGTTGGCTCAGCAACTCGTAGTAGTAGCTCACCGAGTGGCGCTCATTGTGTTGGAACGCGCCGATCTTTGCCGCCCATGGGCCATCTGCCGCCACTTCGCGTGCCAGCCGGTGGGCGGGTTCATTGAGGTTGTCTGGGGTTTGTACGGCGAGCGTGCCGCCAGGCGCCAACTGGTCGACCAGATGCGGATAGAGCGTGGCGTGGTTTGGCAGCCATTGCAGCGAGGCGTTGGCGAGGATCACGTCGAATGTCTGCGACGGACTCCAGGCACCGATGTCCGCCAGCTCAAAGTTCAGCGCGGGCAGGCGCTTGCGGGCGTCGACCAGCATGTCGTCGGAACTGTCCAGGCCCGTCACCTGCGCCTGCGGGAAACGCTCGGCCAATACCTGGGTGGAGTTGCCGGGGCCGCAACCCAGGTCCACCGCTGTGTGCACCACGGTATTCGGAATGGCCGCGACCAGGTCACGGACCGGACGAGTGCGTTGTTGTTCAAACATCGTGTATTGCTTGGCAGACCAGGTCATCGCGGCTCTCCTTGTTCTGTGGAAGTGGGTTACAGCCTAAATCGAGTGGCCCCCGGAGACAAATGCCAGGGCCGGCGATCGTTCCATCCCGTCATTTAATCCGTTGCGGGTGCAGCTTCATGCATCACGAAATTACAAAAAAGCCCCGAGAGCAGGGCTCACGGGGCTTTTTGGGAAAGCTATACGGATTGCGCCGAGCGATATCCTAGAACGGAATATCGTCATCAAAGCTGTCGAAATCCGGAGCCGGTTGCGGAGCGGCCTGTTGCGGTGCTGGACGCGACTCACGCTGTGGCTGCTGGCTTGGCTGCGGACGCGTCTGCTGTGGACGCGGTGCCGAGTTGGACATACCGCCCTGGCCTTGTTGGTCGCCCTGTGGACGGCCGCCCAGCAGTTGCATGGTGCCTTGCATGTCGACCACGATTTCAGTGGTGTAACGCTTGATGCCGTCTTTTTCCCACTCGCGGGTTTGCAGCTTGCCTTCGATGTAGACCTGCGAACCTTTGCGCAGGTATTCACCGGCGATCTCTGCGACCTTGCCGAACATCGACACACGGTGCCATTCGGTTTTCTCGACCTTCTGGCCGGTCTGCTTGTCGGTCCATTGTTCGCTGGTCGCCAGACTCAGGTTGGTCACGGCGTTACCGTTAGGCAAGTAGCGAACTTCGGGATCCTGGCCGCATGTACCGACCAATATGACTTTGTTAACCCCACGGGCCATAACGTTCTCCTATGCTGGGCGCGCTGTCGGCACTGGGTTGACCAGTTGCTCGAGCGTCGCGCGATCCAATAATTCGGTGTCCAATTTGATGTAAATGGCCGCCTCTTCAGCGACCACGACTGCATCTGTTACCCCTACGACTGCCTTCAGGCGCTCTACCAGACCGCTTTCACGGATCGCCTCAGGCGATAGCGGCAAACGCAGGCTTGTGACGTAGGGAGGTTCGCGCATGGTAACAGCAAAGGCCAACCAAAGTGCAGCCAGCCCGGCGCATCCGAGGAACACAACCGACAAACCGCCATGCTGGAACATCCAGCCGCCCATGATGCCGCCCAGCGCCGAGCCAAGGAACTGGCTGGTGGAATACACCCCCATCGCCGTGCCTTTGCCGCCGGCCGGTGAAACTTTACTGATCAGCGAAGGCAATGAAGCCTCCAGCAGGTTGAACGCGGTGAAGAACACCACCGTGCCAATAACCAGCGCCCGTAGGCTGTCGCCGAACTGCCAGAAGAATAGTTCAGTGAGCATTAATGTCGCGACGGCACCGAGCAAAACTCGTTTCATTTTGCGTTTCTTCTCGCCATAGATGATGAACGGGATCATGGCGAAGAACGAAATCAGCAGTGCGGTGAGGTAGACCCACCAGTGCTGTTCCTTGGGCAGCCCGGCTTTTTCCACCAGCGCCAGGGGCAAGGCGACGAAGCTGCACATCAGCATTGCGTGTAAGACGAAGATACCTAAATCCAGGCGCAACAGATCCGGGTGCTTGAGCGTCGGCAACAGGGCCTTGCGTGCGACGCCCGACTCACGGTGCTGCAACGTGCCAGTGGAGCGCGGCACCATGAAGGCCACGATCACGATCCCGAACAACGCCATGCCGCCGGTGGCAAGGAACAGGCCGTGCAAGCCAAAGGCACGCGTCAGCAATGGGCCCACGACCATGGCCACGGCGAACGACAGACCGATGGTCATGCCGATCATGGCCATGGCCTTGGTGCGGTGTTGCTCACGGGTCAGGTCGGACAGCAGCGCCATGACGGCAGCGGAAATCGCCCCGGCACCTTGCAGTATGCGTCCGGCGATCACGCCCCAGATCGAATCGGATTGTGCCGCGAGCACGCTGCCGAGGGCGAAGACAATCAGCCCGAGGTAAATCACCGGGCGCCGGCCAATCCGGTCGGAAATGATTCCGAACGGGATCTGAAAAATCGCCTGGGTCAGGCCATAGGCGCCAATCGCCAGGCCGATCAGTGCGGGGGTCGCGCCTGCCAGATCCATTCCATAGGTCGCCAGTACCGGCAACACCATGAACATGCCAAGCATACGGAACGCGAACACCAGGGCCAGACCGCTTGCTGCTCGGGTCTCGCCGCTACTCATGCGTTCGCTGTGGGGATCGTGCATGGAAAAACCTCGTGTGAACCGGCGGCGATTCTACCAGTCCCATCGATTGAGAGGGTATATGCGGCGCTTTGCCGCGCAGCTTTCATGTAAGGCTGCACCCGGCACTTTGACAGTGTATATTCATCCAGTCTTTAGCCGTATACTCCTGCATTATTTACGCCCGCCGTGCGAGGCCATCTTGGACAAGATCCTGATTCGTGGGGCTAGAACCCACAACCTGAAGAACATCGACCTGACCCTGCCCCGGGACAAACTGATCGTCATCACCGGCTTGTCCGGCTCCGGCAAATCGTCCCTGGCGTTCGACACGCTGTATGCCGAAGGTCAGCGGCGCTATGTGGAATCGCTGTCGGCCTATGCCCGTCAGTTCCTGTCGATGATGGAAAAGCCGGACGTCGACACCATTGAAGGCCTGTCGCCGGCGATTTCCATTGAGCAGAAGTCGACCTCCCACAATCCGCGTTCCACCGTGGGCACCATCACCGAAATCTACGACTACCTGCGCCTGCTGTACGCGCGGGTGGGTATCCCCCGTTGCCCGGACCACGACATTCCGCTGGAAGCCCAGACCGTCAGCCAGATGGTCGACCTGGTACTGGCCCAACCGGAAGGTGCCAAGCTGATGCTGCTGGCGCCGGTGATTCGCGAGCGCAAGGGCGAACACCTCTCTGTATTCGAAGAGCTGCGTGCTCAAGGTTTCGTACGTGCGCGTATCAACGGCAAGCTCTATGAGCTGGACGAAGCGCCGAAACTCGACAAGCAGAAGAAGCACTCGATTGATGTCGTGGTCGATCGCTTCAAGGTGCGGGCCGACCTGCAGCAGCGTCTGGCCGAATCGTTCGAGACCGCGTTGAAGCTGGCGGATGGCATTGCCCTGGTGGCACCGATGGATGATGAGCCGGGTGAAGAGATCATCTTCTCCGCGCGCTTTGCCTGCCCGATCTGTGGCCACGCCATCAGCGAGCTGGAGCCCAAGCTGTTCTCCTTCAACAACCCGGCCGGGGCCTGCCCGACCTGCGATGGCCTGGGCGTGAAGCAATTCTTCGACATCAAGCGCCTGGTCAACGGCGACCTGACATTGGCGGAGGGCGCGATACGCGGCTGGGACAGGCGTAACGTCTACTACTTCCAGATGCTCGGGTCGTTGGCGTCCCATTACAAGTTCAGCCTTGAAGTACCTTTCAACCAACTGCCGGCAGACCAGCAGAAAGTCATCCTCAATGGCAGCGGCTCGCAGAACGTCGACTTCAAGTACCTGAACGACCGTGGCGACATCGTCAAGCGCTCCCACCCGTTCGAAGGCATTGTCCCCAACCTGGAACGCCGCTACCGCGAGACTGAATCGGCGAGTGTGCGCGAAGAGCTGGCGAAATTCCTCAGCACCCAACCTTGCCCGGATTGCCGGGGCACTCGCCTGCGTCGTGAGGCGCGGCATGTATGGGTGGGTGAGAAGACGCTGCCGGCGGTGACCAACCTGCCGATCGGCGATGCCTGTGAATACTTTGGTGTGCTAAAGCTCACCGGGCGCCGTGGGGAAATTGCCGACAAGATCCTCAAGGAGATCCGCGAGCGCCTGCAGTTCCTGGTTAACGTTGGCCTGGACTATCTGTCGCTGGATCGCAGCGCAGATACGTTGTCCGGCGGTGAAGCGCAGCGAATTCGCCTGGCCAGCCAGATTGGTGCCGGCCTGGTGGGGGTGTTGTACATCCTCGATGAGCCTTCGATTGGTTTGCACCAGCGGGACAACGATCGCCTGCTGGGCACGCTGAAACACCTGCGGGATATCGGCAATACGGTGATCGTGGTCGAGCACGATGAAGATGCGATTCGCCTGGCGGACTACGTGGTCGATATTGGCCCAGGCGCCGGCGTACATGGAGGACATATTGTCGCCGAGGGCACGCCTGCCGAGGTAATGGCACATCCCGACTCGTTGACCGGCAAGTACCTGTCCGGCCGCGTGAAGATCGCAGTGCCAGCCAAGCGTACACCGCGCAACAAGAAGATGGCGTTGCACCTCAAGGGCGCGCGCGGCAACAACTTGCGCAATGTTGACCTGGAAATACCACTGGGCCTGCTGACCTGCGTGACCGGCGTTTCCGGCTCAGGTAAGTCGACGCTGATCAACAACACGCTGTTCCCCTTGAGTGCCACCGCCTTGAACGGCGCTACCACCCTGGAAGCCGCCGCGCACGACAGCATCAAGGGTCTGGAACACCTGGACAAGGTGGTCGATATCGACCAAAGCCCGATTGGCCGCACACCGCGCTCCAACCCCGCGACCTACACCGGGTTGTTCACGCCTATTCGTGAGCTGTTTGCTGGCGTGCCGGAATCCCGTTCACGGGGCTACGGGCCAGGCCGCTTCTCGTTCAACGTCAAGGGTGGTCGCTGTGAAGCGTGCCAGGGCGATGGCCTGATCAAGGTGGAGATGCACTTCCTCCCGGACATCTACGTGCCGTGCGATGTGTGCAAGAGCAAGCGTTATAACCGCGAAACCCTGGAGATCAAGTACAAAGGCAAGAGCATCCACGAAACCCTGGAGATGACCATCGAGGAAGCCCGTGTGTTCTTCGATGCCGTTCCGGCGTTGGCGCGCAAGCTGCAAACGCTGATGGATGTGGGCCTGTCGTATATCAAGTTGGGGCAGTCGGCGACGACGTTGTCCGGTGGTGAAGCGCAGCGGGTGAAGCTGTCTCGCGAGCTGTCCAAACGCGATACGGGCAAGACCTTGTATATCCTGGATGAGCCGACAACTGGCCTGCACTTTGCGGATATTCAGCAATTGCTGGATGTGTTGCACCGCTTGCGTGATCACGGCAACACCGTGGTGGTGATCGAGCACAACCTGGATGTGATCAAGACGGCCGACTGGCTGGTGGATCTAGGGCCGGAAGGCGGATCCAAGGGCGGCCAGATCATCGCGGTGGGTACGCCGGAGCAGGTCTCCGAGATGCCACAATCGCATACGGGTTACTACTTGAAGCCATTGCTGGCGCGCGACCGGGCCTGATTTATCAGGCCCAATAAAAAGCCCCTGTCACTGCTGAAGTGACAGGGGCTTTTTTGTAGGAAATCAGAACTGCGATTGCAGGTAGTTTTCCAGGCCAATCAGCTTGATCAAGCCCAACTGCTTTTCCAGCCAGTAGGTGTGATCTTCTTCGGTATCGTTCAACTGCACGCGCAGGATTTCCCGCGTGACGAAGTCGCTGTGCTGCTCGCAGAGCTCGATGCCCTTGCAGAGAGCGGCACGCACCTTGTATTCAAGACGAAGATCGGCTGCAAGCATGTCAGGTACGCTGGTACCCACATCCAGATCGTCGGGACGCATACGTGGCGTACCTTCGAGCATCAGGATACGACGCATCAGTGCATCGGCGTGCTGTGCCTCTTCTTCCATTTCGTGGTTGATACGCTCGTAGAGTTCGGTAAAACCCCAGTCTTCGTACATGCGCGAGTGGATGAAATATTGATCACGAGCTGCCAGTTCGCCCGTCAGCAACGTGTTGAGGTAATCGATTACGTCGGGGTGACCTTGCATCGCCCTACATCTCCCTGCTTGAAAGTCTGTAGTTTGAACCATGCTGACTCGGAGGTCACGGGACTAACGGCAGAAAAGTGAAGATTTCCGCAGAAAAGTAGCTGAAATAACGCAAAAACCGCCCAAATGAGGGCGGTTCTGCTTATCGTTTAGAGTCAGTTAAGCGATACACCCAGTGCCTTTGCGATTGCTTCTCCATAAGCAGGATCTGCCTTATAGAAGTGCTGCAGCTGACGCTGGACCACATCACTGGAGACACCGCTCATTGCGCCGGCGATGTTATTGGTGAGCAGTGCTTTCTGCTCATCATTCATCAGGCGGAACAGCGCACCTGCGTGGCTGTAGTAATCGGTGTCTTCGCGATGATCGTAACGATCAGCTGCACCGCTCAAAGCCAACGCTGGCTCGGCGTACTGAGGCGCTTGCTTGGGTGCTTCGGCGTAGCTGTTCGGTTCGTAGTTCGGAGTCGCACCACCATTGCTGCCAAATGCCATTGAGCCATCACGCTGGTAGCTGTTGACCGGGCTGCGCGGAGCATTCACCGGCAATTGCTGGTGGTTGGTACCCACACGGTAGCGGTGAGCATCTGCGTAAGCGAAAACCCGACCTTGGAGCATACGGTCTGGCGACAGGCCAACGCCTGGAACCATGTTGCTTGGGCCAAATGCAGCCTGCTCTACTTCAGCGAAGTAGTTCTGCGGGTTGCGGTTAAGTTCCAGCTCACCCACTTCAATCAACGGGAATTCTTTCTGCGACCAGGTTTTGGTCACATCAAACGGATTCTCGTAATGGGCGTTCGCCTGGGCCTCGGTCATGATCTGGATACAGACCCGCCATTTCGGGAAGTCACCGCGCTCGATCGCACCAAACAGATCCCGCTGGGCGTAATCAGGATCAGTACCGGCCAGACGGGCCGCGTCAGCCGGTGCCAGGTTCTTGATGCCTTGCTTGGTTTTGTAGTGCCACTTCACCCAGTGCCGCTCGCCGCTGGCGTTAATCAAGCTGTAGGTGTGGCTGCCAAAGCCGTGCATATGACGGTAGCCATCGGGAATACCACGGTCCGAAAACAGAATGGTGACCTGGTGCAGCGCCTCTGGAGAGTGCGACCAGAAGTCCCACATCATTTGCGCGCTTTTCAGGTTGCTTTGCGGCAACCGCTTCTGAGTGTGGATGAAATCTGGGAATTTCAGCGGATCGCGTATGAAGAACACCGGTGTGTTGTTACCCACGATGTCCCAATTACCTTCTTCGGTGTAGAACTTCAAGGCGAAACCACGAGGGTCGCGCTCTGTGTCCGCCGACCCACGCTCCCCCCCCACAGTGGAGAAACGCAGGAACGTTGGAGTTTGCTTACCAACGGATTCGAACAATTTGGCGCTGGTGTACTGGGTGATGTCCCGGGTGACCGTGAAGGTCCCGTAGGCACCCGACCCCTTGGCGTGTACGCGACGCTCAGGGATGTTTTCACGGTTGAAATGGGCAAGTTTCTCGATCAGGTGAAAATCGTCAAGAAGCAGCGGGCCGCGCGGGCCGGCTGAACGGGAATTCTGGTTATCCGCAACGGGAGCGCCGCTGGCGGTGGTAAGGATTTTATTCTGGCTCATGCTCAATTTTCCTCAGGTCGGACTTGGAACTGCCGGCTAATCGGCTTGGAGGGAGTATTGACCATCAACATGACACCTACAAATTCATTAAATTGTAAGCTTCAATAGAAAATAACTAACAATACCCCCGCGCACATAGTGCTGAGCGCTATCTGAGGAAGCTTGTACAAATCGCGCTTTTGTTACGCGCACAAAAAACCGGGCACTAGGCCCGGTTCTTCGTTACAGCTTGTCGTCTTACTCGGCGCTTACAGCTTCGCCGGCAGTAGCACGATCAACCAACTCGACGTACGCCATAGGCGCGTTGTCGCCAGCGCGGAAACCGCACTTGAGGATGCGCAGGTAGCCACCCTCACGGGTAGCGTAACGCTTGCCCAGGTCGTTGAAGAGCTTACCAACGATAGCTTTCGAACGAGTACGGTCGAAAGCCAGACGGCGGTTAGCCAGGCTGTCTGTCTTGGCCAAAGTGATCAGCGGCTCAGCAACGCGACGCAGTTCTTTAGCTTTCGGCAGTGTAGTTTTGATCAGCTCGTGCTCGAACAGCGACACCGCCATGTTTTGAAACATGGCCTTGCGGTGCGAGCTGGTACGGCTCAGGTGACGACCACTTTTACGATGACGCATGGTTCATTCCTTACCAAACTCACGTTCGGTGATTACGACGATCAGGCAGTCGCCTTGTCGTCCTTCTTAAGACTTGCAGGCGGCCAGTTGTCGAGGCGCATGCCGAGGGACAGACCGCGGGAGGCCAGAACGTCCTTGATTTCAGTCAAGGATTTCTTGCCCAGGTTCGGAGTCTTCAACAGTTCTACTTCGGTACGCTGAATCAGGTCGCCGATGTAGTAAATGTTTTCCGCCTTAAGGCAGTTAGCCGAACGTACAGTCAGTTCCAGATCGTCAACCGGGCGAAGCAGGATCGGATCGATCTCGTCTTCCTGCTCGATTACCACTGGTTCACTGTCACCTTTGAGGTCGACGAACGCAGCCAACTGCTGTTGCAGAATGGTTGCAGCGCGGCGGATAGCCTCTTCAGGATCCAGAGTACCGTTGGTTTCCAGATCAATAACCAGCTTGTCCAGGTTAGTACGCTGCTCGACACGGGCGTTTTCCACCACGTATGCGATACGGCGAACCGGGCTGAACGAAGAGTCAAGCTGCAAGCGACCAATGCTGCGGCTTTCGTCTTCATCGCTCTGACGCGAGTCGGCCGGTTCATAACCACGACCACGAGCTACGGTGAGCTTCATGTTCAGGGCGCCGTTAGACGCCAGGTTAGCGATTACGTGATCGGGGTTAACGATCTCGACATCATGATCCAGCTGAATATCGGCAGCGGTAACCACCCCCGAACCCTTCTTCGACAAGGTCAGCGTAACTTCGTCACGGCCGTGCAGCTTGATAGCCAGACCTTTAAGGTTCAACAGGATTTCAATTACGTCTTCCTGTACACCTTCGATGGCGCTGTACTCGTGGAGCACACCGTCAATCTCGGCCTCGACTACTGCACAGCCGGGCATTGAGGACAACAGGATGCGGCGCAGCGCGTTGCCCAGGGTGTGGCCAAAACCACGCTCGAGAGGCTCGAGAGTGATCTTGGCGCGGGTTGGACTGACAACCTGCACATCAATGTGGCGGGGTGTCAGGAACTCATTTACCGAAATCTGCATGGATGCACCTATTTTCTAGCCCTTACTTGGAGTAGAGCTCGACAATCAGGCTTTCGTTGATGTCGGCGGACAGATCACTGCGAGCAGGAACGTTCTTGAAAACGCCCGACTTCTTCTCAGTGTCTACTTCTACCCATTCTACGCGGCCACGTTGGGCACACAGATCGAGAGCTTGGACAATGCGAAGTTGGTTTTTTGCTTTCTCGCGAACTGCGACCACGTCACCAGCACGAACCTGGTAGGACGGAACGTTTACGGTCTGACCGTTAACGCTGATCGACTTGTGCGATACCAGCTGACGGGATTCGGCACGAGTCGAACCAAAGCCCATACGGTATACAACGTTGTCCAGACGGCATTCGAGCAGTTGCAGCAGGTTTTCACCGGTTGCACCTTTCTTGCCAGCAGCTTCTTTGTAGTAGCCGCTGAACTGACGCTCGAGAACGCCGTAGATACGGCGGACCTTCTGCTTTTCACGCAGTTGGGTGCCGTAATCGGACTGGCGACCGCGGCGTTGGCCGTGGATACCAGGTGCTGCTTCAATGTTGCACTTCGATTCGATCGCGCGCACGCCGCTCTTCAGGAAGAGATCGGTGCCTTCGCGACGAGCGAGTTTGCATTTTGGACCAATGTAACGAGCCATTCTTTACAATCTCCTGGATTACACGCGGCGCTTCTTCGGCGGACGGCACCCGTTGTGCGGGATTGGCGTCACGTCGGTGATGCTGGCGATCTTATAGCCACAGCCGTTCAAAGCACGGACAGCAGACTCACGACCTGGACCTGGACCTTTGACGTTAACGTCGAGGTTTTTCAGGCCATATTCCAGCGCAGCTTGACCAGCACGTTCAGCAGCTACTTGAGCAGCAAACGGGGTGGACTTGCGGGAACCGCGGAAACCCGAACCACCGGAGGTAGCCCAAGAAAGCGCGTTACCTTGACGGTCGGTGATGGTCACGATGGTGTTGTTAAAAGATGCATGGATGTGGGCGATGCCATCAACCACTGTCTTTTTAACTTTTTTACGAGGACGAGCAGCAGGTTTTGCCATGATAATTTTCCTGTCGATTCGCTGGGGCGATTACTTGCGGATCGGCTTACGCGGACCTTTACGGGTACGCGCGTTAGTCTTGGTACGCTGACCGCGTACTGGAAGACCACGACGATGACGCAGACCGCGATAGCAACCGAGGTCCATCAAACGCTTGATTTTCATGTTGATTTCGCGACGCAGGTCACCTTCAGTGGTGAACTTCGCCACTTCGCCACGCAGCAATTCAATCTGCTCGTCGCTCAGATCCTTGATCTTAGCGGCTGGGTTTACCCCAGCAACTGCGCAAATTTTCTGCGCAGTAGTGCGACCAACACCATAGATGTAGGTCAGCGAGATAACAGTGTGCTTGTTATCTGGAATGTTAACGCCTGCAATACGGGCCATTCAGTGGGACTCCAATTGACAGCTACCTACGCCCCGGAAGCCAAGAAATAGGGCGCGAGATAATATCGCTGTAATAACAAATAATCAACCCGGCAGCGCACTAGCTGCCGGGCTTCAAGCGGATCACACTCAGCCTTGGCGCTGTTTGTGACGCGGTTCCGCGCTGCAAATTACTCGAACAACACCTTCGCGGCGAATAATCTTGCAGTTACGGCACAGCTTTTTCACCGATGCACGAACTTTCATCACCAACTCCTCGAACCTTATGGGTACTCAGCGCAACATGCCGCTGCCGTAACCCTTCAGGTTGGCTTTCTTCATCAGGGATTCGTACTGGTGCGAAACGAGGTGCGATTGTACTTGGGACATGAAGTCCATCACAACCACGACCACGATCAGCAACGAGGTCCCGCCAAGGTAGAACGGAACGTTTGCTGCAACCACCAGGAACTGGGGCAACAAGCACACGGCCGTCATATATAGAGCACCGAACAGGGTCAAACGAGTCAGAACGCCATCAATGTAGCGTGCAGACTGCTCACCTGGACGAATACCCGGAATAAAGGCACCGGACTTCTTCAGGTTTTCCGCTACGTCTTTCGGATTGAACATCAACGCCGTATAGAAGAAGCAGAAGAAAATAATCCCTGCACTAAACAGCAGAATATTCAACGGCTGACCAGGAGCGATCGACTGAGAGAGGTCCTGCAGCCAGCCCATATTTTCAGACTGACCAAACCAGGTACCCAACGAAGCCGGAAACAGCAAAATGCTGCTCGCGAAAATTGCCGGAATAACACCGGCCATATTCACTTTCAGCGGCAAGTGGCTGGTCTGCGCAGCAAAAACCTTACGGCCCTGCTGACGCTTGGCGTAGTGAACAGCAATACGACGCTGGCCACGCTCAATGAACACCACAAAACCGATAATCGCTACTGCCAGCAAACCGATGGCAACCAGGGCAAAGATATTGATATCACCCTGACGCGCAGACTCGAAAGACTGCCCGATTGCTCTCGGAAGACCGGCGACGATACCTGCGAAAATCAACATCGAGATACCGTTACCAACACCACGCTCAGTAATCTGCTCACCCAGCCACATCATGAACATCGCACCAGCCACAAAAGTGGATACCGCGACGAAATGGAAGCCAAAGTCACCAGTGAACGCAACACCCTGCCCCGCCAGGCCAACGGACATGCCGATAGCCTGAACCAGGGCGAGGATGACAGTGCCGTAGCGGGTGTACTGGCTAATCTTGCGACGGCCAGCTTCACCTTCCTTCTTCAACTGCTCCAGCTGAGGGCTGACGGCGGTCATCAGTTGCATGATGATCGATGCCGAGATGTACGGCATGATCCCCAGTGCAAAAATGCTCATCCGTTCCAGCGCGCCGCCAGAAAACATGTTGAACAAGCTAAGAATGGTCCCCTCATTCTGTCGAAACAGGTCTGCGAGTCGGTCCGGGTTGATACCTGGAACCGGGATGTGTGCGCCTATTCGGTAGACGATAATCGCCAGGAACAGAAAACGCAGACGAGCCCAAAGTTCAGACATACCGCCTTTGCCGAGCGCTGAGAGAGCACCTTGCTTAGCCATTTATTCCTCGAACTTGCCGCCAGCTGCTTCGATAGCCGAACGCGCACCTTTGGTGGCGCCGATTCCCTTGCCGATAGTGACAGCGCGAGTCACTTCACCGGACAGCATGATTTTCACACGCTGTACGTTGACGTTGATCACGTTGGCATCTTTCAGGGTCTGCACAGTAACGATGTCGCCTTCCACTTTAGCCAGCTCGGACAGACGCACTTCTGCGCGGTCCATGGCCTTCAGGGAAACGAAGCCGAACTTAGGCAGGCGACGATGCAGCGGCTGTTGACCGCCTTCAAAGCCTGGAGCAATGGTGCCACCGGAGCGGGAGGTTTGACCTTTGTGGCCGCGGCCACCAGTCTTACCCAAACCGCTACCGATACCACGGCCCGGACGATGCTTTTCGCGACGGGAACCCGGCGCTGGACTCAGATCATTGAGTTTCATCGATTAACCCTCGACACGCAGCATGTAGTAAGCCTTGTTGATCATCCCGCGATTCTCGGGAGTATCCTGGACTTCTACAGTGTGACCGATGCGACGCAGACCCAAACCCTTAACGCACAATTTGTGGTTAGGGATGCGGCCGGTCATGCTTTTGATCAGCGTTACTTTAACGGTAGCCATGATCAGAAGATCTCCTTGACGCTTTTGCCACGCTTGGCGGCAATGGATTCAGGAGATTGCATAGCTTTCAAACCCTTGAAAGTGGCGTGAACCACGTTTACCGGGTTAGTCGAGCCATAGCACTTGGCCAGAACGTTCTGAACACCAGCAACCTCGAGGACAGCACGCATAGCGCCGCCAGCGATGATACCGGTACCTTCAGAAGCAGGCTGCATGTATACCTTCGAAGCGCCATGAGCGGACTTCATTGCGTACTGCAGCGTGGTGCCGTTCAGATCAACTTGGATCATGTTGCGACGAGCAGCTTCCATTGCCTTCTGGATCGCAGCAGGCACTTCACGTGACTTGCCACGGCCGAAGCCAACACGCCCTTTACCATCACCCACCACGGTCAACGCGGTGAAAGTGAAGATACGGCCGCCTTTAACGGTTTTGGCTACGCGGTTAACTTGAACCAGCTTCTCAATGTAGCCTTCGTCGCGCTTTTGGTCGTTATTTGACATAACTTAGAACTCCAGCCCAGCTTCACGAGCAGCATCAGCCAGCGCTTTAACGCGGCCGTGGTACTTGAAGCCAGAGCGGTCGAAAGCCACTTGCGAGACGCCAGCGGCCTTAGCACGCGTAGCGACCAGCTGGCCAACCTTTGTGGCCGCGTCGATGTTGCCAGTGGCACCATCACGCAGTTCTTTATCCAAAGTCGAGGCGCTGGCCAGGACTTTGTTGCCGTCGGCCGAGATGACCTGGGCGTAGATGTGCTGCGACGAGCGGAACACGCAGAGACGCACGACTTCGAGTTCGTGCATTTTCAGGCGTGCTTTGCGAGCGCGACGCAGTCGAGTAACTTTTTTGTCGGTCATTTGCTATGCCCTACTTCTTCTTGGCTTCTTTACGACGGACGACTTCGTCCGCGTAGCGCACACCTTTGCCTTTGTACGGCTCTGGTGGACGGAAGTCGCGGATCTCAGCAGCCACTTGACCTACCAGTTGCTTATCGATGCCCTTGATCAGGATATCGGTCTGGCTAGGAGTCTCAGCGGTGATGCCTTCCGGCAGTTCGTAATCCACTGGGTGCGAGAAGCCAAGGGCCAGGTTCAAAACCGTGCCTTTTGCTTGCGCTTTGTAACCAACACCGACCAGCTGGAGCTTACGCTCGAAGCCTTGGCTTACGCCTTGGACCATGTTGTTTACCAACGCACGCGTGGTACCAGCCATTGCGCGAGTTTGTTGATCGCCATTGCGAGCAGCGAAACGCAGCTCACCAGCTTCTTCAACGATCTCAACGGACGAATGGATATTCAGTTCAAGAGTGCCCTTGGCACCCTTCACCGAAAGCTGTTGGCCTGCGAATTTGACTTCGACACCGGCTGGCAGCTTAACGGGGTTCTTAGCGACGCGAGACATGCTTATCCCCCCTTAGAACACAGTGCAAAGAACTTCGCCGCCGACACCGGCAGCGCGCGCAGCACGATCCGTCATCACACCTTTGTTGGTGGAGACGATAGACACGCCCAGACCGCCACGAACTTTCGGCAGATCTTCAGCGGACTTGTACTGACGCAGGCCTGGACGGCTAACGCGCTTCACTTCCTCTATGACCGAACGGCCTTCGAAGTACTTCAGCTCGATGGACAGCAGTGGTTTGATTTCGCTGCTGATCTGATAACCCGCAATGTAGCCTTCGTCTTTCAGGACTTTGGCAACAGCAACCTTCAACTTGGAAGATGGCATGCTTACGACGGACTTTTCAGCCATCTGGGCATTACGGATACGAGTTAGCATGTCCGCTAACGGGTCCTGCATACTCATGGGCTAGACGCTCCTAATACAAAAAAATTAGCCTTGCGGCTACATATGTCGCTGAGAATCTCCGGGTAAAAAACACGGGCTCAGGCGAGCCGCGTATTTTAGACACACTCCGGAAATGAAACAAGCCCCAAAAGGGGCTTGTTCCAGATTCAGGGTCACCGGCGGTCAGTATCTTTCGATTCGGACCACCTGGACGCTGAAAGTACTTACCAGCTGGCTTTAACCAGACCTGGTACGTCACCACGCATTGCCGCTTCACGCAGTTTGTTACGGCCGAGGCCGAACTTGCGGTAAACGCCGTGTGGACGACCGGTCAGGCGGCAGCGGTTACGCATGCGCGAAGCGCTTGCGTCACGTGGCTGCTTCTGCAGGGCAACTGTAGCTTCCCAACGCGCTTCTGGACTTGCGTTCAGATCAACGATGATTGCTTTCAGTGCTGCACGCTTCTTGGCGTACTTGGCAACCGTGAGCTGACGCTTCAGCTCGCGGTTTTTCATGCTCATCTTGGCCATGGTCCTACTCCAATCAGTTGCGGAACGGGAATTTGAAAGCACGCAACAGGGCGCGACCTTCATCATCGTTCTTGGCAGTGGTGGTCAGGGTGATGTCCAGACCGCGGAGAGCATCGATCTTGTCGTAGTCGATTTCCGGGAAGATGATCTGCTCTTTCACGCCCATGCTGTAGTTACCACGACCATCGAAGGACTTGGCATTCAGGCCGCGGAAGTCGCGAACCCGAGGCAGGGAGATCGACAGCAGACGATCCAGGAATTCGTACATACGCTCACGGCGCAGAGTCACTTTGACGCCGATCGGCCAACCTTCACGGACTTTAAAGCCAGCGATGGATTTGCGAGCGTAGGTCACAACGACTTTCTGGCCGGTGATCTTTTCCAGGTCAGCAACAGCGTGCTCGATGACTTTTTTGTCACCGATCGCTTCGCCCAGACCCATGTTCAGGGTGATTTTGGTAACGCGCGGAACTTCCATCACGTTCCCAAGCTTAAGTTCTTCCTTAAGCTTAGGGGCGATTTCCTTCCGGTAAATCTCTTGTAGTCGTGCCATGGTCTAATCTACCTAGCAGTGTTCAAGCATCAACCGCTTTTTGGGTCGACTTGAAGACACGAATTTTCTTACCGTCTTCTACTTTGAAACCAACGCGGTCAGCCTTGTTGGTTTCGCCGTTGAAGATGGCGACGTTAGAAGCGTCCAGCGGAGCTTCTTTCTCGACGATACCGCCCTGCACGCCCGACATCGGGTTAGGCTTGGTATGACGCTTGACCAGGTTCAGACCACCGATAACCAGACGGTTATTAGCGAGAACCTTAAGCACCTTACCGCGCTTACCTTTGTCTTTGCCGGCGATCACGATGATCTCGTCGTCACGACGAATCTTTTGCATGTCGGATCTCCTTACAGCACTTCTGGGGCGAGCGAGACGATCTTCATGAACTTCTCAGTACGAAGTTCACGGGTCACTGGCCCAAAGATACGGGTGCCGATCGGCTCTTGCTTGTTGTTCAGAAGAACAGCAGCGTTGCCATCAAAGCGGATAATGGAGCCATCTGCACGGCGTACGCCATGACGAGTGCGGACTACAACAGCAGTCATCACCTGGCCTTTTTTCACCTTACCGCGAGGAATTGCTTCCTTGACGGTAACTTTGATGATGTCACCGATACCAGCGTAACGACGATGGGAGCCACCCAGCACCTTGATGCACATAACACGGCGAGCGCCGCTGTTATCGGCCACATCGAGCATGGATTGAGTCTGAATCATATAATTTCTCCGACCCCTAGTCCTTAGACTTCCACAGCGCGTTCGAGAACATCAACCAATGCCCAAGACTTAGTCTTGGCCAGCGGACGAGTTTCACGAATAGTGACTTTGTCGCCGATGTGGCACTGGTTGGTTTCGTCGTGCGCGTGCAGCTTAGTCGAACGCTTAACATATTTACCGTAGATCGGGTGCTTAACGCGACGCTCGATCAAAACGGTGATGGTTTTGTCCATCTTGTCGCTGACAACACGGCCAGTCAGCGTACGGACAGTCTTTTCGGCTTCAGCCATGATCACTTACCTGCCTGCTGGTTGAGCACAGTCTTCACGCGAGCAATGTCACGCTTAACTTGCGAGAGCAGATGAGACTGCCCCAACTGGCCAGTTGCTTTCTGCATGCGCAGATTGAACTGGTCGCGCAGCAGGCCGAGCAGTTGCTCGTTCAGCTGCTGTGCGGATTTTTCACGAAGTTCATTCGCTTTCATCACATCACCGTCCGTTTAACAAAGGCGGTGGCGAGCGGCAGCTTTGCAGCAGCCAGGGCAAAAGCCTCACGCGCCAGCTCTTCAGTTACACCCTCGATTTCATACAGGACTTTGCCTGGCTGAATCTGGGCTACCCAGTATTCCACGTTACCCTTACCTTTACCCATCCGAACCTCGAGAGGTTTTTTGGAGATCGGCTTGTCCGGGAATACACGGATCCAGATCTTGCCGCCACGTTTTACGTGACGGGTCAGTGCACGACGCGCTGACTCGATCTGACGAGCGGTGAGACGACCACGAGCTACAGACTTCAGCGCGAACTCGCCGAAGCTGACTTTGCTACCGCGCTGAGCCAGACCACGGTTGTGGCCTGTCATCTGCTTGCGGAACTTCGTACGCTTTGGTTGCAACATTTGGCGTACCCCTTACTTAGCAGCTTTTTTACGAGGCGCTGGTGCTTGTGGTTTCAGTTCTTCTTGGCGACCACCAATTACTTCGCCTTTGAAGATCCAAACCTTTACACCGATCACACCGTAAGTGGTGTGAGCTTCGTAGTTGGCATAGTCGATGTCGGCACGCAGGGTGTGCAGTGGCACACGACCTTCGCGATACCATTCAGTACGTGCGATTTCAGCACCGCCGAGACGACCGCTCACTTGGATTTTGATGCCTTTGGCACCAATGCGCATGGCGTTCTGTACAGCGCGCTTCATAGCGCGACGGAACATTACGCGACGCTCCAGCTGCTGAGCTACGCTCTGCGCAACCAGCATACCGTCGAGCTCCGGCTTGCGGATCTCTTCGATATTGATGTGCACAGGCACACCCATTTGCTTGGTCAGGTCCTGACGCAGTTTCTCAACATCTTCACCTTTCTTCCCGATAACGATACCTGGACGAGCGGTGTGGATGGTGATACGTGCAGTTTGCGCCGGACGATGGATATCGATACGGCTTACGGACGCGCTTTTTAGTTTGTCTTGGAGATACTCACGCACCTTCAGATCAGCGAACAAATAGTCCGCATAAGTCCGACCGTCTGCGTACCAGACGGAGGTGTGCTCCTTGACGATTCCCAGGCGAATGCCAATGGGATGTACTTTCTGACCCATCTCTTCGACTCCGTTACTTGTCAGCAACCTTGACAGTGATATGGCAAGACCGCTTGACGATGCGATCAGCACGGCCTTTGGCACGCGGCATGATGCGCTTCAGCGAACGCCCTTCGTTGACGAAAACGGTGCTGACCTTCAGGTCATCAACGTCTGCGCCTTCGTTATGCTCGGCGTTGGCTACGGCCGACTCCAGCACTTTCTTCATGATCTCGGCGGCTTTCTTACTGCTGAAAGCCAACAGGTTGAGCGCTTCGCCCACCTTCTTCCCGCGGATCTGGTCGGCGACCAAGCGGGCTTTCTGGGCGGAGATTCGAGCGCCCGACAACTTAGCGGCTACTTCCATTTCCTTACCCCTTAACGCTTGGCTTTCTTGTCTGCCACGTGCCCACGATAAGTGCGGGTACCGGCAAACTCGCCTAGTTTGTGGCCGACCATGTCTTCGTTAACGAGAACTGGGACGTGCAGACGACCGTTGTGTACAGCGATGGTCAGACCGACCATTTGTGGCAGGATCATCGAACGACGCGACCAGGTCTTAACTGGTTTGCGATCGTTCTTTTCCGCCGCCACTTCGATCTTCTTCAGTAGGTGAAGATCAATAAAAGGACCTTTTTTCAGAGAACGTGGCACTGTCGTATCCCTCTATTTACTTGCGACGACGGACGATCATTTTGTCGGTACGCTTATTACCACGAGTCTTCGCGCCCTTAGTCGGGAAGCCCCATGGCGATACCGGATGACGACCACCAGAGGTACGACCTTCACCACCACCGTGTGGGTGGTCAACCGGGTTCATGGCAACACCACGAACGGTTGGGCGAACGCCACGCCAGCGTTTGGCACCAGCTTTACCCAGCGAACGCAGGCTGTGCTCGGAGTTCGAGACTTCACCCAGGGTCGCACGGCATTCAGCCAGCACTTTACGCATCTCACCAGAACGCAGACGCAGGGTCACGTAGACACCTTCACGAGCGATCAGCTGAGCCGAAGCACCAGCGGAACGAGCGATTTGCGCGCCTTTACCTGGCTTCAATTCGATGCCGTGTACGGTGCTACCAACTGGAATGTTACGCAGTTGCAGAGCGTTGCCCGGCTTGATCGGTGCCAGGGCACCTGCGATCAGCTGGTCGCCAGCACTCACGCCTTTAGGCGCGATGATGTAGCGGCGCTCGCCATCTGCGTACAGCAGCAGAGCGATGTGAGCAGTACGGTTTGGATCGTATTCGATACGCTCGACAGTGGCAGCGATGCCATCTTTGTCGTTGCGACGGAAGTCGACCAGACGATAATGCTGCTTATGGCCACCACCAATGTGACGAGTGGTAATACGACCATTGTTGTTACGACCACCAGTCTTCGATTTCTTCTCGAGCAGCGGTGCGTGAGGAGCGCCTTTATGCAGCTCCTGGTTGACCACCTTGACCACAAAACGGCGGCCAGGGGAAGTCGGTTTGCATTTAACGATTGCCATGATGCACCCCTTCCTTACTCAGCACTGCTGCTGAAATCGAGATCTTGGCCTGGCTGAAGGGAGATAACTGCCTTCTTCCAGTCATTACGCTTGCCCAGACCGCGAGCAGTGCGCTTGCTCTTACCCAGAACATTCAGGGTAGTAACACGCTCAACTTTCACGCTGAACAGGCTTTCGACGGCCTTCTTGATTTCCAGCTTGGTTGCGTCAGTTGCAACCTTGAAAACGAACTGGCCTTTCTTGTCAGCCAGAACCGTAGCCTTTTCGGAAACGTGCGGGCCAAGCAGAACTTTAAATACGCGTTCCTGGTTCATCCCAGCAGCTCCTCGAATTTCTTCACGGCCGACACGGTGATCAACACCTTGTCGTATGCGATCAGACTAACTGGATCGGAACCTTGCACGTCACGTACATCAACGTGTGGCAGGTTACGAGCAGCCAGGTACAGGTTCTGATCAACAGCTTCAGACACGATCAAAACGTCGGTCAGGCTCATGTTGTTCAGTTTGCCCAGCAGATCTTTGGTTTTTGGACTTTCAACAGCGAAGTCCTGAACCACGACTAGGCGATCAGTACGCACGAGTTCAGCAAGGATGGAGCGCAGTGCTGCGCGATACATCTTCTTGTTGAGCTTCTGAGAGTGATCCTGCGGACGAGCTGCGAAAGTGGTACCGCCGCCGCGCCAGATTGGGCTACGGATAGTACCGGCACGAGCACGGCCAGTACCTTTCTGACGCCAAGGGCGCTTACCGCCACCACGAACGTCGGAACGGGTCTTTTGCTGCTTGCTACCTTGACGGCCGCCGGCCATGTAGGCCACGACTGCTTGGTGAACCAGCGTCTCGTTGAATTCGCCGCCAAATGTCAGTTCGGAAACTTCGATCGCTTGAGCGTCATTTACATTTAATTGCATGTCAGCTTCCCCTTAACCGCGAGCCTTGGCCGCTGGACGTACAACCAGGTTGCCGCCAGTAGCGCCAGGAACAGCACCCTTGACCAACAACAGATTGCGTTCAGCGTCGACGCGCACTACTTCGAGGGACTGCACGGTCACGCGCTCAGCGCCCATATGACCGGACATTTTTTTGCCCTTGAATACACGACCAGGAGTCTGGCACTGGCCAATAGAGCCCGGGACGCGGTGGGAAACGGAGTTACCGTGAGTGTTGTCTTGACCACGGAAATTCCAACGCTTGATCGTACCCTGGAAGCCTTTACCCTTGGACTGACCGGTTACATCAACCAGTTGACCAGCGGCGAAGATTTCAGCGTTGATCAGATCGCCAGCCTGGTAGTCGCCTTCTTCAAGACGGAACTCCATGACAGTACGACCAGCTGCAACGTTTGCTTTAGCGAAGTGACCTGCTTGAGCAGCAGTCACACGCGAAGCGCGACGCTCGCCGACAGTGACTTGCACTGCACGATAGCCATCGGTTTCTTCAGTTTTGAACTGGGTGACGCGATTCGGCTCGATCTCAATGACCGTAACCGGAATGGAGACACCTTCTTCGGTGAAAATACGGGTCATACCGCATTTACGACCGACTACACCAATAGTCATGTTGTAAACCTCATGAGTGTACGGGGCTTTCACCCGCTATGGCCGCCCATTTCAGAGCGTTACACGACTAAGACCCAAGTCTTAGCCGAGGCTGATCTGTACTTCCACACCGGCCGCCAGATCGAGCTTCATAAGAGCATCAACGGTTTTATCCGTTGGCTGGACGATGTCCAGTACGCGCTTATGAGTACGGATCTCGTACTGGTCACGCGCGTCTTTGTTGACGTGCGGGGAGACCAGAACGGTGAACCGCTCTTTACGGGTAGGCAGTGGAATTGGACCACGCACTTGAGCACCAGTACGTTTCGCGGTTTCCACGATTTCCTGGGTGGATTGGTCGATCAGGCGATGGTCAAAAGCCTTCAACCTGATACGGATTTGCTGATTTTGCATTGGATTTCAGACTCCGGCTGCTATTCCCAGCGAGCGCAATACGCCCGTTAAAAGGAGGCGCAATTCTATAGACGCCCTAGATAGGTGTCAACCCAATAAAAAAGCCCCCGCTGAGCGGGGGCTTTTCAAAGCATCGAAGCTATCTCAGAAGAGACGCTTACTCGATGATTTTAGCTACAACACCAGCACCAACGGTACGGCCGCCTTCACGGATAGCGAAGCGCAGACCGTCTTCCATTGCGATGGTCTTGATCAGGGTAACTTCCATTTGGATGTTATCGCCTGGCATTACCATTTCAACGCCTTCTGGCAGCTGGCAGTTACCAGTCACGTCAGTAGTACGGAAGTAGAACTGTGGACGGTAGCCTTTGAAGAACGGAGTGTGACGACCGCCTTCTTCCTTGCTCAGAACGTAAACTTCTGCGGTGAACTTGGTGTGCGGCTTAACCGAACCTGGCTTAACCAGAACCTGGCCACGCTCAACGTCGTCACGCTTGGTACCACGCAGCAGAACGCCGCAGTTCTCGCCAGCACGACCTTCGTCGAGCAGCTTGCGGAACATTTCAACACCAGTGCAGACAGTGTTGGTAGTGTCACGCAGACCAACGATTTCCAGCGCATCTTGAACGCGAACGATACCGCGCTCGATACGACCAGTCACAACAGTACCACGACCGGAGATCGAGAATACGTCTTCGATTGGCATCAGGAACGGCTTGTCGGTCAGACGAACTGGTTCTGGGATGTAGCTGTCCAGGGTTTCAACCAGTTTACGAACGGCAGTGGTGCCCATTTCGTTATCGTCTTTGCCTTCCAGCGCCATACGAGCGGAACCGATGATGATCGGAGTGTCGTCGCCTGGGAAGTCGTAAGTGCTCAGCAGATCGCGCACTTCCATCTCAACCAGCTCCAGCAGCTCAGCGTCGTCTACCAGGTCAGCCTTGTTCAGGAAAACCACGATGTACGGAACGCCTACCTGACGGGACAGCAGGATGTGCTCACGGGTTTGTGGCATCGGACCATCAGCGGCCGAGCAAACCAGGATCGCGCCGTCCATCTGGGCAGCACCAGTGATCATGTTCTTCACATAGTCAGCGTGACCTGGGCAGTCAACGTGAGCGTAGTGACGGATCTTCGAGTTGTACTCGACGTGCGCGGTGTTGATGGTGATACCACGAGCTTTTTCTTCTGGAGCGCTGTCGATTTTATCGAAATCAACGACTGCAGAACCGAAAACCTCGGAGCAGACGCGAGTCAGAGCTGCGGTCAGAGTGGTTTTACCGTGGTCAACGTGACCGATAGTGCCAACGTTGACGTGCGGTAGGGAACGATCAAATTTTTCTTTAGCCACGACAATTAACTCCTTGCCTAAAGGACTGAATCAGCCTTGTTTTTTGGATACAGTTTCAGCGATGTGCGCCGGAGCTGTGTTGTATTTTTTGAATTCCATAGAGTAGCTTGCGCGACCCTGGGACATGGAGCGAACGTCGGTCGCATAACCGAACATCTCACCCAACGGAACCTCGGCGCGAATCACTTTGCCGGAAACCGTGTCTTCCATACCCAAGATCATGCCGCGACGACGGTTAAGGTCGCCCATGACATCACCCATATAGTCTTCAGGTGTAACAACTTCTACCGCCATGATTGGCTCAAGCAACTCACCACCGCCCTTCTGGGCCAGTTGCTTGGTTGCCATGGAAGCAGCCACCTTAAACGCCATCTCGTTGGAGTCGACGTCGTGGTAAGAACCGTCAAAAACGGTTGCTTTCAGGCCGATCAGCGGATAGCCGGCAACAACACCGTTCTTCATCTGCTCTTCGATACCCTTCTGGATAGCAGGGATGTATTCCTTAGGAACAACACCACCTACTACTTCGTTCACGAATTGCAGACCTTCCTGACCTTCGTCAGCAGGAGCAAAACGGATCCAGCAGTGACCGAACTGACCACGACCGCCGGACTGACGAACGAACTTGCCTTCGATTTCGCAGTTCTTCGTGATGCGCTCACGATAGGAAACCTGAGGCTTACCGATGTTGGCTTCGACGTTGAACTCACGGCGCATCCGGTCAACCAGGATGTCCAGGTGCAACTCGCCCATACCAGAGATGATCGTTTGACCAGTCTCTTCATCAGTTTTGACGCGGAAAGATGGATCTTCCTGAGCAAGCTTGCCCAGAGCGATACCCATTTTTTCCTGGTCATCCTTGGTCTTAGGCTCTACGGCAACCGAAATAACCGGCTCCGGGAAGTCCATGCGAACCAGGATGATTGGCTTGGCAGCGTCGCACAAAGTCTCACCAGTGGTGACGTCCTTCATGCCGATCAAGGCCGCGATGTCACCAGCGCGCACTTCCTTGATCTCTTCACGGGCGTTTGCGTGCATTTGCACCATACGACCCACACGCTCTTTCTTGCCTTTGACCGAGTTGATCACGCCGTCGCCGGAGGCCAACACGCCCGAGTAAACACGGACGAAGGTCAGAGTACCCACGAATGGGTCGGTAGCAATCTTGAAGGCCAGAGCCGAGAACGGCTCGCTGTCGTCAGCATGACGCTCCATCTCTTCTTCCTCGTTATCAGGGTTGGTACCCTTGATAGCAGGAATGTCGGTTGGAGCAGGCAGATAGTCGATCACGGCGTCGAGAACCAGGGGAACACCCTTGTTCTTGAAGGAAGAACCGCAAACAGCCAAGACGATCTCACCAGCGATAGTACGCTGACGCAGAGCGGCCTTGATTTCCACGTTGGTGAGCTCTTCACCTTCGAGGTACTTGTTCATCAGCTCTTCGCTGGCTTCGGCGGCAGCCTCAACCATGTTGTTGCGCCACTCGTCAGCCAGTTCCTGCAATTCTGCAGGGATAGGCTTGCGAACAGGAACCATACCTTTGTCAGCGTCATTCCAGTAGACCGCTTCCATGTTGATCAGATCGATCTGACCCTGGAAGTTGTCTTCGGAACCGATTGCCAATTGGATTGGCACCGGAGTATGACCCAGACGCTGCTTGATCTGACCGATCACGCGCAGGAAGTTGGCACCAGCACGGTCCATCTTGTTTACATAAACAAGACGTGGAACGCCGTATTTGTTGGCTTGACGCCATACGGTTTCCGACTGAGGCTCGACACCCGAGGTACCGCAGAACACAACGACAGCGCCGTCGAGTACGCGCAGGGAACGTTCAACTTCAATAGTGAAGTCTACGTGGCCTGGGGTATCGATAACGTTGAAGCGGTGCTCATCTTTGTACTGCTTCTCGGAACCTTTCCAGAAGGCGGTAATAGCAGCAGAAGTAATGGTAATACCACGCTCCTGCTCCTGAACCATCCAGTCTGTGGTCGCGGCGCCATCATGCACCTCGCCCATTTTGTGACTTTTGCCGGTGTAAAACAGTACGCGCTCGGTCGTGGTGGTTTTACCAGCATCCACGTGAGCAACGATACCGATGTTACGGTAGCGGCTAATCGGAGTAGTACGAGCCATAAAGCCCTCGCAAAATTAGTGAAGCTAAGATTAGAAGCGGTAGTGCGAGAAAGCTTTGTTAGCTTCAGCCATACGGTGCACGTCTTCACGCTTCTTAACAGCAGCACCTTTACCTTCAGCAGCGTCCAACAGTTCGCCGGCCAAACGCAGAGCCATAGACTTCTCGCCGCGCTTACGGGCGAAGTCTACCAACCAGCGCATTGCCAGAGCGTTACGACGGGACGGACGAACTTCGACCGGAACCTGGTAAGTAGCACCGCCTACACGGCGCGACTTCACTTCGACCAGCGGAGCGATGGCGTCGAGAGCTTTCTCGAAGATTTCCAGGGGGTCGCTGTTCTTGCGTTCTTTAACCTTTTCCAGCGCGCCATAAACGATACGCTCGGCAACGGCTTTCTTGCCGCTTTCCATCACGTGGTTCATGAACTTGGCCAGAATTTGGCTTCCGTATTTTGGATCGTCAAGCACTTCGCGCTTGGCTGCTACGCGTCTTCTTGGCATGGATAAGCCCTCAAACGGTCTTCAGGTTCGCTCGGAATCGGTGCCCTTTCGGGACGCCTCCGACCTTACTCTTATCGACTCAGAAAATAAGATGATTCAGTTTTACAAAAAGCCGCTACTACTTAGGCTTCTTGGTACCGTACTTCGAACGACCCTGGTTACGACCTTTAACGCCGGAAGTATCCAAGGAGCCGCGTACGGTGTGATAACGAACACCTGGCAAGTCTTTTACACGACCGCCACGGATCAGTACCACGCTGTGCTCTTGCAGGTTGTGGCCTTCACCGCCGATGTACGAGGAAACCTCGAAACCGTTGGTCAGGCGCACACGGCATACTTTACGCAGTGCCGAGTTAGGTTTTTTCGGCGTGGTGGTATACACACGAGTGCATACGCCACGACGTTGCGGGCAGTTCTGCAGCGCAGGCACGTCGGATTTCTCGACGATACGCTTACGCGGCTGACGTACCAGCTGGTTGATAGTTGCCATCTACTAGCTCCACTGTTGTCTTGCGACGCTATTGTCTTGCAAGAAAAGCAAAATGGCAGGAACGAATTCCCGCCAAATTTAGGGGTACAAGAGTCTAAAGAGGATCTTGCCCCCAGTCAAGGCAAGGCCCCGACCTCCCCTCCCGTCGAAGCCGGGCAAATCTGCCTTGATCCGACGAATGGGGGCTGCCAGGGCCCAGACTTATTTACCGCAGAACTCAGTTACCGCTTGAGTTCAGCGCTTCGGTCAGTGCGGCTTCCACTTCACTGGCGCTTACGCGCAACGGCTTGTCAGCATCACGGCGACGCTTACGCTCGCTGTGATAGGCCAAACCGGTACCAGCCGGGATCAGACGACCCACGACCACGTTCTCTTTCAGGCCGCGCAGGTAATCGCGCTTGCCGGTTACCGCTGCTTCGGTCAGTACGCGAGTGGTCTCCTGGAAGGAGGCCGCCGAGATGAACGACTCAGTGGACAACGACGCCTTGGTGATACCCAGCAGTACGCGAGTGAACTTGGAAACGAATTTCTCGTCGCCAGCCAGACGCTCGTTTTCCACCAGCACGTGAGTCAGTTCCATCTGGTCGCCCTTGATGAAACTGGAATCGCCGGATTCAGCGATCTCAACTTTACGCAGCATCTGACGCAGGATGGTCTCGATGTGCTTATCGTTGATCTTCACGCCTTGCAGGCGGTAAACGTCCTGGATCTCGTTAACGATGTACTTGGCCAGCGCACTCACACCCAGCAGACGCAGGATGTCGTGTGGATCGCTCGGGCCGTCGGAGATCACTTCGCCGCGGTTTACCTGTTCGCCTTCGAACACGTTCAGGTGACGCCACTTTGGAATCAGCTCTTCGTACGGATCGGTACCGTCGTTCGGGGTAATAACCAGACGGCGCTTGCCCTTGGTTTCTTTACCGAACGCGATAGTGCCACTGACTTCAGCCAGAATCGACGCTTCTTTCGGACGACGAGCTTCGAACAAGTCGGCAACACGCGGCAAACCACCGGTGATGTCACGGGTCTTCGAAGTTTCTTGCGGGATACGCGCGATAACATCACCGATCGCGATCTTCGCACCATCCGCTACACCGACCAGGGCGTTGGCTGGCAGGAAGTACTGAGCGATTACGTCAGTGCCTGGCAGCAACAGATCCTTGCCGTTGTCATCGACCATTTTCACGGCAGGACGGATGTCCTTACCGGCAGCTGGACGATCTTTCGCGTCGAGTACTTCAATGTTGGTCATACCGGTCAATTCGTCAGTCTGACGCTTGATCGTGATGCCTTCTTCCATGCCCACGTAGGTCACGGTACCTTTCATTTCGGTAACGATTGGGTGAGTGTGCGGATCCCACTTGGCCACGATTGCACCAGCGTCGACCTTGTCACCCTCTTTAACCGAAATCACAGCACCGTACGGCAGCTTGTAGCGCTCACGCTCACGACCGTAGTCATCAGCGATTGCCAGCTCACCGGAACGCGACACAGCAACCAGGTGACCATCCACTCGCTCAACGTGCTTCAGGTTGTGCAGGCGGACAGTACCGCCATTCTTCACCTGAACGCTGTCGGCTGCGGAGGTCCGGCTTGCCGCACCACCAATGTGGAACGTACGCATGGTCAGCTGGGTACCCGGCTCACCGATGGACTGGGCAGCAATAACGCCGACCGCTTCACCGATGTTCACCTGGTGACCACGAGCCAAGTCACGGCCGTAGCACTTGGCGCAAATGCCGTAGCGGGTTTCGCAGCTGATCGGCGAGCGAACGATTACTTCGTCGATGCTGTTGAGTTCGATGAACTCGACCCACTTCTCGTCAACCAGAGTGCCGGCAGGAACGATAACTTCCTCGGTACCTGGCTTGAATACGTCACGGGCAATAACACGACCCAGTACGCGCTCACCCAGCGGCTCTACAACGTCACCGCCTTCAATGTGCGGAGTCATCAGCAGGCCGTGCTCGGTGCCGCAGTCGATCTCGGTGACAACCAGATCTTGCGCAACGTCTACCAGACGACGCGTCAGGTAACCGGAGTTAGCGGTTTTCAACGCGGTATCCGCCAGACCTTTCCGAGCACCGTGAGTAGAGATGAAGTACTGGAGTACGCTCAAACCTTCACGGAAGTTCGCAGTAATCGGCGTTTCGATGATGGAGCCGTCCGGCTTGGCCATCAGGCCACGCATACCGGCGAGCTGACGGATCTGCGCAGCAGAACCCCGTGCGCCCGAGTCGGCCATCATGTACATCGAGTTGAAGGACTCTTGGTCAACTTCGTCGCCGTGACGGTCGATGACCTTCTCTTTCGAGAGGTTGGCCATCATCGCCTTGGACACTTCGTCGTTGGCCTTGGACCAAAGGTCGATCACTTTGTTGTACTTCTCGCCCTGTGTTACCAGGCCCGAGGCGTACTGGCTTTCGATCTCTTTCACTTCATCAGTAGCAGCACTGATGATGCGGGCTTTTTCATCAGGAATAACGAAGTCGTTAACACCGATGGAAACGCCGGAAATGGTCGAATAGGCAAAACCGGTGTACATCAACTGGTCAGCGAAGATCACGGTCTCTTTCAGACCAACCACGCGATAGCATTGGTTGATCAGCTTGGAGATCGCCTTTTTCTTCATCGGCAGGTTGACGACGTCGTACGACAGGCCTTTTGGCACAACCTGGTACAACAGCGCACGGCCAACGGTGGTGTCGACAATACGGGTGCCGCTCACGCTGCCGCCATCACGGTCGTTGACAGTTTCGTTGATGCGCACTTTGACCTTGGCGTGCAGTGCGGCTTCGCCGGCACGGAACACCCGGTCAACTTCCTGCAGGTCAGCGAACACACGACCTTCGCCTTTGGCGTTGATCGCCTCACGGGTCATGTAGTACAGACCCAATACAACGTCCTGCGACGGAACGATGATTGGCTCACCGTTGGCTGGCGACAGAATGTTGTTGGTCGACATCATCAACGCACGCGCTTCCAACTGGGCTTCCAGTGTCAGCGGCACGTGCACGGCCATTTGGTCGCCGTCGAAGTCGGCGTTGTACGCAGCACAGACCAGAGGGTGCAGCTGGATAGCCTTACCTTCGATCAGTACCGGTTCAAACGCCTGGATACCCAGACGGTGAAGGGTCGGTGCACGGTTGAGGAGAACCGGGTGTTCGCGAATCACTTCAGCGAGAACGTCCCAAACCTCTGGCAGCTCGCGCTCGACCATTTTCTTGGCCGCTTTGATGGTGGTCGCGAGACCGCGCATTTCCAGCTTGCCGAAGATGAATGGCTTGAACAGCTCAAGTGCCATCTTCTTAGGCAGACCGCACTGGTGCAGACGCAGGGTCGGGCCTACGGTAATTACCGAACGACCAGAGTAGTCAACACGCTTACCGAGCAAGTTCTGACGGAAACGACCTTGCTTACCCTTGATCATGTCAGCCAAGGATTTCAGAGGACGCTTGTTGGAACCGGTGATAGCGCGGCCACGACGACCGTTGTCGAGCAGGGCATCGACAGCTTCCTGCAACATACGCTTTTCGTTGCGCACGATGATGTCCGGAGCGGACAGATCGAGCAGGCGCTTCAAGCGGTTGTTACGGTTGATCACACGGCGGTACAGGTCGTTGAGGTCGGAAGTCGCGAAACGACCACCATCCAACGGCACCAGCGGACGCAGATCCGGCGGCAGAACCGGCAGAACGGTCAGCACCATCCACTCTGGCAGGTTGCCGGAACCCTGGAAGGCTTCCATCAACTTCAGACGCTTGGACAGCTTCTTGATCTTGGTTTCGGAGTTGGTTTGCGGAATCTCTTCGCGCAGACGACCAATCTCGTGCTCCAGGTCGATAGCGTGCAGCAGTTCGCGGACAGCTTCGGCACCCATGCGGGCATCGAAATCATCACCGAACTCTTCCAACGCCTCGAAGTACTGCTCGTCGTTCAGCAGCTGACCTTTTTCAAGGGTAGTCATGCCTGGATCGATAACGACATAGCTCTCGAAGTAGAGAACGCGTTCGATATCACGCAGGGTCATGTCCATCAGCAAGCCGATACGGGACGGCAGCGATTTCAGGAACCAGATGTGGGCAACCGGCGAAGCCAGCTCGATGTGCGCCATGCGCTCACGACGAACCTTGGCCAGTGCAACTTCAACGCCACACTTCTCGCAGATCACACCACGGTGCTTCAAGCGCTTGTACTTACCGCACAGGCACTCGTAATCCTTTACCGGGCCAAAGATCTTGGCGCAGAACAGGCCGTCACGCTCAGGTTTGAACGTACGGTAGTTGATGGTTTCCGGCTTTTTAACTTCACCGAACGACCACGAACGGATCATCTCAGGCGATGCCAATCCAATACGGATGGCGTCGAACTCTTCGACTTGACCCTGGTTTTTCAGCAAATTCAGTAGGTCTTTCAAGGCCTTTCCTCCTGGCGGAGCAGAGAGCGGGCTAAACAGCCCCGCTCTCGATTCGCGTCACGTGTTATTCGGTTTCCAGATCGATATCGATGCCGAGGGAACGAATTTCTTTGATCAACACGTTGAAGGACTCGGGCATGCCCGGCTCCATACGGTGATCGCCATCCACGATGTTTTTGTACATCTTGGTACGACCGTTCACATCGTCCGACTTCACTGTGAGCATTTCTTGCAGAGTGTAAGCGGCACCGTATGCTTCCAGTGCCCAGACCTCCATCTCCCCGAAACGCTGACCACCGAACTGAGCCTTACCACCCAGCGGCTGCTGGGTAACCAGGCTGTACGAACCGGTAGAACGAGCGTGCATCTTGTCGTCTACCAAGTGGTTCAGCTTCAGCATGTACATGTAGCCAACAGTAACCGGACGCTCGAACTTGTTGCCGGTACGGCCGTCGAACAGCTGCATCTGGCCGCTTTCTGGCAGGTCTGCCAGTTTCAGCATGGCCTTGATTTCGCTTTCCTTGGCACCGTCGAACACCGGGGTAGCCATTGGAACGCCACCGCGCAGGTTCTTCGCCAGATCCAGGATTTCCTGGTCGGAGAAGGTATCCAGCTCTTCCTTGCGACCGCCGATCTCGTTGTAGATCTCGTGCAGGAACTTACGCAGGTCAGCAACCTTGCGCTGCTCTTCGATCATACGATTGATCTTCTCGCCCAGACCTTTAGCCGCTAGGCCCAGGTGGGTTTCAAGGATCTGACCAACGTTCATACGCGAAGGTACGCCCAACGGGTTGAGGACGACGTCGACCGGGGTGCCATTGGCATCGTGCGGCATGTCTTCAACCGGCATGATCACGGAGACCACACCTTTGTTACCGTGACGACCGGCCATCTTGTCGCCCGGCTGGATGCGGCGACGGATTGCCAGGTAAACCTTGACGATTTTCAGCACGCCTGGAGCCAGGTCATCGCCCTGCTGCAGTTTGCGCTTCTTGTCTTCGAACTTGTCGTCCAGCAGACGGCGACGATCAACGATATAGGCCTGGGCCTTCTCGAGCTGCTCGTTAAGAGCATCTTCAGCCATGCGCAGTTTGAACCACTGGCCGTGCTCAAGACCGTCGAGGATTTCGTCGGTGATGTCCTGACCTTTCTTCAGACCTGCGCCGCCTTCAGCCTTGTGGCCTACCAGGGCGGAACGCAGACGTTCGAAGGTCGCGCCTTCAACGATACGGAACTCTTCGTTGAGGTCCTTGCGGATCTCGTCGAGCTGGGTCTTCTCGATGGACAGTGCACGAGCATCACGCTCGACGCCGTCACGGGTGAAGACCTGCACGTCGATGACAGTACCCTTGGTACCGGTAGGTACACGCAGGGAGGTGTCTTTAACGTCGCTGGCTTTTTCACCGAAGATGGCACGCAGCAGCTTCTCTTCCGGAGTCAGTTGGGTCTCGCCTTTCGGAGTGACCTTACCAACCAGGATGTCGCCCGCACCCACTTCAGCACCTACGTAAACGATACCGGCTTCGTCCAGCTTGTTCAGTGCAGCTTCACCCACGTTCGGGATGTCTGCAGTGATTTCCTCTGGCCCAAGCTTGGTGTCACGCGCCACACAGGTCAGTTCCTGAATGTGGATCGTGGTGAAGCGATCTTCTTGAACCACACGCTCGGACAGGCAGATGGAGTCTTCGAAGTTGAAGCCGTTCCATGCCATGAACGCGATGCGCATGTTCTGACCCAGAGCCAATTCACCCATATCGGTGGACGGACCGTCAGCCATGATGTCGCTACGCTGAACGCGATCACCCTTGCGCACCAGCGGACGCTGGTTGATGCAAGTGTTCTGGTTCGAGCGGGTGTATTTGGTCAGGTTGTAGATGTCGACACCGGCTTCACCCGTTTCAACTTCGTCATCAGCAACACGAACCACGATACGGCTGGCATCAACGGAATCGATCACGCCGCCACGACGAGCCACGACACAAACGCCGGAGTCACGGGCTACGTTACGCTCCATGCCGGTACCTACCAGCGGCTTGTCGGCACGCAGGGTCGGTACAGCTTGACGCTGCATGTTGGAACCCATCAACGCACGGTTGGCGTCATCGTGTTCCAGGAACGGGATCAGCGACGCTGCGACCGAAACTACCTGCTTCGGCGATACGTCCATCAAGGTGACGTCTTCCGGCGCCTTGACGGTGAACTCGTTCAGGTGACGAACAGCTACCAGCTCGTCGATCAGGACCTTCTTGTCGTTCATCGTGGCCGAAGCCTGAGCGATCACGTGATCAGCTTCTTCGATGGCGGACAGGAACACGATCTCGTCGGTGACCAGGGCGTCTTTCACCACACGGTACGGGCTCTCAAGGAAGCCGTACTGGTTGGTGCGCGCATAGGCGGCCAGGGAGTTGATCAGACCGATGTTCGGGCCTTCCGGCGTTTCGATTGGGCATACACGACCGTAGTGAGTCGGGTGTACGTCACGCACTTCAAAGCCAGCACGCTCACGGGTCAGACCGCCCGGGCCCAGTGCGGAAACACGGCGCTTGTGGGTGATCTCGGAAAGCGGGTTGTTCTGGTCCATGAACTGCGAGAGCTGGCTGGAACCGAAGAACTCTTTCACCGCCGCAGCCACTGGCTTGGCGTTGATCAGGTCTTGCGGCATCAGGCCTTCGCTTTCAGCCATCGACAGACGCTCTTTGACCGCACGCTCAACACGCACCAGGCCAACGCGGAACTGGTTCTCGGCCATTTCGCCTACGCAGCGAACACGACGGTTACCCAGGTGGTCGATGTCATCGACGATGCCTTTGCCGTTACGGATGTCGACCAGAGTCTTCAAGACCGCAACGATGTCTTCCTTGCACAGCACACCCGAACCTTCGATCTCGGTGCGACCGATACGACGGTTGAACTTCATCCGGCCGACCGCAGACAGGTCGTAGCGCTCAGGGCTGAAGAACAGGTTGTTGAACAGGGTTTCTGCGGCGTCTTTGGTTGGTGGCTCGCCAGGACGCATCATGCGATAGATTTCTACCAGCGCTTCCAATTGGTTGCTGGTGGAGTCGATCTTCAGGGTGTCGGAGACGAACGGACCACAGTCGATATCGTTGGTGTACAGGGTCTCGATGCGAACAACCTGCGCCTTGGCGATTTTGGCCAGGATCTCGGTGTTCAGCTCGGTGTTGCACTCAGCCAGGATTTCGCCTGTAGCCGGGTGAACGATGACCTTCGCGGTAGTACGGCCCAGGACATAGTCCAGGGGAACTTCCAGCTCTTTGATACCCGCTTTTTCGATCTGGTTGATGTGGCGCGCAGTGATACGACGGCCAGCCTCAACGATGACTTTGCCCTTTTCATCCTGAATGTCCAGGACAGCAATTTCACCACGCAGACGCGAAGCGATCAGCTCCAGCTTGAGGGTTTCATCCTTCAGGCTGAATACGTTGGTGGTGTAGAACGCATCCAGGACTTGCTCAGTGGTGTAGCCGAGCGCGCGCAGCAGTACCGAGGCCGGCAGCTTGCGACGACGGTCGATACGCACGAACACGCAGTCTTTCGGATCGAACTCGAAGTCCAACCACGAACCGCGGTACGGAATGATCCGCGCGGAGTACAGGAGCTTGCCGGAGCTGTGCGTCTTGCCGCGGTCGTGGTCGAAGAACACGCCCGGGGAACGGTGCAGCTGGGAAACGATAACACGCTCGGTACCATTGATAACGAAGGTACCGTTCTCAGTCATCAATGGGATTTCGCCCATGTAGACTTCTTGCTCTTTGATGTCCTTGATCGCTTTGTTCGACGACTCTTTGTCGAAAATGATCAGACGGACTTTTACCCGCAAAGGTACGGCGTACGTAACACCGCGCAACACGCATTCTTTGACATCAAATGCCGGTTCGCCCAGGCGATAACCGACGTACTCCAGCGCAGCATTGCCGGAGTAGCTGATGATCGGGAAAACGGATTTGAAGGCCGCATGCAGGCCCACGTCGCGGAACTGATCTTTGGTCGCTCCCGCCTGCAAGAATTCACGATACGAATCCAGCTGGATAGCCAGAAGGTACGGGACATCCATGACGTCCGGCAACTTGCTAAAGTCCTTGCGGATACGTTTTTTCTCAGTATATGAGTAAGCCATCAGCGTTCCCCAGCTTGGTCACCTGCTTGTTTGGCCCTCCCGACGGGAGCAGCCAGAAAATCTTGCAAACCCCATGGTTTGCACCACCGCATCGGGTGGCTACAGCACGTTAATGGCGGCGACCGAGTCGACAGCCAAGAACGGAAAAAGGCCGGTGGCAAGAGCCACCAGCCATCAGCCTTCAGCTTAACGCTTGGGCTGGAGACGCAAGGTCGATGCTTACTTCAGCTCGACTTTAGCGCCTGCTTCTTCCAGAGTTGCTTTAGCTTTGTCGCCTGCGTCTTTGGTCACTGCTTCCAGAACCATAGCAGGAGCGCCGTCAACTACAGCCTTGGCTTCTTTCAGGCCCAGGCCGGTCAGTTCACGTACTGCCTTGATGACGTTAACTTTCTTCTCGCCAGCTTCCAGCAGCATGACGTTGAATTCGGTTTGCTCTTCAACAACGGCAGCAGCAGCCGCTGGGCCAGCGGAAGCAGCGGCAGCGGAAACGCCGAATTTTTCTTCGAAAGCTTTGATCAGCTCAACAACCTGCAGAACCGACATTTCAGCTACGGCGTTGAGGATATCGTCTTGGGAGATAGACATTGCTGTATTTCCTGAATTGGGGGACGGCCTACGCGGCCATCGAAATAAACAAAAATACGCGAGAGAAGTTGCTCAGCCTTAGGCTGCGGCAGCTTCTTTTTGCTCGCGAACTGCAGCCAGAGTACGAGCCAGCTTGCTGGTAGCGCCTTGAATCACGCTCATCAGCTGCGAAATGGCTTCGTTACGGGTCGGCAGTGTTGCCAGTACGTCGATTTGGTTAGCTGCGAGGAACTTGCCCTCGAACGCAGCTGCCTTGATCTCGAACTTATCCTGACTCTTAGCGAACTCTTTGAACAAACGGGCAGCAGCGCCTGGATGATCCTTGGAGAACGCAATCAGAGTCGGGCCGGTGAACACGTCATTGAGGACACTGTATTCAGTGTCAGCAACAGCGCGCTTGAGCAGGGTGTTACGTACAACACGTACGTACACGCCAGCTTCACGAGCCTCTTTACGGAGTCCGGTCATAGCGCCTACTGTCACACCACGGGCATCAGCCACGACAGCGGACAGAGCAGCTTTGGCAGCCTCGTTGACTTCAGCGACGATGGCCTTCTTGTCTTCGAGATTAATTGCCACGGGTTTAACTCCTGCTTGTTACCGTTTCATCTGGCCGGAGCCGGATGTCGTTTTGGTGTCTGATTCGGTAAGGAACCGGGAGCACCATCTGCGTAGGCTTGTTGGTTTAAGACTTGCGTCGCCTACGGTCTTGGATAGCCCCCGCCAGGCAGGGACCCCAATCTTTCAATTGGCGCAATCGCTTACGCCAATTTGTGTCTTATACGTCCAGCGAGCCTTGGTCGATGACCAGACCTGGGCCCATGGTGGTGCTCAGGGTAACGCGCTTGACGTAGATACCTTTCGAGGAAGCTGGCTTGATACGCTTCAGATCGGCGATCAGGGCTTCAACGTTTTCCTTCAGCTTGACGGCGTCGAAGCCGACCTTGCCAACGGAGGTGTGAATGATGCCGTTTTTGTCGGTACGATAACGAACCTGACCAGCCTTGGCGTTTTTAACCGCGGTAGCTACGTCTGGCGTTACGGTGCCGACCTTAGGGTTAGGCATCAGGCCACGTGGACCCAGGATCTGACCCAATTGACCCACAACACGCATTGCGTCCGGGGAAGCAATAACTACGTCGTAGTTCAGGTCGCCGCCTTTCATTTCGGCAGCCAGGTCGTCCATACCAACGCGGTCAGCGCCGGCGGCCAGAGCAGCTTCAGCTGCAGGGCCTTGAGTAAAGACAGCTACACGAACAGTCTTACCAGTACCGTGTGGCAGCACAGTAGCGCTACGAACGACCTGGTCAGATTTACGTGGGTCTACACCCAGGTTTACAGCAACGTCAACGGACTCGCTGAACTTGACAGTCGACAGCTCGGTCAGCAGAGCAGCAGCGTCTACAAAATTGTAGGACTTGCCCGCTTCGATTTTGCCGGCGATAGCCTTTTGGCGCTTGGTCAGCTTAGCCATTACACACCCTCCACGTTAAGGCCCATGCTACGAGCAGAACCGGCGATGGTACGCACGGCTGCATCCATATCAGCTGCAGTCAGATCCGCGTTTTTGGTTTTCGCGATTTCTTCCAGCTGAGCACGAGTTACGGTGCCAACCTTAACGGTGTTAGGACGAGCGGAACCGCTAGTCAGACCAGCAGCCTTCTTCAGCAAAACCGAAGCCGGGGTCGACTTGGTTTCGAAAGTGAAGCTACGGTCGCTGTATACAGTGATGATCACTGGAGTCGGCAGACCTGGCTCAAGACCCTGAGTACGGGCGTTGAAAGCCTTGCAGAATTCCATGATGTTCACGCCATGCTGACCCAGGGCTGGACCAACAGGTGGGCTTGGGTTGGCCTGAGCGGCCTTCACTTGCAGCTTGATGTAAGCGGTAATCTTCTTGGCCATGAGGCACTCCAATTACGGGTTCAAGCGCCTCGAAAGGCTCCCCGGTTACTTGCGCGTTTATCCCAGTGACGACAAAACCCCACAGCCTAAGGCTGCGGGGTTGGGATGCTTACTCAGCTAGACCTTCTCGACCTGGCTGAATTCCAACTCTACCGGAGTAGAGCGACCGAAAATGAGCACCGCGACCTGGATCCGGCTCTTTTCGTAGTTAACCTCTTCGACAGTCCCGTTGAAATCAGCAAACGGACCATCCGTGACACGAACAACCTCACCCGGTTCGAACAATGTCTTCGGCTTGGGCTTGTCGCTACCGTCGGCGACACGACGCAGAATTGCTTCTGCCTCTTTGTCAGTGATCGGAGCAGGCTTATCAGCAGTACCGCCGATGAAGCCCATAACACGAGGAGTGTCCTTGACCAAGTGCCAAGTACCCTCATTCATGTCCATCTGCACCAGCACGTAGCCAGGAAAGAACTTGCGCTCACTCTTGCGCTTCTGACCATTCCGCATTTCAACCACTTCTTCAGTGGGAACCAGAATTTCGCCGAAGCCATCTTCCATGCCTGCCAGCTTTACGCGCTCCAGCAAAGAGCGCATAACATGCTTCTCGTAACCCGAGTAAGCATGCACAACGTACCAACGCTTAGCCACGGGACACCCTTAGCCAACAATCAAGGAAACAAGCCAGCCGAGCAGGGAATCAAGACCCCACAACAGCAACGCCATAACCAGAACAACAGCCACAACAATCAACGTGGTCTGCGTGGTTTCTTGGCGAGTTGGCCAAACGACTTTACGAATTTCGGTGCGAGCTTCCTTCACCAGGACCGCGAAAGACTTGCCTTTGGCAGTCTGCAGGCCTACAAAGGCAGCTACAGCAGCAAGGGCGAGCAAAACGAGAACGCGGTACAGGATCGGCGAAGCAGAATAGTACTGGTTGCCAACAACGCCCACGACCACCAAAGCGACAACAGCGAGCCACTTGACGAGATCGAAACGAGAGCTTTGAGCTTCAGCCTTAGGAGTCATCTATGAAGATCCTGTGAAAAGAAAGCCAGACACACCATGCGAATCTGGCAGGTCAGGAGGGAATCGAACCCCCAACCTACGGTTTTGGAGACCGTCGCTCTGCCAATTGAGCTACTGACCTAAAACAAAATCAGGCCGACCATTATGCAGACCCGAAAAAGACTTTACAACAACCAACCCCCAAAGACTTGAAATCACTCAACAACAAGCAATCTAAACACCATCAAGCCGAGCCAGCCGTTAAAACAAAGGCAGATATTTTCATATCTGCCTTGTTATATGGAGCTCTTGAGCGGATTTGAACCGCTGACCTCACCCTTACCAAGGGTGTGCTCTACCAACTGAGCTACAAGAGCGAAACACAATGCACAACCTGCAAACTTGGAGCGGGTAGCGGGAATCGAACCCGCATCATCAGCTTGGAAGGCTGAGGTTCTACCACTAAACTATACCCGCGGAGCTTGCAGCTCACGCTAAAATGGTGGAGGGGGAAGGATTCGAACCTTCGAAGTCGTAGACGTCAGATTTACAGTCTGATCCCTTTGGCCGCTCGGGAACCCCTCCTAAGCGAGCCGGCATTCTACATCACGCCGGCCTTCTGTCAAGCATTTTCTCATTAAAAATATGAGGTTAGCTGCATTGACCTTCGCTTCGCACCTTAGACCTTAAAGGTCTTCACTGCGAAGCGGGCGCCATTCTATGCAAACTATTCGAGAGTTGCAATGCCTTCGCACAGCATTATTTTATGTTTTAACTCATTGAATTCCTTAGCAAGGTTTTCAAAGGGTAGGTCGTCAGCCAGGCGTCGGCTTTCCGGGGCAACTCGAAGCCAGTAACCTTGCGCATCAGGAGCACTCAGCAGCTGCACCTTAACCTTTATATCCAGGCTAGTGAGGCGCTGCTCAAGGAATTGCGCCTGTCGCTGGTCGGCAAAGCCACCAATGTATAAGCAAGTATTTTGCGCATCAGATGCCTTAGCCCGATCCTTGCGCACCACAGCGTCGGAAGACTCGCTCAGCAGGCGAATATCCTGCTGCGTATTCCGATAGAGGCTCAGAGGGGTCACGTCTTTAGCACGCAACGGCGCCTCTTGCTGATGCCATATGTAGTAGAAGGCGTTCAGGATCAATAAAAGCAAAAACAGCCAACGCATAAACACCTCAAGATAAAGGGCACGCCATTGCCAGACCTACGAAAATCAAATCAGGAACGAGTCGAGCCTGAGGCACGGCATCCCTCACCAAATCAGCATCGCCACCCGTCAGGAATACAGTGAAGTTATCACCCCAATAACTTCGGGCCAGCTCAAGCTGGGTCAGCACAAACCCTCTGAGCATCAACGTACAGCCACGCTCTACAGCCTCTACGGTCGTATGCCCTGGCGATAGACGCTCCAAGGCTCTTTCAGCAGCTGCATCGTCGTAACGTATCTTGCGCGTATGCGTGCGCAGCTGATTACGCATGAGGGGCATACCAGGACAGATGAAGCCACCTAAATGCTCACCATCGCCAGCAACAAAATCTGCAGTAGCAGCCGTACCGAAATCAAGCACCAGGCATGCGCCCGACGCCAATTTGAAGCCGCCCAGCATTGCTAACCAGCGATCAAGGCCAAGACGCTCGAAATCTTCGTAACCGTTGCGCACCCCAGCCATTTCTCGCGCAGAAACAGCGCAGGAAACCGCAACGCCAAAGGCCTCCACCAGCGCCTCAACCAGATTTTTTGTTTCGTCCAGAGCACGAACACTCACCAACCGGCAATGTGTCAATAACACACCAGGCAGCACTGACAGGCTTTCAATCAATGCAACATCCGAACTAGCGACACCTTCTGCAGATGCCGTCGCCCGATCCGAATCAAGTACGCGCCACTTGATGAAGCTATTCCCACAGTCGAGCTCAAGAATCATCACGCAACCTCAGGCTTAACTCACCACCACTGTATGTTTTCTCAACACCACCGACACTTAAACGTAATGCCCCCTGACCGTCGATACCCAGCACCACCCCATCGACACGGTTGGCACCCGCTATGAGTGACACTGCCTTTCCCTGCCAGGCATGACCTTTTTCCCACTCATCCCGAAGCGATGAAAAACCTTGCGCCCTGTGTCGATCCAAGTAGCTTTGCAACTGCAAGCACAGGCGTGCCACCAGAGAGTTACGATCAACTGGAGACCCCGTCTCCAACTGCACTGACGTCCATTGCTGATCAACCTCTTCAGCCTTCTGCATATTCACGTTAATACCGATGCCGAGGACAACGTGGCAAATATCCGCAGGATCCCCTACGAGCTCCAGTAAAATCCCGGCAATCTTCTTCTGCCCCACCAGGACGTCGTTTGGCCACTTCAGAGCCGCCCCCCGCACTCCAGACTCACGCAGCGCCTGCATTACCGCCAAGCCAACCACAAGGCTCAGGCCTTCCAGCTGTCGCGGACCATTCTCGATACGCAATAAGAGGCTGTAATACACATTCTGAGCGAATGGGCTGACCCACTTTCGACCACGTCGCCCTCTTCCCGCCGTTTGCTGCTCCGCAAGCACCAGGTACGGCGTCGCACGCTCAACCTCAACAAGGCGCAGAGCCTCGGCATTTGTCGAGTCGATGGAGTCGTAGATATGGATAGGCCACGCGAGGGAAGACGTATGCAGTGCAATCTGCTCGGAACTCAAGAAAACCAGCGGCGAAGCTAATTGATATCCCCTCCCACGAACCTTGTGGACCGGCAGATTCAATTCGGCCTCAAGATGCTGGAGCTGCTTCCAGACTGCACTGCGACTAACGCCCAGGGCTGCGCCAAGTGCTTCTCCGGAATGGAATCGGCCATCTTTTAGAAGTTCTAACAACGTCAGCATGCAAGTATCGCCTCACAATGAGGCACGCATGATAGCCATGCGCAGGGTCATTGCATAGAAAGGCCGGACTTTAGCATTGAAGACCCTCCCGAGGCGCCTCTTCGCACTTTCCGACCGCCCAAAACAAAACCCCACCTGCTTTCGCAAATGGGGTTTCGGAATTTAATCTTGACGATGACCTACTCTCACATGGGGAAACCCCACACTACCATCGGCGATGCATCGTTTCACTGCTGAGTTCGGGATGGGATCAGGTGGTTCCAATGCTCTATGGTCGTCAAGAAATTCGGGTACTGAGTCGTGGCCGGCTGGCCTCGCTTCAGCAAATTGGGTATGTGACAGCTGTCGGTGTTTTGTAAGATCTCGAACTTTCGGTTCATTGCGTCTTCACACACCGCAATCTGGCCTTTCGACGCAAATTGCTTGGGTGTTATATGGTCAAGCCTCACGGGCAATTAGTATTGGTTAGCTCAACGCCTCACAGCGCTTACACACCCAACCTATCAACGTCGTAGTCTTCGACGGCCCTTCAGGGGACTCAAGGTCCCAGTGAGATCTCATCTTGAGGCTAGTTTCCCGCTTAGATGCTTTCAGCGGTTATCTATTCCGAACATAGCTACCCGGCAATGCCACTGGCGTGACAACCGGAACACCAGAGGTTCGTCCACTCCGGTCCTCTCGTACTAGGAGCAGCCCCTCTCAAATCTCAAACGTCCACGGCAGATAGGGACCGAACTGTCTCACGACGTTCTAAACCCAGCTCGCGTACCACTTTAAATGGCGAACAGCCATACCCTTGGGACCGGCTTCAGCCCCAGGATGTGATGAGCCGACATCGAGGTGCCAAACACCGCCGTCGATATGAACTCTTGGGCGGTATCAGCCTGTTATCCCCGGAGTACCTTTTATCCGTTGAGCGATGGCCCTTCCATACAGAACCACCGGATCACTAAGACCTACTTTCGTACCTGCTCGACGTGTCTGTCTCGCAGTCAAGCGCGCTTTTGCCTTTATACTCTACGACCGATTTCCGACCGGTCTGAGCGCACCTTCGTACTCCTCCGTTACTCTTTAGGAGGAGACCGCCCCAGTCAAACTACCCACCATACACTGTCCTCGATCCGGATAACGGACCTGAGTTAGAACCTCAAAGTTGCCAGGGTGGTATTTCAAGGTTGGCTCCACGCAGACTGGCGTCCACGCTTCAAAGCCTCCCACCTATCCTACACAAGCAAATTCAAAGTCCAGTGCAAAGCTATAGTAAAGGTTCACGGGGTCTTTCCGTCTAGCCGCGGATACACTGCATCTTCACAGCGATTTCAATTTCACTGAGTCTCGGGTGGAGACAGCGCCGCCATCGTTACGCCATTCGTGCAGGTCGGAACTTACCCGACAAGGAATTTCGCTACCTTAGGACCGTTATAGTTACGGCCGCCGTTTACCGGGGCTTCGATCAAGAGCTTCGCGTTAGCTAACCCCATCAATTAACCTTCCGGCACCGGGCAGGCGTCACACCCTATACGTCCACTTTCGTGTTTGCAGAGTGCTGTGTTTTTAATAAACAGTCGCAGCGGCCTGGTATCTTCGACCGGCATGAGCTTACGGAGCAAGTCCTTCACCCTCACCGGCGCACCTTCTCCCGAAGTTACGGTGCCATTTTGCCTAGTTCCTTCACCCGAGTTCTCTCAAGCGCCTTGGTATTCTCTACCCAACCACCTGTGTCGGTTTGGGGTACGGTTCCTGGTTACCTGAAGCTTAGAAGCTTTTCTTGGAAGCATGGCATCAACCACTTCGTTAACTAAAAGTTAACTCGTCATCAGCTCTCGGCCTTAGAATCCCGGATTTACCTAAGATTCCAGCCTACCACCTTAAACTTGGACAACCAACGCCAAGCTGGCCTAGCCTTCTCCGTCCCTCCATCGCAATAACCAGAAGTACAGGAATATTAACCTGTTTTCCATCGACTACGCTTTTCAGCCTCGCCTTAGGGACCGACTAACCCTGCGTCGATTAACGTTGCGCAGGAAACCTTGGTCTTTCGGCGTGGGTGTTTTTCACACCCATTATCGTTACTCATGTCAGCATTCGCACTTCTGATACCTCCAGCAAGCTTCTCAACTCACCTTCACAGGCTTACAGAACGCTCCTCTACCGCATCACTTACGTGATACCCGTAGCTTCGGTGTATGGTTTGAGCCCCGTTACATCTTCCGCGCAGGCCGACTCGACTAGTGAGCTATTACGCTTTCTTTAAAGGGTGGCTGCTTCTAAGCCAACCTCCTAGCTGTCTAAGCCTTCCCACATCGTTTCCCACTTAACCATAACTTTGGGACCTTAGCTGACGGTCTGGGTTGTTTCCCTTTTCACGACGGACGTTAGCACCCGCCGTGTGTCTCCCATGCTCGGCACTTGTAGGTATTCGGAGTTTGCATCGGTTTGGTAAGTCGGGATGACCCCCTAGCCGAAACAGTGCTCTACCCCCTACAGTGATACATGAGGCGCTACCTAAATAGCTTTCGAGGAGAACCAGCTATCTCCGAGCTTGATTAGCCTTTCACTCCGATCCACAGGTCATCCGCTAACTTTTCAACGGTAGTCGGTTCGGTCCTCCAGTTAGTGTTACCCAACCTTCAACCTGCCCATGGATAGATCGCCCGGTTTCGGGTCTATTCCCAGCGACTAGACGCCCTATTAAGACTCGCTTTCGCTACGCCTCCCCTATTCGGTTAAGCTCGCCACTGAAAATAAGTCGCTGACCCATTATACAAAAGGTACGCAGTCACCCAACAAAGTGGGCTCCCACTGCTTGTACGCATACGGTTTCAGGATCTATTTCACTCCCCTCTCCGGGGTTCTTTTCGCCTTTCCCTCACGGTACTAGTTCACTATCGGTCAGTCAGTAGTATTTAGCCTTGGAGGATGGTCCCCCCATATTCAGACAAAGTTTCTCGTGCTCCGTCCTACTCGATTTCATGACTAAGAGATTTTCGCGTACAGGGCTATCACCCACTATGGCCGCACTTTCCAGAGCGTTCCGCTAATCTCAAAGCCACTTAAGGGCTAGTCCCCGTTCGCTCGCCACTACTAAGGGAATCTCGGTTGATTTCTTTTCCTCAGGGTACTTAGATGTTTCAGTTCCCCTGGTTCGCCTCTTACGCCTATGTATTCAGCGTAAGATAACCATCTTATGATGGCTGGGTTCCCCCATTCAGACATCTCCGGATCAAAGTCTGTTTGCCGACTCCCCGAAGCTTTTCGCAGGCTACCACGTCTTTCATCGCCTCTGACTGCCAAGGCATCCACCGTATGCGCTTCTTCACTTGACCATATAACCCCAAGCAATCTGGTTATACTGTGAAGACGACATTCGCCGAAAATTCGATCATACTCAATTAAGAGCCACTCACAAATTTTACCTTAGCCTGAGCCGTTACCAGTGAAAGTAACGTTCAGTCTATCTTTCTATCACATACCCAAATTTTTAAAGAACGATCTAATCAAAGACTAGAAATCAACATTCACCATCATACTGATGGAATGCTCATTTCTAAGCTTTCATAACGCAGAAGCAGTAGTGGTGGAGCCAAACGGGATCGAACCGTTGACCTCCTGCGTGCAAGGCAGGCGCTCTCCCAGCTGAGCTATGGCCCCGTATTTCTACAGGCGTTTCCCACACAAAATTGGTGGGTCTGGGCAGATTCGAACTGCCGACCTCACCCTTATCAGGGGTGCGCTCTAACCAACTGAGCTACAGACCCAATTTCGGGCTGCTTCTTTATCGTCTTCTTCAATGAATCAAGCAATTCGTGTGGGAACTTATGGAGCAGCTGATGTCGTCGATTAAGGAGGTGATCCAGCCGCAGGTTCCCCTACGGCTACCTTGTTACGACTTCACCCCAGTCATGAATCACACCGTGGTAACCGTCCTCCCGAAGGTTAGACTAGCTACTTCTGGTGCAACCCACTCCCATGGTGTGACGGGCGGTGTGTACAAGGCCCGGGAACGTATTCACCGCGACATTCTGATTCGCGATTACTAGCGATTCCGACTTCACGCAGTCGAGTTGCAGACTGCGATCCGGACTACGATCGGTTTTCTGGGATTAGCTCCACCTCGCGGCTTGGCAACCCTCTGTACCGACCATTGTAGCACGTGTGTAGCCCAGGCCGTAAGGGCCATGATGACTTGACGTCATCCCCACCTTCCTCCGGTTTGTCACCGGCAGTCTCCTTAGAGTGCCCACCATCACGTGCTGGTAACTAAGGACAAGGGTTGCGCTCGTTACGGGACTTAACCCAACATCTCACGACACGAGCTGACGACAGCCATGCAGCACCTGTCTCAATGTTCCCGAAGGCACCAATCCATCTCTGGAAAGTTCATTGGATGTCAAGGCCTGGTAAGGTTCTTCGCGTTGCTTCGAATTAAACCACATGCTCCACCGCTTGTGCGGGCCCCCGTCAATTCATTTGAGTTTTAACCTTGCGGCCGTACTCCCCAGGCGGTCAACTTAATGCGTTAGCTGCGCCACTAAGAGCTCAAGGCTCCCAACGGCTAGTTGACATCGTTTACGGCGTGGACTACCAGGGTATCTAATCCTGTTTGCTCCCCACGCTTTCGCACCTCAGTGTCAGTATCAGTCCAGGTGGTCGCCTTCGCCACTGGTGTTCCTTCCTATATCTACGCATTTCACCGCTACACAGGAAATTCCACCACCCTCTACCATACTCTAGTCAGTCAGTTTTGAATGCAGTTCCCAGGTTGAGCCCGGGGATTTCACATCCAACTTAACAAACCACCTACGCGCGCTTTACGCCCAGTAATTCCGATTAACGCTTGCACCCTCTGTATTACCGCGGCTGCTGGCACAGAGTTAGCCGGTGCTTATTCTGTCGGTAACGTCAAAACCATCACGTATTAGGTAATGGCCCTTCCTCCCAACTTAAAGTGCTTTACAATCCGAAGACCTTCTTCACACACGCGGCATGGCTGGATCAGGCTTTCGCCCATTGTCCAATATTCCCCACTGCTGCCTCCCGTAGGAGTCTGGACCGTGTCTCAGTTCCAGTGTGACTGATCATCCTCTCAGACCAGTTACGGATCGTCGCCTTGGTGAGCCATTACCCCACCAACTAGCTAATCCGACCTAGGCTCATCTGATAGCGCAAGGCCCGAAGGTCCCCTGCTTTCTCCCGTAGGACGTATGCGGTATTAGCGTCCGTTTCCGAACGTTATCCCCCACTACCAGGCAGATTCCTAGGCATTACTCACCCGTCCGCCGCTCTCAAGAGAAGCAAGCTTCTCTCTACCGCTCGACTTGCATGTGTTAGGCCTGCCGCCAGCGTTCAATCTGAGCCATGATCAAACTCTTCAGTTCAAACATCTTTGGGTTTTTAAGAAACCCTAAACTTGGCTCAACAATCGTTGGTTATTCTTTGATTTCTCGCGGAGTAACTTGTGATGCTGATAATCTTGTTGACTATCAGTCTGACTCCACAAGCACCCACACGAATTGCTTGATTCAGTTGTTAAAGAGCGGTTGGTTAAGAGCTTTCGTCTCAACCGAGGCGCGCATTCTACAGCAGCCTCATTTGCTGTCAAGTGATTATTTTCAGAAGCTTTCGAAGATTTCTTCAACAACTTCAACCACTTGCGCCTCCGATCTCTCGTTAGCGGGAGGCGAATTCTACAGCGTTACACGCTGCTGTCAACACCTCTTTTTCTCCGCTTTCGACCGAGAAGATCGAATCGTTAATAGCGTCAAACAACACGACCCTACCAACTTCTTCTGGGCCTCGATAAACTGAAGCAATCCGCTGCCTTATTCTGCATAACTCTTTGTTTACCAAGGAGTTTTGCGTTTCGACTGCGCCGGAAGTGGGGCGAATTATAGACAGATACAATTCGCCGTCAACACTTAATTTCAGGTTTATTCGGATTTGAGCGTAATACGCGCAAATGCCTTCTTCCCCGCCTGACAAACGTGGGTAGCACCCAGTTCATATATAAAGGTGCGATCCACCACCTCACCATCTATACGCACACCGCCAGACCCCAGAAGGTCACGCGCGACCGCCGAGTTCTTCACCAAACCCGCCTTATTAAGGACTGCAGCAATCGGCATGGCCTCAGTAGCCGTCAATTCAATCTCAGGTAGATCATCCGGCAGCTCGCCGTCTCTCATGCGGTTACCCGCCGCACGGTGAGCACTGGCCGCAGCCTCTTCACCATGGAAACGCGCAACGATCTCTTCCGCCAGCTTGATCTTCACGTCACGCGGATTAGCGCCCGCCTCTACATCCGCACGCAGCGCATCGATCTCATCCATCGAGCGGAAGCTCAACAGTTCGAAGTAGCGCCACATCAAGGCATCCGGGATAGAGACCAGCTTGCCGTACATCACACCCGGAGCCTCCTGGATGCCTACATAGTTGCCCAGGGACTTGGACATTTTCTTGACGCCATCCAACCCTTCCAACAACGGCATGGTCAGGATGCACTGAGCCTCCTGACCATAAGCACGCTGCAACTCACGCCCCATCAGCAGGTTGAATTTCTGATCGGTACCACCCAATTCAACATCCGCGCGCAGCGCTACCGAGTCATAACCCTGAACCAGCGGATACAGGAACTCATGAATCGCGATCGGTTGATTGGTTGAATAGCGCTTGTCGAAGTCATCGCGCTCAAGCATGCGCGCCACGGTGTACTGGGAAGTGAGGCGAATGAAGTCCGCCGGCCCCATCTGATCCATCCAGGTGGAGTTAAACGCCACCTCGGTCTTGGCCGGATCAAGAATCTTGAATACCTGGGTCTTATAGGTCTCGGCATTATCGAGAACCTGCTCACGGGTCAGCGGCGGGCGTGTTGCACTCTTACCGCTCGGATCGCCGATCATCCCGGTGAAATCACCTATAAGGAAGATCACCTGATGCCCCAGCTCCTGGAACTGACGCAGCTTATTAATAAGCACGGTATGACCCAGGTGCAGGTCCGGCGCCGTCGGATCGAAGCCAGCCTTAATACGCAGGGGTTGGCCACGCTTGAGCTTTTCGATCAGCTCGGCCTCGACCAACAGTTCTTCCGCACCACGTTTTATCAGCGCTAGCTGTTCTTCAACCGACTTCATAACAGACCCGCAAGGCTCAGATTCAAAAGGGAACCAACCATACAAGATCAGGGACTAATTACAAGTTTTGCCCTGCGCACGGACACCGTTCAGCAAGCCCAGCGTTCGCGAGCTTGCGCCACAGATGATTTGGTTATATTTTATACAGTTATTTCATCTTCATCATGTCATTCATCTTTTCCATTTCATCTTCAAAGTCAAAATTACCTATGACCACTGAACCGTCTAAAGCGCCGCCGCTTTACCCGAAGACCCACCTGCTTGCAGCAAGTGGTATCGCCGCCCTTCTCAGCCTGGCACTCCTGGTATTCCCTTCCAGTGACGTAGAAGCCAAACGAACATCCCTGAGCCTTGACTTGGAGAGTCCAGTTGAACAACTGACACAAGATCAAGACGCTTCCGACGCCCAACAAGCCACAAATGCTCCCACTGAATCGCCGTTTGCCCAGATCGAAAACACGCCGGAAGATACCCAGCAAGCCGTTCAAGAACAGAAAAAAACCGTAGTAGACGCTGCTAAGAACCCTCAACACCGCGAAGTGATCGTGGCGAAAGGCGATACGCTTTCGACCCTGTTCGAGAAGGTAGGCCTTCCCGCAGCCACCGTTAACGATGTACTGGCCAGCGATAAGCAAGCCAAGCAATTCACCCAGCTCAAACACGGCCAGAAACTGGAATTCGAACTGACACCAGACGGTCAGTTGAACAACCTGCACACCAGCGTCAGTGACCTCGAGAGCATCTCCCTGACCAAGGGCGCCAAAGGCTTTGCCTTCAACCGCATTACCACCAAGCCAGTCATGCGCTCTGCCTACGTTCACGGCGTGATCAACAGCTCACTGTCGCAATCTGCCGCGCGCGCTGGCTTGTCCCATAGCATGACCATGGACATGGCCAGCGTGTTTGGCTACGACATCGACTTCGCCCAGGACATCCGCCAGGGTGATGAATTCGACGTGATCTACGAGCAGAAAGTCGCCAACGGCAAAGTGGTCGGCACCGGCAACATTCTCTCCGCACGCTTCACCAACCGTGGCAAGACCTACACCGCAGTGCGTTACACCAACAAGCAAGGCAACAGCAGCTACTACACCGCCGACGGCAACAGCATGCGCAAGGCCTTCATCCGAACTCCGGTGGATTTCGCTCGTATTAGCTCGCGTTTCTCCATGGGTCGCAAGCATCCAATTCTGAACAAAATCCGCGCCCACAAAGGCGTCGACTATGCCGCCCCACGCGGTACGCCTATCAAGGCGGCCGGCGATGGCAAGGTCCTGCTCGCAGGGCGCCGCGGTGGCTACGGCAACACGGTGATCATCCAGCACGGCAACACCTACCGCACCCTGTATGGCCATATGCAAGGTTTCGCCAAGGGCGTGAAAACCGGCGGCAATGTGAAGCAAGGCCAAGTAATCGGTTATATCGGCACCACCGGCCTGTCCACCGGCCCGCACTTGCACTATGAGTTCCAGGTCAATGGTGTGCACGTTGACCCATTGGGCCAGAAACTGCCGATGGCCGACCCGATTGCCAAGGCCGAGCGCGCACGCTTTATGCAACAGAGCCAGCCGCTGATGGCGCGCATGGACCAGGAGCGCTCCACCCTGCTTGCTTCGGCGAAGCGTTAGGGTATGCCGCTCTATATAGGTGTAATGTCCGGGACCAGCCTCGATGGCCTGGATATCGCCCTGATCGAACAAGATTCGGCGGTCAATCTGATCGCCACCCACTACACACCTATGCCGGACACCCTGCGCGCAGAGCTGTTAAGCCTGTGCGCCAGCGGCCCGGATGAGATTGCCCGCTCAGCGATAGCCCAGCAGCATTGGGTCACACTCGCCGCCCACGGCATTCACACGGTGCTCGACCAGCACAACCTCAAGCCTCAAGACATACGCGCGATCGGCAGCCATGGCCAGACCATCCGTCATGAACCCGCCCGAGGCTTTACCGTGCAGATCGGCAACCCGGCATTGCTTGCGGAGCTGACGGGCATCAGCGTAGTCAGCGACTTCCGCAGCCGCGACGTTGCCGCTGGCGGCCAGGGCGCGCCTCTGGTGCCCGCCTTTCATGAAGCGTTGTTTGGCGAAAGCACTGGCAGCCGTGCAGTATTGAATATTGGGGGCTTCAGCAATCTCAGCCTGATCGAAACCGGGAGGCCCGTAGCCGGCTTCGACTGCGGCCCAGGCAATGTGCTGCTGGACGCCTGGATTCAACAGCAGCGCGGCGAACATTTTGACCGTGATGGGCTGTGGGCGGGTAGTGGCAAGGTCGAACCTCAACTACTCACGGCCCTACTCAGCGATCCATTCTTCCTGACCAAAGGCCCGAAAAGCACCGGCCGTGAAGTGTTCAACCTCGAGTGGCTGCACCGGCATCTTGGCCGTCTGCCCGCCTTTGCCCCCCAGGACGTACAGGCCAGCCTGCTGGAACTGAGCGTCCTGACCATCGTCGAGGCCCTGCAAACCGCGCAGCCCGAGACAGAAACGTTACTCGTCTGTGGCGGCGGCGCCCATAACACCACAATGATGAATCGTCTGGCCGCGTTGTTGCCATCCACTCAAGTCAGTAGCACCGCCACCTACGGCGTAGACCCGGACTGGGTCGAAGCCATGGCTTTCGCGTGGCTGGCTCACTGCTGCCTGGAAGGCATTGCCGCCAACCGGCCCAGTGTCACCGGCGCACGCGGGCTAAGGGTACTTGGCGCGATCTACCCCGCCTGACGAACACCTCGCCAGAACCGCAGACAGCAAAACGCCGCTTGGCCGATCAAAGCCAAGCGGCGTTTTTATTCGTTGTAGATCAGATCGAGAACGAAGAGCCGCAACCACAGGTGGTGGTCGCGTTAGGGTTCTTGATCACGAAACGCGAACCCTCCAAACCCTCCTGGTAATCCACCTCGGCGCCTGCCAAGTATTGGAAGCTCATCGGGTCCACGACCAGGCTAACGCCCTCGCGCTCAACGATGGTGTCATCGTCAGCCACATCTTCATCGAAGGTGAAACCGTACTGAAACCCTGAACAACCGCCGCCCGTAACGAATACGCGCAGCTTCAAGCGATCATTACCCTCTTCATCGACCAGGCTCTTTACCTTGTGCGCAGCACCGTGGGTAAATTGCAAAGCCGTGGGGGTGAAGGATTCAACGCTCATGCTGATAATCTCCCGGCGTAGCGCCGCCATATGCGTAATGGCAGGCATTATCCGCTTCTCCTAGAAAAGCGGTCAACTATTGTTACGGTATATCAATCTGCATCGCCGCCATTAGAAACACAAAAGGCCCGATCAACGGGCCTTTTGCGCAGTCCATAAATCGTTTTAAGGCAGCATGCCGGCGTGGGACAGACCCAGCTTTTCATCCAGGCCAAACAGGATGTTCATGTTCTGCACCGCCTGGCCCGACGCGCCCTTGACGAGGTTATCGATCACCGACAACACCACCACCAGGTCACCATCCTGCGGACGATGCACTGCAATCCGGCACACATTAGCGCCTCGCACGCTGCGGGTTTCCGGATGGCTGCCAGCAGGCATTACATCGACGAACGGCTCGTTGGCATAACGCTTTTCAAACAGCGCCTGCAGGTCTACCGAACGATCGACCACTGTGGCGTACAACGTGGAATGAATGCCACGAATCATCGGCGTCAGGTGTGGCACGAAGGTCAGGCCCACGTCTTTGCTAGCGGCGCGACGCAGCCCCTGACGAATCTCTGGCAGATGGCGATGCCCTTTTACTGCGTAAGCCTTCATGCTTTCCGACGTCTCGGAGTACAGGGAACCTACCGCTGCTCCACGACCGGCGCCGCTGACACCCGACTTACAGTCTGCGATCAGGCGCGAAGCATCCGCCAGCCCGGCCTCGAGCAACGGCAGAAAGCCCAGTTGCGTCGCCGTCGGATAGCAACCCGGCACAGCGATCAGGCGCGCCTGCTTGATCTGCTCCCGATTGACTTCCGGCAGGCCGTACACCGCCTCTTCCAACAGTTCCGGTGCACCGTGAGGCTGGCCGTACCACTTGGCCCATTCGTCGGCGTCTTGCAGGCGGAAGTCCGCCGACAGGTCGATGACCTTGGTGCCAGCGGCCAGCAGTTCGCCAGCCAACGCATGGGCAACGCCATGGGGAGTGGCAAAGAACACCACATCGCAGGCGCCAAGGGTGTTGATGTCCGGAACGCTGAACGCCAGGCCGTCGTAGTGGCCTCGCAGGTTCGGGTACATATCGGCCACGGCCAGACCGGCCTCGGATCGAGAGGTAATGACCACCACCTCAGCTTGCGGATGCTGAGCCAACAGACGCAGCAATTCGACACCGGTGTAACCCGTGCCGCCGACGATACCGACCTTGACCATAAACCTGCCCTCAACGAACCCACTGGAAAGCCGTCGATAATAGGGGCCGTATCGTCCTGCGACAACCGTCAACGTGACGTATGGGCGCATGAGCCACTACTATCTGCGCTACCGTGAACCTGGGAATAACTAAAAATGCTTTATCTATGGGTCAAAGCCTTCCATATCGTCAGCATCGTCTGCTGGTTTGCCGGGCTGTTCTACCTGCCGCGCCTGTTCGTCTACCACGCTCAAAGCGAGGACACTGTCAGCAAGGAACGCTTCAGCGTCATGGAGCGCAAGCTCTACCGCGGCATCATGGGCCCGGCGATGCTGGCCAGCCTGGTGTTCGGTATCTGGCTGATAGCCCTTAACCCCGGCATCTTTCAATCGGGCGCCTGGATCCACGCCAAGTTGACCTTGGTAGTGTTCCTGATTGGCTACCACCATATGTGCGGCGCGCAGGTAAAACGTTTCGCCCGTGGCGAAAACACCCGCAGCCATGTCTTTTATCGCTGGTTCAATGAAGTCCCGGTTCTGATATTGCTGGCTATCGTAATTTTGGTCGTGGTCAAACCGTTCTAACTTCAATTACTCGGGGTACCTCCAATGTCGCTGCCCGCTCTGCTTGAACAACGTCTGCGCCTGCCAGTGGTGGCTGCGCCGATGTTCCTGATTTCCAATCCGCAATTGGTGCTGGCCTGCTGCCGCAATGGGGTAGTCGGCAGTTTCCCGGCGCTCAACCAGCGCGAGAGCAGTGGCTTCAAGGCCTGGCTGGAGGAAATCGAAGCGGGCCTGGCGCAGTTGGACAATCCTGCGCCCTACGCCGTCAATCTGATCGTGCATAACAGCAACCCTCGCCTGCAGGCGGACCTGGCGATCTGCGTCGAGCACAAGGTGCCAATCGTGATCACCAGCCTGGGCGCAGTGAAAGAACTGGTAGATGCCGTGCACAGCTACGGCGGCCTGGTGTTTCATGACGTCACTACCCGGCGCCATGCCGAAAAGGCCGCTGAAGCCGGTGTCGACGGCCTGATCGCCGTGGCCGCAGGCGCCGGTGGCCATGCCGGTACCTGGAGCCCGTTTTCGCTGATCGCAGAAATTCGCCAATTCTTCGACAAGACCCTGCTGCTGGCCGGCTGCCTGAACCACGGCCATGAGATACTCGCCGCCCAGTTACTGGGGGCAGACCTGGCGTATTTCGGCACACGTTTTATCGGTACCACCGAAAGCCACGCCCCGGATGCGTATAAAGAGATGCTGCTCACATCACGCGCCGCCGACATCGTGCACACTCCCGCGGTCTCCGGCGTGCCCGCAAGCTTTATGCGCCAGAGCCTGGAAAATGCCGGTTTCGACCTCGCTGCCCTGCAGGGCAAAGGCGAAGTAAACTTCGGCTCCAAGCTCAAGCCGCTGAGCGACGAAGCCAAGGCCTGGAAGACCGTATGGTCTGCAGGCCAAGGTGTCGGTGAGATTAATGATTTACCCGGCGTCGATGAACTCGTTGCCCGCCTGGATGCCGAATACCGCAAGGCGCGCGAACAGGCGACACAGTTGCGCTGGCCACGCTGACCCAACCGCAAGGCCTGCCGATCGAGCAGGCCTGCACTACTCCACTGATTCAGTGACAAGGATGCCCGCATGAGCGATAACCGTTTCAAGATTGTGTTTGATGGGGCCTTGCTCCCGGGTGTCGAAAGCACCACAGCCAAGCTGAACCTGGCTGAACTGTTCAAGAGCACGGTCGAGGACATCGAGAAACTCTTCACCGGCCGCGTTGTTGCACTGAAACGCGACCTGTCCCGCCCCGACGCCGAAACCTACCTCACCGCGCTGAAAAACGCCGGGGTGGACGCGCGTATCGAGGCCGAACAGCCCGTAGCCTTCAGCCTTGCCGAAACCCACGAAACAGATTCCGGCGCAGCGGACTTCTCCCGTCCTGCGGCTTCGCCGTACGCACCACCGCGTGCCGCCGTAGGTGAAAGCCTGCCGGAATACGCCACCCTCAAGGTCTTCACCATCAATGGCCGTATTGGTCGTCTGCGGTACCTGGCATGGACGCTGGTACTGACCGTCGCCATGCTCGTCGCAGCCGGCATCCTCAGTACTGTGGGCTTTGCCATCGCGACCGCGTCACCGACCATAGCCATTATCCTCGGCTCGCTGCTGGGCTTCGCGCTGTTCGTCGCGGTTGTGGTCGTGAGCGTGCAGATCGGCGTGCAGCGCCTGCACGATCTGGGCTGGTCCGGCTGGTTGTACCTGCTGAACCTGGTACCGCTGGTGAACAGTATTTTCCCGCTGCTGCTGTTGGTAATGCCAGGTAACACCGGCGCCAACCAGTACGGCGCACCGCCACCGCGCAACTCCACCGCGGTGAAGGTCCTGGCCTCACTGTGGCTGGCATTCATCCCGCTGATGCTCATCATCGTGGTGTCGCTGGGCATGAACGGCTACCTGGATCAACTCGAAACCAACGTGGACAGCAGCTACGAAAGCAGCTCCATCACCTCCGATGAAGACGCCGATCAAAGCGTGATCGTCGATGAAGAAGATGCGCAAAGTGCTGACGACGCAGCCGAACCTGTAGACTCTCCAGAACAGTAAAGAAACGCGCCGCGCCTGTGATGCCTCCATCCCAGGCGCGGCGCGTTGCGATGGAGAAAGGCATGACCCGTTACGCTCTGATCACCGGTGCCTCCAGCGGCATCGGCCTGGCTTTGGCCGAAGCCCTGGCCCGTCGCGGCCGCAGCTTGATTCTGGTGGCCCGCCAGCGTGATCAGTTGGAAAGCATTGCAATCGAATTGACCCAACGCTTCGGCGTCGAGGTGCTGTTTCGGGCATGCGACCTGGGCGAGCCATTGCGCTTGTCCGGGTTCCTGCTGGAGCTGGAAGAAGGCGAGCGGCAGATCGATTTGCTGGTGAACTGCGCCGGCATTGGCACCAGCGGGCCATTCCTGGCCCAGGACTGGATGACCGAACAAGACCTCATCGAAGTCAACATCCTTGCCCTCACACGCATGTGTCACGCCCTGGGCAATAGCATGGCGCTGCACGGTGGCGGGCAGATTCTCAACGTTGCCTCGGTCGCCGCGTTCCAACCCGGCCCGTGGATGAGCAGCTACTACGCCAGCAAGGCCTATGTGCTGCATTTCTCCGAAGGCTTGCGCGAAGAACTCAAGACCTGTGGCATTAAGGTCTCGGTGCTTTGCCCCGGTCCTACGCGCACCGCATTCTTCGGTACAGCGCATATGGACACCGCCAGACTCGACCGCAGCGAGCAATTGATGAGCCCGGAAGAAGTGGCGCTCTATACCGTGCGCGCATTGGAAAAAAACAAAGCCATCATCATTCCTGGTCGACGTAATCGCTGGCTGGCCTTCAGCCCGCGTTTCAGCCCGCGCTGGCTGACCCGCAAGATCGCCGGCGCCATCAACAAGGCCTATTGCCCACGCTGATCGCCTGAGTACACTCACCTTGCACTTTCATAATGGAGAAACAGCTGTGGATACTCTGTTCACCAAGATCATCAACAGAGAAATACCCGCGAAGATTATCTACGAAGATGATCAAGTCCTCGCCTTCCACGATATTGCCCCACAGGCGCCGGTACATTTTCTGGTTATCCCGAAGAAGCCTATCCGCACATTGAATGACTTGACCGAGGACGATAAGGCCCTGGCCGGCCATATTCTGTTCACTGCCCAGCGTTTGGCGGTGGAACAAGGCTGTGAGAAAGGTTTCCGTGTGGTGATGAACTGCAATGAAGACGGCGGGCAGACTGTTTACCATATCCATATGCATGTACTGGGTCAGCGCCAGATGAATTGGCCACCGGGCTGAACCAGCCCGCAACAAGGGGCGCAGTCCGAGGCTGCGACCCCACGCCCTTGACTCAGGGCAAACGCGTTCCTCTCTCTTGCGGTAAACTGGCCGCCGAGATTCCTCCCGGAGGTCAGCATGACTACCCAACGTCACTACTCGCCGATAGACCGTCTGTTGCTGCAAGCCGACACGGCCATGCGCACGTTGCTGCCCTTCAGCGGCCAACCTTACCGCCCGTCGCCCGCCATCGTGCAGCCTGATGCGCAGATGAGCGAGACCGAAACCCGTCATGTGGCCGGCCTGATGCGCATCAACCATACCGGCGAGGTCTGCGCCCAGGCGCTGTACCAGGGCCAGGCCCTGACCGCCAAGCTGCCGCAGGTGCGCGCAGCCATGGAGCATGCGGCCGAGGAAGAAATCGATCACCTGGCCTGGTGCGAGCAACGTATTCGCCAGTTGGGGAGCCATCCCAGCGTGCTCAACCCGCTGTTTTACGGTTTGTCATTCGGCATCGGCGCGGCTGCCGGCCTGATCAGCGACAAGGTCAGCCTCGGTTTTGTCGCCGCGACTGAGCATCAAGTGTGCAAGCACCTGGATGAACACCTGGAACAATTGCCGGCCGACGACGAAAAGTCCCGCGCAATTCTTGAGCAGATGCGTATCGATGAAGCGCACCACGCCGAAAGTGCATTGGATGCCGGCGGTTTCCGCTTCCCGGCGCCAGTGCGATTCGGCATGAGCCTGCTGGCCAAGGTCATGACCAAAAGCACTTACCGCATCTGACGAAACCTGCGGCTGCAAAAAAGGGCGCTATCGAAGCGCCCTTTTCTTTTGCAGATTGGCGGTCAACCCAACTCGATGATCTCGTAATCATGGGTGATGGCCACACCCGCCGCGCCGAGCATGATGGACGCCGAGCAGTATTTCTCGGCCGACAACTCGATAGCCCGCTTGACCTGAGCTTCTTTCAACGCCCGGCCCTTCACCACGAAATGCATGTGGATCTTGGTAAACACCTTGGGATCTTCAGTGGCGCGCTCGGCTTCCAGGAAGGCTTCGCAGCTTTCCACGGCCTGGCGAGATTTTTTCAGGATGCTGACCACGTCGAAATTGCTGCAACCGCCCACGCCAAGCAGGAGCATTTCCATCGGGCGTACGCCCAGGTTACGGCCACCGGCTTCCGGCGGGCCATCCATGACCACCACATGGCCACTGCCCGACTCACCGAGGAAGATGGCTTCGCCCGCCCATTGGATGCGTGCCTTCATCGCCCAGACTCCACTGCTAAAAAAGGGTCGCCAGCTTAGCACAGGGCCCGGGCGCAACCGCGCTTCCCATCAAAGCGATCAATAACGGAGCTGACTCGGAAAATTCGCTAATCGAGTCAGAATGTGTCTGTTAAGCTGGCGCCAAAGGAGTGGCGTATTGCCACCCTTCATACAACGTGTATCAATGCCGATACCGCTGAGTACAACAACTCCAACCACCTCGCGCTGCCTTTCGGGATACAACCATGGTTGCTCTTACGCCCATACCCAAGATCAAGAATCTCGACAAGTTGCTGATGCACTGCCAGCGCCGGCGCCACCCCGCCAAGCACAACATCATCTGCGCCGGTGAGCGCTCCGAAACCCTGTTTTTCATTATCAAGGGCTCAGTCACCATCCTGATCGAGGATGAAGACGGCCGCGAAATGATCATCGCCTACCTGAACACAGGGGATTTTTTCGGCGAGCTGGGGCTGTTTGAACAAGCAGGCAAGGAGCAGGAGCGCAGCGCCTGGGTGCGGACCAAGGTCGAGTGCGAAGTGGCCGAGATCAGTTACACAAAGTTTCGCGAACTCGCCCAGCAGGACCCCGATATTCTCTACGCCCTCAGTGGTCAGATCGCCCAGCGCCTGCGAGACACTACGCGTAAGGTTGGCGACCTGGCGTTCTTCGATGTCACCGGGCGTGTGGCCCGTTGCCTGCTGGAACTGTGCAAGCAGCCCGATGCAATGACTCACCCCGACGGCATGCAGATCAAGATCACCCGCCAGGAAATCGGGCGCATTGTCGGTTGTTCACGGGAGATGGTCGGCCGCGTGCTCAAGGATCTTGAAGAGCGCAACCTGGTGCACGTCAAAGGCAAGACGATGGTGGTGTTCGGTACCCGTTAAGCCGGCAGGAAACTGGCCAGCATTTGACGGTACAAGCTGTCCAGCCGGCTGATTGCGTCCGGCGCGGGGAAGGCTTCGTGCAGGGCAATATGGCTGTCGGCGCGAACCCGTTGCTCCAGGCCGCAGGCTTGGTTGAAGCGGTTGACCGCCGCGATGAGTTCTTCACGATCGTTATCCAGCAACAACGCACCGTGCACCAACCCCACCGGGCGGCCCCCGCCTTGCCGCCAGCGCTGGGCAGTGCCGACCATTTTGCGCCCGTTGAGGTTGACGTTGTAACGACCGTCGCAGAATGCACCATCGATTTCCCCGACGGAGGCATCGCCGCCCAACTCGATAAGTAAATCGCAGATCGGCTGGCATAGACGCTGGTAACCGGTTTCGATGCGACCTTGATCACCCTCACTGCGCGGCGGAGCGTAGACCAGGGCGATATTGACCGTGGCGCTGGACTGCGGCACCGGTTCGCCGCCGGTTTCGCGCAAGAGCACCGGCCAACCGGCATCCGCAGACACGCGGCTGGCGACATCGAAAGCAGGCAATCGGCTCAAGCGGCGTGGCATCACCAATGCCTGATCGCTGGGCTGCCAGAACAACAACCCAAACGCCTGCTCACCCGCGCAAACGGCGGCCAGCAAGGCTTGCTCGGCGGCAAGGCCTGCTTCAACACGCATCGACACTGGCTGGATCAATGGGCACCTACCTATCTGAATAAATACAAACCCAAATGTGGGAGGGGGCTTGCCCCGATAGCGGTATGTCAGTCAAGGATGCTCCAACTGAATCGCCGCCATCGGGGCAAGCCCCCTCCCACACGTTGATCGCATTTCAAATCAATCGAGAGTGGAACCACTGACCGCCACGCCACGCTCCGGGAAGAACAGACGCTGCAGTTCCGCCCCCGGGTTCTCGGCACGCATGAAGGTCTCACCCACCAGGAACGAATAAACGTCACTGATTTCCATCAGCTCCACATCGGCACGGTTGACGATGCCACTTTCGGTAATCACCAGGCGATCGCGCGGAATACGCGGCAGCAGGTCGAGGGTGTTTTCCAGGCTGACTTCGAAGGTGTGCAGGTTACGGTTGTTGACCCCCACCAGCGGTGTGTCGAGGGTTTTCAGCGCGCGCTCCAGCTCATCGCCGTCGTGCACTTCCACCAGCACATCCAGGCCAACGCTTTTGGCCACGGCCGCCAGCTCGGCCATCTTCACGTCATCCAATGCGGAGACGATCAACAACACACAGTCGGCGCCCAAGGCACGGGCTTCAACGATCTGGTACGGATCGACCATGAAATCCTTGCGGATCACCGGCAACTTGCAGGCCGCGCGGGCCTGCTGCAGGAACAGGTCGGAACCCTGGAAAAAATCGATGTCAGTGAGTACCGACAGGCAAGTCGCCCCACCCTTCTCGTAGCTGACGGCGATTTCCGCCGGTACAAAGTTTTCGCGAATCACGCCCTTGCTCGGCGAAGCTTTCTTGATCTCGGCGATCACGGCCGGCTGCTTGAGCTTGGCCTGGGCAATCAGTGCCTTGGCAAATCCACGTGGCGCATCAGCGGCTTTCGCTTGGGCCTCCAACTCGGCCAGGCTCACACGGGAACGGCGTTCGGCGACTTCTTCAGCCTTGCGGGCCAGGATTTTTTCCAGAACGGTCGGCACACTCATCCTTCATTCTCCATCTTGAATACAGCGGTGAATGCTCCCAGCTCTTCGAGCTTTTCACGAGCCAGACCGGTGTGCAGCGCATCGTGGGCCAATTCGACACCTTCCTTAAGACTATAGGCATGATCGGCTGCGTAAAGTGCCGCGCCAGCATTCAGAACAATCATTTCCGCAGCTTTTTGACCGTTCTCGGTCTTACGACGCCCCAGGGCATCGCGAATCAGCTCCAGGGACGCCGCCGGGCTTTCCACCGCCAGGCCGTGCAGGCTCTGGCTCTTCATGCCCAAGTCTTCCGGTTCGACCCAGTATTCGGTGATTTGGTCATCCTTCAGCTCCGCCACAAACGTTGGCGCGGCCAGGCTGAACTCGTCCAGGCCGTCTTTGGAGTGCACCACCAGCACATGCTTGCTGCCCATGCGTTGCAGCACTTCAGCCAATGGCCGGCACAGTGCCTGGCTGAACACGCCCACCACTTGGTGCTTCACACCGGCCGGATTCGTAAGCGGGCCGAGCATGTTGAACAGGGTACGCAGGCCCAGGTCTTTGCGTGGGCCGGCGGCGTGCTTCATTGCACCATGATGGGACTGGGCAAACATAAAGCCGATGCCGACGTTGTCGATGCAGCGCGCCACTTGTACCGGCGTGAGGTTCAGGTAGATGCCGGCCGCTTCCAGCAGGTCGGCACTGCCGCTCTTGCCGGACACCGCGCGGTTACCGTGCTTGGCCACGGTGCAACCCGCCGCCGCCACCACAAAGGAAGAGGCCGTCGACACGTTGAAGATGTTCGCACCGTCACCGCCGGTGCCGACCACGTCGACCACGCCGTCGAGGGTCTTGAGCTCGACCTTGTCCGCCAGCTCACGCATCACCGATACAGCGCCGACGATCTCGTCGATGCTTTCGCTCTTCATGCGCATCGCCATCATGAAGGCGCCAATCTGCGCATCGGTGCATTGACCGGTCATGATTTCGCGCATCACATCGCTCATTTCAGCGGTGCTCAGGTCCAGATGGCCGACGATACGGCTCAGGGCAGTCTTGATATCCATGGAAAGTCCTTAGCGCGTGCCGCCGCTCTGCTTGAGAAAGTTGGCGAACAGCTCGTAGCCCTGCTCGGTCAGGATCGATTCAGGATGAAACTGCACCCCTTCGATATTCAGTGTCTTGTGACGCAGGCCCATGATCTCGTCGACGGAGCCGTCTTCCAGCTGGGTCCAGGCGGTCAGCTCCAGGCATTCCGGCAGGGTTTCGCGCTTGACCACCAGCGAGTGGTAGCGGGTCACGGTCACCGGGTTGTTGAGTGCCTGGAATACGCCCAGGTCTTTATGGAATACCGGGCTGGTCTTGCCGTGCATCACCTGGCGCGCGCGCACCACATCACCGCCAAAGGCCTGGCCGATGGATTGATGGCCCAGGCAAACGCCCAGGATCGGCAGCTTGCCGGCGAAGTACTTGATGGCCTCGAGGGAGACACCCGCCTCGGTCGGCGTGCAGGGGCCCGGAGAAACCACGATGCGCTCCGGGTTCAGGGCAGCGATTTCGGCCACGGTCAGTTCGTCATTGCGAACCACCTTGACCTCGGCGCCCAGCTCCCCCAGGTACTGCACAACGTTGTAGGTAAAGGAATCGTAGTTATCAATCATCAGCAACATGGGGGAAACCTCAAGAATTGGGGGTCTGTTCAGCCAGCGCTACAGCGCGGAACATCGCGCGGCGCTTGTTCAGGGTTTCTTCCCATTCGAGGGCCGGCACCGAGTCGGCGACAATCCCGCCACCGGCCTGCACGTGCAGCTCCCCGTCCTTGATCACCGCCGTGCGAATCGCAATGGCGGTGTCCATGTTGCCGTTCCAGGCGAAATACCCCACGGCGCCGCCATAGACACCGCGCTTGACCGGTTCCAGTTCGTCGATGATTTCCATCGCGCGGATCTTCGGCGCCCCCGACAAGGTGCCCGCCGGCAGAATCGCCCGCAACGCGTCCATCGCAGTCAGCCCGGCTTTTAACTCGCCGGTGACGTTGGACACGATGTGCATCACGTTGGAATAACGCTCAATGACCATCTTCTCGGTCAACTTCACCGAGCCGATTTCCGAGACACGCCCGGTGTCGTTACGACCCAGGTCGATCAGCATCAGGTGTTCGGCGATTTCCTTGTCGTCGCTGAGCAGGTCTTCTTCGAGCGCCAGATCCGCTTCTTCGGTCGCGCCACGCGGGCGTGTGCCGGCAATCGGGCGCACGGTGATCAGGTTGTCCTCGACACGCACCAGCACCTCCGGCGAGCTGCCCACTACGTGGAAGTCGCCAAAGTTGAAGAAGTACATGTACGGCGTCGGGTTGAAGCAGCGCAGCGCCCGGTACAGGTCGATGGGCGCCGCCTTGAAGTCGATGGACATGCGTTGCGACGGCACCACCTGCATGCAGTCACCGGCGAGGATGTATTCCTTGATGGTATCGACCGCGCGCTCATAGTCATCCTGGGTAAAGCTGGAGCGGAACACCGGATCAGCCGCCGGCGGACGGCTGAGGTCCAGGCCGCGACGCGGGGTGATCGGCTGGCGCAGCTTTTCCAGCAGCGCTTCGAGGCTGGCCTGGCCTTGCTCGAAGGCGTCGGCCTGGGACGGGTCGGCGAGCACGATCGCGTGCATCTTGCCGGCGAGGTTGTCGAACACCACCACCGCGTCGGAGACCATCAGCAGAATGTCCGGCACGCCCAGCGGGTCCGGGTTCGGGCATTTGCCCAGGCGTTTTTCCACATAGCGCACGCAGTCATAGCCGAAGTACCCCACCAGGCCGCCGTTGAAGCGCGGCAGGCCAGGGATGGTCGGCACGTTGTAGCGCGCCTTGAAGGCTTCGACGAAGGCCAGCGGGTCTTCGACCTCATGACTTTCGATCTCGACACCATCATGGGTGATGCTCACATGATGGTCGTGCACCCGCAGCACAGTGCGGCATGGCAGGCCGATGATCGAGTAACGGCCCCATTTCTCGCCGCCCTGTACCGACTCCAGCAGGTAGGAGTTGGGCTGGTCGGCCAGCTTCAGGTAGATCGACAGTGGCGTGTCGAAGTCGGCCAGGGTTTCGCAGGCCAGGGGGATACGGTTATAGCCGGCAGCGGCCAAACGCAGGAATTCTTCGCGGATCATGAGGTGCCTCGTGGCGTGAGGGTCTAACAGTCAGGTATGCAAACGTGCCGCATGGCGCGGCCAGGATCAGTCAGGCGCGCCAACGCCAGCGGGCCAGGGCCTTGATGACTTTCATCCAGAGTTTGCGAGTGACCACCACGATGGAATTTCCAGAAGGGGACGGATCGATGTCGGGCAACGTTATCTCAGCGCCAGCTCCCAAGCAACCGGGGATTAGCAGTCTCAGATCATCAATCACCAGCGACGGCGACTCTTCGGCGATCGGACGACCATGGTTGTAGCCGTAACTCAGGGCCACGCACTGCACGCCGGCCGCTTTCGCCGCCAGCACGTCACTGCGTGAATCGCCGACAAACAGCGACTGGGACGCCGGAATATTGGCCATTTTCATCACGAAAAACAGCGCCGCCGGGTCGGGTTTCTTCTGCGGCAAGGTATCGCCACCAATGATCCAGCGGAAATAACGGCCAATTTTCATCTGGTCCAACAGCGGCGCGACAAAGCGCTCCGGCTTGTTGGTGATCAGGGCCATTTCCACGCCCTGCTTGCTCAGCCATTTGAGGGTGTCGCGTACGCCGGGGTAGACCACGGTCAGTTCGTGGCTGCGTTCATAGGCTGCGTTGAACAGTTCCAGGGCGTGCTCGGCCTCAACCTCATCGACACCTTCGGCATCGATGTGATTGGCCAGGGCCCGGCGCACCAGCATCGGTGCGCCATTGCCGACCCACTCGCGTACCGACGCAAGCCCCGCCGGCTTGCGCCCCAGCTTGAGCAGCATTTCGTCCACAGCCGCCGCCAGGTCTGGCACCGAGTCGATCAAGGTACCGTCCAGATCGAACATCACCAGCCGTGGCAGTTTGCCGGGGAACAGCTGCTCAAAGCCGCTCATGAACGCGCCAGCGCCAGTTCGGCGCGCATCTTGGCGATGACTTCCTGATAGTCCGGGGCGTTGAAGATCGCCGAGCCGGCCACGAAGGTGTCGGCGCCGGCGGCCGCGATTTCACGGATATTGTTGACGTTGACCCCACCGTCGATTTCCAGGCGGATGTCGCGGCCCGACGCATCGATCAGCGCACGGGCTTCGCGCAGCTTGTCGAGGGTACCGGGGATGAACTTCTGCCCGCCGAAGCCCGGGTTGACGCTCATCAGCAGCACCATGTCGACCTTGTCCATCACGTACTTGAGCACGTCCAGCGGGGTGGCCGGGTTGAACACCAGGCCGGCTTTGCAACCGCCCTCGCGGATCAGTTGCAAGGTGCGGTCGACGTGCAGAGAGGCTTCCGGGTGGAAGGTGATATAGGTCGCGCCGGCGTCAACGAAGTCACCGATGATGCGATCCACCGGGCTGACCATCAGGTGCGCATCGATCGGCGCGGTGATGCCGTACTTGCGCAGCGCCGCACAGACCATCGGACCGATGGTCAGGTTGGGCACGTAGTGGTTGTCCATGACATCGAAGTGCACGAAGTCGGCACCGGCGGCCAACACCTTGTCCACTTCCTCACCCAGGCGGGCGAAATCGGCGGAGAGAATCGATGGAGCAATAACGAAGGGCTGCATGACGCACCTTTTTTGAGCTAAATCACGATGGCGCGCATTGTATACCTCATGCTTTGCCCTGCGCACCGTGACCTAACTCAACGGCTAGTACGCCGCCCGATAGATTTTCTCGATATCGGCCGCGCTGAGCTTGCGCGGGTTGTTACGCATCAGGCGCTCGATACCCGCCGCTTCCGTGGCCATGGCCGGGATGGCGTCCTCGGGAACCCCGAAACTGCGCAGGCCGGAAGGAATCTCCACGGCGGCACACAATCTTGTCATCGCTTCGACGGCCTGGTCGGCGGCATCGTTGACGCTCAGGCCGCTGACATTCACGCCCATGGCCTGGGCAATGTCCTGCATGCGCTCGACACAGGCCAGTTTGTTCCAGTGCATCACATAGGGCAGCAACAGCGCATTGCTGACGCCATGGGCGATATTGAACCGCCCGCCCAGCGGGTAGGCCAACGCATGCACTGCGCCCACCCCGGCATTACCGAAGGCCATGCCGGCCATCAGGCTGGCGGTGGCCATATCGTCGCGGGCCTGCAGGTTGGCCGGGTTGGCGTAGGCCTTGGGCAGCGCCTTGGCGATCAGCTTGATCGCACCGATGGCCAAGGCATCCGTGATCGGCGAGGCATTCAGGGAAAGGTAGGACTCAATGGCATGCACCAGCGCATCCACGCCACTGGCGGCGGTGACACTGCGCGGGCAGGTCAGGGTCATTTGCGGGCTGATCAGCGCGACGTCCGGCAGCAGGTAGTCGCTGACGATGCCCTTCTTCAACTGCGCGACCTTGTCGGAGAGGATCGCCACATTGGTCACTTCCGAGCCGGTGCCGGCCGTGGTCGGGATGGCGATCAGCGGCGGGCCCTTGCGCGGCACCTGGTCGACGCCAAATAAGTCCGCCAGGGCGCCGTGGTAACCGGCATAGGCGGCAACGCTCTTGGCAATATCGATGGCACTGCCGCCGCCCAGGCCGATCAGGCCGTCGTGGCCACCGTCGCGGTACGCCTGCATGCAGTCTTCGACGATGGAGATTTCCGGGTCGGGCAGCACGCGATCAAAGATCTCATAAGAGCGCTCGCCCAGATGCTCAAGTGCCAGCGCCACCGTGCCTGACTTGACCAGCGCCGCGTCGGTGACAATCAACGGGTTATCCACATCCAGGCGCGTCAGCTCGGCGGCGAGTTGCTCAATGGCGCCAGCGCCAGTCAGCAGTTTGTGGGCGATCTTGAATGAGGAAGTATTCATGTGCGCGGCCTCTTATCGGTGATGGGCTGGCACAAGAGTAGCTGACTGGATCGGGTTGTCTTCCATTCAGGCGCTGAATGGTCACAGCCCCCCTGTGGGAGGGGGCTGTGTGGGCTTTAGACCTGGGCCGTGCGCAGTTTCTCGCTACGCCCACGCAGCCACTCCAGGGTCAGCAACAGCAACACCGAGAAGGCAATCAGCAAGGTCGCCGCCGCCGCAATCGTCGGGCTGAGGTTTTCGCGGATGCCGCTGAACATCTGGCGCGGCAGGGTCGCTTGCTCGGGGCCGGCGAGAAACAGGGTCACCACCACCTCATCGAACGAGGTCGCGAAGGCAAACAGCGCGCCGGAGATCACCCCCGGTGCAATCAACGGCAAGGTTACCCGGCGAAACGCCGTCAAAGGCGAGGCACCCAGGCTGGCCGCGGCCCGTACCAGGTTATGGTTGAAACCCTGCAAGGTCGCCGACACGGTGATGATCACAAACGGCACCCCAAGCACCGCATGCACCACGATCAGCGAGAAGAAACTGTTGCCCAGGCCCAGTGGCGCAAAAAACAGGTAGCTGGCCACACCGATAATCACCACCGGCACCACCATCGGCGAAATCACCAGGGCCATCACCAACGCCTTGCCGGGGAAATTCCCACGGGTCAGGCCGATCGCCGCCAGGGTGCCGAACACCATGGCCAATACCGTGGCGGCCGGGGCCACAATGATGCTGTTCTTCAGCGCACGCATCCATTCCGCCGAGGCGAAGAAATCCTGGTACCAATGCAGCGAGAAGCCTTGCAGCGGATACACCAGGAAACTGCCGCTGTTGAACGACAGCGGGATGATCACCAGCACAGGCAAGATCAGGAACAACAGGATCAAGCCGCAGAGGATCCGCAAGCTGTAGAACCACACCCGTTCCACCGGTGACATATAAGGGCTCAGCATCGCAAGGTCTCCTCAGCTCAGGCGCAGGCGGCTGGCGCCCACCAGCCGGTTGTAGATCAGGTACAGCACCACGGTCGCCAGCAGCAGCAAGCCGCCCAACGCCGTCGCCATGCCCCAGTTGATGCTGGTGTTGGTGTAGAAGGCCACGAAGTAGCTGACCATCTGGTCGTTCGGGCTGCCCAGCAGTGCCGGGGTGATGTAGTAACCAATCGCCAGGATGAACACCAGCAGGCAGCCGGCGCCGACACCGGCATACGTCTGTGGGAAGTACACGCGCCAGAAGCTGGCGAACGGGTGACAGCCCAGGGAGATCGCCGCACGCATGTAGGTGGGCGAGATGCCTTTCATCACGCTGTAGATCGGCAAAATCATGAACGGCAGCAGGATATGCACCATGGAGATGTAGACCCCGGTGCGGTTGAACACCAGCTCCAGGGGTTTGTCGATCAGGCCCATGCCCATCAGCGCACTGTTGATCAGCCCGCCGGATTGCAGCAACACGATCCATGCCGCCACCCGCACCAGGATCGAGGTCCAGAACGGCAGCAACACCAGAATCATCAGCAGGTTGCTTTTGCGCGCCGGCAGGTTGGCCAGCAAATACGCCAGCGGATAAGCCAGCAGCAGGCAGATGGCGGTGATCACCAGGCCCATCCAGAAGGTGCGCGCGAAGATGTCCAAGTAGATCGCCTGGTCCGGGGTGGCCGGGGCCACTTCGCCAAGGTCGTCGATGCGATGATCGACGGCCGCCAGCAGGTAAAACGGTGTCAGGCTGCTGGTATTACGCCGGATCGCCTGCCAGTACGCCGGGTCGCCCCAGCGTTCGTCGAGGTTTTCCAGCGCTTCTTTATAAGAGCCAGGCGCTTCGGTAAACGGCAGCGCCCGCGCGGTTTTGGTCAGCAGGCTGCGATAGCCGGCCAGTTCCATGTTCAAGCGTTTGGACAGGTCGCCCAGGGTCTGGTTTTTGCGTGCCTCGCCCAAGTCCTCACTGAGGGCCTGGTACACCGGCTCACCCGGCAGACCACGACCGTCCCAGGCCGTCACCGCCACTACGGTACGCGGCAGACCGCCCACCACTTCCGGGTTGCCGACGCTTTTAAACAGCAGCGCAACAATCGGCACCAGGAACACCAGCAGCAAAAACAGCACCAGCGGCGCAATCAAGGCCTGGGCCTTCCAGCGATTGAGCCGCTCGGCACGCGCCAGGCGCTGCTTGAGGGTGGGGCCAGGAATGGCGATATCCATGGCAAACTCCGATTCAGAAAATGAATGCAATAACCTGTGGGAGGGGGCTTGCTCCCGATGACGGTGGGTCAGTCAGCACATGTGTCGCCTGACACACCGTCATCGGGAGCAAGCCCCCTCCCACAAGGGTTAGGCGGTGTTATTTAGCAGCCCAGGAGTTGAAGCGCTGCTCGAGCTGTTCACCGTTATCCGCCCAGAAGCTCACGTCGATCTGCACCTGGTTGGCGATGTTTTCCGGCGTAGTCGGCATATCCTTGAGGATGTCCTTGGCCAGCAACGGTACGGCTTGGGTGTTGGCCGGGCCGTAGGCGATGTTTTCCGAGTAGGTCTTCTGCTGCTGCGGCTGCACCGAGAAGGCGATGAATTTCTTCGCCGCTTCGGCACGCTCCTTGGACAGGCCTTTAGGGATGGCCCAAGCGTCGAAGTCGTAGATGCCGCCGTTCCACACCACTTTCAGGTTGCTTTCTTTTTGCACCGCGGCGATGCGGCCGTTGTAGGCCGAGCTCATCACCACGTCACCCGAGGCCAGGTATTGCGGCGGTTGTGCGCCGGCTTCCCACCACTGGATCGACGGCTTGAGTTCGTCGAGTTTCTTGAACGCACGGTCCTGGCCATCTTTGCCGGCCAGCACTTTGTACACGTCCTTCGGTGCAACACCGTCGGCCATCAAGGCGAATTCCAGGGTGTACTTGGCGCCCTTGCGCAGGCCGCGCTTGCCCGGGAATTTCTTGGTGTCCCAGAAATCCGCCCAACTGGTTGGCGCAGAAGCCAGTTTGTCCGCGTTGTAGGCCAGAACGGTCGACCATACGAAGAAGCCCACGCCGCACGGCTGGATCGCGCCCTTCACGTAGTCGGCGCTGTTGCCAAACAGTTTCGGGTCCAGCGGCTCGAACATGTCTTCGTCACAGCCACGGGACAACTCCGGCGACTCCACCTCCACCAGGTCCCAGGACACGCTCTTGGTGTCGACCATGGCTTTCACCTTGGCCATCTCACCGTTGTACTCGCCGGCGACGATCTTGCCGTTGCCCGCGCTTTCCCAAGGCGCATAGAAAGCCTTGACCTGTGCAGCCTTGTTCGCACCGCCAAAGGACACGACGGTCAGGTCCGGGCCAGCCATGGCCTGTGTCGCGCCCATCAAGCTCAGGGCCAGGACGGAATATTTCAGGGATCTCAACATTGTTGTTCTCTCCACGTGCAGGGTTGGTGAAGCCATGGGGCGATCAATTCGCCTCTAGAAGTGGGTCGAGTGCGCGAACGTGCTCGACTTGCCAGCCAATCGGTACCACGTCGCCGACCGCCAACGCCGGGTCCAGCTCGGCGATCGGTTGTTTCACAAAAAAATCGGCCTTGCCGCAGACTTCCAGGCGCACGCGCACGTGGTCGCCCAGGTAGATGAATTCCGCCACCCGCCCGGAGAAACGGTTGACGCAGCTTTCGCTGGAGCCATTGAGGCTGACACGCTCAGGGCGCACCGACAGGGTCACCGGACCGCCGATCTGGCCGACGTTCACCGCCAGCGCCTCGACCTTCTCGCCGCGCGCCAGCTCCACCACGCAACGCTCGCCGGTATGGCTGTGCAGGCGACCATTGAGGCGGTTGTTTTCACCGATGAAGTTGGCGACGAAGGTGTTCTTCGGCTCTTCATACAAGGTGCGTGGCGCAGCGATCTGCTGGATCTCGCCCTGGTGGAACACCGCCACGCGGTCGGACATGGTCAAGGCTTCGCCCTGGTCGTGGGTCACGTACACCACGGTCACGCCGAGGCGCTGGTGCAGGTGCTTGATCTCCATCTGCATGTGTTCGCGCAGTTGCTTGTCGAGGGCACCGAGGGGTTCGTCCATCAACACCAGTTGCGGTTCAAACACCAACGCCCGGGCCAAGGCCACACGCTGTTGCTGGCCGCCGGACAGTTGCGCCGGGTAACGCTGGGCAAAGGCATCGAGCTGGACCATGCTCAGCACGCGTTTGACCCGCTCGCTGATATCGGTCTTGCTCAAGCCCCGCACCGACAGCGGGAACGCGAGGTTCTCCGCAACGGTCATGTGCGGGAACAGCGCGTAGTTCTGGAACACCATGCCAATGTCGCGCTTGTGCGGCGGCACGTTGTTGATCGAGCGCCCGGCCAGCTGGATTTCGCCGGCGGTCGGCGTTTCGAAGCCGGCCAGCATCATCAGGCTGGTGGTCTTGCCCGAACCGGAAGGCCCGAGCAGGGTGAGGAACTCGCCCTTGCGAATCTCCAGGTTGAGGTCTTTGACGATCAGGTTCTCGCCGTCGTAGCTCTTCTGCACGCCACGAAAGCTGACCAGCACATCATTTGAATCCACCTCGCTCATACCCGCACCTTTGTGTTTTGGACTGCTGTGGCACAAGCGTAGTCCAGGCGCGAGACCCCGGAAATCGGGGGCCAGGAGAGAATGGCATCAGCCGGATGGAAGGTTTGGGGTAGGGATCGCCCTACACGGATGGCGGGGATGGGACAGGGCAGCGGCAAGAGGCGAGCTGCAAGCGGCAAGAATGGGTTCGGCGGTGTTTTGGGGTTGTCGTTATTGGATATGTGGTTAGAGGAGCTTGTGCTCCATGGCGTACTTCACCAGCTCGGCCAGGGAGGTGATATTCAGCTTTTGCATCAGCCGTGCCTTGTGAGTGCTGATGGTCTTGCTGCTCAACGCCAGTTGCTGGGCGATGTCATTGACATTGGCGCCCTGGGCCAGGCGCTCGAACACTGAGAATTCACGCTCGGACAGCAGCGAATGCAAGGGCCTCGAGTCAGTCAGGCCGACCTCGAAGACCATGCGGTCCGCCAGGTCCGGGTCGATGTAGCGCCCGCCGGCCGCGACCTTGCGAATCGCCATCAGCAGCAGCGCCGGGTCGCTGTCCTTGGTGGCGTAACCCGCAGCACCCACCTTGAGGGCGCGAGCGGCCATTTGCGCCTCATCGTGCATCGACAGCACCAGGATCGCCGGCGGATTGCTCAGCGCACGAATGCGCGCAATCGCTTCCAGGCCATTCACGCCTGGCATCGAGATGTCCAGCAACACCACCTCGCAAGGCACATGGCGCAAGGTCTCGAGCAACTGCTCGCCATTACTCGCCTCCCCCACCACCAGCAGGTCCTTGGCCAGGCCGATCAATTGCTTGATGCCTTCACGAACGATGGTGTGGTCTTCGGCTACCAGTACACGGATCACAAGGGCTTCCTCTTATCGTTATGCATCCAAAGGCACCGTGACACTCAGGGTGGTGCCCTCGCCCAATTGACTGTCCAGGCTCAGTTGCCCGCCCATGATCAGCACCCGCTCGCGCATCCCCACCAGGCCAAACGACACCGGGCGCCCCTGGGCCTGGACGAAACCGACGCCATCGTCGCTGATGGTCAGTCGCAGATCGGTGCCTTCCACCGCCAGGGTCAGTTCGACAGTATGCGCCTGGGCATGGCGCATCACATTGGTCAGCGCCTCTTGCAGGATACGGAACAGGCCGATGGCCTTGGCATCGCTCAAGGCCGGCAGGTTATCCGGCACTTGCACCAGGCAGGGAATCTGCGTGCGCGCTTCGAAACGCCGCGCCTGCCATTCGATGGCCGAGGCAATCCCGGCATCGAGAATCGGCGGGCGCAGCGCCGTCGCCACGTCCCGCACCAACTGGAACAGTTGGGCGATCAGGCGCTTCATGCTGTTCAAGCGCTCATGCAGGCCAGGATCCAGTTGCGCGTAGGACAGCTCGCACATGGAGGTTTCCAGCTTGAGCACCGTGAGCATTTGCCCGAGTTCGTCGTGCACTTCCCGGGCGATGCGGGCCTTTTCTTCTTCGCGCACGGTTTCCAGGTGGGCGGACAACTCGCGCAGTTGCGCTTCACTCTGCATCAAGGCGGCCAGGGTGCGGCGCAGTTCGGTGACATCGTTCAGGTAGACAACCAGGTATTCCGCCTCGGCAAATCGCAGAAAGCTCAAGGACACGTTGGCCGGCAGGATGCTGCCATCGGCGCGCAAACAATCGGTGGCGAAGTTCTGCGGCCCCTCTTCGCTGGCCCGTGCGCGCTTCCACAGGTTGAGCCAGCGGTCCATATCCAGGGTCGGGTCGAGGTCGACCAGCGGCCGTTCGATCAGTGCACCGGGCTCGTAACCCAGCATGCTCTCGGCCGCACGATTGGCGTAGCGCACGTGGCTGTCCCAGTTGACCCAGAGGATGCCGACGGTGCTCTGGTCGATGGAAAACTGCGTCAAGCGCAACGCTTCGGCACCGGCGGCACGGGCGGCGCTTTCTTCGCGGGCGGCCAGCAGGTCGTGCTCCAGCACGCGTTGCTGGCGGCGCTGCCAGAACACCACGGCCAGGCTGGCGAGCAGCAACAGGCCGAGCAGCAGGCTGAGGTTCTGCCAAAGGCCTTTGGATTCGGATAAACGTGGGTATTTGGGTTGCAGCCAGCGACTGTGCAGTTGATCCAGGTCGCGGGCCGGGATCGCGCTCAGGGCACTTTCCATGATGCCGGCCAGTTCCGGCCAGTCCCGCCGCGTGGCGACCCGCAGCAATTGCGGCAGGCCGATGTCCCCGACCACCGCCAGCCCGCTGAACTCCGCCTCTGCAGACAAGCGGCTTAATTGCGCTTCATCCACCACGGCATAACGCGCCTGCTGGCTGACCAACAACTGCAAGGCCTGGCGCTCCATGGGCACGCCTTGCAGGTTGAGGCCGGGATAGGTACTACGCAGGTAATCGGCCACAGCACTGGGCATGCGCACGGCAACACGGGATTGATCGTCGAGCTTCTCCAACTCCACGGCACCACCACCCTCGCGGATGCCGACAATGTGTTGAGGCACACGCATATACGGGTCGGTGAACTGCCACAGGCGCAAACCGGCCGGGGTTTGCTGCAGGCCAGGGGCAATGTCCACCTCGTCGTCGCGTACGGCCGCCTCCAACTGCTCCTGATCAGGGAAGTTGCGCCAGGTCAGCTCGATATTCAGTGCCTTGGCCAGCCACTGCATCAACTCGACATTCGCCCCGGACAAGCGCTGCAGGCGTCGGTCGTATTGCGCGTAAGGCGCCTGCAAGACCACGCCCACCCGCAGCTCAGGGTGCCGGGCCAGCCATTCGCGCTGCGGCGCATTCAGCTGCGCCTGCGGTGTGGCGGGCGCGGGGGAAGCGTTTGCCATCAAGGCAAGGCACAAACAGCCGATAACCAGCAGACAGCGAAAACCCATGATCCACGTCTCACATCACTGACAAATACTGACCAACCCATTAGGCTGCTGGAATCACTTCTGGCCGGAAATCAACGATGTCCTATCGAAACCGTTCGGCACTGCCAGCATTGTGCCTGTCACTGCTGTTTACCAGTGCCTTTTCTGTGCAGGCTGAAGACGCACCGGCACCGGCTGCCGAAAAACCCGTCGAACGCCAACCCCTGCCCGAGCGTAGCCAGGAAGAGGCCAGCGCCCTGGAACGCAAAATCCCGCAGCAGGAACAGCAACAGTTGCAGGCCGGCAGTGATTCATTCCTTGCCCTGTGGAAACCGGCCAACAGCGCCGAACCCGAAGGCGTGGTGATTATCGTACCGGGCGCCGGCGAAAATGCTGACTGGCCGCAAGCAATCGGCCCGTTGCGACGTAAATTGCCGGATGCCAATTGGGGCAGCCTCAGCCTGTCGTTACCGGACGTGAGCATGGACACCCTGCCACCGCGCGTCATGGAAGCCCCCAACGCCACCGTCGACACCAGCAGTAAAGACGCGAGCACCGCCGACAAGCCGATCGAGCAAGCCGCCAGCGCCGAGGCGGAAGGCACCGACCCGGCGGTGGTCCCGGGTGCAGACGAACAGGACAAGACCGACGCCTCGCGCATCTTTGCGCGCATCGATGCCGCCGTGGCTTTTGCCCAGACCCAGAGCGCACGCACGGTGGTGCTGGTGGGCCATGGCACTGGCGCCTGGTGGGCGGCGCGTTACCTGACTGAAAAACAACCCTCCCAGGTGCAGAAGCTCGTGATGGTTGCCGCCCAGACGCCTGCCGGGCGTCATCCCGACGTGCAGCAACTGGCGCCGGCGCTGAAGCTGCCGACGGCCGACGTCTTCTATCAAGACAACGCTCAAGCACGCAATAACGCCCTGGCACGCGCCCAGGCTGCGAAGCGCTTGAAAAATGACGGCTATAAGCAGGTGTCATTGAAGACCCTGCCCGGCAACAGCGCCGCCGAGCAGGAACAGTTGTATCGCCGGGTTCGCGGCTGGTTGAGCACGCAGGCCAGCGCCGACTGAGGATCAGCACAGAACCAATGTGGTTATCCGTGAAATAGTGGCCTCTAACGAAAATCCCGGCGCTCGCGAATCAACGAATAGGCATTGTGCAATTCACGGGTGCGCTCGGTCGCCTCACGCACTTGCGCAGGGCTGGCGCCACTGCCGGCCACCTTGTCCGGGTGGTGACGGCTCAGCAGGCGGCGATAGGCACGCTTGATGACCGACGGCTCGGTGGTAGCTGTCACGCCGAGCAAGCGCAACGCTTCCTGGTAGGTCGTGCCACGATTGACCAGCGGCTTGCGCTCAGGTGTGTAGTCGGCCGCCAGCGCCTGGAGCTGTTGCGGTGTCCAGCCCAACCACTTCCCCCACAGGTCGATCAAGTCGCGCTCGGCGGCATCCGCCTTGCCGTCCGCCCAGACCATCCGCCAGCACGCCCGCAACACCCCTTCCGCCGCATGGGGCTGGGCCTTGAGCACACGCAGGTAGCGGCGTACCCGGTCGGAACCGGATTTGCCGCGGTTGAACGCCGCAATCGCGCGGCGCTGGGCCGATTCGGTCATGTCCAGTGAGCGCATTTCCTGCCGCGCCTGCTGGATATGCCCGTCCACCACACGCCCGTTGCTTTTGGCCAGGCGCCCGAGCAACACAAACAATAACTCGTCATTGCGTAACGCCGGACGCCCGCCCAAGCGCTCGCGCAACTGTGCCCAACTGTGCAGTTGCAGGCGGCGATCCAGCGCCTGCCCCAACAGCGCACCCAACAAGGCCCCCGGAATACTGGCAATGGCAAAGCCAGCCCCGGCGCCGATCAGCGTCCCTGGCCACAACATGCTACTGCCCCGCTGTCAGCAGGGTTTCGACGTGCGCCAGGCGCTCCAGCGTGCCGACATCAATCCAGCGTCCCGCCATGTGTTCCCCCGTTACCAAACCTTTCGCCATGGCCGCACGCAGCAGCGGCGCCAGCTTGAAGGCACCGGCGTTGCAACCCTCGAACAGCCGGGGGTCGAGCACTGAAATGCCACTGAAGGTCAGGTTATCGGCACCGGGCGCCGCATCATGAAGCAAGCCCTGATCAAGGTAGAAATCACCGCCCGAGGGGTGATGTGCCGGGTTGTCGACCATCACCAGATGAGCCAGGCCCTTAAGCGGCTGCTTGAGTCGGGTGAAGTCGTAGTCGGTCCAGATATCGCCGTTGACCACCAGGAATGGCTCATCCCCCAGCAACGGCAGCGCCTGGAAAATCCCGCCGCCGGTTTCCAGCGGTTCGCCCTCCGGGGAGTAGCGGATACGCAAGCCGAACTGCGCGCCATCCCCCAGGTAGCGCTCGATCTGCTGGCCGAGCCAGGCATGGTTGATCACCACATCGGTAAAGCCGGCCTTGGCCAGCGCCTCCAGATGGTACTCGATCAGGCGCTTGCCGCCGGCCTGTACCAGCGGCTTGGGGGTGTGCAAGGTGAGCGGACGCATCCGCTCGCCTTTGCCGGCGGCCAGGATCATGGCCTTCATACGCCGGCCTCTGCGGGCTGGCGCAGGCTGGTCAGTAACTCAGCCAGTTCGCTCAACTCCGGGCGATCGTCCAGCACCGCCTCTATATAAGCAAAGAAGCGCGGTACGTCGGCCAGGTAGCGTGGCTTGCCGTCGCGATGGCAGATGCGCGCAAAGATGCCGATAACCTTGAGGTGGCGCTGCACGCCCATCAGGTCGCTGGCGCGCAGGAAGTCTTCGAAATCCGGTTGTACCGGAATGCCGGCCTGGCCCGCACGCTCCCAGTAGTCGCGCTGCCATTCCCGCACACGGGCCTGGGGCCAACTGAGAAAGGCGTCCTTGAACAGGCAGGTGATGTCGTAGGTGACCGGACCATACACCGCGTCCTGGAAATCCAGCACGCCAGGGTTAGGCTCGCTGATCATCAGGTTGCGTGGCATATAGTCGCGGTGCACCAGCACTTTGGGTTGCGCCAGGGCGCTGTCGATCAAGTGATCGCTGACACGCTGCCAAAGTGCATGCTGCCGGGTATCCAGCTCGAGACCCAAGTGTCGGCGCACGTACCATTCGGGAAACAATTCGAGTTCACGGCGCAGCAAGGCGACGTCATAGCTGGGCAGTGGTGCGTCCATCGGCAACTGCTGATAAGCCAGCAAGGCGTCAATGGCATCGGCAAACAATTGATCGGCGTTTTCGTCGTTTATCACGTCCAGGTAGGTTTTTCTGCCCAGGTCATTGAGCAAAAGAAAGCCTCGCGGCAAGTCTTGTGCATAAATTTTTGGAACATTTATTCCCGACGTCGACAACAAATAAGCGATATCGACGAAAGGCTTGCAGTTTTCCTGAGGCGGCGGCGCGTCCATTACCACGAAAGTCCGACCGCCGCCTTCCCAACGGAAATAGCGCCTGAAACTCGCGTCGCTGCTGGCCGCGGTCAATGTGGCCGGGGGTACGGCACCCCAGCCTTGAGCGTTGAAAAGGATCGGCAACTGCTCATCCAGCCAGACTTCCAGCTGCTGTAAACGTAGATCTTGCTCGGGCATTACAAGGGTCTCCGACGGCGCTAGCCGTCAAGCGGGTCATGCTTTATTATCACGCATCTTGTGCGACACGCGTAGCGTGTCTCCAGGTTGGCGGTGAGACGTCATCGTCAAGGGTTTTCCGCAAGGAAACCGATAGCCCGGTAGCCAATCCGGGAAACAAAACAGCCCAGGGGTCCCACTGCTTAGAAGGACTCGTTGTCGCTGCGGCGACAATAGCGAACCCCAAAGCCGCTTAGCACTCAGAAGCGCGGCTATGGTCCGATTTTCGGACTGGGAGTGCCTACTTCACTATTGATGAGGTCGTTATGCATAAACGTCTGGCTCAAAAAGCAGATGTATCTGCAGTTCAGGTAGAAATGCGGAAATTCATTTCAGATACTCTGAACAGAATGACCTGGAACTTCGGCTTGATGACGCTGGTTTCAACCATCGTCATGGTTACTGCCATGTTCCTAATCAGATAGTGCATCCACATAGGTCTCACGACCTACCCATGCGGGAAGAATCCCCGCAGGGATTCCTCCTGCCTTAAACAGGAGGAAATACTCTTTGAGCGTGCTGCCTTGCAGTCCCCCGCTCATATCAAACCGGAGACACGAGCGAAAACTCTGTCTGTCATTGTCCAACTATCTTGCTCTGAGATAGCAGCGGACTCGTTGTGCGACCAACGATAGCCTAGGAAAACATGCGTCACTGGTAACGGTGGGGTGTGAAGCTTTTCCGACAATGTAGTCCCCATCAGGGTGTGCTTTTGCCGTGAGGCAAAGTACAGACGCTCGGAGCAGTACCGGGTCGAGACGCTAGGCTGGTTGGCATGGGTAACGTACGTGAACTGCTGATAAACGCCGTAATGATAAACATGCCAAAACTGCTGTTAGGCATGGACCAAAAGGTATGGGGCCAGATATTCCTGTGGGATGTGGGAATACGTCGCTACAAGGCCTCCGGTGAAAAGGCAGACCCTAAACCAATCGTGTGACAGGCAGGGAACGTGGTAAGCCCGTATGGCTGCCTTCGGGCAGGTGAACCGCAAGGGGATCTATTGGCTGTGCGGGTATGGGATCGCAGAAAAAGCGAACGCCGGGCTGTAATGGCGCGGATAGGGGTTGGAACATTACCCCACGGGAAACCGGGCAGACTTCTGCGTGGTCTTTTATCGCATGAACGCTGAGTAAACCTGTCTCAATCATCTTCGAAGTCCGGCAGTAATGGACTTCTTATTCATCCACTCCTGACGGGAGCGTCCATTCCCGTCAGGGGATGCGTACGTCTTCTGCTCGGGGAAACTTGAGAGGAAGGCAGCATGTTAGTACCTAGCCAACTGGCCGGGTCTGCGCCTTCCGGCGCTCCGCAGCATTGGCATGATATCGATTGGTGTCGTGTGCAGCGGAACGTACGGGCGATGCAGATACGGATTGCGAAGGCTTGTCGGGAAGGCAACTGGCGCCGGGTGAAAGCCCTGCAACGGATGTTGACCCGTTCTCGTTCGGCCAGATACTTGGCCATACGGCGAGTCACTGAAAACCAGGGCAAGCGCACGGCGGGAGTCGACCGCGTGCTTTGGGATACACCTGATGCCAAATGGAAAGCGGCAAATGGGTTGAAGCGCCACGGGTATAAACCACGGCCGCTACGGCGTGTGTTTATCCCGAAGCCGAACGGAAAGGAACGCCCTCTGGGCATTCCAACCATGACGGACAGAGCCATGCAGGCGCTATACCTGCTAGCCCTGGCGCCTATCGCTGAAACCACCGGCGATCCAAACAGCTACGGCTTTCGGATCGAGCGCTCCACGGCTGATGCGATGGGACAGCTGTTCGTTTGTCTATCCAAGAAGGCCTCGGCCCAATGGGTCTTGGAAGCGGACATTAAAGGCTGCTTTGACCACATCAACCATGACTGGCTGATCGAAAATGTCCCAACGGACAAAGAAATCCTCCGAAAATGGTTGAAAGCTGGAGTGATTCACAAAGGCCAGCTACAGGCAACGAATGCCGGTACACCACAGGGCGGGATTATCTCGCCCACCTTGGCGAATTTGGTGCTGGATGGACTGGAATCACAGCTCAAGCAACACCTGGGCGTGACGAAGGCGAAGAAGCTGAAAATTAACGTGGTGCGATATGCGGATGATTTTGTGATTACCGGTAGCTCGAAAGAGATGCTCGAAAATGAGATCAAACCTTGGGTTGAGCGGTTTCTCGCGGTGCGAGGATTGCAGCTGTCGCTTGAGAAAACCCACGTCGTCCACATAGATGAAGGTTTCGACTTCCTTGGTTGGAATTTCCGCAAATACGGAGGGAAACTCCTGATCAAACCTGCCAAAAAGAACGTGAAAGCGTTCTATAGGAAGGTAAAAGAAGTCATCAGTACTAACAAAGCGGTGAAACAGGAGGAGTTGATCCGCCTGCTTAATCCGATACTGCGAGGCTGGGCGCTGTATCACCAGCCTGTGGTCGCCAAGAAAGCGTACAGCCGCATGGACCACCAAATATTCCAAGCGCTTTGGCGTTGGGCGAAAAGGCGGCATCCAAACAAAAGTCTCGACTGGGTAAGGGAGAAGTATTTCCAAACCTATGAAAGTCGAAGCTGGGTGTTCGCCACCACGGTCATAACGGAGTCAGGAGGCAAAGAGGCAATTCGGTTATACGCCCTAGAGGCCACGCCGATTGAGAGGCACAGGAAGATCAGCGGGGATTTTAATCCGTTTGATCCCTCTATGGAGGAAATGGGAGAGGCATTGCGGATGTCCCGGATGCTCGGGAAATTGAAGTACCGCAAACAAATTCTTCATCTATTTCAATCCCAAAAAGGACTGTGCGTACTATGCAAAAGCCCAATATCTAGGGAGACTGGGTGGCACGACCACCACATCATTTATCGCTCACAAGGCGGTGGTGACTCGCTGGACAACCGGGTACTATTGCATCCCATTTGCCACCAGCAGCTTCACGCTCGTGGACTAACAGTGTACAAACCGGCTCCCCCAAGGGGGGCTTCGTAAAGACTTGAGCCGTATGCGCTGAAAGGCGCACGTACGGTTTTTAGGGGGGAGCAGACCAGAAATGGTCTGTTCCTACCCAACTTTCAGACCATCGAGAGGCGTGCGGCCCAAACCGCGGGCAGATGGCACGCAGGAAGCCCGGACTAATAAGATGGCATTGAAATCCCCCGCGTTTCGTAGAAAATTTCCGTTGCTGGTAACCGGCAGTCTGCTGGTGATGCAACCCTTCGCCACCTCATTCGTGGTCGCCGCGGAACAGTATGACTGCTCAGTCTCTGCTTCGGGTGCCTGGGACTGCGCGCCGAAGACCGCCGCAGCCCCATTGCCACCGCGCCCGGTGCATGACGGCGCAGCCGTCAGCTCGGCCAACAGCACGGCGCAGGCCGACGCTGGCGGCAGTGCCGAAGCCGAGCCGAAGACCGCACTGGTCACCGAGTCCAAGGGCCGTGGCCTGCGTTCGCGCAGCGCCGACTACAGCCACTTGGACTGGGTGCCTCGCGAAAAGTTGACCGCAGCCCAGCTGGCGGAAACCGGTCCTTACTGCGGCGGCGCGTACATCGAGCCAACTCGTCCTGGCATGAACGACAAGACGAACAAGAGCGATGCGCCCACCTTCATCGGTGCCAAGGCCTCTCGTTACGAGCAGGAACAACAAGTCGCAACCCTGGCCGGTGACGTCGTCATGCGCCAGGGCAGCATGCAGTTGGAGTCGGAAGAAGCCAGCCTGTACCAGGCCGAGAACCGTGGCGAGCTGAACGGTAACGTGCGACTGCGCGACAACGGTGCATTGATCGTCGGCGACCACGCCCAGGTTCAACTGGATACCGGCGCGGCGCAGATCGACAACGCCGAATACGTGCTGCACAAGTCGCGTATCCGCGGTAACGCGCTGTATGCCAAACGCGCCGAAAACGCGATCATCCGCCTCAAGGACGGTACGTACACCACCTGCGAGCCGGACAGCAATGCCTGGCAGCTCAGGGGCAACAACATCACGTTGAACCCGGCCACCGGTTTCGGTACGGCCACCAACGCGACGCTGCGGATCAAGAACATTCCGATCCTGTACACCCCTTACATCTACTTCCCGATCGACGACCGTCGTCAGTCCGGCTTCCTGCCTCCGAGCTTCAGCACCGGCGGCGAAACCGGCTTTACCCTGGTCACGCCGTACTACTTCAACCTGGCGCCAAACTACGACGCCACGTTGTACCCGCAATACATGACCAAGCGCGGCATGATGATGGAAGGCGAATTCCGCTACCTCACCAAGTCCAGCGAAGGCCAGTTCGGCGGCGCGTACCTGAACGACGACAACGACGAACGCAAGAAGCAGACCGACTACGAAAAAACCCGCTACATGCTCAATTGGCAGCACAAGGGCGGGCTGGATTCGCGTGTACTGACCCAGGTCGACTACACCACGATCAGTGACCCTTACTACTTCCAGGACCTCAAGTCCTACCAGGAAGGTGTCGAGAGCCGCGACTACGTCAACCAGCAGGGCTCCGTGGCTTATCGCGGTGACACCTTCCAGGCACGCCTGAACCTGCAGGCTTACCAGTTGGCAACGATCTCCCAGGTCACGCCGTATAACCGCCTGCCGCAGATCACCTTCAACGGTACCCTGCCTTATCATCCGGGTGGCTTGAACTTCAGTTATGAGACCGAAGCCGTACGCTTTGATCGCGACCTGGAAAACGGCAATTTCAGCAATGAGAACGGGGACATCGAGCGCCGCCTCGACACTTATGTCCGCGGTCTTACCCGTGCCAATGGCACGCGCCTGAACGTAGCGCCGGCTGTCGAGTACCCGATGAACTGGACCTACGGCTTTGTAACGCCGAAGCTCAAGTACGTGTACACCAAGTACGACCTGGACCTGGATAACATCGGCAAGAACCAGATCCTTGTTGATCAGGCTGCAGCAGTGGCAGCCGGTACCCAGTACGCGGGCGGCACCTTCAAGAGCTCCCAGGACCGTGCGGTTCCGGTGGCCAGCGTCGACAGCGGCCTGTATTTCGATCGCAACACCAACTGGTTCGGCAAGGATTATCGCCAGACCCTCGAGCCGCGCGCGTTCTACCTGTACGTGCCGAACAAGGACCAGGCCGATATCCCGGTCTTCGACACCAGCGAATACTCGTTCAGCTACGCGTCACTGTTCCGCGACAACCGCTTCAGCGGCTCCGACCGTATCGGCGACGAGAACAAGCTGTCCCTGGGCTTGACCAGCCGGTGGATCGAAGAAAACGGTTTCGAGCGTCAACGCGTATCCGTGGGACAGGCTTTGTACTTCAAGGATCGTGAAGTACAACTGCCTGGTATCCTGGCGGCCGACCGTGCCGATGCACAGTCCGACGTATCGCCCGTTGCCCTGGACTACGAGTTCCGCTTCAACCGCGACTGGCGCGCCACTGCCGACTACAACTGGGACACCGAGGAGCACAGCCCTCGTTCCGGTAGCGCGATGCTTCACTACCAGCCGGAAGACAACCCGAACAAGATCATCAACGTCGGTTATCGCTATCGTAACGACCAGGTCGTCTACAACCAGTTGACCGGCAAATGGCAGTTCGGTGGCGACTACGGTCAACCAGGCGATCCGAACTACGTGAAGGATTACTACAAAATCCAACAACACGACTTCTCGATGATGTGGCCGATCATTCCCCAGTGGAACCTGATCACCCGCTGGCAGTATGACTACGCTCGCAACCGTACCCTGGAAGCCTTCGGTGGTTTCGAGTACGACAACTGCTGCTGGAAACTGCGCGTCATCAACCGTTACTGGGTTTCCAACGACGAATACAGCCAGATCGCCCCGCTTAACGAAAAGGGTGACCACGGGCTCTTCCTGCAGATCGTCCTCAAAGGACTCGGCGGCCTGACCGGCGCCAAGGTAGAGAGCTTCCTCGACAAAGGCATTGAAGGTTATCGTGAACGTGAAGACCAAGCTTTCTGATTGTCTGCGCCCGCTAGTGCTGGGCGCGCTGTTCCTGGGCACCGTATCGGCTCACGCTGCGGTTCAGCAACTGGATAAAGTAGTGGCCATCGTCGATAACGACGTGATCATGCAAAGCCAACTGGACCAGCGCGTCAAGGAAGTGCAGCAAACCATCGCCAAGCGTGGCGGTGGCGTGCCACCGACCAGCGTGCTGGACCAGCAGGTACTGGAACGCCTGATCGTCGAAAACCTGCAACTGCAGATCGGCGAGCGTTCCGGCATCCGCATTTCGGACGAAGAACTGAACCAGGCGGTCGGCACCATCGCTCAGCGCAACAACATGAGCATTGATCAATTCCGCGCGGCCCTGGCCCACGATGGTCTTTCGTATGAAGACGCCCGTGACCAGATCCGCCGCGAAATGATCATCAGCCGTGTGCGCCAGCGTCGCGTTGCCGAGCGGGTCCAGGTATCCGAGCAGGAAGTGAAGAACTTCCTGGCCTCGGACCTGGGCAAGATGCAGCTTTCCGAAGAACTGCACCTGGCCAATATCCTGATTCCGACGCCGGACAGTGCCAACTCCGAGCAACTGAATGCGGCGGCGGCGAAAACCCAGGCTATCTATGATCGCCTGAAAGCCGGCGCTGACTTTGCCCAGATGGCCATTGCCCAGTCCGGCAGCGACAACGCCCTTGAAGGTGGTGATATGGGCTGGCGTAAAGCTGCTCAACTGCCACCTCCGTTCGACCGTGAACTGAGTGCCATGGAAGTGGGTGGCATCACCCAGCCAGCCCGCACCCCAGGCGGCTTCATCATCCTGAAGTTGCTGGAACGTCGCGGTGGCGAGACCTCGCTGAAAGACGAAGTGCATGTTCGTCATATCCTGGTCAAACCAAGCGAAATCCGCACCGAGGCCCAAACCAAGGAACTGGCCCAGAAGATCTATGACCGCATCGAAAGCGGTGAAGACTTCGCCACCCTGGCCAAGAGCTTCTCGGAAGACCCGGGTTCCGCCCTCAACGGCGGCGACCTGAACTGGATCGACCCGAAAGCCCTGGTGCCTGAGTTCCAGCAGGTAATGGCCGATACTCCGCAAGGCGTACTGTCCAAGCCGTTCAAGACCCAATATGGCTGGCATGTACTGGAAGTCCTTGGTCGTCGTGCCACCGACAACACCAGCCAGGCCCGCGAGCAGCAGGCGCTGAACGTACTGCGTAACCGCAAATACGACGAAGAGCTGCAAACCTGGCTGCGTCAGATCCGTGACGAAGCCTACGTGGAAAACAAGCTGCCAGGCGCCGAGCAAACAGGCACCGACCAGGCAGCTCCGTGAAACCCCAGCGTTTCGCCGTGACACCCGGCGAGCCGGCCGGCATTGGTCCAGACCTGTGCCTGCTGCTCGCCTCGCACCCCCAGCCGCACCCCCTGATTGCCATTACCAGCCGCGACCTGCTCCTTGAGCGGGCCGCGCAGCTGGGTGTGGTCGTCAGTCTGCTGGACGTGGCACCGGGCAACTGGCCCGACCTGCCGGCGCCCGCCGGCAGCTTGTATGTGTGGGACACCCCGCTGCAAGCCAAGGTCGTTGCCGGTCAACTCGACAAGGCCAATGCGGCGTTCGTCCTGGAAACCCTGACCCGCGCGGGGCAAGGCTGCATCGACGGCGACTTCGCCGGCATGATCACCGCGCCGGTCCACAAGGGCGTGATCAACGAATCGGGCATTGCGTTTTCCGGCCACACCGAGTTCCTGGCCGAGCTGACCAACACCGCTCAAGTCGTCATGATGCTGGCCACACGCGGCCTGCGGGTCGCCCTGGTGACCACGCACCTGCCATTGCGCGACATTGCCGACGCCATCACCGCCGAGCGTGTGGAGCGCGTTACGCGCATCCTGCATGCCGACCTGCAACAAAAATTCGGCATCGCCCAACCGCGCATCCTGGTCTGCGGGCTCAACCCCCACGCCGGCGAAGGCGGACACTTGGGCCATGAAGAAATCGACATCATTGAACCAACCCTGGAGCGTCTGCGCCTGGAAGGCATGGACCTGCGTGGCCCACTGCCAGCAGACACTCTGTTTACCCCCAAATATCTGGAGCACTGCGACGCAGTGCTGGCGATGTACCATGACCAGGGGCTGCCCGTGCTGAAGTACAAAGGCTTCGGCGCCGCAGTCAACGTGACACTGGGCCTGCCGATCATCCGCACCTCCGTCGACCATGGCACCGCCCTGGACCTGGCAGGCAGCGGCAAGATCGATACCGGCAGCCTGCACGTGGCCCTGGAAACCGCCTATCAGATGGCCGAGACCCGTATATGACCGAGCATTACCAACACCGGGCGCGCAAGCGCTTCGGGCAAAACTTCCTGCACGACGCAGGCGTGATCGACCGTATCCTGCGCTCCATCCATGCCAAGCCAGAAGACCGCCTGCTGGAAATCGGCCCGGGCCAGGGCGCGCTGACCCAAGGCTTGCTCGCCAGTGGCGGCCAACTGGACGTGGTGGAACTGGACAAGGACCTGATCCCGATCCTCAACCAGCAGTTCGCCGGCAAGCCCAACTTCAACCTGCATCAGGGCGATGCACTGAAGTTCGACTTCAATACCCTCAACGCCGCGCCTAATAGCCTGCGTGTGGTGGGTAACCTGCCGTACAACATCTCCACACCGCTGATTTTCCACCTGCTGAACAACGCCGGGATCATCCGCGACATGCACTTCATGCTGCAAAAAGAAGTGGTGGAACGCCTGGCTGCCGGCCCTGGTGGTGGTGATTGGGGCCGATTGTCGATCATGGTTCAGTACCACTGCCGCGTCGAACACCTGTTCAATGTCGGCCCGGGCGCATTCAACCCGCCGCCGAAGGTCGATTCGGCCATCGTGCGCCTGGTGCCTCACGCCGTGCTGCCACACCCGGCCAAGGATCACAAATTGCTGGAACGCGTGGTGCGTGAGGCGTTCAACCAGCGCCGCAAGACCCTGCGCAACACACTCAAGGCCCTGCTGAGCAACGCCGAGATCGAAGCAGCCGGCGTCGACGGCAGCCTGCGTCCCGAGCAACTGGACCTCGCCGCGTTCGTGCGCCTGGCCGACCAACTTGCCATCCAGCCTGCGCCAGTCGCCGACTGAACCCCCCAGGCATGGCCAGACACATGTCTGGCCTAGTGCCCACCTCTTGGCCTAGACTGATCCGCATCTGCTGTCCTCCGCTTTTGCTTTTAAGGCCTCTTGCATGTCCGATCCTCGCTACCAGATCGACGTCAGCGTCGTCACCCGCTTCCTCGCGGACCAATCGCAACCTGAACAGAACCGCTTCGCCTTTGCCTACACCATCACGGTGAAAAACAACGGGCAGGTGCCGGCCAAGCTGCTGTCACGCCACTGGGTGATCACCGACGGTGACGGTCAGGTCGAGGAAGTTCGCGGCGCAGGCGTTGTCGGCCAGCAACCGTTGATCGACATTGGCGCCAGCCACACTTACAGCAGCGGCACGGTAATGACCTCCAAGGTCGGCACCATGCAAGGCTCGTATCAGATGAAAGCCACTGATGGCAAACTGTTCGACGCCATCATCAAGCCTTTCCGCCTCGCCGTACCAGGCGCCCTGCACTGATGGCAACGTACGCGGTCGGCGACCTGCAAGGCTGTCTGGAGCCTCTCAAGTGCCTGCTTGAACGGGTGGCCTTCGACCCGGCCAACGATCGCCTGTGGCTGGTCGGCGACCTGGTCAATCGCGGCCCCGAGTCCCTGGAAACGCTACGTTACCTGTATAGCCTGCGGGATTCCCTGGTGTGCGTACTGGGCAACCATGACCTGCACCTGCTGGCGGCCGGCAATAACATCGAGCGCCTGAAAAAGGGCGATACCCTGCGCGAAATCCTCGAAGCGCCAGATCGCGCACAACTGCTTGACTGGCTGCGTCGGCAAAAGATCATGCATTACGACGAAAGCCGCAATATGGCCTTGGTCCATGCCGGTATCCCGCCGCAGTGGACGCTGAAAAAAGCCCTCAAGTGCGCCGCCGAAGTCGAAAACGCCCTGGCCGATGACAGCCTGTACACCGCCTACCTCGACGGCATGTATGGCAACGAGCCAGTGAAGTGGGACAACGACCTTACCGGCGTCGCCCGCCTGCGGGTGATTACCAACTATTTCACACGCATGCGCTTCTGCACCGCCGAGGGCAAGCTGGACCTCAAGAGCAAGGAAGGCGCCGACACGGCACTGCCCGGCTACAAACCATGGTTTGCCCACAAGGAACGCAAGACCCGCGACACCAGGATCATCTTTGGTCACTGGGCCGCCCTTGAAGGCAAGTGCGACGAACCTGGCGTGTTTGCCCTCGACACCGGCTGCGTGTGGGGCGGCGCCATGACCCTGATGAACATCGACACCGGCGAGCGCCACGGCTGCCAGTGCCAACCCACTCCTCCCGTTACCCTGCCGGCTGCAGCCAAGCCATAGGAGCCCGCCATGAGCGAATTCAAACGTATCCCTCCCGAACAAGCCCAGGCCCTGCGCGAGCAAGGTGCAGTGGTGGTCGATATCCGCGACCAGCCTACTTACGCCGCCGCCCATATCGCTGGCGCCCAGCATCTGGACAACGTCAACATCGCTGATTTCATCCGTGCCGCCGACCTTGATGCACCGCTGATCGTGGCCTGCTACCACGGCAATTCCAGCCAGAGCGCAGCCGCCTATCTGGTCAGCCAGGGCTTCTCCGACGTCTACAGCCTGGACGGCGGCTTTGAGCTGTGGCGTACGACGTATCCTGCAGAAATTGCCTCCGGCGATTCGCAATAATTTTTTTCACACCCCGCTACCCCGCGTGACGCTTGGGCTCGCGCCGTTTCTGACGAACGGCGCAGCCAAACTAATTGCTCATCATCCCTTGCCCTCTCCGATTCCGACTATCCTTAAGCGCAGGCCATCCGAATCAGGGGAGAGCCGGTACACCGGCGTACGGGTCATCGGTAGCGTTTCAGGGTGTTCTGGGGGGAAAACAGCCATTGGCGTTCGCCAATGACTGCCAGCATCGACTGATAGATCCGGCGTCGGCTCCACGTATCGAGCGAGGTGACGACGTCATGAGTATTTTCAGCCACTTCCAACAACGCTTCGCGTCCACACAGCAGGAAGAACTCACGCTGCAAGAGTATCTCGAGCTGTGCAAGCAGGACCGCAGCACCTACGCATCTGCCGCCGAACGCCTGTTATTGGCGATCGGCGAGCCGGAGCTGGTGGAAACCGCCAATAATTCGCGCCTGTCGCGAATATTTTCCAACAAGGTGATCCGCCGCTATCCGGCCTTTGAAGACTTCCATGGGATGGAAGAATGCATCGACCAGATCGTCTCCTACTTCCGCCACGCCGCCCAAGGCCTGGAAGAGAAGAAACAGATCCTCTACCTGCTCGGCCCCGTTGGCGGTGGTAAATCGTCCCTCGCCGAAAAACTCAAGCAACTGATCGAGAAGGTGCCCTTCTACGCCATCAAGGGCTCGCCGGTCTTCGAATCGCCCCTGGGCCTGTTCAACGCCACGGAAGATGGCGCGATCCTCGAAGAAGACTTCGGTATCCCACGACGCTACCTCAACACCATCATGTCGCCCTGGGCCACCAAGCGCCTGGCCGAGTTCGGCGGCGACATCAGCCAGTTCCGCGTGGTGAAACTCTACCCGTCGATCCTCAATCAGATCGGCGTGGCCAAGACCGAACCGGGCGATGAGAACAACCAGGACATCTCGGCGCTGGTGGGCAAGGTCGATATCCGCAAGCTGGAGGAATTCCCGCAGAACGACGCCGACGCCTACAGCTACTCGGGCGCGTTGTGCCGGGCCAACCAGGGCCTGATGGAATTCGTGGAAATGTTCAAGGCGCCGATCAAGGTGCTGCACCCACTGCTCACCGCCACCCAGGAAGGCAACTACAACAGTACCGAAGGCCTGGGCGCGATTCCGTTCACCGGGATCCTGCTGGCCCACTCCAACGAATCGGAATGGCACACCTTCCGCAACAACAAGAACAATGAAGCCTTCATCGACCGGATCTACATCGTCAAGGTGCCGTACTGCCTGCGGGTCAGCGATGAAATCAAGATCTACGACAAGCTGCTGTTCAACAGCTCCCTGGCCAAGGCCCACTGCGCACCCGACACACTGAAGATGCTCGCCCAGTTCACCGTGCTGTCGCGTCTCAAGGAGCCGGAAAACTCGAATATCTATTCGAAGATGCGCGTGTACGACGGCGAGAACCTCAAGGACACCGATCCCAAGGCCAAGTCGATCCAGGAATATCGCGACACAGCGGGCGTGGATGAAGGCATGAACGGCCTGTCGACGCGCTTTGCGTTCAAGATCCTGTCCAAGGTCTTCAATTTCGACCCCCATGAGATCGCCGCCAACCCGGTGCACCTGCTGTATGTGCTGGAGCAGCAGATCGAACAGGAACAATTCCAGGCCGAAACCCGCGAACGCTACCTGCGCTTCCTCAAGGAATACCTCGCGCCGCGCTACATCGAGTTTATCGGCAAGGAAATTCAGACCGCGTACCTGGAGTCCTACAGCGAGTACGGCCAGAACATCTTCGACCGCTACGTGCTGTATGCGGACTTCTGGATCCAGGACCAGGAATACCGCGACCCGGAAACCGGCGAAATCCTCAACCGCGTAGCCCTCAACGAAGAATTGGAGAAGATCGAGAAACCCGCCGGCATCAGCAATCCGAAGGATTTCCGCAACGAAATCGTCAACTTCGTACTGCGTGCCCGCGCTAACAACAACGGCAAGAACCCTACCTGGCTCAGCTACGAGAAGCTGCGGGTGGTCATCGAGAAGAAAATGTTCTCCAACACCGAGGATCTGCTGCCGGTCATCAGCTTCAATGCCAAGGCCAGCAAGGAGGACCAGCAAAAACACAACGACTTCGTCACACGAATGGTCGAGCGCGGCTACACCGACAAACAGGTACGACTGCTCTCCGAGTGGTACCTGCGGGTACGCAAATCGCAGTAAGGCAGCGATGGGCGTCAACTGCCAGGTCATGGGCCTGGCAGTTGACCGCTTGTCTCTAAGCTTCCAGCTCGCCGCTTGAAGCTTGTAACGTGAAGCTGCCCGGAGGGCTCCTCATGAGCTATGTGATCGACCGACGCCTTAATGGCAAGAACAAGAGCACGGTAAACCGCCAGCGTTTCCTGCGGCGTTACCGTGACCACATCAAAAAGGCCGTTGAAGAGGCCGTCAGCCGCCGCTCCATTACAGACATGGAGCATGGCGAACAAATCAGCATTCCCGGACGCGACATCGACGAACCGGTGCTGCACCACGGCCGGGGCGGCAAGCAGACCGTCGTACACCCCGGCAATAAAGAGTTCACCACCGGCGAGCATATCCAGCGCCCGCAGGGCGGTGGCGGTGGCAAAGGCCCGGGCAAGGCCGGTAACTCCGGCGAAGGCATGGACGAGTTCGTGTTCCAGATCACCCAGGAAGAATTCCTCGAGTTCATGTTCGAAGACCTGGAACTGCCCAACCTGGTGAAGCGTAACCTGACCGGCACCGATACCTTCAAGACCGTACGCGCCGGGATCAGCAACGAAGGCAACCCCTCTCGAATCAACATCATCCGCACGCTGCGCTCGGCCCATGCACGGCGTATCGCCCTGTCGGGCAGCAGCCGCGCCAAATTGAGGACGGCAAAGGAAGAGTTGGCGCGTTTAAAGCGCGAAGAGCCAGACAACTTCGGCGATATCCAGGAAATCGAGGCGGAAATAGAGAAACTCAGCGCGCGTATCCACCGCGTGCCGTTCCTCGATACCTTTGACCTCAAGTACAACCTGCTGGTCAAGCAGCCCAACCCCAGCTCAAAAGCCGTGATGTTCTGCCTGATGGACGTGTCAGGCTCAATGACCCAGGCGACCAAGGACATCGCCAAGCGTTTCTTTATCCTGCTGTACCTGTTCCTGAAGCGGAACTACGACAAGATCGACGTGGTGTTCATCCGCCATCACACCAGCGCACGGGAAGTGGATGAGGAGGAGTTCTTCTACTCGAGGGAAACCGGCGGCACCATCGTGTCCAGCGCCTTGAAGCTGATGCAGGAGATCATGGCCGAGCGCTACCCGGCCAACGAGTGGAATATCTACGCGGCCCAGGCCTCCGACGGCGACAACTGGAACGACGATTCGCCGATCTGTCGCGACATCCTGATCAACCACATCATGCCGTTTGTGCAGTACTACACTTACGTCGAAATCACCCCCCGTGAGCACCAGGCCCTGTGGTTTGAATACGAGCGCATCGGCGAAGCCTTTGCCGACACGTTCGCCCAGCAGCAACTGGTCTCGGCCGGCGATATCTATCCGGTCTTCCGTGAACTCTTCCAGCGCAGGTTAGTGACATGACCGCCAAAAAAGAGACTAAGCGCCAACCCATTTCCACCGGCTCCGAGTGGACCTTTGAACTGATCCAGGCCTATGACCGGGAAATCAGCCGCATCGCGGCGGGTTATGCCCTGGACACCTACCCCAACCAGATCGAAGTGATCACGGCCGAACAGATGATGGATGCCTATGCTTCCGTCGGCATGCCCCTGGGTTACCACCACTGGTCGTACGGCAAACACTTCCTCAGTACCGAAAAGTCGTACACCCGGGGGCAGATGGGGCTGGCCTACGAGATCGTGATCAACTCCGACCCGTGCATCGCCTACCTGATGGAAGAAAACACCATCTGCATGCAGGCGCTGGTGGTGGCCCATGCCTGCTATGGGCACAACAGCTTCTTCAAGGGCAACTATCTGTTCCGCACCTGGACCGACGCCAGCTCGATCATCGATTACCTGGTGTTTGCCAAGCAGTACATCATGCAGTGCGAGGAGCGCCACGGTATCGACGCCGTGGAGGACTTGCTCGACTCCTGCCATGCCCTGATGAACTATGGCGTCGACCGCTACAAGCGCCCGTACCCTATTTCTGCCGAGGAAGAGCGCCTGCGCCAGAAGGAGCGCGAAGAGCACCTGCAGAAGCAGATCAACGACCTGTGGCGCACCATTCCCAAACGCGCCGGCAAGAACAGCGACAAGGACAACGCGCGATTCCCCTCCGAACCACAGGAAAACATCCTGTACTTCCTGGAAAAGCACGCACCGCTGCTGGAGCCGTGGCAACGGGAAATCGTGCGTATCGTACGCAAGATCGCCCAGTACTTTTACCCACAGCGCCAGACCCAGGTGATGAACGAAGGTTGGGCGACGTTCTGGCACTACACGCTGATGAACGACCTGTACGACGAAGGCCTGGTCACCGACGGCTTCATGATGGAGTTCCTGACGTCCCACACCAGCGTGGTGTTCCAACCCGGCTTCGACAGCCCGTATTACAGCGGGATCAACCCTTACGCGCTGGGTTTTGCCATGTACCGCGATATTCGGCGCATGTGCGAACACCCCACCGATGAGGACCGCCGCTGGTTCCCGGAAATCGCCGGCAGTGACTGGCTGTCGACGATCAAGTTCGCCATGAGCAGCTTCAAGGATGAGAGCTTTATCCTGCAGTACCTCTCACCCCAGGTGATCCGCGACCTCAAACTGTTCAGCATCCTGGATGATGACCTCAAGGATGACCTGGTGGTGCCGGCCATCCACGATGAACCCGGCTACCGCACCATCCGTGAAACCCTGGCGGCGCAATACAACCTGGGCAACCGTGAGCCCAACGTGCAGATCTACAGCATCGATGTGCGCGGCGACCGCTCGCTGACCCTGCGCCACCAGCAGCACGACCGCAAACCCCTGGGCGAATCCACCGAAGAAGTGCTCAAGCACCTGCATCGGCTCTGGGGCTTCGACATCCACCTGGAAACCCTGCAGGGCGACCAAGTGATGAAGACCCACCATGTACCACCGCGCAACGATCACAACGACAACGACTACGGCCGCCTGGACCTGGCCGTCGTTCATCTCTGAAACAGCAAAGCCTCCATTGGCCAGGCACAGGCGGTATCCTGTGCCGCTAATGGAGGCTTTTTCATGAAAATCTACAAAGTCGGCGGCGCCGTGCGTGACCGCCTGCTGGGCATCAAGGTCACCGATGTCGACCGCGTGGTCGTCGGCGCGAGCACCGAAGAGATGCTCGCCAAGGGCTTCAAGCCAGTGGGTTCGGACTTCCCGGTGTTCCTGGACCCGAAAAACGGCGATGAGTACGCCCTGGCCCGCACCGAGCGCAAGAGTGGTCGGGGTTACGGTGGTTTTGTGTTTCACGCCAGCCCCGAGGTGACGCTGGAAGAAGACCTGATCCGTCGCGACCTGACCATCAACGCCATGGCCGAAGACGACGACGGTAACTTGACTGATCCGTATCACGGCCAGCGCGACCTTGAGTCCCGCATACTTCGTCACGTTTCCCCCGCATTCGCCGAAGATCCACTCAGAGTTCTGCGTGTCGCCCGTTTTGCCGCGCGCTACGCACACCTGGGTTTTACGGTAGCACCGGAGACACTGGAGCTGATGCGTCAACTCAGCGAGTCCGGTGAATTGGAAGCCCTGACCCCGGAGCGCAGCTGGAAAGAAATCTCCAGGGCGTTGATGGAAGATCAGCCCCAGGTGTTTATCCAGATACTTCGGGACTGTAATGCGCTGAAAACCTTGATGCCGGAAGTCGATGCATTGTTCGGCGTGCCACAGCCCGAAGCCCATCACCCCGAGATAGATACTGGCGTGCACACCTTGGGCGTGCTGGAACAAGCTGCGTTGCACAAACAGCCCCTGACCGTACGCTGGGCCTGCCTGCTGCATGACCTGGGCAAGGGCCTGACGCCTGTGGATAAGTTACCGCAGCACATCGCTCATGAGCATCGAGGCTTGAAGCTGATCAAGGCCGTCAATGAGCGCTTCAAAGTGCCAAGGGATTGCCAGGAATTGGCGCTGTTGGTGGGCCAGTATCACACCCACGGTCATCGCGCGCTGGAGCTGAAAGCCTCGACGTTGCTGGAGTTGCTGCAAAGTTTTGACGTATACCGCAGGCCACAGCGCTTTGAGGAGTTTGTGGTCGCCTGCGAAATGGATGCCCGGGGCCGCAAGGGGCTGGAGCGAAGAAGTTATCCACAGGCGGATTACTTACGCGGCGCGGCGAAAGCAGCGCGCGAGGTTGCTGTTTCGCCACTGCTTGAGCGGGGATTCAAGGGGCCGGAGTTGGGCGAGGCGCTCAAGCGTGAACGACTCAGGGCACTCAAAGCCTACAAGGAACTACACAAACCCTTGTAGGAGCGAGTCCGGGGTGAGTTGCTGGCCCTGCCATTCAAACCCGACAGGCGCCAGCACCTGATCAATCTGAGCATCACGCCACAACGCAGCCATCGTCTTGCCCGCTTCAGGGTGCACCCGGTCCGGCGCCATCATCGACAGCGGCCACAGCACAAAGGCATTTTTCAGGATCTCCGCCCGCGGCAGGATCAAACCATCGAAGTCACCCACCAACTCGCCGTACAGCAGCACGTCGATATCCAGCGGCAGGCCTTTGCGATCCGGCGCATAGCGGCCATTGTCAGCCTCGATGGATTTCAACCGACGATCCAACTCCATCAATGACAGGTCGGTATAGGCCGACACCACCAGATTGAAGAATGGCCCGCTTTTGATGCCCACCGGCTGGCTCTCGAACACCGCCGAGCAGCGCATATCCGTAAGGAAACTCGCCAACGCGTCGAGACCGGCGCGCAGGTGGGGCTCGCGCTCGATATTACTACCGAGGCCAAGGTAAACCTGAGTCAGCGACATCCGCGCTCAATCTCCACGCCTACACCCTTGGCAGCCGGCACTGCGCCGGGCTTGGTCAGCTTGAGGTGCAGCCAGGGAATCTGGAACTCGCTCATCAGCACTTCGGCCAGGCGTTCGGCAAAGGTCTCGACCAGCTGGTACTGGGACTGCTCGGCAAAGGCCTGGATCCGCGCGGACACACTGGCGTAATCCAGTGCCAGGGCCAGGTCGTCGCCAGCCGCAGCCGGGCGGTTATCCCAAGCGAAGCTCAGGTCCAGGCGCAGGCATTGGCGGATCCCGCGCTCCCAGTCGTAGGCCCCGATCACGGTGTCGACTTCCAGGCCTTCGATAAACACTCTGTCCAAGCTCTTCTCCGCAGCACGACAAGGGCGCGATGCCCCGTTAGAATCAGGGCATCCTCGCCCGGAATAGTTAGCATGTTTTGGTCACTGGCGATTCTCGCCTACCTGCTCGGCTCGCTGTCCTTCGCCATTTTGCTCAGCCGCCTGACGGGAAATCCCGACCCGCGAATGAGTGGTTCAGGCAATGCCGGCGCCACCAATATGTTGCGCCTGGCCGGCAAGAAGCTCGCCGTACTGACGCTGCTGGGCGACGTATGCAAGGGCCTGTTGCCCGTACTGATCGCCAGCCTCGCCGGCCTGACCCTACAGCAGCAGGCCTGGGTGGGCGTGTGCGCCGTCCTCGGCCATCTGTTTCCCCTGTACTTCCGTTTTCGCGGTGGTAAAGGTGTCGCCACGGCAGCCGGCATGCTGCTGGGGATCTACCCGCCGGCGGCGTTGCTGGCCGTGCTCGCCTGGCTGCTGACGTTCTACCTGACCCGCACCAGCTCGCTGGCAGCTCTGATCGCCACACCGCTCACCCTGCCGTTGCTGGCCTGGCAGGAACCGGCGGCGCTGCTGCCGATGAGCGTGCTGACACTGCTGATCGTCTGGCGACACCGGGGCAATCTACGCGACCTGTTTGCCGGGCGCGAACGGCATTTTTAAATACCGCCAATGAGCCCGACTCACGTTGCACTCTTACAAGGGCGGCAGCTGCTCCATCGGCCAGCGCGCCTGCACGCTGATCGCCAGGCTTTCGTGCTGCCCCGCCTGCAGGCGCTGACAACCGGCATAGGCGATCATCGCGCCGTTGTCGGTGCAGAACTCAGGGCGGGCGTAGAACACATCACCCTTCATATCACCAAGCATCTTTTCCAATGAACTGCGCAACGCCTTGTTGGCGCTGACGCCACCGGCGATCACCAGGCGCTTCATGCCGGTCTGTTTCAGGGCACGCTTGCACTTGATGGTCAAAGTCTCCACCACGGCCTGCTGGAACGCCAGCGCGATGTCGCAACGGGCTTGCTCACTGTCGTCCCCGGCGCTGACACTGTGCTGCCAGGTATTCAACGCGGAGGTTTTCAAGCCGCTGAAGCTGAACATCAGACCAGGGCGATCGCACATCGGGCGCGGGAAGGTGTAGCGACCGACAACGCCTTTTTCGGCCAGGCGGGCGATTTCCGGCCCACCCGGGTAATTGAGGCCCATCATCTTCGCGGTCTTGTCGAAAGCTTCGCCGGCGGCGTCGTCCAAGGACTCGCCCAACAGCGTGTATTGACCGATTCCGTCGACCTGGACCAGCTGCGTATGCCCGCCCGAAACCAACAAAGCGACGAACGGGAACTGCGGCGGGTTTTCTTCCAGCATCGGCGCCAGTAAATGGCCTTCCATATGGTGCACGCCGAGGGCCGGAATGCCCCAGGCAAAAGCCAGCGCCTGGGCACAAGAGGCGCCAACCAGAAGGGCTCCGACCAATCCAGGGCCCGCCGTATAGGCAATCGCATCGATCTCGGTCGGCACGCAACCGGCCTCGTCCAACACCTGGCGAATCAACGGCAGCATACGTTTGACGTGATCACGACTGGCCAGCTCCGGCACAACGCCGCCATAGGCCCGATGCAAGTCGATCTGACTGAACAGTGCATCGGCCAAGAGCCCGCGTTCACTGTCGTAAAGTGCGACACCGGTTTCGTCGCAGGAGGTTTCAAGTCCCAGTACTAGCATGGGTTTGCGCCTTGTAGAGGCTGAATTCGAAGGCGCGCATAATAGTCGCCACTCCCCCTCCCGACTAGCGGTTTTCGATCAGAGGCTTTGCATTCCTGCCAATGAGGGGTTAACATCCGCAACCCTTAAAAACCGACGACCTCAGCCGCGAATTTTTTGCGACGAGAACGTTGATTCCCGGTAATGAAAGAAGGTAGCTCTGGATGCCAGCCGTCAAAGTAAAAGAGAACGAACCCTTCGACGTAGCTCTGCGTCGTTTCAAGCGCTCCTGCGAAAAAGCCGGTGTTCTGGCTGAAGTTCGTAGCCGCGAATTTTATGAGAAGCCAACTTCTGAGCGTAAGCGTAAAGCAGCAGCCGCTGTTAAGCGTCACGCCAAGAAAGTTCAGCGCGAACAGCGCCGCGCCGTTCGTCTGTACTAATACACAGACGTTCGTAGCAAGCTTCTGCCAAGCCCGGCCCTCAGCCGGGCTGTTGGCATTTGCGGATATCGCTTGATGCTTCATCGTTGACGCCGCACACGCGACTGATACACCTGCTTCAAACGTCAGGACTGGCTCTTTTGCCAGCGGTGCACGTCTCTTCTGACGAGCCTAACAAGGCTACTGACGAGCACACTCATTTTATAAGCAGGCGATCAACTGTATCGGCTGTGCCCAGCGACGAGCATCCGAGGCCACGATTGGCCGGCACCGGACTCGAGGGCAACATTTCCAGGCCGACACACTGATTGAAACTAACGTCAGTGAATGTTCGGCAGATACACTTCCTGACAGCCCAAGCAGACGATTGATGGTCAAGCCATTCGATACGTGCGCTTGAGCACTTCACGGGCACTCATTTACACGCAGTGATGACGAGAACGCCATGGCCGGGCTGATTCCCCAGAGCTTTATTGACGACCTTCTGAACCGCACCGACATTGTCGATGTTGTCAGCTCGCGCCTGCAATTGAAGAAGGCCGGCAAAAACTACACGGCCTGCTGCCCGTTCCACAAGGAAAAAACCCCGTCATTCAGCGTCAGCCCCGACAAGCAGTTCTACTACTGCTTCGGCTGCGGCGCAGGCGGCAACGCCCTCGGCTTCCTGATGGACCACGACAACCTGGACTTCCCCCAGGCGATCGAGGACCTGGCGAAAGCCGCCGGCATGGAAGTCCCCCGCGAAGAAAGTGGCCGCCCGCATAAACCACGGCAACCCACCGACTCGCCGCTGTACCCGCTGCTGACTGCCGCTGCCGACTTCTATCGTCAGGCCCTTAAAAGCCATCCACAGCGCAAGGCCGCCGTCGACTACCTGAAGGGACGCGGCCTGACCGGCGAAATCGCCCGCGACTTCGGCCTCGGCTTTGCTCCACCTGGCTGGGACAACCTGTACAAACACCTGAGCAGCGATACCCTGCAGCAAAAAGCCATGATCGACGCCGGCCTTCTGGTTGAGAACGCCGAGACCGGCAAGCGCTACGACCGCTTCCGCGACCGCGTAATGTTCCCGATCCGCGACAGCCGTGGCCGCATCATCGCCTTCGGCGGCCGAGTGCTGGGGGATGACAAGCCCAAGTACCTGAACTCCCCGGAAACCCCGGTATTCCACAAGGGCCAGGAACTCTACGGCCTGTTCGAAGCCCGCAAGAACAATCGAAACCTCGATGAAATCATCGTGGTCGAAGGCTATATGGACGTGATCGCCCTGGCCCAGCAAGGTTTGCGCAACGCCGTGGCCACCCTCGGCACCGCCACCAGCGAAGAACACTTGAAGCGCCTGTTTCGCGTCGTGCCAAGCGTGCTGTTCTGCTTCGACGGCGACCAGGCCGGCCGCAACGCCGCCTGGCGCGCGCTCGAAGCCACCCTGTCGAGCCTGCAGGATGGGCGCCGCGCGCGCTTCCTGTTCCTGCCCGAAGGGGAAGACCCGGATACCCTGGTGCGCTCCGAAGGCACCGACGCATTCCGCGCCCGCATCAATCAACATGCGCAGCCGTTGGCGGATTATTTCTTCCAGCAACTGACCGAAGAAGCCGACCCACGCTCCCTCGAAGGCAAGGCCCATATGGCCACCCTCGCAGCACCCTTGATCGACAAGGTTCCAGGGGCGAACCTGCGCACCCTGATGCGCCAACGCCTGCTGGAAATTACAGGACTGAGTGGCGAGGCCGTCAGCCAGCTGGTGCACAGCGCGCCGCAGGACGCGCCGCCTGCCTACGACCCAGGCATGGATTATGACGCCATGCCGGACTATGCCGACTTCCATCAACCCCAGGAGGCGTATGCCCCCCAGCAGGAATGGACGCCGAAGAAGCCCGGTGCCGGCGGCAAGAAATGGGACAAGAAACCCTGGAGCAAAAACGGCAAGCGCGGCGATCGCGATGAAGCCTACGCACCTCGCACGCCGGTCGCCGTAGAAGCGCCCACATTGATTGCCCTGCGCACGCTTATCCACCACCCGCAATTAGCGAGCAAGGTTGAAAGCGCCGACCATTTTGCCAACGCGAGCAATACCTACGCTCAGGTGCTGATCGCACTGATCGAGGCCGTGCAGAAAAATCCTAAGCTAAACTCCATTCAGCTGATGGCTCGCTGGCATGGCACGGAACAGGGTCGTTTGTTGAAGGCACTCGCGGAAAAGGAGTGGCTAATTGACGGCGATAACCTTGAACAACAGTTTTTAGACACCATTACTAGGTTATCCGCGGGTCAGCACACGCAGACCCTCGATGAACTCATCAAGAGAGCAAGACAGCCGGGATTATCGGCTGAAGAGCAAATTCAGATAGCAAAACAGATGCGCGACCTCTTAAAACAGAATGTTTCCGCATCAAACCCGACCTCAGCTGGCGTGTGAGGTCATAGCTCGGGTATAATCCTCGGCTTGTTTTTTGCCCGCCAAGACCTTCAGTGGATAGGGTGTTATGTCCGGAAAAGCGCAACAGCAGTCTCGTATCAAAGAGTTGATCACCCTTGGTCGTGAGCAGAAGTATCTGACTTACGCAGAGGTCAACGATCACCTGCCTGAGGATATTTCAGATCCAGAGCAGGTGGAAGACATCATCCGCATGATTAATGACATGGGGATCCCCGTACACGAGAGTGCTCCGGATGCGGACGCCCTTATGTTGGCCGACGCCGATACCGACGAGGCAGCCGCTGAAGAAGCCGCTGCCGCGTTGGCCGCGGTGGAGACCGACATCGGTCGCACGACTGACCCTGTGCGCATGTATATGCGTGAAATGGGTACCGTCGAGTTGCTGACGCGCGAAGGCGAGATCGAAATCGCCAAGCGTATCGAAGAGGGTATCCGTGAAGTGATGGGCGCAATCGCGCACTTCCCTGGCACGGTTGACCACATTCTCTCCGAGTACACTCGCGTCACCACCGAAGGTGGCCGCCTGTCCGACGTCCTGAGCGGTTATATCGACCCGGACGACGGCATCGCGCCGCCTGCTGCCGAAGTACCGCCGCCTGTCGATGCCAAAGCCGCGAAAGCGGACGATGACACCGAAGACGACGAGGCTGAAGCCAGCACCGACGACGAAGACGAAGTCGAAAGCGGCCCAGACCCGATCATTGCTGCCCAGCGTTTCGGCGCGGTTTCCGATCAAATGGAAATCACCCGCAAGGCCCTGAAAAAGCACGGTCGCTCCAACAAGCTGGCAATTGCCGAGCTGCTGGCGCTGGCTGAGCTGTTCATGCCGATCAAGCTGGTCCCGAAGCAATTCGAAGGCCTGGTTGAACGCGTTCGTAGCGCCCTTGAGCGTCTGCGTGCACAAGAGCGTGCGATCATGCAGCTCTGTGTCCGTGATGCGCGCATGCCGCGTACCGACTTCCTGCGCCAGTTCCCGGGCCACGAAGTTGACGAAAGCTGGAGCGACGCCCTGGCCAAAGGCAAGGCGAAGTACGCTGAAGCCATTGGTCGCCTGCAGCCGGACATCATCCGTTGCCAGCAGAAGCTGACCGCGCTTGAGACCGAAACCGGTCTGACGATTGCCGAGATCAAGGACATCAACCGTCGCATGTCGATCGGTGAGGCCAAGGCCCGCCGCGCGAAGAAAGAGATGGTTGAAGCGAACTTGCGCCTGGTGATCTCCATCGCCAAGAAGTACACCAACCGTGGCCTGCAATTCCTCGATCTGATCCAGGAAGGCAACATCGGCTTGATGAAGGCTGTGGACAAGTTCGAATACCGTCGCGGCTACAAGTTCTCGACTTATGCCACCTGGTGGATCCGTCAGGCGATCACTCGCTCGATCGCCGACCAGGCCCGCACCATCCGTATTCCGGTGCACATGATCGAGACGATCAACAAGCTCAACCGTATTTCCCGGCAGATGTTGCAGGAAATGGGTCGCGAACCGACCCCGGAAGAGCTGGGCGAACGCATGGAAATGCCTGAGGATAAAATCCGCAAGGTATTGAAGATCGCTAAAGAGCCGATCTCCATGGAAACCCCGATCGGTGATGACGAAGACTCCCACCTGGGTGACTTCATCGAAGACTCGACCATGCAGTCGCCAATCGATGTCGCCACTGTTGAGAGCCTTAAAGAAGCGACCCGCGACGTACTGTCCGGCCTCACTGCCCGTGAAGCCAAGGTACTGCGCATGCGTTTCGGCATCGACATGAATACCGACCACACCCTTGAGGAAGTCGGTAAGCAGTTTGACGTGACCCGCGAGCGGATCCGCCAGATCGAAGCCAAGGCGTTGCGCAAGTTGCGCCACCCGACGCGGAGCGAGCATCTGCGCTCCTTCCTCGACGAGTGACACCAGAACCCCCGGCCCAGGCCGGGGGTTTTGCTTTGTACAGATAAAATCCCGCGCAAATCCCCTCCCCCGCAATGCCCGTCTACACTCGAAACATTCCCCGTGCCATAACGAGACCGTTATGCCCAGATTGCCGACTGTGTTGCTGCTGTCGCTGCTGACCTGGACCGCAACGGCTGGCGCGTTGACTCTTAGCGATGATGAGCGTGGCTGGCTGGCGGACCATCAGGAGTTGCGCGTGGGGGTGGACGCCTCCTGGCCACCTTTCGAATACCGTGATGAAGAGGGCCGCTACCAAGGCCTGGCGGCGGACTACGTACGCCTGATCCAGGAACGCCTGGGGGTCAGGATCAAACTGATTGAGCCGGTCAATTGGAGTGCCTTGCTGGAGCGGGCACGCCACAACCAACTCGACCTGCTGCCGGGCATCATGTCTACCCCCGAGCGCCAGGACTTCATGGCATTCACACGCCCTTACCTGGACTTTCCCATTGTCATCCTTGCCCATGAAGGCGGCGCCCGACCACGCAACCTCAATGACCTTTATGGGCTGAAGATTGCCGTGGTGGAAAATTATGCCCCCCATGAACTGCTACGCACCCACCATCCAGACCTCAACCTGGTGGCCCTGCCCAATGTCAGTTCGACGCTGCAGGCGTTGGCCACCGACGAAGTCGACGCCGTGGTGGGCGACCTCGCGTCAAGCGTCTGGAGTCTGCGCCAGCTCAAGCTCGATGGCCTGTACGTAAGTGGTGAAACGCCGTACCGCTATCAATTGGCGATGGGTGTACCACGGGACAACAAAATACTGGTAGGCATCCTGGACAAGGTTCTCGCTGACCTCAGCCCGGCCGAAACCGAAGCCATCCAGCAACACTGGGTGGGCAGCCTCACCGACCACCGTACGTTCTGGACCGACCTGCTGATGTACGGCCTGCCCACCGTGCTGTTGTTGAGCACCGTATTGGCCATCGTCATTCGGATCAATCGCCGGCTGAGTTCGGAAATTTCCCGCCGCGTCGCCCTCGAACAGGAACTGCGCAGCAGCGAATACCACTATCGCGGCCTGGTGGAGAGCCTGTCTGCCATCGCCTGGGAAGCCAGCGTTAGCGATTTCACCTACAGCTATGTGTCACCCCACGCCGAGGATCTGCTCGGTTACCCGCGCGCCCATTGGCTGATTCCGGGCTTCTGGCGCAATATCATTCACCCCGCCGACCTCATCCGCGCCGAAGCCTATTGCTACCGGGAAACCCGCGCCAACCGCGACCACAGCATCGACTATCGGGTGATCACGGCGGACGGCCGCTGCCTTTGGGTGCGCGACATTGTGAGCCTGATCGAACACGGCCATGAGCCAGTGTTGCGGGGCTTGATGATCGACATCAGCGAAGCCAAACGTACTGAAGAGGCGCTGCAGCTTTCCGAGCAAAAATTTGCTTCCGTGTTTCAGCAATGCCCGGACATCCTGGTGATCGCGCGACTGTCCGATGGCTGCCTGCTTGAGGTCAACAAAGCATTTGAGGACCAAGTGGGCCTGAAAGCCGCGCAGGTGATCGGAAAAACCGCGACCGCCCTGAATATCTGGGGCATCCCCGGTATCGGCCCCGATCTGTTGAAACGCGTGCAAACCACCAGCATTCGCAACCTGGAAATGCCCTTTCTGCGCAGCAATGGCCAGGCCTTTATCGGGCTGATTTCCGCCGAGCCGTTTCAACTCGACACCACTGAAGCCATTGTGGTGGTGGTCCGCGACATCACCCAGCTCAAGGAAACCCAGCAACAACTGCAAATCTCCGAAGAGAAATTCGCCAAGGCCTTCCACGCCTCTCCCGATGGCTTGCTGCTGAGCCGCCAGCGGGATGGCCTGCTGATTGAAGTGAACGATGGTTTCAGTCGCATCACCGGCTTCAACAGCACGACATCCCTCGACCAATCGACCCTTGACCTGGGCATCTGGGTCGATCTTAACGAACGCAAGCACATGCTGGAGTTGATGCATCAAGATGGATACGTGCGTGACTTCATCTGCCATATACGCCGCAGCGACGGGCAGATCCGGCTGTGCGAAGTCTCCAGCCGACCACTGCCAATTGCCGGTGAAGACTGCATGCTCACCATCGCCCGGGACATCACCGAGCGCCAGCTGATGCAGGAAAAACTGCAACAGGCCGCCACGGTATTCGAGAGTACCGCCGAGGGCGTATTGATCACCGACACGCGCCAGAACATCAGCGCCGTCAACCGCGCCTTCAGCGAGATCACCGGCTACAGCGAAGCCGAAGCCCTTGGCCAGACACCGCGCCTGCTCGCCTCCGGCCTGCATGACAGTGCCTTCTACGCCGCCATGTGGCACCAGTTGACGGCCCAAGGTCATTGGCAGGGCGAAATCTCCAACCGCCGCAAGAACGGCGAGTTGTACCCCAGCTGGCTGACCATCAGCGCCGTGCGCAACCGCGACCAGTTGATCACGCATTTTGTCGCGGTGTTTGCCGACATCTCCAGCCTCAAGCTGGCCCAGGCGCGCCTCGACTATCAGGCGCACCACGACCCGCTGACCGGCCTGCCGAACCGCACACTGTTTGAAAGTCGGCTGCAGGCGGCCCTCAACGGCCATCAGGAAACCGGCAAACAAGGCGCGGTGCTGTTTCTCGACCTGGATCGTTTCAAACACATCAATGACAGCCTCGGCCACCCGATCGGCGACCTGCTGCTCAAAGACATCGCCGTACGCCTCAAGGAGCAACTGCGTGACATCGACACCGTCGCGCGCCTGGGCGGCGATGAATTCATCATCCTGCTGCCCGGCCTGCAACACGCCAGCGACGCCGAGCAACTGGCCAATAAGCTGCTGGCCTGCTTCACCCCACCGTTCCAGGCCGGCGAACACGAGTTCTTCATCAGCGCCAGCATCGGCACCAGCCTGTACCCCCAGGACGGCACCGACGTGGCCACCCTGGTCAAGAACGCCGACGCCGCGATGTACCGCTCCAAGGCCAAGGGGCGTAACCGGGTCGAAAGTTACACCCGCGACCTGACAGCCCAGGCCAACGAGCGCGTGGCACTGGAGCACGAACTGCGGCGAGCCATCGAACGTGATGAGTTGGTCCTGTATTACCAGCCAAAACTGAGCCTGCTGACACAAGAATTGATCGGCGCCGAAGCCTTGATCCGCTGGCACCACCCCACCTTTGGCGACGTCTCGCCCGAACACTTCATTGCCCTGGCCGAAGAGAACGGCATGATCCTGCAGATTGGCGACTGGGTGCTGGAGCACGCCTGCCTGCAAATGCACACCTGGCAAAGCACTTTCGATGGTTTTGGCCCGCTATCGGTCAACCTCGCCGGCGCGCAACTGCGCCACCCTGGTTTACTGGCTCGTATCGAACAGCTACTGCGCGACTACAGCCTCGAACCGGGCTGCCTGCAACTGGAGATCACTGAAAACTTCATCATGAGCCAGGCCGAAGAAGCGCTGGCAGTCCTGCACCAACTCAAGCGCCTGGGCGTACAGCTGGCGATCGACGATTTCGGCACCGGCTATTCGTCCCTCAGCTATCTCAAGCGCCTGCCCCTGGATTTCCTGAAGATCGACCAGTCCTTCGTCCGCGGCCTGCCTGACGACCCCCACGACGTCGCCATCGTGCGCGCCATCATCGCCCTGGGCCACAGCATGCAATTCACCATCATCGCAGAAGGCGTGGAGAACCCCGCGCAGCAAGCCTTCCTGGCCGCTGAAGGCTGCGAACAGATGCAGGGCTACATTGTCAGCCTGCCGCTACCGCCCGAGCTTTTTGCGGCTACCTTCCTTCGCAGGAGCATTGAGGATTTTTCGGATAGCACAGTGGAGAAACCATCGTTATAATCCGCGACCTACTGAGGGCCTATAGCTCAGTTGGTCAGAGCAGAGGACTCATAATCCTTTGGTCCACGGTTCAAGTCCGTGTGGGCCCACCAAACAAGAAAGCCGCGCATTGCGCGGCTTTTGTGTGTCTGGCCCAGACGTTTTGCGTGGGGGGCGGCCTACAACCTCACTTCGCAAACAACTGCCCAATATCCCTGAATGCCTTGAACTCCAACGCATTGCCGCACGGGTCGAACAGGAACAAGGTCGCCTGCTCACCCACCTGTCCCTTGAACCGAATATGCGGTTCCAACACAAACGTCGTCTGCCGCGCCTGTAAACGGTCTGCCAGGGCGTGCCAATCTTCCCAGCCCAGCACCACGCCAAAATGCGGCACGGGCACGTCGTGGCCGTCGACGGCGTTGGTGTGGGCGGCTTCCTGGGAGGCGGTTTTCGGGTGTTCGTGGATCACCAGTTGATGGCCGAAGAAGTTGAAGTCGACCCAGTGTTCGCTGGAGCGGCCCTCCTCCAACCCAAAGACGTCGCCGTAGAAGTGCCGTGCAGCGGCGAGATCGAATACCGGAATTGCCAGGTGAAAGGGCGCGAGTGTCATCAGTTCAAACCTCTATGGGCGTTAGTAACCCGAGTTTAGCCTTGCTCCCAACGATGAAAAGACGATAGTTTTTGCGTCGAGCTCAAAAATTTTTGATGAATCGAGACATCGATGCTGCGTGAATTGAAGACCTTTATTGCGGTAACGCGCCACGGGACGTTTGCGTCAGCGGGCATGCATATCGGGCTGACGCAGTCAGCGGTGAGTGCCCAGATTCGTCAGTTGGAGCAAGCGCTGGGCGTGCAGCTGTTCGACCGCACCGGCCGCCAGGCCACCCTGAATGCCGCCGGTTTGCGCGCATTACCCTTGGCCAAGGAGATTCTGGAGACCTTCAACCGCATGGCGGTGCCGGTGAATACCAATGAATACCGGGGTGAGTTGAAAGTCGGTGCTATCACTACGGCTCAAACCGGTTTGCTGCCCCAGGCGCTGGTGCGCTTGCGCCAGGCCGCGCCAACGGTTGAGTGCAAGTTGGTGCCTGGTGTCTCCCTGGAGCTGTTGAACCAGGTCGACGCTGGAGAGTTGGATTCGGCAATCATCATTCGACCGCCCTTCGACCTGCCCAAGGAGTTGTATGTGCAGGTGCTGCGCAAGGAGCCGTTCGTGTTGGTCGTGCCGAACACATTGGTGGGCGACGACCCTTTGCACCTACTCAACACCCAGCCCCATGTGCGCTATGACCGTGCTTCGTTTGGCGGCCGACTCGTAAGCCGGTTTCTGCGCGAGCAGAAGCTTGAGGTGCAAGTGGCGCTGGAGCTGGATGAACTCGAAGCCATCGTCAGGATGGTGGAGTGTGGCCTGGGCGTATCGTTGATTCCAAAGGCAGGCTTGTGGCTGGAGCGCTCGCCCCAAGTAAGAATAATCCCGCTGGGCAAGCTGACTTTTTTCCGCGAGATCATCCTGCTGGGCCGCTACAGCCAACGTCACCTGCCGGTACCACAACTGTTTGCCCGCTGCCTGCTGGCCGATCCAAGCCTGTAACATGCGTTCCCATTGCCGCCCGTCACGGAGCCCCACGTGCCTGTTCTAGATGAAATCGATCGCCAGTTGATCGCCACCTTGCAGATCAACGCCCGCGAAAGCGTGGCCATGCTTGCCCGGCAGTTGGGCATTGCGCGCACCACTGTGACGTCGCGCCTTGCGCGCCTGGAGAAAACCCAGGTGATCACCGGTTATGGTGTGCGCCTGGGTCAACGCGTGGCAGATGGCGGCTTGCAGGCCTATGTGGGGATCACCGTGCAACCGCGCTCGGGCAAAGAAGTGCTGCGCAGGCTGAGCGCCATGGCCCAGGTTCAACAATTGTGCGCGGTCAGCGGCGAGTTCGATTACGTGGCCTGGTTGCGCACCGATTCGCCGGAACAGCTCGATCAATTATTGGACCAGATCGGCAGTGTCGATGGCGTGGAGAAAACCACCACATCGATCATCCTCAGTAACAAATTGGATCGCGGCCAACCAATCTGACCACCTAATTCGTCACTATGACTAAAAACAATTCATTCCGACGACACTTTGCGTCTTATTAACGAACGCAACGCTCCCTAAACTGGCTGCCATCTTTTCCTATACTCAGCGGGTCACTTCCCGCCGAGTCGTCAGCAAGGGCCCGCCATGAGCATTCCGTCCAGCACTATCAGCAAGACCCATCGCCACCCTGCCGACGGTAAAAAACCCATCACCATCTTTGGCCCGGATTTCCCGTTCGCCTTCGATGACTGGATCGAACACCCCGCCGGACTCGGCAGTATCCCCGCCGCCAATCATGGCGCCGAAGTGGCCATCGTCGGCGCCGGTATCGCCGGGCTGGTCGCCGCCTACGAGCTGATGAAGCTGGGCCTCAAGCCCGTGGTGTATGAGGCCTCGAAGATGGGCGGCCGTTTGCGTTCCCAGGCCTTCGAAGGCGCCGAAGGTATCATCGCCGAGTTGGGCGGCATGCGTTTTCCGGTGTCCTCTACCGCGTTCTATCACTACGTCGACAAGCTGGGTCTGGAAACCAAACCCTTCCCCAACCCGCTGACGCCGGCTTCCGGCAGTACGGTGATCGATCTCGAAGGCCAGACCCACTACGCACAAAAGCTGTCCGATCTGCCTGCGCTGTTCCAGGAAGTGGCTGACGCCTGGGCCGACGCCCTGGAAGCCGGCTCGCAGTTCGGCGATATCCAGCAAGCCATCCGCGACCGTGATGTGCCGCGCCTCAAAGCGCTGTGGAACAAGTTGGTGCCCTTGTGGGACGACCGCACCTTCTACGACTTCGTAGCCACCTCCAAGGCCTTCGCCAAGTTGTCGTTCCACCACCGCGAAGTGTTTGGCCAGGTAGGTTTCGGCACCGGTGGCTGGGACTCGGATTTCCCCAACTCCATGCTGGAAATATTCCGCGTGGTCATGACCAACTGTGACGATCACCAGCACCTGGTGGTCGGCGGCGTAGCCCAGGTGCCGATGGGCATCTGGCGCCATGTGCCGGAGCGTTGCGCCCATTGGCCCGCCGGTACCAGCCTGAGCTCGCTGCACCGCGGTGCACCACGGGCCGGGGTAAAACGCATCGCCCATGCTGCCGATGGCCGTTTCGCGGTGACCGACAACTACGGCGATACCCGCGAATACGCGGCCGTGCTCACCACCTGCCAAAGCTGGCTGCTGACCACCCAGATCGAGTGCGATGAAACACTGTTCTCGCAAAAGATGTGGATGGCCCTCGACCGCACGCGCTACATGCAATCGTCAAAGACCTTCGTGATGGTCGACCGCCCGTTCTGGAAAGACAAAGACCCGGAGACCGGCCGCGACCTGATGAGCATGACCCTCACCGATCGCCTCACGCGCGGCACTTACCTTTTCGACAACGGCGACGACAAGCCAGGGGTGATCTGCCTGTCGTACTCGTGGATGAGCGACGCGCTGAAAATGCTCCCGCAGCCCATCGACAAACGGGTGAAACTGGCGCTGGACGCCTTGAACAAGATCTACCCGAAAGTCGACATCAAGGCGCGCATCATCGGCGACCCGATCACCGTGTCCTGGGAAGCCGACCCGCATTTCCTCGGGGCCTTCAAAGGCGCGCTGCCGGGTCACTACCGCTACAACCAACGTATGTATGCGCACTTCATGCAGAAGGACATGCCCGCTGAACAGCGTGGGATTTTTATCGCCGGTGACGACGTGTCCTGGACTCCAGCATGGGTGGAGGGCGCGGTACAAACCTCATTGAACGCGGTGTGGGGCATCATGACCCACTTTGGTGGCAGCACTCACCCCGAGAACCCGGGGCCGGGTGATGTGTTCGATGAGATCGGGCCGATTGCCCTGGCTGACTAAGGAGTTGAACATGCGCGTCGCCCTGTACCAATGCCCACCGCTGCCGCTGGATGTCGCAGGCAACCTCAAGCGTCTGCACCAACTGGCGCATGAAGCGTCCGGTGCCGATGTGCTGGTGCTGCCGGAGATGTTCCTCACCGGTTACAACATCGGTGCCGAAGCCGTGGGTGCCTTGGCCGAAGCCCAGGACGGGGAGTCTGCCCAAGCCGTTGCCGAAATCGCGCAGAGCGCCGGGCTGGCGATTCTGTACGGCTATCCGGAGCGGGCCGAAGACGGGCAGATCTACAACGCCGTGCAGTTGATCGACGCCCACGGCCAGCGCCTGTGCAACTACCGCAAGACCCATCTGTTCGGCGATCTGGATCACTCGATGTTCAGTGCCGGCGACGATGATTTCCCGCTGGTGGAACTCAACGGATGGAAGTTGGGGTTCCTGATCTGCTATGACCTGGAGTTCCCGGAAAACACCCGACGCCTGGCCCTGGCCGGTGCCGAGCTGATCCTGGTGCCCACCGCCAATATGGTGCCGTTCGACTTCGTCGCCGATGTCACCGTGCGGGCGCGGGCCTTCGAGAACCAGTGCTACGTGGCCTACGCCAATTACTGCGGGCACGAAGGCGATATCCAGTACTGCGGGCAAAGCAGCATTGCCGCACCAGATGGCCAGCGAATCGCCCAGGCCGGCCTGGATGAAGCCTTGATTGTCGGGACAGTGGACCGGCAATCGATCCTCGACGCCCGCGCCGCCAACCATTACCTGCAAGACCGGCGTCCCGAGCTTTACGGCCCGCTGTACAAGCCCTGACTGAATGGGTTTGTTAGCATAGGCACTTGCCCGTTCTGGAAGTGCCCATGCCCGCCCCGGCCCACCTTTATCCCGTTCACCTGACCCTGGCCAATGGCCTGCGGGTTTCCCTGCGCCATGCACCGCGCTTAAAACGTTGCGCGGCGGCGCTGCGGGTGGCTGCCGGTAGCCACGACGTGCCGTTGGCCTGGCCGGGGCTGGCGCATTTTCTTGAGCATTTGTTGTTTCTGGGAACCGAGCGATTTCCTGCAGGCGAAGGGCTGATGGCCTACGTACAGCGCCACGGCGGCCAAGTGAATGCAAGCACCCGCGAACGCACCACGGACTTCTTCTTTGAACTACCGGTTTCAGTCTATGCGCACGGGCTGGAGCGACTGGCGGACATGCTGACCCATCCGCGCCTGACCCTGGAAGATCAACGGCGCGAGCGCGAAGTGCTGCACGCCGAGTACGTCGCCTGGTCCCAGGATGCCAAGGCACAGCAGCAGGTGGCGCTGCTAGAAGGCTTGGCAGCGGATCATCCACTGCGCGGCTTTCACGCGGGCAACCGCGACAGCCTGCCGGTGGAGCGCGAGGCGTTTCAGCAAGCACTGCGGGAATTCCACACGCATTTCTATCAAAGCGGACAGATGACGCTGAGCCTCGCCGGCCCGGAGCCGCTGCAAGAACTGGAAGCCCTGGCGCAGCGTTTCAGCGCGCAACTGATCGCTGGCCCCTTGCATCCGCAGGCCTCACCACCGGCCTTGATGCAAGGCCAGGCTCGGCGCTATCAACACATCGACAACAACCACTTGCACCACGTCATCACCTGTGACGCGCCCCGTGAAGCCCTGGATTTCCTCTGCACCTGGCTCAATGCCTCTGCGCCGGGCGGGCTGCTCGCCGAGTTGAAAACCCGACACTTGGCCAGCGTCCTGCAGGCATCGGTGCTGTACCACTTCGCCGGTCAAGCCGTGCTGGACATCGACTTTACACTCGACAGCAAGGACGAACCGCCCACACACATTGAGACGCTGCTGCACGACTGGCTGAGTTTTTTCGCCCACAGCGATTGGACGCCACTGCGCGAAGAGTTCGCCCTGCTGAACGCTCGCCAACAACAGGTCCAGGGCGCCCTGGCATTGGCTCGAAACGACAGCGAAGACCTCAGTGAACAGGGCGTCGCCGCGCTCAAGGCCCTGCTTGATTCACTGCACTTGCCGCCCGCCGAACACCGTTGGCAACTGCCGCCGAACAACCCGTTCCTGCGCCCACCGGCCAAAGAAGAACGCGCCGGCCTGATCCGTGGCCAAACCAGCGCTCACCGAGGCTTGCGCACGTTTGCCCAGGATCGTTCACGGGGGCGAAGGGACGTATCGCCGCTGACCTTCAGCCAGGCCTTGGCGGATGACGGCGATGAAGGCGCGCTGTACGTGCAGTGGCGCTTCGACGCGCCAGCGCCTGCCGGGCTGGAAAACACCTTGCAGCCGTTGCGTGAACATGCGCGCCAAGCGGGCGTCGAATTATCTCTCGAAGCCACCGGCCATGATTGGCTGGTGAAGATGACCGGGCTGCACGAGCCGATGCCGGCCGTGCTGGAGGCGTTGGCGCAACACCTCAACCTGCCGCAGGAAACTGCCCCGGCACCTGCGCCCATGATCGCTATCCGGGAACTGCTCCAGGCCCTGCCCACGTGCTGCGCCACCGGCCATGCCGACGCCAGCGAACAGCCTGGATCCTGGGCCACTGCCCGCTGGCACGGCCTGGGGCTGAGCCTGCCCGCCGCATGTGAAACGTTGATAAAGGCCGCCGCCGCCCGTCTGCCTGGGCAACCTGCACACTTCGAACCGTCTCTTCAACACCTCGGTGGTCAACGTGTGTGGCATACGGTTAAAACCCACTCAACCGAAGCCGCCGTGCTGCTGTTTTGCCCGGCACCCAGCCAATCCCTGGCCGATGAAGCCTCATGGCGGCTGCTTGGGCACCTGCTCCAAGGGCCGTTCTACCAACGCCTGAGGGTCGAGTTGCAATTGGGCTACGCCGTATTCAGCGGTGTCCGACAGGTCAACGGGCAAACCGGCCTACTGTTGGGTGTGCAATCACCCAGCGTTTCACTGGCAGGTATCGTCGATCACCTGCAAACCTTCCTGAAACACCTACCGGTGTTGATCGACGGCAGCGTTGACGTGGGCAATCACGCCTTGGCACAGCAGTTCTGCGCCGCGACGTTACCGATCACCCAAAGCGCCGAACTGCTTTGGCACGCGCGCCTGGCGGGCCATCCGTCGGATTATCTGTACCGGCTTCAACAGCTGATCCAGGCCCGCACACGGGAGGACCTGCAACACGCGGCCCAACAGCTGCAGGACGCGACCGGCGGCTGGCGCTGCATCGCCAACGGCCCACCTGTCGACGAGAGCTGGCAACCGGCGAGCTGATCATTGCCAACCCTGCAACAGGCTTTTTCCACCAAGACAGCGCTAACTTGAGAAGAATTGCGTAACATTCCCACGCACACATCTGAACATCTCCGACTGGAGGTGGACTATATGTATTACTTGGTAGTAAACGTCCCATCCCTTCGTAGGAGTAAGAATATGACCTGGTCCAAACCTGCTTACACTGATCTGCGTATCGGCTTCGAAGTCACCATGTACTTCGCCAGCCGCTAAGCCGCTGGGTAATACAACGCCTCGGTTCGCCCGGGGCGTTTTTGTTTTGAGCTTTGCTTGATGGAGCGGCCATGTTTGTCCAGATTCTAGGTTCCGCCGCTGGCGGCGGCTTCCCGCAGTGGAACTGCAACTGCGTGAACTGCGCAGGTTTTCGTGACGGCAGCCTGCGGACGCAGGCGCGGACCCAGTCGTCCATCGCCATTTCCGACGATGGCGTGAACTGGGTACTGTGCAATGCCTCACCGGATATCCGCGCGCAACTCCAGGGTTTTGCGCCGATGCAGCCCGGCCGCGCACTGCGCGACACCGGCATCAGTGCCATCATCCTGATGGACAGCCAGATCGACCACACCACCGGCCTGTTGAGCCTGCGCGAAGGTTGCCCGCACCAGGTGTGGTGCACCGACATGGTCCATGAAGACCTGAGCACCGGCTTCCCGCTGTTCACCATGCTCACCCACTGGAACGGCGGCCTGGCCTGGAACCGCATCGAGCTGGATGCCAGCTTCACCATCCCGGCCTGCCCCAACCTGCGCTTCACCCCGTTGCCCCTGCGTAGCGCCGCCCCACCGTACTCGCCGCACCGCTTCGACCCGCACCCAGGCGATAACATCGGCCTGATCGTCGAAGACCTGCGCACCGGCGGCAAACTGTTCTACGCCCCGGGCCTGGGCAAGGTCGACGCGCCGTTGCTGGAGATCATGGCCGGCAGCGATTGCCTGCTGGTGGACGGTACGATGTGGGACGACGATGAAATGCAGCGCCGTGGCGTCGGCACCCGCACCGGCCGCGAGATGGGCCACCTGGCGCAAAATGGCCCCGGCGGCATGCTCGAAGTGCTGGAGCAGTTGCCCAAGCAGCGCAAGGTGCTTATCCACATCAACAACACCAACCCGATCCTCGATGAAGATTCTCCAGAGCGCGCGGAACTGGTGCGGCGCAATGTCGAAGTCGCTTACGACGGCATGAGCATCGAACTGTAGGAGCGGGCTTGCCCGCGAAAAACCCAAGGGCACCGTGCTCATTCAGAACGCCCACGTCATCGTTAACGACCTTCGCGAGCAAGCTCGCTCCTACAGGAGACCTCTTATGACTGATAGACCGATGAACACCGCCGAATTCGAAGCCGCCTTGCGGGCCAAAGGCGCCTTCTACCATATCCATCACCCGTACCACGTGGCGATGTATGAAGGCCGTGCCACCCGCGAGCAGATCCAGGGCTGGGTCGCCAACCGTTTCTATTACCAGGTGAACATCCCGCTGAAAGACGCGGCGATCCTGGCCAACTGCCCGGACCGCGAGATCCGTCGCGAGTGGATTCAGCGCCTGCTCGACCACGATGGCGCACCGGGTGAGGACGGCGGTATCGAAGCCTGGCTGCGTTTGGGCCAAGCGGTCGGCCTCGACCCCGACCAGTTGCGCTCCCAGGAACTGGTATTGCCCGGCGTACGCTTTGCGGTAGACGCCTACGTCAACTTTGCGCGCCGCGCCAGCTGGCAGGAAGCCGCCAGCAGCTCGCTCACCGAGCTGTTCGCGCCGCAGATCCACCAGTCGCGCCTCGACAGCTGGCCGCAGCACTACCCGTGGATCGACCCCACCGGCTACGAATATTTCCGCACCCGCCTGGGCCAGGCGCGGCGCGACGTGGAGCATGGGCTGGCAATCACCTTGCAGCACTACACCACCCGAGAAGGCCAGGAGCGCATGCTGGAAATCCTCCAGTTCAAACTCGACATCCTGTGGAGCATGCTGGATGCCATGAGCATGGCCTACGAACTGAAACGCCCGCCGTATCACAGCGTGACCGAGCAGCGGGTGTGGCATAAAGGGATCACCCTATGAGCTTTGATCGCAGCAGAAAACCGACCTGGCGCCAGGGCTACCGCTACCAGTACGAACCCGCGCAAAAAGGCCATGTGTTGCTCTACCCCGAAGGCATGATCAAGCTCAACGACAGCGCCGCGCTGATTGGTGGCCTGATTGACGGTGAGCGCGACGTGGCGGCGATCATTACCGCCCTCGAAGAACAGTTCCCCGGCGTACCTGAGCTGGGTGACGACATCGAGCAATTCATGGAGGTCGCCCGTGCTGAGCACTGGATCACCCTTGCCTGAAAAACCCGCCATCGGCCTGCCGCTGTGGTTGCTCGCCGAGCTGACCTATCGCTGCCCGCTGCAATGCCCGTATTGCTCCAACCCGCTGGACTTTGCCGAGCAGGGCAAGGAGCTGAGCACCGAGCAGTGGATCAAGGTATTTCGCGAGGCCCGCGAGATGGGCGCGGCGCAGTTGGGGTTTTCCGGCGGTGAGCCGCTGGTGCGCCAGGACCTCGCCGAGTTGATCGCCGAGGCGCGCAAGCTGGGGTTCTACACCAACCTGATCACCTCAGGCATCGGCCTGACCGAGCAGAAGATCAGCGACTTCAAGAAAGCCGGCCTGGACCATATCCAGATCAGCTTCCAGGCCAGCGACGAACAGGTGAACAACCTGCTGGCCGGTTCGAAAAAAGCCTTTGCGCAAAAACTGGAAATGGCCCGCGCCGTGAAGGCGCATGGCTACCCGATGGTGCTGAACTTCGTCACCCATCGGCACAATATCGACAAGATCGACCGCATCATCGAGCTGTGTATTGCGCTGGAGGCGGATTTTGTCGAGCTTGCCACCTGCCAGTTCTATGGCTGGGCACAACTCAATCGCGTGGGTTTATTGCCGACGAAGGAACAACTGGTGCGCGCCGAACGCATCACCAACGAATACCGTGCCAAGCTCGAAGCCGAAGGCCATCCGTGCAAGCTGATCTTCGTGACACCGGACTACTACGAGGAGCGCCCGAAGGCCTGTATGAACGGCTGGGGCAGTATCTTTCTGACCGTGACGCCGGACGGCACCGCCCTGCCCTGCCACGGCGCCCGACAGATGCCGGTGCAGTTTCCCAATGTGCGCGACCACAGCATGCAGCACATCTGGTACGACTCTTTCGGGTTCAACCGCTTTCGCGGCTACGACTGGATGCCCGAGCCGTGTCGTTCGTGCGATGAAAAGGAAAAGGATTTCGGTGGCTGCCGTTGCCAGGCCTTCATGCTCACGGGGGATGCGAGCAATGCCGACCCGGTGTGCAGCAAGTCCGAGCAGCACGGCATCATCCTCAAGGCTCGGGAAGAAGCCGAGCACGCTACCCAGACCATCGAGCAACTGGCCTTTCGCAATGAGCGCAATTCACGGCTCATCGCAAAAGGCTGACGGGCTCAGCGCTTGGCGATGATGTATACGGCGTGAATGATGCCTGGGAAGTAACCGCACAAGGTCAGCAGAATATTCAGCCAGAACGCGCCAGCGAAACCCACTTGCAGGAACACACCCAGTGGCGGCAGCAGAATGGCGATGATGATACGAATGATGTCCATGGGTCAGCTCCAGAAAATCGGCTCGTGTGAGCCGTGTAGCTAATCGACCTTGGGCGTTCGTGAGGGTTCAGTGGGATCTGGCACCGGGCCATCCTTCAGGCCAGAATTTCTAACCCATGCTTTTGCACGATGCTAAGAAGTTTGAGCGCCATGCCGCTGGGTTGCTTCTCGCCAGATTCCCATTTCTTCACCGTGGAGGCGCTGGTATTCAGGTAACGAGCAAACACCGGTTGGCTGACATGGCTACTTTCACGTAGCTGCTTGATCTGTTCGGCAGGGATTTGCGCCGGGATCTTTGCAAGGCATGCCTCGTCGAACTCACGAAGAGTAGTTTTGTTGATGGCGCCAATTGCATAAAGCGCTTTGGCAGATTGGTGAACAGACTCAAGAATTTCGCTTTCATATTTTTTGGTCATGGTGCATCTCCACAAATTCCCCACTATCCAGAAGGTGTTGAACCTGTACCTCGTTTAACCCTTCATAAACCTTAGCCAGTGCTCGCAACGCGCTGAGTTCCTTATGGCTGATATTGCTTCGCCTCTGCTTGTCAAAAAGAGAGTTATAAACCCAGTAATGCCTGCCCTTGGCCAAGACAATAGATCGATGTCGGTTCTCTTTGAGGCGTTTCTTCCAGACACCACCTCCCAAATTGTCAGCTTGCCCCCTGAGCAATTGGCCGAACGCCTCCCTCAACTCCGAATCACAGATCCACGCCTTTCTGGCCGCCTCAGCAAAATTCCTGGTTTTAAACAACCTAAGCCTCATGGATATCCCTTCCCATAAACATACCACCCAGTGGTATAGATTAGAAGTGGAGCAACCCGTGCTCCGTCGACAGTCCTTATCGACGCACGCTAAAAAGCCATTGTTTTCACAGGCGATCAATCAACGCTTTCAATCCAAAAATTTCACACGCAAAAAAACGCCCCCAGCCGAAAGAATCAGGCTGGAGGCGCCGCGTATACCGCGAGACGGTTCAGGAATGTGGGTTAAACAGCGATGCCCTTGCGGCATTGCAACTGGGCGGTGCGCACCCGGGAAAAAGCGCGGGCCAGGCGCAGGAGCATTTCGTCGATGTTGCTTTTGCTCACCGTAAGCGCCGGGGTGAAGCGCAGGCAGTCAGGTTGCGGGGCGTTGAGGATCAGGCCTTCGTGCAGGGCGGCTTTTACCACTGCATCTGCAGAATCATCCGCCAACGTCAGGCCCCACATCAGGCCGTGGCCGCGCAATTGGCCCTGGTCGTAGCGGTAGGCCAGTCGGGCAAGGCCTTCGCCCAGGTAAAGGCCGGATTCACGTACGTGTTCCAGGAAGCCGTGCTCCAGCACCGTATCGAGTACCGCCTGCCCGGCCGATGCCATCAATGCGTTGCCATGATGGGTACCTTCCAGCTCACCCACGTCGAAGCAACAGGCGTTGCCGCGCGCCAGCAGCGCAGCCAATGGCACGCCGCCGCCCAGGCCTTTGCCGAGGGTGATGATGTCGGCTCGCACGCCGTATTGCTGTTCGGCAAGCAAGGTGCCGCAACGGCCAAGGCCGGTTTGTACTTCGTCGAGGATCAGCAAGATCCCCAGTTCGCGGCACAGCCGTTCAACCCCCTTGAGGTAATGCTCCGTCGCGGGGATCACACCGGCCTCGCTCTGGACCGGCTCCAGCATGATGGCGACTGTCTGTGCATCGACCGCTGCATGCAGGGCCGGCAGATCGTTGAACGGCACATGGCTGAAGCCGGGCAATTGCGGTTCAAAGCGGTTTTCCAGCGCTCCCCCCGACGCCGCCAGTGCCGCGAAACTGCGACCATGGCAACCATTGCTCGCACTGATAATGCGATAGGCCCCGCCGCGATGCAGTTGGCCCCACTTGCGCGCCAGCTTGATCGCCGCTTCGCAGGCCTCGGCGCCACTGTTGAGCAGGTAGGCCTGGTCGCTGCCGGTACGATGGCACAGGCGGTCGACAAGATTGAGTTGAGCGCGGTTATGCAGCCCCAGGCCTGGATTGATCAGGGCCTGGGTCTGGTCGGCAAGGGCTTTGATCAAGACCTGCGGGCTGTGGCCGAGGCTGTTGGCAGCGTTGCCCTGGCTGAAATCCAGGTAGGCACGCTCGTCGCTGTCCCACAGCCACGAGCCCTGGCCACGAACGAAAACCTGAGGCGGCCTCGCCACGGTGGGCATCAGCGCCTCGCTGGACAGCGTATCGGGTGAAGCCTCCAGCAGCAGGTCGTCCAGGCTGGGCACGGGGCGACGCATATTGAAGAGATTCACAGCTTGCCCCCAGTGGCAACCGGGCCTTGGTCGGTTTTCCCTGCAATCACTGTCTGCGGGTGTGTTGCCTTGCCTATGTAAACGCCATCAACATAAACGCTGTTCATTGCCCGATCCGGCCCTGTAAGCCCTGCGAATAGGCGCTAGACTAGGCGCCTCGGGGGCCACCGGCCATTTCGTTTTTCCAGCTTTTTCGATAAGCAAACCTTATGGATTTTAAGCAACTGCGTTATTTCGTCGCGGTGTATGAAGAAGGCCATGTGGGCCGTGCCGCTGAACGCCTGTCGATCTCACAGCCAGCGCTCTCACAACAGATCCGCCAGTTGGAGCGCAACCTCGATGTGAGCCTGTTCGAACGCAGCAGCAAACGCCTGCTGCCCACCCTGGCCGCCCATACGCTGTACAACCATGCCTTGCCGCTGATCGATGGCATGCAGCAAGCCGTCGAAGCCTTGCGTAACTTCAAGGGCCAGGCCATGCGCACCCTGGCCATCGGCGTGCTGCAAACCGTGCACACCAGCCTGGTCCCGCAAATGCTCGAGCGCGTGCGCAAGGCCCAGCCGCACCTGGTGGTGCAGATCTACGAATTGACCGGGATCGAGATTGAACGGCGGTTGCTTAACGGCTCGCTGGACATCGGCATCAGCTATCTGCCACCACGCCAGCCGGGGCTGCACGGTGTGTTGTTGTACGAAGATGAATTGAAGATAGTCATCCCCGAGGGCCATCCCCTGCGCGAATTCAAGAAAGTCTCGCTGAAACAGGCCGCCGAACTGCCGATGTTGTTGCTGGGGGAAGAGTTCCAGGTTCGACAGATCTGGCAGGGTCAGTTATCCAACCTCGGACGCCGGCCGCAGGTACAGGCGGAGTTGAATACCATGGTGGGGATTCTCGACAGCTTGCCTAACACCAAATTGGCCACGGTGCTGCCGGGACGCTCCCAGGACGAACACAACAGCCAGTCGCTGCTCTGGAAACCCTTGAGTGAACCCAGGGTGCCGTTAAAGGTAGGTTTGGTGTGTCGCGATGTACAGCGCCAGCAGGCAACCATGGCGCTGCTGCGCACCTTGCTGGAAGACGTGATGAATGCGCCGCAGGCCCTGCCCTGAAATTCGGCGCCTGACTTTTTCGCGGGCAAAAGAAAACCCCGCCGAAGCGGGGCTTTGCAGACTGTTTCCCTGACATCCATTTCACTCCGCCATCCTGGCAGAATCCTACGTGTCCGTGTTGTTGCTTTGCGCTTCCTGCGCGACGTCCATGTGAAGTAGATTATCCGTGGATCCAATTTGGCGATAGAGGACGATTAGCAGTACGTCATGTAAGAGAATGCTTACACGCCCTCCAAGCCGTTAGAACAGTGCCTCATCCAGCAAAAACAGTGATTCGCTACCGGCTTTTACCGACGCACTCAGCGAGTGAATACGTGGCAACAGACGCGCAAAGTAGAAGCGCGCGGTGCCCAGCTTGCTGGCGTAGAAGTCTTCCTCAGTCTCTTTGCCCAACGCGGCCTTGGCCATGCGCGCCCACATATAGGCGTAGGCCATGTAACCAAATGCATGCAAATACTCCACCGAGGCTGCGCCGATCTCGTTCGGATTGGTCCTGGCACGATCCAGCACCCAGGCGGTCAATTCGTCCAGGTTATCCACCGCTGCGCCCAGTGGCTGGGTGAACTCCGCCAATTCGGGCCCCGCCGAGGCGATGAACTGGCGAATCTCGTCGGCGAACAAGGTGTAGAACGCACCGCCGCTGCCGACGATCTTGCGCCCCATCAAATCCAGTGCCTGGATGCCGTTGGTGCCTTCGTAGATCTGGGTGATACGTACATCACGCACCAGTTGCTCCTGGCCCCACTCACGAATGTAACCGTGGCCACCAAACACTTGCTGGCCGAGCACGGTGGTTTCCAGGCCCAGGTCGCTGAGGAACGCCTTGGCGACCGGCGTCAACAAGGCCACCAGGTTATCGGCCCGCTCGCGGGCAGCGGCATCTTCACTGAACTTGGCGATGTCCAGCTGCGTCGCCACATAGGTGGAAAACGCGCGTCCGCCTTCGTTGGAGGCTTTCATGGTCAACAGCATACGGCGCACGTCGGGGTGGACGATGATCGGGTCGGCCACTTTGTCTTTGGCCTGGGCACCGGTCGGCGCACGGCTTTGCAGGCGGTCCCGCGCATATTCAATCGCGTTCTGGTAGGAGCGCTCGCCGGACGCCAGGCCCTGGATACCCACGCCAAGGCGCTCATAGTTCATCATGGTGAACATCGCCGCCAACCCACGGTTGGGTTCGCCCACCAGGTAGCCAACGGCTTCGTCGAAGTTCATCACGCAGGTGGCGGATGCCTGGATACCCATCTTGTGTTCGATGGAGCCGCAGCTCACCGGGTTGCGCGCGCCCAGGCTGCCGTCGGCGTTGACCATGAACTTCGGCACCAGGAACAGCGAAATCCCCTTGGGACCGGCCGGTGCGTCCGGCAGTTTGGCCAGCACCAGGTGAATGATGTTCTCGGTGAGGTCGTGTTCACCGCCAGTGATAAAGATCTTGGTTCCGCTGATCCTGTAGGAACCGTCTGCCTGCGGCTCGGCCTTGGTGCGGATAATCCCCAGGTCGGTACCCGCGTGTGCTTCCGTCAGGCACATGGAGCCTGCCCACTCGCCGGAATACATCTTCGGCAGGTAGATGGCCTTGAGTTCCTCGCTGGCATGGGTGTTGATCGACACGCAGGCGCCGGAGGTCAGCATCGGGTACAGGCCGAACGCCAGGCTTGACGAGTTGATCATCTCCTCGACCTGGGCCGATACCGCCTTGGGCATGCCCATGCCGCCAAACACGGGGTCGCCGCCTACGCCGACCCAGCCACCTTCAGCGTAGGTCTTGTAGGCCTGTGGATAACCATCCGGAGTAAACACCGCCGTGTTATCCCAGCGGCAGCCCTGTTCATCGCCGCCACGGCTGAGCGGGGCGATGGATTTGGCGGTGACCTTGCCGGCTTCTTCGAGGATGGCCTCTACGGTTTCGGCGTCAACGCTGTCTGCCAATGCCGGCAATTGGGCCCAAGTGGTGGCGACCTCAAAGACTTCGTTGAGGACGAAGCGCATATCACGCAGCGGCGCTTTGTAATCAGCCATGGCAAACCTCGTGAGAACGTGAAAAGTGATTCGATAGGATCGGTTTTACAGGCTCCGAGTGTACCCGAACAACTTTTCAGACACATAGGGTCCACTTGTGACTGACTGGTATTTTTAAGTCATCACAGCGCAAACGACTCCGCAGGCAGACTCATCAGGCATTCGCTGCCCGCTTCCACGGCGGCGCGGTGGGTTGCGGTACGTGGCAACAGGCGCTTGAAGTAAAAGTCGCAGGTCGCCAGCTTGGCCTTGGCGAAGTCAGTGTCATCGTGCGCAAGCGCTGCAATGGCCATCCGAAGCCACAGGTAGGCGAGGATGATGTAACCGCTGTACATCAAGTAATCCACCGCCGCTGCGCCCACCTCATCCGGGTTTTTCATCGCGGCCATACCGACCTGGGTAGTCAGCTCGCCCCATTCCTGATTCAGTTGATTAAGCTGCACCACATAGCCCTTGAGCTGCGCATGTTCGGCATTCGCCGCGCAAAACTTATGCACGATTTTGGTAAAGCCGCGCAGCAGCTTGCCCTGGCTGCCCAACACCTTGCGCCCCAGCAGGTCGAGGGCCTGGATGCCGTTGGTGCCTTCGTAGATCGGCGCAATCCGCGCATCGCGCGCCAGTTGTTCCATGCCCCACTCACGAATGTAGCCATGGCCGCCGAATATCTGCATGCCGTGGTTGGTCACCTCCAGCCCGGTGTCGGTCATAAAGGCTTTGCAGATGGGGGTGAGGAACGCCAACAGGTCTTCGGCCTCCTGGCGCTGGCCGGCGTCGCTGCAAAGGTGCGCGGTGTCGAGCAACTGCGCGGTGAAATAGGTCAGTGCGCGGTTGCCTTCGTTGAAGGCTTTCATGGTCAGCAGCATACGGCGCACATCGGGATGCACGATGATCGGGTCGGCGGCTTTCTCCGGGGCCTTGGCGCCGGTCAGCGCGCGCATTTGCAGGCGGTCGTTGGCGTACTTGATCGCGCCCTGGAAGCTCGCCTCGCCATTGCACAGGCCCTGCATGCCGGTGCCCAGGCGGGCGTGGTTCATCATGGTGAACATGCAGTTGAGGCCCTTGTTCGCCTCGCCAATCAAAAAGCCCTTGGCGCCGTCGAAGTTGAGCACGCACGTGGCCGAGGCCTTGATGCCCATCTTGTGCTCGATAGAGCCGCAGTGCACCGCATTGCGCTCAGCCGAATCCACATGGAACTTGGGCACGATAAACAACGAGATACCCTTGGTGCCCGCCGGCGCATCCGGCAGCTTGGCCAGCACCAGATGGATGATATTGGCGCTCATGTCGTGCTCACCGGCCGAGATGAAGATCTTGCTCCCGGTGATCGCGTAGCTGCCATCCGCCTGGGGCACGGCACGGGTCTTGATCAGGCCCAGGTCGGTGCCGCAATGGGCTTCGGTCAGGCACATGGTGCCGGTCCATTCGCCTGCGGTGAGTTTGCTCAGGAACGTGGCCTTCTGCTCTTCGGTGCCGTGGGCGTGGATCGCCGACATCGCGCCGTGGGTCAGGCCCGGATACATGCCCCACGAGGTGTTGCTGGAGCCGATCATCTCGCTGAGCACCAGGCCCAACGATTGCGGCAGGCCCTGGCCGCCGTAGGCCGGGTCTGCCGCCACACCGTGCCAGCCGCCCTCGACGTACTGGGCGAAGGCTTCCTTGAAGCCCTTGGGCGTCGTCACCACGCCGTTGTCGAAATGGCAGCCCTCCTCATCACCACTGCGGTTGAGTGGCGAAAGCACGTTCTCGCAGAATTTGGCACCTTCTTCCAGGATTGCACTGACCATGTCCGGACTGGCGTCCGTGGCGCCCAGGGCAGCGTAGTGGCCGTGGAAATCAAACACGTTGTCGATCAGAAAGCGCATGTCGCGCAGGGGAGCTTTGTACTCAGGCATGGCGATGTCTCCGGCAGCAGATCCTTTCAACCTACTGCCGGCCAGCGCCTCGGACAATCATTGTAGAACCGCTGAATACAGCGCCATCACTCAACCGGCAGCGCTCTGCATGCGCACCGCGCCACGGCGGGTCTGCCCGGCCGCAACCACACAGTTACGCCCCGCGCCCTTGGCGGCGTACAGCGCCTGGTCGGCGGACTTGAGCACTTCTTCCGCCGTGCGCTGGTCGATCTGGCGTTCGGCCACGCCGATGCTGACCGTCACAGACACACTCGACGCGCCGCTGCCCGCCCGGCGTTGACGGCCTTGTTGATCATCCTGGGGCCGGTCCGAATTACGCAGCTTGATGTCATAGTTGGCGACGATCTCGCGGATTTCCTCCAGGTGCGGCATGCACTCATCCAGGGTCTTGCCGGCGAACACCACGGCGAACTCTTCACCGCCGTAGCGGTAGGCACGCCCACCCCCATTGACCTTGGACAACTTGCTCGCGACCAGGCGCAGCACCTGGTCGCCCACATCGTGACCATGGGTGTCATTGAAGCGCTTGAAGTGATCGACGTCGGTCATCGCCAGCACATAGTTGCGCCCCAGCCGCTGCATGCGTTCGTTCAGGGCACGGCGCCCCGGCAGGCCGGTCAGTTCGTCGCGGAACGCCATTTGATAAGCCTCGTGGGCCACGCCGGCGGCGATCATCAGCATGACCTGGCTGCACATGATATTCAGCGTGAACGGCAGGATGAAGGTCTGCGGCAACATCCAGAACATCCCCAGCAAGCCCACCAGTTGCGCTGCATGCAGCGGGCGCGGCTGGTACCAGTATTGCGCCGCCAGGGCGAGGAAGCCGACCAGGAACATCGGGTAAGACAACTGGATCAGGCTCATCCAGGTCCCATGCAGAGCGGGCCAGCGGATCTCCGCCAGCCAGTTCAGCAGTGCCTGGGGATAACTTTGCTCCAGGGCCAGCGCCACGCTGCCGATTGCCAGCAGCACCGCACAACGGGCAACGAAGTCGCGAAACAGGTGGGTCTTCTCCTGCCACAGCGCGTAGATGCTGAACAGCAACGGCAATAACAGGCAACACAGGTGAAACACCACGGCCGCGTCTTCGCGCACGCGGCCATTGTCGCGATAGAAATCGGTCTGGGTATCGAGCAGGAAGTAGGCGATGTACACCGTGATCATCAGGAACAATTCACGCTGACGGCGATAAACCGCGCAGTACGAACCGCCCAGCAACAGCACCAGGGTCGGCAACACATTGAACAGCGAGGTGAAGAAGACGCTGAGGTCCTTGACGTACGCAGCCGAGAGCCCGGCCAGCAACAGCAGCAACGAAGGAAGAAAGTGACTGAAACGTAAAGCAGACACGCGTGACAAGGGTAAAACTCCGACCCGCAAAAAGTAGTGGCACTGTGCCTTGATGCGAACAGTTAAGCACACCCTGCCCGTCATGTATCACATTGCCATCACTGTAACGGCAGCCGGAGAAAATCCCTGAGCGCTGCACTGTGTTTTTTATCCCCCAATGAAAAAACCGCCGCTCCCAAGGGAAGCGACGGTTTCAAATGAACCCGGTAAGGCTTAGTAAGCCAGGCCGAAGTCTTCTTCTTTCATGTCCATCAGGTTACTGGCGCCCGACAGCATGGTGGCCACGTGGGTACGGGTCCGCGGCAGGATGCGCTGGAAGTAGAAGCGCGCGGTTTGCAGCTTGGCGGTGTAGAACGCTTCTTCGCTGGTACCGGCGGCGAGTTTTTCGGCAGCCAGGCGCGCCATGTCGGCCCAGAAGTAAGCCAGGCACGCGTAACCGGAGTACATCAGGTAATCCACCGAAGCGGCCCCCACCTCTTCGCGGTCTTTCATCGCGGCCATGCCGACCTTCATGGTCAACTCGCCCCACTCTTTGTTCAGCGCAGCCAGCGGTGCCACGAATTCCTTGACCGCGTCGTTGCCTTCGTTGGCCTGGCAGAACTTGTGCACGATCTTGGTGAAGCCCTTGAGCGCTTCGCCCTGGGTCATCAGCACTTTACGGCCGAGCAGGTCCAGTGCCTGGATGCCAGTGGTGCCTTCGTACAGCATGGAGATACGGCTGTCGCGAACGTTCTGCTCCATGCCCCACTCGGCGATAAAGCCGTGGCCGCCATAGATCTGCACGCCGTGGTTGGCGGATTCAAAACCGACTTCGGTCATGAACGCCTTGGCAATCGGGGTCATGAATGCCAGCAGGCCGTCGGCCTGTTTCTTGGCCTCGTCGTCGGTGCCGTACTTGACGATGTCCACTTGCTTGGCGGTGAAGTACACCATCGCACGGTTACCTTCGGCGAAGGCTTTCATGGTCAGCAGCATGCGGCGCACGTCAGGGTGCACGATGATCGGGTCAGCGGCCTTTTCCGGCGCTTTCGGGCCAGTCAGGGAACGCATCTGCAAGCGATCGCGGGCGTATTTCAGGCCGCCCTGGAAGCCGATCTCGGCGTGGGCCAGGCCTTGCAGCGCGGTGCCCAGGCGAGCGGTGTTCATAAAGGTGAACATGCAGTTCAGGCCTTTGTTCGCCGGGCCGATCAGGAAACCGGTGGCCGCGTCGAAGTTCATCACACAGGTGGCGTTACCGTGGATACCCATCTTGTGTTCCAGGGAACCACAGCTCACGGCGTTGCGCGCACCGATCGAGCCGTCGGCGTTGGGCAGGAACTTGGGCACGATGAACAGCGAGATGCCTTTGGTACCCGCCGGTGCGTCCGGCAGGCGGGCCAGCACGATGTGGACGATGTTGTCGGCCATGTCGTGTTCACCGGCCGAGATGAAGATCTTGGTACCGGAGACTTTGTAGGAACCATCGGCCTGAGGCTCGGCCTTGGTGCGCAGCATGCCCAGGTCGGTACCGCAGTGTGGCTCGGTCAGGCACATGGTGCCGGTCCACTCGCCCGACACCAGCTTGGTCAGGTAAGCCTCTTGCTGCTCGGGGGTGCCATGCTCGGAAATGGTGTTCATCGCACCATGGGACAGGCCCGGGTACATGCCCCACGACCAGTTGGCTTCGCCGACCATTTCGCTCACGGCCAGGCCCAGGGATTCCGGCAGGCCTTGGCCACCGTGCTCCACGTCGTGGGCCAGGCTTGGCCAGCCGCCTTCGACAAATTGTTTGTAGGCTTCTTTGAAACCAGCAGGGGTTTTTACGCCAGACTCACTCCAGGTGCACCCTTCGATGTCACCCACGCGGTTCAACGGTGCCAGCACTTGCTCACAAAACTTGGCGCCTTCTTCGAGAATGGCGTCAACCATGTCCGGGGTAGCGTCCTGGCAAGCCGGCAGGCTTTGATAGTGCGCTTCATAGCCGAGCAGTTCGTCACGAACGAAGCGAATATCACGCAAGGGGGCCTTGTAGTCAGGCATAGCGATAAACCTCTGCTGATGTATCTGGAATGAACAACCGCGTGGATTTGTTATGGCGGTCAAACAGGTGTTTGAAACATACGTTTACGACCTGGGGATGTCAAGCGTCGTCCAGACACCGTTTGTCATGACGCGGGTCAATGGCAGGCATGGCGAGGCCTGCGGCGGGATGCCACAAGGTGTTCAGAAGAAAATGGAGGATTGCGCAAAGGCGACCAGCCCCAGGAAGAAGCCGGTCGTACGAAAGAGGGGTTAAGCGAAGGTGTCGATCAGGGTACCGAGCATTTCGTCTGAAGCCTTGGCGACCTTGGCGCCCAACTCCACTTGAAACTTGCCTTGGGCCATTTCAACCATATTGCTCGCCGAGTTCGTCGGCTGGGCGCGGTCATTGGCTTGCAACCGGTCGCGCTGTGCGTCCGACGGCTGGGTGGTCGCGGCGCTGGCAATCCTGCCGGCGGCCTGGTCGACACGGCTCTGCCCGGCCTGAATGGTGCTCAGCCCCGAGTAAAACGCGCTGCTGCCAGAGATGTCCATGGCTTCAACCTGCCTTTAGAGAATCGTGAAGTTGAATTGAAGCAGACATACTGGCAAAAAGCCCGTTAAAAACACTAATGGCATAATGCCTTGCCGATAGCCAGAATCAGTCAAGCAGGTCCAGTTGCAGGTACTCAGCTACCGCCTCGGCGCCGGCGTGCTTGAGCTTGGGCACTCGTCCAAGGCATGGCGCGGGCAAACGCTCGGCCAGGGTGGCGAGGTTTTCTTCCAGACGAGAGGTCTTGGGGTCGATGATATTCGCCACCCAACCGGCCAAGGGCAAACCGTCCCGGGCGATGGCTTCGGCGGTGAGCAAGGCATGGCTGATGCATCCCAGGCGCACGCCCACCACCAGGATCACCGGCAGTTGCAGCGCCATGGCCAGGTCCGACAGGTTGTCCTGGTCAGCCAACGGCACACGCCAACCGCCTGCGCCTTCGATGAGGGTGAAATCCGCCTGACGCGCCAGAATCTGCTGCATGGGTTTCAACAACGACTGCACCGTCAGCGCGACGCCGGCCTCCCGCGCGGCCAGATGGGGCGCGATGGCGGGTTCGAACGCCACCGGGTTGACCTCGGCATAACTCAACGGCAATGAACATTCGGCCAGCAGCGCCAGGGCATCGGCGTTGCGCAAGCCCTTGGCCGTGACCTGGCAGCCGGAAGCCACGGGTTTTCCCGCCGCAGTACTTTTGCCGGCTAGCCGAGCGGCGTGCAACAGGCCGGCGGCGATAGTGGTCTTGCCGACATCCGTATCGGTGCCGGTGATGAAATAGGCGGCGCTCATAGGGGCTTCTCCAGGACGGCGTACACCACTTGATAAGTGGCCGGCAGTCCCTCGGCCTGACGGAACTGCTCGTAGGCGTCTACCAGTGCAACAATCCGCGCACGGCCCGTCAACCCTCCCGGGCGGCCCGGATTGAGATTGTGCGCACCGAGCGCCTTGAGCTCATGGGTCAGGCTGCGCACATCCGGATAATGCAGCACATGGGCACGTCGCTCCAGGCTGACCACGCGCAAACCGCTGGCCGCGCACAACTGCTGGTACGCCTCGAAAGTGCGGAAGCGATTGACGTGCACCAGGCCATCCGCCGCCCGCCAGCTTTCGCGCAACTCATCCAGCGTCCCGACGCACAAACTGGCGAACGCCAGCACGCCACCCGGCTGCAGCACGCGATAGGCCTCGCTGAGCACCGCCTCGAAGTTCGCACACCACTGCACCGCCAGGCTGGAGAAGAGCAGCTCGAAGCTCTCGGCTTTCAGCGGCAAGCGTTCTGCATCACCCGCGACAAAATGATGTGCGCCACCCAAAGGCCGCGCATGGTTAAGCATGCCCTCGGCAATATCCAGCGCCACACCTTGGCTGGCGGGCAACAACTCGCCCAGCACACGGCTGAAATAACCCGTGCCGCAGCCCATATCCAGCCAGTGCCGTGGCGCACACGCTGATGGCAGCCGGGCCAGCAGCCCATGCCCTACGGCGCGCTGCAACTCGGCGACGCTGTCGTAACTGGCCGCCGCACGGGAAAACGACGCCGCCACCTGACGTTTGTCCGGCAAGGCGCCCGGCAGGGAGGGATGGGATAAATCAGTCATCGACGCACTCATGCAAAAAAGCCTGGATGGCCCCCGCCACACCGTGGGGGTCTTCCAGAAGAAAAGCGTGACCAGCCTGTTCAATCAGGCCGATTTCCACATCCGGCAGCAGCGCCAGCAGGTCGCTGGCGGCTTCGGCGGGCACCAATCCATCCATACCGGCGAACAGGTGCAACTGTGGGCCGCGATAGGCCAGCAAGGCGTCGCGAGTATCCAGTTGGGCCAACAGTTCCAGGCCGGGCATCAACACGCTGGACGCTGAATGCGGCGCGCCACTGACCAGCAGGCGCGACAGCCCGCGCGGGTCTTCGGCGCCTTTGGCGCACAACAGGCCGAAGCGTTTGAGGGTGACTTGGGAATCGGCGTGACAGCCGGCCAGGAACGCATCGAACGTCGCGGCGGGCATCCCATGGGGCCAGCCGTCGTGTGCGACGAAGCACGGGTTGCTCGCCAGGGTCAGCAAGCCGCAGCAACGCTCGCCGCGCCGCGCCGCCAGTTCGGCAGCGAGCATGCCGCCCAGGGACCAGCCGCCCAGCCAGGCGTTGTCGGGCAGGGTAGCGTCGAGTTCGTCGAGCCATTCATCGAGGTCGCTGGAAGCAAGCGCCGGCAATGGCTCGACCTGCACCTGCAGGTGTGCGTCCAGGCCACGCAAGGCGGCGGCCAAAGGCTCCAGCGGCGATACGCCGAGACCCCAGCCGGGCAGCAGGATCAGTCGATCACGCATGGTCGGGCTCCGTGGCACCAGACAAGCGGAAACACTCTTCCAATGCGTTTAACAATAGCTGTACCTGCGCCTCGCTGTGGGCTGCGGTCAAGGTCACGCGCAAACGCGCGCTGCCGGCGGGTACGGTGGGCGGGCGGATCGCAGTGACCATCAGGCCCCGCTCACGCAGCATCTGCGACAGGCGCACGGCCTTGGCACTGTCGCCGATCAGGATCGGCTGGATCGGTGTAAAGCTGTCCATCAAGTCCAGGCCAAGCTGCTCGGCGCCCTGGCGAAACTGACGAATCAGGCGGTCGAGGTGCTCGCGCCGCCAATGTTCGGTGCGTAGCAGCTCCAGGCTTTTCAGGGTGGCGCAGGCCAGCGCCGGCGGTTGGCTGGTGGTGTAGATATACGGCCGGGCAAACTGGATCAGGCTTTCGATCAGGTCCTCACTGCCCGCGACAAACGCGCCCGCCGTGCCGAACGCTTTGCCCAGGGTGCCGACCAATACCGGCACGTCGTCCTGGCTCAAGCCGAAATGCTCGACGATCCCGCCGCCATTGGCGCCGAGCGGACCAAAGCCATGGGCATCATCCACCATCAACCAGGCGCCTTTGGCCCTGGCTGCACGGGCCAGTGCCGGCAGGTCGGCCAGGTCGCCGTCCATGCTGAACACACCATCGGTGACCACCAGCGTATTACCGGTGGCTTTCTCCAGGCGCTTGGCCAGGCTGATCGCGTCGTTGTGCAGGTAGCGATTGAAGCGCGCACCGGACAGCAAGCCGGCATCCAGCAGCGAGGCATGGTTGAGACGGTCTTCCAGCACCGTATCGCCCTGCCCCACCAACGCCGTGACCGCACCGAGGTTGGCCATGTAGCCGGTGGTAAACAGCAGCGCACGCGGGCGGCCAGTGAGATCGGCCAGCGCCTCCTCCAGTTCATGGTGCGGCGTGGAATGGCCCACCACCAAGTGCGAGGCACCGCCGCCCACGCCCCAATGGGACGCCCCGGCGCGCCAGGCCTCGATCACTTGCGGGTGATTGGCCAGGCCCAGGTAATCGTTATTGCAGAATGCCAGGAGGGGTTGACCGTCAACCACCACCGCCGGGCCTTGGGGGCTCTGGAGCAGCGGGCGTTGACGGTAAAGGTGTTCGGCACGGCGGGCAGCGAGGCGCGCGGAGAGATCAAAAGACATGCAGGCCTCGGGGTGGCAGGTGCAACTCGGTCAAAACATATGGGAATCAAACAACGGCGTTATAGAACTGCTCGCTGCTCTTCTGCTCCACCAACGCCTGTTCGATGGCCGCCTGGTGCACTTCATCCGCATGCTCTTCACGGGCTTCCGGCAGGATGCCCAGGCGCGAGAACAGTTGCATGTCCTTGTCGGCCTGAGGGTTGGCGGTGGTCAGCAGTTTGTCGCCGTAGAAGATCGAGTTGGCACCGGCAAAGAACGCCAGGGCCTGCATCTGCTCGTTCATCGCTTCGCGCCCCGCCGACAGGCGCACATGGGATTGCGGCATCAGGATGCGCGCCACGGCCAGCATGCGGATGAAATCGAACGGGTCGATGTCCTCGGCATTTTCCAACGGTGTGCCGGCGACTTTCACCAGCATGTTGATCGGCACCGACTCCGGATGCTCCGGCAGGTTGGCCAACTGGATCAGCAGGTTGGCGCGGTCATCAAGGGACTCGCCCATGCCAAGGATGCCGCCGGAGCAGATCTTCATCCCCGACTCACGCACATAGGCCAGGGTTTGCAGGCGCTCGCTGTAGGTACGGGTGGTGATGATACTGCCGTAGAACTCCGGCGACGTATCCAGGTTGTGGTTGTAGTAATCCAGGCCGGCCTGGGCCAGGGCTGCCGTCTGGTCCTGGTCGAGACGGCCGAGGGTCATGCAGGTTTCCAGGCCCATGGCCTTCACGCCTTTGACCATCTGCAGCACATAAGGCATGTCTTTGGCCGACGGGTGTTTCCAGGCGGCGCCCATGCAGAAACGGGTCGAACCGATGGCCTTGGCGCGAGCGGCCTCTTCGAGGACCTTCTGCACCTCCATCAGCTTTTCTTTTTCCAGGCCCGTGTTGTAGTGGCCCGACTGCGGACAATATTTGCAATCTTCCGGGCAGGCACCGGTCTTGATCGACAGCAGGGTCGACACCTGTACACGGTTGGCATCGAAATGCGCGCGGTGCACGGTCTGCGCCTGGAACAACAGGTCATTGAACGGCTGCACGAACAACGCTTTGACTTCGGCTAAGGACCAATCGTGACGCAAGGTGGCGGTGGTGCTGGCGCTCATGGGCGATTCCTTGATTATGCTTTGGCAAGCGCTGCGGGAAGGGGCAATACCCACAGACACGACACGGATGCTCGGCATATTTAAGGAAGATTCATGCACTGTCAACCAAGCTACAAACACGAAGTTTACATCTGGTCAAAAAACATACAGACATGTTTAATCTGCGACGAGACGACTGAAACCGCCGACTGTGTCTGCAACGTCTGCGAAACCGAGCTGCCCTGGCTGATGGAGCATTGCGAAATCTGCGCCCTGCCTTTGGCGATGGACGGCCTGGTCTGCGGCCAGTGCCTGAGACAACCGCCCGCCTTTAAACACGTGATCGCCCCCTGGACCTACAGCTTTCCGGTGGACACCCTGATCAGTCGCTTCAAGCACCAGGCACGCTGGCCCCTCGGGCATATGCTGGGGCGCTTGCTGGGGCACTACTTGCAACATCGCTTCGACAACCACTCACTCACCCGCCCGGACATGCTGCTGCCAGTGCCCATGGCCCGCAGGCGCCTGCGTGAACGGGGCTATAACCAGGCGCTGATGCTGGCGCGCTGGCTCAGCGTCGACCTCGACCTTCCCCACGATGAACATCTATTGCTACGCCCTTATGAAACCGTCGCGCAGCAAGCCCTCGACGCCAAGACGCGCAAGCGCAACCTGCTCAACGCCTTCGCCCTGGCCCCGGGTGCCGAGGTGCGCGGCCGCCACCTGGCACTGGTGGACGACGTGCTCACCACCGGCGCCACCGCCCACAGCCTGGCGCGGTTATTGATCAACGCCGGCGCGCGACAGGTAGACGTGTACTGCCTGGCCCGCACGCCAAAGCCTGGCACTTGACTCTCATGCCTCGCGGCCGCAACGTCCGCTCATCCCACCACAGCGAATGCCCATGTCCCTACCGACGCTGCTCAGCCAACATATTGTCCGCCGCCCCCAGCGTATCGCCCTGCTGGGGCATATCGCCGAGCAGGGCTCCATCACCCGCGCCGCCAAAAGTGCGGGCTTGAGCTACAAGGCCGCCTGGGACGCCATCGACGAGCTGAACAACCTGGCGCAAAAACCCTTGGTCGAACGCAGTGTCGGCGGCAAGGGCGGCGGCGGCGCCAAACTCACGGCCGAGGGTGAACGGGTGTTGCGCCTCTACCAGCGCCTGCAAGTGTTGCAGGCCGAAGTGCTCGGCTCGGACGAGGCCGCCAGCGACTTCAACCTGCTCGGCCGCTTGATGCTGCGCACCAGCGCCCGTAACCAGTTGCATGGTCAGGTCATTGCGATTGAACAGCGTGGCCGCAACGACCTGATTCACTTGCAGCTCGCCGGAGGGCTGACCCTGGCGGCGCAAATCACCCATGACAGTACGCAACGGCTGGAGCTGGAAGTCGGCGTGGAAGTCGTTGCGCTGATCAAGGCCGGCTGGCTGGAATTGCTGGCGCCCGACAAACCTGCAACACCTGGACACAATTGCATGAGCGGGACCGTAGACGCGATTCTCGCCGCCGAGGACGGCCCCAGCGAAGTGCGCATCGCCCTGCCCAATGGCCAGGTTTTATGCGCCTTGGCGCAGCCCGCCGCGCTCGAGGCCCTGGGCGCCGCCGCTGGCAGGACGCTCCAAGTGCAATTTGCCGCCAGCAATGTGCTGCTCGGCACGCCGGTCTGAGCCGAGTAGCTCTTCAAACTGCAACAATTTCGTCACGCCCGCTCCTTATGGTGTCTGCAAAAACCGCAGGGAGCCTGACATGAACCTATTAGAAGAAAACCAAGCCACCGACCTCGAACAGATGGTCGGCCTTACCCGCCGCCGCTTCATCGGTGCCGGCGCCCTGTGCGGTGCGGCGATGTTCCTCGGTGGCAACCTGCTGAGCCGCAGCGCCCTGGCCGTCAACGCCGCCTCCGCCAGCCCGCTGCTGGGCTTTACCAGCATCGCTGCGGCCACCAGCGACACCATCACCCTGCCGCCGGGCTACAGCGCTTCGGTGCTGATCAGCTGGGGCCAGCCGCTGCACAAGAGCGCGCCGGCCTTCGACCCGTCCGGCAACGGCACCGCCAAAGCCCAGGAACAACAGTTCGGCGACAACAACGACGGCATGAGCCTGTTCGCCTTCCCCGGCGACGACAACCGCGCGCTGATGGCAATCAACAACGAATACACCAACTACCGCTACCTCTTCGCCCACGGCGGCGCGCCGCAATCGGCCGAAGACGTGCACAAGGCCCAGGCCAGTGAAGGTGTGTCGGTGATCGAAGTGCGGCGCAAGGGCGATACCTGGCAGTTCGTCCAGGACTCGCGCTACAACCGGCGCATCCACGGCAACTCGCCGATCCGCCTGAGCGGCCCCGCCGCCGGCCACGAATGGTTGAAAACCAGCGCCGACAAGTCCGGCAAAAAAGCCCTCGGCACCTTCCAGAACTGCGCCAACGGCCAGACCCCATGGGGCACTTACCTGACCTGCGAAGAGAACTTCACCGACTGCTTTGGCAGCAGCAACCCCCAGCAAGCGTTCGATGCCGGGCAGAAACGCTACGGCGTGGTGGCCGCCAGCAAAGAGATCAACTGGCACCTGCACGACCCGCGCTTCGACCTGGCCAAGAACCCCAATGAACTCAACCGCCACGGCTGGGTCGTGGAAATCGACCCGTTCGACCCGCAATCCACCCCGGCAAAACGCACCGCCCTGGGCCGCTTCAAGCACGAGAACGCCGCCCTGGCGCAAACGCGTGACGGCCGCGCCGTGGTGTACATGGGCGACGACGAGCGCGGCGAGTTCATCTACAAGTTCGTCAGTCGCGACAAGATCAACCACAAGAGCCCCAAGGCCAACAAAGACCTGCTCGACCACGGCACCTTGTACGTGGCTATCTTCGATGCGGGCGATGGCAACGCCGATCATCCGAAGGGCAAAGGGCAATGGGTCGAGCTGACCCATGGCAAAAACGGCATCGACGCCAGCACCGGCTTCGCCAGCCAGGCCGAAGTGCTGATCCACGCGCGCCTGGCCGCCAGTGTGGTCAAAGCCACGCGCATGGACCGCCCGGAATGGATCGTGGTCAGCCCCACCGACGGCCAGGTCTACTGCACCCTGACCAACAACGCCAAGCGCGGCGAAGACGGCCAACCGGTGGGCGGGCCCAACCCGCGTGAGAAAAACGTCTACGGCCAGATCCTGCGCTGGAAGGCCAACGCCGATGACCATGGCGCCGCGGACTTCAGCTGGGACCTGTTTGTAGTGGCCGGCAACCCTGGCGTGCACGCCGGCAAGCCCAAGGGCGGATCGTCCAACATCAACCCGCAGAACATGTTCAACAGCCCCGATGGCCTGGGTTTCGACAAGGCCGGGCGCCTGTGGATCCTCACCGACGGCGACTACAGCAACGCGGGCGACTTCGCCGGCATGGGCAACAACCAGATGCTCTGCGCCGACCCGGCGACCGGCGAAATCCGCCGCTTCATGGTTGGGCCGGTGGCCTGTGAAGTGACGGGGATCAGCTTTTCGCCGGATCAGAAAACCCTGTTTGTGGGGATCCAGCACCCGGGTGAAACCGGGGGTTCGACCTGGCCGGAGCATCTGCCGAACGGCAAGCCGCGCTCCTCGGTGATGGCGATTCGGCGGGATGATGGCGGGATTGTCGGTGCCTGATAGACCGCCCCACTGTAGGAGCGGGCTTGCCCGCGAAGATCGTCAACGATAACGCAGCGGAACCTGACACTCCACTGCGCGCTCAGGTTTTTCGCGAGCAAGCTCGCTCCTACAGCGGTACCATACCCGGCCGGAAGCGGCGCCCTGCTGCCCGCAGGAGTTCCCATGGCCCATCCGTTTGAAACCCTCACCCCTGATCTGGTGCTCGATGCCGTCGAAAGCATCGGTTTCCTCAGCGATGCTCGCGTCCTGGCGCTCAACAGCTACGAAAACCGCGTGTATCAGGTGGGCATCGAAGACTCCGAGCCGCTGATCGCCAAGTTCTATCGCCCCCAGCGCTGGACCAACGACGCGATCCTTGAAGAACACCGCTTCACCTTCGAACTGGCCGAATGCGAAGTGCCGGTCGTCGCGCCGATGATTCATAACGGCAAAAGCCTGTTCGAACACGAAGGTTTCCGCTTCACCCTGTTCCCCCGCCGTGGCGGCCGTGCGCCGGAGCCGGGCAACCTTGACCAGCTGTATCGTCTGGGTCAGCTACTCGGCCGTTTGCACGCCGTGGGGTCTACCCGCCCGTTCGAACACCGCGAAGCCTTGGGTGTGAAGAACTTCGGCCACGACTCCCTCACTACCCTGCTCGAAGGCAATTTCATTCCCAAGAGCCTGCTGCCAGCCTACGAGTCCGTGGCCCGCGACCTGCTCAAGCGCGTGGAAGAGGTGTACAAAACCACGCCGCACAAGAACATCCGCATGCACGGCGATTGCCACCCCGGCAACATGATGTGCCGCGATGAGATGTTCCACATCGTCGACCTCGACGACTGCCGCATGGGCCCGGCGGTGCAGGACTTATGGATGATGCTCGCCGGTGATCGCCAGGAATGCCTGGGCCAGCTGTCGGAACTGATGGACGGCTACCAGGAATTCCACGACTTCGACCCGCGTGAACTGGCGCTGATCGAGCCGCTGCGCGCGTTGCGCCTGATGCACTACAGCGCGTGGCTGGCACGGCGCTGGGATGACCCGGCGTTCCCCCACAGCTTCCCGTGGTTCGGCAGCGAGCGGTATTGGGGCGACCAGGTGCTGGCGCTGCGCGAGCAACTCTCAGCGCTCAACGAAGAACCCCTCAAACTCTTCTGAAATCGCCGCTCGCTCCTGTAGGAGCGAGCTTGCTCGCGAAAACCCTGAGGGCGCCGCGTGCAGTCAGGATGCCCGCGTTATCGTTAACGATCTTCGCGAGCAAGCTCGCTCCTACAGAAGGGTAATCCCATTGGTTGACAAATATCCTTACAATCGCGCTTTGTTAGCTGCCTAAGCAAGGATTACGCATGCAAGCCGCCAACCCCCGCAAGGGGTACATCCTGGGCCTGAGCGCCTATGTCATCTGGGGTCTGTTCCCGCTCTACTTCAAAGCCATCGCCAGTGTGCCCGCCGCCGAAATCATCGTGCACCGGGTGCTCTGGTCGGCACTGTTCGGTGGTTTGCTGTTGATGGTGTGGAAGCACCCCGGCTGGTTTCGCGAACTGCGCGACAACCCCCAGCGCCTGGCAATCCTGGCCCTCAGCGGTTCGTTGATCGCCGGTAACTGGCTGACCTATGTGTGGTCGGTGAACAGCGGGCGAATGCTTGAAGCCAGCCTGGGTTACTACATCAACCCACTGGTGAATGTGCTGCTGGGCATGCTGCTCCTCGGCGAGCGCCTGCGTCGCCTGCAATGGGTGGCCGTGGGGCTGGCCGCAGTGGGTGTGGCGCAACAGGTCTGGCAGGTGGGCAGCTTGCCGTGGGTATCGTTGGTACTGGCGCTGACCTTCGGTTTCTACGGCCTGATCCGCAAGCAGGCGCCGGTCAAGGCGCTGCCGGGGCTGGTGGTGGAGACCTGGATGCTGGTGCCGATTGCGGTGGCCTGGTTGTTGTTCAACCCGTCGGCCCACAGTGCGCAACTGGCGTTCTGGAGCACATCCGAAGCCTGGTGGCTGGTGGCGGCCGGTCCGGTGACGTTGATCCCGCTGGTGTGCTTCAACGCCGCCGCACGGCATTTGCCTTACACCGCCTTGGGCTTTTTACAGTATGTGGCACCGACCCTGGTGTTGCTGGAAGCGGTGCTGCTGTTCGGTGAGCACCTGGCATCGAGCACGCTGATCGCCTTTGCCTTTATCTGGGCCGGGCTGGTGGTCTACAGCGTCGATGCCTGGTTGAGCGTGCGCAAACGCTGATCAGATAACGTACAAACCTCTGCAAGCCCCAGTCGGCCTGGCTTGCAGAGATCCATCCCAAGGTTACCCACAACCTGGTCCCCGTCATTTGTGCACAAGCCCTTGAAACTGCTCGTTTTTTGCTCAGCTGGCGGAGAAGCCCGGTGGACGTGGCCTGGCGCCGGGTCTCTACAGGTTATCCACAGGTCCATGCAAGATTTCCATGCATAACCTTGAGGGTGGTTATTCCTCGCTGTGCAGTTCCACCATCAGATCATCCGCCAGGGTTTCCAGGGATTCCTGCAACGCCTCCAAGGACAAGCTCGATGGCACCTGCAACAACGCCTCGGCGCTGAACAGCGGATCACCGCTCATCGGTGCCGGGCGTACATCGGTGCTCAAGCGCTCCAGGTTGACACCCTGTTTGCTCAACAGCGCCGTGATCTCGCGCACGATGCCCGAACGGTCGTTGCCCAGCAGCGTCATCACAATCGACTTGGACGCCGATGCCTGGCCACTGCTGCCCTCGCCCACCAGCACGCGAATACCGTGTGTGGATAAATCATCCAAAGCCCCCACCAAGGCCTGACGACTCTCGGCAGGCACGCTGACCCGCAGGATCCCGGCGAACTGCCCGGCCATATGCGCCATTCGGCTTTCCAGCCAATTGCCGCCGTGGGCCGCAATGTTCTGCGCGATGCGTTCCACCAGGCCGGGTTTGTCGGCGGCGATAATAGTGAGTACAAGATGGTCCATGGCGAAGCCCTCTGAATTCAATCTACAAGGTGGACCCGGGGGCCCGCGAAAACAAATCGTGTACCATTTTTATTTTTATCTGGAACAATCCAATAGTTTTTTGAGAACATCCGGTTCTCCGCTGTGACCGTACGACCAAAGTGGGTCGCTAAACGACGTATTTAGTCTAATTTTCACAACCGCAAGTCATCATGTAGTATGCCCTCCCGTGCACTACATAATGAAAATCCGAAACAGCGCATTAGCTCCGCAGAGTGAGGCAAGCAATGACTGAACACGTTCAAGTCGGTGGCCTGCAGGTCGCCAAAGTCCTGTTCGACTTCGTGAACAACGAAGCCATTCCCGGTACCGGCATCACTGCCGACCAGTTCTGGGCCGGTGCCGACAAGGTCATCCACGACCTGGCACCGAAGAACAAAGCCCTGCTCGCCAAACGCGACGATTTCCAGGCGCGGATCGATACCTGGCACCAGACTCACGCCGGCCAGGCCCACGACCCGGTGGCCTACAAAGCCTTCCTGCAAGACATCGGATACCTGCTGCCAGAAGCCGCAGACTTCCAGGCCTCGACCCAAAACGTCGATGACGAGATCGCCCGCATGGCCGGCCCGCAGCTGGTGGTGCCGGTGATGAACGCCCGCTTCGCCCTCAACGCGTCCAACGCGCGTTGGGGCTCGCTGTACGACGCCCTGTATGGCACCGACGCCATCAGCGAAGCCGACGGCGCCGAAAAGGGCAAGGGCTACAACAAAGTGCGTGGCGACAAGGTGATTGCCTTCGCCCGCGCCTTCCTCGACGAAGCCGCGCCGCTGAGCGCCGGCAGCCACGTCGATTCCACCGGCTACAAGATCGTCGACGGCAAGCTGATCGTCAGCCTCAAGGGCGGCAGCAACAGCGGCCTGCGTGACGACGCCCAGTTGATTGGTTTCCAGGGCCCTGCGGCCGAGCCGATCGCGATCCTGCTGAAACACAACGGCCTGCACTTCGAAATCCAGATCGACGCCAGCACCCCGGTTGGCCAGACCGATGCCGCCGGTGTCAAAGACGTGCTGATGGAAGCCGCACTCACCACCATCATGGACTGCGAAGACTCCGTCGCCGCCGTCGATGCCGATGACAAGGTGGTGATCTACCGCAACTGGCTCGGCCTGATGAAGGGCGACCTGGCCGAAGAAGTGGCCAAGGGCGGCAAGACCTTCACCCGCACCATGAATGCCGACCGCGTCTACACTGGCGTCGACGGCCAGGACGTGACGCTGCACGGCCGTTCGCTGCTGTTCGTGCGCAACGTTGGCCACCTGATGACCATCGACGCGATCCTCGACAAACACGGCAACGAAGTACCGGAAGGCATCCTCGACGGCCTGCTCACCAGCCTGGCGGCGGTCCACAGCCTCAACGGCAACAACACGCGCAAGAACAGCCGCACCGGTTCGGTCTACATCGTGAAGCCGAAGATGCACGGCCCTGAAGAAGCCGCGTTCACCAACGAGCTGTTCGGCCGCATCGAAGACGTGCTGAACCTGCCGCGCAACACCCTCAAGGTCGGGATCATGGACGAGGAGCGCCGCACCACGGTCAACCTCAAGGCCTGCATCAAGGCCGCCAGCGAGCGCGTGGTGTTTATCAACACCGGCTTCCTCGACCGCACCGGCGACGAGATCCACACCTCCATGGAAGCCGGCGCGATGGTGCGTAAGGCGGCGATGAAGGCGGAAAAATGGATCGGCGCCTACGAGAACTGGAACGTCGATATCGGCTTGAGCACCGGCCTGCAAGGCCGTGCGCAGATCGGTAAAGGCATGTGGGCGATGCCCGACCTGATGGCGGCGATGCTCGAACAGAAAATCGCCCACCCACTGGCCGGCGCCAACACCGCCTGGGTGCCATCGCCGACGGCCGCCGCACTGCACGCGCTGCACTACCACAAGGTCGACGTGTTCGCACGCCAGGCCGAACTGGCCAAGCGCGAACGCGCGTCGGTGGACGACATCCTCACCATTCCCCTGGCCAGCAATACCGATTGGTCCGACGAAGAAATCCGCAACGAACTGGACAACAACGCCCAGGGCATCCTCGGCTATGTGGTCCGCTGGATCGACCAGGGCGTGGGCTGCTCGAAAGTGCCGGACATCAACGACGTCGGCCTGATGGAAGACCGCGCCACCCTGCGCATCTCCAGCCAGCACATTGCCAACTGGCTGCGCCACGGCATCGTCAACGAAGCCCAGGTGATGGAAAGCCTCAAGCGCATGGCGCCGGTGGTGGACCGCCAGAATGCCGGGGATGCGCTGTACCGTCCGCTGGCGCCGGATTTCGACAGCAATATCGCGTTCCAGGCAGCGGTGGAGTTGGTGATTGAAGGGACCAAACAGCCCAATGGCTATACCGAGCCGGTGTTGCACCGCAGGCGTCGGGAGTTCAAGGCTAAAAACGGCCTGTAAATGAAAAAGCCCTGATCGTGAGATCAGGGCTTTTTCTTTGGGGCTGTGGTGTGGATGTACCCGGTCAACTGTGGGAGGGGACTTGCTCCCGATGAGCATAGGTATCTACACAACTCTTAAAGGCTGACACATAACTCTGTGGTGAGCGGGCTTGCCCCGCGCTGGGTTGCGAAGCGGCCCCAATAAGGTCACCGCAGAGTGCCAGAATCAATCGAGGTGAAGGTTTTGGGGCTGCTTCGCAACCCAGCGCGGGCGGTGCGACGATTCGACAAGCCCGCTCACCACAGAAGCCTAATTGCCATAGATTCCGTATTCACTGGAAGTTGTGTAGATACCCATGTCCCGATGAGGCCCGTACAGACACTGCAAAAATCAGGAAGCCATCCCCAACTCGCGCTTTACCAGCTTCGCCAACTTCACGCTGTCGATCGGCTTGAGCAAAAAATCCACCACGCTCAAATGCATCGCATCAATCACATCCGGCGCTTCGGCATCCCCCGACATGATGATGATCGGCAACGCCGCGCGGGTGGATTCGCGCACTTGCTTGATCAACTCCAGACCATTGCTGGGTTTCATGCGCAGATCGGTGATCAGCAAGCCGATGGAACTGCTGGACTTCAATAAATCCCACGCGGCCTCGCCACTGTCGGCCGTCATGCAGCGAATACCGTCCAAGCCCAGGATCTCCGCCAACAGTTCACGCGCGTCCTTGTCGTCATCAACAATCAACACGCGTTGTGGCGGTAAATCAGGCTCCAGCATCACGGCGCTCAGCGCCTCGCGCTCGGCATCACTCAAAATATCGTGGTCGGACATACGTTTCTCAGCGGTTTTCGACAATCTTCCAGCACACTCGTCAGACATCTGCGGAAGGGCGTTCAATGTGCACTTCGTCGGAAAGTTTGCCTAGTGGGTGTTCTACGGGGTTTGGACGATAGTCGTGTAAGGTTTTTCCCTAGTTCTGCGGCGTTTTCATCGACCTAGACTTACGTCCAATGGGCACCCGCCGCTCAGGAGTCGACCATGCAGGACGATAACGACAAAAAAATTGCGGTCATGGTTATGAGTAAAGCTGATGCCTTCGCCCAGGCGGGAAAAACTGCTGTATTGCAGAACATCCACGGCACCCTGCAGTTCCTGCAACGCTTCCCACCGTTCAACCAGATGGAAAACGCGCACCTGGCGTTTCTGGTGGAACAGTGCCAACTGCGCTTCTTCGGCCCCGGCGAGAGCATCCTCAAGCCGTCGGGCGGGCCGGTGGAACACTTCTACATCGTCAAGCAGGGCCGCGTCGTGGGTGAACGGCCGGACGCCACGCAAGCCACCTTCGAAATCACCACCGGCGAGTGTTTCCCCCTCGCGGCGCTGTTAGGTGAGCGCGCCACCCGCACCGAACACAAGGCCGCTGAAGACACCTTCTGCCTGCAACTGAACAAACCGGCCTTTATCAAGCTGTTCGCGCTGTCCAGCCCCTTCCGCGACTTCGCCCTGCGCGGTGTCAGCAGCCTGCTCGACCAGGTCAACCAGCAAGTGCAGCAAAAAGCCGTGGAAACCCTCGGTACCCAATATTCCCTGAATACCCGCCTGGGCGAATTGGCCATGCGCCATCCGGTCACCTGCAGCCCGCAGACACCGTTGCGCGAAGCGGTAACGCTGATGCATGAGCAGCAGGTGGGCAGCATTGTGATTGTCGATGAACACAAGGCGCCCCTGGGCATTTTCACCCTGCGCGACCTGCGCCAGGTGGTGGCCGACGGCACCGGTGACTTCAGCCAGGGCATTGAAGGCCATATGACCCAGGCGCCGTTCTTTTTAACGCCGGACCACAGCGCCTTCGACGCGGCCATCGCCATGACCGAGCGGCATATCGCCCACGTCTGCCTGGTCAAGGACCAGCGCCTGTGCGGGGTGGTGTCCGAGCGCGACCTGTTTTCCCTGCAACGGGTCGACCTGGTGCACCTGGCCCGCACCATCCGCAATGCGCCACGGGTGGAGAACCTGGTAGCGCTGCGCGGCGAGATCGGCCAACTGGTGGAGCGCATGCTCGCCCATGGGGCGTCGTCTACCCAGATCACCCACATCATTACCCTGCTCAACGATCACACCGTGTGCCGGGTGATCGAGTTGACCCTGGCCGAAAAAGGCGATCCCGGCGTACCGTTCAGTTGGCTGTGTTTCGGCAGCGAAGGCCGGCGCGAGCAGACGCTGTACACCGACCAGGACAACGGCATCCTGTTCGAGGCCAGGGACGCCGTGGAGGCCGCCGAGATTCGCGGGCGGCTGCTGCCCGTGGCGCAGCAGATCAACCAGAGCCTGGCACTGTGCGGGTTCAGCCTGTGCAAGGGCAACATCATGGCCGGTAATCCCGAGCTGTGCCTCTCGCGGGCGGAATGGGCGCGGCGGTTTGCGGCGTTTATTCGCGAGGCGACGCCGGAAAACCTGCTGGGCTCGAGTATCTATTTTGACCTGCGCGTGGTGTGGGGCGATGAGCGCGGCTGCGAGCAACTGCGCCAGGGCATTCTCGACCAGGTCGGGGATAACCGGCTGTTCCAGCGCATGCTGGCCGAGAACGCCTTGCGCCAGCGCCCGCCCGTAGGACGCTTTCGCGATTTTGTGCTGACGCGTAAAGGCGGGGAAAAGGCCACCCTCGACCTCAAGGTGCAGGGGCTTACCCCCTTTGTCGACGGCGCACGCCTGCTGGCCCTGGCCAACGGCATCCACGCCAATAACACCCTGGAGCGCCTGCGCCAACTGGTGGTCAAGGAAGTGATCGAGCCCCTGGACGGCGCCGCCTATGAAGAGGCCTATCACTTTATCCAGCAAACCCGCATGCAACAGCATCAGTTGCAGACCCGCGAGAACCAGCCGTACTCCAACCGCGTCGACCCCGACAGCCTCAACCACCTGGACCGCCGCATCCTGCGCGAATCCCTGCGCCAGGCCCAGCGCCTGCAAAGCAGCCTGACCTTGCGGTATCAGCTGTGAGCTTGTTTGACTGGCTGCGCACAGCCAAGCCCAGACTGGATACCGCGCAACAACAGCGCCTGGAACAACTCTCCAAGCCCGCGGTGTTGGGCGACAGCACGTTGCGCAGCCAACGCTGGGTAGTGGTGGACCTGGAGACCAGCGGCCTGAATCTCAACCGTGACCAGGTGCTGTCCATCGGCGCGGTGGTGATCGAGGACGGCGCGGTGGATTTTTCCCAACTGTTCGAGCGCACCCTGCACCGCGCCGACACCAAACTCAGCCCCAGTGTGCTGATCCACGGCCTCGGCCCCAGCGCCATCGCGGCGGGCAGCGACCCGGCCGAGGCCCTGCTGGACTTCATGGAGTTCGTCGGCGACAGCCCGCTGCTCGCCTTCCACGCCCCATTCGATCAACACATGCTGGGCCGCGCGCTCAAGGACAGCCTGGGGTATCGACTGGCCCACACTTTCCTCGATGTGGCCGACATCGCCCCGCTGTTGTGCCCCGAGGCACATATCCGCGAAGCCGGGTTGGACGACTGGGTCAACCACTTCAACCTGCACGTGGGCGAACGCCATCACGCCAGCGCCGACGCCCTGGCCACGGCGGAGCTGATGCTGATCCTGTTCAGCCGCGCGCGTCAGCAGCAGATCGATACGCCTCAGGCGCTGCAAGAGCGCTTGAGCCAATGGAAACGGCGTAAACACGCGCCATCGTTTTAATGTGATCTCCCGACAGACGCCAATTGCGCCCGCCCCACGCCTCTGACACAATCGCGAATAATTCTCGTTAGTTTAAACCTCTTGTTTATTCGGTGATGCCTTGTCGTCGGTCCAGAACCCACACAGTGAGCTTGTTGGCGCGTTGTACCGCGACCATCGTGGCTGGCTGCTGGCCTGGCTGCGGCGCAATGTGGCCTGCCCGAGCCGTGCCGAAGACCTGAGCCAGGACACCTTCATGCGCCTGCTCGGCCGTGACGAGTTGCGCGAGCCCCGCGAGCCACGGGCGTTTCTGGTGGCCATCGCCAAGGGCTTGCTGTTCGACTACTTCCGCCGCGCGGCCCTCGAACAGGCCTACCTCAGCGAACTGATGCTGATCCCGGAAAGCGAACACCCGTCGCCGGAAGAACAGCAACTGATCCTCGAAGACCTCAAGGCCATCGACCGCCTGCTCGGCAAGCTGTCGAGCAAGGCCCGCGCCGCCTTCCTCTATAACCGCCTCGACGGCCTGGGCCACGCCGAAATCGCCCAGCGCCTGGGCGTGTCGGTGCCGCGTGTGCGCCAGTACCTGGCCCAGGGCATTCGCCAGTGCTACATCGCCCTGTATGGCGAGCCGCTGTGAACGTGATCAGCTCCAAGCCCGTGTCGGCCCGTGTCCTGGATGCGGCGATTGCCTGGCAGTTGTCCCTCGATTCGGGTGATGGCAGCGCGGTGGAGCGCGAAGAATTCAGCAAATGGCTGGCCAGCGATGAAGAGCACGCCCGTGCCTGGCGCCAACTGGGCATGCTCGACCAGCGTTTCAGCGTGGCCTCGGGCCCGGCGCGGGCGGCGTTGTTACAGTCGCGCGAGGGCATTCGCCAGCGCGTGCGCAAGCTCGGCAGCGGCCTGGCGAGCATTGCGCTGGTGTGCGGCCTGGCGTTGTTTGCCGGCGAGCGCTACGTGCCGATCCACTATTGGCTCGCCGACCAGCGCACCGCCACCGGCGAGCAGCGCACGCTGAAACTGGCGGACGGTACGTTGATCAACCTCAACACCCACAGCGCCATCGACGTGCGCTTCGATGAGAAGCGCCGGCTGATCGTGTTGCAGGAAGGCGAAATCCTCGTCGAAACCGGCCACAACGATGCGCGCCCGTTTTATGTGCAAACCCGCGACGGCAGCCTGCGCGCGCTGGGCACGCGGTTTATCGTCAAGCGCGAAGACGACGCCACGCGCCTGAGCGTGCTGCAATCGGCGGTGGGCGCCCAGCCCGAAGCGCTGGCGCAGGAACAGGTGTTCAAGGCAGGCCAGCAAGTGCTGATGCGCAGCGACGGCCTCGGCCCTGCCCTGGCCGTCACGCCCGCCACCGATGCCTGGACGCGCGGCATGCTGGTGGTCGACAACGTCCGCCTGGGCGATGTGGTGCAGGAACTCAGCCGCTACCGTACAGGCCATCTCGGGGTGGATAAAGACGTGGCCGACCTGCGCATCACCGGCAGCTTCCCGCTGCACGACACCACCCTGGCGCTCAACGCGCTGCTGCCGACCCTGCCGGTGCAGATCGAACAGCACACGCCGTGGTGGGTGACAGTGGTCGCCAAGACACCTGAGGCCAAATAAAAAATATTTTCCACCGGGCCTATCACTTTTGAAATCTCGCTCGGCACATAGGCAATTGCGAATTACTTCCATTCAGGAGCCGCCCTATGTCCCGCACGCTAGACACCTTGTTGCGCCCCAGCCTGTTAGCCGTGGCCATTGCCCTCAGCACCCCGCTGGCCAGCACTGCGCTGATTGCCGCCGAACAAGCCTCCAGCGTGCGCGCCTACAACCTGCCGGCCGCGCCCTTGACCAGCACCCTGAACCAGATCGCCAGCCAGGCCGGCCTGGCACTGACCCTCAACCCAGCGTTGGCCTCGGGCAAGACCTCGGCCCCGGTCCAGGGCCAGTTCGATGCACCGGGTGCACTGCGTGAAGCCTTGCGTGGCACCGGGCTGCAGCTGGAGCAGAGCAGCGCCGGGACGTATACGCTGGTGGCGGTTCCGGAGGGGGTGATGGCGCTGCCGGTGACTAACATCACAGGACAAGATGGCAACCAGGAGAGTGCCTGGGGTCCGGTCCAAGGCTACCTGGCCACACGCACCGCCGCCGGCACCAAGACCGACACCGCCCTGGTGGAAGCCCCGCGTTCGATCTCCGTGGCCACCCGCGAGCAGATGCAGGATCGCAACGTGCAGAACCTGGACGACGCAGTCAAATACATGCCCGGCATCGTGTCCGCCAGTTATGGCAGCGACACCCGCTACGACTGGATGCGCGTGCGCGGCTTCGAGCCCACCCAATTCCTCGATGGTCTGCCACTGCCGCGCGGTGTGTACGCCAACCCCAAAGCGGAAACCTGGAACCTCGACCGCCTCGCGCTGCTGCGTGGCCCGGCCTCGTCGGTGTACGGCCAGACCCCACCGGGCGGCCTGCTGGACATGGTCAGCCGACGCCCCAGCGCAGAGTCGAGCAACGCCATCCAAGTGCAATACGGCAGCGACAACTACCGCCAGATCAACTTCGCCAGCACCGGCAAGATCGATGATGAAGGCCAATTCCTCTATGGCCTCAGCGGCGTGGTACGCGATGCCGGCACCCAGGTCGATCACATCGACAACAAGCGCTACAACATTGCGCCGAGCCTGACCTGGAACATCGATACCGACACCAAGCTGACCCTGCTCTCGCAGTTCACCCGTGACGATACCGGGACCACCAGCCAGTTCATGCCGATCCAGGGCACCAAGATCAAATCGCCGCTGGGCGAGGTCTCCCACCACAAGAATCTGGGCGACCCGGACTACGAGTTCTATGATCGCACCTACTACGCGCTGGGCTATGCCTTCGAGCATCGTTTCAACGACACCTGGCAGTTCAAGCAAAACCTGCGCTACACCAAGTCGGATCTGTCGTTCCAGCAACTGACCGTGGGTTCCTACGCGTTCTCCCCCGCGGATGCAGCGGGCAATATCAGCCGCTCGACCACCAACGTCGACGAGGACATCGGCCAGTTCGCAGTGGATAACAACTTCCAGGCAGACTTTGTCACTGGCGATGTCATCCACACCCTGCTGCTCGGCCTGGACCACCAGCGCACCGATACCTCCTATCGCGCGATATTCGGGACGGCCTCGGGCACCAATATTTTCAACCCGATCAATACCCAGCCAACCCTGCGCCCGACCGATGTCCGACCTTTTTACGACTACAACCAGAAAACCGTGCAGACCGGTCTCTACGTGCAGGACCAGATGGCCCTGGACAAGTGGCGCCTGACCCTGGGCGGGCGTGAAGATTGGGTGCATCAGGGCACCACCTACTTCAACGACAGCGATGCGACCAACACTGACCGCATCAAACACTTCAGCGGCAACGCGGCGCTGAGCTATGTATTCGACTCGGGCTTCGTACCCTACTTGTCCTACGCCGAGTCGTTTCAACCGGCGAGCAACGCCGATACAAACGCGCTCAAGACGTTCAAGCCCACCGAAGGCAAGCAGTGGGAAATGGGGGTCAAGTATCAGCCGCCCGGCTCCAATACGTTGCTCAGTGCAGCGGTCTACGACCTGACCCAGAAGAATGTGCAGGTGACCACCCTCGGCGCTGGGGGCCAGCAGATCAACAGCCAGACCGGCGAAGTGAAGGTCAAGGGCCTGGAGTTGGAAGCCGTGTCCGATGTGACCGAGAACCTTAAGGTCATCGCCGCCTATACCTTGGCAAAATCCGAAGTGCAGAAAGGCATCTACAAAGGCAACCGCCTGACACTGATGCCCAACCAGCAAGCCTCGCTGTGGACCGACTACACCTGGCACACCGGTGTGCTTGACGGTTTCGGCATCGGCTTTGGCGCCCGTTACACCGGCAACACCTATGGCGACCAGGCCAACACCTGGCTGGGAAAGGCCAACGCCTATACCGTGTTTGACGGTGCGGTGCATTACGACCTGGGCCGCCTGGACAACAGCCTCAAGGGTGCATCGGTCAAGTTGAACGCCACCAACCTGTTCAACAAGGACTACCTGTCGACCTGTGATGGCAACTACTGCTACTTCGGCGACCAGCGCAGCGTCGTCGCCAGCGCCACCTACCAGTGGTAATCGACCGCTTATGTGGGCGGCTTTGGCGTGTTTGAAGCATGAGTCTCTACACAACTTCAATAGGCTAATGCGTAGCAGCTGTCGAGCCTTGGCGAGGCTGCGTTTGCGGTGTGTCAGGCATAACGCAAACGCAGCCTCGCTTGCGCTCGTCAGCTGCTACAAGGCTAGAAAATGAAAAGCAAAACCATCCGCCGCTGGTCCTTCATCCACACCTGGACCAGCCTGATCTGCACGGTGTTCCTGCTGCTGCTCGCCCTCACCGGCCTGCCGCTGGTGTTTCACCACGAGATCGACCACCTGCTGGGCAACGATCCCGATCTGGCGCAGATGCCTGCCGATACGCCACAACTCGACCTCGAGCAACTGGTGAGCAAGGCTAAGACCCATCGCCCGGGCGAGGCCATGCAATACCTGGCGTGGGATGAAGATGACAAGAACGGCGTGATCGCGATCATGGCCGCCACAGCGGGCACCGAGCCCAACTCGTCCCACACCTTCATGCTCGATGCGCGCACCGGCGACGCGGTCGAGATGCCTTCGGCCAATGGCGGCTTCACCCTGTTCCTGCTGCGCCTGCATGTGGATATGTTCGCCGGCCTGCCGGGCAAGTTGCTGCTGGCGTTCATGGGCATTCTGTTTGTGCTCGCGATTGTCTCGGGCACGGTGCTGTACCTGCCATTCATGCGCCGCTTGAAGTTCGCCACGGTGCGCCAGGACAAGTCCAGGCGCCTGCGCTGGCTCGACCTGCATAACCTGATCGGCGTGGTCACCCTGACCTGGGCGCTGGTGGTGGGCGTGACCGGCGTGATCAGCGCCTGTGCCGATTTGATCATCGCCGCCTGGCGCACAGACAGCCTCAGCGCAATGATCGAACCCTACAAAAACGCCCCGCCCCTGACCCAACGCGCCCCCGCGAGCGAGCTGCTGAGCATCGCCGCCAAGGCCGCGCCCGGCATGCAGCCGGACTTTATCGCCTTCCCCGGCACACGCTTTTCCAGCGAGCACCATTACGCAGTGTTCATGAAGGGCAGCACACACCTGACCTCGCACCTGCTCACGCCGGTCCTGATCGACGCCGGCACCCTGGCCGTCACCGCCATCGCCGAACGGCCGTGGTACATGGACGCCATGGGCATGTCGCAACCACTGCACTTCGGCGACTACGGCGGCATGCCGATGAAGATCCTCTGGGCGGCGCTGGATGTGCTGACCATCATCGTGCTGGTGAGCGGGATTTACTTGTGGATCGTGCGGCGCAAGGCGGGCAAGGCATGAAGCCAAGGCAGTCGAGTTTCTGGAGGGTATTTGGCATTCCCCTGGGGATTGGCCTGCTCAGCGCCGCCGGGTTGTTTGCGGCGTTGCTGGGGGATGGGCTGTGGGATTCGTTGAGTTGGGTGGGGTTGGGCATCCCCGCGTTGATCGGCGCATGGGCCCTCCTGTAGGAGCCGGCTTGCCGGCGAAAAACCAGAGAGCACCGCGTCAAAGCAGACGCGCTGCGTTATCGTTAACGTTCTTCGCGAGCAAGCTCGCTCCTACAGAGGAAAGCCCATGTCTGCGCCCAGCATGACCTTGTTCCACAACCCCGCGTCACCGTTCGTGCGTAAAGTCCGCGTGCTGCTGGCCGAGACCGGCCAGCAGGACCGCGTCGCCCTGCATGGCTGCATGCCGACCCCGGTCAACCCCGATGCGCAGCTGGTGCAAGACAACCCCGTGGGCAAGATCCCGGCCCTGCGCCTGGCCGACGGCAGCGTGCTGCACGACAGCCGGGTGATCCTCGATTACTTCGACCACCAGCACGTCGGCAACCCGCTGATCCCCCGCGATGGCTCGGCCCGCTGGCGCCGCCTGACCCTGGCTTCGATGGCCGACGGCATCATGGATGCCGCCGTGCTGGTGCGCTACGAGACCGCCCTGCGCCCGGTGGAAAAACACTGGGCGCAGTGGCTCGACGAACAGCGCAACAAGATCCGCCGCGCCCTCGCCGAGCTGGAACAGGACGCCATTGCCGAACTGACCAGCCACTTCGATATCGCTTCGATCAGCGTGGCCTGCGCCCTGGGTTACCTCGACTTCCGCCATCCGGACATGCAATGGCGCTTGGATAACCCCAAGCTTGCCGCCTGGTACCTCGAGGTCAGCCAGCGGCCTTCGATGCAGCAGACCCAGCCGCCGGCCTAGCGGGCCTGTTGTAGTGAGCGGGCTTGCCCCGCGCTGGGTGGCGAAGCCGCCCCAAAACCTGCAATGGCGGTCCATCTGGAGAAACTCATTGCCTGGAATGGGGCCGCTTCGCGCCCCAGCGCGGGGCAAGCCCGCTCACCACAACAGCACTTCGCCACACTGGAAATAGCGCATTGATTTTGCCCACCAACAGCACCCGCGCCTGCTGATCCTCGCGCAACCCGATCATTGCACTGCCTCCAGGTCGAACTGCAGGGGCTCGGCCGCCTTGCGCTTGCCCACGCCGTACCAATCCAGCTTACGCGTCAGCACCATCACCGTCCCCAGCAGCCCGAACAGCAGCAGCGAGCCCATCAGCAGCGCGTAGTCCTCGGCACTCAACAGCCCGTACAGCAAGCCATACAGCGCCGCCAGCCCCGCCGAAAACCCCAGGCCATGGGCAACGCTGCGCAGCACGTGGCACACGTAGAACCCGATCAACAGCACGCAGGCACTCGCCGAAATCAGGTAGGCCAAGGCAAAGCCCAGGTGCTCGGACAACGACAACAACAGCAGGTAGAAGAACGCCAAGGCAACGCCCACCAATGCGTACTGGACGGGGTGCACCGCCAGGCTCTTGAGCACTTCGAACAGGAAGAAACCGGCAAAGGTCAGGGCGATAAACAGCAGCGCGTATTTGATCGCGCGGTCGCTCTTGAGGTACTGGTCCACCGGATCGATGAAGTTCACGCCGAAGCTGCGGTTGTTGAAGTCGTTGCAGCCCTGGCCGTCCAGGCACGTTTGCAGGGCCTGTTCGAGGTTGGTGGAAAAGAATGAGGTCTGCCAGTTGGCCGTGAAGCCGTTGTCAGTCACTTCGCGCTGGGCCGGCAGGAAGTTGCCGATAAAACTGGGGTGCGGCCAGTTGGAGGCCAGGGACACCTGACTGGTCTTGCCCACCGGCACCACTTGCAGTTGCTCGGTGCCTTGCAGGCGCAGGTCGAAGGCGAAGTCCACTACAGCCGGTTTCTTGCTGTCCTGCTCCGGCAATGCCACATGCACGCCCTCCCCCAGCCAGTCCACTTGGGAGCCCGGCTCGAACTCCAGGCGCTGGCTGCCCAGCTCCAGCTTCAGCGCATTTTCGATGCCGCGAATATCGCTGATACCCACCGCCAGAAACGCCGGTTCAAAGCGGTAATCGGCAAAGTCTTCGGTGATGCCCAACTGCGCAGGCAGCTCGAAACGCCCGCTGATACGGTTGTCGGCATGGAACAGCCGCGCCTGGTAAATCCCCCGTGCGCGCAGTTCGGTCTGCACCTTGCCGTCGAGTTCAAAACGGTCCGGCAGGAAATACAGGCGCCCCCGCTCTTCACGGGTGACCTCGTAGCGCTTGTTGAGCTTTTCATTGAGCTTCCACTCGCGCACGGTCTTGCGATACGGCACCACCATCACCGGGCCGGTGAGGCGCTGGGCGTAGCTGGAACTTCGGGCGATGTCCATCAGGACGCCGTCGCGCAGTTGCTGGCGGTCACTGATGATGCCGTTGATCATCAGCAATGGAATCAGCAACAGCAGGATCAGCAGCGCAATCGCGCCAAGTTTGAAAAGCAGGCTGCGGTTCATGGGTCTCTCCCTGTTTTGATGGGGAGAGTCTGGACAGCCTGTGTGGGGGATTTATGTGGGCAATGTGGAGACTGTGTGGAGATGCAGCACCACGTGCACACCGCCCGGCACATTGCCGATCTGCAAGGTGCCGCCGTGCAGCTTCATGACTTCCTCGACAAAGTTGAGGCCCAGGCCGGTGCTCTTGCGTCCGCTTACGGGACGCGGCAAGGAATAGAAGCGCTCGCTGAGGCGCGGCAGGGCATAGTCGGGGATAGGCGCGGCCTGATTGAACAGGCTCACCTGCACGTCGTTGTGCAGCGTCTGTGCGCTGAATCTCAACACGCCACCGGGCGGTGTGAAGTCCAGCGCGTTGTCCAGCAAGTTGCCCAGTGCCTGGCGCAACAGGAAGGGCTCGCCAAACACCTTCACATCCGCCGCAATCCCTTGCTCGACGTGCAGCCCGGCGCCTTCGATTCGCGCACATTGGGCGTTGAGTACGTCATCGACCAAGGCCGCCAGCGGGATACTCGCCTGCGCCTCCAACCCCTGGCGTTGCTCCACCTGCGCCAGGTTCAGCAGACGTTCGATCAACTGCTGCAGGCGCGCGCTTTCGCTGTCGATATTGCCGACGAAGCGCTGCTGCTGTTCGCGGCTCATCTCGCCCTGCAACAGCTCGGCCGCGCCGCGAATCGCTGCCAGCGGGCTTTTCAATTCATGGGTCAGGGTGTGCACGTAATGTTCGACGTAGGCCTTGCCCTCCAGTTGCGTGCGCATGTGCTCGACGGCGGTGGACAGCTGCTTCAGCTCGCCGCCGCGATAATGCGGCAGCTCTGCCCTTCGGCCTTCACTGACGGCTTCGGCGTAGGCGGTCAGGCGACGCAGTGCAACGCTCAGCCACCACGACAGCAACGCACCGAGCAACAGGCCGAGGATGACCAGGCCCGCGCCGTACCACAGCAGGCGGCGCTCAGTGCGGTCGACATACGGCTGCAACGAGCTGTTGGGCTTGGCCACGGTGACCACGCCGATGATCTGCCCGTTATCACGGATCGGTGCGCCGACGTGCATCACCGATGAGGTGGGGTCATCCGCTGCGCTACGGGTGGAGCGCGCGCCGTATTCGCCGCGCAGGGTCAGGTAGACGTCGTTCCACTTCGAGTAGTCCTGGCCCACGGCTTCGCCCGTGGAGTCGAGCAGCACGGTGCCTTTGGCGTCGGTCACGTAGATACGGTGGTTGACCTGGTTTTTCGCCAGCCCCCAGATGGTCGCGCCGGGCTGGCGGTTGCCATAGGCCTTGAGTAATTCGGGCCAGTGGCTCTGGCCGAGGGTGCCGTGCTTCACGTCATCGCGCAGGATTTCGGCCAGCAGGTTGGCGGTGTCCACCAGGGTTTCTTCAGTGGACTGGCGCACGCCGGGGCGGATTTCCTTCATCACGGTGCTGAGCACGAAGTAACCGGTGAGGCCGATAAACAGCGCATACACCAGGAAAATCCGCAGCCCCAGGCGCATCAGCTGTTGCTCGGGCTGTAGCTGTAGCCGAGGCCGCGATGGGTCTGGATCGGCTCGGCATCGGCGGCCACGCTGCGTAACTTGCTGCGCAGGCTCTTGATGTGGCTGTCGATATTGCGCTCGTAACCGGCGTCGGCCGCCACGCCCACCGCGTCCAGCAACTGCTCGCGGCTGAACACCCGCTCGGGTTGCTCCAGCAGGCTTTGCAGCAGGCGGAATTCATGCCGGGTCAGGCTCAGGGGTTGGCCGCGATAGCTGATTTGCATGCGCTCCAGATCGACCTGGAACAGCGCCGGCGCCACACCAGGGCCGACGCGCTTGAGGATCGCCCGCACCCGCGCCGCCACTTCCCGTGGGCTGAACGGCTTGACCACATAATCGTCGGCGCCGATCTCCAGCCCCACCACGCGGTCGATCTCGCCATCCCGCGCGCTGAGGAACATCACCGGCACTTCACTGAAACGGCGCAATTGCTTGCAGGTTTCAAAACCGCTGATGTCCGGCAGGCCGATGTCGAGGATGATCAGGTCGGCCGGGGTCTGGCGCTGATGGGCCAACGCCTCCTGGCCGAGGCTCAGCCAAGTGGTGGTAAAGCCCTCGCCTTGCAGGGCGAATATCAGCGTGTCGGCTATCGCCGCTTCGTCTTCGACAATCAGGATGTGGGGCATGGGTTCAAATCAGCAGTCCGGTTTGTCGGCAGTGTAGCGACGGGCCGGGTTTACTGCTGCGCCAAATTCACGCAAGGCCTTGGCGCCGATCAGCAACGGGTAATTGAAGCTGCTGCGGTCGGTGAGGTTGACCTCGACGGTACGCTTGACGTTGCCCAGGCACATTTCCAGGTCGATCACCGGGCGCTTGGTCACAGAGGCTTCGTCTTTTTCGTCGTCTTCGTCGGCGCGGCTCTTGATCTTGCTGATGCGCGAGACCTTGTGCTCGTAGACCTTGTTGGTAGCGTCCTTGCCGCCGAGGCGGAAGCGCACCCAGTCGTCACCGTCACGGGTGAAGGTCTCGATGTCACGGGCCGACAGCGAGGCGGTCAGCGCGCCGGTGTCCATTTTGGCCTTGAAGGTTTCGCCGATCTCCGGCAACTGGATGTATTCGTAGCGACCGTAAAGGGTCGGCTCGGCGGCCATGACAGGCAGGGCAACCAGGGCGAGGGAGGCAAGAAGCAGTTTCACGAAGTGATTTCCTCGGAAAGAAGTAGGCGGATTCTAGACCGCAAAGACAGCACTTAGTTAGTCACGCCCACCATAACTGGCACATTGTGAAACATTCGTACGGCCATTTGCGATTTGGCCTCTAGACTCAGCTTGCTTATGATGGCCCGCCCACAAGATTCCAAGAGTTACTTATGCGCCGCCTGCTCACCGGCTGTTTGGTTTCACTGCTGCTGTTGCTCAACACCCTGGTCTTGATCGGGCCGCTGCTGGTGTTTGCCCTGCTCAAACTGGTGGCGCCCGGGCGCTATCGGGACTACGCCTCATGGGCGGTGATGTGGATTGCCGAGACCTGGGCCGAGATCGACAAGCTTATTTTCGCCTTGTGCATCCCCACCCAATGGGACATTCGCGGCGGCGACGAGCTGCGCGGCGACACCAGCTACCTGGTGATCAGCAACCACCAATCCTGGGTGGACATCCCGGCGCTGATCCAGGCCCTCAACCGCCGCACACCGTTCTTCAAATTCTTCCTGAAAAAAGAACTGATCTGGGTGCCCTTCCTGGGCCTGGCCTGGTGGGCACTGGATTACCCATTCATGAAACGCTACACCAAGGTGTTCCTGGCCAAACACCCGGAGCTGGCAGGGCAGGATTTAAAGATCACCAAGGAGGCGTGCGAGCTGTTCAAGCGCCAGCCGGTGACCGTGGTCAATTACCTCGAAGGCACGCGGTTCAGCGAGGCCAAGCGCAAGCAGCAGGCTTCGCCATTCACTCACTTGCTCAAGCCCAAGGCGGGCGGCGTGGCGTTTGTGCTGGCGGCAATGGGCGAACAGCTGGACGCCGTGCTCGACGTGACCGTGGTCTATCCGCAGCAAAAGATTCCGGGGTTCTGGGATTTGATCAGCGGCGCGGTGCCCAAGGTGATCATCGACATCCAGACCCGTGAGCTGGACCCGGCGTTGTGGCAGGGGGATTACGAGAATGATCCGGCGTTTCGCCAGACCGTCCAGAACTGGGTCAACCAGCTCTGGACGCAGAAGGATGCGCGCATCGAACAACTGCGCGCGGAGCGTATTTAGCTACCGGTGCCCCAGGCCTGGGCCAGTTTACCCAGCAGCGAGCTGTTGGCGCCCTGCCCGCCCAGGTATTGCAGGATCACCGGAGCAAACTGGCTGACCATCCCGCTGTCCATGCCCAGTGCGCTGAAAGCGGTGTTCAGGTCGCTGGTGTTCTTCACGTTACCCAGCAGGCCGTCCAGGCCGCTGGTCTTGCTGCCGCCGGCCTGGCCGAGCATCCCGCTCAAGGCCCCGAGGCTGCCCAATGCATTGTTACCCGACAGTTGGTCGAGGCCCGGCACGCTGTTGCCCAGCTGCGAATAGTCGTTGCCGCTGAGTTTGTTCTTGGCCAGGCCCAGCATCGCGCCGGTACCGCCAACGGCCTGCTCGGGGGTGATGTTCAGTTGCGAGGTCAGGGCGCTGAGCAGGCCGGCCGTTTCGGACGACGGTGCGGCAGCTGCGGCCTTGTTGTTGCCCCCTTGCATGCCGGAGATGGCATTGGCCGCGTCGCCAAGGCTGAACCCTGCGGCGAACACCGGGGTGGCGGCCAGGCTCATCAGGCAGGAAAAGGCGAAACCGCGTGAAATCTTCATCGAGACAACCTCTGGGTGTAGGGGGTGAAAGCAGGCGTTTGACTGGGTATCCGGCGCATTGTTCCGGGCGGCCCAGGAACCCAATGGCCAGGTCAGAGTCCATGAAACAACGTCAAAAACTTGCCAGGAAACAGCCCTATGAGCGCGACCCGTCCCCAAGTGATTGAGCCCAAGCCCCCCTTCTGGAGCCGCCCCCGTCTGTTTATCGGTGTGTACGTGGCCATAGTCGCCGGCCTCGGCGGCGCGTTTTACACCCAGGACAACGTCAAGTCCGCCGCCACCCTGATCACCACCACCCAACAGCCGGCGGCGCAGATCATGGCGCACAAGGATTACCTGGAAGTGCAACCTATCGCCATCACCGCACCCGCACCGGACCAGAGCCTGGAACTGTGGGCAATACCCGACGGCGGCAAGCCCGTGTCACTTGGACTGATATCGGAGGATGGCGAAGGCATCATCGGCTTGAACCCAAGGCAGCAGGCCTCGATCAGCAAGCCGGTGGAATTGATGGTGAGTGCCGAGAGCAAGGGCGGCTCGGTGAGCAAGCAACCGACGGGACCGACCGTCTATCAGGGGGCTTTGGCCAACCGCTGATGTTCCAAACACCACAACCCACTGTGGGAGGGGGCTTGCTCCCGATGGCGTTGAGTCAGCCAGCAAATAGGTAACTGACTGAACGCTATCGGGAGCAAGCCCCCTCCCACATTTGGGTTTTCGTATGCCTGGGATTTACGCCGCACTAAACAACTTATGCGGATCAATCACAAACTTCTTCGGCACGCCCGCATCGAACTCGCCATACCCACGTGGCGCGTCATCCAGGCTGATCACCTGCACGCCGACGATCTCGGCAATGTTGATACGGTCCCACATGATCGCCTGCATCAGTTGGCGGTTGTACTTCATCACCGGCGTCTGGCCGGTGTGGAAGCTGTGGGATTTGGCCCAGCCCAGGCCGAAGCGAATGCTCAGGCTGCCCATTTTTGCGGCGGCATCCACGGCACCCGGATCTTCGGTGACGTACAGGCCAGGGATACCGATCTTGCCCGCCACGCGCACCACGCCCATCAGTGAGTTGAGCACTGTGGCCGGGGCTTCGGCCTTGACGCCGTCGTGGCCGTGGCCGCGGGCTTCAAAGCCTACGCAGTCGACGGCGCTGTCCACTTCGGGCTCGCCGAGCAGCGCGGCGATTTGTTCGTGCAGGGGGGTGTCGGTGGACAGGTCGGCAATTTCAAAACCCTGGGCCTTGGCGTGGGCCAGGCGGATCGGGTTGACGTCGCCGATGATCACCACCGCAGCGCCGAGCAGGCGTGCAGACGCCGCCGCCGCCAGGCCGACAGGACCTGCACCGGCGATGTAGACGGTGCTGCCAGGGCCAACGCCGGCAGTGACGGCGCCGTGGTAGCCGGTCGGGAGAATGTCGGAGAGGCAGGTCAGGTCACGGATTTTCTCCATGGCCTTGTCACGGTCCGGCAGTTTCAGCAGGTTGAAGTCGGCGTACGGCACCAGCACGTACTCGGCCTGGCCGCCGGTCCAGTCGCCCATGTCGACGTAGCCGTAGGCACCACCGGCACGCGCAGGGTTGACGGTCAGGCACACGCCGGTGTGTTGCTCTTTGCACGAGCGGCAGCGCCCGCAGGCGACGTTGAAGGGCACGGAAACCAGGTCGCCGATCTTCAGGTTTTCGACGTCGCTGCCCTTCTCGATCACTTCACCGGTGATCTCGTGACCGAGCACCAGTCCGGTCTGGGCAGTAGTGCGGCCGCGCACCATGTGTTGGTCGGAGCCGCAGATGTTGGTGGACACCACGCGCAGGATGACGCCGTGCTCAATCTTCCTGCCACGGGGATCCTGCATTTTGGGATAGTCGATTTTCTGTACTTCGACCTGGCCGTTGCCGAGATACACGACACCACGATTACCAGACATGCTTTCACCTCGCTGTTGTTTTTATGGAACTGCGTTGCCCTTTTGGGTGGGCAGCGCGTTGAGTGCTCGGGTACAGATGCTGTTGCTTGTGTTGTTTGTCAGGGCCTCATCGGGGGCAGTCAGAGCACCACAGTCCTATTGGCGTTCAAAAACACCCGTCGCTCAATGTGATACCCAACGGCCCGGGCCAAGGTCAACCCTTCGATGTCCCGCCCCTTCGCAATCAAATCCTCGGGATAGTGACTGTGATCCACCACCTCCACACCTTGGGCGATGATCGGGCCTTCGTCCAGGTCGTTGTTAATGTAATGCGCCGTGGCACCGACCAGTTTCACCCCCTTGTTGTACGCCTGGTGATACGGCTTGGCGCCCTTGAACCCCGGCAGCAACGAGTGGTGGATATTGATGGCCTTGCCGTCCAGCTTGCGGCACAGCTCCGGCGACAGCACTTGCATGTAACGCGCAAGGATCACCAGTTCGGCGCCGGTCTCTTCCACCACTTGCCACACCTGACGCTCCTGGGACGGTTTGTCGTTAGGGTCGAGGGGGAAATGGTAGTAGGGAATTTGATGCCAGTCGGCCAAAGGTTTGAGATCGGGATGGTTGGACACCACCGCGACCACGTCCATCGACAGTTGCCCGATACGCTGGCGGTACAGCAGGTCGTTGAGGCAGTGATCGGCCTTGGAGACCATGATCACCACTTTTGGCCGGTAGTTCGGCGCCGTCAGCTCGAAGATCATGCCAAAGGCTTCACCCCGCGAGGCCAGGCCGTCGCGGAACGCCTGTTCGTCGAAGCCATCCGGCTGACGGAATTCCACGCGAATAAAAAACCGGCCCGAGAGGCGGTCATCGAACGAATGGTGCTCGGTGACGTAACAGCCCTGCTCAAACAGGTAGCGGGTAACCGCGTCCACCGTGCCGAGCACGCTGGGGCAGTCGGCGGTCAAAATCCATGTATCGGGTGCGCGGCTCATTACAGTTAACTCCTCATACAGCGATGCTGCTTACTGTAGGAGCGAGCTTGCTCGCGAAAAATCCAAGGGCGCCGCGTTCATTCAGGATGCGCGCGTTATCGTTGACGTTTTTCGCGAGCAAGCTCGCTCCTACAGGGTCATATCAGGCTTGAACGCTCAGGCCAAATTCGGCCGAGGCGTCCTGCAACCACAACCACCAGTAATCCGAGAAGCTGCGACGAATCACCAGCTCCCAGGTGTCTTCAGCGGTATGGCGAATCACCAGCTGCGACTTGGCGAACACCGTGCCCACCGCCTTGCCCACCGGGAAGTTGTTGGGGTGCACGTCATAGCTGGTGGACTTCATCAGCACATCGCGCACGTTCGGGCCGCTGAGTTCGAGGATCTGCTGGCCGCCGCTGACGTTGACGACTTGGATATGCAGGTCACCCAGGGCGGCGCGCAGGTTTTGTTCGGCGGCGAATTCCTCACCGCCTGGCACGATCAGCAACCACTCATCCGGGCCGAGCCATTGCAGGCTGGTTTCACCTTTGACGATGACCTGCAGGGCGCCAGGCAGTTCGATGCCCAGGGCCTTGTGCACACCGGCGGCGAAGGCCGCGTCATGGCCGTCGCCACGGATCGTGAGATGACCAAGCAATTTCTTTTCGCGCACGGTCACGCCGGCGTTCTTGCGGCCCTTGCCGACCAGGCTGGCGAGGTCGGCATGGTGCAGCGACGACTCGGCCTTGGCACCGGAGGTGGGGCGTTGCTGGTAAACATTGGCTGCTGTCATGGAGCACCTTTCCTGAATTCTGTTGTGAGGCTGATGGCCTCATCGGGAGCAAGCCCCCTCCCACATTTGAAAGTATTCACACATCAAAATGTGGGAGGGGCGGTGCGACGATTCGACTTGCTCCCGATGGCCGCGCCGCGGTCTATCAGATGTTCTGCCGATCACCCTTAGGATCAAAGAACACCGAAGACACAATCTCCGCCTCGATCACGCTGCCATCCGCCTGGGGCGAGAACACCCGCTCACCGATGCGCTTCAAGCCACCCTTGACCACGCCCATGGCAAACGAATAACCCAGGGAGTTGTGCGCGTAGCTGGAGGTGACGTGACCGACCATCTTCATCGGGATCGTCTGCTTCGGATCGAACACCAGTTGCGCGCCTTCCGGCAGCCACACGTTCGGGTCGATCGGCTTCAAGCCCACCAGTTGCTTGCGCTCTTCACGCACACAGTCTTCCCGGTTCATGCCGCGCCAGCCGATCCACGAGAACGGCTTGGTGCGACCGACACACCAGCCCATGTTCAGGTCGTCCGGGGTCATCGAGCCGTCAGTGTCCTGGCCGACGATGATGAAGCCCTTCTCGGCCCGCAGTACGTGCATGGTTTCAGTGCCGTACGGGGTCAGGTTGTACTTCTTGCCGGCCGCGACGATCTGTTCCAGCACGCCCATGGCGTAGTCGGCCTGCACGTTGACTTCGTACGACAGCTCACCGGTAAACGAGATACGGAACACCCGCGCCGGTACGCCACCCACCAGGCCTTCTTTCCAGGTCATGAACGGGAAGCCGTCCTTGTCCAGGTCGATGTCGGTGACTTCCGCCAGCAGCTTGCGGCTGTTGGGGCCGGACAGGGTCATGGTCGCCCAATGGTCGGTGACCGAGGTGAAGTACACCTTGAGGTCCGGCCATTCGGTCTGTTGGTAGATTTCCAGCCACTGCAGCACACGGGCGGCGCCGCCGGTGGTGGTGGTCATCAGGAAGTGGTTGTCGGCGAGGCAGGCGGTAACGCCGTCGTCGAAGACCATGCCGTCTTCCTTGCACATCAGGCCGTAGCGCGCCTTGCCCACGTCGAGCTTGGTCCAGGCGTTGGTGTAGATGCGGTTGAGGAACTCACGGGCATCCGGGCCCTGGATATCGATCTTGCCGAGGGTGGACGCATCCAGCAGGCCGACGCTGTCGCGCACGGCCAGGCATTCGCGTTTTACCGCAGCGTGCAGGTCTTCACCGTTGCGTGGGAAGTACCATGGGCGTTTCCATTGGCCGACGTCTTCGAACTCGGCGCCGTTTTTCACGTGCCAGGCTTGCAGGGCGGTGTAGCGCACCGGCTCGAAGATGTGCCCACAGTGCCGGCCCGCCACCGCGCCGAAGGTCACCGGCGTGTAGTTGGGGCGGAACATGGTGGTGCCCATCTGCGGGATGGTCACGTTCAGCGAGCGCGCGGCAATCGCCAGGCCGTTGACGTTACCGAGCTTGCCCTGGTCGGTGCCGAAGCCCAGCGCGGTGTAGCGCTTGACGTGTTCCACCGACTCGAAACCTTCGCGGGTGGCCAGTTCGATGGCGGCGGCGGTGACGTCGTTTTGCAGGTCGACAAATTGCTTCGGCGCCCGTGCGGTCGCTTTCTCGTGAGGCACCTGGAACAGCGCCAGGGTCGGCTCTTCCAGACGGCTCAAGGCTTTTGGCAGCGTACCTTCCACCGGGGCAAAACCGGCGTCGCTGGCGGCGCGCACGCCGCCTTCAAAACCATCGGCCAGGGAATCGCCAAGGCCGTAGACGCCGTTGATGCCACCGACGCACACACGTTTCTGCGGGGCTTCGCCCGGTACAAACCCGAGGATGTCTTCGCGCCAGGTCGGCTTGCCGCCCAGGTGCGAGGCCAAGTGGACCACCGGGCTGTAGCCGCCGGAGCTGGCCACCAGGTCGCAGTCCAGCCATTCGCCGGGGCTGGTGACTTTATGCGCCTTGACGTCGATCGCGGCGATACGCGCAGCGGTCACGCGCTTGGTGCCACGGGCCTCGATCACGGCGCTGCCGGTGAGGATACGAATACCTTTGGCGCGGGCTTCTTCAACCAATGCACCGCGTGGGTTGTGGCGCACATCGGCCACTGCCACCACTTGCAGGCCCGCATCCAGCCAGTCCAATGCAACGCGGTAGGCATGGTCGTTGTTGGTCGACAGCACCAGTTTCTTGCCCGGTGCCACGCCGTAGCGGCGCACGTAAGTGGAGACCGCACCGGCCAGCATGTTGCCCGGCACATCGTTGTTGCCGTACACCAGCGGACGCTCGCACGCACCGGTGGCCAACACCACGCGCTTGGCACGTACACGGTGGATACGCTGGCGCACCACGCCAATCGGCGCACGGTCACCGAGGTGGTCGGTAAGGCGCTCGTGGATGGTCAGGAAGTTATGGTCGTGGTAGCCGTTGACGGTGGCGCGGGGCAGCAGCACCACGTCCGGCAGGGCTTTCAGTTCGGCGATGACACTGGCGACCCACTCGGTGGCCGGCTTGCCGTCGAGGCTTTCGCGGGAGTCGAGCAGCGAACCACCGAACTCTTCCTGCTCATCGGCAATGATCACCCGCGCACCACTGCGTGCTGCAGCCAGTGCAGCGGCGAGGCCGGCAGGGCCGGCGCCGACCACCAGCACGTCGGAATGACGGTTGAAGTTGTCGTAGGTGTCCGGATCGTTCTCGGTCGGCGAGCGCCCCAGGCCGGCGGCCTTGCGGATGTACTTCTCGTAGGTCATCCAGAACGATTGCGGGTACATGAAGGTTTTGTAGTAGAAGCCCGGCGGCATCAGCTTGCCGCCGACCTTGCCGAGGATGCCCATCATGTCGTTGTTGACGCTCGGCCAGCCGTTGGTGCTGGTGGCGACCAAGCCCTGGTACAGCGCCTGTTGCGTGGCGCGCACGTTAGGGATTTGCGTGGCTTCGGTAGCGCCGATCTGCAGCACGGCGTTCGGCTCTTCGGCACCGGCGGCAAAGATGCCCCGCGGGCGCGAGTACTTGAAGCTGCGGCCGATGATATCGACGCCGTTGGCCAGCAAAGCAGCGGCCAGGGTGTCGCCCTCGAAGCCTTTGTAGCTCTGGCCATTAAAACTGAAGGTCAGGACTTTGTTACGGTCGATCCGGCCACCGTTGGACAGGCGATTGATCTGGCTCATACCTTCTCTCCAGAAGCCTTGGCGGTGAATTGCGGCTGGGTGCCAATCTTGTAGGTTTCAAGAATTTCGTAGGTCACGGTGTCGCGGGTCGCGTTGAAGTACTGGCGGCAACCGGCGGCGTGAATCCACAGTTCGTGGTGCAGGCCACGGGGGTTATCGCGGAAGAACATGTAGTCGCCCCACTGCTCGTCGGTGCAGGCATTCGGGTCCAGCGGGCGCGGGATGTGCGCTTGGCCGGACGCGTGGAATTCCTCTTCGGAGCGCAGTTCGCCACAGTGAGGACAGAAGATATGCAACATAGGGAATTTCTCCTGTTAGTGGGCGACGGCCGCAGCGCCGTGTTCGTCGATCAACGCACCGTTGTGGAAACGGTCGATGGAGAAAGGCGCCGCCAATGGGTGCATTTCACCCTTCGCGAGGCTGGCGGCAAATACGTTGCCTGAGCCCGGCGTGGCCTTGAAGCCACCGGTGCCCCAACCGCAGTTGAAGAACATGTTCGGTACCGGGGTCTTGGAGATGATCGGGCACGCATCCGGCGTGGTGTCGACGATGCCGCCCCACTGACGGTTCATGCGCACCCGCGACAGCACCGGGAACATCTCGACGATGGCCTGGATGGTGTGTTCGATCACCGGGTACGAGCCGCGCTGGCCGTAGCCGTTGTAGCCGTCGATACCGGCTCCGATCACCAGGTCGCCCTTGTCGGACTGGCTGATGTAGCCGTGCACGGCGTTGGACATGATCACGCTGTCGATAATTGGTTTGATCGGCTCCGACACCAACGCTTGCAGCGGGTGGGATTCGATCGGCAGGCGGAAGCCCGCCAGCGAGGCCATGTGCCCGGAGTTACCGGCGGTCACCACGCCGACGCGCTTGGCGCCGATAAAGCCCTTGTTGGTTTCCACACCGATGCACACGCCGTTTTCCTTGCGGAAGCCGATCACTTCGGTCTGCTGGATCAGGTCCACGCCGAGTGCGTCGGCGGCGCGGGCAAAGCCCCAGGCCACGGCATCGTGACGAGCCACGCCGCCGCGACGTTGCACGGTGGCACCGAGTACCGGGTAACGGGTGTTTTTCGAGCAATCCAGATACGGAATCTCGTCGGCCACTTGCTTGGCATTCAGCAGCTCGCCATCCACGCCATTCAGGCGGTTGGCGCTGACGCGACGCTCGGAATCACGGATGTCCTGCAGGGTGTGGCACAGGTTGTAGACGCCACGCTGGGAGAACATCACGTTGTAGTTCAGGTCCTGGGACAGGCCTTCCCACAATTTCATCGCGTGTTCGTACAGGTGCGCCGACTCGTCCCACAGGTAGTTGGAACGCACGATGGTGGTGTTGCGCGCTGTGTTACCGCCGCCCAACCAGCCTTTCTCGACCACGGCCACGTTGGTGATGCCGTGCTCTTTCGCCAGGTAGTAAGCCGTCGCCAGACCATGCCCGCCGCCGCCGACGATGACCACGTCGTAGACCTTTTTCGGGGTCGGCGTGCGCCACATCTTCTGCCAGTTTTCGTGGTGGCTGAGGGAGTGCTTGAAGAGGCCGAAGCCCGAGTAGCGTTGCATAGTCATTACTCCAAAACCGCGCTCAGCGATAAACCGGGAAATCAGCGCACAGGGCAGACACGTGCTTGGCCACGTTGGCCTCGACGTCGGCGTCGCCGAGGTTGTCGAGGATGTCGCAGATCCAGCCAGCCAGCTCGATGCACTGCGGCACCTTGAAACCGCGCGTGGTCACCGCCGGGGTGCCGATGCGCAGGCCCGAGGTCACGAACGGCGACTGCGGGTCATTCGGCACGGCGTTCTTGTTGACGGTGATGTGGGCGCGACCGAGGGCGGCATCCGCCTCTTTGCCGGTGAGGCCCTGACGGATCAGGCTGACCAGGAACAGGTGGTTATCGGTGCCGCCGGACACTACATCGTAGCCGCGTTTGATAAACACGCTGGCCATGGCCTGGGCGTTGTCGATCACTTGCTGCTGGTAGGCCTTGAAACCGGGCTCCAGCGCTTCCTTGAAGCACACGGCTTTGCCGGCGATGACGTGCATCAGCGGGCCGCCCTGGGCGCCGGGGAAGACGGCGGCGTTGAGTTTCTTTTCAATCTCTTCGTTGGCCTTGGCCAGGATCAGACCGCCACGGGGACCGCGCAGGGTCTTGTGGGTGGTGGTGGTGACCACATCGGCGTACGGCAGCGGGTTCGGGTACAGGCCGGCGGCGACCAGGCCGGCGACGTGGGCCATGTCGACAAACAGCAGCGCGCCTACTTTGTCAGCGATAGCGCGGAAGCGTGGGAAATCCAGGGTCTTGGAGTAGGCGGAGAAACCGGCCACGACCATTTTCGGCTTGTGCTCCACCGCCAGGCGCTCGACTTCGTCGTAGTCGATCAGGCCGGTGTCGGTGTTGATGCCGTACTGCACCGCGTTGTACAGCTTGCCCGAGGACGACACCTTGGCACCGTGGGTCAAGTGACCGCCGTGGGCCAGGCTCATGCCCAGGATGGTGTCGCCCGCATTGATCAGCGCCAGGTACACGGCGCTGTTGGCGGACGAACCGGAGTGCGGTTGCACGTTGGCGTAATCGGCGCCGAACAACTGCTTGGCGCGCTCGATGGCCAGGGCCTCGACCTTGTCCACGTGCTCGCAGCCACCGTAGTAGCGCTTGCCCGGGTAGCCTTCGGCGTATTTGTTGGTGAGGCCGCTGCCCTGGGCCTGCATCACACGCTTGCTGGTGTAGTTCTCCGACGCGATCAGCTCGATATGATCTTCCTGACGCTGCTCCTCGGCGTTCATGGCCGCCAGCAGTGCGTCGTCATATCCCTGAATCTGGTCTTGTTTGCTGAACATCGCGTCTCTCCCAGCCTTTCGTATTGTTGAGGCCCGTGCAGGGCCCTTTGATGCGATGGTAGGGCTGGCGCAGACAGGCCAAATGCCTGCGCACGCCACGCAAAGGTGCGTTTACGACATTAGAGGAGCGCCACGAAATAAATGTGGAATAGGGCTTGTGTGGGAGGGGGCTTGCTCCCGATAGCGGTGGGTCAGCTTGCCTATGCAGTGGCTGACACTCAGCATCGGGAGCAAGCCCCCTCCCACAGCGGTCAGGCGATGATCTGACGGACCAGTAGCAGCAGGAGGAAATGCACTGGATATAAGGCATACGCCCAGCGGCGCATAGGCGGTGGCGAGACATTTTTGGCATGTCGCAATAAGACCAAGCCCGCCAACGGCGCGATCAGACACGCGACCAATCCCAGGAGCGCCACTGGCGTGGCGCTATTGAGCAGGATCTGCCATTGGTTGGCGGCCACGCAGACCCATCCTGGCAACACACTGAAGTACCAAGGCCGACGAAACACCAGCAACATCGCCAGTGGCAGCAACACACCAAAGAAACCGAACATTAAGTGCGACGAAAATACCGCCGCTATCGTGACGGCGATCAACGCCAATCCTCGATCAAAAAACGCCTTCTGCTGCCATCCTCGGGCAACCAGCAGCCCCAACGCCAAGGTGGGCAGCACGTTCAACGTATCGGCGTCCTCGATAAACAGCCGATACGGCACTTCGCTGATCACGCTGAACAGCAGCAGCCAGCCCAGGTAGCGCCACTGGCCGGTCACCGGCGCATTTCGGGCCCGGTGCAGGTTCGCCGCAATCGCCAGGCAAAACCACGGAAACGCCAGGCGCCCCGGCACATACAGGCCATCGAGGCTCAGACCGACATAACGCAGGTGGTCCAGCACCATGCTCAGCAGCGCCAGCCACTTGAGCAAATCCAAAGCGCCATCACGGACGCGTCCGACAGGCATCGTTTCAGAACCGTGCATAATTCCCCAGTGACTTTGCATTTACAGTGCGTGCGCAGCGCCAACCATCTTGGTTACAGTGCGCACCAACATCGACCACAGGAATGGGCCATGACCGACAAGAGCCAACAATTCGCCAGTGACAACTATTCGGGCATTTGCCCCGAAGCCTGGGCCGCCATGGAACAAGCCAACCAGGGTCATCAACGTGCCTACGGTGATGATGAATGGACCCACCGCGCCGCCGACGGTTTCCGCAACCTGTTCGAAACCGACTGCGAAGTGTTCTTCGCCTTCAACGGTACGGCCGCCAACTCCCTGGCGCTGTCCTCCTTGTGCCAGAGCTACCATAGCGTGATTTGCTCGGAAACCGCCCACGTCGAAACCGACGAATGCGGCGCGCCGGAGTTTTTCTCAAACGGCTCCAAGCTGCTCACAGCCCGCACCGAAAACGGCAAGCTGACCCCGGAATCGATCCGCGAGATCGCCCTCAAGCGCCAGGACATCCACTACCCCAAACCCCGCGTAGTGACCCTGACCCAGGCCACCGAAGTCGGCAGCGTCTACACCCCGGAAGAAATCCGCGCCATCAGTGCTACCTGCAAGGAACTGGGGCTGAACCTGCACATGGACGGCGCACGCTTTTCCAACGCCTGTGCTTTCCTCGGCTGCTCACCCGCCGACCTGACCTGGAAAGCCGGAGTGGACGTGTTGTGCTTTGGCGGCACCAAGAACGGCATGGCCGTGGGTGAAGCCATCCTGTTCTTCAACCACAAACTGGCGGAAGACTTCGACTACCGCTGCAAACAGGCCGGCCAGCTGGCCTCGAAAATGCGCTTCCTGTCCGCCCCTTGGGTGGGACTGCTGGAAAACGACGCCTGGCTCAAACATGCGCGCCACGCCAACCACTGCGCGCAATTGCTCAGTAGCCTGGTGGCGGATATTCCCGGTGTGGAGTTGATGTTCCCGGTGCAGGCCAACGGTGTGTTCCTGCAACTGTCGGAACCGGCGATTGCCGCGCTGACGGCCAAGGGCTGGCGCTTCTATACCTTCATCGGCAAAGGCGGTGCGCGGTTCATGTGCGCGTGGGATACCGACGAAGAGCGAGTAAGAGAATTGGCCGCAGACATCCGCGAAGTCATGGGCGCCTGACAATGACTCACTGATGTGCATAAAACAAATGTGGGAGGGAGCAAGCCCCCTCCCACATTTGGATTGTGTTGTGCCTGCTCGAGCAATCAGAACTCGATGCGCACATCGCCCTTCGGTACGCTGCAGCACGACAGGATGTAGCCTTCGGCTTCGTCTTCCTCGGTAATCCCGCCGTTGTGGTCCATCTCCACCTCACCGCCCAGCTTCATCACCTTGCACGTCCCGCAAATCCCCATGCCGCAGGCCTTTGGAATCAACAGACCAAGCTTGGCCGCCGCTGCGTGGACGGTCTCGCCAGGGGCGACGCGAATGCTCTTGCCCGAGGCGATGAACTCCACCTGATGCAGATCCGCCAGGTCGATTTCCGGGGCATCCGCCGCTTGCTCGGCCTGCTCCACCGCGTCGGCGCGGGCTTCCGGCGGCGTAGCGCCGAAGGATTCCTCGTGGTAGCGCGCCATGTCGAAACCGGCGACTTCCAACAGGCGTTTCACCGCATTCATGTAGGGCGTCGGGCCGCAGCAGAACACTTCGCGCTCAAGGAAGTCGGGCACCATCAGTTCGAGCATCTTGTGATTCAAGTAGCCGCGATAACCGGCCCAGGGCTCGCCCAGGCCATGCTTTTCGCAGATCAGGTGCAGGCTGAAGTTGTCGATCCGCGACGCCATATGCTCCAGCTCGCGGTGGTAGATGATGTCCTTGGGCGAGCGGGCACTGTGGATAAACGTCATGTCGACGTTGGCGTTGGTGTCGTAGAACCAGCGCGCCATGGACATCACCGGCGTGATCCCCACGCCGCCACTGAGGTACAGCACTTTCGGGCTGGGGAAGTCGATGGCATTGAACAACCCGACCGGCCCGTGCACCGCCAATTCCTGGCCTTCATGCAGGGTGTCGTGCAGCCAGTTGGACACCTTGCCGCCCGGCACACGCTTGATGGTCACCGAGAAGCTGTAGGGCACCGACGGCGAACTGGAAATGGTGTACGAGCGCATGATCGGCTGGCCGTCGATTTCCAGCTCCAGGGTGACGAACTGCCCCGGCTTGAAAAAGAACAGGATCGGCTGGTCGGCCATAAAGCAGAAGGTGCGCACATCCCAGGTTTCCTGGATGACTTTGACGCAACGGACGATGTGCCGACCATTGGCCCAGGTCTGGGTGGTTACCGGATTCAGGAAATTATTGGACATGTTGTTCTCCACCGCCGACGTCGGCCTTATGGTGGCGATTCTGCGTAACGCGGGAACCGCCCATTTACCTATCTGCGACATTCACATACTTATCGCGACCAGCCCCCATGCCACGGGGGTTGCGCGTCGGGAACAGAGTGGGCCATGTCGCTCATGGATAAGGTTCGGCGCATCAGCAGCCCCACACTCGCTCCCAACAACGACGTTTTCTTTACGCCTTGCTGCAAACCTGATCAGCCACTATTCGTCGGCCACACAGAATGGCCATGAGGACACACACGATGGACGTCACCGCAACCTTAAGCTTGGGCGATCCGCTGGAACCCGCACGCAAGGCCACCGCGCAAATGCTGCAAGAGCGCGAGCGCACGTTTTCGCTGCCGCAGCCGTTCTACTCTGATGAGCGGCTGTTTGATATCGACATGCAGGAGATCTTCCAGAAAGAGTGGTTGATCGCCGGCATGACCTGCGAGATCCCCAGCAAGGGCAACTACCTGACCCTGCAAGTGGGCAAGAACCCGATCATCGTGATCCGTGGCGCCGAAGGCGTGGTGCATGCGTTCCACAACGTCTGCCGCCACCGGGGTTCGCGCCTGTGCACCAGCGACAAGGGCAAGGTTGCCAAGCTGGTGTGCCACTACCACCAGTGGACCTACGAGCTGGACGGTCGCCTGCTGTTCGCCGGCACCGAGATGGGCGCCGATTTCGACATGAAGCAATACGGCCTCAAGCCGGTGAACGTGAAGACCGCCGGCGGCTACATCTTCATCAGCCTGGCCGAGAACCCGCCGGCCATCGATGATTTCCTGTCGACGCTGAACCACTACATGGAACCCTACGACATGGAGAACACCAAGGTGGCGGTGCAAACCACCTTGATGGAAAAGGCCAACTGGAAGCTGGTGCTGGAAAACAACCGCGAGTGCTACCACTGCAATGCGTCGCACCCCGAGCTGTTGAAAACCCTGCTGGAATGGGACGACGTCACCGACCCACGCGCCGACCAGGCCTTCAAGGACCATGTCGCCGCTTCGGCCGCTGCCTGGGATGCCGAGAAGATCCCTTACGCCCACGCCAGCTTCGGCCTGCGTAACCGTATCGTGCGCATGCCGCTGCTCAAGGGCACCGTGTCGATGACCCTGGACGGCAAGCAGGGCTGCGCCAAGCTGATGGGCCGCATCAAGAACCCCGACCTCGGCTCGATGCGCATCCTGCACCTGCCGCATTCCTGGAACCACTGCATGGGCGACCACATCATCGTGTTCACGGTGTGGCCGATCAGCGCCCAGGAAACCATGGTGACCACCAAGTGGCTGGTGCACAAGGACGCCGTGGAAGGCGTGGACTACGACGTGGAGCGCATGCGCCAGGTGTGGGACGCCACCAACGACCAGGACCGTCGCCTGGCCGAAGAGAACCAGCGCGGGATCAACTCCACCGCCTACCAGCCTGGCCCGTACTCCAAGACCTATGAGTTCGGCGTGGTGAACTTCGTGGACTGGTACAGCGAGCGCATGTTGAACAACCTCGGCGCAGCCCCGGCGCCTTACCTCAAGGGTGTGGCTGCACACGAATAACCGATACCCACAACTCAAAACTGTGGGAGGGGGCTTAAGGCTTTTTGTAGGAGCGAGCTTGCTCGCGAAAAACTCACAAGCGCCGCGTTCATTCAGGAAGCACGCGTTATCGTTGACGTTTTTCGCGAGCAAGCTCGCTCCTACAAGAAGCGATGTACGCGACCGGCATTAGGGCCCCTCCCACATTTGAACCTCACACTGCTTAATATTTGATCAACTCTCTCGCAGACCACTGGCAGCCTGCCCTCCAGCCTTTACCCAACAACTTATCCACAAAGCCACCCACAGCAATTGTGGGCAACTGCGCTATCCAACCAAAATTAATTGAAGAAAATCCGTGACTTATTCAAGTTGACGGTTCTAACGGCACACTGATCATTTATTGATCAAAACCCTACAAGCTACGTAGAACGTGACCTGTAGCGGTACGCAAACACCTTATCCACAGAACCGCCAACAGACTTTGGGGGCAACTTCGGCAGCGCTGTGGAAAACCGCGTCAAACCTTCATATACCAAGGGTTTCAGCTATATTCCTGGGGTTTAGCGGCAATTTGATCAATAAACAACCAGACGACGGAAAGCCTCTATTCATAAGGCCTGTAGCGGATAGCAAACATCTTATCCACAGAAGCGCCAACAGACTTTGGGGGCAACTCAAACCGCTGCTTCCTCCTTATCCACACAAAAAAGCACCAGAAAACCGTAACTTAGCTTGGTCGTTTTTCGTACAGGAGCTTGCAGGCCTTGATTTACGGGGCGTGTGGATAACCACCAACACCTTATCCACAGCCAGGCTCACAGCGTTTGTGGGTAACCGCACAACCTGTACAAAAAACACCCAGCATCTACACTCACCCTTGCAGTCAATTCCATGGCCTGGGTTAACGCGGAAGTCCTTGGCAGCCTGATCGGGAGGAAGAACGGTGATGTGGCAGGGCAAGCCCAGCCATCACTGCGCCAAAGGTTTTACGCTGATTGAATTACTACTGACGCTGGCCCTGCTGGCCACGCTTGCGACAGTGGCTTATCCGCTGACAGCATTGATGGGTAAACGTGATCGAGAACTGGACCTGCAACGTTCGTTGCGGGAAATCCGGCGTGCGATCGATGCCTACAAAGACGCCAGTGACGATGGCCGCATTGAAAAGAGCATCACCGACAGCGGTTATCCACCTTCCCTGCAGGTATTGGTCGAAGGCGTAACGGACAACACCCATCTGCAAGGCAACAAACTCTATTTCCTGCGACGTATTCCCCGGGACCCATTCTGCGAGTGTCCCGAGCTGGCGGCTGACAAAACCTGGCAATTGCGCAGTTACAAGAGCAGCGCCGACAACCCACAAGAGGGAGAAGATGTATTCGACGTTTCATCCCGAAGCACCCGGGAGAGCTTGAATGGAACGTCATACAGCCAATGGTGATCGGGGTTTTACCCTGATTGAGTTGCTGGTGGTCATGGCGATCATCGCCACCCTCATGACCCTGGTCACCCCGCAGTACTTCCGCCAGCACACCAAGGCCCAGGAAACCGTGCTGCGCCACAACCTGTCTTCCATTCGCCAGGCCCTGGACCAATACCGCGAGGACCACAGCGCCAATCCCGAGTCCCTGCAAGCCCTGGTGGACCGTCGCTACCTGCGCGAGATCCCCATGGACCCGCTGACCGGCAGGCGTGACACCTGGCAACTGCAACCTTCGGACGAACAAGGCCTGGGCGATGTACGCAGCGGTGCCACAGGTGCCGACACGAACGGGAGCGCCTATGCAGATTGGTAGGCACAACCAGCAGGGCTCGGTGTTCATGGGCATGTTGGTGACAGTGGCCGTGGTGGCCGTGATGCTGATGGAAGTCGGCACCCTGTGGTCCAGCGTGCTGCAGCGCGAACGCGAGCTGGAACTGCTGGCGCGGGGCAATGAAATCCGCCGGGCGATCGGGCTGTACTACGCCGCCGGCAACACCTACCCCAAGTCCCTCGACGACCTGGTGCTCGACCGTCGCCAACCCACCACCCAGCGCTATCTGCGCCGTGCCTACACCGATCCGCTGACTGGCAGCGCCGAATGGGGCGTAGTCGCGGGCCCAGGCGAAACGTTCATGGGCGTGTTCAGCACCGCCCAGGGCACGCCGTTCAAACAAGGCAATTTTTCAGCCATCAATCAGAGTTTTACAGGACAAGGCAGTTATCAAGGGTGGGTGTTTCTGTTTGGTCCTGGGCAGAACAACCCTGCAACCCGCATCGCTCCCAAGGGAGATCAACTGAGCAAATGATGCCGATTGAATAAGCACACTGATCGTTCCAGCCGTTCGGAACTTGTTTATCTGAATTGAGGTGGATCAAGCATGAGTAACTTACAGCGCTTAATGAAATGGTTGTTGGCGGCGGTCTTGTTGGCACCGACGCTGGTCATGGCCCACGGTGCGGTGGACACGCCCGTCGCACGACAGGTCTATTGCAGGGCACTCCCGGATTTCTGGTCAGGCAGCCCCAGTGATGCAGGGTGCGCGGCCCTGTCTAAAGTGAGTAAGCAGTATCCAGGCCAGCAATGGAATGAAGTGGCCCATTTGATCAGGCAACCGGGTTACAACGACCCTGAAATCGTCAAACGAGAAGTGCCCGATGGCAAACTTTGTTCGGCGGCTGACAGCAAGAAAGATGGCCTGAACATTGTGTCGGACCAGTGGCATCGCACCGACGTTACGCCCACCAATGGCATGATGGATGTGCGCATCATCGGCACTGCGCCACACGTGCCCAGTTTCGCGAAGGTCTTTCTCACAAAACCGGGCTTTGACCCGACCAGGTCGCCGCTGACCTGGAATGACCTGACGCTCATCCACACCCAGCAGTTCGAGCGCGCGCAAACCGACTGGGGCAATAATCCACCCATCATGTCGGGAGCCTCGGGGTACTTCAAGTTCGCTGTACCTATCCCATCGGGGCAAACGGGCAACGCCACGCTGTTCGTGCAGTGGCAGCGTATCGATCCAGCGGGTGAAGGGTTCTATAACTGCAGTGACATCAACATCGTCGGTGCCGGAATCCCGGAGCAGTGGGTCGATATCGGCCAATTCATCGATCAGGTCATGGAGACCCTCAAACCGGGTGACTCAGTCCACTTCCGCATCCTCGACAACACACCGGCGGCCAGGGAAGTGGTGGACATTACCCTGCCCATTACCGCGAGCAACCTCGACCCGAACATATGGGGCCAGCAATTGGCGAATCAGATCAACCCAAGCATTGCCAAGGTAGGAGAGAAAAAAACCGGCAATATTGTATTCAATACCAGCGATGCCAGCGCCAACTCGGTTTACACATTGGCGAAGGGTTACAGCCGTGCAATGGCGATCATCCCTGGCAGCGAAACCCCGACAAACCCTACGGCGCCTGTCGCGAAAATAACCGGGCCCACCACCATGCAATCCGGCCGGCCGTTTACCTTCAGCGCCAGTCAGTCCGTGGGGCACAACGGTCCATTGCTCTACAGCTGGACTGTTATCGGAATGAACCGGCCCTACAACCAGATGACTGTAAGCGGTGTGGCGGTTAACGTTCCTCAGCCGACGCAGCACGAGGTGCGATTGCTGGTACGGGACGAGCAGAATGGCAAGACCGGCCTGGCGCGGCAGACCTTTACCGTGACCCCTTCCAGTGGCGGCGGGGACTATCCGGCCTACAAAGAAGGCACTGCGTACAACGCCGGCGACATCGTGAGCAATAACGGCAAAAACTATAAGTGCAAACCTCACCCCTACACCGCGTGGTGCGCAGGCGCCGCCTGGGCGTATGCCCCCGGCACGGGCACAGCGTGGGACCAGGCCTGGGACGAAGTTCGATGACCCGCTCGAACGCATATTCAGTTACTGGATAAGCATAAGAGCCAAACGTTATAGGGCGCCTCACGGCGCCTTATATCGAGCAACGCTACAGTTGAAGATGTACTTGAATTGAAAAGGTTCTAACGCAGTCCTACCGGCGGTGCCCGCTTCACAGCGGGCCGGGAGAGTTATACACAACCGCCGTACCTTGGCACTCCCAACAGGGTATTTCCATGCGTATTCACTCATTTATCCACAGCCCCCAGCGTGCCTTCACCTTGCTGGAGCTGCTGGTCGTCCTGCTGATCATCGCCCTGCTCGCCGGCTACGTCGGCCCGAAGATGTTCGACCGCCTGGAACTGGCCAAGGTACAAACCGCCCAGGGCCAGATGAAAGCCCTTGCCGATGCCTTGAACCAGTACCGCCTGGACAACGGCAACTACCCCGACGAAACCCTTGGCCTCGACGCCCTCACCACCCGGCCCGCCAACGCCAGCCATTGGCAGGGCCCCTATGTGAAGACGCTGCCGCCAGACCCTTGGGGTAACCCGTATCTCTACAAGAACCCCGGCACACCACCCAACGATGCGGAGATCATCTGCCTGGGTCGTGACGGCAAGGCCGGCGGGGTGAATACCTACGCCGACATTGTGTACGGCCTGTGACATGCACACGCTGCGGCGGGTCCTGATACTGCTGTGCCTCACGGGTACCGCACAGGCCAACTGCTGGCAACTGGCAGCCAGCCGCTACCACGTCGACCCGCTGTTGCTTTATGCGATCGCCAAGGTCGAATCCGGCCTCAACCCCAGCGCACGCAACCTCAACAGCGATGGCAGCCAGGACATCGGCCTGATGCAAATCAACAGCCGCCACTTGCCCGCACTGGCCCGGGTCGGCATCACCGAGCAGCACTTGATCACCCAGCCCTGCACCAGCGTCATGGTGGGCGCGTGGATTCTTGCCGGGTTTATCCGCGAGCAGGGTTATGGCTGGCAGGCCGTGGGCGCCTATAACGCCGGGGCCAAGCCGGACCGGGAAGCACGGCGCTCACGCTACGCCCTGGCGGTGTGGCGTTACTACGCGTTGTTGTTGCAACAGCGCCAACAACGGGCGGGGCAAACGCCATGATCGACTTTGACGTGCGCATCATCCGCGACGGCCATTTGCAGACCCTGCGCCTGCAAGCCCTCGACGTCGCCCAGGCGCGCCAGCAACTGCAGGCCGACGGCGCCCAGGTCATCTCGCTGAAAGCCCGCCGCCCACTCAAACTGCCCAGCCGTCGTAGCACGTTCGCCTTGGGCCTGTTTATCCAGGAGCTGGTGGTACTGCTCGATGCCGGCCTGGTGCTGGTGGAAGCCGTGGAGACCCTGCGCGACAAGGCGCCAGCAGGGATTAACCGGCAAGTCATGAGCGATCTGCTCGCGTCTATGTACGAAGGCAATTCGCTGTCCAAGGCGATGCTGCTCAAGCCGCAGACTTTCCCGTCACTGTTAATTGCCACCGTGGCGTCCTCGGAACACAGCGGCCAATTGGCCGTGGCCCTGCGCCGCTACCATCATTTTGAAGCCCACCTGGCAACCGTGAAGAAGCGCGTCAGCGGCGCCCTGATGTACCCCTTGGTGGTACTCAGCGTCGGCGCGTTGATCCTGCTGTTCCTGCTGTTCTTCGTGATCCCGCGCTTTGCCTCGGTGTTCGACGCCGTGGCCGATCTGCCGGCCACCGCACGCTTTATGGTGTGGTGGGGCGCACTGGTAGACGCGCGTGGCATGGAGTTGCTGCTTGGCCTGGTGCTGGCGATTGCCGCGCTGATGCTGTTGTTGCGCAGCGCCGGGTTCAAGCGCCGCATCGCCCAGCTGTTCTGGAAGATCCCCAGCCTGGGCGCCCAACGCACGCTGTTTATCCTCGCGCGCTTTTATCGCACCGCCGGCATGTTGCTGATGGGCGGCATGCCGGTGGTCACTGCGGTGGAGCTGTCCGGTGCGCTGCTGCCCGTGGAACGCCAGGCGGACCTGCGCCAGGCCATGACCGACATCCAGGCCGGCCAGCCACTGTCCACTGCCCTCGCCCGCCATCGATTGACCACCGCCGTCGCCGAACGCCTGCTACGCGTGGGTGAACAAAGCGGTGAGCTGGCGGCGATGTGCGAGCGCATCGCGCAGTTCCACGATGAAGCGCTGGAGCGTGCCATCGAGCTGTTCAGCAAAGTCTTCGAGCCGTTGTTGATGCTGGTGGTGGGCGGGCTGATCGGCCTGATCGTATTCATGTTGTACATGCCGATTTTCGAACTGGCAGGCTCCATCCAGGGGTAGTGCGATGAGCGAACAGACACGGCAATGGCAGGCCCTTGCAGAGCAACGCGGGCTGAGCTTGTCCAATTACCTGCTGGAGGTGCTGGAGAAAGCGCCCGACCAATTAAGCACCATCGCCCAGCCCCTGGGCCTGCTTGCCATCGCCCCGGAAAACCTCAGTGAACACTGGCGCTTCGATCTGCTGGCACTGCCCCAGGCGCTGATCCATAACGTGCTGCCGGTGGATAACCACGGCCAGCCGTGCCTGGTACTGGGAGACCCTTTCACCCTGGCCAGCCGGCACTGGCTGCAATCCTCGAAAACCTTGCGTCAACTGCCCCTGGCCATGAGCCTGCCCGGCGCGGTCAAGGCCCAGTTGAGCCTGGCCGAAGCCAGCCAACGGGTGATGCAACCTTTCGGTGAGGACGACGAGAATGCCCGCGTCAGCCAGGCCGCCCAGGAAATTTCCCTGAGCAGCATCGCCCGCGACGACAACCCGGTGGTGCGCCTGGTCAACTCCATGCTGTTCGATGCCCTGCAAAGCCGTGCCAGCGATGTGCATGTGGAAACCACGCCCCAGGGCCTGGTGATCAAGTACCGCATCGACGGTGTGTTGCAGCAGATGGGCCAGGCCAGCGGCCTGGACATGGCCGAGCAGGCACTGTCGCGGATCAAGGTGTTGTCGGAGCTGGATATCGGCGAGCGGCGGGTGCCCCAGGACGGGCGTTTCAAGATGAAAATCCAGGGTCGCGAAGTGGACTTTCGCGTGTCGATCATGCCCAGCATCCACGGTGAAGATGCGGTGCTGCGGATTCTCGACAAGTCCCAGCGCGGTGAGTCCCTGAGCCTGGAAACCCTGGGGTTGAACGCCGAGACCATCGCGCGCATCCGTGTATTGGCCGGCGAACCCTATGGCATGTTGCTGGTGACCGGCCCCACCGGCAGCGGCAAATCCACCACGCTGTATGCCGCCCTGTCGGAGACCAATACCGGCGAGAAAAAGATCATCACCATCGAAGACCCGGTGGAATACGAACTGCCCGGGGTCCTGCAAATCCCGGTGAACGACAAGAAGGGCCTGACCTTCGCCCGCGGCCTGCGCTCGATCCTGCGCCACGACCCGGACACCATCCTGGTGGGGGAAATACGCGACGGTGAAACGGCCGGCATTGCGGTGCAAGCGGCGTTGACCGGGCACCTGGTGTTGTCGTCGGTGCACGCCAACAGCGCGTTCAGTGTGCTGGAGCGCTTTACCTACATGGACGTGGACCCGGCCAGCTTTGTCGAAGCCCTTAACGGCGTGGTCGCCCAGCGCCTGGTGCGGCGCATCTGCCCGGACTGCGGCACGGATGCCGCCCCCGACCCCGAGATCACCCACCTCGCCCAACTCGCCGAGGCTCAACTCCAACAGGGTCACTATCGCGTGGGCAAAGGCTGCGAGGCCTGCCGTCACACCGGCTATCGCGGCCGGCTCGCCCTGGCCGAAGTGCTGACACTGACCGACAGCATCAAGGAGGGCCTGCTCAACCGCAGTTCGGCCGCCACCCTGCGCGAACTGGCCCGTGAAGCCGGCCACGTGTTTATCCGCGACATCGCCCTGGCCCACGCCGCCCAGGGCGACACCACGCTCAAGGAGATCCACCGTGTCATTTCCCTTTATTGAGCATGTGGTGTGGCTGCACAGCGACGGCGCCGAATGGGCCGCACGACCGCGCTGGCGCGGTGCGGCAGTATGGCGTGCGCAACAGGCTGGCGAGCCATTGGGCGCCTGTGCCGAACTGCTGGAACAGGCGCCGCGCGGCCGCGTCGGGTTTCTGGACCGGGCCACGGTGCTGCTGGGCTTCCCCCATGTGCACTACCTGATGCTGGCGTGGCAAACCGGCGTGTACAGCCAGGCCGACTGGCAAGGCTTGGCCGAAGTGACCTTCAACCAACAGGCAGGCATCGACCCCGGACAGTGGCAAGTGCAAGTCGCCAACAGCACCTTTGGAGATGAACGCCTGGCGGTCGCGACGTCACGGAATTTGCTGCAAGACCTGCGGGAGTTGTTCAAGCGACAGCACCTGCCGCTGGTGAGATGCACGCCATTGTTGACGGCCGTGGCCCAACGGTACTGGCAGCAATTGCCTGACGATTGCGTGCTGGCGGTACCTGAGGCGCGAGGTCTCAGTTGCCTTTACCGGCAACAGGGTGTGGCTCAACAAGTCTGCGTGCTGCAAACCCCACCCGGCAGCCACTTGAGCGACAACCTGTTCACCGCCGACCTGCTGGCGCAACGGCACGCGGCGGCCACATGGGTCGTCGCCAATCACCCCACTGAACATTGGCTGGGGCCACTGCATCCCTGGCTCGGAGAGCCGCTGGCATGATCGCTCAGCTGAAATCACAACTCGCCGGTGCCTGGCGACAGCGGCAGGCGCCGGGCATCGACTTCCTGCACCCCAATGCCGTCTATCGGCCGCTGGTGAGTGTGTTGTGGCTGGTCGCCGCCGGGCTTGTCTTCGTGACCTGGCAACACTGGCAGCGCATGGAGCATCAGCAACAACAGACCGACGCACTGGAGCAGCGCTTTATCGAATTGACACGTCGCCAGGAGCAATTGATCCAGGCCGCCATTCGCTTGTCACCCCAGCAGAAACAACAACTGGCCGCCTTTTCCCGACAGCAGGACACGCCCTTCGCGCTGATGGACGCCGTGGCCCGGGCCTGGTCCGCGGAAGTCGCGCTGACGCGCGTGGAGGTCGACACCCAGGCCCGACTGATTCACTTGGAGTTGGAAGCCAAGGTGCTGGGCGATGCCTTTCGCTTTGTCGAACGGCTCAAGGCCCAGCCAGGTGTGCACGTGAACCTGCAACAAAGCGCACGCAAGGCCAATGACCCGCAACACCCGGTGCAGGTCAAACTTGCGGTTGGTGCAGGGTAGTCGCCCATGGACGCACTGACCCGCCACCTCCCGCGCGTGCGCTGGCACCTGATGCAATGGCAGCAGCGCCTGGGCTTTTGGGGGCTGCTGGCGTTGGGGCTGATGGCGGCAACGTTGCTGATCGAAGTCACAGTGATACATCCGGCAGGCATTGCCGACAGCCTGCGGCGCCAGGAACTGGAGGCCGGTATCGCCGAGCAGCCCCAGGATGTGCAGGTGACCGAACCGGCCGTGGTCGAACGCCTGCCCAGTGCACAGGACTTCGCCCCACGCCTGGAAAAGCTGCTGGACGTCCTCACCCGGCGCGGCTTTATCATCGAACAGACCACCCTGGCCTACTCCGCGCCCGGCGACACCGGGCTGCAACGGCTGGACGTGGACATTCCCCTCGTCGGCCCCTACGCCTTGCTGCGCGATGCCCTGGTCGACGTCGCCAATGAGCCGGCCGTGCGCATCGAACGCCTGGCCCTGGAGCGCAAGGAAATCACCAGCGGCATGTTGAACATCAGCCTCAAGGTGAGTGTGCTGGGGGTGGTGGAATGACGCTGCCGCTGTATCTGCGCGTGCTGTTGCTGCTGACCTTGATCGGCTGCGGCTGGCTGTTCTGGCAGGACACTGCGGACAACCCCGCACCCTCGCCGGTGCCAGTGATCGCCCGCCCTGTACAGGTGCCCTCGGCACCGGTTGCCGCACCTGCACCGGCGGTGGCCGAAGCCATCGACCTGTTTCCCGCCCAGACCTGGACACCTGCACCGCCGCCCATACCGGTCGACACCTCAGCGCCCAAGCCGCCGCCCCTGCCCTTCACCGTGAGCGCGCAATGGCGCTACGAGAACCAGGCGAAAATCGTCGTACTCAGCGGCAATGGCAGCCAGTACACCCTGTGCAACCGTTGCTCGGTACCCGGGCGCATCGTGCCCGGCAAGATGCTCGACGCCCATTACCGGCTGGACAAACTTACCGACACCGCCGTGGTGCTGACCTACATGCCCCTCAAGCATGTCAGCACCTTGCGGCTGGACACTCACTGACCGGCGCAGGACACGATCATGGCCATACGCACGTGGATACCCTTGAGCCTGGCCGTGGCCCTGCTCAGCGCCTGCCAGACCCAGCGGGCGATCAAGGAGAGCGACGAGTTGCGCCAGAAGGGCGACATCATCCGTTCGGTCGAAGTGCTGCAAGCCGAAGCCAGACAGGCCCCCGACGATGTGCAACTGCGCACCGCCAACTTCAGCAAGCTGGAATTGCTGGTGGCCCAATACAGCCGCGAAGCCAGCACCGCGCTGATGCGTGGCGACGATGCCGCTGCCATCCGCGCCCTGGAAACCATCCTCAAATACGACCCCAGCAACCTCGGCGCGCGCCAGGAAATCCAGAGCATCCAGGCGATGAAACAACTGCGCCCGCAACTGGCCCAGGCCTACGAAATGAAGCGCTCCAACCCGGTGGAAGCCCTCAACCTGGTGCGCCGGATCATCGCGCAAAAGCCCAACTACCGAGAGGCCCTGGACTTTCGCAATGCCCTGACCCGTGAACTGGTGAGCGCCGACTACCTCAGCGCCGACCTCTCCGAGGCCATGCGCAAACCCTTGAGCCTGGAGTTCAGCGCCCAAAGCCTGACCACGATTTTCGAGACCATTGCGCGCCTGTCGGGGGTCAACTTCGTCATCGACAAGGACGTCAATCCCAGTGCCTCGGCGAGCATGACCGCGAGCCGAACCACCGCCGAAGACGCGCTGAACCTGCTGCTGACCACCCAGGGACTGGACAAGAAGGTCCTCAACGCCAACACCCTCCTGGTTTACCCCCGCCGCCCGGACAAGGAACGGGAATATCGCGAGTTGGCCGTGCGTACCTTCTACCTCAGCCATGGCGACCCCAAGGTCATCGCCGCCGAGATCAAACAGGTCCTCAAGCCCAAAGAGGTGCTGGTGGACGAACGCCTGAACGCGGTGATCGTGCGCGATGGCCTGGATACCCTGAGCGCCGTGGAAAAACTGGTGGAAGCCATTGATATCGCACAATCGGAAGTGACCATCGACATCCAGGTGCTGGAGGTCAGCCTGACCGACGAGTTGAACCTGGGCATCCAGTACCCGGAGAGCATCGGCCTGTCCGTGGGCAACCTGGCCAACGTGCCTGCCGGGCTGGCGGGTATCCCACTCAGCGCATTGCGCGGGATCAACGGCGACAACATCCTGCTCGACGCGGGCAGTACCTCGGCGCGCATCAATATGCTGCAACGCAGCGGCAACACCGTGACCCTGGCCAACCCCAGGGTGCGGGTGCGCAACCGCGAAGAAGCCCAGGTGAACATCGGCGACAAGATCCCCGTGGTGACCACCACCACCGCCAACCAGATCACCACCTCGTCGGTGTCCTACCAGGACGTGGGACTGCAGATCACGGTCAAGCCGAACATCAGCCTGAGCGATGAGGTGAACCTGGAGCTGAACGTGGAAATGAGCCATATCACCAAGCGTATTCCCGGCTCGGAAAACGTACCGGCCACCTTCGAACTCGGCTCACGGGCCACCAAGACCCTGCTGACCGCGCGCAACAATGAAACCCAGATCGTCTCGGGGCTGATCCGCACGGCGGACGTCGACGAGGGCTCGGGGCTGCCATGGTTGAGCCAGATCCCGTGGATCGGCAAGAAGCTGTTCGGCACCAACCAGAATACCCAGCAGAAAACCGAGATCATCCTGCTGCTGACCCCGAGGATCGAACGCAACCTGGACCTGCCGATTGCCCAGATCAGCACCTTCCACAGCGGCACCGAGGCGCGCAGTTCGACCCAGGGCATGATCCTGCGCGACACCACCGACAAAATGATCCTCAAGCCGATTGGCGGCGACCCCACGCCGGCGCTGCCACCGCCGATGCAACAGCCGGATGCCACCTGGCAACCCCTGCCGCCACTGCTGCCGGATCTGGTGCCCAAGCCTGCGCCCGAACCTGCGCCCCAATGAAGATCCAATGTGGGAGGGGGCTTGCCCCCGATTGCAATGTGTCAGTCTCAGTATCCTTGACTGGTCCACCGCTATCGGGGCAAGCCCCCTCCCACATTTGTTTTGCAGTGTTGGTGGGTTAGCGCACGACGCCTTCTTCTATGAGCAACTTGAGGATTGCCTGGGCACCTTCCTCGGCGCTCACACCCTTGAGCACCTGCCCACCGCCACCACTGGCCTTGGCGGTGGCGGCTTTCATGCGGTCGGCGCCGCTCTTGGCCTTGATCACCTTGAGGCGCTTGGGCCGGGGCTTGGCCGGTTGCAGCACGGCGCCTGTGAATAACGCGTCCTGCTCGACTTCCACTTCGTGGGCCGCCAATTCACCGCGTTGTGCCGGACCGTAGGCGCTTTGCCGAGGTTTTGGCGCGGCGTTATCCACCGTCGCCAGAAACGGCAGGCGCACCTTCAAGCGCCTGCGCTGCCCACGGGGCAAGGCTTGCAGCACATGGGCCACACCGCCGTCGATGGACTCCACCTCGGCCAGCCCGACAATCAGCGGCCAGCCCAATTGCTCGGCCAACAGGAACGGCAACATGCCCGAGCCTTCACCGGTTTCGGCCTGGCTGCCGGCAAGCACCACCTGGGCACCGGCGTCGCGCAGGTACTCGCCGAGCACCGGCAACGCATCGCTGCCCTCCGGTTGTTCCAGCACGTGCAACTGTGGCAGGCCCATGCCCAGGTAGCTGCGCAGGGTCGGTTCGGCGATGTTGCCGGCGTGCAGCACCTGCAGCTTATCCCCAGCCATCTGCAGACCCAGTTCGACGGCGCGCGCATCCTGTTCGGCGCGGCGTGGCCGGCCGGAGGTGGGGTGGGCGCCGATGGACACCAGGCTGATTACATTCGTGGTCATGGTCATGTCCTCAAGCCGCATCGCGCTTGGCGCCGTTGCGGTAGGCCTCGACCGCAGCGATCAAGGCTTGCAGAATCGCGGCGCTTTCGCCGATCACCGACAGGTCGGCACGCTTGATCATGTCGCAGCCCGGGTCGAGGTTGATCGCCACCACCTTGTCGCAGGCGCCAATGCCTTGCAGGTGCTGGATCGCCCCGGAAATCCCCACGGCCACATACACCCGCGCCGTCACCCAGGTACCGCTGGCGCCGACCTGGCGATCACGGGCCATGAATCCATCGTCCACCGCCACCCGCGAGGCGCCTTCGGTGGCCCCCAATGCCGCGGCGGTCTGGTGGAACAGCGCCCAGTCCTTCACGCCGTTGCCGCCGGAGAAAATAAACTCGGCCTCGGCCATGGGAATCGCCGCCGGGTCCACCGCCACCGCACCGAGATCCTCGATACGCGGCAGGCTGCGCGCCAGGCTTGTGGATAACTCCACGGGCAGCACTTCATGGCGTGTGTCGCTGACCGGATCGGCGCATTCGGCGGCGGCCAGAATCAGGCGTGGCAGCGGCCGCGCCAAGTCTTCCCGGCCCGCACCGGCGCGGCCGATGCACTCATCGCCCTTGATCTGCCAGACGCGAGTGGCCGGGCGCTCCTTGAGACTGGCGGCAAAGCGCCGACCCAACTCGCCACCACCACTGCGGCTGTCGGGCAGCAACCAGTGGCGCGGGTTGAACTGGTTATCCACAGCGCGCAAACCCTGCACGCGTTGCTCCGGTGAATAACCGTCAAATTCGTGGCCGTCGAGCACCAGCAGGCGATCAACACCGGCCGTGGCAAACGCGCTTTCCTTGTGCTCGCCAAACACCACTGCCAGCACCGCGCCGTCGTTGCCGGCGAGTTGCCGCGCCAGGCCGAGCAGGTCGCGGTCGTGGCTGCTCAAGCGGCCACCGACCATGTCCGGCACTACGTTGATGTAGAACGCAGGCGCAGGCACCTGATGCAGCGGCAACTGCACTTCAATCGCCGCCGTACGCTTGGCCGCACCGCCCTGCTGGGCACCGCTGCGGTCGATGCGCTTGATGCCGTTGGGGCCGATAAAACCGACGCCATGCACGTTCTTGCGGAGGATGCCGTTAGGCCCCATCCAGCTGTGTTGCACCGGCTGCATCGCCGCATGCAGCGGGTGCAGACGGTTACGGGCGATCCATTCGGCCCGTGGGTCGCGGCGGATAATGTCGCTCATCAGTGCACCTCCGCAGGTTCACGCTTGTTGGGAGCTTTGGCCGGTGCGACGTCTTCCAGCAAAGCATCGGCCACCAGCTCGGCGATGTCCTTGATCAACGGTCGCGGTTCAACCACACCTTCGAGCATCGCCGTGCACTGCGGGCACCCCACCGCCACCAGTTCGGCACCGGTCTCGCGGATGTCTTCCATGCGCATATCGGGGATACGTTGCTTGCCGGGAATATCGGTGATCGGCGCGCCGCCGCCACCGCCGCAGCAGCGCGAGCGGAAACCCGAGCGTTGCATCTCCTTGACCTCGATGCCCAGCGCCCGCAGCACTTGGCGCGGCGCCTCGTATTCGCCGTTGTAGCGGCCCAGGTAGCACGGGTCGTGGTAGGTCACGCTGTTGCCTTTGTGCTGGCCCAGGTTCAGCGCGCCCTCGCCGATCAGCTCGGCCATAAAGGTGCTGTGGTGCTGCACGCGGTAGTTGCCGTTGAAGGCGCCGTACTCGTTTTTCAGCACATGGAAGCTGTGGGGGTCGCAGGTGACGATGCGCTTGAAGCTGTACTTGGCCAACGTCTGGATATTGCGCGTGGCGAGCATCTGGAAGGTCGCTTCATCGCCCAGGCGCCGCGCGACGTCGCCGCTGTCGCGCTCTTCCAGGCCGAGCACGGCGAAGTCGACCTTGGCCGCCTTGAGCACTTTGACGAATGCGCGCAGGGTGCGTTGGTTGCGCATGTCGAAGGCGCCGTCGCCGACCCAGAACAGCACGTCAACGCTGCCTTTGTCGCTGAGCAACGGCAGGTTCAAATCCGCCGCCCAGTTGAGGCGACCGCCCGGTGCGAAACCGCCGGGGTTGTCGGTGGCGATCAGGTTTTCCAGGACTTCGGCGCCCTTGTTCGGCGTGGCGCCTTTTTCCAGGGTGAGGTGGCGGCGCATGTCGACGATGGCGTCCACGTGCTCGATCATCATCGGGCACTCTTCCACACAGGCACGGCAGGTGGTGCACGACCACAGGGTCTCGGCGTCCACCAGGCCGTTGACGATCGGCTGGTGCGGGTTGCCGCTGTGTTCGCCAATGGCTTTACCCGGATAAGGGCTGCCGGCGAACTTGGCATCGGTGCCGCCGGCCAGGCCGACCACCATGTCCTGGATGAGTTTTTTCGGGTTCAGCGGCTGGCCGGCGGCGAAGGCCGGGCACGCCGCTTCGCATTTGCCGCACTGTACGCAGGCGTCGAAGCCAAGCAGTTGGTTCCAGGTGAAATCCTTGGGTTTTTCCACGCCCAGGGGCGCGCTTTTGTCGCTCAGGTCCAGGGGTTTCAAACCCGTGGAACGACCACCGCCAAAGCGTTCGGCGCGACGGTGCCAGGCCAGGTGCAGGGCACCGGCGAAGGCGTGCTTCATCGGGCCGCCCCAGGTCATGCCGAAGAACATTTCGGACACGCCCCACAGCACCCCCACGCTCAACAGCGCGGCCAGCAGCCAGCCGCCGAAGTCGGCGGGCAGGATCCCCGCCACTGGCAGCGTCACCAGGAAGAAACTCACCGAGAACGCCATCAGGCTTTTCGGCAGGCGCATCCACGGGCCTTTCGACAGGCGCGACGGCGGATTGCGCCGCCGCAGGTAAACGAAGGTGGCGCCGACAAACATCAACACCGACGCCAGCAGCAAGGCGTAGCCGAGGATACGGTTATGCAGGCCGAAGCCATGCACCAGAATCGCCAGCAGCGCCGACAGCACAAAGCCCAGGGCAGTGGCGACGTGGGTGTTGGCGATGTATTTGTCGCGGGCGACCACGTGGTGCAGGTCGACCATGTAGCGCTTGGGCATGGCCAACAGACCGCCCAGCAGGTCGACCTTGGAGGCACGCCCGCGACGCCACATGTTCACCCGGCGCAGGACGCCAAGGACGGCAAGGCCCAGGGCGGTAAATAAGAGAATAGGCAGCAAGGTGTTCAACATGGTGAAGCTCCCACAGACCGCACAGGTCTACTGTGAAACTGGCCCGAATGTGGGAGGGGGCTTGCTCCCGATGGCGGACTGTCAGTTGGTACAGTTGTCGCTGAACCACCGCTATCGGGAGCAAGCCCCCTCCCACATTTGACCGCGTTCACCTCATCAAAAGTCTTTGCACAGGCGCAGGGCGTCATAGATGGCGGCATGGGTATTTCGCTGCGCCACACAGTCACCGATACGGAACAGCAAGTACCCCTCGCCCGCCTCGCTCAAGCACGGCTGCGGCTTGATCGCGAACAGGGCTTCGACGTCGATCTGGCCCTTGTTGCGCGAACCTTCCTTGAGCCCGTAGTAGATCGCTTCGTCCGGACGCACGCCGTTCTCGACCACCACCTGGTCCACTACCCGCTCTTCTTTGGCGCCGGTGTATTCGTTCTCCAGCACCGCCACCAGCTTGTCGCCTTCGCGGTAGACCTTTTCCAGCATCATGTCGCCGGTCATGATCACTTCTTTGGGGTACATGCTGCGGTAGTAGGTGGGGAACGACGTACCGCCAATCGCCACGCCCGGCTTGATGTCGTCGGTGACGATTTCCACCTGGCAGCCTTTGTCGGCCAGGAAGTCCGCCACCGACATGCCGGTGAATTCGCAAATGGTGTCGTACACCAGCACGTTCTTGCCCGGTGCGACCTTGCCGTCGAGCACGTCCCAGCTGCTCACCACCAGGCCTTCGGCGGCGCCCCAGTGTTCGTTCTGCTCGATAAACGGATGCCCGCCGACCGCCAGCACCACCACGTCCGGACGCAGGTCCAGGATGGTCTCGGCATCGGCGGCCACGCCCAGGCGCAGGTCGACTTTCAAGCGTGCCAGCTCCAGCTGGAACCAGCGGGTGATACCGGCGATCTGGTCGCGTTGCGGCGCCTTGGAGGCGGTGGTGATTTGCCCGCCGATAAATTCTTTCTTCTCGAACAGGGTCACGTCGTGGCCACGTTCGGCGGCCACCCGCGCGGCTTCCATCCCGGCAGGGCCGGCACCGACCACCACCACCTTGCGTTTCGGCCCGGTGGACTTCTCGATGATATGCGGCACGCCCATGTATTCACGGGAGGTCGCGGCATTCTGGATGCACAGCACGTCCAGGCCCTGGTACTGGCGGTCGATGCAATAGTTGGCGCCGACGCACTGTTTGATCTGGTCGATCTGGCCCATCTTGATCTTGGCAATCAAGTGCGGGTCGGCGATGTGCGCACGGGTCATGCCCACCATGTCCACATAGCCGCCTTCGAGGATGCGCGTGGCCTGGTTCGGGTCCTTGATGTTCTGTGCGTGCAGCACCGGGACCTTGACCACTTCCTTGATACCGGCCGCCAGGTGCAGGAACGGCTCCGGCGGATAGCTCATGTTGGGGATCACGTTGGCCAGGGTGTTGTGGGTGTCGCAACCCGAGCCGACGACGCCGATGAAATCGAGCATGCCGGTGTCGTCGTAGTACTTGGCGATCTGCTTCATGTCTTCGTGGGACAGGCCGTCCGGGTGGAACTCGTCACCGCACAGGCGCATGCCCACGCAGAAGTCGTCACCGACTTCGGCACGCACGGCTTTCAACACTTCCAGGCCGAATTTCATGCGGCCTTCGAAGGTGCCGCCCCACTCGTCGGTACGCTTGTTGACCCGTGGGCTCCAGAACTGGTCGATCATGTGCTGGTGCACGGCGGACAGTTCCACACCGTCCAGGCCACCAGCCTTGGCGCGCTTGGCGGCGCTGGCATAGTTGCCGATCACGCGCCAGATTTCTTCCGGCTCGATGGTCTTGCAGGTGGCACGGTGCACCGGCTCACGCACGCCGGACGGCGACATCAGGGTCGGCCAGTTAAAGCCATCCCAACGGGAGCGACGGCCCATGTGGGTAATCTGGATCATGATCTTGGCGCCATGCTTGTGCATGGCATCCGCCAGGTTCTGGAAGTGCGGGATGATGCGGTCGGTGGACAGGTTCACCGAGCTCCACCATTCCTGGGGGCTGTCGATGGCGACCACCGAGGAACCGCCGCAGATCGCCAGGCCGATACCGCCCTTGGCTTTTTCTTCGTAGTACTTCACATAGCGGTCGGTGGTCATGCCGCCGTCGGTGGCATACACCTCGGCGTGGGCGGTACTGAGCACGCGGTTGCGGATGGTCAGTTTGCCGATCTGGATCGGCTGGAACATTGCTTCGAAAGCCATGGCACGGTCCTCGGCTTACAACGGCTTGACGGTGAACAAGCCGGAGTCAAAGCCCTCTTCGGAGCCTCCGTAGACTTGTTCGGCCACGGTGCGGATCTGGCTGCCACGGGCTTGCAGAATCTGGTCCATGGCACCGGCAAACCAGCCGGTGAACATGTAGTCGACTTTGCGCCCGACCTTGCCGTACACATAGACGAATGCCGAGTGTTCGAGCTTGACGCTGGCGGTGCCTTTATCCAGATCGATGTCCTGGATCTTGAACAGGCCCCAGCCGCGTTGCGACAAGCGCTTCATGTAGTGCTCGAACACCGCGACGCCTTCCAGGCCGTGGCATTCGGCTTCTTTTTCACACCAGTGCCAGGCGGACTTGTAGCCGGCCTTGTAGAGGATTTCGGCATAGGCGTCGGCGCCCAGCACCTCTTCGATGCCCATGTGGTTGTTGACGAAGAAATGGCGCGGCACGTACAGCATCGGCAGGGCGTCGGACGTCCAGACACCGGTTTCGCTGTCGACTTCAATAGGCAATTGCGGGGCGATCTTGGCCATGGAAACTTAACTCCAGAAAAATTCGTTGTGATGTTGCCCGTGGGTGCTTGGCTTATTCGCCCCAAACGTCCTTCAAGACGTTGACCCAGTTCTCGCCCATGATCTTGCGCACCACACGCTCGGGATGGCCGCGCTTGAGCAGGGTCTCTGTCAGGTTGGGAAACTCGCCGACGGTGCGGATGCCCAGCGGGTTGATGATCTTGCCGAAGCTGGTCAGGCGGCGGGCGTAGCCCTTGTCATGGGTCAGCATTTCAAAGAAATCCTGGCCATGGCCCTGGGTGAAGTCGGTGCCGATGCCGATGGCGTCTTCGCCGACGATATTCATGGTGTATTCGATGGCTTCGGCGTAGTCGTCGATGGTCGAATCGATGCCCTTGGCCAGGAACGGCGCGAACATGGTCACGCCGACAAAGCCGCCGTGGTCAGCGATGAACTTCAGTTCTTCATCGGACTTGTTGCGCGGGTGCTCTTTAAGGCCGGACGGCAGGCAGTGGGAGTAGCACACCGGCTTTTTCGATTCGAGGATGACTTCTTCGCTGGTCTTGGAGCCGACGTGGGACAGGTCGCACATGATGCCGACGCGGTTCATCTCGGCGACGATCTCGCGCCCGAAGCCCGACAGGCCGCCGTCGCGCTCGTAGCAACCGGTGCCGACCAGGTTCTGGGTGTTGTAGCACATCTGCACCACACCGACGCCGAGCTGCTTGAAGATCTCCACATAGCCGAGCTGGTCTTCAAATGCGTGGGCGTTCTGGAAGCCGAAGATGATGCCGGTCTTGCCCTGTTCCTTGGCCTTGCGGATGTCGGCGGTGGTTTTCACCGGGATCACCAGGTCGCTGTTCTCGCGGATCAGGGTCTGGCTGGCGACGATGTTGTTGATCGTGGCCTGGAACCCTTCCCACACCGACACGGTGCAATTCGCGGCGGTGAGGCCACCTTTGCGCATGTCCTCGAACAGGTCGCGGTTCCACTTGGCAATGATCAGCCCGTCGATAACGATGCTGTCGGCGTGCAATTCGGCTGGGCTCATCAGGCGTCCCCTTATTTTGGCGATTCATGCGCCGAATCGTCTGCCGGCGCTTTGGGGCCAGCATATGCCCAGGGGCCGACCGAGCCGGGTGCAAAAACGACAGGGGAATTGCCGAAAGCGTCAATCCACGACAAAGGCTGTTATGAGTGGTCTGACTGGCGGCTGTTATTTGTCTTACGCTTGAGCCAGAATTCCCGCATCAACTGATATGAGACGGCGCAATGAAATCGATTTTCCTGGCTTTGGCACTCATCGCAACCGGCGTCCACGCGGCCGAAGACACCGACAGCACGCCGTGCGATGGCATCGAAAACGACAAGCAAACCCTGGAATGCGCCACTTACAACAAAACCACTGCCGAGCAATTGCTCAAGGATAATTATCAGGGTCTGCTGGAACGCATGCATTCCACCTATGGCAGCGACAAGACCAAGCTCGCCGACATTACCGCTCGTCTGAAGGATGCCCAGCAGAAGTGGGAAAAACTGCGTGACGCCGATTGCGCGGTGGACACCTTCCCGGCGGTGACCGGCACCAAGGCCTACGCCATTGAGCAGAATGATTGCCTGGCGCGGATGAGTGATGAGCGGTCGGAGTTTCTGGAGTCGATTGGGCAGGAATAAGCGACAATCGCCGCCACTTTCTCTTTGAACCAAGGCCATTCATGACTATCTGCGGCATCGAAATCAAAGGCAGCGAAGCCATCATCGCCCTCGCCTCCCTGGACAACCAGACGTTGAGCCATGTCGCCCTGGCCATCAAGAAAATCGCCCTTGATGACGACGATGAAGCCGTTAACGTCAAAGCCTTCGCCGCCCAGGTGAGGGCGTTCGTGCAGGAAAACGCCATCCAGCGCATCGCCATCAAGAAACGCAGCAAGAAAGGTGAATTCGCCGGGGGCCCGACAACCTTCAAGATCGAAGGGGTGTTTCAGTTGCTGGAGGGGGTTGAGGTGACGCTGCTGTCGCCGCAGACCATCAATGCGCAGAACAAGAAGCACAACTTTGATCTGCCGGCGACGCTGAACAAGTATCAGCATGAAGCTTATAAGGCTGCCTGTTCGAGCCTGATGAAGAAGTAACGCACGTTAACTTCTGACGCAGTGTTCGACCCCGTGGCCGCCGCCTTCGTATTCAGGCCCGTAATAATATTTGACGAAGGACACTTTGCCTTCCGGCGTTGGAACAAGTTGCGCAATACCGACGCCGTAGTCTTTCAAGGCGGGATCGGTATGGGCGAAATAAACCGCCAGCGTATCTGCGGTGGCAGCGGCAAACCCGTCATAACGGGATTTATCTTCCAGGGTCAGGGTGAACGTGTAGGCACCGTACTTGCCGGTACTTTGGCTGGTGTTGATTTTCATATCGACAACACCGGTGAAGTCACCAATATGACGGTCCTTGCCAGTACACTCATAACGCCCGCTGTAATCGGTCCCGGTGAAGGGCGCCGGGGTTTTGGCTGCCCAGGCGGGAGCGGACGCGAACGCGATGACGGCAACAATTCTTTTGAGCATACGGGACCTCTTATCGATCAAGTAATGGGGCTACAAGTGCGGATGCCGAGCTGATCAAGTACAAGCGTTCTTATTTATATACGGCCCAACTAGCAGCTTAATCAGCGGCCACTGGACGGTAACAGCGCACTTGCGCAAGACATAGCCAGCAACATAGAAAAAGATATTTCCCACATCGACTACCCCACACATTTCCCTGCCACGCGCCATCTGCAGTACGGCTGAGGAAATCACTGGCGTGCCTTGCGCACCTTGAGCCAATCCCCGAACGACTTGTCTTCCAGGGCATAACCACCGCGGCCCGACTTCCACACCAACTCCTTGTCGCGCAAGGCATCGATGCAGGCCTGGACGGTCTGGGTGCCCGGCACCACGTCACTGCCCATGGCTTCCAGCGCCTTGCTGACAGCCGTGAGGGTGCTGTCGGTGAAGGGCGCGAAGGGTTCGTTGTTCTGGGAACGCTCCACCATCACCTCCAGCACGGCGCGCTGCGGGATGGTCAGGGCGTTCCAGGCGCTTTCGAACTCGGTCCATACACCCGCGCGCAGCAGTTCGGCGCGACTGTGCAGCAATTGGCCCAGATTGCTCGCCTCGCCCAGCTCCAACGCGACTTCACCGATGATCGTGCGCAACATCTCGGGACGCCGACCTACCAGCTCAAACGCCTCATCAATATCAGCCGCGCTGAACTGGTTGGTCTCGGCCAGGTGCGCGTTGAGGTGCACGGTGTAGGCTTGGGTGAACTCTTTACCCAGCAGCGGAAACGGCGTGATGCTGGAACCGAAGAACGGCTGGCTTTTACCCAATACCAAATGGGCGAGTTTGTCGCGATTGGAGCCGGTAAACACCAGGCGCAAGCCGCTGCCCTCTTCGTCACGGCCCTGGTTGAGCTGATCCCGGGCAGCCTTTAGCGCGAACATCGCATTGATACCCGACTCGGTGGTCAAGGCGTGCTGCGCTTCGTCAATCACCAGCACAACGGGTTTTTCTGCAGCACTGTGGAGCAATTCCAGGGCTTGGGTCAGCGTCGCACCGACAGGCAATTGTGGCTTGGTAAAGTCCCAGGAGAGCGTCCGCAGAAAGCTCAGTTTCTCGATGCCAATATTCTTGGCCAGTTTGCGGATGCCCTTTTCATAGGGAACCAGGGCAGCCGCAATAGCACTGGCAATCAACTCCGCAGGATCTTTCTCCTTGTCAGCCCAGAGATCCACATACACCGCCAGCCAGCCCCGGAGCTGACATTCCGGAATCAGGTCTTCGCGCAGGAAAGTGCTTTTGCCGGTGCGACGGGGCGCCGCGAGAAACAGGCCAGAGGTGAAATCCTGAATACCGGCGCCCACCAGGCCATCGGCAATACTGCTTGCCAGGGCGGGGCGACGGAACACGAAGCCGCTGTGTTTGGACATGGATTTATACTCAATTATGAAAACAACTATAAATTATAGTGATGAGTATAATTCACTATAATTGCCCGTCAAACCACCTCCCGTCGCCGATCCTCCCTCGGACACTTGGCAAACCTCGCCCGATAACTCCGGGTGAAATACGACGGCGACTCGAACCCGCAGGCAATGCTCACCTCCAGCACGCTCATATCGCTCTGGCGCAGCAGCTGCCGGGCTTTTTCCAGGCGCAGGCCAAGGTAGAAGTTGCTCGGGGTATCGTTCAAATGCAGGCGAAACAGACGCTCCAACTGGCGCCGGGTAACTTTGATCGCGTCGGCCAACGCCAAGGTGCTCAGGGGCGGTTCGGTGTGCTGCTCCATCTCGCCGATCACTTGCACCAGCTTTTTGTTGTTGATGCCGTAGCGCGTGGCGATCTGCATGCGCTGGTGGTCCTTGCGCGGGCGGATGCGGCCGAGTACGAACTGTTCGGAGACCTGGATCGCCAGGTCGGCGCCGTGGGCCTGGGCGATCAGGTCGAGCATCAGGTCGATGGAGGCGGTGCCGCCGGCGCAGGTGATGCGGCGACGGTCGATTTCGAACAGTTCCTGGGTCACGCTCAGGTGCGGGTACGACTCCTTGAAGGCATCGATGGCTTCCCAGTGCAGGGTCAGGCGGTGGCCGTCGAGCAGGCCGGCTTCGGCGAGCACGCAGGCGCCGGTGTCGATGGCGCCGAGGGTCACGCCGTCATGGTCCAGGCGACGCAGCCAGTGCTCCAGCGCCGGCGTGGCGAACTGCAGCGGTTCGAAGCCGGCCACCACCAACAGCGTCGCGCCCTTTTTCAGCGGTTCCAGCGCGGCGTCGGCGTTGACCGACATGCCATTGCTCGCCAGCACCGCGCCGCCATCGGCGCTCAGCACATGCCAGCGGTACAACTCGCCACGAAAGCGGTTGGCCACGCGCAAAGGCTCCAGTGCAGAAATAAAGCCGATGGCCGAGAACCCCGGCATCAGCAGAAAGTAGAAATCCTGGGACATGGTGGCGCTCTCGTAGGACGGGCAGCGTGGCACTGTGATACTCCCGTTCTCGGGTGGATTCAAGGGGGCAGGTCGCTGCAGTGCAAGAGCTGGTCGCCGCCGTGCGTTTTGTCGCCTCCAAAGCTACGTAACTTGGCCTCACGGCGCACAAAGACGCCGGCCCCCACAATAACGACCTGCCGAGGGATCCACCATGAACCGACTGATTCGCCGCTGCGTGCTTGCACTCAGCGCCAGCGCCATCTTGAGCACGAACGTATGGGCTGCCGACGCGGCATCCTGCCAGAACGTGCGCATGGGCGTGGTGAACTGGACCGACGTCATCGCCACCAGTGCCATGACCCAAGTGTTGCTCGACGGCCTCGGCTACAAGACCAAACAAACCAGCGCCTCCCAGCAAATCATCTTCGCCGGCATCCGTGACCAACGCCTGGATCTGTTCCTCGGCTACTGGAACCCGCTGATGACCCAGACCATCACGCCGTTCGTCGACGCCAAGCAAATCAAAGTCCTCGACAAACCCAGCCTGGAAGACGCCCGCGCGACCCTCGCGGTGCCGACTTACCTGGCGGACAAAGGCCTGAAGACCTTTGCCGACATCGCCAAATTCGAGAAGGAGCTGGGCGGCAAGATCTACGGCATCGAGCCGGGTTCGGGGGCCAACACCCAGATCAAGGCGATGATCGCCAAGAACCAGTTCGGCCTGGGCAAATTCCAACTGGTGGAATCCAGCGAGGCCGGCATGCTTGCCGCCGTGGACCGTGCGGTACGCCGCAAGGAAGCCGTGGTGTTCTTCGGCTGGGCGCCGCACCCGATGAACGTCAATATCGCGATGACCTACCTCACCGGCAGCGATGACGCCCTGGGCCCGAACGAAGGCATGGCCAGCGTGTGGACGGTCACCGCGCCGACCTACGCCGAACAGTGCCCCAACGTGCACAAGCTGCTGACCAACCTGACCTTCACCGCCGCCGACGAGAGCCGGATGATGCAGCCGTTGCTGGATCACAAGGACGCCCTCGAGTCCGCCAGGCAGTGGCTCAAGGATCATCCCCAGGACCAGGCGCGCTGGCTGGAAGGCGTGACCACCTTCGATGGCAAACCGGCTGCAGCCAACCTGCAACTCACCAGCAAATAACCTGACTTGAACCACCGTGTCGCAGCCGCTCCTGGCTGCGAACGGCACCGTACGCCTTGAAATCACACGCCCGTAAGGAACCGCCCCATGAACCACGACGTCATCATCACCTGCGCACTCACCGGTGCTGGCGACACGACCGCCAGAAGCCCACACGTGCCGGTCACCCCCAAGCAAATCGCCGCCGCTGCGGTGGAAGCCGCCAAGGCGGGCGCCACCGTGGTGCACTGCCATGTGCGCGACCCCGAGACCGGCAAGTTCAGCCGCGACGTTGCCCTGTATCGCGAAGTGATGGAGCGCATCCGTGAGGCCGACATCGACATCATCGTCAACCTCACCGCCGGCATGGGCGGCGACCTGGAGATCGGCGGCGGCGAGCACCCGATGGAATTCGGTCCCAATACCGACCTGGTCGGCCCGCTGACCCGCCTGGCCCATGTGGAAGAGCTGCTGCCGGAAATCTGCACCCTGGACTGCGGCACCCTGAACTTCGGTGACGGCGACACGATTTACGTCTCCACCCCGGCGCAGTTGCGTGCGGGCGCCAAGCGCATCCAGGAACTGGGCGTGAAGGCCGAGCTGGAAATCTTCGACACCGGCCACCTGTGGTTCGCCAAGCAGATGATCAAGGAAGGCCTGCTCGACAACCCGCTGTTCCAACTGTGCCTGGGCATTCCATGGGGCGCGCCGGCCGACACCACCACCATGAAGGCCATGGTCGACAACCTCCCCGCCGACGCGGTGTGGGCCGGGTTCGGGATCGGCCGCATGCAAATGCCCATGGCTGCGCAAGCGGTGCTGCTGGGCGGCAACGTACGGGTCGGCCTGGAAGACAACCTGTGGCTGGACAAGGGCGTACTCGCCACCAATGGCCAACTGGTGGAACGCGCCAGTGAAATTCTCAGCCGCCTGGGCGCACGGGTCATGACCCCGGCGGAAGGCCGCATCAAGATGGGCCTGACCAAGCGCGGCTAAAAAATGTGGGAGGGGGCTTGCTCCCTCCCACAGTTTGAGCCGGTTCCCAAAACAGAATGTGTGAATACTTCAGGATCGTCGCCATGCGCTTTATCACTGAGATCAAAACCTTCGCCGCCCTCGGCAGCGGTGTCATCGGCAGCGGCTGGGTGTCCCGTGCCCTGGCCCACGGCCTCGACGTGGTCGCCTGGGACCCCGCACCGGGTGCCGAAGCGACGTTGCGCAAACGCGTCGCCAATGCCTGGGGCGCCCTGGAAAAACAGGGCCTGGCACCCGGCGCAGCGCAAGACCGCCTGCGCTTTGTGGCCACCATCGAAGAATGTGTGAAAGACGCCGACTTCATCCAGGAAAGCGCCCCCGAACGCCTGGAGCTGAAGCTGGAATTGCACAGCAGGATCAGCGCCGCGGCCAAGCCCAATGCACTGATCGGTTCGAGTACCTCAGGGTTGTTGCCGAGTGAGTTCTACGAGGGCTCGACCCACCCGGAACGCTGTGTGGTCGGCCATCCGTTCAACCCGGTCTATCTGCTGCCGCTGGTGGAAGTGGTCGGCGGCAAGCACACCGCGCCGCAAGCGATCCAGGCCGCGATCAAGGTGTATGAATCCCTCGGCATGCGCCCGCTGCATGTGCGCAAGGAGGTCCCCGGGTTTATCGCCGACCGCTTGCTCGAAGCGCTGTGGCGCGAGGCGTTGCACCTGGTGAATGACGGCGTGGCCACCACCGGCGAGATCGACGATGCCATCCGCTTTGGCGCCGGCCTGCGCTGGTCGTTCATGGGCACATTCCTCACCTACACCCTGGCGGGTGGCGATGCGGGCATGCGCCACTTCATGGCGCAGTTCGGCCCGGCGTTGCAATTGCCGTGGACCTACCTGCCGGCTCCGGAGCTGACCGACAAGTTGATCGACGATGTGGTCGATGGCACCAGCGAGCAACTGGGCAAACACAGCATTTCGGCGCTGGAACGCTATCGTGATGATTGCCTGCTGGCGGTGCTGGAAGCGGTGAAAACCACCAAAGCCAAGCACGGCATGACCTTCGCCGAATAACGGAACCCTCACCATGCCTGCACTGACCACCTACACCACCCCAGTCCTTGCCGACTGGGTGGACTACAACGGCCACCTGCGCGACGCGTTCTACCTGCTGATCTTCAGCTACGCCACCGACGCGCTGATGGACACCCTCGGCCTGGACAGTGAAAACCGCGAAGCCAGCGGCCATTCGCTGTTCACCCTGGAACTGCACCTGAACTACCTGCACGAAGTGAAACTCGGTGCCGAAGTGGAGGTGCACACGCAACTGATCGCCCACGACGCCAAGCGCCTGCACCTTTATCACAGCCTGCATTTAGTGGGCGATGAGAAAGCATTGGCCGGCAACGAACAGATGCTGCTGCACGTCGACCTGGCGGGTCCGCATTCGGCCCCGTTTGCCGAGGCGACATTGGAGAAACTCATTGCGATCAGCGCTGAGCAAGCCGACCTGCCAAGGCCCGCCCTCCTCGGCCGGGTGATTGGACTGCCCCCGAAAAAATAAGGAGCCATCATGCAAACCGCCGCCGCTGTTGCCGATTTCCGTATTTACCCGAAACGCTTCGACCTCGCCGATGCACAGGTGCTGGACGATCAGGTTCGCGTGACATGGGCCGATGGCCGGGTCAGCCCGTTTCACCATCAGTGGCTGCGGGACAACTGCCCGTGCACGCAATGCGTGTACAGCGTGACCCGCGAGCAAGTGCTGGAAATTGTCGATGTGGATGAAAACCTCAGCGCCATCAGCGTGCGTATCGACCAGGGCTTCCTCAGCGTGGAATGGCACGGCGGTCATCGCAGCCGGTACGATCCCGGCTGGCTGCGGGCCCATGCCTACGACGATGAATCCCGCGCCGAACGCCGGGCGGCGAAACCAAAATCGCGGCTCTGGGACAACACCTTCGAACTGCCTATATTCGACTACGCGGCGGTCATGCAAGACCCTGCGGCGCTGCTGCAATGGCTGCTGGCCTTGCGTGACGCGGGCCTGACGCAAATGCGCGGCGTACCCACCGAACCCGGCTCCCTGGCGGGTGTTGCCCAGCGTATTTCATTTATCCGCGAGAGCAATTTCGGCGTGCTGTTCAACGTGCAATCCAAGGCCGATGCCGACAGCAATGCCTACACCGCTTTCAACCTGCCCTTGCACAGTGATTTGCCGACCCGGGAGCTGCAACCGGGGCTGCAATTCCTGCATTGCCTGGTCAACGATGCCGACGGGGGCGAAAGTATTTTTGTCGATGGGTTTGCCATCGCCAATGCCCTGCGCGAGGAAGATCCCGAAGCGTTTCGTGCCTTGTGTGAAATACCCGTGGAGTTTCGCAACAAAGACCGCCACAGCGACTATCGTCGCCTCGCGCCGATCATCGCATTGGACGCACTGGGGGATGTGGCAGAGATTCGCATGGCCAACTTTTTGCGTGGGCCGTTCGAGACGTCGGTGGCGCAGATGCCGTTGCTGTATCAGGCTTATCGACGCTTTATCGCGATGACGCGCGAGGCGCGCTTTCGGCTGGTCAAGCGCCTGAACCCGGGCGAGCTGTGGTGCTTCGATAACCGCCGCACGTTGCATGCGCGCAATGCGTTTGATCCCACTTCGGGGGCGCGGCATTTCCAGGGATGCTATATCGATCGCGACGAGTTGCTCTCAAGGATATTGGTGTTACAGCGGTAAACCGTGGTGCCCCCGATGAGCATAGGCATCTACACATCTTGAGCCGAGCCCCCTGCGTAGCAGCTGTCGAGCCTTGGCGAGGCTGCGTCGGCGGTGTGTCAGACGCGCCGCAAACGCAGCCTCGCCAAGGCTCGACAGCTGCTACGCGTTATCCTACTGAAGTTGTGTAGATACTTGTGCCCCGATGAGGCCGGCACAGACACCGAAAAAACCCAGGCAAAAAAAGCCCCGATCCAGCCGTGACTGGATCGGGGCAGAGGTGCCTTGTGAGAGCGTTACATCCCGAGGGTGACCAAACCATCAAGCTGTGTGCCTGGGTTCAGTGTGCCGGTAAGTGCCTTCGGCAAATGGCCCGAAAACGACATGCCCATAGCCATCTGAGGCATTCGCGCATTCTGCCCTTGCCGACCGCTTGGGTGGCTACCAGAATCGAGGTCGAACCCCGCTCCCCTCACCAGGATAAACGTCATGATGCATGCGGATTTGATTGACCAGGATGACCTGCTGAGCCAACTGCGCTCGCTGGGTTTCGAAGTCTCCAGCGGCTCTACTGCCGAGCAGGCCTGCGAATGTGCCGTACGCGGTTTGAGCGAAGCACGGGCCAAGGCGCTCAAGGGTATGGTTGAGCAGATGTACACCGGCAGTGCGACGATTTTGCCGGCGGTGCGCCAGGCGATCGATAAGCAACTGTTGCCGGCGCTGATGCAGTTCAAGCAGAACTCCGGCGCCTGACAGACCGCTATCGGGGGCAAGCCCCCGATGCAGTCAACTCGGTTTAGAGCCGTACACTCGCGAAAGTCGACTCATTGCGCGCCTGGCTCAACGCCGCCATCGGTCCCGACAGCGGTGACAACACCAGCGCCTGCGGAATCGGCATCATCGCCACCTGCTGGGTGGTGTTGGAGCCTACGCGCTCATCCCGTGGCGGAATGCCGAAGTATTCGCGGTAGCACTTGGAGAAGTGCGGCGTGGAGACAAACCCGCACACCGAGGCCACTTCGATGATCGACATCGGCGTTTGCTTGAGCAACTGCCGCGCGCGAATCAGGCGCAGCTTGAGGTAATAGCGCGACGGCGAGCAGTGCAGGTATTTCTGGAACAGCCGCTCCAGCTGGCGACGCGACACGGCGACGTACACCGCCAGTTCGTCGAGGTCGATCGGCTCTTCGAGGTTGGCTTCCATCAGCGCGACGATTTCCTGCAGCTTCGGCTGGTTGGTGCCAAGCATGTGCTTGAGCGGCACACGCTGGTGATCCTGTTCGTTGCGGATGCGCTCGTACACGAACATCTCGGAGATCGCCGCCGACAGTTCACGGCCATGGTCGCGGCTGATCAGGTGCAGCATCATGTCCAACGGCGCGGTGCCGCCCGAACTGGTGAAGCGGTTGCGGTCGAGGGTGAACAAACGGGTGCTCATCGACACACGCGGGAAGGCTTCCTGCATCGACGCCAGGCATTCCCAGTGCACGCTGCAATCAAAACCGTCGAGCAGACCGGCACAGGCCAGGGCCCAGCTGCCGGTGCACACCGCGCCAAGGCGACGGGACTGGCGCGCCTGGCTTTGCAGCCACGACACATGCTCACGGGTCACGGTACGCTGGATACCCACGCCGCCGCACACAATCACAGTGTCCAGGGCCGGGGCTTTGTGCATGGAGGCATCGGGGGTGATTTGCAGACCGTCGCTGGCCCATACCTGGTTGCCGTCGACACTCAGGGTTGTCCAGCGATACAGCTCGCGGCCGGACAGCTGGTTGGCCATGCGCAGCGGTTCCACGGCCGAGGCCAGGGAAATCAGCGTGAAATTGTCCAGCAGCAAAAAGCCGATGGATTGAGGCGCACGGTTCTGGGGTTGGGCCCCGGAGTTGAACGACGTCATGGCGGTATCTCCTCACACAAAGCAGGTGATGGCCTCAGGCGAGGCTCTTGTTATTGCGCTCTTCATCCGGCAAGGCGAGAGGCTTTGAATTGGTAGAGCAAATGCCATGCCTAAATTTGAATGGCCATTCAACAAATCCTGAAAACGACCTGATGACGCGTCTAAATAAGCCCGCGCGAGGAGTACGGGATATGGCTGAAATAGACGTCGGAGCGGCCCTGCTCAAGGTGTGTGAGCAGTTCGGTATCACTTGTGGGAAGGCGCTTTCAGCGCGTAGGAAAAGTCTGTCACCGCACGCACAGGTGACGGGTGGTCGAGGGGGAAATCGTTTGGAAGCTACTTATCTGTTTGCGACGCGCTAAAAGGTGGCGATTTTGGTTGGAGTGTTCACTTGTAGTGAGCGGGCTTGCCCCGCGCTGGGTGGCGAAGCCGCCCCAAAATCAGGCGACCGGGGTTTATCTGAAGCGATGTGGCGCCTTTATTGGGGTGGCTTCGCCACCCAGCGCGGGGCAAGCCCGCTCACCACAAAGGCCCCACTCATCACAACAAGCTCATCAGCACTCCACCGCGCTGACCGCCAACCCGCCCCGGGACGTCTCCTTGTACTTGTCATGCATATCCGCCCCGGTATCGCGCATAGTGCGGATCACGCGGTCCAGGGAGATAAAGTGCTGGCCATCACCGCGCAGGGCCATCTGCGCCGCGTTGATCGCCTTCACCGCGGCAATCGCATTGCGCTCGATGCACGGCACTTGCACCAGCCCGCCCACCGGGTCGCAGGTCAGGCCGAGGTTGTGCTCCAGGCCGATTTCGGCGGCGTTGCACAGTTGCTCCGGGGTTGCGCCGAGGATCTCTGCCAGCCCGGCAGCGGCCATGGCGCAGGCCGAACCCACTTCACCCTGGCAACCGACTTCGGCCCCGGAGATCGAGGCGTTCTTCTTGCACAGGATCCCCACCGCCGCTGCACTGAGCAGGTAGTCGACCACGTTGGCTTCGGTGACTTCGTCGCTGAACTTCATGAAGTAGTGCAGCACCGCCGGAATGATCCCCGCCGCACCGTTGGTGGGCGCCGTGACCATGCGCCCACCGGCGGCGTTTTCTTCATTCACCGCCAGGGCGAACAGGTTGACCCACTCCATCGCACTCAAGGTCGAGCCGATCACATTCGGCTTGTTCAACTCCTGCAGACTGCGGTGCAACTTGGCGGCACGACGGCGCACATTGAGGCCGCCGGGCAGGATGCCTTCGTGCTTGAGGCCCTCCTCCACGCACGCCTGCATGGCGCGCCAGAGCTTCATCAGGCCACTGCGGATTTCGTCTTCGGAGCGCCAGACTTTTTCATTGGCCAGCATCAACTCGGCAACGCGCAGGTTGTGGGTCTTGCACAGCTGCAGCAACTCCACCGCGCTGGAGAAATCATAGGGCAACTCGGTGCGGTCCATGTCCGCCACACCACTCTGCGCCTGGGCTTCATCCACCACAAAACCACCGCCCACTGAGTAGTAGGTGTCGCGGTGCAGCTCGCCTTCATCGCCGTACACCACCAGGGTCATGGCGTTGGGGTGGAACGGCAGGTTTTCGTCGAGCAGGCGCATGTCCCGGGCCCACACGAACGGCACGGGCAAACGCCCGTCGAGCAGGAGTGTGTCGGTCTCACGCAGGGTGTGGATACGCAGGCCGATCTGCGACGGATCGATCGCGTCCGGCCACTCGCCCATCAGGCCCATGATGGTGGCGGTGTCGCTGCCGTGGCCGATGCCGGTGGCGGACAGCGAACCGTACAGCTGAACTTCGACACGCCTGACTTGTTCCAACAGTTCACGTTCACGTAACCCCTGGACGAACAACGCCGCGGCGCGCATGGGGCCGACGGTGTGAGAACTGGAAGGCCCGATGCCGATCTTGAACAGGTCGAAAACACTGATAGCCATTACGGTAGAACTCCTCGATAAGCACGGCCAGGCTTGAACGAGGTGCTACGCTCAGATCGCCCAGATGGCGGCATCATCAAGCTTTTGCTGTCGCTCACGGCGTCTCACACCGACGCACCCATGCTCACCAGCGTCGCTCCCGTGCGATCGCCTGTTTCAGCCGTTTTTAGCGGTGCAGATGGGCAAAAACAGCGGTTTTACCTTGGGAAAAACCTGTAAGCGACGTCACCGACACTGGATACGACCCTCCCTGTACTGGATACGACGCCCCCTGTAGGCGTCAGATTTTCACTGGTACATGATCAGTCTCGACTCGTTTGCAAGGCACCGTGGCAGAGCTGTTGCCGCACGCTCCAACCGCAACACTTATAAAGCGCGGCGAATGCCGCCAGAAAAAACACAGGAGTCTACCCAGATGAAAGGTTCACCCTCGTTGTTGTTGGCCGCCATGCTGAGTCTGCCAGTCATGGCGCACGCCGCAGAACCGGAACAGTGCAAGACCGTCAACTTCTCCGATGTCGGCTGGACCGACATCACCGTCACGACCGCGACCACCAGCGAAATCCTCAAGGGCCTGGGCTACAAGACCAAGACCACGATGATTTCCGTTCCTGTGACCTACAAGTCCCTGGCCGACGGCAAGAACATGGACGTGTTCCTCGGCAACTGGATGCCGACCATGGAAAACGACATCAAGCAGTACCGTGATGCCGGCACCGTGGAAACCGTGCGCGCCAACCTGGAAAACGCCAAGTACACCCTGGCGGTACCCGAGGCGCTGTACAACAAGGGCCTGAAAGACTTCGCCGATATCGCCAAATTCAAGGATGAGCTGGGCGGAAAGATCTACGGCATCGAGCCGGGTAACGACGGCAACCGCACCATCCAGACGCTGATCGACAAAGACGCCTTCGGCCTCAAGACCGCCGGCTTCAAAGTGGTCGAATCCAGCGAAGCCGGGATGCTTTCCCAGGTTGAGCGCGCCACCAAGCGTGACCAGGCCATCGTGTTCCTCGGCTGGGAACCGCACCCGATGAACACCCGCTTCAAGATGAAGTACCTGACCGGGGGTGACGATTCGTTCGGCCCCAACTACGGCCAGGCCACCATCTATACCAACACCCGCAAGGGCTACACCGAGGAATGCAGCAACGTCGGTCAGTTGCTGAAGAACCTGGTGTTCACCTTGAACATGGAAAGCACCCTGATGGGTAACGTTCTGGACGACAAGATGAAGCCCGATGCCGCCGCCAAGGCCTGGCTGAAAAAGAACCCGCAAGTCCTCGACACCTGGCTCGCCGGAGTCAATACCGTCGATGGCAAACCAGGCCTGGAGGCCGTCAAAGCGTATCTCGCCAAGTAATCCCGCTGACCCCGGGGCGGTGCGCTGCCCCGGGATGTTTTCCCTCTTCGCATGTGGACATTCACTACCATGCTGACTGAACAGAAAATCCCACTAGGCCAGTACATCGCTGCCTTCGTCGAATGGTTGACCCAACACGGCGCCAACTACTTCGACGCAATCGCATCGACACTGGAAACGATGATCCACGGCGTGACGTTCGCGCTGACCTGGTTCAATCCGCTGGCATTGATCGGTCTGATTGCGCTGCTGGCTCACTTTATTCAACGTAAATGGGGACTGACTGTTTTTGTCATCGTCTCTTTCCTGCTGATCCTCAACCTGGGGTACTGGCAGGAAACCATGGAGACCCTCGCGCAGGTGCTGTTCGCCACCCTGGTCTGCGTGGTCATCGGTGTGCCGCTGGGCATTGTTGCCGCGCACAAACCGCTGTTTTACACCATGATGCGGCCGGTGCTCGATCTGATGCAGACCGTGCCGACCTTCGTCTACCTCATCCCTACCCTGACCCTCTTCGGGCTGGGTGTGGTGCCCGGGCTGATTTCCACGGTGGTGTTCGCGATTGCCGCGCCGATCCGCCTGACCTACCTGGGTATCCGTGATGTACCGCAAGAGTTGATGGACGCCGGCAAGGCCTTTGGCTGCTCGCGCCGTCAGTTGCTCTCGCGCATTGAACTGCCCCACGCCATGCCGAGCATCGCTGCCGGTATTACCCAATGCATCATGCTGTCGTTGTCGATGGTGGTGATCGCGGCCCTGGTGGGCGCCGACGGCCTCGGTAAGCCGGTGGTCAACGCGCTGAACACCGCCGATATCGCCCTGGGCTTTGAAGCCGGCCTGGCGATTGTGCTGCTGGCCATCATGCTCGACCGCATCTGCAAACAACCCGACGCCAAAGTAGGGGGTGATGCATGAGCATTATCCGATTCGACAATGTCGACGTGATCTTCTCCAAAGACCCACGCGAAGCGCTCAAGCTGCTGGACCAGGGCATGAGCCGTAACGAGATCCTGAAAAAAACCGGGCAGATTGTCGGCGTTGAAAAAGCCAGCCTGGATGTGGAAAAAGGCGAGATCTGCGTGCTGATGGGCCTGTCGGGCTCCGGCAAGTCGAGCCTGCTGCGCTGCATCAACGGCCTCAACACCGTCAGCCGTGGCCAACTGTTCGTCGAGCATGAAGGTCGCCAGATCGACATCGCCTCCTGCAGCCCCGCCGAGCTGAAAATGATGCGCACCAAGCGCATCGCCATGGTGTTCCAGAAGTTTGCCCTGATGCCCTGGCTGACGGTGCGCGAGAACATCAGCTTTGGTCTGGAAATGCAGGGCCGCCCGGAAAAAGAACGGCGCAAGCTGGTGGACGAGAAACTCGAGCTGGTGGGCCTGACCCAGTGGCGCAACAAGAAGCCCGATGAGCTGTCCGGCGGCATGCAACAACGCGTCGGCCTGGCCCGCGCGTTAGCGATGGACGCCGACATCCTGCTGATGGACGAGCCCTTCTCCGCCCTCGACCCGCTGATCCGCCAGGGCCTGCAGGACGAGTTGCTGGAACTGCAAAGCAAGCTGAGCAAGACCATCGTGTTCGTCAGCCACGACCTCGACGAGGCGCTCAAGCTGGGCAGCCGCATCGCGATCATGAAAGACGGCAAGATCATCCAGTACAGCGTGCCGGAAGAGATCGTGCTGAACCCGGCGGACGACTACGTACGCACCTTCGTCGCCCACACCAACCCGCTGAACGTACTGTGCGGCCGCAGCCTGATGCGCACACTGGACAACTGCAAACGCGTCAACGGCTCGGTGTGCCTCGACCCGGGCGGCGATTCGTGGCTGGACCTGTCCGAAGGCAACACCATCCAGGGCGCCCGCCAGAATGGCATGGTGATGAACCTGCAGAACTGGGCGCCGGGGCAACCGGTGGAAGGTTTGGGCCGGGTACCGACCCTGGTGGATTCGAATATCGGCATGCGTGATGCGCTGCAGATTCGTTACCAGACGGGGAACAAGCTGGTGTTGCATGACAACAACCAGGTGGTGGGGATCCTTGGCGACAGTGAGCTCTACCACGCCCTGCTGGGCAAAAACCTGGGCTAGCAAACACCGCAAACGCCAGTGCAGAAACCGGGTCAAACATGTGGGAGGGGGCTTGCCCCCCACATTTTTTGCCCCAGTGATGTCAGTGACACCACCGGGCTTTCAACGCATCAGCTATAGACACGGCCAAGGAGCTGCCGATGGCTTTCAAACTGATCGAGCACGTCCCGGGTGATCTGTTCCTGGGCGAAGCCCATCAGGTCGTATTCCTGAGGCCCGTTGTGCAGGTACACCTCGGCCCGGTAATAGCGGGTGCGTTCTTCTTCGGGCAGGTCGCTCGGTGCCGACGAGTAAGCATCCAGGCTCACTTCATAAACGAAGGGGTTGCCCTCTTCCATCTCGATGCGCACACCGATGCAGCGCTTGGATTTACCCAGCAGCGTCTGCACTTCCAAACCTTGTTCACGCAACGCCGTCGCCGCTTCTTCCAGCGCCGGCGTGACGTGCTTGTCCATAAAGCGCTGCACAGTGCCCTGGCTCGGTTGCAGGTCGAGTGCCGTCAAGCGCTCGCTGAAGCCACGACGCCCGCGTTCAGCCAGTTGCGCCTGCTCCTGTTCGATCGCCACGTCCTGGCGCATCGCCTTGTGCAAACCGAACATAAAGAAAATCAGCACCACCGAGAACGGCAGCCCCGCCAGCACCACCATGGTTTGCATGGCTTCGAAGTTGCCGGCAAACAGCAGGCCGATGGTCACCAGGGTGATCACCGCCGACCAGAAGATGCGCAGCCAGTGCGGCGCATCTTCATCCACATTGCCGCCTTTGCAGGAAAGGTTGGCCATCATCACCGCACCGGAATCCGCCGGGGTCAGGAACAGCACAAAGCCCACGAAGATCGACACGCCGATGACGATTTTCGACGCCGGGTAATGCTCCAGCAGTTGGTAGATGGCCATGGACGGTTGTTCCAGCGCCGTCTTGCCCAACTCCACCGCACCATGGTTCAACACCAGGTCCAGCGCCGAGTTACCGAAGATCGACAGCCACGCCAGGGTAAAGCCCAGGGGAATCAGCAACACGCCGGCCACCAGTTCACGCACCGTGCGGCCACGGGAAATCCGCGCGATGAACATGCCCACGAACGGTGCCCAGGAAATCCACCAGGCCCAGTAGAACAGGGTCCACAGGCCCATCCAGCGTTCGGTCTTGTCACCGTCGCCTTCGTACACATAGAGGTCGAAGGTTTTCAGCACGATGCCGTTGAGGTAGTCGCCGGTGTTCTGCACCAGGCCATTGAGCAGGTGCAGGGTCGGGCCGAACAGCAGCACAAAGATCAGCAAGCCGCTGAACAGCACGATATTGAGGTTGGACAGGCGGCGGATGCCGTTCTCCACGCCCGACACGGCGGCGATGGTCGCCACGGTGCTCATCACGATGATCACGATCAGCAGGTTGGTGTTGCTGTGCGCCATGCCGAACAGGTTTTCCAGGCCGGACGACACCTGCATCGAACCGATGCCCAGGTTGGTCACCAGGCCCAACAGGGTCACGAACATGCCGAAACCATCCACCGCGTGACCGGCCGCGCCCTTCACCCAACGCTCACCCACCAGCGGGTACAGCGCCGAACGCAAGGCCAGCGGCTGGTTATGCCGGTAGGCGAAGTACGCCACCGCCAGGCCGACCAGCGCATAGATCGCCCAGCCATGCAGGCCCCAGTGCAAAAAGGTCAACTGCAACGCCTGGCGTGCCGCGCCGTTGCTGGCGGCGGCGCCTTCGGGCGGGTTGAAGTAGTGATCCAGCGGCTCGGAGGCACCGAAGTACAGCAACGAGATACCGATGCCCGACGAGAACAACATGCCGGCCCAGGCGCCGTAGCTGAAGTCCGGGGTGTCGTCCTTGCTGCCCAGTTTCAACTTGCCGTAGGACGAAAACGCCAGGCCGACCACAAACACCAGGTAAGCGGCGATGACCACCATGTAGTACCAGCCGAAGCTTTTGGAAAGCCAGGCCTGGGCTACGCCGAGCATGCGCCCGGCCTCCTGCGGAGCGATGATCAGAATGGCGGTCAACAACAGAATCAGCGCGGTGGAGGTGTAGAACACCCAACCGTTGACCCGGACCTTTTCCGGCGGGGTCTTTATAAGAGAGGCAGAACTCATGGCGCAGATGCTCCAGGCAGTGCGAGAGAGAAACACAAGGCAACGGTTATCCCGGCCTATCGATTTTTCGGCAGTCGACGGACGGGTGTTATAAAGACACCCCGAAAATCCTTGAGCCCCACCAGGCAGTGGGCAGGCCTTGATACCGCCTGTTTCAAAGGTTTTTGCAGGTGCCGGATGTCGCGGCCTTCACGTAGGAAATACCTGTAGGCAGCGACCATTTGTCGCAGAGCTTATTCTTTGTTGATTGAACGTTCAATCAAAACAAAATAGACTGGCCTTCAAGTCGACGAACGTTCATCGCCCGTCGGCAGGCCTAAGGAGAGGTGCTACATGCCCAAGGTCGGTATGCAACCCATACGCCGCCAACAGTTGATCGAAGCCACATTGACGGCCATCGACCAGGTCGGAATGGGAGATGCCAGCATCGCGCTGATCGCCCGTTTGGCCGGGGTCTCGAACGGCATCATCAGTCACTACTTTCAGGACAAGAACGGCCTGATCGCCGCGACGATGCGCTACCTGATGAACGTGCTGATCGAGAACGTCCACGAACGCAGGCTTGCGCTGAAGGACGACAGCCCACGGGCGCACCTTCGGGTGATCATCGAGGGCAACTTCGACGCCAGCCAGGTCAATGGCCCGGCAATGAAAACCTGGCTGGCCTTCTGGGCCACCAGCATGCATCACCCGTCATTGCACAGGTTGCAGCGGATCAACGATCAACGTCTGTATTCCAACCTGTGCTGCCAGTTCCGCCGAGTGCTGCCGCTGCCGCACGCACGCAAAGCAGCCAGAGGCCTGGCGGCCCTGATCGACGGTTTGTGGTTGCGCGGTGCCCTGTCGGGAGACGCTTTCGACACGGCGCAGGCGCAACGGATCGCTTACGAATACATGGATTTCCAATTGGCCAAGCAGGTGAGTTAGAGCCCTTATAAACGCTCAACCCCTGAACGTCCGCCGCCCAGTGTTGCCACACCCTCATGGCCCACTTTGCGGCGGGTAACGCCAACCACTTATGCACTTGCGAGGACTTTATGGCCCGTTTCGACCTGCAAAAACTCTACATTGACGGCGGCTACAGCGACGCTGGCAGCGATGCCACCTTCGACGCCATCAACCCGGCTAACGGTGAAGTTCTCGCCCAAGTGCAACGCGCAACGTTCGACGACGTTGAACGTGCCGTGGTCAGCGCGGAAAAAGGCCAGAAAATCTGGGCCGCCATGACCGCCATGGAGCGTTCGCGCATCCTGCGTCGTGCCGTCGACATCCTGCGCGAGCGCAACGACGAACTGGCCGCCCTGGAAACCCTGGACACCGGTAAAGCCTTCTCCGAAACCCAGTACGTCGACATCGTCACCGGCGCCGACGTGCTGGAATACTACGCAGGCCTGGTACCGGCCATCGAAGGCGAGCAGATCCCTCTGCGCGACACCTCGTTCGTCTACACCCGCCGCGAGCCCCTGGGCGTGGTCGCCGGTATCGGCGCCTGGAACTACCCGATCCAGATCGCCCTGTGGAAATCCGCACCGGCCCTGGCCGCCGGTAACGCGATGATCTTCAAGCCAAGCGAAGTCACCTCGCTGACCACCCTGAAACTGGCCGAGATCTACACCGAAGCCGGCGTTCCAGCAGGCGTGTTCAACGTCTTGACCGGCAGCGGCCGTGAAGTCGGCACCTGGCTGACCGAGCACCCGCGCATCGAGAAAGTCTCGTTCACCGGCGGCACCGACACCGGCAAGAAAGTCATGGCCAGCGCTTCGAGCTCGTCGCTCAAGGAAGTGACCATGGAACTGGGCGGCAAGTCGCCGCTGATCGTGTTCGAAGACGCCGACCTGGATCGTGCGGCCGACATCGCGATGATGGCCAACTTCTACAGCTCCGGCCAGGTCTGCACCAACGGCACCCGCGTGTTCGTGCCCAAGCACCTGCAAGAGGCATTCGAAGCCAAGATCGTTGAGCGTGTTGCGCGCATCCGCGTTGGCGACCCCCAGGACGCCAACACCAATTTCGGTCCGCTGGTCAGCTTCGCCCACATGGAAAGCGTGCTGGGCTACATCGCCAAAGGCAAGGAAGAAGGCGCCCGCGTGCTGTGCGGCGGCGACCGCCTGACCGACGGCGACCTGGCCAAAGGCGCCTTTGTGGCCCCGACCGTGTTCACCGACTGCACCGACGAGATGACCATCGTCCGTGAAGAAATCTTCGGCCCGGTGATGAGCATCCTCACCTACGAAACCGAAGAAGAAGTGATCCGCCGCGCCAACGACACCGACTTCGGCCTGGCTGCGGGCCTTGTGACCAAGGACCTGAACCGCGCCCACCGCGTGATTCACCAGCTGGAAGCGGGCATCTGCTGGATCAACGCCTGGGGCGAATCCGACGCGAAAATGCCGGTGGGTGGCTACAAGCAATCCGGTGTGGGCCGTGAAAACGGCATCAGCTCGCTGAACAACTTCACCCGCATCAAATCGGTACAGGTTGAGCTGGGCGACTACGCCTCGGTGTTCTAAGCAACCCCACTCAACTCAGCGCGTATCGATCCCAAGGTCCGCCGTAGCAGCTGACGAGCGCAAGCGAGGCTGCGTAGCGATCTTGGGGTCTGCTACGCAGCCCAACGCAGCCTCGTTCCTCGGCAGCTGCTACGGGCGGCCAAACTTTTAAGAGGGTGCATTTATGTCCCAAGAATACGACTACATCATTGTGGGTGCCGGCTCTGCCGGTAACACCCTGGCGACCCGCCTGACCGAAGACGAAGGCGTCACCGTCCTGCTGCTGGAAGCCGGCGGCCCCGACTACCGCCTCGATTTCCGCACCCAGATGCCCGCCGCCCTGGCCTTCCCGCTGCAAGGCCGCCGCTACAACTGGGCGTACGAGACCGATCCGGAGCCACACATGGACGGCCGCCGGATGGAATGCGGACGCGGCAAGGGCCTGGGTGGCTCTTCGCTGATCAACGGCATGTGCTACATCCGTGGCAACGCCATGGACTACGACAACTGGTCGAAGCTGCCGGGCCTGGAAGACTGGAGCTACCTCGACTGCCTGCCGTATTTCCGCAAGGCCGAAACCCGCGACATCGGCCCCAACGACTGGCACGGCGGCGATGGCCCGGTCAGCGTGACCACACCTAAAGCCGGCAACAACCCGCTGTTCCACGCCATGGTTGAAGCGGGCGTGCAGGCCGGTTACCCGCGCACCGAGGACTTGAACGGCTACCAGCAGGAAGGCTTCGGCCCGATGGACCGCACCGTCACGCCTAACGGCCGTCGCGCCAGCACCGCGCGCGGTTACCTGGACACGGCCAAGAAGCGTTCGACTCTGACCATCGTCACCCACGCCCTCACCGACAAGGTGTTGTTCGAAGGCAAGCGTGCCGTTGGCGTGCGTTACCTGATCGGTGCCGCCGAAGAGCGCGTTGAAGCCCGTGCGCGTAAAGAAGTGCTGGTGTGCAGCGGCGCAATCGCTTCGCCGCAACTGCTGCAACGCTCCGGCGTCGGCCCGGCCAAGCTGCTGGAAAGCCTCGACATCCCGGTGGTCCACGACCTGCCTGGCGTCGGCGAAAACCTGCAGGACCACCTTGAGCTGTACCTGCAATATGCGTGCACCCAGCCGGTGTCGCTGTACCCGTCGCTGCTCTGGTACAACCAGCCGGCCATCGGTGCCGAGTGGCTGTTCAACGGCACCGGCATCGGCGCCAGCAACCAGTTCGAAGCGGGCGGTTTCATCCGTACCCGTGAAGAATTCGAATGGCCGAACATCCAGTACCACTTCCTGCCGGTCGCGATTAACTACAACGGCAGCAACGGTGTGAAAGAGCACGGTTTCCAGGCGCACATGGGCTCCATGCGCTCGCCGAGCCGTGGTCGCGTGCAACTGAAGTCGAAGAACCCACGGGACTACCCGAGCATCCTCTTCAACTACATGGCCACCGAGCAGGACTGGCAGGAATTCCGCGACGGCATCCGCCTGACCCGCGAAATCATGCAGCAGCCGGCACTGGACCCGTACCGTGGCCGCGAAATCAGCCCGGGTATCGAGGTGCAAACCGATGAGCAGTTGGACAAGTTCATCCGCGAGCACGCCGAAACCGCGTTCCACCCGTCCTGCTCATGCAAGATGGGCGACGACGAGATGGCCGTGGTCGATGGCGAAGGCCGCGTGCATGGCATGCAGGGCCTGCGCGTAGTCGATGCGTCGATCATGCCGATCATCACCACCGGCAACCTGAACGCGCCGACGATCATGATCGCCGAGAAAATCGCCGACAAGATCCGTGGCCGCCAGCCGCTGCCGCGCAGCACTGCCGACTACTACGTGGCCGGCGACGCGCCGGTGCGTGGCAAGCCGTTGCGTGAAGTGGGGCCATTGGCGCAATAACGCTAAACCCTGTGGTGAGCGGGCTTGCCCCGCGCTGGAGTGCGCAGCGCTCCCAATATTTTTGGGGCCGCTGCGCAGCCAATGCGGGGCAAGCCCGCTCGCCACAGGGGCACTTGCCACAAAGAATCACCTCTCCTTGATCGCTCCCCAGCCCAGGCCTACTCTGTGTGCCTGCCCGCGCTGAGCCGCCCACAAGGAAGGCCCCATGTTCGACCACCACGCCACACTCAAGCAGCACTTCAGTGCCCTGCGCACCACCGCCGAATTTTTCTCCCTGCGTTACGTGCGCGAGTCCGGCCAGTACCTGTCGGTGCGCAAGAACGTCGCCGAACCGCCGCACCTGAACCACGACGAAGGCGCCATGCTCACCGTGCGTTTGAACGGTGTGGAAACCTACGCCGCGACCCACGATATTTCCCTGCCTGGCCTGCAAGCCGCCCTCGAGCGCGCCGAACAGCAAGCCCGCCTGATAAAACCTCACGCCCTGCTCGACCTGCGCGACCAACCGGTGTCCAGCGACGTCGCCGACTACCTGTCGCCGCACCTCGAGCACGCCTTCCCGTCCTTGAGCGACTGCTACCAACTGCTCGGCGATGAGTCCTCGGCAGTGCCCCAGGACGAGCGCCTGGTGAACTGGGAAGTCAGCCTCGGCCTGACCCACGTCGAGCAGATCTACCTCAACAGTGCCGGCGCCGAACTGCGCCAGGCCCAGCGGTTTGTGTTCCCCGGCGTCAACGTCACCGCCTACGACGGCAACGACAGCCAGTCGCGCACCCTCGGCGGCAGCAACTTCGGCCAGCAAGGCGGGTTTGACGTGATCAGCCGCTTCGGCCTGGTGGGCGCCGCGCCGCGCATTGCCGACGAAGCCCTGCAACTGCTGCTGGCGCCAAACACGCCCCAGGGCCCGCGCGACCTGCTGCTGATGCCCGACCAGATGATCCTGCAGATCCACGAGTCCATCGGCCACCCACTGGAACTCGACCGCATCCTCGGCGACGAGCGCAATTACGCCGGCACCAGTTTTGTGAAGGCCAGCGACTTCGGCCAGCTGCAATACGGTTCCAAGCTGTTGAACGTGACGTTCGACCCGGACATTCCCGAGCAACTGGCCAGCTACGGCCATGACGACGACGGCACCGCCGCCAGCAAGCAATTCCTGATCCGCGAAGGGCTGCTGCTCAAGCCCCTGGGTGGGGCGTTGTCGCAGTTCCGCTCGGGCATGGGCGGCGTGGCCAACAGCCGCGCCAGCAGCTGGAACCGCCCGCCGATCGACCGCATGGCCAACCTGAATATCGAAGCCGGCGATAAGAACCTGGCGCAACTGATTGGCGGCATCGAAAGCGGCATCCTGATGTCGACCAACCGTTCGTGGTCCATCGACGATGCACGCAACAAGTTCCAGTTCGGCTGCGAGTGGGGCCAGTTGATTGAAAACGGCGAGCTCAAGGGCGTGGTAAAGAACCCCAACTACCGGGCGATTTCCGCGCAGTTCTGGCGCAACCTCAGCGCCGTGGGCGACGCCAGCACCTTCAAGGTGCTGGGCACGCCGAACTGCGGCAAGGGCGAGCCCAACCAGGTGATCCGCGTCGGCCATGCGTCGCCGGCCTGTGTGTTCAGCAACGTTGACGTATTTGGAGGAGATGCCTGATGAACACCTTCAAGGCATTGGTGCAGTGGCTCAAGCAGGCCATCACCGACAAGGAACAATTCCACCTGGGCTACGCGGCAGAATCGTCCGAGTTCGTGCGCTTCAACCACGCCAAGGTGCGTCAGGCCGGGCACGTGCAGCAGGCCAGCCTCAACCTCAAGCTGATCAGCGATGGCCGCCATGCCGACCTCGGCATCACCCTGGCCGGCGAGCCCGAGCTGGATCGCCAGCGCCTCGCCGACGGCCTGCGCCAATTGCGCGAAACCCTGCCGCTGCTGCCCCATGACCCGTACCTGCTGCTCAACCACAACGCCTGGCAAAGCCACAACGAACAGGCCCGCCCCCTGCCCGACCTGGCCCAGGTACTGAAAGAAATCAGCCAGGCTGCCGATGGCCTCGACCTGGTCGGCTTCTATGCCGCCGGCCCGATCAGCCGGGGCTTCGCCAGTTCGGACGGTGCGTTTGGCTGGCATCAGGCCAATAGCTTCAACTTCGATTTCAGCCTGTTCCACGCCAATGGCGAGGCGGTAAAAGCCAGCTACGCCGGCGACGCCTGGGACAGCGCCGAGTTCGCCCGGCGCTTCCAACTGGCGCGTGAACAGCTGGAATTCCTCGGCCGCCCGCTGCACCCGTTGGCGCCCGGACAATACCGCGCCTACCTCGCGCCGGCGGCGCTGGAAGAAATCATCAGCATCATCACCTGGGGTGGTTTTTCCGCCCAGGCCATCGCCAGCAAAGGCAGCTCATTGCAACGGCTGTATGCCGGCGAGCAGTCCTTGAGCCCGCTGGTGACGGTGAAAGAACACATCACCGACTCCCTGAGCCAGGCGTTCTCCAGCGAAGGCTACCCGCGCAGTGACGTCACGCTGATCAATGCCGGCCAGGCCGACGGCCAACTGGTGAACTCGCGCAGCGCCGCCGAATATGGCCTCAGCGCCAACGGCGCCAGCGGCGACGAATCCCCCAGCGCCTTGCAGATCGCGGCAGGCAACCTGGCCCAGGCCGAGATCCTCAAGCAACTGGGCACCGGGCTCTACATCAGCAACCTGTGGTACCTGAACTACTCCGACCTGCCCGCCGCACGCCTGACCGGCATGACGCGCTTCGCCACGTTCTGGGTGGAAGACGGCGAGATCAAGGCGCCGGTCAGCACCATGCGTTTTGATGACAGCGTCTACCAGTTGCTCGGTTCGCAACTGGAAGCGCTGACCGCCGAGCGGGAACTGCTGCTGTCGGCCAGCACTTATAGCCAGCGCAATACCGCGTCCAACCTGTTGCCGGGTGCCCTGATTAAACGCCTGACCCTGACCCTGTAGATACCCCCCCCTGTGGGAGCGGGCTTGCCCTCTCCCACCTTGTCCTGTGCTGATTTCAGACATCCCGGTTTCAGCCCTTCCTACCGTAAATTCTCTTCCTCCCAGTCTGCACGGGCAGCCTGTTGTCGCCTGCGAAAAACCTCGTTATAACGGTTAGTGGCACCCCGCCACCCCCACCCACGAGAGCACGACCTTGCCCGGGAAGGGCAAGCTGGAGCGTTGACATGAACCATGGAAGTTTTGTCATAGAAAAGCTGTTCAAGCACTACAACGTTCATGTTGAGCAACTGGGAAACGATTCGGAAAAGAACACCATTCTGATGGTCAATGGCGCACTGTCCACCACACGCTCATTCGCCCGTACCAGCAAATGCCTGGCCGAGCATTTCAATGTGTTGTTGTTTGACCTGCCCTTCTCGGGCTATTCCCGCGAACACAACACCGACCTCGACCTGGTGACCAAGGATGACGAGGTGCAAATCCTGCGCGCCCTGGTCGAACGCTTCCAGGTCAACCATCTGGTCTCGGCCTCCTGGGGCGGCATCTCCACGCTGCTGACCCTGGCGCACAACCCGCCGTCGATCGAAAGCTCGGTGGTGATGGCCCTGGCGCCCAACCTCAACCAGGCCATGCTCGACTATGTGGAGCGCGTGCGGGTGCTGATCGAGGCCGATGACAAATCCGCCGTCGGCCACCTGCTGAACGAGACCGTCGGCAAATACCTGTCGCCACGCCTCAAGCGCAACAACCATCGGCACCTGTCGAACATGGCCACCACCGAGTACCGCCAGGCGCGCTTTCATATCCACCAGGTGCTGGCATTGGGTGATGGCAACTACCTGCCGGCGCTGCGGCAGATCGAAACCCCGGTGCACTTTCTCAATGGTGCGCTGGACGAATACACCCCCGCCGCCGAGGCCCGACTGTTCAAACAGTACGTGGGCCACAGCAGCTTTGCGGTGGCCGAACACACTGGGCATTTACTCGACCTGGAGTCCCGCGAGGCCGCTTTGGCGGTGCACCGGGCGTTGTTGGATTTCCTGGTGGGAGAGCACGCGAACTTGTCGGACTTAGACGAACCGCCAGTGGGAAAAGGAGCGACGAATGGCGCATAATCGCCGACACATAGCCGGCTAACAAAAAGGTACCCCATGCCAGATCGTGCCCCTCTCGATGCCAAGACCGCCCGCTGGCTCCCCTGGGTGGTCGCGATTGCCTTCTTCATGCAATCGCTGGATGGGACGATTCTCAACACGGCACTGCCGGCCATGGCCCGGGACCTGGCGGAAAACCCGCTGCGCATGCAAGGGGTGGTGATCGCCTACATGCTCACCGTCGCCTTGCTGATCCCGGCCTCGGGCTGGATCGCCGACCGCTTCGGCACCAAGAAGATTTTCTTCGGTGCGATCATGCTGTTCAGCATCGGCTCCTTGCTGTGCGCCCTGTCCAGCAGCCTGACCATGCTGGTGGGCGCGCGGGTCATCCAGGGCCTCGGCGGTGCGCTGATGCTGCCGGTCGGGCGGCTCGTGGTGCTACGCGCCTACCCCCGCTCCGAGCTGGTGCGGATCATGGGTTTCATTACTATCCCCGGCCTGCTCGGGCCCTTGCTCGGCCCGACCATGGGCGGCTGGATGGTGCAATACCTGACCTGGCACTGGATCTTCCTGATCAACCTGCCGGTGGGCATGATCGGTTGCTACGCCGTGTGGAAATTCATCCCCGACCTGCGCGGCAGCGAGCGCACGCGCTTCGATGGCCTCGGTTTCCTGCTGTTCGGCGCGGCGATGGTGCTGATCACCATTGCCATGGAAGGTCTGGGCGAGCTGCATCTGCCCCACCTGCGGGTGATGCTGTTGCTGTTCGGCGGGTTGGCGTGCCTGGCGGCGTACTGGCTGCGCGCCGGGCATATCGATAACCCGTTGTTTTCACCGGCGCTGTTCAAGACCCGCACGTTTGCGGTGGGCATCCTCGGCAACCTGTTCGCGCGCCTGGGCAGCGGTGCCTTGCCGTTCCTGGTGCCGTTGCTGCTGCAAGTGGCCCTGGGGTATTCGCCGTCCCAGGCCGGCATGAGCATGCTGCCCCTGGCGGCGGCGGCGATGTTCGCCAAGTCGGTGGCGCGCCCGTTGATCGAGCGCCTGGGTTATCGCGTGGTGCTGACCGGCAACACCCTGGCCCTGGGCATCATGCTGGCGAGCATGGGCCTGGTCAGCGAACAGACGCCCTACCCGCTGCTGCTGGCCATGCTGGCGGTGCTGGGGGCAATCAACTCGCTGCAATTTACCGCGATGAACACCGTCACCCTCATCGACCTTGACGACGCCCAGGCCAGCAGCGGCAACAGCTTGCTGTCAGTGGTGGCGCAATTGTCCCTGAGCCTTGGGGTAGCATGCGCCGGTGCGTTGCTTGGCGGCTTTACTGCCGAGTCCGGCAACGATGGCGTGGAAAGCGTGCTCGGCGCCTTCCAGCTGACCTTCCTCACCGTGGGCATCATGGCGATGCTGGCGGCGGCGATCTTCCTGCAATTGTCGCCCAAAGACGGTAAACGGGCGGCCAGCCCGGAACAGCATATCGAGCATTAACCAGCGTCTCGTCTAGAACTTGCGGGGAAATTCCCACAGGGCTGGTACACTGCGCGACATTTTGTTTTGCAGAGCCAGTCCCGTGACTACCATCGCCACCGCTTTTAATACTTTGCCCCTGTCCGCCGCCATGCTGGCTAACCTCGACTCACTGGGTTATGTCGAGATGACGCAGATCCAGGCGCAAAGCTTGCCGGTGATCCTCAAGGGGCTGGACCTGATTGCCCAGGCCAAGACCGGCAGCGGCAAGACCGCGGCGTTCGGCATTGGCCTGCTGAACCCGATCAACCCGCGCTACTTCGGCTGCCAGGCCCTGGTGATGTGCCCGACCCGTGAGCTGGCCGACCAGGTCGCCAAGGAAATCCGCCGCCTGGCCCGCGCCGAAGACAACATCAAGGTCCTGACCCTGTGCGGCGGCGTGTCCCTCGGCCCGCAGATCGCCTCCCTGGAGCACGGCGCCCACGTGATCGTCGGCACCCCGGGCCGTATCCAGCAACACCTGCGCAAGGGTTCGCTGGTGCTGGACGGCTTGAACACCCTGATCCTCGACGAAGCCGACCGCATGCTCGACATGGGCTTCTACGACGCCATCGAAGACATCATCAGCAAGACCCCGCCGCGCCGCCAGACCCTGCTGTTCTCGGCCACCTACCCGGTGAGCATCAAGCAACTGGCGTCGAAATTCATGCGCGCGCCGCAGCAAGTGAAAGCCGAAGCGTTCCACTCCGACGACCAGATCGAGCAGCGTTTCTACGAGATCTCCCCGGAAGAACGCATGGACGCCGTGACCAAGGTACTGGCGCATTTCCGCCCGGCCTCCTGCGTGGCGTTCTGCTTCACCAAGCAGCAAGTGCAGGAAACCGTCGATCACCTGACGGCCAAGGGCATTTCCGCCGTCGGCCTGCATGGCGACCTGGAACAGCGCGACCGTGACCAGGTATTGGCGATGTTCGCCAACCGCAGTACTTCGGTCCTGGTGGCCACCGACGTCGCCGCCCGCGGCCTGGACATCGACGCGCTGGACATGGTCATCAACGTCGAACTGGCCCGCGACTCGGAAATCCACATCCACCGCGTAGGCCGTACCGGTCGTGCCGGTGAGACCGGCATCGCCATCAGCCTGGTGGCGCCGTCCGAAGCGCATCGCGCCCAGGCCATCGAGCAACTGCAGAAGTCGCCGCTGAACTGGGACCAACTCGACAACCTCAAGCCGCAAAGCGGTGGTCCGCTGCTGCCGGTGATGAGCACCCTGTGCATCGCCGCCGGGCGCAAAGACAAGGTGCGCCCGGGCGACATCCTCGGCGCATTGACCGGCGAAGCCGGCATCCCGGGTGCCCAGGTCGGCAAGATCGCGATCTTCGACTTCCAGGCCTTCGTGGCCGTGGAACGCGGCATCGCCAAGCAGGCGTTGCAGCGCTTGAACGACGGCAAGATCAAAGGCCGTTCGTTGCGCGTTCGGATCCTGTAACACGGTCTCCGACCTATATGGAGATCCAATGTGGGAGGGCGCTTGCTGTGGTGAGCGGGCTTGCCCCGCGCTGGGCTGCGAAGCAGCCCCACTGAATCGGGGCGCAAGCCCCCTCCCCCAGTTTTGATTGCATTTCAGCCCCCTATTTTTGTGAGGACATTGCTGTGCGCTCGACCGAAGTTGTGATCATTGGCGCCGGCGCCGCAGGCTTGATGTGCGCACTGACCGCCGCCGGGCGTGGGCGCAAGGTGATGTTGCTCGACCATGCGAACAAGGCCGGCAAGAAGATCCTGATGTCAGGCGGCGGCCGCTGCAATTTCACCAATATGTACACCGAGCCGGCCAACTTCCTCTCGCACAACGCGCACTTCTGCAAGTCCGCCCTGGCCCGCTATACCCAGTGGGACTTTATCGGGCTGGTGGCCAAGCACGGTGTGCCCTACCACGAGAAGAAACTCGGCCAGCTGTTCTGCGATAACAAATCCAGTGACATCCTCGGCATGCTGCTGGACGAGTGCATCCAGACCGGCGTGAGCCTGCACCTGGACACCTCGATTGAAGAAATCGCCAAGGTCGACAGCGGCTACCAGTTGCAGACCACCCTGGGTGAACTGCGCTGCGAATCCCTGGTGATCGCCACCGGCGGCCTGTCGATCCCGACCCTGGGCGCCAGCGGTTTTGGCTATCAAGTCGCCAGGCAGTTCGGCCACGAACTGCTGCCGACCCGCGCCGGGCTGGTGCCGTTCACCATCACCGACCAGCTCAAGGACTTGTGTGGCGAGCTGTCCGGGACCTCGGTGGATTGCCTGGTCAGCTGCAACGGCCAGAGCTTTCGCGAGAACCTCCTGTTTACCCATCGCGGCCTCAGCGGCCCGGCGATTCTGCAGATTTCCTCCTACTGGGAGTCCGGCGACACGCTGGAGATCAACCTGCTGCCCGACCACGACGCCCACACCTGGCTGCAACAGCAGCAGGTGGAGCGCCCCAACAGCGAGCTGAAAACCCTGCTGGGTGAAATCTTCACCAAGAAGATGGCCAACCTGCTGGCGGACACCTGGTTCGCGTCCAAGCCGATGAAGCAGTACACCCACGCTGAAGTGGCCGATATCGCGCAAAAACTCTCGAGCTGGCAACTGGTGCCGGCGGGCACCGAGGGCTACCGCACGGCCGAGGTGACCTTGGGCGGGGTGGATACGCGGGAAGTCTCGTCCAAGACCATGGAATCGCTGAAAAGCCCGGGCCTGTACTTTATTGGGGAAGTGCTGGATGTGACCGGGCATCTGGGCGGGTTTAACTTCCAGTGGGCCTGGGCCTCGGGTTACGCCGCAGCGCAGTACGCCTGATGAATGTGGGAGGGGGCTGGCTCCCTTCCACATTTGATTTGCGGTATGCCTGGGAATAATGTGCTGCCAGATGTGATCACCACCCTTGCCGTGGCGTCACTGATGGCTCAATTTAGCGGCATCGTCCCGGAAGACTCCAGACTTCATGTCATCGACCTCGTTCAAGCAGTCCATGCGGCGCCTGTGGGCGCTGGATAAATTCAGCTACAGCATCCGGGTGTTTATCGCCCTCACCGGCAGCATGGCGCTGTGCTGGTATCAGGATGAAATGGCCCTGCTGATCCCGCTGTTCCTGGGGATTATCGCCAGCGCCCTGGCCGAGACCGACGACAGCTGGCAAGGCCGCCTCAACGCCCTGGCGGTGACGCTGGTGTGTTTCAGCATTGCCGCGCTGTCGGTGGAGCTGCTGTTCCCCTACCCCTGGATTTTCGCCATCTCCCTGGCCCTGGCCACGTTCTGCCTGACCATGCTCGGCGCCTTGGGCGAACGCTATGGCGCGATTGCTTCGGCCACCTTGATCCTGTCGGTCTACACCATGATCGGCGTGGACCAGCGCGGCGGCGCCGTCAGTGATTTCTGGCACGAGCCGTTGCTGCTGGTGGCCGGCGCCGCCTGGTACGGCGCGTTATCGGTGCTGTGGCAGGCGCTGTTCTCCAACCAGCCGGTGCAGCAGAGCCTGGCGCGGTTGTTCCGCGAGCTGGGGCGTTACCTGAAGCTCAAATCATCGTTGTTCGAACCGATTCGCCAACTGGACGTGGAAGCCCGCCGCCTGGAACTGGCCCAGCAAAACGGCCGGGTGGTGGCGGCGCTGAATGCGGCGAAGGAAATCATCCTGCACCGTGTCGGCAATGGCCGGCCGGGGTCGAAGGTCAGTCGCTACCTCAAGCTGTACTTCCTGGCCCAGGACATCCACGAACGCGCCAGCTCGTCCCACTATCCTTACAACGCCCTGGCCGATGCGTTTTTCCACAGCGATGTACTGTTCCGCTGCCAACGCCTGCTGCGTCAGCAAGGCAAGGCCTGCCAGGCCCTGGCCGAGTCGATCCAGCTGCGCCAGCCGTTCATCTATGACGACAGCTTCGCCGAAGCCCTCAGCGACCTGAATGCCTCCCTGGAACACCTGCGCATCCAGAGCAACCCGGCCTGGCGCGGCCTGCTGCGTTCCTTGCGCGCCCTGGCGGCCAACCTGTCCACCCTCGACCGCCTGCTCGGCGACGCCAGCAACCCCGACGCCCTGGCCGACGCCACCGACAGCAACCTGCTGGACCGCGCCCCGCGTAACCTGAAGGAAATGTGGACGCGCCTGCGCACCCAGCTCACGCCGACATCGCTGCTGTTCCGCCATGCACTGCGCCTGTCCCTGGCGCTGACCGTCGGCTACGGCATGCTGCATGCGATCCACGCCTCCCAGGGTTACTGGATCATCCTCACCACGCTGTTTGTTTGCCAACCGAACTATGGTGCCACGCGGCGCAAGCTCGGCCAGCGGATCATCGGCACAGCCATCGGCCTCACCGTGGCGTGGGCGCTGTTCGACCTGTTCCCGAGCCCGCTGGTGCAATCGATGTTCGCCATCGCCGCCGGCCTGGTGTTCTTTATCAACCGCACCACCCGCTACACCCTGGCCACGGCGGCGATCACCCTGATGGTGCTGTTCTGCTTCAACCAGGTGGGCGATGGCTACGGACTGTTCCTGCCACGCCTGTTCGATACCCTGCTTGGCAGCCTGATCGCGGGCCTGGCGGTGTTCCTGTTCCTCCCGGACTGGCAAGGCCGGCGCCTGAACAAAGTGCTGGCCAACACCCTGACCTGCAACAGCATCTACCTGCGCCAGATCATGCAGCAATACGCCGCTGGCAAGAGCGACGACCTGGCCTACCGCCTGGCCCGGCGCAATGCCCACAACGCCGATGCGGCGCTGTCCACCACCTTGGCCAATATGCTGATGGAGCCTGGGCATTTCCGTAAGGAAGCGGACGTGGGCTTTCGCTTCCTGGTGCTGTCGCACACCTTGCTCAGCTACCTGTCGGGGCTCGGGGCACACCGCGAAACCCAACTGCCGGCCGAGGTGCGCGCGCACTTGATCGATGGCGCCGGCAATAGCCTGGCGGCGAGCATTGACGAAATCGCCACCGGGCTGGCGAACAAGCAGCCGATTGCGATTCAGAGCGATGCCGAGGAGGCCTTGGCGGCGGACCTGGAGCAGATGCCGGATGAGATTGATGAAGGGCAGAGGCTGGTGCAGACGCAGTTGGCATTGATATGCCGGCAATTGGGGCCGTTGCGCACCTTGGCGGCGCATTTGATCAAGGACACCAGCGCGGCTTAGGTCGCTATCGGGGGCCCGCACAGGCACTACATGCCATGGGCCTTCATCAACCGCTCATAACTGCCATCCGCCTTCATCCTGGCAATCTCGCGGTCAAAGCTCGCCACAATCTGCGCATGCTCGGGGTTCTTCAGGCTGACCAGGATATGCAGGCTGTTTTCGCTCAGTGGCGTGGGCAGAAACTCCACCGCATTGCGCACCCGCGCCGACTCGCGCGACAGGTAATAGCGCGCCACATACTCATCCTCCACGGTCAACCGCACCCGCTGCGCCGCCAGCATCCGCACCGCCATGGCGAAGTTATGCACCGGCACTTTCTGCAACTGCCCATCCCCATCGAACGCCGCTGAATAGGCATAACCGCGCACCACGGCAATGGGATAGTCGTGCAACTGCTCCAGGTTCTGAAACTCGATGGGATCGTCACGGCGCTTGATGAAACGCACGCGATTGAGCAGGTATTCGCCGGAAAACTGCCCCAATTGTGTACGGGCCTCGTCGTACCAGGCGTTGACCAGCACGTCATAGCGCCCATCGCCCACCCCCATCAGCGCCCGCGCCCAGGGCACCTGTTGGAAGTCGCTGGCATAGCCCGCACGGGCCAAGGCCGTGGTGACTATATCGGTGGCCAGGCCACCGTTGATCAAGGTGGCATCGGTAAACGGTGGCCAGGCATCCGCGACCAGGCGCAGACGCTGTGCGAACACAGGTGTCGCCAGCAACAACACTCCAATCAAAGCAACGGCACGAGACAATCGCGGCATGCTCAAAATCCTTGGCGGCGGGCGGTGGCCTTGGCTCAGGCAGGGCCTGAGGTTCTAACATTAGCTCAGATTACACAAAGAAACGGACGTCGAGAGCACTCAATGATGGCAAATTGATTTCATTCACAAAAAATAGTCGATTTAGACAGAGTCGTCCGTCGCGCTTACTATCCAGAACAGACATTCAAGTGAGAACACACCATGACAGTCGATTGGGTCTGTAAACATCACACCGACCTGGGCAAGGAGCAGCTGTACGCCATTTTGCGTTTGCGCGGCGAGGTCTTCGTTGTCGAGCAGAAGTGCGTCTACCAGGATATCGACGGGCAAGACCTGGCGGGCGATACCCACCACCTGATGGCGTGGAAAGACGACGAGCTGGTGGCCTACCTGCGCCTGCTGGACCCGGAGTCCCAGGGCGGCGACGTGGTGATCGGCCGTGTAATCGTGGCGCCGGTTGCACGGGGCACCGGGCTGGGGCACCAGATGATGGAAGAAACCCTCAGGCAGATTGACGAGATCTGGCCTGAGATGCCGATCTTCCTGTCAGCCCAGGCCCATCTGCAGGGGTATTACGGGCGGTATGGGTTTGTGGTGGCGGGTGAGGAATACCTGGAGGATGACATTCCGCATATCGGGATGCGGCGCGCTTGAGGCCGCCCAGCCACCACTGAACTCAGGGGTAACCCAGAACCCGCTTGATCTGGCTGAGATTCACCTCGATCCACCCCCGATCAATCGCGCCCCAATCGCGAATCCGATAATGCCCGGCATGGTTGCGGGCCCCATCCTCCTGCTCGAACTCACACACAATATCCAGGTCCGCCAGCGCCGCAATCGTGTCCTGCGCGGTGCGCCGGGGCATGCCGGTGACATCGGTCAGCGCCGGGACGCTGCTGGCCAGCCCACTGTCGATCAGGTACGCCACGTACAGCCGGCGGTAGAAGCTGCTTTTGGTCTTGCTCACATCCATGGTTGGTCGCCTTGTGCGGTCAGGGCTTGCCCTGCAGGTCGCGATACGTGAGGTATACCCGCAGGTCGAATTCCACCTGGTGGTAGCCGGGCATCATGTAGTCGCAGAGTTTGTAGAACGCTTTGTTGTGGTCCGATTCCTTGAAGTGCGCCAGCTCATGAACCACGATCATGCGCAGGAATTGCGGCGCGGCCTCTTTGAACAGCGAGGCAATGCGGATCTCTTTCTTGGCTTTGAGATTACCGCCCTGCACCCGCGAAATCGTGGTGTGCAGGCCCAGGGCGCGGTGGGTCAGGTCCAGGCGGTTATCGAACAGCACTTTGTCGATGGCCGGCGCGTTGCGCAGGTGTTCCTGCTTCAAGGCCTGGGCATAGGCGTACAGGGCTTTGTCGCTCTGCACCCCATGGCGATCGGGGTAACGCTGCTCCAGGTAGGCGCCCAACTGGTCCTTGGCGATCAGTTGGCGCACTTGCTCCTGGAGGGCAGCGGGGTAGGCCTGGAGGTATTTCAGCGCGGTCATTGGGGTCTGCAACAGGATTCGGATGGGCGCCAGTGTAGCGAATTCAGCGCACGCGGGCGCGTGACCAGTCGACCACTTCTTCAGCCATCAGGGGCTGCGCCGCCCACGGCCCCTGGATAAACGGGCAACCCTGGGCCTTGAGCCACTGGGCCTGCTCCTGGGTTTCCACGCCCTCGGCCACCACGACCACCTCAAAATGCCTGCACAGCTCGATAATGCTGCGCGCCATCGCCGCGTCCCGCACCGAGCCCGGCAGCCGCGCAACCAATTGCGGATCAAGCTTGAGTGTATCGAAGGCCAGGTCGCGCAAATGCGCCAGGGAACACTGGCCCGAACCGAAGTCATCCAGGGCGATACGCACCCCGATACGGCGCAGCAACTTGAGCTGCTTGGCGGCCTCTTCCAGGTTACTCATCAGGCAGTCCTCGCTGATTTCCACCTCCAACTGATACCCCTCCAGCCCATAGCGCTCGAGCATCTGCTGCAGTTGGTTAACCAGGTTAGGCATATTGAACTGACTGCTGCTCAGGCTCACGCTCAGCACCAATTCATCGTCGAACGCGGCTTGCCACGCCTGGCGCTGGGCGGCGATCTGCTGATAGATCCACGTGCTCAGTTGACTGATCAGCCGCGCCTCTTCCAGCAACGGTAAAAACAGCCCCGGCGGCACATCGCCGACGCTGGGGTGCCGCCAGCGCAACAACACCTCAACGCCACGCAAACGCCCATCCACCAGCGAAACCTGGGGCTGATAGACCAGGGTGAAATCCTTGTTTTGAATCGCCGTACGCACGCTGTCTTCAAGCATCAGCCGCGAGCGGGCGCGACCGTTCATTTCCTGGTCGTAATAGCGATATTGCTGGCGGCCGGCGCGCTTGGCTTCGTACATGGCGATGTCGGCCGCGCGCAGCAAACCACTCAAATCCGCGCCGCAATCCGGGAAGGTGGCAATGCCGATGCTGACGCCGAGCATGACATCCAAACCGTCGACCTGCTGGCACACCGACACTCGCTCGATCAGCTTTTCCGAGATCTTTGCCGCCTGCTCCGGGAACTCCAGCTCCAGAAGCGCCGTGAATTCATCGCCGCCCATGCGGCCAATAATGTCGTAGGAGCGCAGACAGCCCTGCAATTGCTCCGAGACCCAGCGCAATACACGGTCGCCGGCATCATGGCCCAGGGAGTCGTTGACCCGCTTGAAACCGTCCAGGTCCAGGTACAGCAACACCAGGGACTGCTCTGTCCGCTCACTGCGGGATAAGGTGTTTTCCACCGCCTGGTAGAAACCACGCCGGTTCAACAGCCCGGTCAGCGGATCCGTCACGGCCTGGAATTCCAGCTGCTGGTGCAGGTGGCGCACTTCGGACATATCCAGCACCGTCACCACCATGGCCTTCTGCTCTGCGGGCAGCGGCGCGCAGGACAACGCCACCGGCACTTGCTGGCCACGGCTGGTGCGCAGGAGCGCATCGTGCAGGCGCCAGGTTTCACCGCGGCGGTAGTCGGCGTACATTTGCGAATCCGGCCAAGTGGGCACATGGGGCTTTTGCAGGAAACTCAGGAAGTCCTGGCCTTGCAGTTCCTGGATCGTGGCATTGAGCAGGCGCGAAATCGCCGGGTTGGCGTATTCGATCACGCCCTCTTCACTCACCACCAGGATGCCCTCGGCGGCGTTATCCAATACCGAGGCATTGAACGCCCGGGCGGACTCCAGGTCATGGCTCAGGCGCTGCAAGGCCCGGCGGTTGCGCTGATGCTCCAGCAACGCCTGGACCTTGGGCTTGAGGATGTGCGGGTCGAAGGGCTTGAACAGGTAGTCGATGGCGCCGCTGGCGTAGCCTTCCAGCACGGCGGCGGGGGATTGGGCGTTGGCACTCAGAAAAATGATCGGGGTCATGCGCGTGCGCTGGCTGCCGCGCATCAAGCGAGCGACTTCGAAACCGTCCATGCCGGGCATCATCACATCCAGCAGCACCAGGTCGACCTCATGCTGCAGCAGTAACTCGAGGGCTTCCACCCCGGACGCGGCGGTGATCACCACCCAATCATCACGCTGCAGAAGCGCACGCATGCTGATCAGATTTTCCGGGTAGTCATCGACCACCAGAAGAACCGAACTGCCATCGCCATGAGGTGGAGCGCATTCCATGCTAGGTCTCTTCCTTGGGTCTACTCCGGTCACTTCTGAGAGAAAACCCGGACAAACATTGAGGCCTCACTCTAGCCCCGGATCCTGAAAATCAGAAGTGACGTGGACGCCATCATTGCGCCAAAGTTCAGTCAGCCGACTAACGGTCAACCTCTACAGCCCACGGTTCATGGGAAACATGGCTTTTTGGCATTCCCTTGGCGCCAATAAATTGCCAGCAAACGTTTAACAACTGGCCGGCCACCGCCTATAAAGAACCTGTCAGGCCCCCGGGCCAAAGCCTTCACCCCCTGTAAAAGGCCAATGCCATGATCGACCTCTCCACTTGGAACCTGAGCATTCCGGTCGGCTCGCCCCCCGCGACGATCGACACGCCCAGGCTGCTCAGCGGCTTCAACGACCAATACTTCCAGGCCGAAGGCAGCAACGTGCAATTCTGGACCCCCGTCACCGGCACCCGCACCGAAAACGCCGTGTACCCGCGCAGCGAACTGCGCGAAACCTACGCCGACGGCCGCCTGCGCAATTGGACCTACCCCGAAGCCGACAACTTCCTGCGCGCCACCCTGGCGGTCAACCAGGTGCCCTCCAGCGGCAAGATCGTCATCGGCCAGATCCACGCCTATGACAGCCAGAAACCGCTGATCAAGCTCGAATACCAGTTCAAGGAAAAGACCCAGACCGGCAACATCGTCGCCAAGGTGCGCATGCGCCCGGACGAAGATGAAAGCCGCGTGATCATCGTCGCGTCCAATGTGCCGCTGGAGAAAAGCTTCACCTACGTGATCAACCTCAACAAGGCCGGCCTGCTCAGCGTGTACGCCGCCGACAGTGAGTGGAACGAGCGTATCGGTGCCGCGTGGGCCGCCAAGCCGCTGTACTTCAAGGCAGGCGCTTATGTGCAGGACAACAGCGGGGACAGCAAGGAAGGCGCCAAGGTGACGTTTGCCAAGTTGGATATTGATCACGAGTGAACGGATCGGCCTCGATTCGAGCAGGCAATGCCCGATGGGCGCAAGACTGATTTCCGGCCAAAAAAAAGCCCGCATCGCTGCGGGCTTCTTTTTAACGCCTCAGGCTTAGTTCACCTTAGCGTTCAACTCACCTTTCAAATACCGCTGGTACATCGCTTCCAACGAGATCGGCTTGATCTTCGAAGCATTACCGGCAGTACCGAACGCTTCATAACGAGCGATACACACATCACGCATCGCGGTCACAGTCGCACCGAAGAACTTGCGCGGGTCGAACTCACTCGGGTTGGTGGCCATCAGGCGACGCATCGCGCCGGTGGACGCCAGGCGCAGGTCGGTGTCGATGTTGACCTTGCGCACGCCGTACTTGATGCCTTCGACGATTTCTTCAACCGGTACGCCGTAGGTTTCTTTGATGTCGCCGCCGTACTGGTTGATGATCGCCAGCCATTCTTGCGGTACCGAGGAAGAACCGTGCATCACCAGGTGGGTGTTAGGGATGCGCTTGTGGATTTCCTTGATGCGGTCGATCGCCAGTACGTCGCCAGTCGGTGGCTTGGTGAACTTGTAGGCGCCGTGGCTGGTGCCGATAGCGATCGCCAGGGCGTCCACTTGGGTCTTCTTGACGAAGTCGGCAGCTTCTTCCGGGTCGGTCAGCATCTGGCTGTGATCCAGCACGCCTTCGGCGCCGATGCCGTCTTCTTCACCGGCCATGCCGGTTTCCAGGGAACCCAGGCAACCCAGTTCGCCTTCAACCGAAACGCCGCAGGCGTGGGCCATGGCCACGGTTTGTTGGGTTACGCGTACGTTGTACTCGTAGTCGGTCGGGGTCTTGCCGTCTTCGCCGAGGGAGCCGTCCATCATCACCGAGCTGAAGCCCAGCTGGATGGAGCGCTGGCACACGTCAGGGCTGGTGCCGTGGTCCTGGTGCATGCACACCGGGATGTGTGGGAATTCCTCGATCGCGGCGAGGATCAGGTGACGCAGGAACGGGGCACCGGCGTATTTGCGCGCACCGGCCGAAGCCTGGACGATCACTGGGGAGTCGGTCTTGTCAGCGGCTTCCATGATGGCGCGCATCTGCTCAAGGTTGTTGACGTTAAAGGCTGGGACGCCGTAGCCGAACTCGGCTGCGTGGTCCAGCATTTGACGCATGCTGATAAGTGCCATTGTGTTGTCTCTCCCGGTCGAGGGTCGTTAATCGTGCAAGCCTGCCGTAGCGGCGGCTGCTATTCAAGTTATTGCAGGTCAGGCTTTGCATGCCTGGCGTGCTGAATCGTTATTGCTGATGTGGGAGGGGGGCTTGCCCCCGATGACAGCCTGTCAGTGATGACTCTGTTGGCTGATCCACCGCTATCGGGGGCAAGTCGAATCGTCGCACCGCCCCTCCCACATTTTGGTCTCATCGATGTTGAGACCGCGTTCTATTTACTGGGCCTTGCAGCCGCGCCCGATCAAATCGTCGGTGGCAACCCAGTAAACCAGGCCTTCCTCACCTTTTGTGTGAAACGCCAACTGGTCGTTGCTGTACAGCACGCCCGAAGCCGCCACATCCTGTTTGAGGCGATAAACCTGGTCGGAACCGCCGAGGCGTACATCCACCTCACTGCGGGCCTGGTTGGCGAAGCGCCAGTTGACCTCGGCCTTGCTGTCGCAGGTCCAAGTGGTCCACTTACCTTCCGGCTCTGCCTTGTTGAACATGTTCATGCTGCTGCAACCGGCCAATAGGGCCAGGGCTGCCAGGGCGAAAACGCCTTTCATTGCCAATCCTCGCAGCGGGGCCAAAGGCCGCCGATGCCGTCGGTTAGTTGATCAGACCCGTCAAGGGCAACCCTGTTCCTGACCGTTGGGCGCGGAGTCGTATTTCTCCAGCCGTTCGTTGCCGATGCGCTTGTTGATTACCGGCATGGTCTCGGCTTGCCAGTCAGCCTGATAGCAGCTTTTTTTCTGCTCCGTGGCAGGTTTGCCTGCCGCCGGCGCTGCGCTTGGCGTGCTGCCGCAGCCGGCCAACAGGCCCGCTGCGATCACCATTGCCAACGACTTGATCATGGGAATACTCCTTTTCCGGATCACGAGCCTTAGCCTTTGGCTCGGGTTTCCAGCACTTCCACGGCGGGCAGGACTTTGCCTTCGACGAATTCGAGGAATGCGCCGCCACCGGTAGAAATGTAGGAGATCTGGTCGGCAACGCCATATTTATCGATGGCCGCCAGGGTGTCGCCGCCGCCGGCGATTGAGAATGCCGAGCTGTCTGCGATGGCCTTGGCCAGCACTTTGGTGCCGTTGCCGAACTGGTCGAACTCGAACACGCCGACCGGACCGTTCCACAGGATGGTCTGGGAGGCTTTCAGCAGTTCTGCAAAGTTGGCTGCAGTTTGCGGGCCGATGTCCAGGATCATGTCGTCGGCGGCCACGTCGGCGATGAGCTTGACGGTGGCTTCGGCGGTTTCAGCGAACTCCTTGGCAACCACCACGTCCACCGGCAACGGCACGCTGACCTTGGCGGCGATGGCGCGGGCGGTGTCGAGCAGGTCCGGCTCATACAGGGACTTGCCCACCGGGTGGCCTGCTGCCGCCAGGAAGGTATTGGCAATGCCGCCACCAACGATCAACTGGTTGCAGATCTGGCTCAGGCTGTTGAGCACGTCCAACTTGGTGGACACCTTGGAGCCGGCAACGATGGCAGCCATCGGTTGGGCCGGAGCGCCCAGGGCCTTGCCCAGTGCCTCCAGTTCAGCCGCCAGCAATGGGCCGGCAGCCGCCACCTTGGCGAACTTGGCCACGCCGTGGGTCGAACCCTCGGCACGGTGGGCGGTACCAAAAGCGTCCATCACGAACACGTCGCACAGGGCGGCGTATTGCTGGGCCAGTTCGTCGCTGTTCTTTTTCTCGCCTTTGTTGAAGCGCACGTTTTCGAACAGCACGATGTCGCCAGGCTTAACGTCGACGCCGCCCAGGTAGTCAGCCACCAACGGCACGTCACGGCCCAGGGCCTTGCTCAGGTAGTCGGCTACCGGCTTGAGGCTGTTTTCGGCGGAGAACTCACCTTCGGTCGGGCGACCCAGGTGGGAGCAGACCATCACGGCCGCGCCTTTTTCCAGGGCCAGCTTGATGGTCGGCAGCGAGGCCAGGATTCGCGCATCGCTGGTGACAACACCGTCCTTGACGGGGACGTTGAGGTCTTCGCGAATCAGTACGCGCTTACCTTGCAGATCGAGGTCGGTCATCTTCAACACGGTCATGGGTGGCAGTTCCTGAATTACTGTTGAGGTTGTTTAGAGGCGATATGCAGATAATGTTCCGCAACGTCGAGCATTCGGTTGGCAAAGCCCCATTCGTTGTCGAACCAGGCCAGGATGTTCACCAGCCTCGGACCGGAAACGCGGGTCTGGCTGGCATCGACAATCGCCGAATGCGGGTCATGGTTGAAATCACAACTGGCGTGGGGCAACTCGGTGTAGGCCAGCAAGCCTTTGAGCGGGCCGCTGGTGGCGGCGTCGCGCAGGATCCGGTTGACCTCCGTCGCATCCGTGTCGCTGACGGTTTGCATGGTGATGTCCAGGCAGGACACGTTCACCGTCGGCACCCGTACGGCTTTGGCCTGGATTCGCCCGGCAAGTTCCGGCAGCAGGCGTTCAATGCCGCGGGCAAGGCCTGTGGACACCGGAATCACCGACTGGAACGCCGAGCGCGTGCGGCGCAAGTCTTCATGGTGATAGGCGTCGATCACCGGCTGGTCGTTCATCGCCGAGTGGATGGTGGTGATCGACACGTAGTCCAGGCCGATCGCCTGATCCAGCAGGCGCAACAGCGGCACGCTGCAGTTGGTGGTGCAGGAGGCATTGGACACCAGCAGCTCATTGCCGGTCAGGCAATCCTGGTTGATGCCGAAGACGATGGTGGCGTCGACATCCGCCTCGCTGGCCATCGGCTGGGAAAACAGCACACGCGGAGCACCGGCGTCGAGGAAACGCTGGCCATCGGCACGGGTGTGATAGGCACCGGAGCATTCCAACACCAGGTCGACGCCCAGCGCCGCCCAGTCGATGCCCTCGGGGGTGGCGCTGCGTAACACTTTCACGCAGTCGCCGTTGATATGCAGACAATCGCCTTCGACCCGCACTTCGCCGGGAAAGCGGCCGTGGGTGGAGTCAAAGCGTGTCAGGTATTCGATGCTGGCCATGTCGGCCAGGTCGTTGATCGCGACAATTTCAAACCCGGCTGCCGCCCCTCGCTCGAACAGAGCACGCAAGACGCAACGACCAATGCGGCCGTAGCCGTTGAGTGCAACTTTGTAGGGACGCGTTTGGGGCATGGGGTTCTCGCATTGTGGGCGACACAAACCACTGTAGGAGCGAGCTTGCTCGCGAAGAACCTGAGAGCGCCGCGTTAAACCAGAAACGCTGCGTTATCGTTAACGATCTTCGCGAGCAAGCTCGCTCCTACAGTAGAGGCGGTGACCAGTAGGCCACCGCGTTAGCGCTTTAGTCTTCCAGCAGCTCTTCAGCCTGACCCAGGATATTTTCCAGGGTGAAACCGAACTCTTCGAACAACGCTGGCGCCGGCGCCGACTCACCGTAGGTGGTCATGCCGATCACGCGGCCTTCCAGGCCCACGTACTTGTACCAGTAGTCGGCGTGAGCCGCTTCGATGGCGATACGCGCGCTGACCTGCAACGGCAGGACCGATTGCTTGTAGCCGGCGTCCTGGGCTTCGAACACGCTGGTGCACGGCATGGACACAACGCGCACGTTCCGGCCTTGGGCAGTCAGCTTGTCGTACGCCTGAACGGTCAGGCCCACTTCGGAACCGGTGGAGATCAGGATCAGCTCGGGCTCGCCGATGCAGTCCTTGAGCACGTAGCCGCCACGGCTGATGTCGGCGATCTGCGCGTCGGTACGCACCTGGTGTTGCAGGTTCTGACGGGAGAAGATCAGCGCCGAAGGGCCGTCCTTGCGCTCGATCGCGTGCTTCCAGGCCACCGCGGATTCCACCGCGTCGGCTGGGCGCCAGCAATCCAGGTTCGGCGTGGTGCGCAGGCTGGTCAGTTGCTCGACCGGCTGGTGCGTCGGGCCGTCTTCGCCGAGGCCGATGGAGTCGTGGGTGTACACATGGATCACGCGCTTCTTCATCAGCGCGGCCATACGTACGGCATTGCGCGCGTACTCCATGAACATCAGGAAGGTCGCGCCGTAAGGCACCAGGCCGCCGTGCAGGGACACGCCGTTCATGATGGCGCTCATGCCGAATTCGCGCACGCCGTAGTACATGTAGTTGCCGCTGGCGTCTTCGGCCGAGACACCTTTGCAGCCTTTCCACAGGGTCAGGTTGGAACCGGCCAGGTCGGCCGAACCGCCGAGGAACTCAGGCAGCAGCGGGCCAAAGGCGTTCAGGGTGTTCTGGCTGGCTTTACGGCTGGCGATGGTCTCGCCCTTGGCCGCGACTTCAGCAATGTAGGCCGAGGCTTTTTCCGAGAAATCGGCAGGCAGGTCACCGGCCAGGCGACGCACCAGCTCGTTGGCCAATTCCGGGAATTCGGCGGAGTAGGCGGCGAAACGCTGGTCCCATTCGGCTTCGGTGGCCAGGCCTTTCTCCTTGGCATCCCATTCGGCGTAGATGTCGGCCGGGATTTCGAACGGGCCGTGGTTCCACTTCAGCGCGGCGCGAGTCAGGGCGATTTCCGCGTCACCCAATGGGGCACCGTGGCAATCTTCCTTGCCTTGCTTGTTCGGCGAGCCGAAGCCGATGGTGGTCTTGCAGCAGATCAGGGTCGGCTGCGCGCTCTTGCGGGCGGTGTCGATGGCGGTCTTGATCTCTTCCGGATCGTGGCCGTCGACATTGCGGATTACCTGCCAGTTGTAGGCTTCGAAACGCTTGGGGGTGTCATCGGTGAACCAGCCTTCGACTTCGCCGTCGATGGAGATACCGTTGTCATCGTAGAAGGCGATCAGCTTGCCCAGGCCCAGGGTACCGGCCAGGGACGCGACTTCGTGGGAAATGCCTTCCATCATGCAGCCATCACCCAGGAACACATAGGTGTGGTGATCGACGATGTCGTGGCCAGGGCGGTTGAACTGCGCGCCCAGGACTTTTTCGGCCAGCGCGAAGCCCACGGCGTTGGCCAGGCCTTGGCCCAGGGGACCGGTGGTGGTCTCGACGCCCGGGGTGTAGCCGAATTCCGGGTGACCCGGGGTGCGGCTGTGCAGCTGGCGGAAGCTCTTGAGGTCATCGATGGTGACGTCGTAGCCGGTCAGGTGCAGCAGCGAGTAGATCAGCATCGAGCCGTGGCCGTTGGACAGTACGAAGCGGTCACGGTCGGCGAACGACGGGTTGCTCGGGTTGTGCTTCAGGTAATCACGCCAAAGTACCTCGGCGATATCCGCCATGCCCATCGGGGCACCGGGATGGCCGCTGTTGGCTTTTTGCACGGCATCCATGCTGAGGGCACGAATGGCGTTGGCACGCTCACGACGGCTGGGCATCGCTGTTCTCCTGAGGATTTTGAAGAGTGAATGATTAAAAGAAACGGAAAAAAGGATCGGCATTTTCCCTCAGCCACCGCCTGCGGGCAATGACAGATAGTCACTTGCAGGTGTTTTTCCTGTGCTTTGGGCAGCAATCGCTTGCAGAAACCTTTAACCGCTTCGTCTAAAGGTTATAGCGGCTGCTTATAACCGCCACTTATCGATCAATATCAAAACTTTTTGATATTGACCTTGCGGGGATACTCACCCGTCACTAGACTGCTGGCCTTATGAACCTACCCGTGCCCACCCTGCGTCCTGACGACGGCGAAGAGCTGGCAGCCTTGTGCAAGGCCGCTGGCGACCCATTGCGTCTGAACGTATTGCGCGCACTGACCAACGACTCATTCGGCGTACTGGAACTGGCACAGATCTTCGCCATCGGCCAGTCGGGCATGAGCCACCACCTGAAGGTGCTGGCCCAGGCCGACCTGGTCGCCACCCGCCGCGAAGGCAATGCGATTTTCTACCGCCGCGCCCTGCCCCACGCCGACCTGCTCGGCGGCAAGTTGCACGCGGCCCTGCTTGAGGAAGTGGACAGCCTGAGCCTGCCCCATGACGTGCAGTCACGCATCGGCCAGGTCCACGGGCAACGTGCCGCCGCGAGCCAGGACTTTTTCGCACGGGTTGCCGAGAAATTTCGCGCCCAGCAGGACTTGATCGCAGGCCTGGCCCAATACCGCGACAGCGTACTGGCGCTGCTGGACAAGCTGAGCTTCAGTGAAGAAGCGACGGCGCTGGAAGTCGGGCCTGGAGATGGCGGCTTCCTGCCGGAACTGGCACGCCGCTTTCGGCAGGTCACGGCGCTGGACAACAGCCCGGCGATGCTCGAACTGGCACGCCAGCTCTGTGAGCGCGAGGCGTTGGGCAATGTCAGCCTGCAGTTGGCTGATGCCCTGAGCAGCACAACGATCAAGGCCGATTGCGTGGTGCTGAACATGGTCTTGCACCATTTCGCCGCCCCCGCCGACGCTTTAAAGCAAATGGCCGGGTTGCTGCACCCCGGCGGTAGCCTGTTGGTTACGGATTTATGCAGCCACAACCAGAATTGGGCCAGGGAGGCCTGCGGTGATCTCTGGTTGGGTTTTGAACAGGACGATCTGGCCCGTTGGGCCACCGCTGCGGGACTCGTTCCCGGGGAAAGCCTCTATGTAGGTTTACGTAATGGTTTCCAGATCCAGGTCCGCCACTTTCAGCGACCGACTGGCGACACTCACCATCGGTAAATATCAGGAAAACATCGAGATGAGCGAATACTCCCTTTTCACCTCCGAGTCCGTGTCTGAAGGGCATCCGGACAAAATCGCCGACCAGATTTCTGATGCGGTGCTGGATGCCATCATCGCTGAAGACAAGTTCGCCCGTGTGGCGTGCGAGACCCTGGTGAAAACCGGTGTAGCGATCATCGCCGGCGAAGTGACCACTACCGCCTGGGTTGACCTGGAGCAGATCGTTCGTGACGTGATCACCGACATCGGCTACAACAGCTCCGACGTCGGTTTCGACGGTGCGACCTGCGGCGTGATGAACATCATCGGCAAGCAGTCGCCCGACATCAACCAGGGCGTCGACCGTGCCAAGCCGGAAGACCAGGGCGCCGGCGACCAGGGCCTGATGTTCGGCTACGCCAGCAACGAAACCGAGGTGCTGATGCCAGCCCCGATCACCTTCTCGCACCAGCTCGTGCAACGCCAGGCCGAAGCGCGTAAATCCGGCGTGCTGCCTTGGCTGCGCCCGGACGCCAAGTCCCAGGTGACCTGCCGCTACGAAGGCGGCAAGGTGGTCGGCATTGACGCCGTCGTACTGTCGACCCAGCACAACCCGGACGTTTCCTACGCTGACCTGCGCGAAGGCGTGATGGAGCTGATCGTCAAGCACGTGCTGCCGGCCGAACTGCTGAGCAAGGACACCCAGTTCCACATCAACCCGACCGGCCAGTTCATCATTGGCGGCCCGGTAGGTGACTGCGGCCTGACCGGTCGCAAGATCATCGTCGACAGCTACGGCGGCATGGCTCGTCACGGCGGTGGCGCTTTCTCCGGTAAAGACCCATCCAAGGTTGACCGTTCGGCCGCCTACGCCGGTCGCTACGTGGCCAAGAACATCGTTGCTGCCGGCCTCGCCGAGCGTTGCGAGATTCAGGTGTCCTACGCCATCGGCGTGGCCCAGCCTACGTCGATCTCGCTGAATACCTTCGGCACCGGCAAGATCAGCGATGACAAGATCATCAAGCTGGTGCGCGAGATCTTCGACCTGCGCCCTTACGCGATCACCACCATGCTCGACCTGCTGCACCCGATGTACCAGGAAACCGCAGCCTACGGCCACTTCGGTCGTACCCCTGCGCAGAAGACCGTCGGCGACGACACCTTCACCACCTTCACCTGGGAAAAAACCGACCGCGCCAACGACCTGCGCACTGCCGCCGGCCTGTAATCGCCCACGGTACATAAAGCCTAGCCGGGTTTGCCCGGCGGGGCTTTTTCTTGCCTGCGGGACCGCCTTCACATTTTTTGGATCCAAAGCTTGCAGGCACAATAATGGCCCTCTAGAATCCGCGCCCTCTCGGGCCTTCACCTTATTTTGGATATTGCCCTGCACCCGCCCGGGACTCATAAGTGCGCAGGCAATCGAACATTGAGGTTTTTCATGCGCATCTCCACGCTCGCCCCTGCCGCCCTTCTGATCAGCCTGTTCGCCCTGCCGGCCCACGCCGCCGACCTGAGCGCATTGAGCGGCGCCCTGGGCTCCCAGCTGGGTGTCGGCAATTCCGGCGACTGCCAAAAGCAATCCGCAGACCTGCAAACCAAGATCGATGCGGCCGAAGCCAGCAAAGACAGCTTGAAAGTGAAGGCCTTCAAAGCAGCGCAAGACCAGATCAACAAAGGTTGTGACAAACTCTCCGAAGCCCAGGCCAAAGCCGATGCCAAGCAGCAAACCCAGGAAGCCAAGGCTGATAAGCCTGATGCCGTGAAAGCGCTGGGCGGCCTGTTCAAGTAAGCCGAAACACCCGGTAAAAAGCCCCGCAGCGTCGGGGCTTTTTTGTGGGTGAACGGATCATTTAGGCTGGGCGCCCCTTTCGAGCAAGGATGCTCATGATGCGTTTACTGATTGCTCTGCTCCTCAGCGCTCTACCCTTTTCGGCCTGGACTGAAAACTGCCCCGATGAGGCCGGGACCCAGGTCGACACCCTGGCCGAACAAATCCGCCTGTGGGACGACAGTTACCACCGCCTCGGCCAATCCCCCGTCAGTGATGAACTCTACGACCAGGCCCGCCAGCGTCTGGCCCACTGGCGCCAATGCGTGCCCACCCCCACGGCGCCTGATGATCCGCTGGCCAGTTCACGGGGCACCTTGCCGCACCCGGTCGCCCATACCGGCCTCGAAAAGCGCCTGGATGAGCAAGCCGTGGGCGCCTGGCTGGGCACGCGCCAGGATGTATGGATCCAACCCAAGGTGGACGGCGTTGCAGTGACCCTGGTGTACCGCCAGGGGCGGTTGAAACAGGTGATCAGCCGTGGCGATGGCAAGCTGGGCCAGGACTGGTCGGCCTCCGCGCGCAAGATCCCCGGCATTGTCCAGCAACTGCCGGAACCCATCGACCTGGTGCTGCAAGGCGAACTTTATTGGCGCCTCGACGAGCATGTGCAATCGGCACGCGGCGGGCTCAACGCGCGCAGCAAGGTGGCCGGGCTGATGAATCGCCGACAGCTGCGCGACACCGACGCCGCCGGCATCGGCCTGTTTGTCTGGGCCTGGCCGAATGGCCCCGCAGCCTTTACCGAACGCCTGGCCACCCTGGCTCGCTGGGGTTTCACCGACAGCCAGCGCTACAGCCAGCCCGTCCAGGACATCATCGAAGCAGCACATTGGCGCACCTATTGGTACAACCACCCCCTGCCCTTTGCCAGCGACGGCGTGGTGCTGCACCAGGCGCAGCGCGCACCCGCTGAACGCTGGCAGGCCAGTGCGCCTTATTGGGCGGTCGCCTGGAAGTACCCCGCCTCCAAAGCCCTGGCCCTGGTACGCCAGGTGCAATTCAAGATCGGCCGCACCGGACGCATCACCCCCATTCTGGAACTGGAGCCGGTGCGCCTGGACGACCGCCGGATCAGCCGGGTCAGCGCCGGCTCCTTGAAGCGCTGGCAGGCCCTGGATATTCGCCCGGGCGACCACGTGTCCATCAGCCTGGCGGGCCAAGTGATCCCTCGGCTGGACCAGGTGATCCTGCGCAATACCACCAGGGTCGACCTGCCAGTGCCCGACCCTCGGGACTTTCACGCCTTGAGTTGCTGGCAGCTGGACCCCGGCTGCGAAGAACAGCTGCTCGCACGCCTTACCTGGCTGAGCGGCAACCAGGGCCTGGCATTGCCGCACATAGGCCACGAGACGTGGAACATATTGATCCAGGCCGGTCTAATCGCAGGCTTTCTCGATTGGTTAACCCTGGATGCGGCAGAGCTTGCTAACATTGATGGCTTCGGTGAGCGCAGCCGCACGCGGCTGCTCGACAGCCTTCACAGCGCTCGGCAACGCCCCTTCGCACAATGGCTCAAGGCCTTGGGTGTACCGCCTGCGGCACGCGGCAACCTGGAGGGCAACTGGCAGACGCTGGTCGCCAGAGACACACAGGCCTGGCTGGCCATCGATGGCATCGGCCCGGGTCGCGCAGCGCAACTGAGCGCTTTTTTTCGCGACCCACACGTACAGACATTGGCTGAAACATTACGTGTGGCCGGAATAGACGGGTTTTGAACCCGACCCAGCCACCTTTAAATCACAGCAGAATTCACCCTGCTATTTGCGACCCCGGAGCTCCACATGAAATTCCTCGCCCCTTTTGCCCTGCTGACCGTCGCAAGCTTCATGACTACGCCACTGCTGGCCGCCGAAGAAGCCACCCCACTCACCGGCTGCGCCGCCAAGCGCCAGGCCATCAGCACCCAGATCGAACAAGCCAAGGCCCACGGCAACAGCGACCAGCAAGCCGGCCTGGAAAAAGCCCTGAGCGAAGTCACCGCCAACTGCACGGATGCCGCCTTGAGGAAGGAGCGCGAAAACAAGGTACTCGACGCCAAGCACGACGTCAGCCGCCGTCAGGCCGACCTCGACAAGGCGATGAAAAAAGGCGACGCGGACAAGATCAACAAGCGCAAGGACAAGCTCGCCGAGTCACGCAAGGAACTGCAGGACGCCGTGGAAGAACTCGACCAGTAAAACCGGTCAGTGGTCGCGAAATTGTTTATGGCAGGCACTGCAGGCATCTTCGACTTTCTGTACGGCAGGCGTAAGGTTGCTGGCCTTGTAGGGCTGCACCTGGCTGGCGCTCACCAACTCACCGGTGGCCGCTTCCAGATCGCGGGCCAGTTGCTGGAACTGCGCCTGTTTTTGCCACACGTCGTCCTTGGCGCTGGTGTGATCCTCTTCGCGTACGCTCGGAAAATGTTTCCACGGTTCATGGGACAACGCATCGAGCTTGACCGCGCCTTCGGCGAATTTCGCGCCATCGAAGGCAATGCGCCCGCGCAACATGCCGCCCAGGTCTTCAGCGGTCTTGAGCATTTGCTTGAAGATCGCCTTGCGCTGGCCCAGGGGCGAATTCGGATCGACGCCGCCGCAGGCGGACAGTGCCAGGCAGGCCAACAGCACAAGCGTAATTTTTTTAAAAGTCATGGTGGCTCAGGTCACGGGAAACGGCGGCCAGTATCCTCGCCCTGCCCGTAAAGACCAATAGCCCTATTAATAATAAGGGTTGCCCACAGGCGCTACGGCGCGGGCAATCGCTTCAGGAACCGTTTGTATGAATCTCACATTGAAACACTGGAGCCGCCGCCTGGCATGGGCTCTGCCGATGATTGCACTGCTGGCAGGCTGTGACGCGGGCAAGGACAGCGGTAAAGACACGGCTAAAGAAGAAGCTGCCAAGCCCCACGCCGTCGCCACCTATGTAAGCGCTCCCTGGGAGGCGTTGCCCGCCGTGTCCGACAGCGACCTGCTGGCCGGCTTCGAATCCTGGCGCAGCGCCTGCCAACGCCTCAAGGCCGACCCTATATGGGGGGCCACCTGCGCAGCAGCGGGTCCCGTGCCAGCCGATGCCGTGGCGGTGCGCGGTTTTCTCAAGGAGCGCCTGGATGTGTTCGGCCTGCGTTCGGCTGACAACACCCCCAACGGCTTGATCACCGGCTACTACGAACCGGTCTACCCCGGCAGCCTGACCAAGACCGCCGCCGCTCACGTACCCGTGTATGGCGTGCCGGATGACCTGATCACCGTCAATCTGGAAAGCATCTACCCGGAGCTCAAGGGCAAGCGCCTGCGCGGCCGCCTCGAAGGCCGCGTGCTCAAACCCTATGACGATGCCAGCGCCATCAACGGTCAAGGCTCCACCGCCAAGCCGATTGCCTGGCTGACCAACCCGATGGACCTGCAATTCCTGCAGATCCAGGGCTCGGGGCGCATTCAACTCAAGGACGGGCGCCAGCTGCGCGTCGGTTACGGCGACCAGAACGGCTACCCCTATCGCCCTATCGGCCGTTGGCTGGTGGAGCAAGGCGAGTTGAAGAAAGAAGACGTGACCATGGGCGCCATCAGCGCTTGGGCCAAGGCGCACCCGGAGCGCATCCCGGAACTGCTGGCGAGCAACCCCAGCTACGTCTTCTTCAGCGCTCGCCCCGACAGTAATGAAGGCCCGCGCGGTTCGCTGAATGTGCCGTTGACCGCTGGCTACAGCGTAGCAGTGGATCGCAAGGTGATTCCGTTGGGCAGCCTGTTGTGGCTGTCGACTACCAAGCCCGACGGCTCGCCATTGGCACGCCCCGTCGCCGCGCAGGACACCGGCGGTGCAATCACCGGAGAAGTGCGCGCGGATTTGTTCTGGGGCACGGGTGACGCTGCCGGAGAGCTGGCGGGAAATATGAAGCAGCAAGGGCAGATCTGGATGCTATGGCCCAAGGGCGCGGCGTTGCCGCAGGTGCCGGATGTACCCACCGGAACCTGACACTCGCCGAAAACACACCGTAGGAGCGAGCTTGCTCGCGAAAAACGTCAACGATAACGCAGCGCTTTCTGGCAGCCCGCGTCGTCTGTTCGTTCTTCGCGAGCAAGCTCGCTCCTACAGAAACCGGTTCAGATCGACACGAAGAAGAAGCTCGCAATCAACACCATGCCCACCGCCCACACCAGCGAGCGCAGTATCGCCCAGTCGGCGAGGTAGCAAATGATGTACAGCAGGCGGCTGGTGATAAACAGCACGGCCAGCACATTGATGGTCACCAGTTCGGCCGTGCCGGCCAGGTGGGCGATAATCACCGCGGCGGCAAATGCGGGCGTCACTTCAAAGCTGTTGAGCTGCGCACTGTGGGCGCGCTTGGCAAACCCTTCAAGGGTATCCAGGAAAGCACGCGGGTCGTGGTTCTGCCGCGGCCCGAACTTGCCGCCACTGAACTTGGCCACGCCCGTGCACAGGTAAGGCAGAAAAATCGCGATCAACACACACCAGAAAGCAGCCGTCATCACTCAGTCCTTTTGTCGTTTTATGCAGCGATTAGAGTTCTAGCACTAAAAACTCAATATCGCACCTAACCGCTATGAGCCGCGCGCTACCGAAAGGTTCTACCGCACTTTCACCCAAGACCTTGCAACCTCACGCCGCCACTGCGGTCCATCCCCCACTAACAACCCCCCACCTTCCAAGGACCCCGGATGCTTGAACTTGTCGCCGCCTTCATTTGCCTCACTACCCTGCTCACCTATGTGAACTTCCGCTTTATCGGCCTGCCGCCCACCATCGGCGTGATGGTCACGGCCCTGCTGTTCTCCCTGATCCTGCAAGGCCTGAGCCTGCTCGGCTACCCAGGCCTTGAGGAGCGCATCCAGCAATTGATCGGCCAGATCGACTTCGGCGACCTGCTGATGAACTGGATGCTGTCGTTCCTGCTGTTCGCCGGCGCCTTGCACGTCAACTTGAACGACCTGCGCAGCTACCGCTGGCCCATCGGCCTGCTGGCAACCTTCGGTGTGTTGATCGCCACCGTGGTGATCGGCAGCCTGGCGTATTACATCTTCGCCCTGTTTGGCTGGCACGTGAGCTTCCTGTACTGCCTGTTGTTCGGCGCACTGATCTCGCCCACCGACCCCATTGCGGTACTGGGCGTGCTGCGAACCGCCAATGCGTCGAAACCGCTGAAGACCACGATTGTGGGCGAGAGCCTGTTCAACGACGGCACGGCGGTGGTGGTGTTTACCGTATTGCTGGGCATCGCGCAGTTGGGCGAGACGCCTACCGTGGGCGCCACGGCCTTGCTGTTCGCCCATGAGGCAATTGGCGGCGTGGTCTTCGGCGGGCTGATCGGCTATCTGGTGTACCTGATGATCAAGAGCATCGAACAGCACCAGATCGAAGTGATGCTGACCCTCGCCCTGGTCATCGGCGGCTCGGCGATGGCCACCGAACTGCACGTCTCCGCACCGATCGCGATGGTGGTGGCCGGGCTGATCATCGGCAACCTGGGACGCAAGCTGGCGATGAACGACATGACCCGGCGCTACCTGGACGGCTTCTGGGAATTGCTGGACGACATGCTCAACGCGCTGCTGTTTGCGCTGATCGGCATGGAGCTGCTGCTGTTGCCGTTCAACTGGCTGCACGTGTTCGCGGCCGGTTTGCTGGCGGTGGCGATCCTGCTGTCGCGCCTGCTGACCGTGGCGCCGGCGATCCTGTTGCTGCGCCGCTGGCGTACGGTGCCGCGCGGCACCATCCGTATCCTGACCTGGGGCGGCCTGCGCGGCGGGGTCTCGGTGGCTCTAGCGCTGGCCCTGCCGCTGGGCCCGGAGCGCGATCTGCTGCTGAGCATCACCTACATCGTGGTGCTGTCGTCGATCCTGGTGCAGGGCTTGACCATTGGCCGAGTCGTAAAGCGCGTAGCCGAGCCTCAGTGAAGCGGTGAGGATTTACCTCGCTACACCACACGTTTGCCTACGGGTGCACTGCAATTGCACAGGTGTTCAAGCAAGTGCCGCATCGCCAGTGGGCGGCGCGGCGTCGAGCTATGCATGACGACCAGATCCCGCGCATAGCGCGGCGCGTCGTCGACCGGCAAGACACACAGGCCATTGCGAGACATCCCTGCCCACTGCGGTACCAGTGATACACCCATGCCTTGGGCGACCAACATGACGATGGTTTCCAAGGCATCCAGCTCACACAACACCTGCGGATCAAAGGACTGTTCATCGAGGAAACGCTGGGCAATCTGCCCACCCCACGAGCGAGCGTCGTAGCGAATGAATGATCGCTCGCGCAGCAATGCTTCTAACGTTTGCGTGCCCCACTCAGCGGGGGCAATCAGAATCAGAGGTTCAGCCCGCAACAAGGTCGTCGCCAAAGCCTTGGGTGGCTGAAAGGGTGGCCTGACAAGAATCGCCGCGTCCAGCTCCTGGGCCAGCAATCTCTCATAGAGGCTTCTGGAGTCTCCCGGTGTGATCTTCAGCCTCAGCCCAGGTGCCGACAACGCCAGTCGCTCTATCGCCCCCGGCAAGACGCCGGTCAATGCCGTCGAAATGGCACCGATCTTGATCTCTCCCGACAAGCCATCCTGGCTCAGGTCCTCCTGCAACTCGCGCGCCTGCTCAATGACTGCTTGAATTTTTGGTAACAACAATAGGCATTGGTCCGAGGGCCACGCGGCATGCGCAGTGCGCATAAGCAGCGTGCACCCCAGCGTCCGCTCAAGCGCCTTGACCCGCTGGCTGATCGCCGCTGCGGTACGGTTTTCACGTCGCGCGGCCGCTGCAATGGAGCCGGCTTCAATGACGGCGACCAGACTTCTCAGGAATCGAACATCCATAAGTTTTCCTTTCGCTCAGACCAAGGCGAACCCGTTTTACCCGGGTACACGGCCTGTTTAATTTGAGGGCTCTCCCACACAGAGATCCCTCCCATGAACAGACCTTTCCACGCTGCATATCATGTTTACGACCTAAATCAGGCGCGCATTTTTTATCGAGATGTTTTGGGCTGCACGGAAGGCCGTAGCAGCGAGACCTGGATCGACTTCGATTTTTTCGGGAACCAGCTTTCACTGCACCTGGGGACGCCGTTTCCCACCACGCGTACCGGGCTGGTCGGTGAGCATCATGTCCTGATGCCGCATCTCGGCGTGGTGTTACCGCTTGAGGAATGGTTGACGCTTGCCGAACGGCTTGCCCACCTGGGCACATGTTTCGAGATTCCGCCCGTGATCCGCTTCGCTGGCGAGCCAGGCGAGCAACGCACGATGTTTTTCCTTGACCCCAGCGGCAACCCCATCGAGGTGAAAGGGTTCAAGGACTTCGCCGGGCTGTTCGCTCAATAAATCCCTGATATCTACAACAATAAGGGGCACCCACATGACCACCAAAAAACCATCCAGCCTTGTCACCCGTATCATGATCGGTCTGGCCGCCGGGATAATCGTCGGCATCCTTCTCAACCAGTTTCCCGAACACAAGATCTGGTTCATCGACAATCTGCTGCAACCGGCAGGCGACTTGTTTATCAAGCTGATGAAGATGATCGTCGTGCCTCTGGTCTTCGCTTGCATGACAGTCGGCATTGCCGGCATGGGAAATCCTGCCGCCTTGGGACGCGTCGGCGTGAAGACCTTCGTTTACTTCTTCACGATCACCAGTGTTGCAATCGTCTTTGGTCTGATCGTTGGAAACGTCGTCGAGCCCGGCTCAGGTGCCGAATTTGGCAGTACGTTGCAGACGCCAGTAACAGAACTGGCCGCCTACGGCAAAACGCAGAATCTGGGGCAAACGCTATTGGCGATTGTGCCGGATAACATCGTCTTGGCCATGTCGCAGGGCAAGCTGCTCTCCGTGCTGTTTTTCGCCATCCTGTTCGGCTGCGCCTTGTCTATGCTGCCCGAGCAGCGCAAGGCCCCCCTGATCGGTGTGATGCAGGCCATCTCCGACACCATGTTCAAAGTCACCCATCTGGTCATGCATTACTCACCAATCGGCATTTTCGGGCTGATCGCAGTCACCGTCGCCAGCTTTGGCCTCAGTGCCTTGCTGCCGCTGGCCAAACTGATCGGCACGACTTATGTCGCAGTGCTGTTATTTGCATTGTGCGTATTGGGAGCAGTTGCACGATTGGCGGGGGTCGGCTTTTTCCACTTGGTGCGGGAGATACGCAGTGAATTATTGCTGGCCTATAGCAGCGCTGCGTCAGCAACAGTCATGCCTCAATTGATCGAAAAAATGGAGCGCTACGGCGCCCCGCGCCCTATTACCAGCATGGTTATCCCGCTGGGCTACTCGTTCAACCTGGATGGCGCTTCGCTTTTTGCTGCGTTGGGCACGTTGTTCATCGCCCAGGCGTATGGCATTGACTTGAGCCTGGCTGATCAGGGAATGCTGGTATTGATCATGGTGTTGACATCAAAGGGCGCGGCGGGCGTACCGGGCTTCATGTTTATCATCCTTACCGCGACCTTGACCGCCGCGGGTCTGCCCGTGGAAGGAGTGGCGATCATTGCAGGCGTGTATCGCCTGATGGATATGCCGGTCACAGCATTGAATGTGCTGGGCAACGCGCTGGCGCCATTGGTTATTGCCCGGTGGGAGGGTCGGCTGAATGCACCTGACCGCACAATTGCCACCGAGTCTGCCAGCGCGTCGCTCAAAGTCTGAAAGTCCTGGTCCAGGTGCCTCGCAAAGAACCCGTTTGAGTCTTTGCGGGGCGAGATCAGGCCTTTTTCTTACTCTGGGAAAGCTGCTCCCGTGCGCCGGAGTGAGTAGCAGAAGGTGCCTTGCTTTCGCTGCGAATCTGCGCATGACTGATCAACGCAAAGATAAAGCTGCCACCGATGATATTGCCGGCCAGTGTGGGGCCGGCAAACACCAGCCAGAAATCCTTCCACGGCAGCTCGCCGGCAAACACCAGGTACGACACTTCCGCCGAACCCACCACGATATGGGTGAAATCCCCCAGGGCCATCAGGTAGGTGATCAGAATGATGATCCACATCTTGGCGCTTTCCATCGACGGGATCATCCACACCATGGTGGCGATCATCCAGCCGGAGACGATGCCCTTGGCGAACATCTGGCTGGCGTCGTTTTCCATGATCTTGCGCCCGATTTCGAGGAAGGCCAGGTCGGTCTTGGTGTCGAAGATCGGCAGATGCAGCATCACATACGCCACCAACAGCGTGCCGCAGAGGTTGCCCACCAGCACCACCGACCACAGCCGCAACAGGCGCCCGGCATTTGCCAGGGTTGGCTTGCTCATCACCGGCAGCACGGCGGTCAGGGTGTTTTCGGTGAACAGTTGCTGGCGCGCCAGGATCACCGCGAGAAAGCCTGCGCAGTAGCCGAAGCTGGCGATCACCTTGAAGGCCTCTCCGTCCGGAAGGCGTGAATTGAGCAGCCCCATGGCCATCAATGACAGGCCCATGGTCAGGCCGGCTGCCAATGCCGACCACCACAAGGCGGCGACGCTGCGCTCCAACTCCTGATCGCCCTGGGTGCGGATAATTTCATGCAGCACCGCCGCGCGGGGCGGCTGGTTCTTGTCGACGTCCTGCTGCTCTTCCTGGGACAGGTTCGGGGTCTTGCCGTCTTCTTGCGTGGCCATGGTGGTACCTGAACGGGGGGCGATGTTCAGGTACGACCTATGGTTGATCAAGAGCGTTCACTGGCCCGGCGCAGGTTTACTCGCGGATGCCATCTTCCTGGAACTGGTCCTTGACGTACTTGATCTCGGTGCGCCCATGAGGTGCGGGCAAACCGTCCTCGCCAAGGTTGACGAAGACCATTTTTTCCACGGTGAGGATGCTTTTGCGGGTGATCTTGTTGCGCACTTCACAGGTCAGGGTGATGGAGGTGCGGCCAAACTCGGTAGCAGTGATCCCGAGTTCGATGATGTCGCCCTGGCGCGAGGCGCTGACAAAGTTGATTTCGGAGATGTACTTGGTCACCACGCGCTGGTTGCCCAGTTGGACGATGGCATAGATGGCCGCTTCTTCGTCGATCCAGCGCAGCAGGCTGCCACCGAACAGGGTGCCGTTGGGGTTGAGGTCTTCAGGTTTTACCCATTTGCGGGTGTGGAAGTTCATGGTCACTCCAAAGCGTCTTGCCGAATGATGGGCAACATCATGGCAGAGCCCGCCCCCAAGCTCTATGCGCCATTGCCTATCAACCCCATGTGCGATCTTCATATGGCCGACAGAAAGGCTTGGGAAGTGCCGCGTACACGGCTATAATCGCCCCGCTTCAAAACGGTCATCTTCAGTTGATACCGTTTCTCCCGCCACCTGTCCGAGGGGCGCTGCAGCAGGTTCAACCTGTCAGGCTCGGATGGGGCGTTGTCCGGCCTGGTTGCCCTGGCCTGATACTAAACGCACAACGGCGCCCATTCGCACACTACGAATGGAGGCTCTTAATGAGCGCTGTAATTACGCCTGCAGATTTCAACGACTACAAAGTCGCCGACATGTCCCTCGCTGCCTGGGGCCGTCGCGAAACCTTTATCGCCGAATCCGAAATGCCAGCCCTGATGGGCCTGCGTCGCAAGTATGCCGCTGAGCAACCGCTCAAGGGCGCGAAGATTCTCGGCTGCATCCACATGACCATCCAGACTGCCGTGCTGATCGAAACCCTGGTTGCCCTGGGTGCCGAAGTGCGTTGGTCGTCCTGCAACATCTTCTCGACGCAAGACCAGGCCGCTGCCGCCATCGCCGCTGCCGGTATCCCGGTATTCGCCTGGAAAGGCGAGACCGAAGAAGAGTACGAGTGGTGCCTGGAGCAAACCATCCTTAAAGATGGCGCGCCTTGGGATGCCAACATGATCCTCGACGACGGCGGCGACCTGACCGAGCTGCTGCACAAGAAGTACCCACAGATCCTCGACCGCGTCCACGGCGTGACCGAAGAAACCACCACCGGCGTGCACCGCCTGCTGGACATGCTGGCCAAGGGCGAGCTGAAAATCCCGGCCATCAACGTCAACGACTCGGTGACCAAGAGCAAGAACGACAACAAGTACGGCTGCCGTCACAGCCTGAACGATGCCATCAAGCGCGGCACCGACCACCTGCTGTCGGGCAAGCAAGCCCTGGTGATCGGCTACGGCGACGTGGGCAAGGGTTCTTCCCAATCCCTGCGCCAGGAAGGCATGATCGTCAAAGTCTCCGAAGTCGACCCGATCTGCGCCATGCAAGCCTGCATGGACGGTTTCGAAGTGGTTTCGCCGTTCATCGATGGCGTCAATGACGGCACCGAAGCCAGCATCGACAAGGCCCTGCTGGGCAAGATCGACCTGATCGTGACCACCACCGGTAACGTCAACGTCTGCGATGCCAACATGCTCAAGGCCCTGAAGAAGCGCGCCGTGGTGTGCAACATCGGTCACTTCGACAACGAGATCGACACCGCTTTCATGCGCAAGAACTGGGCGTGGGAAGAAGTGAAGCCGCAGGTACACAAGGTTCACCGTACCGGCGCTGGCGCTTTCGACCCACAGAACGACGACTACCTGATCCTGCTGGCCGAAGGCCGCCTGGTTAACCTGGGCAACGCCACCGGCCACCCAAGCCGCATCATGGACGGCTCGTTCGCCAACCAGGTACTGGCCCAGATCTTCCTGTTCGGCCAGAAATACGCCGACCTGTCGCCAGCCCAGAAAGCCGAGCGCCTGACCGTGGAAGTACTGCCGAAGAAACTCGACGAAGAAGTGGCCCTGGAAATGGTCCGCGGCTTCGGTGGCGTGGTAACTCAGCTGACCAAGACCCAGGCCGACTACATCGGCGTGACCGTCGAAGGTCCGTTCAAGCCGCACGCTTACCGCTACTAAGTAATCAGCCCAACCTGCTCTACCTGTGGGAGCGAGCTTGCTCGCGAAAAACTCAAGGACACCGCGTACATCCTGTTTCTACGCGTTATCGTTGACGTTCTTCGCGAGCAAGCTCGCTCCTACAGTGCAGATGGGTTGCACAGTCGGCTTCTGAGTTTCAAAGGGTATGACCATGTCCCAAGACCGTCGCTACAGCTTCGAGTTCTTCCCCACCAAGACCGATGCTGGGCATGAAAAACTGATGGCGACTGCCAAGCAGTTGGCCAGCTACAACCCCGACTTCTTCTCCTGCACCTACGGCGCCGGCGGTTCGACGCGTGATCGTACGATCAACACCGTGTTGCAGCTTGAAAGCGAAGTCAAAATTCCCGCCGCTCCGCATTTGTCCTGCGTGGGCGACAGCAAGGCCGACCTGCGCGGCCTGCTGACCCAATACAAGGCCGCCGGCATCAAGCGCATCGTTGCCCTGCGTGGCGACTTGCCGTCCGGCATGGGCATGGCCAGCGGTGAGCTGCGCTACGCCAATGACCTGGTGAGCTTCATTCGCGAAGAAAGCGGCGATCACTTCCATATCGAAGTGGCCGCCTACCCGGAGATGCACCCCCAGGCGCGTAATTTCGAAGACGATCTGCAGAACTTCGTGCGCAAGGCCAACGCCGGCGCCAATAGTGCGATCACCCAGTACTTCTTCAACGCCGACAGCTATTTCTACTTCGTCGAGCGTGTACGCGCCATGGGCGTGAACATCCCGATCGTGCCGGGCATCATGCCGATCACCAACTACAGCAAGCTGGCGCGCTTCTCCGACGCCTGCGGTGCTGAAATCCCACGTTGGGTGCGCAAGCAACTGGAAGCCTATGGCGACGACGTCAAGAGCATCCAGGCGTTCGGCGAACAGGTGATCAGCAATATGTGTGAAGAATTGTTGCAAGGTGGCGCGCCAGGCCTGCACTTCTATACCCTGAACCAGGCTGAACCAAGCCTCGCGATCTGGAACAACCTTAAACTGCCACGCTAGGCCGGTTTAATCGCTGTACCCAGCCCTCGTTATCACGGGGGCTTTTTTCGTCTACATACCCCCTGGAAAGGAAGCCTGCAGTACATGAATACAGCGTCCCCGACTCCCCGCCCGCAACTGGTGTACCTGGTATTCGGCGCCGAGACCTATCATCAGGAAGCCGTATTCAGCATCGCCAGTGCCCTGGCCCACCTGGGCGGCCCCCAGGACATGCCATTGGACATCCAGGTGTTCAGCGACAATCCGGCCCCCTATCGCGGCTTGCCGGTACAGGTTCACACCCTGGACGACGCCACGCGCAAACGCTGGAGCGAGCCCCACGGCTACCATTTCCGCACCAAGCACGTGCTGTTGCGCCAGGTGCTGGAAACAGCGGAACGGGCGCTGTTGATCGACACCGACACCTTTTTTCACGACTCGCCCATGGCGCTGTTCGAACGTGTCGCGCCCGACACCGTGCTGTGCAATGCCTTCCACGCCAAGTACGGCGACAACCGCGAAAGCGTGCTGTATGAAGCACTGGCCAGGCACCTTGCAGACAAAGGCCTGGCCGACGACGACATGTGGCTGCTCAACTCCGGCGTCATGGGCCTGACCCGGCAAGATGCGCACATCCTTGATCGCTCGATCGAGTTGATGGACGAGCTGTTCCCGATGGCCCACGGTGCCTACACCCTGGAAGAGTTCTGCCTGTCGGTGGCCGCTTACCGTACGCTCAATGTGCGCCAGTGCCCCGACCTGATCCACCACTACTGGAGCCGCAAGCAGTTGTTCCGGGCCAAGGTCAAGGCGTGGGTCACCAAGCACGCCGCAGACCCTATCTGCGCCAAAGCCCTGGCCGACACCCGCAATGTGTCTGCCCACCTGCCCCGCCCGCCCCGACTGCAACGCTTGATGTACAAGCTGATCACCCTGGCCTTGCCCAAACGCAAGCAGCAGTTCATCCGCGAAATCCTCTACGGCTGCTACGAGCACGAAAATGAATTCGACCAGGCCTGTGGCCCGATTTGGTGGGAAAAGGCCCTGCAGAATCAGGAAGAGCGGCAAAAAAGCCCGGTCGATGCGCACCAGCTCGAACATTGGTTCGCCAACCCAGTGGTGCGCCTGATTCTGGGCGAGCGACGTGCAGCCATCTATGAACACCTGATGACCTCACCGACAAAATAGCGTCGCCCGCAGATGGGTGTGCCAGCGCTTCTCTTTAGCGCACGGGCGTCGTAACCTCGGGGCATGCCCGTCATTCTGAAGCTGTTGACCGTTGCGCTTTTTACTTGCTTGAGCCTGGCCGCTTATGGCGAGAAATTGCGCATTGTCACCGAGCCCTGGGCGCCTTACGTGTATGAGGAACACGGCGCCATGCGCGGGCTGGACTACGAAACCACGGTGATCGTGTTCCAGCGCCTGGGGGTCGATGTGCAATGGCAGTTCCTGCCCTGGAAGCGCTGCCTGGCCATGCTCGATCAGGGCCATGCCGATGGCGCACTGGATATTTTCCACAGCCACGAACGCGACGCACTGCTGCTGTACCCCAGCGAACCGTTGTCGGAAGTGGAATTCGTGATGTTCTACGCCAACGCACGCCCTCACCCGGTCCAAGGCCTCGACGAGCTGGACGGCCTCACTGTCGGCACGTCGCCAGGCTATCTGTACGGCGCGCCATTCAGCGACTCCACCCGGTTCAGCCGCGAGCCGGCCCCCAGCCACGAGGCCAACTTCGGTAAATTGCTGTTGGGACGCATCGACCTGCTGATCACCGACCGCCGGGTCGGCCAGCATGTGATCAAGGCCCTGGGCCTGGAAGGCAAGGTCAGCCAGGCCCCCGTCGTGGTCAGCCGCCAGCAGCAGTACCTCGCCGTACGCCGTGGCGCGGGGATGGACCTGCTGGTGCAACGCTTTGCCGCCGAACTCAAGCGTTTCAAACAGGAGCCGGCCTACGCCGTCTTAAGCGCCAAATATGGTGGAACCCAAGCCAAAACAGCGTCCGGACACACCGTTGAGCAGCAGGAAAGCGGCGCACAGTGATTGCTCTGTTATACTCCGGCCTTTCCGCCAGGCTTACGCCCGGCCGCTGAGGTCCTGAAAAAGGCACCCAACCCCGCTACTGCGCAGCTTTCAGCCCGCGCGAGCCGGTGGAGTGCCCGCCAGACGCAGCAGGACCGGACGGGATTGCGCTCCCCTAAGCGCCATTCGCGCCCGGCAAGATTATCCCTCTGGGCCAAGCCCTAACTAAAACAGGATTACTCATGTCCTTTGCTTCCCTCGGTCTCTCCGAGGCTTTAGTCCGCGCCATCGAGGCAGCGGGCTATACCGAGCCTACTCCGGTGCAACAGCGGGCTATTCCCGCCGTGTTGCAAGGTCGCGACCTGATGGTTGCGGCTCAGACAGGTACGGGTAAAACCGGCGGCTTCGCCCTCCCGATTCTGGAGCGGTTGTTCCCCAACGGTCATCCGGACAAATCCCAGCGTCACGGCCCGCGCCAACCGCGCGTACTGGTCCTGACCCCTACCCGCGAACTCGCCGCCCAGGTGCACGACAGCTTCAAGCTGTATGCCCGCGACCTGAAGTTCGTCAGCGCCTGCATCTTCGGCGGCGTCGGCATGAACCCACAGGTTCAGGCCATGTCCCGTGGTGTTGACGTGCTGGTGGCGTGCCCCGGTCGTTTGCTCGACCTGTGCGGCCAAGGCAGCGTTGATTTGTCCCACGTGGAAATCCTCGTGCTGGACGAAGCCGACCGCATGCTCGACATGGGCTTTGTCCATGACGTGAAGAAGGTCCTCGCCCGCCTGCCGGCCAAACGTCAGAACCTGCTGTTCTCGGCAACGTTCTCCAACGACATCACCGCCCTGGCCGGCAAGCTGCTGCACAACCCGGAACGCATCGAAGTCACGCCGCCGAACACCACGGTCGAGCGTATCGAGCAACGCGTATTCCGCCTGGCCGCCAGCCACAAGCGTTCATTGCTGGCGCACCTGATCACCGCCGGCGCCTGGGAACAGGTGCTGGTGTTCACCCGCACCAAACACGGCGCCAACCGCCTGGCCGAGTACCTGGACAAGCACGGCCTCACCGCCGTCGCCATCCACGGCAACAAGAGCCAGAACGCCCGCACCAAGGCCCTGGCCGACTTCAAGGCCGGTGAAGTGCGCATCCTGGTCGCCACCGATATCGCCGCCCGCGGCCTGGACATCGACCAGTTGCCACACGTGGTCAACTTCGAGCTGCCAAACGTCGACGAGGACTACGTGCACCGTATCGGCCGTACCGGCCGTGCCGGGCGTTCGGGTGAAGCCATTTCCCTGGTTGCCCCGGACGAAGAGAAACTGCTGAAAAGCATCGAACGCATGACCAAGCAGAAAATCGCCGATGGCGACCTGATGGGCTTCGATGCCAGCGCCGTTGAGGCCGAAAAGCCTGAAGTGCGCGAACGTCCGGACGTGCGTAACCCACGCAACCCACGCGGTCCGAAGGGCGATGGCCCGAACGGCGGCGGTGGTGGCGGTGGTCGTCGCGACAAGGGCAAGGACAAGGGCGGCAAGGAAAAAGCGCCAACCAACGGCCGTGGCGAACGCCCGGCCCGTGAGCAGAAGCCCCGTGAAGGCACCCCGGCCCGCGAACAGCGCCAGCCGAGCCAGCCCCCACGTGCCGCAGCCGACCGCGCCCCGGACGAATTCCTCGACGACGACGTGGATAACTTCGGTAACCGCGTTGACTACGTGCCCCAGGCCAAACCGGCCCAAGGCCGTGGCCGTCGTCCAGGTGCTCCGGCGCCGGGCGCAGCTGCCGGCACTGGTGCTCCACGTGGTGGCCAGCCTCAGGGCGGTCGTCAGAACGGCCCGCGCAACAGCAGCGGCGGCACGACCGGCACCCCGCCGGCCAAGCGCAGCGGCCCGCGTAACGGTGCACCGCGTGACGGCCAGGCGCGTCGCGAAGATTCGCGCAACAACAACCGCCGCCCGGCCCGTGACGACCAGCCACGTTTGTCCGAGCCCGCCGTGCAGAACCCGCGCGGTGGCCCGGCGCCGAAGATCATCCACAAGGAGTCGAAAGCCGACCGCTTCCCGACACCCGAGCAGTTGGATCAACTGCCAGGCCGTCCTCGTGGTGAAAAACCGGCATTGCTGACCCGCAACCGCTGAGTTTCAAAGCGCCTTGAAAAATGCCCCGCATCGAAAGATGCGGGGCGTTTTTTATCTCCTCCCCACACGTTCCCTGATATGAGCGAGCTTGCTGTGGTGAGCGAGCTTGCTCGCGCTGGGCTGCGCAGCAGCCCCAACACCTGTCACCGTGTTCTGCCAGAAGAATCATGGTGTATCTGATTAGGGCCGCTTCGCGCCCCAGCGCGAGCAAGCTCGCTCACTACAGGAAATAAACGCAGGCACAAAAAAACCGGATGCTGAGATCCGGTTTTTTGTGTGCGGACAGAAATTACTTCTGCTTGACGCCTTCCAGCGAGATGTCCAGGTCGACAGTCTGGGAAGTCGGGCCTGGGCCCTTGATGCCGAAGTCGTTCAGGTTCAGCGTGGTCTTGGCGTTGAAGCCGGCACGTTCGCCGCCCCATGGATCCTTGCCTTCACCGTTGAACGTGGCCTTGAAGGTCACAGGCTTGGTCACGCCGTGGAAGGTCAGGTCGCCGGTCACATCAGCGGTTTTCTCGCCGGTGGATTTAACCGCAGTGGAGACAAACTTGGCATCGGCGAACTTGCCGACATCCAGGAAGTCCTTGCTGGCGATGTGCTTGTCACGTTCGGCGTGGTTGGACCACAGGCTGGCGGTTTTCACGTCGACCGCGATTTTGCTGGCTTCAGGCTTGGCGGCATCCCAGCTGAACGTACCATCCCAGTCCTTGAAGGTACCGTGGATGTAGCTGTAGCCCAGGTGGCTGATTTTCCAGTCGATGAAGGCGTGCTGGCCTTCCTTGTCGATCTTGTAGTCGGCAGCCATCACCTGACCTGCAGACAGCAGCGCTGTACCGATTGCCAGAGCCGCGAGGGTCTTTTTCAACATGCTTTCTATTCCTTGTGAGTCGAGGTTGAACATCAGGCTTTGCGCCCCAGCATTCGCGAGAGGGTCGCATCACGATCGATAAAGTGGTGTTTCAACGCAGCCACGCCGTGCAAGCCGGCGAAGACTACCAACACCCAGGCGAGGTACAGGTGCACCACGCCAGCGGTGTCTGCCTGGTCCGGTAGACCGGAAACCACGGCAGGAATTTCAAACAGGCCAAACACCGGGATACCGACACCGTCTGCGGTGGAAATCAGGTAACCGGCGATCATCACGGCAAACAGCCCGAGATAAAGGAACGCGTGGCCGAACGCGGCACCGATACGGGTCAAGCGACTGTAACTGGCCAGCGGCGGAGGCGGTGGGCTGATCAGGCGCCAGACAATACGCACCAGCATGATGGCGAACAGCGTGATGCCGATGCTCTTGTGCAGGTCCGGTGCTTCCTTGCGCCAGGCGCTGTAGTAGTCCAGGCCCACCATCCACAAGCCCAGGGCGAACAGGCCGAACACCACCAGGGCCACGCCCCAGTGCAAAACCATACTGACCCAGCCATAACGGGCCGGTGAGTTACGTAGCTGCATGTACTTAATCCCGTAAGAGCTGCGCCCAAGACTAGCGATTTACCTATCGAATTAAAGCGGAAAATTTTGCTTTGAAATATCGAGAAATACGATCAAGAGCGTATGCACAATAAGTTAACCAAGGATTAAGGACTATTCCTAAGAAACGTGACAGTCCGTCCTACGTTTACTCCGAATTCCCCACAATGGCTTGTGACCGGGGCCACCATTGCATAGGCTTGCGCGATTGTTTCACCTGCGCCGCTCGCAGGACCGCTTCGAGGAGATCACCGATGGGCTTGAACAACCAGTGGATGCAACGCGACCTCGCGGTGCTGTGGCATCCCTGCACCCAGATGAAAGACCACCAGCAACTGCCGCTGATCCCGATCAAACGCGGTGAAGGCGTCTGGCTGGAAGACTTCGAAGGCAAGCGCTACCTCGACGCCGTCAGCTCCTGGTGGGTCAACGTGTTCGGCCACGCCAACCCGCGCATCAACCAGCGCATCAAGGACCAGGTCGACCAGTTGGAACACGTGATCCTCGCCGGTTTCAGCCACCAGCCGGTGATCGAGCTGTCCGAGCGCCTGGTCAAGATGACCCCCGAGGGCCTGACCCGCTGCTTCTATGCCGATAACGGTTCGTCGTGCATCGAAGTCGCGCTGAAGATGAGCTTCCACTATTGGCTCAACCGTGGCCTGCCGGACAAAAAACGCTTCGTCACCCTCACCAACAGCTACCACGGCGAAACCATCGCCGCGATGTCGGTGGGCGACGTGCCGCTGTTTACCGAGACCTACAAGGCGCTGCTGCTGGACACTATCAAGGTGCCGAGCCCGGATTGTTACCTGCGCCCCGAGGGCATGAGCTGGGAAGAACACTCGCGCACGATGTTCCTGGCCATGGAACAGACCCTGGCCGAGCACCACGACAGCGTCGCCGCCGTGATCGTCGAACCGCTGATCCAGGGCGCCGGCGGCATGCGCATGTACCACCCGGTGTACCTCAAGCTGCTGCGCGAGGCCTGCGACCGCTATGGCGTGCACCTGATCCACGATGAAATCGCCGTGGGCTTCGGCCGCACCGGGACCCTGTTCGCCTGTGAACAGGCCGGCATCCGCCCGGACTTCCTGTGCTTGTCCAAGGCCCTGACCGGCGGCTACCTGCCGTTGGCCGCCGTGGTCACCACCGATGACGTCTATGACGCGTTCTACGACGACTACCCGACCCTGCGCGCCTTCCTGCACTCCCACAGCTACACCGGCAACCCACTGGCGTGCGCAGCGGCCCTGGCAACCCTGGATATTTTCGAAGAAGACAACGTCATCGAAAACAACAAGGCCCTGGCGCGGCGCATGGCCACGGCAACGGCGCACCTGGTCGACCATCCGCATGTCTCGGAAGTACGCCAGACCGGCATGGTGCTGGCCATCGAGATGGTCCAGGACAAGGCCACCAAGACCGCTTACCCGTGGCAGGAGCGCCGTGGTCTCAAGGTGTTCGAACACGCCCTGGAACGCGGCGCGTTGTTGCGGCCGTTGGGCAGCGTGGTGTATTTCCTGCCGCCCTATGTGATTACACCGGAGCAGATCGACTTCCTCGCCGAAGTCGCCAGCGAAGGCATCGACATCGCCACCAACAGCAAAGTCAGCGTGGCGGTGCCGAAGGATTTCCACCCTGGTTTCCGCGATCCGGGTTGATTGCCGGCACACCTACACCTTTTTCCAGAGAACCAAAATGAGACTGTCCCGCTTTTTCACCGACACCCCGCTGAGCCTCGGCGATCACGAACTGCCCGAAGCCCAGGCGCACTACATCAGCCGCGTGCTGCGCATGGGCGAAGGTGACGCCGTGCAATTGTTCGACGGCTCCGGCCAGGAGTTCCTGGGCAGCCTGCTGGAAGTCGGGAAAAAACGCGTCACTGTGCAACTGACCGAAAGCTTCGCCGGCCAGGCCGAATCGCCGCTGCACATCCACCTCGGCCAGGGCCTGTCCCGGGGCGAACGCATGGACTGGGCGATCCAGAAAGCCACCGAGCTGGGCGTCAACGCCATCACGCCGATCTTCAGCGACCGCTGCGAAGTGCGCCTGAAGGACGAACGCGCCGACAAACGCCTGCTGCACTGGCGCCAGGTGGCGATCAGCGCGTGCGAGCAGTGCGGGCGTTCGACGGTACCGGTGATTCACCCGCCGTTGCTGCTGGCGGACTGGTTGAAGCAGGTCGAGGCGGACCTGAAACTGGTGCTGCACCCGGTGGCCGAGCCGCTGGTCAGCCATGCCAAACCTGCGAGCCTGGCGTTCCTGATCGGGCCCGAGGGTGGATTGACGGATGGGGAAGTCGAAGTGGCCCAAGGCGCCGGCTTCCACGCCGCCCGCCTCGGCCCGCGTGTGTTGCGCACCGAGACTGCGCCGGTGGTGGCATTGGCGGTCGCCCAGCAGCTGTGGGGCGACTTCTAACCCACTTTGCAAACCCTCCCACATTTGGATGGGGTTACCCCTTCTTACTCCACCGGATCGCTGATCGGCTTGGCAATGATCGCCTTCAACTCACTGGTCATCGGGAATTCCAGGTTCAAGCCCTTGGGCGGAATCGGCTGTTCAAACCAGCGCTGGTAAATCCCGTTGATCTCCCCCGAACGGTACAGGTCGCCGAGGGTCTCGTTGACCACCGCGAGAAACTGCGGATCATCCTTGCGCACCATGCAGCTGTAGATCTCCCGCGACTGCTCCTCGCCCACCACCACCCAGTTGTGTGGGTCCTTGGCCTTGGCACGTTCGCCGTAGAGCAATGCATCGTCCATATAGAACGCGGCCGCTCGGCCCGTCTCGAGCATCTTGAACGCCTCGCCGTGGTCCTTGGCGCTGATCACGAACATATTGCTCTTGTGCTCGGCGTTGTAGCTCTTTAGAAAACGCTCGTTGGTGGTGCCGGCGGTAGTCACCACGTTCTTGCCCCCCAGGTCGGCGAAGCCCTTGATACCGCTGTCCTTAGCCGTCAACAACTGGCCTTTCACGTAAATAAACCCGTAGGAAAATGCCACCTGCTTCTGCCGCTCGGCCGTGACGCCAGTGGAGCCGCATTCCAGGTCGACGGTGCCGTTCTGCACCAGCGGAATCCGCGTTTGAGAGGTCACCAGGTTGTACTTCACCTTAAGGTCGGCCACCCCGGTTTTCTGCTGGATACGCTCGACGATCTTACTGGCCAGGTCCACCGAATAGCCCATCGGCTTGCCGCTGTGATCCCCCACGTAGGAAAACGGCACCGACGCATCGCGATAACCCAGGGTGATGGACTTGGTACTGGCGATCTTGCCCAGCGTACCGTCCAGCGGCGCCTGGTTGGCATGGGCGTGTACTCCCAGCAAAAGGCCCAGGGTGCAGCCGGTCAACAGGATTTTTTTCATTGTTATTCTCCGTTGGTCTTTGACGTTATTTTCGTACCGCAATCACGCTGATTTCCACCAGCACGCTCGGCCGCGCCAGTTCCGCCTGCAGGGTAGTGCGCGTCGGCGCCATCCCGGGCGATAGCCAGGCGGCCCACACCTCATTCATCGGCGCGAAACCGCTGCCGATGTCTTTCAAGTAAATGGTCGCATTGAGCAAATGATCCTTGTCACTGCCGGCCTGGGCCAGCAGCGCATCGATCCTGGCCAGCACTTCATGGGTTTGCGTCGCCACATCCAGGCCTTCGCCGGGCACCTGGCCCGAAAGGAATACCAGATCCTTGAACGTGACGGCGCCGGACAGTCGGTCGTTGCTGCTGATTCGGTTGATGGTCATGGGTCAATCCTCACGCGGCGCGGGGCGCCAGGCCCTGCATATCTATGGAAGGTAGGTGGTGGCCGATCAGCTCGGCCAGCAATTGGCCGCTGCCGCACGCCAGGGTAAAGCCGAGGGCGCCGTGGCCCAGGTTCAGCCACAGGTTGCGATACACGCTGGGGCCAATCAGCGGCACACCGGTCGGGGTGGCGGGACGCATACCGGCCCATTCCACAGCATTGGCATAGTCGCCAGCGGTAGGAAATGTCTCGACCGCCTGGCGTTTCATCAGCGCCAGGCGCTTGGGCTCAAGGCTGGCGTCAAAGCCGACGATATCCACCATGGCCGCCACCCGCAGCTGTTCGCCGATACGCGCGTAGACCATCTTGCGGTCGTAGTCGGTGATGCTCACATTCGGCGCCTGGTGCTGTGCGCCAATCGGTACGCTGAGGCTATAGCCCTTGAGTGGATACAGTGGCAGTGACACGCCGGGCAATGCCAACTCGGCGGCGCGATGACCGGCCGCCAGCACCAGGTGTTCCACCGGCATCACTTCGCCGCCCAGCTCGATGGCCTGTACCGCGCCGTCGGCATGGCGAATCCTGGTGACCTTGCGCCCCAGCAGAAAGGTGCAGCGCCCCGACGCTTCAAGGCGTGCCGCCAGCTGTTGGCAGAAGGCATGACAGTCCGCCACTTCTTCATTGGGCGTATAGATACCACCGACAAACTCACCCGCCACCTGCGCCAGCGCCGGTTCCAGGCGCGCACAATCCAGCGCCGACAGCACCTGTTGTTGCAGGATGTCGGTGACCTTGCTGCGCGCACGCTCAAAGGTATCGGCATTGCGAAAGGTCACCAGCTTGCCGTTACGCCGCCAATTGAACGTGTCCAGGCGATCGTCGACGCGCCATTGCTGCAAGGTGTTTTGGCTCAGGCTCGCCAGGCGCAGCAAGTGGGCGGCGTTGCGCTTGTTCACCGAGCCACGGCAAGCGCCGATGAACGCAGCCATCCAGCGCCATTGTCGGGGGTCCAGGCGTGGGCGCAGCTTCAGTGGCGAGTCACCGCGCAGCAACCAGCCAATCGCCTGTAGCGGCACTCCCGCATCCGCCAGCGGTGCGACGTAGCGGTAGGACAATTGCCCGCCATTGGCGAAGCTGGTTTCGCTGCCCACGGTGTCACGCGCGTCGATCACCGTCACTTCATGACCTGCACGTACCAACGCGTAGGCACTCGCCAGGCCGATAACGCCACCGCCAATGATGCAAACCTGCCTGGCCATTCAACACCCCCAGCCCTTGATCCAAGAAAGCCCCAGGGTAGGTGCAGGTGACAGGCCGCCGACAATGAATAAAGATGGGGCACCTATAAACAAAGGTTATGGACCTGCCATGCGCTTGCGTCATATCGAAATCTTCCAGGCCATCCGCCAGACCGGCTCCATCAGCGCCGCCGCGCAGTTGCTGCATGTCTCCCAACCGGCGGTGACCAAGGTGTTGCAACATGCCGAGTTACAATTGGGTTTCCCGCTGTTTTTGCGGGTACGCGGCAAATTGCAGCCCACGCCCGAAGCCCTGGCGCTGGAAAGCGAAGTCGAAAAAGTCACCGCGAGCCTGCAAGGCGTGCGGCGCCTGGCCAAGAGCCTGCGCCGCGCCCCGGGGCAAAGTGTGCGGATTGGTGCAATCCCGGCATTGGCGCTGTCGCTGCTGCCCCCGGCGATTCAGGAATGGAAGCGCGACTACCCGGACATCGCCTGCGAGCTGTCCAGCGACCATAGCCGCGAGCTGGTGCAAAAACTGTTGATGCGCGAAATCGACCTGGCACTGACCCTCAGCTTCTCCGGCCATCCCGGGTTGACCACACAAGTGCTGGCCAACGGTGTGTTGGTGGCCCTGGCGTCGAAAAACTACTGGCCGGACGCTGAGCTGCATCAGGCCCTGCCCCTGGCAGACCTCGCGGGGGCACCGTTGATTGGCCTGTCCAGCGCCGACCCACTGGCGGCAAAGCTCGACAACTACCTGGAGAGCGTCGACCCGCCGCCTCGGGTGACGATCTCGGTGCAAACCTATTCCCTGGCGCGGGCAATGGTGGAGTCCGGCGCAGGCTTGACGGTCATCGACCCCTTTACCGCCCTCGGCGCATCGACGGCGACCACCTGCATCCGCACACTTACACCGCCGCTGCCGATCACCCTCTACGCCTTGACCCGTGCCAATGAACCACCGCCGCATATGCTGGCCAACCTGCTACAGATCCTCGGCAACCGGGCTCAGGAGCTGCTGGAGCGCCTATAACACGTAGTGCATGATCGCCACGAAATGCAGCAGGCTGCCGCCGATCACAAACAAATGCCAGATCCCATGGGAATGCCGCAGGCGATCCTCCAGGGCAAAGAAGATGATGCCGACGGTGTACAGCACCCCGCCCGCCGCCAGCCAGATAAACCCGGCGGTGCCCAGCGCGGCGATCAGCGGCTTGACCGCCACCAGCACGATCCAGCCCATCACCGCGTAGATCACGATGGACAGGATGCGCGCCTCGGAACGCGGCTTGATCTCCTGCAGGATGCCGATCACCGCCAGCCCCCACACGATGCCGAACAGCGTCCAGCCCCACGGGCCTCTCAACGTCACCAGGCAAAACGGCGTGTAGCTGCCGGCGATCAGCAAGTAGATCGAAAAGTGATCGACCTTCTGCATGATCTCTTTTCGCCGCCCCTGCACGCTGTGGTACACGGTCGACGCGCTGTACAGCACCATCAGCGTAAAGCCATAAATCGCCACGCTGACGATTTTCCAGGGGCTGCCGTCCAGGCTCGCCACCACCAACATCCACACGGCGCCAATACACGCCGCGACCGCACCGAGCAAATGGCTCCAGGCGTTGAATCGTTCCCCGTGATACATCTGTCACTGACCTCCTGTAGCCGCTGGAACTGGCTGGCAAGCGTCCAGCCTTGCGCATAAGAGTGCAAGCGACTTGTGACGTTCCGAGGACGCCGCCGGGTTTTGCGGGCACAATCGGACGCATTCGAACAAGAGCCCACGGCCATGCTGATCGACGAAGAATTCACCCTCAAGAAACTGGAAATCTTCCTGGCATTCATGCGCACCGGCAACCTGGCCCGCGCCGCCGCCGAGCTGCAAACCAGCAATGTCAGCGTGCACCGCGCCATCCACTCGCTGGAAAATGCCTTGCGCTGCCCGCTGTTCAAACACGAGGGCCGCAACCTCACCCCGCTGGAAAGCGCCTACGTGCTGGAAGAACGCGCACAGAAACTCATCGCCGATGTGGTCGACAGCGTACGCCTGACCCGCGAAGCCGCCGGCTTCTCCGCCGAACGCTTCAAGCTAGGCTCGCTGTATTCGCTGACGGTCAAGACCGTGCCGCAATTGATCATGGGCCTGAAGATCAGGCGCAGCGAACTCAATATCGACCTGATCCTCGGCTCCAATTTCGACCTGCTGTACAAGCTCAAGAACATGGAAGTCGACGCAATCCTCATCTCCCTCGACGAACACGCCAACGACCCCGACTGCGAACAGATCGAGCTGTTCTGCGACGACATCTTCCTCGCCACCCCCGCCGACTCACCCTTCGACCGCGCCCAGGAAATCGACCTGGCCGACGTCCGCGACGCCACCTTCATCACCCTCACCCAAGGCTTCGCCACCCACCAGGATGGCAACCGGGTATTCAAGCAGGCGGGGTTCGAGCCGAAGGTGGCGATGCAGGTCAATGACATCTTCACACTGCTGAGCATGGTCAGTTCGGGGGTGGGTTATGCGTTGCTGCCAGGAAGGATCGCGGCGGTGTACGAGAACCGCGTGAAGCTGATACCGCTGCAACCCAGGTATCGGTTGCAGCAGCATATCGGGGTGGTGTTCCTGAAGGCCAAGGAGCGTGATCCGAATTTACTCGCGTTGTTGGCGGAGTGTCGGATGTATGCCAATCGGCAGGGAACAGCCTGACACTCCGCAACCCTCAAGGTCAGCCCACCAACCCACGCACAATGAAGTACAGCAACGAAGGCCCCAGCAAACACCCAAGCCCGGTATGGAACGTCGCCGTCAACGCGCCATACGGCACCAAGCGCCGATCCGTCGCCGCCAGCCCTGCCGTCACGCCGCTCACGGTGCCGGCCAAGCCACCGAACACCATCGCTGAACGCGGATTGTCCAAGCCCATCCAACGCGCCGCCACCGGGGTGCCGACCATCACCAGGATCGCCTTGATCAACCCGGTCGCAATCGACAGTGCCATCACATCCGAAGTCGCGCCAATCGCCGCACCGGTCACCGGGCCGACGATGTAGGTCACCGCACCCGCGCCGATGGTGGTCATGCTGATCGCGTCGCGATAGCCAAACACCCAGGCCATGCTGGCGCCGACGATAAACGGCAGGATCGTGCCCAGCAGCAGCGCAATCACACCGATCATCCCGGCCTTGCGCGCCTCGGTGGCCTGCACCTCGAACGCCGTGGCAACGATGGCGAAGTCGCGCAGCATCGCGCCGCCCATCAGGCCAATACCAGAGAACAGTGCCAGGTCGGCCAAGCCTTTTTGCCCGCCGGTAAGGGTGCCGCCGACCCAGGCCAGGACCAGGCCGATGACGATGGCAATCGCCGAGCCGTGGATGCGCCCGAACGTCAGGCGCTTGGACAGCACCACGGAAATCCACATCACCACGCCAACAAACGCAAACGCGGTGATCAGGCCGTTATGTTCCAGGCCTTTTTCGATGAGATCCCACATATCAGCGACCTCCCGCAGGCACGATCAGCGGCTCTTCGGCGGGCAGAGGCTCGCCCTTGTGAGTACGGCTGATCAACGCAATGGTGCAACCACAGACCACCACCGAACCAATCGCCGCCAGCACCGCGACCGGGCCGCCGTGCAGGGCGGTTACGACGTTCTGCTGCGCGGCCATCGCCACCACCACGGGGATATACATGGCGCCCCAAAAGCCCACGCCCATCTCGCACTCCTTGGTCATGCCGCCGCGTTTTTGCATCCACAGGCGAGCGCAGATCAGCAGGATCATGGCGATACCCACCCCGCCCACGTTGGATTTGACGCCCAGCAACACGCCGAGCATGTCGCCCATGATCACACCTGCAAGCGTGCAGATCGCCAGCAATGCCACACCGTAAATAATCATTGTTGTTGTCCTCGAAGTGCTCGATCGAAATTGTTGTTTTTGTGCTTCGACAGCCTTGGGTGGTGCTTTATCGGTGGCGGCGCTCCTCCTCTTCCAGCAGGGCCTGCAAGGTATCCAGGCGTGCGCCTTCGCAGGCGATCACGGTGCCTTGTTCGAACACGCGGCGTGACAGGCCGGTGAGCACGGCGCCCGGGGGCAGTTCGATTTGCAGGCGCACACCGCGCTCGTAGGCGCTTTGCACGGTGCCGCGCCAGTCAACGACGCGGCACATGTTGAAGGCCAGGTCGTCGCGCAGATGTTCGGGGTTGTGGATCGGCCGCGCGCGAGTGCTGCTCAGGTAGGTGATGCGCGGCGCCTTGAGCGGGACAAATGCCTGGGCCAGGACCTCGGCCGGCTGCTCCAGCAGCGCGCAATGGGACGGCACACTGACGGCCAGGCGTTTGGCGATGCCGTTGCCCTTGATGCGCGCGGCAACACGCTTCATGGCCTCGTCGCTGCCGGCGATCACGCTTTGGTTATCGGCGTTGATATTGGCCAGGTACACCGGGGTTTCAGGGCTGTGGATGTCGGCGAGGAGTGTTTCGACGGTGGATAACTCCACGCCGATGATCGCGGTCATGCCGTAGCCGTGTGGATAAGCGTTTTGCATCAGTTGGCCGCGCAGGCTCACAAGCTTTACCGCATCGGCAAAATCCAGGGCCCCGGCGATGACCGCAGCCGGGTAGGCGCCGATGGACAGGCCCGCCACGTAATCCGGGGTGCGCTCCAACAGGCGGGCGTGGGCGACGCCGGCGATCAACAGGCACAGTTGCACGGCGCGAGTACTGGCCAGGGCTTGCGCGGAATCGAGCACGCGCACGTCTTCGCCCAGGGCATCGCTGGCTTCTGCCAGCACAGGTTCGGGCAACGACTTCAGCATGCCTGGTCGCTGAGCGCCCTGCCCTGGAAACACCAGCAGGCTGCTCATGCCACGGCCTGCCAAGGGTCGAGCACAAGATGCGCGCCGCTGGTGGTTTTCAGCAGCACACGGCGTGAGCCGCTGGCCCATTCGCGCAAGGCGACGGCGCCAAACGGGGTTTGCAGTTGCAGGTCCACAGGGCACACCGTCGTGTCCAGGCTCGCCAGCAGGTCCTCGGCAGCGGCGCGTTCAAGGCGCTTGGGCGTACGCAGGATCAAATCCAGATCACTCTGGGCATGCAGTGCTTCGATGCCGGTGGCCAATTCAAAGCCTGCGCTACCGCTGACGCCCCATGCCTCGTGCACCAGCACCGAACGCAATTGAGCAAGCGCGTGCAGCGCGGGTAAATCCCGTGACGAAACCACGTCGCGCAGGGCTTCCGGTGCAACACGCCGCTGCACCGCCGCCAGCGGCATCTCGGCGGCGAACCGCTGCTCACGCAAACGCCCGCGCACGCCGACCGCCACATGCCCCGGCGCGGCAATGGCGCGGCGCACCACCACCGGATGGCCGGCGCCGAGCGCTTCGAGCACCCAGGCCGGTGCATCGGCGGGCGCATGCGCTGGGGTCATGCCCCAGAGCAAGTCGTGGGCGTTCACCATTGTTCCCGCAGCAGTTGGCGAACCTGGCTGGAGGCTGCCCGATTAGTCGCGCCGAGGCGTCCGCGCAGATCGGCGCTGCCGATGTCCTTGATCGCATTCACCAGGCAATCACTGACCCGCGCTACATCGTCCGCCGTGGGCTGTTCAATCTGGCTGACCGACAAGGTCTCCCACAGCAAGCCGAGGCTGGCATAGCTGTCGATGTCATAGGCCATGGGCGGCACACTGGCGGCCAGGGCTTCCAGCTCTTCGACGCTGCGCAGGGTCACCCGCGCGGCCGAGGCCTTGCCCATGGCGTGCACCATTACGCCGGGGTCGCGCAGGGCAATCAGGCGGTTGGCCTGGTAGCCATGGGCCAGGAACGCACCGGACATGGCCTTGCCCACCAGCAGCGCAATCACTGGGTGGCCGGCGAGGCGCGCGCGGGCATAGCTGTCGGCCGCAGCGGCCAGGGCCTGGTGGATGCCGAGGGCTTCTTCGCGACGGCCATAGGCTTGGCTGGGCACATCGACGATGGCGATGATGGGCCGCTTGTCGCCGCGGGCGATGGCCTCATCGACGGCCTTGGCCAGGCCCCAGCCTTCGAGCAGGCCGACTTCGCCATTGCGCGCCCGAGAGAAGCGGTTTTGCGCGTCGGTCACCACGGCGACAAAGCGCACCTGTTGCTCACCCAATACACCGTCGGCCACCCTCAGCGACGCCGGCAAATCGTCTACAACTGGAGCGCCGGCGCTCAATGCGTTGAACCACTGCAAGCCTCTCATGAGCGTTCTCCCTGATACAGCTCGCGCACCGTCGCCGGGTCGATTTGCGCTACGGCGTCCAACTCGGCCAAGCGTGTGAGGTAATAATCAGCCTGGCGACTGCGTTGTTGGGCGGGCACGCCTTGCTGCAACAACGCGCTGACCGTCTGCTGGATCTGCGCCGCATCGTCGGCCACGTAACGGTCGGCCAGGCCGCTGTTGAAACGCTGTTCGCCGCCCGTGAGGCTCCAGATAAAAGGACGGTCGCGGGAGTCGTACTCTTCCAACCCGGCTTCCTGTTCGATCACCTGCGGACCATTCAGGCCCAGGCGCGCTTCGCGGGTGACGACGAGGTAGCTGCACAGCCCGGCGGCGATGGACATGCCACCGAAACAGCCAACGCTGCCCGCCACCACGCCGATCACCGGCTGGTACTGGCGCAGGTCGACAATCGCCGCGTGTATGTCGGCAATCGCGGCCAGGCCGAGGTTGGCTTCCTGCAAGCGCACGCCGCCGGTTTCCAGCAGCAGCACGGCGCGGGTCGGGATGCCCTTGCGGTTGTCTTCGGCGGCCAGTTCCAGGGCGCCGGCGATTTTCGCGCCGCCCACTTCACCGAGGCTGCCGCCCTGGAAGTTACCTTCAATGGCCGCAATCACTACGGGCAAGTCGCCGATGCTGCCCTTGGCGATCACCACGCCGTCATCGGCCTGGGGCACCACCCCTTGGCGGCTGAGCCAGGGCGACATGACCCTCTGGAACGGGTCGATCAGTTCGCGAAAGGTGCCGGCATCCAACAAGGCCTTGGCCCGCTGCCGCGCACCCAGTTCCACGAAGCTGTGTTTAGCCAGCAAGTCAGTCATGGCCGATCTCCTCGAATCCCTGTTCCAGGCGCAAACGCACCACGCCTGGGGTGGCGCCGAAATCGTGGATATCAATGTTCAGGGCGGGTGGCGTCTGCTCTTGGAAAATGCGTTCGAACAGGTGCTGCCAGCGTTGTTCGGCGCCATTCACCGAGGTCTGTACCTGGATGGTCAACGTGCCGGCCGTGCCCGGCTCCAGCAGCACTTCCAGGTCGCCCGAGCCGACGCAACCCACCAGCGCACGGCCTGTTGGCGGCTGCCCGGCGGGGAATTCAAAGGATAAGGTTTCCATCACAACGCTCCGTCGAGGCGGTCGATAAACAGGCAGGCGGCCAACAGGTCGGCGGCGCCACCGGGGGAGGCATTCAGGGCCAGCAGTTGATGGTCCAGCTCATGCAGTTGGCGGCGCCCGGCGAGGCTTGCGCTGCCGCCGGCGTCGAGCACGGCCTGGGCACCGCGCTGCATGGCATGCAGGCCTTCCAGGCCGGCGCGATAGAGCACGCAGGTGTCGGCCAGGTCGGTCATGATCGCGAGCAAGGCGTCAAGACGCGCGTTCTGTTCACCGACGTTCTGGCGGCGGCTCTGGCGCAGTTGCGGCAGACCGCGTTGGGTCACGGCGGGGAAGCCCAGTTGCGCTTCTTCACGGGCACCACGTGCGCCGTAGCGTTGCGCGACCTGGGCGCCGTGGCTCATCGATTGGGGCGCGTAACGGTCGTTGAGCAGGGCCAGTCTGGCGGCGTTCAGCGTTATGGCTCGCGGTTCCAGGGCAGCCGCTGCGGTCAGCAGGCCAAGGGCCCAGATCGCACCGCGATGGGTGTTCACGCCGTGGGTGGTGACGAGCATCGCCTGTTCGCCTTCGCGCCCGATACGGCCGAGGGCTTCGCGCAGGGGCAAGCCGACTTCACCGAGTTCAAGCGCCGCCTCGGCCATTGCCTTGAACATCGGCCACAGCGACAGCGCCGAGGCGTGCATCAGCCCCAGGTGCAAATCACTGTGGGCGCCGTTGCCGCGACGGTCCACCAGGGCGGGCTTGGGCGACAGGTCGGCTTCATCGATCAGCGCATCGACGGCCATATCCGCCAGGCGATCCGCGAGGCTGAGTTCGTGCAGTTTAAGGGCGCGCATTTACCAGCTCCTGAATTTGGCGGGCGGGTTGTACAGGCCACCGGACCACTCCACCAGGTCGGCCACACTCTTGGCGGCCAACAGCTCGCGGGTGGCGTCGGTGCGGCGGATGCCCAAATCTTCGGGCAAGGCGATCAGGCCTTCGCGGCGCATGCGCGCGGTGTCCTTGGGGTTGTGGCGCATGCCGATGGCGGTGACCCCGGCGACGGCGGCGATCATCGCCTGGCGCTCTTCCAGGGACCGCGCCTTGTACAGGTAGGCGATGCCTTCTTCGGTGAGCAGGTGGGTGACGTCGTCACCGTAGATCATGATCGGCGCCAGGGGCATGCCGCTTTTGCGCGCCACTTCGACCGCATCCAGGGTGTTGACGAAGGTGGGCTTGCCGCCTTCCTGGAAGGTCTCGACCATCTGCACCACAAGCTTTTTGCCGCGCTCCAGCAGCGCTTCCGGCGCGTCGCCGTGGCGCATGTCCAGCCATGCCGGCGTACCGTGACGACGGCCACGCGGGTCGTGGCCCATGTTCGGCGCCCCGCCAAAGCCGGCGAGGCGGCCACGGGTCACGGTGCTGGAATGGCCGTCGCCGTCGACTTGCAGGGTAGCGCCGATAAACAGGTCCACCGCGTATTGGCCGGCCAGCTGGCAGAACATTCGGTTGGAGCGCATCGAACCGTCGCGGCCGGTGAAGAACACATCCGGGCGCGCGGCGATGTAGTTCTCCATGCCCAGTTCGGTGCCGAAGCAATGCACGCTTTCCACCCAGCCGCTTTCGATGGCGGGGATCAGCGTGGGGTGCGGGTTGAGGGTCCAGTTGCGGCAGATCTTGCCCTTCAAGCCCAGGGATTCACCGTAGGTGGGCAGGATCAATTCGATGGCGGCGGTGTTGAAGCCGATGCCGTGGTTGAGGGACTGCACATTGTGTTTTTCGTAGATGCCGCGGATCGCCATCATCGCCATCAACACATGCACCGGCTTGATATGGCGCGGGTCGCGGGTGAACAGCGGCTCGATGTAGAACGGCTTGTCGGCCACCACCACAAAATCCACCCAACTGGCGGGGATGTCGACGCGGGGCAAGTCGCTGACGTCATCCACCAACTGGTTGACCTGCACGATCACGATGCCATCGCTGAACGCGGCGGGCTCGATCAGCGCCGGGGTGTCTTCGGTGCTGGCGCCGGTGTAGATATTGCCGGCGCGGTCGGCCATGAAACCGGCGGACAGTACGACGTTGGGGATCAGGTCCACCACCAGCCGTGCATAGAGCTCGATGTAGGTGTGGATCGCGCCGATTTCCAGCAGGCCGTCTTCGAGCAGTTGGCTGATGCGCAGGGATTGGGTGCCGGCGAAGGAAAAGTCCAGCTTGCGCGCGATGCCCTTTTCAAACAGGTCCAGGTGCTCGGACCGCCCGACGCTGGGCATGATCATGTGCAAATCGTGGAGTTTGGCCGGGTCAGTCTGGGCCAGGGAGCGCGAGAGGAAGTCGGCCTGCTTCTGGTTGTTGCCTTCCAGCACCACGCGGTCGCCGGGGAGGATCAGCGCCTCAAGCGCCTCGACAATCCTGTCACTGGGCAACACGGCCCCGTCTGCGATTTTTTTGACCAGCCCCAGCCGCCGCTGCTTCTCGTCGCGCCGCCGCGTCCAGCGCGAGTCGGGGTTTATTGTTGTTGTCATGGTCGCTCCACGGGTTTGCTGTCGTGGGCTGTACCTTAGGAGTGATTCAGGGGGCCATCAATCAAGCTGGGCGGCGGATCGTTACGGTTGGAGTAATGGAGCATCAGCAAATGCTGACCCGAGCCAAAAGATGATCTAAATGTGGGAGGGGCGGTGCGACGATTCGACTTGCCCCCGATGGCGGTGGGTCAGCTAAGTGATGTATCAACTGACACTCAGCCATCGGGGGCAAGTCGAATCGTCGCACCGCCCCTCCCACATTTGTTCAGTGATGCCTGTTAGATAGCGGTCCCAAACAGGGGCTGATCAGTCCCTGTTTGGGACCTTTTCCAGCGAAGGGCTGACCTGCTCCAGCGCCCGATCCACCAGCAACTGCCCCAACTCGGTCATTTGCTGGATCCCGAGCATGATGGCGCGCTGGGAAGTGTCCAGGTCGAAGGCCAGGTTGCAGGTGAGTGCGTTGAGGGAGGACAGGGTTTCGCTGGCGTTGACCAGCAGGGTTTCGGTGTTTTGGTGGGGGGTTTACGGTGAAGAGGCTTGCGGGCGGATTGGGGGTAGGTTTAACCATGATTTACAACTCCGATATGTGATGGAGACTGCCCTTTTCCGCTTGCACGCGAATTAAGGTGGCAGCTGTGCGCAGGTGTGCAAGACCGGGCATATCGGACCCCGGCAGACCCCGAAGGATCTCCCACGCACAGCCGCCATAACAAATACAGCAGGCATAAAAAACGCCCGTTGAATGGCTATGGGCGTTGGTGCGCCGACATGTAACCGGACTTGCACGTCCGTGTCACCGTTTTTTGCGATGACGGGACGAAGACTAGGCGCGCTGACTGCACGCGACAAGTTCATGCATAACCCAAAATCTTGCAGGAAAAATCCGAAGCCCCAGCCGCAGCCGCCAGCCAGCGCAAGACCAAAGCCCTGCAATAGGGTGACGCGGAGCGTGGGAACGATCATCGACACTCAGAAGAGAATTATCTGACAGACTTTTCAGGTTGTTGCTCGGAACCGTTGTCCCTAGCCTTTTCGCTCCGAATAGCTACGGGCAGGCATCATGAACCCGATCGTTAATCCCGATGCAAGGCCATTGCAGAGCGTGATGTATCACATCACAATCGCGCCATGATCGTCAGCTGGAAACATAAAGGACTCAGGGCGTTCTATGAGACCGGTTCAACCAGAGGCATCAACGCAAATCATGCAAAGCGCTTGCGCCGCATGCTGCTCATTCTGGACAAGGCCGAGCACCCAGATGCACTGGATCTGCCCGGCTGGCGCTTCCACCGTTTGAAGGGCGACCTGATCGACTACTGGTCAGTCAGCATAAGTGGTAACTGGCGCATCATTTTTCGGATGTTCGACGATCAGGTCGAACTGGTTGATTATCTTGATTACCACTGAGTAGAGGTATCGATATGGGTATGCACAACCCACCTCACCCAGGTGAAATTCTGCTTGAGGACGTGGTCCCAGCCTTGGGCATCACCATCACCGAAATGGCTAAACGTCTTGGCTTTGCCCGCGAAACTTTTTCAAGGATCTTGCATGGCCACGCTCCCGTCAGCCCGGACCTTGCCGTCCGGTTGGAGCGAGCCGGCGTAAGTACTGCACAACTATGGCTATCGATGCAAAGTGCCTACGACTTGTGGCAGGCCGAGCATCGGGAGCAGCCGTTGATTGAGCGGTTTGCGCGGATTGATTGAGCTTGAGCAAGTCTCCCTGCGTAGCAGCTGTCGAGCCCTGGCGAGGCTGCGTCAGCGGTGTGTCAGACGGGCCGCAAGCGCAGCCTCGCCGGGGCTCGACAGCTGCTACGCAATATCACATTCAGATGCCCCTCCCACAGGGGATCCTCACATGACTTAGATTCACGCCAACCCGGACTCCACCAGCAACGCCTCGAGCCCCATCAAATCCGGCACCTTAGCCACATGTTCCCCCACCTGCACCGCCGCCAGTTCCAGCGGGCACAGCGGCACGTCCACGTAGCTCAATTCGCTATCGAGCTTGTACGACCGTGGAATCCCCTGGATCACCAGCGCAATAAACTTCAACGTCGGTCGGCCGCCCAGTGCATTCAACACCACGATCCGCGAGCGTTCGCCGGTCACGCCGGCCTCGCCGCACGCCGCTTCAAAGCTGATCAACGGGATTTGCCGATCCCGCCACGTCACTTGCCGCAAATACCACGGCGGCGCATCGCTGGCCGGTTCGCCGCGTTGGAAGTCGATCAACTCGGCGATGGCGACGTTGGGCAGTATCAGGTGGCGGTCGGCCAGGGGCAGGAGCAGGCCGGTGAGTTGGCTGGTGCGGTGGTCAAGCACGGGATTTGCTCCAGTAGGCGATGCTTTCGAGCAGCACCGATTCCTGGTACGGCTTGCCCAGGTAGTCGTTGACGCCGATGGCCATGGCGCGGTCGCGGTGTTTCTGGCCGGTGCGGGAGGTGATCATGATGATCGGCAGGCGCATCAGCCGGGGGTCGTTGCGCACCTGGATGGCGACTTCGAAGCCGTCCATGCGCGGCATTTCGATGTCGAGCAGCATCAGGTCGGGGGTATGTTCCTCGAGCACGGCAAGGGCGTCGATGCCATCCTTGGCGGTGAGTACGTTCATGCCGTTGCGCTCCAACAGGCGGCTGGTGACTTTGCGCACGGTGACCGAGTCGTCCACCACCAGCACCAGCAGCGGGCGCTTTTTCAGCGGGTCGTTGAGGATCAACGGAGCATCCACCGCCTGGGCCGGCAAGGCCGGTTGCCGGGCGCGGATGTGCGCGAGCAGGTCGATGATCAACACCACGCGCCCATCCCCCAGGATGGTCGCGCCGGATAACCCCTGCACCCCGGAAAACTGCGGGCCCAGGCCCTTGACCACAATCTCCCGGGTGCCGGCCATGGCGTCCACATGCACCGCCACACGGCGCTCGTTGCACTGCACCAGCAACACCGGCACGGGTTGATACTGGCCCAGTAATTTCGGGCGACCGACGGTGTGCAGCAGGTCACCCAGGTAAAACAGCTCGTAGCGTTGGCCGGCATATTCATAACACGGCGGATCCTGCTGGTAGTGCCCCGCCAGCTCATGGGGCAGCACCCGCACCAGCCCTTCGATGGTGTTGAGCGGGATCGCGTATTGATCGTCCGCGCAGTGCACCATCAACGCCCGATTGACCGACACGGTAAACGGCAGGCGGATGCGAAAGTGCACGCCCTCCCCCGGTGTCGAGTCAATGAACATCGAGCCGCCGAGCTGGCGCACTTCTTCGTGCACCACGTCCATGCCCACGCCGCGCCCGGAAATCTGCGTGATCTTTTCCGCCGTGGAGAACCCCGGCTGCAGGATGAACTGCAACACATCACGGTCGCTCATCTCTTGATGAGGGGCGAGCAAACCGCGCTTGATCGCCTTGCGCCGCACCGCTTCCAGGGGCACGCCGGCACCGTCGTCGCGCATGTCGAAAACGATATCGCCGCCTTCGTGGGTCAGGTCCAGGGTGATGCGGCCCTTCTCCGGCTTGCCGGCCAACAGCCGCGCATCGCGGGACTCCAGGCCATGGTCGACGGCGTTGCGCAGCATGTGTTCCAGCGGTGCCGCCATGCGCTCCAGCACATTGCGGTCCATCTCGCCCTCGGCATTGCCGACGATGAATTCCACGTCCTTGCCCAACTCGCCCGCCACCTGGCGCACGATGCGTTTGAGGCGCGGCAGCATGCGTTCGAAGGGCACCATGCGCGTGCGCATCAGGCCTTCCTGCAACTCGGTGTTGATGCGCGCCTGTTGCTGCAACAGGCCATGGGCGTCCTCGTTGCGGCGGTCGAGGGTGTCCTTGAGGTCGAGCAGGTCGGAGGCCGATTCCGACAGCGCCCGGGACAGTTGCTGCAACTGCGAATGACGGTCCATTTCCAGCGGGTCGAATTCTTCATAGCCCAGGCGCTCGGCCTCGGCCTGTTGACGACTGAGGATGCGCCCCTGGGTTTCGGTGTCGAGGCGGCGCAGTTGGTCGCGCATGCGTTCGATAGTGGTTTCCACCTCATGCAGGGCAATGCGCGCGTCGTTGACTTGCTGCTCGATACGGCCACGGAAGATCGAGGTCTCGCCGGCCAGGTTGACCAGGTCGTCCAGCAGGTCAGCGGAAATCTTCACCATGTCGGCGCCGGGATCAACCACCGCTTCGACCTTGCCTGCGGGCAGCGCCACGGGCGTCACGGGCTCATCGCTGGGGTGCACCAGGCTTTTGATACGTTCGATGAGCTTGTCCACCGAACCCACCGGCAGCCCATCCGCCACGGCGTCGATCATCTGCGCCAGGCGGTCGTGGCAGCCCTGCAGCAACGCGAACAGTTCGGCGGACGGCGCGAGCAAACCGGCGGACAGCCCTTCGTAGAGAAATTCCAGCTCATGGGCCAGGTCACCGATCGGCCCGATCTCGACCATGCGCGCGCCGCCCTTGAGGGTGTGCAGGTCGCGCAGCAGGGTTTCGACTTCCTGGCGATTGTTCGGCTCGGCCTGCCAGCGCAGCAAGGCGCTGCCGGAGCTGTCGAGAATGTCGGCGGCTTCTTCGAGGAAGATGTCCAGCAACTCGGGGTCGGTGCCCGGCGTTTCCGCAGGTGGAGCGGCCTGTGCAGCCGGCATGCCGCCCTGGCGTAGCGCGCGCAACCTGGCGACCAGTTCGGCGCTGTCGCTCAAGGGTTGATGGTGCTGCAGTTCCTCCAGTTGCAAGGCCAGTCGCTCATGGCTGGCCATCAGCACCTGCGACAGCTCGCTGGAGTAGCTGTAGCGCCGATCCACCAGGCCTTCGTACACGCACTCCAATTCATGGGCAAGGTCGGCCACCGGTCCGATGTCGGCCATGCGCGCGCCGCCCTTGAGGGTGTGCAGGTCGCGCTGCAGGGACGACAACGGCGCGGCACTGTCCGGCTCCAGCAGCCAGCGCTTGAGCGACTGCCCCGCACTGTCGAGGATATCCACGGCTTCTTCGAGGAAGATCTCCACGAGTTCATCGTCGATCCACGTTTCATCCTGCAGTTGCGCGGTGGCGGCGCCCAGTTCGGAGATGCTCAGGGTACGGCTGCCGTCGCTTTTGATCAGGCCGGTGGCAGAAGGGTCCAGCGCATCGTCCAGCAGTTCGCGCAGGGCGTGTACACGTGCCGGAGCCGGGATGATTTCCTGGCCGGCGGCCAATTGATCGAGCATGCTGATCAGCGCCTCATGGGCCTGTTCGGCCTCATGGAAAAACCGTTCGCTGACCGCCAGGCTGCTTTCTTCCACGGCGCCGTAGAGGTCGAGCAAGGCTTCGCAGAGTTCATCGATGGCGTGCAGGTCAGCAACATGCGCGCCCTCCCCCAACGTGGTCAATTCATCCAGCAGCGCGGTGAGTTCCTGGCGTTCGCCGGGGTGTTGCTGCCAGCGGCGCAGCAGGTTTTCGGCGTCGAGCAGAATGTCCATGCCCTGGGCCAGGAAGTTGGCAATCAGTTGCGGGTCGCGCTTGATCCGCAACCCCGTGTTGGGGGCGTCGAGCAGCGCGGCCAGTTGATGGTCGAGCAGGGCCTGGGTACGGCGGATCAAGTCATCCGCGCCCTTGATCGGCACCAGGGGATCGCGGTCCAGTTGACGCAACCCGCGCTGGAACAGGCCTTCGGCTTCCAGCAGCAACTCGACTTCGTCCAGGTCCAGCGGCAGGCGATGGGCCTTGTATTCGCGGGTCAGGTGATCCAGTGGGCGCACCAGCTCGGCGATGGGCAACACGCCAGCCATGTAGGCGCTGCCCTTGAGGGTGTGCAGGGCCCGTTGCAGTTCATCGCTGACTTGCAGCGGCACATGCTCGGCGGCCTGTTGCAGGAAGTGGTTGAGGCTGTCCAGATGGCTCTGGGCTTCGTTGCGGAAGATCTCCAGCAACATCGGATCGTGGGGTTCGGCGCCTGACCCTGCGCCGTTGGCCCAGGCGTGGGCGCGGGCGGCCAGGGCGTCGACCTCATCGCGCTGGTGTTGTTCGCCCGTCGCGAAGTCGGCGATCAATGCCGGCAGCAGGGCCACGGCGTCATCCAGCACCTGTTGGATCTCGGGGCCGAGGGCCACACTGCGCTCGAGCACACGGTTCAGCAGGTTTTCCACGGCCCAGGCCAGCTCCGCCAGCACCAGGGCGCGTACCATGCGGCCGCTGCCTTTCAGGGTGTGGAAAGCGCGGCGCATTTCGCCCTGGGCGGTTTTGTCCGCGCTGTTGGGCAGGTGACGGTGCAGCACCTCAAGGACTTCCTCGGTTTCTTCGAGGAAGACATCGCGCAGTTCATCGTCGATGGGCGCTTCATCGGCCGGCGGCGGCAGCAGGCTACCGGGGCGTTGCAAGGCCGGCGGATTGAGGCCCGAAGTGGGGTTGGCCAGTGCGTCGAACTGCGACTGGCTGGGCGCAACCTCGCTCGACAGCGCGCCATCGGGTGCTGCCAGCGCCTGGCGCCAGGGTTTTTCGGCAGGCAGGTAGCCCAGCGCAGCCAGGCTTTGGGTGGCCATTTCCAACACCCGTTCACCGGCGGCGTCCGGGTCTTGGAGCATGCGCTCGAGGTAATACTCCAGGCTGCTGATCACGTCAGCGAAATGCCCCAGTTGTACCTCCGACGGCGGGTTGTCGTTGACCATCAACTGTTCGTCGACATAATCGGTGCAACCGCGCATCAGGCTTGCCGCGCGGGGCAAGGGGATCATCGCCAGCGCGCCGCGCACCTGGCTCAGCAGTTCCGGCAGGGATTCCAGGCGCTGGCGGTCCCAATCGGCTTCGATACAGTCGATCACCAGCTCCTTGGCTTGCTGCAGGCACTGGCAGGATTCGCGGATGACCAACTGGTGGATCTGGGTCAGGTCGGTGGTGGGCAGGCGGCTCTCTTCATGGCCTTCCGGCTCGACGGTGCCGACCATTCCCGCCAGCGTGGCTTCCACATAGAGCAGCGCGCCGGCGACGTCCATCAACACCGCATCGTTGGGCTCGCGATGCCCCTGGGCCAGGCTCAATACCACGGCCAGCTGGTCGATGATGACTTTGCGCGGCTGGCCAAACCCCAGCACCGCGAGGGTATCGGCAATCTGTCGCAGGGGCGCCAGCAGCGCGTCGAGGTCGCTCGTGTGCTGGCGGTCGCTGCGCACGAACAGGTCGAGGCGCTCTTTGACCCGGACCAACTCTTCACACAACGCACCGAGCACCGAGCCCATGGCGTTGCGATCCGGCCCGGCAAGGCGCGCGCGTTCGGCGTCCACCACCGTGCTGTCGGGCAAGGCCTCATCCAGGCTGTAGCGCTCTTTCAGACTCTGCATGCGCGGGGTCGGTCGGGTGACTTTGGCGACGTAAAACAACAGGCTCTTGAGCAGTTCATCCGGTGCGGGTTGGTTGATCCCGCCGATGCCCTGTGCCAGCAGGCGCTTGAGCTGCTTGTCGCTGGCCTTGAGCAGGCTGCGCAGCGCCGGGCTGTTGGCGACTACGCCGGTGAGCATGCCCTCGACCAGCGCCGACGCCACTTGCCACAGCGGCAACAGCGGCGCGCCCTGGCACAGCGCCTCAAGGCGCGCGAACACCCGCGCCATATCTTCCAGGTTGCTCGGCCCGTGGTCTTCACGCAGCAGCCCGGCGAGGGCTTGCTGCAACAGTTGATGCCACTGGCGCAGTTGCGCCTGGAGGTCGGCCGGCGCGCGTTGAGCCAGGGCGTCATCGGCAAGCGGCGCAATCGACAGCAGTTGCGGGCTGAACAAGCTGGTTTCCGACAGCAGGCTTTCGCCGTGGGCACTGCGCAGGTCGTTGAGCAGCGGCAGCACCACCAGCGGTAAATCACGGCGAGCGCTGTGCACCCGGTCAAGGTACAACGGCAGTTGGCCCAGGGCCTGTTGCAGCAGGCGGATACTTTCCTCGCGCTGGCCGACATGCCCGGCCTGGAGCGCCAGGGCCAGTTCTTCGATCTCTTCGGCCAGCAGCGCCGCGCCGTAGAACTCGACCATTTGCAGCGCACCATGTACCTGGTGGATAGCGTCCAGGCACTGGCTGATCACGCCATCGTCGTGGGTCTCGACAAATGCATCCAGCGCCGAACGGGCCTGTTTCAGGGTTTCGGCAATGTCGCCCTTGACCCATTCGAGGGCCACGTAGTCGTGCCGATCAACCATAACTGCTCCGCTTAGAATTCGTGGGTTGCCTGGATCTCAAAGCCAATGGAGATCGAGTGTGGGAGGTGGCAAGCCCCCCCACATTTGGATCGCATTTCAATCATCAGCCTGTTTGGCCGCTGGCAGGGTGAAACCCGACACCGACCTGCGCAACTGGCTGGCCATCTTCGCTAAGTTGCCGATGCTTTCGGCGGTAGCGGTGGAGCCCGATGACGTCTGCGTGGTGATCTGCTGGATCACGTTCATGGTCAGGGAGATCTGTCCCGCCGATGAGGTCTGTTGCTGCGCCGCGTTGGAGATGCTCTGGATCAGCGCGGCCAGGGTTTTCGATACGCCTTCGATCTCTTCCAGCGCCACCCCGGCGTCCTGGGCCAGCCGTGCACCGCGCACCACTTCGGTGGTGGTCTGTTCCATGGAAATGACGGCTTCGTTGGTGTCGGCCTGGATCGCGCGCACCAGGGTTTCAATCTGCCGGGTGGCCGCCGACGAACGCTCGGCCAGCCGTTGCACTTCATCGGCCACCACCGCAAAGCCGCGCCCGGCATCCCCGGCCATGCTCGCCTGGATCGCGGCGTTGAGGGCGAGGATGTTGGTCTGGTCGGCAATGTCGTCGATCAGGCTGACGATGTCGCCAATCTCCTGGGACGACTCGCCCAGGCGCTTGATGCGCTTGGCGGTGTCCTGGATCTGTTCGCGGATGTTGTCCATGCCGTGGATGGTGTTGTGCACCACCTCGTTGCCTTTGTTGGCGATTTCCACCGAACGTTCCGCCACCGCCGATGATTCGGCGGCGTTGGCCGACACCTGGTCGATGGACTGGGCCATCTGGTTGATCGCGGTGGAGGCTTCGGCGATCTGCTGGGCCTGATGCTCGGAGGCCTGGGCCAGGTGCATGGCGGTGGCCTGGGTCTCTTGCACGGCACCCGCCACTTGCCCGGCGGTGAGGTTGATGGTGGCCACCAGGTCGCGCAGCTGGTCCACGGAATAGTTGATGGAGTCGGCGATGGTGCCGGTGAAGTCTTCAGTCACCGAGGCGGTCACAGTGAGGTCGCCGTCGGCCAGGTCTTCGATTTCATCGAGCAGGCGCATGATCGCGTTCTGGTTGCGCTCGTTCTTCTCGGCGGTCTCGTGCAGTTGGCGGTTGGTTTCGCGCACCATCACCAGGCCGATCAGGATGATCGAGGCCAGCGCCAACAGGCCCAGCACATAGCCGCCGATGGTGTCGAAGCTGCGTCCGCTGGCGAGGTTTTCAAAACCGGTGGCCAGGTGCGAGGCTTCATCGAGCAGGGTTTGCGACAGGTTGAAAATATTGCTCGCCGAGGCGCGGACCTGGAACAGCTGCGGCGAGGTTTCGAGGATTTCATCCACGGAGCCGGAGACAAACTCGAACAACTCGGCGATTTCCGCCAGCCGCGCGCGGGCATCGCGGTCTTCTACCTGAGTGATGCGCAGCCCGGGGTTGCCGTTGAGCATGCCATTGAGCACCTGCCCGAAGCGATTGGCGTCGCGGCCAAAGGTGTCGGCGGCCTGGACGGCGGTTTCGTCACCGGCCAGCACCGTGTTGACCGCGCCCAGGATACGTTCGGCCAGCAGCGACTGGCGCTGGGCCAAGGCCACCTGGCTGGCCGGCGCGCCGCGTTGCAGCAGGATGTCGACGACCTTTTCCGACTCCATCTGCAATTGCGGTACGGTTTCGGCGAGGGTCGCGGCCACTTGGTGCAGGGACAGCACGGTCTGTTCGCTGGCGAGGATCGCGTCGGTGTTTTTCAACAGCGCTTCCCAGTCCGTCTGCACCGCGCGCATTTCGGCGCGGACCGCACTGGGCGCAGCGGGCAGGCCGGTTTCCGGGTCGCCTTTTTTCAGGTAACCCCAGCGCTGGGCAAAATCGTTGCGCGCGTCGCCCAACAGCTTGAATGCGGCGGCCTTGCCGGCGGCGGCCTCGGTAGCGTTCTTGGCGATGCGTTGAGACAGCACGCGCAGTTCACCGGCGTGGCCGATGTACTGCTTGTCGTAGGTGGACTGGGTGTTGAGGTAAGCAAAGTTGGCGAACAGCAGCATGATGAATACGATCAGCGCGATAAACAGCACGATGATCTGTGAACGGCTGCGCGAGCCGGCCTGGGGTTTGGGCGTAGTAGCGGTGGTCATGCGGCGACATCCATGAAGCCAGGGGCCTGGGCCAGGGCGAAGGGGCTGAAGACCTGCCACAGCGGCTCGCCGTCGAATTGGCCCTGGATAAATGGCGCGCCGGGGCTGGGGCTCGCCAGCAAGGCGTCTTGTGCAAAATGCTGCATCCCCACCACCTCGTCTACCAACAGCCCGACAAACAGATCGTTGTATTCCACCACCAGCACCCGCCGTTGCTTGCGCGCCTTGGACAGCTCAAGGCCAAGGAAGCCGCCGAGGTCCATCACCGGCAGCAAACGCCCGCGCAGGTTAGCAACACCCCTGACCCAGGCCTTGACCCCGGGCATTAAAGTGCAACGCGGCTCATGCAGGACTTCGGCGACTTCGCCCATGGGCGCGACATACCAATGCTGCCCCAGGCGAAAGCCAATCCCGCTCCAGCGTTGCAGGCGGGTTTCCTGGGATGGCAGGTCGGCGGCCAGCAGGCGGCAGCGGCGGTCGATGTCCAGCAACAACTCGAAGGCGGTTTGCGACTCGGTCATGATGGCGTGCCGTCAGCCGGCCAGCACCTTGTTCAGGGTGGCGATCAGGGTTTCCTCGTCCACAGGCTTGGTCAGGTAATCCTTGGCACCCTGGCGTGCGCCCCAGATCTTGTCGGTCTCCTGATCCTTGGTGGTAATGATGATGATCGGGATGCCGTTGGTTTCCGGCTCCTTGGACAGCTGGCGGGTGGCCTGGAAGCCATTGAGGCCCGGCATCACGATGTCCATCAGCACGGCGTCAGGCTTTTCCTGGCGGGCCAGGGCCACGCCGTCGGCGCCGTTCTCGGCCTTGAGGACCTGGTGGCCGTGCTTTTCCAGCATGCCGGTCAGTTTGTACATTTCGGTCGGCGAATCGTCGACGATCAGAACACGTGCCATGGTTTTCCCCACTACATTGGTCGGCGCCGGCCCTTGTGAGGCGGCGTCAGTGTGCTTGTTCCACTGCGGCGAACCCGGGCACATAGGCCTTGATCGCACTCAGCAGTTCTTCCTTGCTGAAAGGCTTGGTCAAAAACTGATCGACACCCACGATGCGCCCCTTGGCCTTGTCGAACAGACCGTCCTTGGAGGACAGCATGATCACCGGGATCGACTTGAACACCGGGTTGTTCTTCACCAGGGCGCAGGTCTGATAGCCATCCAGGCGCGGCATCATGATGTCGACAAAGATAATGTGCGGGTGATGATCCACAATCCGGGCCAGGGCATCGAAACCGTCGATGGCCGTGATGACATCGCAGCCCACGTTCTTCAACAGCGTCTCGGCGGTGCGGCGGATCGTCTTCGAATCGTCGATCACCATCACTCTCAAGGCGTTGGAATGCTGTTCCATATCTGCTCTACCATCGCCACAGCGAATCGGTTTTCGGTGTGTACTGCCTGATGTTGCACAGGATGAGCGCCGCAGGCCTTGGAATTCAAGGGCTGCTGCGCCGTGGCAGTCTTTTTAGCACAGTCTCGGGGAGCAATCTATCGAGGCACCCGCCCGGTGGTTTTTCCTTGACCCACAACAGCCGCAGCGCCACTCTGACGTCACTTTTATGCGCCCCAATTTTGCTAGAGGAAATCCCCCATGAGCGTTCGCGTCGGCATTGTCATGGACCCTATCGCCAGCATTTCCTATAAAAAGGACAGCTCGCTGGCCATGCTCCTGGCCGCCCAGGCCCGCGGCTGGAGCCTGTTCTATATGGAGCAGCGCGACCTTTACCAGGGCGCCGGCGAGGCCCGTGCACGCATGCGCCCGCTGCAGGTGTTTGCCAACCCCGAGAAGTGGTTCGAACTGCAGGACGAAATCGACAGCCCCCTGAGCGACCTCGACGTGATCCTGATGCGCAAGGACCCGCCGTTCGACATGGAGTTCGTCTACTCCACCTACCTGCTGGAGCAGGCCGAACGTGCCGGCGTGCTGATCGTCAACAAGCCGCAAAGCCTGCGTGACTGCAATGAAAAGCTGTTCGCCACGTTGTTCCCGCAGTGCACACCGCCCACCGTGGTCAGCCGTCGTGCCGACGTGCTGCGTGAATTTGCCGCCAAGCACGGCGATGTGATCCTCAAGCCGCTGGACGGCATGGGTGGCACCTCGATCTTCCGTCACCGCGCCGGCGACCCCAACCTGTCGGTGATCCTCGAAACCCTGACCGCCCTGGGCACCCAGCAAATCATGGGCCAGGCCTACCTGCCGGCGATCAAGGACGGCGACAAACGCATCCTGATGATCGACGGCGAGCCGGTGGATTACTGCCTGGCGCGTATTCCGGCGGCAGGCGAGACCCGTGGCAACCTGGCGGCAGGCGGTCGAGGCGAAGCGCGGCCGTTGTCCGACAAAGACCGCTGGATCGCCAGCCAAGTTGGCCCGACCCTGCGGGAAAAGGGTTTGCTGTTTGTAGGCCTTGACGTAATTGGGGAAAACCTCACCGAAATCAATGTCACCAGCCCGACCTGCATTCGCGAGATCGACAACGCATTTGGCACGAACATCGGCGAAATGTTGATGGCCGCCATCGAACGCAAGCTGCAGGCCAAGTGATATAGAACAGCCGGACACACACCAACATTGCGCTATCATGCCCGACCTGTGAAACGCGCGATGTTGGTTTTCTTGTCATGACACTCCCGTCCGATCTGCCCTCCGAACTCTCCCACAGCGGCGTGCGCCCGGCTGATCGGCTCGGATTTACCCTGTTTCTTGCGGCATTGATTCACCTGGCCTTGATCCTCGGCGTGGGTTTCACCATGGTCGAGCCCAAGCAGATCACCAAGACCCTGGAAATCACTCTCGCCACGTTCAAGAGCGAAAAGAAGCCCGAGAAGGCGGACTTTATCGCCCAGGACAACCAGCAGGGCAGTGGCACCCTGGACAAGAAGGCGATCCCCAAGACCACCGAAGTGGCGCCCTTCCAGGACAACAAGGTCAATAAGGTCACACCGCCGCCGGCGCCCAAGCCTGAAGTCAAACAGGCCACGCCCAAGCCCACGGTGACCACCGTCGCACCCAAGCCGCAAAAAGCCCCGGTCCAGCGCGAGAAAACCAAGACCGAGCCGCAACCCGAGCCCGTGAAGCCGGCACCGACGTTCGACAGCTCGACACTGTCCGACGAAATCTCCAGCCTGGAAGCCGAACTGGCCCATGAACAACAGCTTTACGCCAAGCGCCCACGCATTTACCGCCTGAACGCCGCCTCGACCATGCGCGACAAGGGCGCCTGGTATAAGGACGAGTGGCGTAAGAAGGTCGAGCGCATCGGTAACCTGAACTACCCGGAAGAGGCACGGCGCCAGCAGATCTACGGCAATTTGCGTCTTTTGGTGTCGATCAACCGCGACGGCACCTTATATGAAGTGCAGGTGCTGGAATCGTCCGGTCAGCCGCTGCTGGACCAGGCCGCCCAACGCATCGTGCGCCTGGCCGCGCCCTTTGCCCCGTTTACCGGGGACTTGAACGATGTGGACCGCCTGGAAATCATCCGCACCTGGAAGTTTGCCAAGGGTGATCGCCTTTCCAGCAACTGAACGCGCCGTCCTACAGAAAAGCCGACAGCACTGTATTCGGGTCACGTCCAGCTTGTCAGTTCGCCCCTCCAACGCCACACTAGCGGACATGAAAAATGTCAGCCCGACCTACCTCAAGCACCAATTCCTGATCGCCATGCCCCATATGGCCGACCCGAACTTTGCGCAGACCTTGACCTACATCGTCGAGCACACGGCCAATGGTGCCATGGGGTTGGTGGTGAACCGCCCGCAGGCGCTGAACCTGGCCGATATCCTTGAACAGCTGCGTCCGGAGGTCGACCCGCCGGCCCGTTGCCAGGGCGTGCCGATCTACATCGGCGGGCCGGTGCAGACCGATCGCGGCTTTGTGCTGCACCCCACCGGGCCGAAGTTCCAGGCCACGGTGGACCTGGACGGAGTCTCGCTGTCCACCTCCCAGGACGTGCTGTTCGCCATCGCCGACGGCGTGGGCCCTGAGCAAAGTGTAATCACCCTGGGTTACGCCGGCTGGGAAGCCGGGCAGCTGGAAGCCGAACTGGCCAGCAATGCCTGGCTGACCTGCCCGTTCGATGCCGACATCCTGTTCAACACCGCAAGCGAACTGCGCCTGGAAGCCGCCGCGGCCAAGCTGCGGGTCAACCTCAGCCTGCTGACCAGCCAGGCGGGGCACGCCTGATGGCCTTGCGTTTGATCCTCGGCTTTGACTACGGCACCAAGCAGATCGGCGTAGCGGTCGGCCAGGTCATCACCGGCCAGGCCCGCGAGCTGTGCACCCTCAAGGCCCAGAACGGCATACCGGACTGGAACCAGGTCGAAGCCCTGATCAAAGAGTGGAAGCCCGATGCCGTAGTGGTCGGCCTGCCCCTGAACATGGACGGCACCCCCAGCGACATGTGCCTGCGCGCCGAAAAGTTCGCCCGCCGTCTTAACGGCCGCTACAACCTGCCCTTCTATACCCACGATGAACGCCTGACCACCTTTGAAGCCAAGGGCGAACGCCGCGACCGTGGCGGCCAGAAAGGCAGCTACCGCGATAACCCGGTGGACGCCATCGCCGCCGCCTTGTTGTTACAGGGCTGGCTGGACGAAAACACTGCTTTATTTGAATCCTGACTGACGCGGCCTGCCTGTCGCTTTTTGTAGGAGCGAGCTTGCTCGCGAAAAACGTCAACGATAACGCATGAAACCTGGATGAACACGGTGCCTGTGAGTTCTTCGCGAGCAAGCTCGCTCCTACACACTATCGCCTGCCTTGAAGGAGCCACCATGAGCCTGCCAAACCCCGCCGAACTGATCCGCCAGATGGCGGTTAGCCTCAAGACGCACCTGGAACACCGTGGCATCAGCGAACCGCGCTTTATCGGTATTCGCACCGGCGGTGTGTGGGTCGCCCAAGCGTTGCTGGACGAACTGGGCAGCGACTCACCCTTGGGTACCCTGGACGTGTCCTTCTACCGCGACGACTTCAGCCAGAACGGCCTGCACCCGCAAGTGCGCCCGTCTGCCCTGCCGTTCGAGATTGAAGGCCAGCACCTGGTGCTGATCGACGATGTGCTGATGAGCGGCCGTACCATCCGCGCCGCCATGAATGAATTGTTCGATTACGGGCGCCCGGCCAGCATCACCCTGGTCTGCCTGCTGGACCTGGACGCAGGCGAACTGCCCATCAGCCCGGACGTGGTTGGCGCCACGCTGTCCCTTGAGGCCAGCCAGCGAGTAAAATTGTCCGGTCCCACGCCGCTCGAACTCGAACTGCAAGACCTTGCCCTTTAAACCGCCTTGTAAAGAGTCCCCGCGATGACGCCTCTAGATGCCAAGCGCCCGCTGCAGCTCAATGCTCAGGGCCAGTTGCAACACTTCTTGTCCCTCGACGGTTTGCCCCGCGAACTGCTCACCGAAATCCTCGACACCGCCGACTCGTTCCTCGAGGTTGGCGGCCGGGCGGTGAAGAAAGTCCCGTTGCTGCGCGGCAAGACCATCTGCAACGTGTTCTTCGAGAACTCCACCCGTACACGGACCACCTTTGAACTGGCGGCCCAACGGCTGTCGGCCGACGTGATCACGCTGAACGTGTCCACCTCGTCGGCGAGCAAGGGCGAGACCCTGCTCGACACCCTGCGCAACCTGGAAGCGATGGCCGCCGACATGTTCGTGGTGCGCCACGGCGACTCCGGTGCCGCCCACTTCATTGCCGAGCACGTGTGCCCGCAGGTGGCGATCATCAACGGCGGCGACGGCCGTCACGCCCACCCGACCCAGGGCATGCTCGACATGCTCACCATACGTCGGCACAAGGGCAGCTTCGAAAACCTCTCGGTGGCCATCGTCGGCGACATCCTGCACTCACGGGTGGCACGCTCGAACATGCTGGCCCTGAAAACCCTGGGTTGCCCGGACATCCGCGTGATCGCACCGAAAACCCTCTTGCCCATCGGCATCGAGCAATACGGCGTGAAGGTCTACACCGACATGACCGAAGGCCTCAAGGATGTGGACGTGGTAATCATGCTGCGCCTGCAACGCGAACGCATGTCGGGTGGCCTGCTGCCGAGCGAAGGCGAGTTCTACCGCCTGTTCGGCCTGACCACCGCACGCCTGGCCGGCGCCAAGCCGGACGCCATCGTGATGCACCCGGGGCCGATCAACCGAGGCGTGGAGATTGAGTCGGCGGTGGCCGACGGCAGCCAGTCGGTGATTCTCAACCAGGTCACGTATGGCATCGCCGTGCGCATGGCGGTGTTGTCCATGGCCATGAGCGGGCAAACCGCGCAACGTCAATTCGAGCAGGAGAAGGCCCAGTGAAGCTCAGCATTCTCGGCGCCCGAGTCATCGATCCGGCCAGTGGCCTGGATCAGGTTACCGATCTGCACCTGGAGGCCGGCCGGATCATCGCCATCGGCGCCGCGCCCGGTGCTTTCAGCCCCAGCGAGACCATCGATGCCAAAGGCCTGGTGGCCGCGCCCGGCCTGGTGGACCTGAACGTCGCCCTGCGCGAGCCGGGCTTCAGCCGCAAAGGCAATATCACCAGCGAGACCCGCGCGGCCGCAGCCGGTGGCGTCACCAGCCTGTGCTGCCCACCGCACACCAAGCCGGTGCTCGACACGTCGGCCGTGACCGAGCTGATCCTCGACCGTGCCCGTGAGGCCGGCAATTGCAAAGTGTTCCCCATCGGCGCCCTGAGCAAAGGCCTGGAAGGCGAACAACTCGCCGAACTGATCGCCCTGCGCGATGCCGGTTGCGTGGCGTTCGGCAACGGCCTGGAGAGTTTCCGCAGCACCCGCACCCTGTGCCGCGCCCTGGAATACGCGGCCACCTTCGACTTGACGGTGATCTTCCACTCCCAGGACCGCGACCTGGCCGAAGGCGGCCTGGCCCATGAAGGTGCGGTCGCCAGCTTCCTCGGCTTGCCGGGCATTCCGGAAACCGCTGAAACCGTAGCCCTGGCCCGTGACCTGCTGCTGGTGGAACAAAGCGGCGTGCGTGCGCACTTCAGCCAACTGACCAGCGCCCGGGGCGTGGCCCTGATCGCCCAGGCCCAGGCCCGTGGCCTGCCGGTGACGGCAGACGTGGCGTTGTATCAGTTGCTGCTGACGGATGAGGCGCTGATCGACTTCTCCAGCCTTTACCACGTGCAACCGCCGCTGCGCACACTGGCCGATCGTGACGGTTTGCGTGCGGCAGTGAAATCGGGGGTGATCTCGGCGATTTCCAGCCACCACCAGCCCCATGAGCGCGATGCCAAGCTGGCGCCGTTCGGCGCGACGGAGCCGGGCATCAGCAGCGTGGAGCTGTTGCTGCCGCTGGCGATGACGTTGGTGGAAGACGGTTTGCTGGACCTGCCGACACTGCTGGCGCGCCTGAGCGCAGGCCCGGCCGAGGCCTTGCGCCTGCCGGCGGGCAAGCTGGCGGTGGGGGCGGCGGCAGATCTCGTGCTGTTTGATCCGGCCGGCTCCACGGTTGCGGGCGAGCACTGGCTGTCCAAGGGTGAAAACTGCCCGTTCATCGGCCATAGCCTGCCGGCGAGCGTGCGCTACACCTTGGTGGACGGGCGCATCAGCTATCAGGCTTGAGCCACTAAAACCTGTAGGAGCGAGCTTGCTCGCGAAGAACGAATAGACAATGCGGGCTACCTGATAGCGCTGCGTTATCGTTAACGTTCTTCGCGAGCAAGCTCGCTCCTACAGGTTATTTATGATCTACCGGCCGCCGTTGCGCTCGGCATTGCGGATCGAAACCTGGGTATTCAAGGTCCAGAAGTCATACAGCACTCCCACCAGGAACAAGCCGCCGGTCAGCAGGTAGATCAGGCCGGTGATCCATTTGCCCTGGTACATGCGGTGCACGCCGAACACCCCCAGAAACGCCAACAGAATCCACGCCACGTTGTATTCGATAGGCCCAGCGGTAAAACGCAGGTCCGCTTCACGGTCCATGGCCGGAATCAGGAACAGGTCGATCAGCCAGCCGATCCCCAGCAAGCCGAGGGTGAAAAACCAGATCGTTCCAGTGACCGGTTTGCCGTAATAGAAACGATGGGCCCCGGTAAACCCGAAAATCCAGAGCAGGTAACCGATCACCTTGCTGTGGGTGTCTTGCTGCGGACCAACCTGTTGATAGGTGTTCATGGAGTACCTCTTTTGCTTCGATAGATAAATTTTTTCACTTTCTTTGTGACTTTTTTACAGGCGCCCGACGTACGGCAAATGGTATCTTCCCTCCCCTGAAAGCCTTATGCCACCTGACTTGTGTAGGACAATCGCGGCGAATCGTCGCGTTTTTCCTGAGTTTGACCCCAAGGTTCAGTCGACAAACGGCCTGAGAACGACACAAAAAGCTGTTATAAAGTTGCGCGCAAACCCATAAGAGCCACGCCTAATGCGACCATTTTTAAAGACATGGCTAACCATTTGCCTATTAATGCCACTGGCCGCCCACGCCACCAATCGTGAGCAACGACTTCCGAACGTCAACGGTTTCACCCCTAAAGTCCACAGCGCGCCCAGCACTGCCAAATCGGCAAAGCCGACCGTCAGCCGCCCGACTCAACTGAGCAAGGCCCACGGTAAAGCAGTTCCAGGCCTGATGGCAGTCAACACCAGGCAAAGCAGCACCGTCCTCAGCCGCGCCGTAAACGTGCTCGGTACTCCTTATCGTTGGGGCGGCAGCAGCCCAAGTAAAGGGTTCGACTGCAGCGGCCTGGTGAAATATGCGTTTAACGACGTAGCGGCCGTGGATCTGCCGCGCACCTCCAACGCCATGGCCGCCGGTCATGGGCAGAAGGTTGAGCGCAAGGACCTGAAACCGGGTGACCTGTTGTTCTTCAAACTGAAGAGCCGCCAGGTGAACCACGTAGCCATCTACCTGGGCAACGACCGCTTCATCCACGCACCGCGCCGTGGCAAGTCGGTCAGCATCGACACGCTGAAAAAGCCGTTCTGGGACAAGAACTACGTGATTGCCAAGCGGGTTCTGCCGAAAGAGCAGAATACCTTGCGGGTAGTACAACGCTGATCTGAAGCTGGAATGCAGTAGTACATGTGGGAGGGGAGCAAGCCCCCTCCCACATTTGATGTGTGTCGTCCACACCCCTCAGATATCCCCAGGCACCCTCGCCTTCTCCCGCGCCTCTTCCCGGCTGATCACGCCTTCCGTGACCAACGCCTTCAAGCTCATATCCAACGTCTTCATGCCCAACGCGCCGCCGGTCTGAATCGCCGAGACCATCTGCGCCACCTTGTCTTCGCGGATCAAGTTACGAATAGCCGGCGTGCCCAGCATGATTTCATGGGCCGCCACCCGCCCGCCGCCAACCTTCTTGACCAGCACCTGGGACACCACCGCCTGCAACGACTCCGACAGCATCGAGCGGACCATGGCCTTTTCCCCCGCCGGGAACACGTCCACCAGCCTGTCCACGGTCTTTGCCGCCGAGGTGGTGTGCAGGGTGCCAAATACCAGATGCCCGGTCTCCGCCGCCGTCAGGGCCAGGCGGATGGTTTCCAGGTCGCGCAGTTCGCCCACCAGGATCACGTCGGGGTCTTCGCGCAGCGCCGAACGCAAGGCCAGCGAGAAACTATGGGTATCTCGATGCACCTGGCGCTGGTTGATCAGGGCGGTTTTCGGCGTGTGGATAAACTCGATGGGGTCTTCCAGCGTGAGGATGTGCTGGCGCCGATGCTGGTTGAGGTAATCGATCATCGCCGCCAGGGTAGTGGACTTGCCGGAGCCGGTGGGGCCCGTCACCAGCACCAGGCCGCGCGCAAGCTGGGCGATACGCTGGAACACTTCCCCCAGGCCGAGGTTTTCCAGGCTCTGGACCTCGGCCGGGATGGTGCGAAACACCGCGCCCATGCCGCGATCCTGCTGGAATACGTTCGCCCGGAACCGCGCCACGCCCGGCAACTCGAAGGCAAAATCCGTTTCAAGAGATGTTTCGAAATCCTTTTGTTGGTAGCGGTTGAGCAACGGGCTCAATAAATCCGCTACTTGCGGGGGTGAAAGCACCGGCCAATCCAACGGCCAGACCTCACCATCAATACGCAGCATAGGCGCCATACCGGCCGACAGATGCAGGTCGGAAGCGCCGCGACGCACGCCGGCCTGCAGTAATTCAGTGATATCCATAGGGCTTTCCATTTCCAGTAGAATGCCGCGGACTCCATATCCACGGGCGCATCTTGAATGTCGACGATAGCAGACAACATCGGCCAGGTTAGCCAGCGCATCCGCGCCGCAGCCGACGCCGTGCAACGTGACGCAAACAGCATCCACCTGCTGGCCGTGAGCAAGACCAAACCCGCCCAAGCCGTGCGTGAAGCCTATGCCGCCGGGATGCGTGATTTTGGCGAAAACTATCTGCAGGAGGCCCTGGGCAAGCAGGCCGAATTAACCGACCTGCCCTTGAGTTGGCACTTCATCGGCCCCATTCAATCGAACAAGACTCGCGCCATCGCCGAGAATTTCGCTTGGGTGCATTCCGTGGACCGTCTCAAAATTGCACAACGCCTGTCCGAGCAACGCCCGGTGGACCTGCCTGCGCTGAATATCTGCATCCAGGTCAATGTCAGTGGCGAGGCCAGCAAGTCCGGCTGCACCCCCGCCGACCTGCCGGCCCTGGCCAACGCCATCAGCGCCCTGCCGCGCTTGAAGCTGCGGGGCTTGATGGCGATTCCCGAGCCGACGGACGATCGGGCCGAACAAGACGCCGCGTTTTCCAGCGTGCGCGACCTGCAAAACAACCTGAACCTGCCGCTCGACACACTTTCCATGGGCATGAGCCACGACCTTGAGTCGGCCATCGCCCAAGGCGCCACCTGGGTGCGGATCGGTACCGCCCTGTTTGGCGCCCGCGACTACGGCCAGCCATGAAATGGCTGACATCCATCTAAGTAAGGACCTGTCATGAGCAACACGCGTATTGCCTTTATCGGCGCCGGCAACATGGCGGCCAGCCTGATCGGCGGCCTGCGGGCCAAGGGCCTGGAAGCGGCGCAGATCCGCGCCAGCGATCCGGGCGCCGAGACCCGTGCCCGCGTCAGCGCCGAGCACGGTATCGAAACCTTCGCCGATAACGCCGAAGCCATCCAAGGTGTCGATGTGATCGTGCTGGCGGTCAAGCCACAGGCCATGAAGGCCGTGTGCGAAAGCCTGCGCCCAAGCCTTCAGCCACACCAACTGGTGGTGTCGATCGCCGCCGGTATCACCTGCGCCAGCATGAACAACTGGCTCGGCGCGCAACCGATCGTGCGTTGCATGCCCAACACCCCGGCGCTGCTGCGCCAGGGTGTGAGCGGTTTGTACGCCACCCACGAGGTGACCGCCGAGCAACGTGACCAGGCCCAGGAACTGCTGTCCGCCGTGGGCATCGCCCTGTGGCTGGAACAGGAGCAGCAACTGGACGCGGTCACCGCCGTGTCGGGCAGCGGCCCGGCTTACTTCTTCCTGCTGATCGAGGCCATGACCGCCGCCGGCGTGAAACTGGGCCTGCCACAGCAAGTCGCCGAGCAACTGGCCGAGCAAACCGCCCTGGGCGCCGCGAAAATGGCTGTCTCCAGTGAAGTGGACGCTGCCGAGTTGCGCCGTCGCGTCACCTCCCCCGGCGGCACCACGCAGGCTGCCATCGAATCGTTCCAGGCCGGGGGCTTTGAAGCCCTGGTGGAAAAAGCACTGGGTGCCGCAGCACATCGTTCGGCTGAAATGGCCGAGCAGCTGGGCAAATAGTCGTCCCCCTACAAAGGAATAAATGATGCTTGGACTCAATGACGCCGTCATCTTCATCATCCAGACCTTGGGCAGCCTGTACCTGCTGATCGTGCTGATGCGTTTTATCCTGCAACTGGTGCGGGCGAACTTCTACAACCCGCTGTGCCAATTCGTAGTGAAGGCCACCCAACCGCTGCTCAAGCCCCTGCGTCGAGTGGTCCCGAGCATGTTCGGCCTGGACATGTCGTCGCTGGTGCTGGCGCTGCTGCTGCAGATCCTGCTGTTCGTGCTGGTCTTGATGCTCAAGGGCTACCTGCCTTACACCGTGCTGCTGTTGCCATGGGCACTGATCGGGATCTTCTCGTTGTTTTTGAAGATCATCTTCTGGTCGATGATCATCAGCGTGATCCTGTCCTGGGTCGCGCCGGGTAGCCGCAGCCCAGGTGCCGAGCTGGTGTCTCAGATCACCGAGCCGGTGCTCGCGCCGTTCCGCCGCTGGGTGCCCAACCTGGGCGGCCTGGATATTTCGCCGATCTTCGCGTTTATCGCGATCCAACTGATACAAGGCTGGGGCATCCCGTACCTGGCTGACTTCGCGAACATGCCCAAGGAACTGTTCGGACTGATCTGACAGGCGGAGCAAATGCAGGAGGGGCGGGGCGACGATTCGACTTGCTCCCTCCCACATTTGGCCTTTGCTTGCCGCTGGGTGCATCGGTCTTTAGACTTACGCCTCATTTAAACGAGAGCAGGGTCGATGCCAACTGCCTTCCCCCCCGATTCTGTTGGACTGGTCGTGCCCCAAGTGGCGCACTTCAGCGAACCACTGGCCCTGGCCTGTGGTCGTTCGCTGCCTGCCTATGACCTGATTTATGAAACCTACGGCCAACTGAACGCCACGGCGAGCAATGCCGTGCTGATCTGCCACGCCCTCTCCGGTCATCATCACGCCGCTGGTTTCCACAGCGTTGACGAGCGCAAGCCTGGCTGGTGGGACAGTTGCATCGGCCCCGGCAAGCCCATCGACACCAACAAGTTCTTTGTCGTCAGCCTGAACAACCTCGGCGGCTGCAATGGCTCCACCGGCCCCAGCAGCCTCAACCCGGAAACCGGCAGGCCGTTCGGCGCCGACTTCCCCGTACTCACCGTGGAAGACTGGGTGCACAGCCAGGCGCGCCTCGCCGACCTGCTGGGTATCCGGCAATGGGCCGCGGTGATCGGCGGCAGCCTGGGCGGCATGCAGGCCCTGCAATGGACCATCACGTATCCGGATCGCGTGCGCCATTGCCTGGCCATCGCCTCGGCGCCCAAATTGTCGGCGCAGAACATCGCCTTCAACGAAGTGGCGCGCCAGGCCATCCTCACCGATCCCGAGTTCCACGGCGGTTCGTTCCAGGAAGCCGGTGTGATCCCCAAGCGCGGCTTGATGCTGGCGCGAATGGTCGGGCACATCACCTACCTGTCCGATGACTCCATGGGCGAGAAATTCGGCCGTGGCCTCAAGAGCGAGAAGCTCAACTACGACTTTCACAGCGTCGAGTTCCAGGTGGAAAGCTACCTGCGTTATCAGGGCGAGGAGTTCTCCGGGCGTTTCGACGCCAACACCTACCTGCTGATGACCAAGGCCCTGGACTACTTCGACCCGGCAGCCAACCACGACGACGACCTGGCGAAAACCTTCGAGGGCGCCACCGCCAAGTTCTGCGTCATGTCGTTCACCACCGACTGGCGCTTCTCGCCGGCTCGCTCCCGAGAGCTGGTGGATGCGCTGATGGCGGCCAAGAAAGACGTCTGCTACCTGGAGATCGATGCACCGCAAGGCCATGACGCCTTCCTGATTCCGATCCCGCGCTACCTCCAGGCTTTCAGCAACTACATGAACCGCATTACTTTGTGAGAACGCCATGAGAGCCGACCTGGACATCATCCAAGACTGGATCCCCGCCGGCAGCCGCGTGCTCGACCTGGGCTGCGGCGATGGCGAACTGCTGAGCTGGCTGCGCGACAACAAGCAAGTCACCGGCTACGGCCTGGAAAACGACCCGGACAACATCGCCCAGTGCGTGGCCAAGGGCATCAACGTGATCGAGCAGGACCTGGACAAGGGCCTGGGCAACTTCGCCAGCAACAGCTTCGATATCGTGGTGATGACCCAGGCCCTGCAAGCGGTGCACTACCCGGACCGCATCCTCGACGAAATGCTGCGCGTGGGTCGCCAGTGCATCATCACCTTCCCCAACTTCGGGCACTGGCGCTGCCGCTGGTACCTGGCGACCAAGGGCCGCATGCCAGTCTCGGATTTCCTGCCGTACACCTGGTACAACACGCCGAACATCCACTTCTGCACCTTCGAAGACTTCGAAGCCCTGTGTGGCGAGCGTGAAGCCAAGGTGATCAACCGCCTGGCCGTCGATCAACAGCATCGTCACGGCTGGGCAAGCAAGCTATGGCCCAATCTGTTGGGCGAAATTGGTATCTATCGGGTCAGCAGCCCTGGCCTGACGGATCACAAGATTGCCGTCTAATCATTTTCAAGAGGGACGATCATGAGTCGCTTGGCTATTTTTCTACTGACTGCATGCCTGGGCGCCAGCGCCATGGCGGCGGACACTATCGACGCTAATCGCAAGAAAGACTTCGGTGATATCACCGTTCATTACAACACCTTCACCTCCAGCTTCCTGCAGCCGGAAACCGCCCAGAAAGTCGGCGTGGTGCGCAGCAAGGAGAAGGGCTTGATCAATGTGACCGTGATCAAGGGCGTAACCCCGGTGGCAGCGCAAGTGACAGGCACCATCAAGGACCTGGGCGGCAAGAGCGAGATCCTGACGTTCAAGCAAATCGACGAGAAAGGCGGGATCAATTACCTCGCGCCGTACTCCGTGACGCAGCGGGAATACAAGACGTTTACCATCAATGTGGAAACCGGCGGCAAAGCCCATAGCTTCCAATTCAACCAGGAACTGTTTCCGGCGGAATGATGAACCTTACTCAACTCGTATTGGCCAGCCATAACGCCGGCAAGCTCAAAGAACTCCAGGCCATGCTCGGCGAATCCGTGCAGCTGCGCTCCATCGGCGAGTTCAGCCAGGTGGAGCCGGAAGAGACCGGCCTGTCGTTCGTCGAGAACGCCATCCTCAAGGCGCGCAATGCCGCACGCATCTCGGGCCTTCCGGCGCTGGCGGACGACTCTGGCCTGGCGGTGGACTTCCTCGGCGGCGCGCCGGGTATCTACTCGGCGCGTTATGCCGATGGCAAGGGCGATGCGGCCAACAACGCCAAGCTGCTGGACGCGCTCAAGGACGTGCCGGACGCGATGCGCGACGCGCAGTTCGTCTGTGTGCTGGCTTTGGTGCGGCATGCCGATGACCCGCTGCCGATCCTCTGCGAAGGCCTGTGGCACGGGCGCATCCTGCACGCGGCCAGCGGTGAGCACGGTTTTGGCTATGACCCGCTGTTCTGGGTGCCGGAGCGCAATGTCTCCAGTGCCGAATTGAGCCCGGCCGACAAGAACCAGATCAGCCACCGTGCCCGCGCAATGGATTTGCTGCGCCAGCGCCTGGGCTTGAAATGACCCGGAACACCTCCGCGCAGCCGCTGATCCACGGTGGCGCGCAAACACCTCGGGCGGCGCTGCCGGTGCTGCCGCCCCTGGCGCTGTACATCCACATCCCGTGGTGCGTGCGCAAATGCCCTTACTGCGACTTCAACTCCCACACCGCCAGCAAGGTGCTGCCGGAAGAAGAGTATGTGGACGCCTTGCTGGCCGACCTCGATCAGGACCTGCACGCGGTGTATGGGCGCGAACTGAGTTCGATCTTCTTCGGCGGCGGCACGCCAAGCCTGTTCAGCGCTGCGGCGCTGGGCCGATTGCTCAAAGGCGTGGAAGCACGCATCCCGTTTGCCGGCGACATCGAGATCACCCTGGAAGCCAACCCCGGCACGTTCGAGCAAGAGAAGTTCGTCGCCTACCGCGCGCTGGGGATCAACCGGCTGTCCATCGGCATCCAGAGCTTCCAGCAGGAAAAGCTTGAGGCCCTGGGCCGCATCCACAACGGCGACGAAGCCGTACGCGCCGCCGGGATGGCGCGCCAGGCCGGGTTCGACAACTTCAACCTGGACCTGATGCACGGCTTGCCAGACCAGTCCCTGGACGATGCGTTGAGCGACCTGCGCCAGGCCATCGCGCTCAAACCCACACACCTGTCCTGGTACCAGTTGACCCTGGAACCCAACACCGTGTTCTGGAACCAGCCGCCCGCGCTGCCGGAAGACGACACCCTGTGGGACATCCAGGAAGCCGGCCAGGCGCTGCTGGCCGAACACGGTTACGCACAATACGAAGTGTCGGCCTACGCCCAGCCCGGGCGCCCGGCGCGACATAACCTCAACTACTGGAGCTTCGGCGACTTTATCGGCATCGGCGCCGGCGCCCACGGCAAGCTCAGCCATCCGGACGGGCGCATTGTGCGCACCTGGAAGACCCGCGCGCCGAAGGACTACCTCAACCCGGCCAAAAGCTTCCAGGCCGGGGCGAAGGAGCTGACCAACGAAGAGTTGCCGTTCGAGTTCCTGATGAACGCCCTGCGCCTCACCGAGGGCGTCGACGCCACGCTCTACGCCGAACGCACCGGCCTCGACCTGGCGAGCCTCGACGAGGCGCGGCGCGAGGCAGAACAAAGTGGCTTAATGCAGGTCGAACCGTCACGCCTGGCGGCCACCGATCGCGGGCAACTCTTTCTCAATGACCTGTTGCAGAAGTTTTTGAGCTGATCGCTCTAAGGAAATCGAATGGATCTGGTACTCGACCTGCTCGCCACGGTATCCCGCTGGAGCCGCAGCAACCTGTCGGAAATCTCCCTGGCCCTTGTGGGCTGTTTGCTGGTGCTGTTTGGCGCCGACATCAAGGGCTGGGTCGAAGCACGCCTGGGCAGCGTTGCCGGCGCGTTGCGCGTACCGTTGATGGCCCTGCTGTGCATGATCGGCAGCGGTGCGGCGCTGATCTATGCGACGCCGTGGATTGTGCGGGGATTGAGCCAGTTCAATAACTACAGCCTGGCGCCGGTGCTGGTGGTGGTGCTGGTGTTGATTGGCGTCGTCGCCGATCGCCGCTGACCTCAAATCCAACACAAAACAACTGTGGGAGGGGGCAAGCCCGCTCCCACATTTTTTACTGCATTCCAAGCCAGGGACTTGTCAGTCGACTTTCTCGAACTTCAAATCCCAAACCCCATGCCCCAGCCGCTCACCACGCCGCTCGAACTTGGTGATCGGGCGTTCGGCCGGGCGTGGTACGCATTTGCCGTCTTGCGCCAGGTTGCGGTAGCCAGGGGCAACGTCCATCACTTCCAGCATGTATTCGGCATAGGGTTCCCAGTCGGTAGCCATATGCAGGACACCGCCGACTTTCAGCTTGCTGCGCACCAGCTCCGCGAAGGAGGCCTGGACGATGCGGCGCTTGTGGTGACGGCTCTTGTGCCATGGGTCGGGGAAGAACAGCATCAGGCGGTCGAGGCTGTTGTCGGCGATGCAGCGGTTGAGCACTTCGATCGCGTCGCAGTCATAGACCCGCAGGTTGGTCAGGCCTTGAGTCAGCACGCCATTAAGCAGCGCACCGACACCTGGGCGGTGGACTTCCACGCCGATGAAATCCTGTTCCGGCGAGGCCGCGGCCATTTCCAGCAGGGAGTGGCCCATGCCGAAACCGATTTCCAGGGAACGCGGGGCCGAACGGCCGAACACCTGGTCATAGTCCACCGGCGCATCGGCCAGGGGCAGGACGAACAGCGGCGTACCTTGCTCCAGGCCCTTTTGCTGGCCCTCGGTCATGCGGCCGGCGCGCATCACAAAACTCTTGATGCGGCGGTGCTTGGACTCGTCGCCTTCTTCCACGGTGTTCGGCGTTTCGTTTGATTCAGTCATCAATGGCTCTTACTTGATCAGACCATCCAGCGGCGAAGAGGCGCTGGCGTAGAGTTTTTTTGGCATGCGCCCGGCAAGGTAGGCCAGGCGGCCGGCGACGATGGCGTGTTTCATGGCTTCGGCCATCAGCACCGGGTGCTGGGCGTGAGCGATGGCCGAGTTCATCAGCACCGCGTCACAGCCCAGTTCCATGGCGATGGTGGCGTCGGAGGCGGTACCGACACCGGCGTCCACCAAGACCGGGATCTTGGCTTCTTCGAGGATTATCTGCAGGTTGTACGGATTGCAGATACCCAGCCCGGAACCGATCAGGCCGGCCAGCGGCATCACGGCGATACAGCCGATTTCGGCCAGTTGGCGGGCGATGATCGGGTCATCGCTGGTGTAGACCATCACGTCAAAACCTTCCTTGACCAGGGTTTCTGCGGCCTTGAGGGTTTCGATCACGTTGGGGAACAGGGTTTTCTGGTCAGCCAGCACTTCCAGCTTGACCAGGTTGTGGCCGTCGAGCAGTTCACGGGCCAGGCGGCAGGTACGCACGGCTTCGATAGCGTCGTAGCAACCGGCGGTGTTCGGCAGGAAGGTGTAGCGATCCGGCGACAGCACGTCGAGCAGGTTCGGCTCGCCCTCGATCTGGCCGAGGTTGGTGCGGCGCACGGCGAAGGTCACGATCTCGGCGCCCGAGGCTTCGATGGCCTGGCGGGTTTCTTCCATGTCGCGGTACTTGCCGGTGCCGACCAGCAGACGGGACTGGTAGGTACGACCGGCCAGGACGAAGGGCTTGTCGTTGCGAACGATGCTCATGGGAAATCCTCGAAATGGGGTGAGGTTCTGCAGAATCCGGGGCTACATAAACGCGCGGGACTAGCCGCCGCCGATGGCGTGGACCACCTCGACCTGGTCACCCTCGGTGAGCGTGGTCTCGGCGTGCTGGCTACGCGGGACGATATCCAGGTTGAGTTCCACTGCGACGCGACGCCCGGTCAGGTCCAGGCGGGTCAGCAGGGCCGCAACGGTTTCACCGTCGGGCAGTTCAAGGGATTCGCCGTTCAACTGAATGCGCATGCCAGGGGCCGCCATCGTTTTTAGGGGCCAGCATTCTAGCGCGATTGGGACCTGAAGGTCAGCTTCAAGCGTCAAGCGGTCACAGTGGCAAGCGCCATGCTGCCAGCCCCAACAGGAACCAGCCAGACAGGAAGGCCAGGCCCCCGAACGGCGTGATGATGCCGAGCTTGCTGATGCCGGTCATGGTCAGCACATACAAGCTGCCGGAGAACAACAGGATCCCGACTACGAACGAGATGCCAGCCCACGTTACCAGCCGGCCCGGCAGGTGCGCGGCCAGCAACGCCACGCCGAACAGCGCCAGGGTGTGCACCAACTGATAAGTCACGCCGGTGTGAAAGATCGCCAGGTACTCGGCGCTGAGGCGGCTTTTCAGGCCATGGGCGGCGAACGCACCGAGGGCGACACCGGTGAAGCCGAAAAAGGCAGCCAGCATCAGAAAGCTACGCAGCATGAGGAACTCCAGTCAGACTCATTGGACAGGGTCTGTATAATGGCCCGCTCAACGGGTTCGGCCAAGCCATCTCTATGCTGCGTGTCCTCTTCAAACGCCTTCTCAACGTCGTGAAATGGTTTGCCATCGGCAGTGTTCTGCTGGTGCTGCTGTTCCGTGTCGTACCGCCGCCCTTCACCGCGCTGATGGTGGAGCGAAAGGTCGAATCCTGGTTCGACGGCGAACCCATTGACCTGCAACGCACCTGGGTGCCGTGGGACGAGCTCTCCGACGACCTGAAAGTGGCGGTGATGGCCGGTGAAGACCAACGCTTCCCGCAGCATTGGGGCTTTGATTTCGGCGCGATCCAGGCAGCGCTCCTGCACAACGAGCGCGGCGGTTCGATCCGGGGCGCGAGCACTCTGAGCCAGCAGGTGTCGAAAAACCTGTTCCTGTGGGCGGGTCGCAGTTATTTGCGCAAAGGCCTGGAAGCCTGGTTTACCGGGCTGATCGAGGTGTTGTGGCCCAAGCAGCGGATTCTTGAGGTGTACCTCAACAGCGTGGAATGGGATGAAGGCGTGTTTGGCGCGCAAGCGGCGGCGCGACATCACTTTGGCGTAAGTGCCAAGGGGTTATCACGGCAGCAGGCCAGCTACCTGGCGGCGGTGTTGCCTAATCCACGGGTGTGGAGTGCCAGCCATCCGACCGCGTATGTGGCGCGACGGGCAGCCTGGATTCGCCAGCAGATGAGCCAGCTGGGCGGAGAGGGTTACTTGGTGGAACTGAACAATTCCCGCAAAGCGCCTTGGTCCGACTGATACAACACAAAACAAATGTGGGAGGGGCTTACCCCCTCCCACATGTTCAGGCGGCGATCGACAACTTCAGCTTGTTCATCGCGCTTTTCTCAAGCTGGCGAATGCGCTCGGCCGACACGTTGTACTTCTGCGCCAGGTCGTGCAGCGTGGCTTTTTCTTCCGCCAGCCAGCGCTGGTAGAGGATGTCACGGCTGCGGTCGTCCAGCACTTCCAGCGCTTCGTGCAGGTTGTGGTTGGAGTTGTCGCTCCAGTCGGCGTCTTCCAGTTGACGCGCCGGGTCGTACCGGTGGTCTTCCAGGTAATTGGCCGGCGATTGGAAAGCGCTGTCGTCGTCCGCTTCGGCGGCCGGGTCGAAGGCCATGTCATGGCCGGTCAGGCGGCTTTCCATCTCGCGCACTTCACGGGGCTCAACGCCGAGGCTTTCGGCCACGCGGTGGACCTCCTCGTTGTTCAGCCACGCCAGGCGTTTTTTCTGGCTGCGCAGGTTGAAGAACAGCTTGCGCTGGGCCTTGGTGGTCGCGACTTTCACGATGCGCCAGTTGCGCAGGATGAACTCGTGGATTTCCGCCTTGATCCAGTGCACGGCAAACGACACCAGGCGCACGCCCATCTCAGGGTTGAAGCGCTTTACAGCCTTCATCAGGCCGACGTTGCCTTCCTGGATCAGGTCAGCCTGGGCCAGGCCGTAGCCGCTATAGCTACGGGCGATATGTACGACAAAACGCAGGTGGGCGAGCACCATCTGCCGAGCCGCCCCCAAATCCTGCTCATAGTAGAGACTCTCGGCCAGTTCACGCTCCTGCTCGGGCGTCAGCAATGGAATGCTGTTGACCGTGTGCACATAGGCTTCCAGGTTCGCACCCGGGACCAAGGCATAAGCAGGTTGCAAAGAAGTGGTCATACGAAAAAACCTCCGACTCACATAACTCGTGCAGTTCAGCACTGCGAAAATTGACCGGGAACCGTAGGACAAGTTCCCTAAACCACTGATACGGTCAATACAAACGAAACCACATTACCCTGACATTAACTACTTCGGTGCCAGCTCGCGTAAATGCCGTGCGACCGCAATCCAGGCACCGATATAACCCAACAATACCGCGCCAAGCAAGAGCGACAGACCATCGGCAACCGGCACCCCCGCCAGGGCAAAATCGCTGCCGTACAAGCCGGCAAGCCCGACAACCGCGTCGTTCAGCCAGTTCAGGCCGAATGCCAGCACGCCCCAGGACAAAATCCCCGCACCCAGGCCATAAAGCGCGCCCATGTACAGAAAAGGCCGACGCACATAGCTGTCCGTGCCGCCGACCAGTTTAATCACTTCTATCTCGGTGCGACGGTTTTCAATATGAAGACGAATGGTATTACCTATCACCAAAAGTAATGCAGACACCAACAGCACCGTCAGGCCGAATACAAAGCGGTCGCCCAGCTTGAGGATCGCCGCCAGGCGCTCCACCCAGACTAGATCAAGTTGCGCCTGTTGCACCTTCGGCATCTCTGCGAGTTTTTGTCGCAGGGCTTCAAGGCCCGCCTTGTCGACTTCATTCGGCGTCACCAGCACCACGCCCGGCAGCGGGTTCTGCGGCAGCTCTTTCAGCGCCTCGCCCAGGCCGGACTGTTGCTGGAACTCCTCAAGGGCCTGGTCGCGGCTGACGTACTCGGCGTCCGCGACGCCCGGCATGTTCTTGATATCGTCCCGTAGTGCTTCGCCTTCCTTGGTGCTGGCATCCAGGTTCAGGTACAGGGAAATCTGTGCCGCACGCTGCCAGGAACCGCCCAGGCGCTCGACATTATTAAGCAGCAGCGACAAGCCCATCGGCAGGCTCAGGGCCACGGCCATCACCAGGCAGGTAAAAAAGCTGCCGATCGGCTGCTTGCCCAGGCGACGCAGGCTGTCCAGCAGGCTGGCGCGATGGCTTTCGATCCAGGCGCGCAGCAGGGTACTGAAGTCCGGGCCGTCATCGTCGTCGTGTTTTTTCTTTTTCGGCTGCGGATCGGCCGGTTTCGGCGCCACGCGCTCGGAAACCTTGGGGCTACGTGTTGCACTCATACGCCAGCCTCCCCGTCACCGATCAGGCGACCGCGTTGCAGGGTCAGCATGCGATGGCGCATGCGGGCGATCAGCGCCAGGTCATGGCTGGCGATCAGTACGCTGGTGCCCAGACGGTTGATGTCTTCGAATACGCCCATGATCTCGGCCGCCAGGCGCGGGTCGAGGTTACCGGTGGGTTCGTCCGCCAGCAGCAAGGCCGGGCGATGGACGATGGCGCGGGCAATGCCGACGCGCTGTTGCTGGCCGGTGGACAGGTCGCCGGGGTAGAGGTCGGTCTTGTCCGACAGCGCCACGCGCTCCAGAGCCGAATCCACGCGCTTGACGATTTCGGCCTTGGACAACCCAAGAATCTGCAACGGCAGGGCAATGTTGTTGAACACCGTGCGATCGAACAGCAACTGGTGGTTCTGGAACACCACGCCGATCTGGCGGCGCAGGAACGGGATCTGCGCATTGCTGATGGTGGCCAGGTCCTGGCCCGCCAGCAGCAACTTGCCCGTGGTCGGGCGTTCCATGGCCAGCAGCAGGCGCAACAGCGTACTCTTGCCGGCCCCCGAGTGACCGGTGACAAACAAGAACTCGCCGCGACGCACTCGAAAGCTCAGCTCATGCAAGCCCACATGCCCGTTGGCATAGCGTTTACCGACCTGTTCGAATCGAATCATGAACGCTCCCGCTCGGCAAACAGTGCCTGGACAAAGGGTTCGGCTTCAAAGGTGCGCAGGTCGTCGATGCCTTCACCGACGCCGATATAACGAATCGGCAACCCGAACTGCTTGGCCAGGGCGAAGATCACGCCACCCTTGGCCGTGCCGTCGAGCTTAGTCAAGGCCAGGCCGGTCAGTTGGACCGTCTGGTTGAATTGCTTGGCCTGGCTGATAGCGTTCTGGCCGGTACCGGCGTCCAGCACCAGCAACACCTCGTGCGGGGCGTCTGCGTCGAGCTTGCCGATCACGCGGCGGACTTTCTTCAGCTCTTCCATCAGGTTGTCTTTGGTGTGCAGGCGACCGGCGGTATCCGCGATCAGCACGTCGATGTTACGAGCCTTGGCGGCTTGCACGGCGTCGAAGATCACCGAGGCGGAATCGGCACCGGTGTGCTGGGCGATGACCGGGATCTTGTTGCGCTCCCCCCAGACCTGCAATTGCTCGACGGCAGCGGCGCGGAAGGTGTCACCGGCGGCGAGCATGACTTTCTTGCCTTCCGACTGCAGCTTCTTGGCCAGTTTGCCGATGGTGGTGGTCTTGCCGGCGCCGTTGACACCCACGACCAGGATCACGAACGGCTTGTTCGGGGTGATCACCAACGGTGCTTCCACGGGTTTGAGCATCGCAGCCAGCTCGGCCTGCAAGGATTTGTAGAGGGCGTCGGCATCGGTCAGCTGCTTGCGTGCGACTTTCTGAGTCAGGCTCTGGATGATCACAGCGGTGGCTTCGACGCCAACGTCAGCGGTCAGCAGGCGGGTTTCGATGTCTTCCAGCAGCTCATCGTCGATGACTTTCTTGCCGAGGAACAGGCTGGCCATGCCTTCGCCGATGCTGGCGCTGGTCTTGCTCAGGCCTTGCTTGAGGCGGGCGAAGAAGCCGGTCTTGCTGGTTTCGGTGGAGGCGACGGGCGGTTCGATGACGGCGGGAGCGGCAACCACCGGCTCCACTAGCGCAGGCACGGGGGCGGGCGCTTCGACAACGACCGGCTGCGGCTCAACGGTCACCGGAATCGGCGGCACCACATGCTCGGCCTGCACATCTTCAACCAGCGCCACAGCCTCTTCGGGCACCGGCAGCTCAGGCCACGGCTTGTGTTCGGGCTCAGGCTCCACCTCGGCCACCGGCTGCAACACCGGCTCAGCCATCGGCAACACCACCGGCGCCGGCGCTTCGGCAACGGGCTCGGCTTCTACTATAGGCTCGGGGATCGGCTCAGCTTGAACCTGTGGCTGTTCAGCGACGGTTTCCTGCGGCTTTTTGCGCAGCCATCCGAACAGGCCTTTCTTCTCGCCAGCCGCAGCTGGGGTCTTCTTGTCGTCGTTGGAACCAAACATGGAGACGGCTATCTCAAGGTAGCGACGCGCCAAGGGGCACATCGGTAAATAAAATTCGATGCGTAACAGACTGTTTTTTAGCCAGCTCGTTCATGCGCAACATTTTGTAAGGCCTAAATAGGGCCTCAACAAGACAGCCGCAGTGGCCGTCCCTTAGTCGGATCAGTATCCTAGCACCTCCTCGCCCGCCGACGCTAAGACCAAGCGGGCAGCCCAACAGGTTTAAAAACGAATGAATGCTCTAGCCCGCCACGCCGCAGGCCTGCTGTTCAGCACAGTTTGTCTGCCCCTTTCAGCCTTGGCTGCCGACCCACAACCCACCCATGAATTCACCCTGGATAACGGCCTCAAGGTGGTCGTGCGCGAAGACCATCGCGCGCCGGTGGTGGTTTCCCAGGTCTGGTACAAGGTCGGTTCGAGCTACGAAACCCCGGGCCAGACCGGTTTGTCCCACGCCCTGGAGCACATGATGTTCAAGGGCAGCGCCAAGGTCGGCCCCGGCGAAGCCTCGCTGATCCTGCGTGACCTGGGCGCCGAAGAAAACGCCTTCACCAGTGATGACTACACCGCCTACTACCAGGTGCTGGCCCGTGACCGCCTGGGCGTTGCCTTTGAGCTGGAAGCCGACCGCATGGCCAGCCTGCGCCTGCCGGCCGACGAGTTCAGCCGCGAAATCGAGGTGATCAAGGAAGAACGCCGCCTGCGCACCGACGACAATCCCATGTCCAAGGCCTTCGAGCGCTTCAAGGCGATGGCCTTCCCGGCCAGCGGCTATCACACCCCGACCATCGGCTGGATGGCCGACCTCGACCGCATGAAGGTCGAGGAGCTGCGCCACTGGTACCAGTCCTGGTATGTACCGAACAACGCCACGTTGGTGGTGGTCGGCGACGTCACCCCGGACGAGGTAAAAAACCTCGCCCAGCGCTACTTCGGCCCGATCCCCAAGCGTGACGTACCGCCCGCCAAGATTCCGATGGAGCTGGCCGAGCCCGGCGAGCGCCTGCTGACGATGCATGTGCAGACCCAATTGCCGAGCGTGATCCTGGGCTTCAACGTACCTGGCCTGGCCACCGCCGAAGACAAGCGTTCGGTCCAGGCCCTGCGCCTGATCTCGGCCCTGCTGGACGGTGGCTACAGCGCACGGATCTCCGAGCAACTGGAGCGTGGCGAAGAGCTGGTATCCGCCGCGTCCACCAACTACGACGCCTACACCCGGGGCGACAGCCTGTTCACCCTTTCGGCCACCCCGAACCAGCAGAAGAAAAAGACCGTTGCCCAAGCCGAAGCCGGCCTGTGGCGCCTGCTGGAAGAGCTGAAGGCCAAGCCACCGACCGCCGAAGAACTGGAACGCATCCGTGCCCAGGTCATCGCCGGCCTGGTGTACCAACGCGATTCCATCACCAGCCAGGCCACGGCCATTGGCTCCCTGGAAACCGTGGGCCTGTCCTGGAAACTCATGGACACCGAACTGGCCGACCTGCAAAGCGTGACCCCGGAAGATATCCAGAAGGCCGCGCGCACCTATTTCACCCGCGAACGTCTGAGCGTCGCCCATGTTTTGCCTGAGGAGACCGCTCATGAGTGATCGCAAAAGCAGCCGCCTGATCCTGCCGGGCCTGATCGCCGTGACCCTGGTCGCGGCGAGCGCCGTGTATTTCCTGCGCCCGAGTGAGTCCGTTGCCAGCCAGGCGCTGGATAAGGCTCAATCGGCCAACAAACTGCAATCCCTGGCGGAGCTGGACGGCAAGGCGCCGACCAATCGCAAGCTCGACGTGCAAACCTGGACCACCGCCGAAGGCGCCAAGGTGCTGTTTGTCGAAGCCCATGAACTGCCGATGTTCGACATGCGCATCCTGTTCGCCGCCGGCAGCAGCCAGGACGGCAACGTGCCGGGCCTGGCGCTGATGACCAACGCCATGCTCAACGAAGGTGTACCGGGCAAGGATGTGAGCCAGATTGCCAGTGGTTTTGAAGGCCTGGGCGCCGACTTTGGCAATGGCGCTTATCGCGATATGGCGCTGGTGTCCCTGCGCAGCCTGAGCGACAGCGCTAAACGCGACGCCGCCCTGGCGCTGTTTGACGAGGTGATCGGCAAGCCGACCTTCCCCGCCGACTCCCTGGCGCGGATCAAGAACCAGATCCTCGCCGGCTTTGAATACCAGAAGCAGAACCCCGGCAAGCTGGCGAGCCTGGAGCTGTTCAAGCGCCTGTACGGCGATCACCCCTACGCTCACCCGAGCGAAGGCACGCCGCAAAGCGTTCCGAAGATTACCCTCGCGCAGCTGCAGGCGTTCCACGCCAAGGCTTATGCGGCGGGTAATGCGGTGATTGCCGTGGTCGGTGACTTGACCCGCGCCGAAGCCGAAGCGATGACGGCCAAAGTGTCCGCTTCGCTGCCCAAGGGCCCGGCCATGGCGAAAATCACCCAGCCAACCGAGCCCAAGGCCGGCCTGAGCCATATCGAGTTCCCGTCCAAACAGACTCACCTGCTGTTCGCCCAATTGGGTATCGACCGCGCCGACCCGGACTACGCAGCCCTGTCCCTGGGCAACCAGATCCTCGGCGGCGGCGGCTTCGGCACCCGTTTGATGAGCGAAGTGCGCGAAAAACGCGGCCTGACCTACGGTGTTTACTCCGGTTTCTCGCCGATGCAAGTGCGTGGCCCGTTCATGATCAACCTGCAGACCCGCGCCGAAATGAGCGGCGGCACCCTGCGCCTGGTCGAAGACGTGCTCGCCGACTACCTCAAGACCGGCCCGACGCAAAAGGAACTGGATGACGCCAAGCGCGAGCTGGCCGGCAGCTTCCCGCTGTCCACCGCCAGCAACGCCGATATCGTCGGGCAGCTGGGCGCCATGGGTTTCTACAACCTGCCGCTGAGCTATCTGGAAGATTTCATGAAACAATCCCAGGCCCTGACCGTAGAGCAGGTCAAGGCGGCCTTGAACAAACACTTGAGCGCCGACAAGATGGTCATCGTGACCGCCGGCCCAACGACTGCGCAAAAGCCACTACCGCCCCCCACTGATAAACCTGCCGAGCAGCCGCTCGGGGTTCCGGAGCATTAATGGCCAGTTCATCTCGCCCGAAAAAACCTGTCCACAACGTGCATAACGGTGTGGGCCAGCTGCGCATCATTGGCGGCGAATGGGGCAGCCGCAAGCTGAGCTTCCCCGACGTCGTGGGCCTGCGCCCGACGCCGGACCGCGTACGTGAAACCCTGTTCAACTGGCTGGCGCCGTACATTGCCGGCGCCAAGGTGCTGGACCCGTTCGCCGGCAGTGGCGCGCTGTTCCTGGAGGCGCTGTCCCGTGGCGCGGCCCAGGCCCAGGCGCTGGATGCCAGCAATGTCGCGGTGTCCAGCCTCAAGGAACACCTGGGCACCCTGCGCTGCACCAATGGCCAGGTGCAGACCGCCGACGCCCTGCGCTACCTGGAAACCCAGGCGCCCAGTGCCTACGACGTGGTGTTCCTCGACCCACCGTTCAACCAGAACCTGTTGCCAACCGTGTGCGCCTTGCTCGAAGAGCGCCAATGGCTGGCACCGGACGCGTGGATCTACACTGAAAGCGAGACCGCGCCGTCTACCCTGGGCTTGCCGGGCGCCTGGCGCCTGCACCGGGAGCAGAAATCCGGTCGTGTGTATTACGCGTTGTGGCATCGATTGGTCGAAAGCGTCGCTTAAAATCTGTGGTGAGCAAGCCCGCTCACCACAGACAGTGAGTCAGCTCAAAACTGAGAGTGTCATGACACCGTCCTCCGACCTGTTCACCCCCGCCTTCGGCCTCGGCAACCCTCACCTGCAAACCCTGTGGGGGCCGCTGTGGCGCCCGACTACCCATATCGAACGCCAACGCGAACGCCTGTGGCTGGAAGACGGCGACTTTCTCGACCTCGACTGGCATGGCCCGCATGACGCGCAGGCGCCGTTGGTGCTGGTGCTGCATGGGCTGACCGGCTCATCCAATTCCCCCTATGTGGCCGGCCTGCAAAAAGTCCTCGGCGCCCACGGCTGGGCCAGTGCGGCCTTGAACTGGCGCGGCTGTTCGGGCGAGCCCAACCTGCTGGCGCGCAGCTATCACTCCGGCGCCAGCGAAGACCTCGCCGCCGCGATTGCGCATCTGCGCGCCAAGCGGCCGTTGGCGCCGCTGTATGCGGTGGGTTATTCGCTGGGGGGCAATGTGCTGCTCAAGCACCTGGGGGAAACCGGCGAGGCGTCCGGGCTGCAAGGCGCAGCGGCGGTGTCGGTGCCATTTCGCCTGGACCAGTGTGCAGACCGGATCGGGATAGGTTTCTCGCGGATTTATCAAAAGCACTTCATGAGTGAAATGCTCGCGTATATCCGCGTCAAACAAAGCCGTTTTTTACAGGATGGCCGCGCGGACGGGCTGAAAACCCTGGAAGCGCTTGGCTCGCTGGAGAAGATGCGCACCTTCTGGGACTTCGACGGCCGGGTCACCGCGCCGCTGCATGGGTTCTTGAGTGCCGAGGACTATTACCGTCGCGCGTCGAGTCGCTACTACCTGGGCGCGATCCGCACACCGACGCTGATTATCCAGGCGGCCGACGACCCGTTCGTGTTTGCCCACAGCTTGCCCGAGGCCAGTGAGCTATCGGCGTGCACCGAGTTTGAGCTGACGGCCAAGGGCGGGCACGTGGGCTTCGTCGATGGCTCGCTGAAACGCCCAGGCTACTACCTGGAGCGGCGCATACCGCAATGGTTACTGGCACGACACGGTTAAACATGTGAGAGGGGCAGGCCCCTCCCACATTCGGATTGGGTTTACACGACCGGGAACTCAGTCCCCCGTAGCGATTGCCCGCGTCGGATCGGTAATCCACTCGCTCCACGACCCCGCATACAACTTGCCCAACGGGTAACCCGCCAGGCTCAGGGCGAACAGGTTGTGGCAGGCCGTCACGCCCGAGCCGCAATACGCCACCAGTTCCTCCGGCGAGCGCCCCTGCAACTGCGCGGCGAAGCGCTGCTTGAGTTGCTCGGCCGGGAGGAAACGCCCGTCACTGCCCAGGTTTTCGTTGAACGCCGCACATTGCGCACCGGGGATATGCCCGGCAATGGGGTCGATAGGCTCCACCTCTCCGCGAAAACGCGCTTGGGCGCGGGCATCGATCAGGGTCAGGCCGGGTTGGCCCAGGCGTTTTTGCAGATGTTCGGCATCCAGCAGCAAGTGATTGTCCGGCGTGCCATCGAAAGTCCCACGCTCGATTACCGGCGCATCCAGGCTCAACGGGAAACCCGCGGCATGCCAGGCCTTGAGGCCGCCGTCCAGGATAAACACACCGTCACGCTTGCCCAGCCAGGCCAGCAGCCACCAGGCACGAGCCGCATAAGCGCCAGGGCCGTCGTCATACAGCACGATATCGGTGTCAGCATGGATACCCCATGCCCGCAGTTGCTCGGCGAAGGTGCCCGCCGCCGGTAACGGGTGACGACCGGTCACACCTTTGATCACCGGCCCGCTGAGATGGCGCTCCAGGTCGGCATATTGCGCACCGTCGATATGCCCTTCAGCGTAGCTGCAACGCCCGTAATCCGGGTCTTCCAAGGCAAAACGGCAATCCAGGATCACCATCCCCGCCGACGTCTGGCGCTCGGCCAATTGCTGGGGGCTGATCAGTTGGGCAAGCGGCATGATGGACTCCTGTGAACAGATTCGGGAAAGGTCCTACTTCACTTCTTCCAGTGCCTGGTTCAACGGCACGTAAAATTCTTTGAACAATGCATCCACCGCCTCTTTTGCCTGGGGCGTGACAAAGCCCGCCTCCAGCACCAGCACCTGATACACCCCGCGCTTGATGGCTTCGGCGCTCAGGTGGGCGGAATTTTCATTGGTGGTGCACAGGAAACGCACCCAGGAGGTGAGGATGATCCAGGCATTGAGGGTCAGGGCTTCGGTTTGCACCGGGTCCATGTTCAGGATGCCTGCATCGACAAACCCCTGGTAGATGGCGCCGCCCTGGATCAGGCAACGCTGGGAAAAACGCCGATAGCCGGTGGCCAGGTCCGGGTCGCTCTCCAGCAGGTGTTCAAGGTCGCGGTGCAGAAAACGGTAGCGCCACATGCCGGCCAGTACGGCCTGGAGATAAAAGCGCTTGTCCTCCACGACCATTGCACGCCCCTGGGGCGGACGCAGGAAACTGTCCACCAACGCTTCATATTCGCGAAACAGCACGGAGATGATCGCTTGCTTGTTGGGGAAGTGGTAGTACAGGTTGCCCGGCGAAATTTCCATATGGGCGGCGATATGGTTGGTGCTGATACTGCGCTCGCCCTGCTGGTTAAAAAGCTCCAGGCTGGTTTGCACAATACGCTCGCTGGTCTTTACTCGTGGTGCCATAGGGGAATCAGCTTCTGTACACGTGATAGGGCATCTTACGGCCTATCCTTGCCAGGATAAATCTGCATGTTGCTGCAATGTTATTTGACAACTTAGAGTAATGACTCTAAAAATCCACGCAGACCAATAACAATCGGTGCTGCGCCATGTCTGCCAACGTTGCCTACCTGCAAGATGCCCAGGCGCTGGATCAACTCCAGGACCTGTTCGACGCCCAACGCCGCGCCTACGCCGCCAACCCGATGCCGCCAGCTGCACAGCGCCAGCAGTGGCTCAAGGCCTTGCGGGATGTGCTCAGTGACGAGCGCCAGGCACTGATCCATGCGATCAGCCAGGATTTCAGCCAGCGCAGCGCCGACGAAACCCTGTTCGCCGAACTGATGCCCAGCCTGCATGGCATTCACTACGCCAGCAAACACCTAAAAGGCTGGATGAAACCTTCCCGCCGCGCTGTAGGCCTGGCCTTCCAACCCGCGTCAGCCAAAGTCATTTACCAACCCCTGGGCGTGGTCGGCGTGATCGTGCCGTGGAACTACCCGCTGTACCTGGCCATCGGCCCACTGGTCGGTGCGTTGGCGGCAGGCAACCGGGTGATGCTCAAGCTCAGCGAATCCACGCCCGCTACCGGCGAACTGCTCAAGGCGTTACTGGCGAGGGTTTTCCCCGAGGACCTGGTGTGCGTGGTGCTCGGCGAGGCCGAGGTGGGCATGGCGTTTTCCAAGCTGCGCTTCGATCACCTGCTGTTTACCGGCGCGACCAGTATTGGCAAGCACGTGATGCGCGCCGCTGCCGAACACCTCACGCCAGTCACCCTGGAACTGGGCGGCAAGTCGCCGGCCATTGTCTCCGCCGACGTACCGCTCAAGGACGCCGCCGAACGCATCGCCTTCGGTAAAGCCTTGAACGCCGGGCAAACCTGCGTGGCCCCGGACTACGTGCTGGTGCCGGAGGACCGCGTGGAGGGTTTCGTCGAGGCCTACAGCAAGGCGGTTCGCGGGTTTTATCCGACGCTGGCCGACAACCCGGACTACACCGCCATCATCAATGAGCGTCAATTGGCCCGGCTCAATGCCTACGTCAAGGACGCCACCGACAAGGGCGCCACCCTGATCCGGCTGTACGACCAGGGCCAGGCACGGCGCATGGCCCATAGCCTGCTGCTGAATGTCAGCGATGACATGACCGTGATGCAGGACGAAATCTTCGGCCCGGTGCTGCCGATCGTGCCTTATCGCGGCATCGACCAAGCCTTTGCCTACATCAACCAGCGCCCTCGCCCGCTGGCCCTGTATTACTTCGGCTACAACAAGCGCGAGCAGGACCGGGTCCTCCATGAGACCCATTCCGGCGGTGTCTGCCTGAACGACACCCTCCTGCACGTGGCCCAGGACGACATGCCCTTTGGCGGCATCGGCCCGTCGGGCATGGGCCACTACCACGGCCATGAAGGGTTCCTGACGTTCAGCAAGGCCAAGGGCGTGCTGGTGAAACAGCGCCTGAACGCGGCGAAATTGATCTACCCGCCCTACGGCAAATCGATCCAGAAACTGATCCAGAAGTTGTTTGTCCGCTGACACCGCCACCCACGGGATAACAATAACAATGAACCCTAGCCTCACGGATTCACCCGCGCTATCACGGCGCGGCGTCTTGAAAATCGGTCTGTGTGCCAGCGCCTTCCTGGCCACGGCCGGATTGGGCGCCAGCCTCAGCGGCTGCTCCAGCAGCACCCCGGCCAGCGGCTTTGCCATGTTGCGCAGCAGTGACCTGCCGTTTCTGCGCGCGGTGATCCCGGTGCTGCTCGAAGGCGTGGCCAGCGCCCAGGACGTGGTCGCCGGGATTGAAGACACGCTGAAAAAACTCGACTACAGCCTGCAGCACCTGTCGCCGGAGATGTTCAAGCTCACCCAGCAGCTGTTCGATGTGCTCGGCATGGGCATTACGCGTGGCCCGTTGACCGGCATCTGGGGCAGCTGGGAAAACGCCAGCGCGGAGCAGATCCGCAACTTCCTGCACCGCTGGGAAAACAGCTACCTGAACCTGCTGCGCATGGGCCAGGGCTCGCTGCTCAAGCTGGTGATCATGGCCTGGTACTTCCGGCCCGCCGCCTGGGCGCATTGCGGCTACCCCGGCCCGCCGAAGATCTGATTTGCATCCCTCACAATAAAAACAAGAGACGACCCTGATGCCCGTACCCGATCTGTTCCGCGACGGCCTGGCCCGCGGCTGGAAAACCCACAATGGCGCCGCCCTCGACAGCGACCTGACCCTGGAGGCCGACGTGGCCATCATCGGCAGCGGCGCCGGTGGCGGCACCACTGCCGAGATCCTCAGCGCCGCCGGCTACAAAGTGCTGTTGATCGAAGAAGGCCCGCTCAAGACCAGCAGCGACTTCAAGCTGCTGGAGGACGAGGCCTACGCCAGCCTGTATCAGGAAGGTATCGGCCGCATGAGCAAGGACGGCGCCATCACCATCCTGCAAGGCCGCGCGGTGGGCGGTACCACGCTGATCAACTGGACCTCCAGCTTCCGCACCCCGGACGCCACCCTCAGCCATTGGGCCAGCGAGTACGCGGTAAAAGGCCACAGCAGTGCAGAGATGGCACCGTGGTTCGAAAAGATGGAGCAGCGCCTGGGCATCGCACCGTGGGCCATCCCCCCGAATGCCAACAATGATGTGATCCGCAAAGGCTGCGAAAAGCTCGGCTACAGCTGGCATGTGATCCCGCGCAACGTCCGTGGCTGCTTCAACCTGGGTTATTGCGGCATGGGCTGCCCGGTCAACGCCAAGCAGTCGATGCTGGTGACCACCATTCCGTCCACCCTGGAAAAAGGCGGTGAACTGCTCTACCTGGCGCGCGCCGAGCACCTCAAATACAGCGGCGACACCATCAGCAGCCTGGAATGTGTGGCGATGGACGAGCGTTGCGTGGCGCCTACCGGGCGCAAGATCACCGTAAAGGCCAAGCATTACGTGCTGTCGGGCGGCGGCATCAATAGCCCGGCACTGTTGCTGCGCTCGGGCGCCCCCGACCCGCATTCGCGGCTGGGCAAGCGAACCTTTTTGCACCTGGTGAATTTCTCCGCCGGGCTGTTCGATGAGGTGATCAACCCGTTCTACGGCGCGCCGCAGTCGATCTATTCCGACCACTTCCAATGGCAGGACGGCACCACCGGCAAAATGTCCTACAAGCTGGAAGCACCGCCCCTGCACCCAGGCTTAGCCAGCACCTTGTTCGGCGGCTATGGCACGCAGAACGCCCTGGACATGGGCCAATTGCCCCATACCCACGCCATGCTCGCGCTGTTGCGTGACGGCTTTCACCCCGACAGCCAGGGCGGCAGCGTGGACTTACGCGGTGACGGTACGCCGGTGCTCGACTATCAGGTCTCACCCTATGCCTGGGACGGCCTGCGCCGGGCCTTCCACAGCATGGCCGAAATCCAGTTCGCGGCGGGCGCCAAATCGGTCAAGCCCATGCACCATGACGCACGGTTCGTGAACACCTTGGCCGAGGCACGCAGCGTCATTGAGGGTTTGAATCTGGAATTGCACCGGACAACCCTGGGCAGCGCCCATGTGATGGGCGGCTGTGCCATGGGCGAAGATCCCAAAAACGCGGTGGCTGACAGCCTTGGCCGGCATCACCAATTGCGCAACCTGTCGATCCACGACGGTTCGTTATTCCCCACCAGTATTGGGGCCAACCCGCAATTATCGGTGTACGGATTAACCGCTCAACTGGCGACAGCCTTGGCCGAACGTCTGAAAACAGCGTGAAAAAACACGCTATTCACGGTGTCTATACGGCTTTCTTATGCATAAGTTGACTTGGCCGACCGGGATGGCTGCGATACCATCCGGTTCCCCAACGGACTCCGCCAGGACGACGCGATGAACCGAGTGTTGTACCCAGGTACCTTCGACCCGATTACCAAAGGCCATGGCGATCTGGTCGAACGCGCCTCTCGTTTGTTCGACCATGTGATCATCGCAGTCGCGGCCAGCCCCAAGAAAAACCCGCTGTTCCCCCTGGAACAGCGCGTGGAGCTGGCGCGTGAGGTCACCAAGCACCTGCCCAACGTGGAAGTGGTGGGCTTTTCCACGTTGCTCGCGCATTTCGCCAAAGAGCAGAACGCCAATGTGTTCCTGCGTGGCCTGCGCGCGGTGTCGGACTTCGAATACGAATTCCAGTTGGCCAACATGAACCGCCAACTGGCGCCGGACGTGGAAAGCCTGTTCCTCACGCCGTCGGAGCGTTATTCGTTCATTTCCTCGACGTTGGTGCGTGAAATTGCCGCTTTGGGCGGGGATATCACCAAGTTCGTGCACCCGGCCGTGGCTGATGCGCTGACGCTGCGCTTCAAGAAGTAATGTGGTGAGCGGGCTTGCCTCGCTCACCACGGCTCGCACTGCGGGCGCCAATGCGGCACAATTGCGCGCATTAGTTTTCAGATGCCTTGGCTGACAGCCCTGGCAGGAGTTTCCATGTCCTTGATCATCACCGACGATTGCATCAATTGCGACGTCTGCGAACCCGAGTGCCCGAACGCCGCCATCTCCCAGGGCGAAGAGATCTACGTGATCGACCCCAACCTGTGCACCCAGTGCGTCGGTCACTACGACGAGCCACAGTGCCAGCAAGTGTGCCCGGTGGATTGCATTCCGCTGGATGAAGCCCATCCGGAGACGGAAGAGCAGTTGATGGAGAAGTACCGGAAGATTACCGGTAAGGCTTGAGGTTCTTCAGCGCCTATCAGGGCCTCATCGGGGCATAAGTATCTACACATCTTGAGCCGAGCCCCCTGCGTAGCAGCTGTCGAGCCCTGGCGAGGCTGCGTCGGCGGTGTGTCAGACACGCCGCAAACGCAGCCTCGCCAAGGCTCGACAGCTGCTACGCGTTATCCTACTGAAGTTGTGTAGATACTTATGCTCATCGGGGGCAAGCCCCCGATGGCCATATCAGTCATCACCCAGCAATCAGCTCTGGCATCTAGGGCAAAACACACTCGCCCGCTGCCCCAGCACCACATTGCGCAGCTCAGTCCCGCAGACCTTGCACGCCTCGCCACCGCGGCCGTAGACGAACAATTCCTGCTGGAAATACCCTGGCTGCCCATCCCCCCCGATAAAGTCGCGCAACGTGGTGCCGCCACGCTCGATCGCCGCCGCCAGAATGCGCTTGATCTCGATCGCCAGCTTCACATAACGCCCGCGTGAAATACCGCCGGCCGCGCGGCGCGGATCAATCCCCGCCGCAAACAACGCTTCAGTCGCATAGATATTGCCCACGCCCACCACCACCGCGTTGTCCATGATGAACGGCTTCACCGCCATCGACTTGCCGCGGGACAGCTGGAACAACCGCTCACCGTCAAACAGCTCGGTCAACGGCTCCGGCCCCAGGCGAATCAGCAGTTCATGGTTGTGCGGGTCCTGGCTCCAGAGCATCGCGCCGAAACGCCGAGGGTCGGTGTAGCGCAGGGCCAGGCCGGACTCCAACTCGATATCCACATGTTCATGCTTGGCCGCCGGCATGCCGACTTCGACCAGGCGCAAGTTGCCCGACATGCCCAGGTGGCTGATCAAGGTGCCCACTTCGGCATTGATCAACAGGTACTTGGCGCGCCGCTCCACCAGCACGATGCGCTGGCCGGACAGGCGCACATCCAGGTCTTCCGGGATCGGCCAGCGCAGGCGCCGCTCACGCACCACCACGCGACTGACCCGCTGGCCTTCCAGGTGCGGCGCAATCCCACGCCGGGTGGTTTCGACTTCTGGTAACTCGGGCATGTGTACCTCGTGAAGGGGGGATCAGTGCGCGCCCAGTTCGCGGATCGACAACTTCAGGCTTTCGAAGTCGTAGTCCGACAGGCCCACGTAGTCCAGCACCAGGTGGCCGATGGCATTCCACTCATGGTCCACCGACTGGTTGCCCAGCACGCGGCAGGACGAGCAGATGTGCTCGGCCATCTTCAGGATCGCCAGCAGGTTTTTCAGCTGCGGATTGCGCGACGTCTCATCGCTGAAGATCGCCAGGGCATTGTGGTGGTTGGCGATGGCGTCGGTCACATGCTCCGGCAGGCGCCAGGACTTGGCGGTGTAGTAGCCGACCACGGCATGGTTGGTGTTGAACGCATTGTTTTCGGTGTCGACCACGCGGCAGTCGGGGCCGGCGTTGGCGTAAGCCTCTTCGAGCACCGTCATGTAGTTGGGGAAACGCTTGAGCATCAGCGGCACGCCGCAGTCGTGGAACAGCCCCAGGGCATAGGCCTCGTCCACCGCCTGGGCGCCGGTGCGCTTGGCCAGGGTGAGGCAGGTCATGGCCACGTCCTGGGCGGTGTCCCAGAAGCGGTTGAGGGTGACGATGGTGTCGTCGCTCATCTCGCCCCTGATCGACAGGGCGTTGATCAGGTTGATGATCGAGCGGCTGCCCAGCAGGTTCACCGCGCGCTGGATCGAGGCGATCTTGTTGCTCAGGCCGTAATAGGACGAGTTGACGATCTTCAGCAGCGCGCCGGAGAGGCCCGGGTCCTGGGAGATCAACCGCGCGATCACTTCCAGGTCCGGGTCGGGCATGTACTGCTCCATCTGCAAATCCACCATGATTTGCGGCTGGGGCGGCACGCTGATGCCTTGGAGGGCCTGCTGGATCTGTTCGGCGGAAAGCTCTTGGGACATAAGTACACACTCTGGGCTAGGTGGGGATTCTAACCCTTATCTCCCCCCGGCTGACACCTCCCCGCACATCCGGCAGCCCGGCCATTTCCTACATAACAAGGTATACTCCCGCTCTTTTTTCCGGAGCGACAGTCATGTCCCTGCCAAGCCTGCGTCTCAAAGCCAACGCCGATCGTCGTTTGCGCAACGGCCACCTGTGGGTCTACAGCAACGAAATCGACGTGGCCGCCACCCCTCTGCACGGCTTCCAGGCGGGCGACCAGGCCATCCTGGAAGCGGCCGGCGGCAAGACCCTGGGCATCGTGGCCATGAGCCCGAACAACCTGATCTGCGCACGCCTGCTGTCGCGCGACATCAAGTTGCCACTGGACAAGTCGCTGCTGGTGCACCGCATCAACGTCGCCCTGTCCCTGCGTGATCGCCTGTTCGACAAGCCGTTCTACCGCCTGGTCTACGGCGATTCCGACCTGCTGCCGGGCCTGGTGGTCGACCGTTTCGGCGATATCCTGGTAGTTCAGATCGCCTCGGCGACCATGGAAGCCCATAAAGACGACGTGATCGCCGCCCTGACCCAAGTGCTCAAGCCGAGCGGCATCCTGTTCAAGAACGACTCCGCCGCGCGCGACGCCGAAGGCCTCAACCGCTACGTCGAAACCGTGTTCGGCCTGGTGCCGGAGTGGGTGGCGCTGGAAGAAAACGGCGTGAAATTCGAAGCCCCGGTGATCCAGGGCCAGAAAACCGGCTGGTTCTACGACCACCGCATGAACCGCGCGCGCCTGGCCCCATACGCCAAAGGCAAACGCGTACTCGACCTGTACAGCTACATCGGCGGCTGGGGCGTGCAAGCCGCGGCCTTCGGCGCCAGTGAAGTGTTCTGCGTCGACGCCTCGGCCTTCGCCCTCGATGGCGTGGAGCGCAACGCCGCGCTGAACGGCGTCGCCGAGAAGATGACCTGCATCGAAGGCGACGTCTTTGAAGCCCTCAAGGAATTGAAAGCCAGCGAAGAACGCTTCGACGTGATCGTCGCCGACCCACCGGCCTTCATCAAACGCAAGAAAGACATGAAAAACGGCGAAGGCGCCTACCGCCGCCTGAACGAGCAAGCCATGCGCCTGCTCAGCAAGGACGGCATCCTGGTCAGCGCCTCGTGCTCCATGCACCTGCCGGAAGACGACCTGCAGAACATCCTGCTGACCAGCGCCCGCCATCTGGACCGCAATATCCAGATGCTGGAACGTGGCGGCCAGGGCCCGGATCATCCGGTGCATCCGGCGATTGCCGAGACGCGGTATATCAAGAGCATTACGTGCCGGTTGTTGCCCAATAGCTAAGACGTGAACCCTCTGTAGGAGCGAGCTTGCTCGCGAAAAACGCATATACAACGCGGGCTACCTGATAGCGCTGCGTTATCGTTGACGTTCTTCGCGAGCAAGCTCGCTCCTACATTGCTACGGGAAGCCTCCCACAGTAGTTTTGATTGAATTCCACTTTTCGCAGACTAGTATCGGTTTCTGGTTTTACTCCGGAAAACAAAAACAATGTCTGGGCACACCCTCTCCCGCTTCATCCTCATCACCTGCATCTCACTGATCAGCTTTTTCCCGATCAATATCCTGCTCCCGTCGTTCCCCGCCCTGTCCGCCCGGTTCGACACGCCCAGCGCAGACATCGCACTGTCCATCAGCCTGTTCACCCTGGTCTTTTCCATCTCCCAACTGCTCGCCGGTCCGCTTTCGGATAAATGGGGGCGCAAGGAAGTCCTGCTCGGCTGTATCACGCTGTCGATCCTCGGGGCGATAGGTTGCGCCATGGCGCCGGATTACCTGACCTTCCTGCTGTTTCGCACGGTCCAGGCCATGGGCTGCGGCTTCTTCGTACTGGGCCATGCACTGGTGGAAGACCTGTTCGACGAACAGGACCGAGCCCGGGTGCGCCTCTATTACATGACCCTGAGCGGCTCGTTTGTCGCGCTGTCACCGCTGATCGGCTCCTGGCTGCAAACCACCTTCGACTGGCAAGGGAGCTTCTATGGGTTTGCGCTGATGGCATCGGGCATGTTGATCCATGCGCTCTGTATCCTGCCGTCGAAGTCCTCCAGCCCACACCGCGAACCGGTATCCATCATCGGCACACTCAAGGCCGTGGCGCGCAATCGGGACTTCCTGCGCTATTGGTGGATCGCCGCCCTGGTATTTGCCTGCTACTTCGCCTTGATCAGCGTGACGCCGCTGATTTTCATGGATGCGCTGAAGCTGTCCGAATACCAATATGCGCTGGTGCTGGTGGTGTACGGCCTGGCCTACCTGCTCGGCGGCGTTGCTGCCTCGTACCTGCAAAAACGCATGGCGCTGTCCCGGCAAATCAATATCGGTCTTGGACTATTGCTCGTCGCGGGTGTGTTGCTGACGTTGATCATTATTTTTGAAGCCATCACCACCTTGACTCTGCTGATCCCGATACTGATCAGCGCCCTGGCCGTCACCCTGGTTCGTCCGGCGGCGATTTCGGCGGCGATGCGGCTGTTCTCAAGGAGCGCGGGCACCGCTGCATCGGCCGGGAACAGCATCATGTTCCTCACGGCCGCCATCAGCAGTGCGGCCTTGGCACAAACCGGAACGCATCTGCTGCTGACCATCGCGGTCAGCTTCATCGTGTTCAGCCTCTGGGGCTGGTTGACTAATTTACGGAGCGGGCACTCACGCTTTCCCCTGTAGGAGCGAGCTTGCTCGCGAAAAACTCATACACGACGCGGGCTACCTGATAGCGCTGCGTTATCGTTGACGTTCTTCGCGAGCAAGCTCGCTCCTACAAGTGAAGGTGCGTCATATCCAGATGGCATCCCATAGCGGGTACTGACCAATGTGCTCGACCAGACCAGCACGCAAAGGATTCGCGACGATATAGCGGGCCATTGCTTTCAAGTCCTCCTCACGACGCAGTGCCCGATCGAAATAGCCTTTTTGCCAAAGCGTCCCGTAGGAACCCCTCGCACTGTTTATCGCGCGGGCACTTCGCGACTTGGTTATTCGCATCAACCTTGGCAAGTCGCCATTGTGCAGTTCGACCAGCCAATGAAAATGGTCAGGCATCACGACCCAGGCCAGCGAGGTAGCCTCACCGTCTTCCTGAGCTTTCCTGAATTCGCTGACGAGCAGGCGACCCGTGCGCCAGTCCTGAAAAATTGATTGTCGTTGGTAGGTAACAGCCGTGATCAGGTACACGCGGCCCGATTCTGAATAGCGCCCGATGCGTAGCCGATAGGCATTTTGTTGCGTGGACATTCCGTCGTCCTCTTCTGTGATTGGAAGAGAAACGGTAGGAGGCACAACATCCAAAGGCCTTTAAACAGTGGTTCTGAATATGTCTTGCCTGTGTAGTAGCGAGGGGGACGCCTAGTTCTTGCTCGCGAAAAACTCATCGGCGACACGAACTACCTGATAGCGCTGCGTTATCGTTTACGTTTTTCGCGAGCAAGAACTAGGCGTCCCCCTCGCTCCTACAGGAAGACGGTGTAGAATCGGCCCTATTCATCGCCAGTCATCCCCCGGCGGGTTTATGAGCTCAAGGCCAATGCGCACGGCGATCCCGTCACGTTTGCGGCAACTTCCGGACACCAGTGCCATTTTTCGGGTGTTCCAGACGTCAATAGAAGCTCACTCCCCTTTGATACCGATTAGCCGCCCGGAGTGCTCCAATGCCTGATTACCGCTCGAAAACATCCACCCACGGCCGCAACATGGCCGGCGCCCGCGCACTGTGGCGTGCCACAGGGATGAAAGATGACGACTTCAAGAAGCCGATCATTGCCATTGCCAACTCGTTCACCCAGTTCGTACCGGGCCACGTGCACCTCAAGGACCTGGGCCAACTGGTCGCCCGCGAGATCGAGCGCGCTGGCGGTGTAGCCAAGGAATTCAACACCATCGCCGTGGACGACGGCATCGCCATGGGCCATGACGGCATGCTGTACTCGCTGCCGAGCCGCGAGATCATCGCCGACTCCGTGGAGTACATGGTCAACGCCCACTGCGCCGACGCCATCGTGTGCATCTCGAACTGCGACAAGATCACCCCCGGCATGCTGATGGCCGCCCTGCGCCTGAACATCCCGGTGATCTTCGTCTCCGGCGGCCCGATGGAAGCCGGCAAGACCAAGCTCGCCTCCCATGGCCTGGACCTGGTCGACGCCATGGTCATCGCCGCCGATTCCAGCGCTTCTGACGAGAAGGTCGCGGAATACGAGCGCAGCGCCTGTCCGACCTGCGGGTCGTGCTCCGGCATGTTCACCGCCAACTCGATGAACTGCCTGGTCGAAGCCCTCGGCCTGGCATTACCGGGCAACGGTTCGACCCTGGCCACCCACAGCGACCGCGAACAGCTGTTCCTGCAGGCCGGCCGCACCATCGTCGAGCTGTGCAAGCGCTACTACGGCGAGAACGATGAGTCGGTATTGCCGCGCAATATCGCCAACTTCAAGGCGTTCGAAAACGCCATGACCCTGGACATCGCCATGGGCGGTTCCACCAACACCATCCTGCACTTGCTGGCTGCGGCCCAGGAAGCCGAGATCGATTTCGACCTGCGCGACATCGACCGTCTGTCCCGCCATGTGCCGCAACTGTGCAAGGTCGCGCCAAACATCCAGAAGTACCACATGGAAGACGTGCACCGCGCCGGCGGGATCTTCTCGATCTTAGGCTCCCTGGCCCGTGGCGGCCTGCTGCACACCGACCTGCCGACCGTGCACAGCAAATCCCTGGCCGAAGGCATCGCCAAGTGGGACATCACCCTGACTGACGATGAAGCCGTGCACACCTTCTTCAAGGCTGGCCCGGCCGGTATCCCGACCCAGACCGCGTTCAGCCAGTCGACCCGTTGGGACACCCTGGACGCCGACCGTGAAAACGGCTGCATCCGCAGTGTCGAGCACGCCTACTCCAAGGAAGGCGGCCTGGCCGTGCTGTACGGCAACATCGCCCTCGACGGGTGCGTGGTGAAAACCGCCGGCGTGGATGAATCCATCCACGTCTTCGAAGGCCGCGCCAAGATCTACGAAAGCCAGGACAGCTCGGTTCGCGGCATCCTCGCCGACGAAGTGAAAGAAGGCGACATCGTGATCATCCGCTACGAAGGCCCGAAAGGCGGCCCGGGTATGCAAGAGATGCTCTACCCGACGTCGTACCTGAAGTCCAAGGGCCTGGGCAAAGCCTGCGCCCTGCTCACCGACGGCCGTTTCTCCGGCGGCACCTCGGGCCTGTCCATCGGCCACGCGTCACCTGAAGCCGCTGCCGGCGGTGCGATTGGCCTGGTGCAGGATGGAGACAAGGTCCTGATCGACATTCCGAACCGCTCGATCAACCTGTTGATCAGTGACGAAGAGCTGGCGGCACGCCGGGTCGAGCAGGACAAGAAAGGTTGGAAGCCGGTGGAGAAGCGTCCGCGCAAGGTCACGACCGCGTTGAAGGCCTATGCCCTGTTGGCGACCAGTGCCGACAAGGGTGCGGTACGTAACAAGGCGATGCTGGATGGGCTGTAAGGGCTAACCGCCACACATGAAAATGCCCCGCTAAATGCGGGGCATTTTTATATCCGGATGTAATCAGAACTGCGGTGTGTAGGTCATCGTAAACATCACATTACGCGGATCGCCGTAGTAGTTGCTGCCCCAGTTCGCGTTGTAGGCCGGGATGTAATACTTCTTGTCGAACAGGTTGTACAGGTTCGCCGCCACGGTGAATTCCTGATTGATCTTGTAAGCCACCCGTGAATCCCACAGCGCATTGCCCGGCACGCAGAAGGTGCGGTCGTAGGCTTCGGTGCTGCTTTGCGCGGTCACGCCGGCGCCGACACTGAACTTCTGCCAGTCACCCGGCAGTTGGTAATCGCCCCAGACCTTGAGCAGGTGCTTGGGGGTCCAGGTGCTGAAGATCTTGCCTTCGTAGGTGTCGTCCTTGAGGAATTTTGTGGTGTTGTAGGTGTAACTGGAGGCCAGTTGCAGGCCTGGCAGCACTTCACCGCTCAAGGTAGCTTCAAAGCCTTGGCTGCGGACTTTGCCCGAGGCGACCGAGCAGTACCAACCATTGCAGTTCATCGGCCCTTGCAGGTCCTGGACGCCACGGTTTTCCTGGTCGTAACGGAAGATGGCAAACGAGGTGTTGAGGCGACCCTCGGCCAACTCGCCCTTGATGCCCAGTTCGTAGTTTTTGCCTTCGATAGGTTTGAGCAACGAGCCGGAGGTGGTCAGGTTGGTTTGCGGCTCAAAGGCATCGGCATAGCTGGCATAGGCCGACCATTGATCATTCAGGGCGTAGACCAGGCCTGCATACGGCGTGACCTTGCCGGTGGTTTGCGTGGTGCTTTTCTCGGCTGCGTTATACACACCGCCAAACCCGCCCTGGCCTATGTATGAATAGTCATACCAACTGGTGCGTGCACCGACGATCAGGGTCAGCGGGTCCAGGACTTTTACGCGCCAGGTGCCATAGATGCCCTTCTGACGGATGTCATACCAGCTCTTGGAGGCAGCGCCGTCCCTGAACAATTGCGATGCGTCGCGCTGCGGGCGGTTGTGGTCGATGTTGAAGATATCCGCACCGGGATTTGACGCCCGAGCCCACTGGTCATTGGTGGTGAGTTTGGAATAGTTGGCACCCAGCACCATCTCCTGCTGCAAACCCAGCCCCTCGAACTTGCCGTTTACATACACATCGGCGCCGCGGCTCTTGGTATTGAAGTCGGTGATCCAGTCCACGTAGGGCACAGTGCCGCCGCCTACAGGGACGGTGTCCCATGTCGCCTGGTAGGTTGCGTCGTTGTGCTCGTCCATTGCCACCAGCGCCGCTTTCACCTTCCAGTCCTCGTTGAAGCGATGCTCGATATCGGCAAACACCTGGGTCTGGTTGTTGACATTACGGTTCCAACTGGCGCCAACGAAGGTCGAGCGCGACAGACCGATATCGCTGCCATCGGCGTAACGCGGCAGCGACATGAAGTTGGGGCGCGAGTGGCCTTTCTGGTTGCTGATGCCGACGCCGACGGTGGTATCGGGGCTGAAGTCGTAGTCCACGGCGCCGTAGACTGTCTGATTCCAGCCACCGACGTAATCGACAAACGAATCCGTAGTGTCGTAGTCAGCCACAAAACGGCCGCGCAACGTGCCTTCGGCGTTCAGCGGGCCGCCAGCATCCACTTGGGTACCGTAATGGTCCCATGAGCCCGCCTTGGCGGTGATGGTCACGGTCGGCGCCTGCTGACCGCGCTTGCGCACCAGGTTCATCGTGCCGCCGGGGCTGTTGGCGCCTTGCAGCAAGGCGGCCGGGCCGCGCAGGGTTTCGACGCGGTCGTAGATCGCCATGTTCTCGGTGAGGTAGCTGCCCAGCGTGTAGGTATTACGCGGGATGCCCACACCGTCGTATTGCAGGGTGCCGACTTCAAAACCACGGGAGAAGATGAACATGCCGGGGCCGGGAGATTTGGTCGCGGTCAGGCCGGGCGTGCGCTTGACCACCTCGGAGAGCTTGGTGGTGTTCTGGTCATCCATCTGCTTGCGGGTCATGACGCTGACCGATTGCGGGATGTCCTTGAGCTTTTGCTCGCCCTTGCCCAGGGTCACGGCGCCCGTGGTGTAGGAACCGCTGCCTTCAGTGGTCACGCCCAGGTGTTCGGCGCTGATGGTGGTGGCGCCGACTTCGATGGCAGAGCCTGTGTCCATGCGCTTTTCCAGGGTCACGGTGTCCGCGTTGATAAACGCCGCACTCAGCCCGGTACCGCCGAGCAGTTGCCCCAAGGCTTCGCGCTGGCCGAGGTTGCCTTTGACACCCGGCGACAGCACGCCCTGGGTCAACTCACCCGACACCAGCACCTGAACTCGCGTCACCGCCGAAAACGCCGCCAGCGCACCGTCCAGGCTTTGCCCTGCAATATCGAAACGGTAGGTCTGGGTCTGGGTGGTTTCGGCGGCCTGCAAATACAGCGGCGCAGTGCCACAGGCCATGGAAATGGCCAGTGCCAACAAGGACCGTGCGGCGAATCGATGTGCCATGGATGGTGCTCCCCGGTGCAAAAAGTCTGTGATCGGCGCCGCACTACTTGAGAGTGCTTACTATTTACGCCTCAGTGATCAAGGACGAGTGCCTGGGGAGAAACCCTGAAAGTTTTTTCAAAAAGTTGCGATTACGATGCCTTGCCTTCGCGCAACACCAGTAAATACGGGGTGTAGTGCTCGGCACGCAGGTTGAGGGTGTACTCCAGCGCTTTGATCACGGCTTCGGGTTTGTCGATTTCAAACACACCCGACACCACGCGGTTGCGCAGCGCATCACCTAGCACCAGAGTCTTGCCGGGCCAATAGCGATTCAACTCGCTCACCACTTCCGACAGCGGCTGCTGGCGGAACACCAGTTGCCGTTGGCGCCAGGCAAAGCCGCTGGCCGGGTCGAAAGCATGCACCTCGGCCAGGCGCTGGCCTTGATATTCCACGGCCCGCCCTGGCTCCAGGTACACCGGTTCACCGCTGCCGGCACTGACCTGCACCTTGCCCTGCGCCACCTGCACCCGCGTCTGCGCATCGCGCCGCGCAACGCTGAACTGTGTCCCGACCACCTTCACCCAGCCGTCGCCGGACTGCACCACGAAGGGCCGTGTCGGATCCTTGGTGACGTCGAAAAAGCCTTCGCCACGCAGCAAACGGATTTGCCGTTCGCCCCCGCTCAAGCGGATCTGCACCGCGCTGTCGGTGTTGAGTTGCAGGTGCGAGCCGTCGGCCAGTTCGATGCTGCGCGACTCGCCGGTGCCGGTGGCGTAGTCCGCGCGCAGGCGATCGAGCCATGGCGTGTTCTGCACGGTAAGCCCCACGGCCAACAACACCGCCGCAGCACACGCCCAGCGCTGCCAGGCTCGCGCCGGTTTGCGCCAGGCGGCCTGTTCGGCGCGGCGAATCACCCGCGCAGGTTCGCGCAGGCCGCCGAGCATCGCCTGCACTTCCCGCCAGGCGTCATCCTGGGCCGGACCTTGCCCCAGCCAGGCGGCAAAGGCGTCCATGTCGGCCGGCGTCACGTCCTCGGCCTGCAGGCGGAAATACCAGCCGGACGCTTCGTCGAACAACACGTCGGCAGTGGAGGTGGCGGTCATGAGCGACATCCTTGTTCATCGCAGGCAAGCCGCGTCTTGATGTACGCGCGGCATTCAATCAAGGCGCGACGCAGTTGGTATTCCACACTGCGTGCCGTGATCGATAGACGTTCGCCGATCTCGCGATAGGAAAGTTCGTCGACATGATAAAGCAGGAAGATCTGCCGAGTCGCTGGGGGCAACGCCAGGATCGCATCCTGCATCAGTTGTTCCTGTTGGTAAGCGGCTAATTGCTCGTCGGCACCCGGATTGCTGCACGGCAGCTCTTCGCTGGGCTCGCCGGCGTCCAGGCGCTCACGGCGGATGGCCTGGCGCTGGTGATCGCGCACCAGGTTGCTGGCGATGGTGAAGAGGAAGGCTGGGAGGTTGTCGATCTTTTCGCCGCAGTCCATGCGAGCCAGGCGCAGGAACGACTCCTGAGTCAGGTCGGCGGCCACCTGGGCGCTGCCGGTGCGGCGAGTGACAAAGGCTTCGAGGGCTTTCTTCTGCTCCGCGAACAGGCGCGCGATCTGCGAATTCCAGGAGGGCACAGCACTACCTTGAGAAGAACGGAGGGTTCAGGAAGTGCGCACGCTAGCAGAGGATGAGATTGGTTCGCAATTGATATCTATTTTAGGCTGGGTTTTGTAGTGCTATTCAGACAGCCATCGGGGGCAAGCCCCCTCCCACCTTTTGATGTGTGAACACCTTAAAAATGTGGGAGCTGGCTTGCCTGGAATGCAGGCGACTCGGTGTTACTGAATCTCGTCAGGCTTGACGATCACCCAGTTCTTGTCCGCCGTCACCGGCAACCCTTCCTTGGCTTGCGCCGCTGCATGCTTGGCGATCATGCCGTTGAGTTGGGTCATGTATTTGTCCTTGCGGTTGATCCACAGGTGGATGCCGCCCTTGGCCACGTCCACATCGTGGAACAGCATGTAGCCGTCGCTGGTCGGCGTATCGCCGCCGACGATCACCGGTTTTTTCCATTCGTCGATGTAGGTGAGGATCGCCGCGTGCTTGCCGGCCATCCAGGTCGCCGGGGTCCACAGGTAGGGGGTCAGTTCCAGGCCGAGGTTGGCTTTTTCGTCGTATTTGCCGGCGGCGATCTGTTTACGTGCGGTGGTCAGTTCGCCGGTGTTGCGGTCCTTGAGCAAGGTCGTCACGCCGATGACATTCTCGGGTTTGACGTTGTAGCCGTACTTCGGATCGGCGGCGACCATGCGCACCAGTTCTTCCGACGCGGCGGTCATCACGTACACCTCGATGCCGTTTTCCATCAGCTTGTTGTACAGCTCGGCCTGGCCGGTGAAGACCTTCGGCGGTTGTACCTCGGACTGCTTGACCACGTCGCCTTCAAAATAGCTGACCGGCACCGCTTTGCCGGAGGCCATCAGTTCATCCACCTGGACCTTGAGTTCCTTGAGGGTAAAGCCGGAAAACACCTGCGCAACCCACGGGTAGCAAACCATGTCGTCGACTTCGCAAAGGCGGTAGTAGTAACTGAACAGACTTTCCTTATGGTCGGCGGTGTCTTTGAACGGCATCAGCTTGAGCGACGGGTCGAGGCTGTCGCGGGTGATCAGGCCCTTGTTTTCCATGTAGGGCAGCAGGGATTCTTCGAGGTCGTAGCGGTAGCTGGTGTTGTCCATGTCGAACACCGCAAAGTTACCCTTGTTGGCGTTGGCGGCGATCATCTCGTTCAGTTGTTTGGCGGCGGGTGCCGGCCAATGTTTCAACTCGGTTGCGGCGAACGCCTGGCTGGCGAGTCCGAGGCAGAATGCGGCGGCTAGTAATTTCGGCGCGAGCTTCATAGGCGTTGTCTCCCTGAGTGAAAGACATGGACGCTAACAAATCCCTGTGACAGTTCCCAACGCGAGCACGACGGTGTGCGTCCTGATTCCGTCACGGGCATACGCCAGAGCGTCAAAGCCTTATTCCGAAAACGACAGCTGCCATTCCATATCGGTATTAAATCAATATATTTCAAGCTGTTAGGATTTCCGGTTCGCAATCGCGGGCTCACGCGATTGGCTGCCTTCTCAACGGAGCTTCAATGAATCTGCCCCTGATTCTCAACTTGCTGGTGTTCGTGGCCCTGTTGCTGGGCCTGGCACAAACCCGTCGCACCCACTGGAGCCTCGCCAAGAAGGTCCTGTTCGCCCTGGTCCTCGGCGTAGCGTTCGGTACGGCCTTGCACGCCATTTACGGCGACGGCAACCCCGTGCTCAAAGCCTCCATCGGCTGGTTCGACCTGGTCGGCAACGGCTACGTGCAACTGTTGCAAATGATCGTGATACCGCTGGTATTCGCTTCGATCCTCAGTGCCGTGGCGCGCCTGCATAACGCCTCGTCCCTGGGCAAGATCAGCTTCCTGACCATCGGTACGCTGCTGTTCACCACCGCGATTGCAGCGCTGATCGGTATCGGCCTGACGAACCTGTTCGGCCTCACCGCCGAAGGCCTGGTGGCCGGTACCCAGGAAATGGCACGCCTGCAAGTGATCCAGAGCGATTACGCCGGCAAGGTCGCCGACCTGAATATCCCGCAGTTGCTGCTCTCGTTCGTGCCGGCCAACCCGTTCGCCGACCTGGCCCGGGCCAAGCCGACGTCGATCATCAGCGTGGTGATTTTCGCCGCCTTCCTCGGGGTTGCCGCGTTGCAACTGCTCAAGGATGACGTGGAAAAAGGCCAGAAGGTGCTCAACGCCATCGACACCCTGCAAGCCTGGGTGATGCGCCTGGTGCGCCTGGTGATGAAGCTGACGCCGTACGGTGTGCTGGCGCTGATGACCAAGGTGGTCGCCGGTTCCAACCTGCAGGACATCATCAAGCTCGGCAGTTTTGTGGTGGTGTCGTACCTGGCCCTGGGCCTGATGTTCGTGGTGCACGGCCTGTTGCTGTCGTTGGCCGGGATCAACCCGCTGCGCTTCTTCCGCAAGGTCTGGCCGGTACTGACCTTTGCCTTCACCAGCCGCTCCAGCGCGGCGGCCATCCCGCTGAGCATTGAAGCGCAGACCCGCCGCCTGGGCATCCCGCAATCCATCGCCGGCTTCGCCGCCTCGTTTGGCGCGACCATCGGCCAGAACGGCTGCGCCGGCCTCTACCCTGCCATGTTGGCGGTGATGGTGGCGCCGACCGTGGGCATCAACCCGCTGGACCCGCTGTGGATCGCGACTCTGGTAGCGATTGTGACCCTGAGTTCGGCCGGTGTGGCGGGCGTGGGCGGCGGCGCGACCTTTGCCGCGTTGATCGTGCTCCCGGCCATGGGCTTGCCGGTGTCACTGGTGGCGCTGCTGATTTCCGTGGAGCCGCTGATCGACATGGGCCGTACGGCGCTGAACGTGAATGGTTCGATGACGGCGGGGGCAATTACCAGCCAGATCATGGGGCAGACGGATAAAGCGTTGTTGGATGCGGATGAGCATGGGGCGTTGGCGCAGGCCTGACGGAATAAGCTAGCAGGGACCTCAGTCCCTGCTAGCTCGAACGATCAGCAGCCTTTCGGTAAACCTCATCACGCTCACGCTTATTGACAGCCACGACAAGCACCGTGATCTCCTGGTCAATGACTTGATACACCAACCGATAGCCACTGCTGCGCAGCTTGATTTTGTAGCAATCGGGCAAGCCATGCAGACGGCTGGCTTCAATACGTGGATTGATCAGGATCTCAACCAGCTTCTTTTTAAACTGTTGACGAACGGTATCGCCCAGTTTGTGCCATTCCTTCAAAGCCCGTGTATCGAAATCCAGCTCATAGGTCATCCAGTGAGACCTTCACCCGCTGAGGCGCAGCCAGCCGCTCCCGAACGGTTGCCAACAATGCCTCATCATCTTCAGTCATGAGGACAGGCTTGAAAGGTAACTGGCCGCGCTCTGCCACGTACTGCAAGGCTTGCCGCATTAATTCCGATGGGGTGACGCCGAGCTTTTCCAACTCGTGATAAGCACGAGCCTTAAGGTCGTCGTCGATACGTACGTTGATAGAAGCCATGGGGCAGCCCTCACTGTAAAGACATTGGTCATTACAGTGTCGCATCGAGGCTTCTTTTGCAAGTCTGACTAATCTGGTGCCAGTCAGGCCTTTTCCCAAACCTCAAAGCTGTACGCCGGCTTGTCCCCTTCCGCCGGACTCTCGACGTTCGACACCAACTTCCACTGGCTCGCATCAAACGCCGGAAACCACGCATCCCCTTCCGGGCTCAGCGCCACGCGCGTCAGGTACAGGCGATCCGCCTGTTCCAGCCCCTGCGCATACAACTGCGCACCGCCGATCAGCATCAGCTCATCCGCGCCCTGCTCCAGCGCCCAGGCTTCAGCCCGCGCCACGGCGGCATCGAGTGACGGAAAAACTTCCGCACCTTCCAGCGCCAGGTCGGTCTGACGGCTGACCACAATGTTCAAGCGCCCCGGCAGCGGTCGGCCCAGGGAGTCCCAGGTCTTGCGCCCCATGATGATCGGCTTGCCGAGCGTGGTGGCCTTGAAATATTTGAAATCCCCCGGCAAATGCCAGGGCATGCTGTTGTCGACGCCGATCACGCGGTTTTCACCGAGGGCTGCGATCAGGCTTAAAGGGAGAGTTTTTTTCATGGCGACGAGAATACCAGAGCCACGAACCAGCGGTTATGCTCCAAGCTCACTTGCACGACAGGAAGACGCGTGACCGCACTGACCCCCCTGCACAAACTCTGGCTGACGGAAACCGTGCGCCTGCGTGAAGAACACGCCGGCCCCCTGGAAGACCAGGAAGCCAATCGCCTCGCGCGCACGGCGGGCGGCGACCTGCCGACGCGCATCCAGCAGCGCGCCCTGCACCTGGCCGAGCGCGATGGCCTGACCGCCGCCCTCACGCGCTGGCTGCAAGGCGCACGCCTGGCGCTGGTGCTGCTGGCGGTGGTGGCCGTCATCAGCGGCGCGGGGCTGGCCTTTGCTGCGCTGGGCAACGGCTTGACCCCGGTGAATGTGTTCTGGGCCCTGGGCAGCCTGCTCGGCCTGAACCTGATCCTGCTGTTGAGCTGGGCGTTGGGGCTGTTGTTTGCCGGCGAGCACAGCGCCAGCCTCGGGCGCTTGTGGTTGTGGCTCAGTGAAAAACTTGCGCGCGATGCCAAGGCCGCCCAACTGGCCCCGGCGTTGCTGCTGTTGCTGCAACGGCAGAAACTCAATCGCTGGGCGGTCGGTGTGCTGGTCAACAGCCTGTGGTTGCTGGCGCTGCTCAGTGCGCTGGTGATTCTGCTGACGCTGCTCGCCACCCGCCGTTACGGCTTTGTGTGGGAAACCACTATCCTCGGCGCCGACACCTTCGTCGCCGTGACCCAGGCCCTCGGCACCCTGCCCGCCCTGCTGGGCTTCAACGTACCGACCGTCGAGATGATCCGCGCCAGCGGCGATTCCGCCCTGAACATCGAAAGCGCCCGCCAGGCGTGGGCCGCCTGGTTGGTCGGGGTATTGCTGGTCTACGGCCTGCTGCCAAGATTGATCCTCGCACTGCTGTGCCTGTGGCGCTGGAAACGCGGGCGCGCCGCCTTGCGCCTGGACCTCAACCTGCCCGGCTACAGCCCACTGCGCGAACGCCTGATGCCCAGCAGCGAGCGCCTTGGCGTCAACGACGCCGCGCCGGAACAACTGCACCCCGTCACCGGCGGCGTCAGTGAGCTGGACAGCGACGGCGCCTTGCTCGTCGCCATCGAACTGGACGATCAGCACCCCTGGCCACCCAAGCTGCCGGCTAATGTGAAGCACGCCGGCATCCTCGACAGCCGCGAATCGCGCAACAAGCTCCTGGAGCAACTCAGCCGCTTCCCGCCCGCGCGCTTGGCCATCGCCTGCGACCCGCGCCGCTCGCCGGACCGCGGCAGCCTGGCACTGATCGCCGAACTCGCACGCAGCGCCGCCGCTACCCGTATCTGGCTGCTGCAAGCCCCGCCCGGCCAGGCGCTGGATGCCGAGCGCCTGGGCGACTGGCACAGCGCGCTGCAACAACTGGAGCTGCCGTTCGCCGACTGTGCGCCGTTGAACTGGCTGGAGACCGGTCATGACTAAGCCACTGAAACTCGCCGTGGTCGGCCACACCAACGTCGGCAAGACCTCGTTGCTGCGCACCCTCACCCGTGACGTCGGGTTCGGTGAAGTCTCCCATCGCCCCAGCACCACGCGGCATGTCGAAGGCGCGCGCTTGTCGGTCGACGGCGAAGCCTTGCTGGAGCTGTACGACACACCCGGCCTGGAAGATGCCATCGCCCTGCTCGACTACCTGGAACGCCTGGATCGCCCCGGCGAACGCTTGGACGGCCCAGCCCGCCTGGCGCGGTTCCTGGAAGGCAGCGAAGCCCGCCAGCGTTTCGAACAGGAAGCCAAGGTGCTGCGCCAACTGCTGGCCTCGGACGCCGGCCTGTATGTGATCGACGCTCGCGAACCGGTGCTGGCCAAGTACCGTGATGAGCTGCAAGTGCTGGCCAGTTGCGGTAAACCGTTGCTGCCGGTGCTCAACTTCGTCAGCAGCAGCGACCACCGCGAGCCGGACTGGCGCGAAGCCCTGGCACGCCTGGGCCTGCATGCGCTGGTGCGTTTCGACAGCGTCGCGCCGCCGGAAGACGGCGAACGTCGCTTGTATGAAAGCCTCGCCCTGCTGCTGGAAAACGCCCGGCCGCAGTTGCAGCGCCTGATCCTCGACCAGGAAGCCCAACGCCAGGCCCGTCAACAGAGCGCCGCGCGGTTGATTGCCGAATTGCTGATCGACTGCGCCGCGTGCCGACGCAGCGTGGTGACTGAAGATGAGCAACAAGCCATCAGCGATTTGCGCAAGGCGGTGCGTCAGCGCGAACAAAAATGCGTGGAGGCCTTGCTCAAGCTGTTCGGCTTCCGCCCCCAGGACGCCGCCGCCAGCGATTTGCCGTTGCTCGACGGCCGCTGGGGTGATGACCTGTTCAACCCGGAAACCCTCAAGCAACTCGGCGTGCGCGTCGGCGGTGGCATCGCTGCAGGCGCAGCGGCCGGAGCCGGGGTGGACCTGCTGGTCGGCGGGCTGACCCTCGGCGCCGCCGCCCTGGCGGGCGCCATCGCCGGTGGCGCGTTGCAGACCGCCCGCAGCTACGGCAGCCGCCTGCTGGGCAAGATCAAGGGCCAACGCGAGCTGACCGTGGACGACAGCGTGCTGCGCCTGCTCGCCCTGCGCCAGCGCCAGTTGCTCAAGGCCCTGAACCTGCGCGGCCATGCGGCGATGCACAGCATCAAGGTCGATACGCCCCAGGACAAGACCTGGCGCGAAGGCAAATTGCCGGACGCGTTGCACAAGGCCCGCGCCCACCCGCAATGGTCGTCCCTCAACCTCCAGGCCAGACTGAGCCAGGCCGAACGCCAGGAACAGGTCGAAGCCCTGGCCCAGCGCCTCGACGAGACTTAAGCCGCCAGCATCTGCCGGGCCTTGGCCTTGAGCACTTCCAGGTCGAGCACCGGCACGTGCATTGCCTTGGCCTGTTCGTCCCAGTGGCGCAGGCGCAGGCTGACCTGACACAGCGGGTCTTGCTCAAACGCCCGAGCCTCCTCGGCCGTCATCACGCCGCCCTGGTAACCCAGGGTGCGGCGGCTGGCTTCGCTCAAGCGTGCGTAGTAGTCCGGCTGGCTGAACGTCAGGTAGCGCTTGGCCTGGACGTGGTACTCCACCAGCCTGGCCAGGCGCTCACTGAAGCCTGCGCGACGCAAATAATCCGCGCCCAACCGTTCATGGCTGGCCACGCCATAACCGCCCATGTTCTCGCCACTCTGGCCACAGAGATGGCCGATATCGTGGAAAAACGCCGCCAGCACCACTTCATCATCGAAGCCTTCGGCCATGGCCAACTGCGCGGCCTGGGACATGTGCTCGATCTGCGACACCGGCTCGCCGATGTAATCCGCCGCGCCGTGCTGCTCGTACAAAGCGAAGATTGTGGCAATCGCCTGTTCCGGGCTCATCACGCCGGCCCCCACAGGGTTGTGATATTGCGCTCGGCCATCGCCGGCCCCACGCTCATGCCCACACCGGTGTGCATCAAGGCAGCGCTCACGCCAGGTGCGGCCTGCACAAATGAAAACGGCGCCGGGCCCCTGGCGCCGTAGACGCCCTGCCAGCGTTCCATCACCTGGATCTTGCAACCCAAGGTCTGTTCGGCCAACTCGATCATCCAGTCATCCACCTGCTCGGCATTGAACGGCGAGGCATCGCTGCCGTAGTCGTGGGAGTCGCCGATGATCAGTTCGCCATGGGGCGTCGGGCTGATCAGCAGGTGAATCCCGTGTGCATGCAGGTGCGGCGCCTCGCGCAGGATCTGCGCCTGTACCGGCGCGGCTTCAGGCAGGTCGGCAAAAGCGCCGTAGTGCACGCAACTGAGGCCGGTGAGCAAGGCGTGTTGCAGGTTGAGGTTGAGTGCAGGCCGGGCGCGCAGCATTTGCAGGCGGCAGATCTGCGGGTTGAGTTCGGCGATGGCCTCGGCCAACAGGGTTTGATAATCGTGGCCGGAACAGACGATAACCTGCTCGCCACGAAAACTGCCTGCCGTGCTGTGCACCTGGCCCGGTTCGACATCGCGCACCAGGGTGGAGAAGTAAAATTCCACACCCAGTTGCTGGCTCAGGTAGTGGATCAGTGCCGGTATCGCCTCGCGCGAATACAGTTGCTGGTCGTCCCGGCCATGCAGCGCGGCGCGGTGATGGCGGAACTGGCCGCCATACAGATCCTTCAACGCCGCGCCTTGCAACAGGTCGACGTTATAGCCGTGTTCACGCGCGCGGCCGGCGCAGAAGGCTTCCAGCAGATGTTCTTCGGCTTCGGTACGGGCGAACAGGTACGAGCCGTTGCGCTTGAGCTGCAGGCCGGCAACCCGAGCCCATTGCCCCCAGATATCACGGCTTTGCCGTGCCAGGTCAAGCATCGGCCCCGGCGGCTGCCCGGTGACCAGGGCCTGGCCGAAGTTGCGTACCGAGGCGCCCAGGGGCGTGGCGCTGCGCTCGAACACCTTGACCTTGAGCCCGCGCCTGGCGGCGGCGTAGGCGTGGGACAGGCCGAGGATGCCGGCACCGATGATCAGTAAATCTGTCATGGAATATGCAACCCTCTGTAGGAGCGAGCTTGCTCGCGAAGAACGTCAACGATAAGGCAGCGCTTCAGGTTATCCGCGCCGTCTATTCGTGCTTCGCGAGCAAGCTCGCTCCTACAGGTAGAGGTGAAAATTATTGTTTCTCCGACTTGCCGTCATAGCGCTTGCGCCACTCAGCCAGGATGCTGTCGCGGTTTTTCGAGGCCCAGCCGAAGTCGTTCTTGATCAACCGCTGCTCGTAGTCGGCCGGCAATTCGGTCTGCGGCTTGGCGATCCCCGGCTGGGCGAGCACGGCGAAGTTGTCCTTGTACAGGTCCATTGCCGCTGTACTGGCGGAGAAGTCAGCGAGCTTTCTGGCGGCGTCCGCATGGGCGGTACCCTTGATCACGGCGGTGGCTTCGATGTCCCAGCCCAGGCCTTCCTTCGGCAGGATGATGTCCAGCGGTGCGCCCTGGCGCTTCAACTGCACGGCCGGATACTCAAAGGAAATACCAATCGGGAACTCACCGGAAGCCGCCAGCTTGCACGGCTTGGAACCGGAGTGAACGTACTGGCCGATGTTCTGGTGCAAGTCGTCCATGTACTGCCAGCCCTGCTTCTCGCCGAAGGTTTGCAGCCACGCGCTCACATCCAGGAAGCCGGTGCCGGACGAGGCCGGGTTGGGCATCACGATCTTGCCCTTGTACTCGGGCTTGGTCAGGTCTTGCCAGCTCACCGGCTTGGTCAGGCCCTGTTTCTCGGCTTCGACCGTGTTGAAGCAAATGGTCGCGGCCCACACATCCATGCCGACCCAGGCCGGTGGGTTGGCGGCGTCACGGTAATTCTTGCCGATCTTGTCCAGGTCCTTGGGGGCGTAATTGTCCAGCATGCCCTGCTGATCGAGGATCGCCAGGCTCGACGCGGCCAGTCCCCAGACCACATCGGCCTGCGGGCGGTCTTTTTCGGCCAGCAGCTTGGCGGTGATGATGCCGGTGGAGTCACGGACCCATTTGATCTCGACGTCAGGGTTGGCCTGCTCGAAGGCTTTTTTGTAGGTCTTCAACTGCTCGGCTTCAAGGGCCGTGTACACGGTCAACTCGGTCTTGGCGAAGGCATTCAGGCTGAATGCAGTGAGTACGGCAGCGACCAGCGCCAGGGGTTTGAACATGGAGCACCTCCTTCAGGGATGGTTATTGGCCGGGCGCGGTCTGGCGCCAGGCTTGGGAGCGGCGCAAGGCGCCACGTGAAGCCCACGCCAGCAGCAGCGAAACGCTGCCTGAGGTGAACAGGATCAGGGTCGACATGGCCGCCGCGCCGCCCACATTGCCGGCGTCGTCCATGTTCAACACGGCGACGGCGGCGAGGATGGTGTCGGGGCTGTAGAGGAAGATCGCGGCGGACACGGTGGTCATCGCCGACACAAACAGGTAGCGCACGATGTCCAGCAGTGCCGGCAGGCAAATCGGTACCGTGACTTTCAAGTAATGGCGATACAGCGGCGCCTTGAGCGACAGCGCCGCCGCTTCGAACTCGGCGTCCAGCTGGCGCAGCGCGGTGGTGGCGGTCATCTGTGCGGTGGTCAGGTAGTGAGCAATGGTGCACACCACCAGCAGGGTCATGGTGCCGTAGAACACATGCAGCGGGTTGCCACTCAGGTTGAAAAAGAACACGTAGCCCAGGCCCAACACCAACCCAGGCACGGCCATCGGCACAAAGCTGAGCATGCGCAGCGCCAGGTTCAGGCCCTTCTGGCCCTTGGTCTTTTCCATCAGGTAGGCGCCGGTGAAGATCAATACGCTGCCGATCAACGCCGTGCACAACGCCAGGGTCAAGCTGTTGCGATAGGCCAGCCAACCGCCGCCGGCCGTGTCTTCGAACTGGTAGTGGCTGAGCGACAGCGACAGGTTGTACGGCCAGAACTTCACCAGCGAGGAGTACACCGCCATGCCGAACACCAGCAGCAACACGGCACTGATGAGCAGCACGATAAGCAGATAGGCGCTATCCCTCAGGCGTGACGGCGCCGGCTGGAAGACCTGGGCGCGGCCACTCATGCCGTCACCTTGGCGGCGACGCAACCAGGCGTCGACGCCAAAGCTGAACAGCGCCGGCAGCAGCAACACCATGCCGATCAACGCACCGCGACCGAACTGTTGCTGGCCGACCACCGCCTTGTAGGCTTCCAGCGCCAGCACCTGGTAATCCCCGCCCACCACCACGGGCACGCCGAAATCCGTAATGGTCAAGGTGAACACCAGGCAGAACGCGGCAAACACCGCCTGGCGCGTGGCCGGCCAGGTGATGCTGCGGAACGCCCGCGCAGGGCTGGCGCCCATGCTCGAGGCCGCGTCGAACAAACGCGCATCGGCCAACGACAACGCCGACAGCAAAATCATCAGGGCATGTGGGAAGGTGTAGATCACTTCACCGAGGACAATGCCCCAGAAGCCGTAGATGTTGTCCGAGAACAGCCCGCGCAACAGGCCCTGGTTACCGAACAGGTAGACCAGTGCAATCCCCGGCAGCATCGACGGCGCCATCAATGGCAGCAGCGACATACCGCGCCAGAGGGCCTTGCCGGGAATCAACGTGCGTTGCAGGGCGTAGGCAAACAGGTAGGCCAGCGGTACGACAATGGCCGCCACGCTGAGGGAGACTTTCAGGCTATTGCCCAGCAGCCAGTGGAAGTTGGCGCTGGTGAGCAACTCCCGTGCGGCGACCAGGCCACCGCCCTGCCCGGCCTCGCTGCTGAAACCGCGCCAGAAGATCGCCAGCAGTGGCAGCAATACGGCGATGCCCAGCAGCACCAGCCAGAGCAGTTTGCCGCCGACCACGAAAATACGGTCGCCGGTTTCGGCGCGTGACGCTTGACGCGCCAGAGTCATGACAGCGGCCATCTCAGGCAAACACCTGCAGGCTGCGCGGCGGCAAGGCTACCCAGATGTCCTGGGCGCCCAGGCGCGGCATGGCTTCCGGGGCCAGTTCGGCAAGCAGCGGATGGCCGGGCAGTTGCTCCAACTCAAAGCTCATGCGGCAGCGGTTGCCGAGGAAAGTGATCTCGCGGACCTTGGCCGGGAACAGGTTCTCCTCATGCACCGACGGGTTGACGCTGATCGCTTCCGGGCGGCAGAACAGCCGGCCGGACCTGGCCACGCCGGCATCCTCGGCCAGGCGCATGTTCATCCCGCCGACCTGGGCATGGCTGGCACTGTTGCGGCTGAACGGCAGCCAATTGCCCTGGCCGACAAACTCCGCCACAAACGGCGTGGCCGGGCGGTCGTAGATTTCCTGGGGCGTAGCGTATTGCTCGACCTTGCCGTTGTTCATCACGGCAATGCGGTCGGCCATCAACATGGCTTCGTCCTGGTTGTGGGTGACCATCAGGGTGGTGATACCCAGGCGCCGTTGCAGCTGGCGCAGCTCGGTGCACAGGTGTTCGCGCACGCGGGCGTCGAGGGCCGACATCGGCTCATCCAGCAACAGCAATGACGGCGCCGGTGCCAGCGCACGGGCCAGGGCGACCCGCTGCTGTTGGCCGCCGGAGAGTTGGCCGGGGTACTTCTTTTCACTGCCAAGCAGCCCCACCAGTTCAAGCATCTGGCCGACGCGCTGGCGCACTTCATCACGACCGCTGCCGGTGAGGCCGTAGCCGATGTTCGCTTCGACGGTGAGATTGGGAAACAGCGCGTAGGACTGGAACAGAATGCCGTAGTCGCGAGCCTGGGGCGGCAGCAGGGAAACATCGCGGTCACCCAGGTAAAGTTCGCCGCTGTCCTGGCGTTCCAGGCCGGCAATGCAGCGCAGCAACGTGGTCTTGCCGCAGCCGGAAGGGCCGAGCAGGCACACCAGCTCGCCGGCAGCCACGTCCAGTGACACATTGTCCAACGCCGTAAAGGCGCCGAAGCGTTTCTGGATACCGCGCACTTTCATCGGCGCGCCGGGTTGGGTCAGGACTGTGTTCATGGTGGCACCTCATCAAACTGATGAAGGCCATGCTAGGCAGGCAATGCGTCGCTCTTATGGCAGGAAGGCAAAAGGCGGCGATAGTGGTATTCGCAGATTTGTGTAGGACGCTTAGCGGTGAGCTGCCTGGTCTACCGCAATCGGGAGCAAGCCCCCTCCCACACTTGACCGAGTTCCAACATGGAAATGCGGGCACCTGTGGGAGGGGGCTTACCCCGATTGGTCCCCAAAGCCACTACAAGGCTTTAGATCGGCGACATTTCCTGCGCCAACCCCAGAAACGCCGCCGGCAGACGAGCGCCTTTTCTTTCCTTGAGGCAGTACAGGTACTCGGGAATCTGCGGCGCATGCTCGAGGGTCAGCACCTTCAGCTGCGGGTCATGGGGCACTTCCTGGCGGGCGATGATGCTGATGCCGATATTGCGCAGCACCGCTTCGCGGATAGATTCACGGCTGCCGATTTCCAGCAGCGGCCCGTAACTGACGCCCGCACCTTGCAGCATCTCTTCCGTAAGCCGCCGCGTGGTGGAGCCGGCTTCACGCATCAACAGCGTATGCCCCGCCAACGCACTGAGGGGTACATGGTCGAGCTTGGCCAGTGGATGGTTGCGGTGTACCGCCAGCACCAACGGGTCGGTGCCCAATACACGGCGGATCAGGCGCGGGTCTTCGAGCAACTGCGAGGATGCAGCGACATCGACGCGGTAATCGTCCAGCGCTTCGAGTACCTGCTGGGAGTTGCCGATTTCCACCGATACCTCGACCTGCGGCAGGCGTTCGCGAAAGGCTTTGACCAGGTCGAGGATGTAGTACGGCGCCGTCGCGGCAATCCTCAGTGCGCCCTGGACCTGGCCGCTGTTGCGCAGGAAAAACTCGATGTCCGCTTCCTGCTGCAGCAGCGTCTTGACCATCGGCAGCAGGCGCGCGCCCTCGTCGCTGACGGTGAGGCGGCGCCCGCCACGGTAGAACAGCTCGACGCCGTACTGGCTTTCCAGGTTGCGAATCTGGGTGGTAACGGTGGGCTGGCTCAGGCCGAGTTTTTTCGCCGCCTGGGTGATGCTGCCCAGGCGGGCGACCATAAAAAACGCCTTCAACTCGGCACTCAGCACACCACCCTCTCATCCTCTATTTGCGCAACAGGCGCAGGCCATTGAACACCACCAGCAGGGCCACGCCCATGTCGGCGAACACTGCCATCCACATGGTCGCCATGCCCAGGAACGTGACCACCAGGAAGATCGCCTTGATCACCAGGGCCAGGGTGATGTTCTGCTTGAGGATACTCGACGTTTGCCGCGACAAACGAATGAATGCCGGAATCTTGCGCAAATCATCGTCCATCAAGGCCACATCGGCCGTCTCGATAGCGGTGTCGGTACCTGCTGCGGCCATGGCAAAGCCAATCTCGGCGCGCGCCAGGGCCGGGGCGTCGTTGATGCCATCGCCGACCATGCCCACCCGGTGGCCTTGGCCGTAGAGGGTTTCGATGGCGTGCAGCTTGTCGGTGGGCAACAGGTCGCCCTGGGCCTGATCGATGCCGACCTGGGCCGCAATCGCCTGGGCGGTGTGGGTGTTGTCGCCGGTGAGCATCAGGGTCTTGATGCCCAGCTCATGCAATTGCTGGATGGCTTCGCGGCTGCTGTCCTTGACTGTGTCGGCCACGGCGAACAGCGCCAGCGGGCCGGACTTGTCGAGCAACAGCACCACGGACTTGCCCTGTTTTTCCAGGGCGAACAGCTTTTCTTCCAACTCCGGCGAACACAGGCCGAGGTCTTCCACCAGGCGGTGGTTGCCCAAGTGATAGGTCTGGCCATTAATATCGCCGCGCACGCCGCGACCGGCCAGGGCTTCGAAGTTATCCACAACGTGCACCGGCAGGTTTTTATCCACAGCCGCATTGGCAATCGCCAGGGACACCGGGTGATCGGAGCGCCCGGCCAAACTGGCGGCTAGGGCCGGGGCGCTGTTTTCGACAGTGGGGAACAGCGCCAGGTAATCGGTTTGCACCGGCTTGCCGTGGGTGATGGTGCCGGTCTTGTCGAGGGCCAGGTAGTCAAGCTTGTAACCGCCCTCCAGGTACACACCGCCCTTGATCAGGATGCCTTTGCGCGCCGCAGCCGCCAGGCCGCTGACAATGGTCACCGGGGTGGAGATCACCAGCGCGCACGGGCACGCCACTACCAGCAGCACCAGGGCGCGGTAGATCCAGTCGAACCAGGCGCCGGCCATGAACAGCGGCGGGATCAGCGCCACACCCAGGGCGAACAGGAATACGGCCGGGGTGTAGATTTTCGAGAAGCTGTCGACGAACCGCTGGGTCGGTGCCCGCGCACCCTGAGCCTGCTCCACCGCATGGATGATGCGGGCCAGGGTGGAGTTGTTGGCAGCCGCCGTGACCTTGTACTCCAGGGAACCGGCCTGGTTGATGGTGCCGGCGAAGACTTTATCGCCGACGGTCTTTTCAATCGGCAGGCTTTCACCGGTGATCGGCGCCTGGTCGATGGTGGACTGGCCGGCGGTGACTTCACCGTCAAGGCCGATACGCTCGCCGGGTTTTACCCGCACGATTGCGTCCAGCTCAATGCTTTTGACCTCCATTTCAACCCAGCTTCCATCAGCCTGCCGAACCGTGGCCTGTTCCGGTGTCATCTGCATCAAGCCACTGATGGCATTGCGCGCACGGTCCAGGGACTTGGCTTCGATCAGCTCGGCCACGGTAAACAGGAACATCACCATGGCCGCTTCCGGCCACTGGCCGATCAGGACCGCGCCAGTGACCGCGATACTCATCAACGCGTTGATGTTCAGGTTGAGGTTTTTCAGGGCAATCCAGCCCTTCTTGTAGGTGGTGAGGCCGCCGCTGAGGATCGACACCAGCGCTACCAGCGCAATCACCCAAGTGGGCGCGGCGTTGGTGAAGTGCAGTACTTCGGCGCCCAACGCCCCCACACCGGACAACGCCAGCGGCCACCAATGCTTCTTGGCGGGCGGCTCGGCGGCCGGGGTGCCCTCCACGATCGGATCGGCCTGCATACCCAGGGATTTGATCGCATCGATGATCGGCGCGGTACTCGGCAGGTCATGGGTGACGCCGAGGATGCGGTTGATCAGGTTGAATTCCAGCTGCTGCACACCGGCCAGCTTGCCCAGTTTGTTCTGGATCAGCGTCTGCTCGGTGGGGCAGTCCATGGCTTCGATGCGGAAGGTACTCAGGCGCGAGCCGGCGGTGGGCGCCTCGCTCAACTGCACCAGCGCAGGCGCAGGCGTGCCGGAACAGCAGGAACCGCCATGGCCGTGATCGTGCACGGGGGTGAGTTTCTTTGGCCCATGATCATGGTCATGGTCGTGTTTGTGCGGGGTGTGAATGGAGTCGCTCATCAGGTTCGCGTCCGTAAGGTGCCTGTTGCCAAGTAAAGACCCTGTAGCCACTATAGGGTCAAGCACCCATTTGGAGATTGCTGCATGAAGATCGGCGAACTGGCCAAACTGACCGATTGTCCGGTGGAAACCATCCGTTATTACGAGAAGGAAGGCCTGCTGCCACCCCCGGCACGCACCGAGGCCAACTACCGCGTGTACACCCAGGCGCACACCGAGCGACTGATCTTTATCCGCAACTGCCGCAGCCTCGACATGACCCTGGAAGAGATCCGCAGCCTGCTCGGGCTACGGGACAGCCCCCAGGACCAGTGTGAAAACGTGAATGCGTTGATCGACGAGCATATCCACCATGTAAAAGCGCGGATTGACGGGCTGCTGGCGTTGCAGGAGCAGTTGCTGGACCTGCGCCAACGCTGTGGCGGTGGGGACCACTGCGGGATTTTGCAGCGACTGGAGGTCAACGGCGGTGTAGCCGCCAGCGAGGCCGAGCCCTCACACGTAGGCAGAAGCCACGGGCATTAACCGGACCAAATGTGGGAGGGGCGGTGCGACGATTCGACTTGCCCCCTCCCACACAAGCCCACACCCTTAGACTGAGGCAGCCTTTAGATAGCCACGTCGGCCTTGATGCTTGGATCAGCGTCATAGCCCACGATTTCAAAGTCTTCGAACTTGTAATCGTAGATCGACGCCGGCTTACGCTTGATCACCAGTTCCGGCAGCTTCTTCGGCGTGCGCGCCAGCTGGGTGCGGATCTGCTCCATATGGTTGCTGTAGGCGTGGGTGTCGCCGGTGGTGACGATGATCTCGTGGGGAATCAGGTCGCATTGCTGGGCCAGCATATGGGTCAGCAGCGCCAGGGCGGCGGTGTTGTACGGCAGGCCGAGCATTTTCACCCCCCATCTTTACTGCACATTACGCTGACTTGTAATGCCTTCCAAGCAACTTGGTATATGTGCATTATAGCTTTTGCACATTACCTGCGCAACCCCTAATACTGGATAAACCACCAGCTTTCTGAAGCCCTTTCCAAAGCTCATCTTCTCCTGAAACCCCCGAAATACAAGGCCTTCAGCCAAAAAATTGACTCATCCTGGCAATGTGCTATCCATGGTGTCGGGGGAATCAAATCACCTCGGAATCAGCCCCACGCCTCCTCAGACGCTCAGACGCAAACACCAGGGAGAAACGATGCGCCTAGATCAGATGCCTTATCACTCAATGCCCACCCTGGCCGTGCTTCCGTTTAGGCAATTCCGCATCGGATGGACGTGGCAGCTGCGGGCGCTCAAGCTCTTCCCCGAGTCCCAGCTGTCCTGGAAGCGTTACTTCTATGACAACGGCAGCGGACATGCGAGGGCAGCTGTTTTCACCTCTTACGAGGAGGCCATGGAAGCTGCAGACGAATTCAACAGCCGCACCAGTGAACTGGTCGTCCAGGCGGTACCAGATCCTGTGCTTCAGAGTTCGACCACCCTGAAGGTCGAGAAAGCACTGACAGCGGCGCGCCGTATCCAGGGAGAAGAAGAGCTCATGGAGCGCGAGGCGATCAAGCGGAACGCCCATCTTCCCCGGCTCTCGGTGCAAGAGCTGAAACTGCACAATACGATGGAGAGCTTGCGGCAACCGCTCCACGAGGAGCTTGAGCGTGCGCCTTACCTAGAAATAGTTGCCTTGCCGAGATTCAACACGTGCCTTCGCCGTGTCGATGACCAGACATGGGAACATATCGGAGCCCTGTCTCCCAAACGCTCGCAGATCTGTCTGCGCGAAGTGACAGCCAAAGGGTTTGGTCTTTCGGGAGCCGACCACTGGGGAAGAACCAAAGCGCAGATACGCGCACTTTTACTCCCCCGAGCCAACCAGTTGTTGCAGTTAGCGAGCGTCAAGCAAATGCTCGCCGAGGCGAGGATGCGCGGCCAGAGGGTACTGGTCTGCGGTGGCTTCGTGTTCTGGTATGAGGACGACGGGGTGCCGCGCTGGGTGCTGAAAAACACGGGTGGCGACTCCAGCAGCGAAGAAGGGAACACTTTGTGGCACGAGGGCACGATCCTATCCAAGAACCATGGCCGCATCGTCGTGCTTCCTTACATCAAGGAGAGCGGGGAAAAGGTTCAAGGACACACGAAGAATGCACCGCACGATGGAAAGGCGCTGCCTCGGCATCCTGACCAGTACGTCACCCTCCCTTTCGAGATCCTGGATGGTGACCTCATGATCGGACTGTTTGGTGAACTCCACTATGAGTGACCCACCGACTAATCGGACATAGGCGCCCCCCATGTCCCCAAAAAAACAACGCATCCCAGAAAACAGTGCATTAAGGCTTCTATTGAGTGGCCAAGTGCTATGTTACCAGTCTCGACCTGCCGTCTCGCTGGGAGCATGACGTCGGCCAGTGACAGTGAGCGAAACCGTTATGTTCGGAATGTCGACGCTTGCTGATCGCCGAGGCCTGTGCGTCCCATGCCTTCAGCATTACGGCGAAACCGCTTTTCACAGCATGCAAGGAGCGCAAGATGCAGTACGTGGCTTGTTTACGAGTTGGTCAGAATGACGTTAAGGCGCTGATAAATCTGGAAGACCACAGGCGGGAAGTCGTGGCTCCGCTGTTGGACATGCGAGGTGACGACGACAGACACCTTCAAACATTCCTAGCAAGTTGGACTGAGCATCCTTTTTTCCTAGACGTTTCAAGAATAACGAAGGACGTTGGTGAGGAATTCATTACTACCAATGACCTGCACAATCCTCATGGCGCGTTTGAGAACAAACGTCGATTCTTCTCCGATGTGGCAGGCATCAACCAGAACGTTATACCAGTGGTATCCTGGGTTGATGACGACCCTCAACGAGCAGTCATCCAAAGTGCTCTCGCTCTTCAGGGCGATTTCCCTCATATAGCCATCAGGGTTACCTGTCCGGAAAACCCCACCGCGACCTCGTGGAACAGATTGCTATCAATCCTGGATGCTCTTGAACGCCCGGATACCGCGACGGTGATTTTGGACTTCGGTGCCACAGCTCCAGCCAACACTGCCTCGGGGTCGGATTTCAATGTATCCCTGCGTCAACTCAACAGCTATCAGATACGAAATCTGGTTCTGATGAGCACCTCCTTCCCTATCGATAAGCCGGCCTCAAACACCTCACGTTCCTCCGCCTGTTACGACGTTGCGTGGCAGGCAAGGGTCGATACCAGTGGCATTGAATCGGACATTCTCTACGGGGATTACGCCGCCACCAATCCGACCGCCTCGATGGAATACATACGAGGCATGCCTGTGCTTCCTTTTGCCTGCTATTACACGCCGACGGAATGGTGGCAACGACGCAAAGGTTCGGACAAGGAATTTGTGCGCTACATCGAAATCGCCCAGGAGATTAGAGGCTTACCGGGTTATCACGGCGACGACTTCTGCTGGGCCACTCGTGAGTACAGCAGAATTGTCGCCACATCTACCGGCTACGGGAACAACGGAACATGGAATGGATACAGGATCAATCAGCATATCTGCGCCATGATCCAGTCCATCGTAGATACTGAGGGCTTCGATGACCTCGACGCCGATGACTTACTCTAACGATAACGTTGTTTCAGGCTGACCAATACATGTGACCGGATCACATCCATGGGAAGGGCGTCGCTGAGCTGGCGGCGCACTTCTTTTATGAGGTCGCGACTTTTCGTTGGCACCCCATGCTGGCTAGCGAGCGCATCCAATTCACTACGCCACAAAAATCCCGTTAGGTGGAATTTATCCTGGAGCTTGTTGGGCTTCGCCTTTCGAATCATCGCCATGCCGGAATAGTCATCGACGACGAGTACGCCAACATGCGGAAGACATGACTCAAGAGCCTTCACCAAGTGCTTTGAATGGCAGCATAGCCAGACTTCGTCAAAGCACGCCATATAGGCCTGCTGCTGGCCCTCCCAGCGTGTCAAAGTGTCAGCATGGGACTTGATTTCGAAAGCGGTCAGCTTCCCATTGGCGTGAACGAGATCGGCGCGTCTGGCCTTATCGATGAAGCACAGCTCCTCGATGAAGACGTCACTCTCATCATGGGACATCGCTTTCGCCACCCACTGCTTGAGGATTGGGCGGATTTCGGTTGGATTCAACATGCGCGGATTATAGACAGACAGTTGAGGCTTCTCACGCTAAAAAAGCGCCCGGTCGTCGATCACCACAGGGCCAGCATGTGTGTGATACCTGTCCGGCACGGGTGGAGCTGATGACGCAAGGCATGCGGGGGCCTGGTCATTCCTGGCCGACCTCAGCTCCTAACGGTGGTTAATACGCAAGGTAAGCGACGTCCGCGCATACATAGTGAGCGGACGAACATTCACCTACCCATCGGGAGAGCTCGACGGTTCTTCAGATTGATCAAGACCGCGCTATTAGCTTTCGCCAGATTCCCTGGCTCTTCAAGAAAAGCCTACGAAACGTTCCAGACCTCTCACCCGACTCATTACTCACATCGTCGTCGTAATCACCGACGTCGAACTCTTCATCTTCATCTTCATACTCCTCCGCAAGCAGACCGCTTTTCTGCAGCCGAGCCTCGTAACTCCTCAGCTTTAGCTCTTGATTAGCGCTACGAATTGCCAGGACTGTGGCCTCGATGCGCAAAAACCCCTTTCCATCTTTCCGTAGCCCGTTCACGCGCAGGAGACCGCCCAAGGCGCGCGTGCGAAGAAGCCATTCGTAACGTGCTGAGCCAGATGTTCCTTCGTTCCTATCGAAGACGAACGTGACCTCGACTTTGTTGACTCGCCGTCGCCCCCTGACTAAATCTGCCCCCGAGCCGTCAGGAGCCAAATTGGTGAAACTGTACAATCCCTGGACGAACACTAAGTCACCCTCAATGATCAGACGGTCGAGTGTTCCTCGATCCAAATCATCTGAGATATTCCTCACAGAGGCATGCTCCATAGCGGCCTCAAGCATGCTGCTCATGTATCGCTTCAAAGCATGCGACAGCGCATAACCGACGTACAGAGGGCCTTTCCTGGGGCGAAGCTGGCCTTGTTCGTCACAAGCGCCATTGAGCAGGGCGTCCTGAAAACCCTCAAGCTCGGAGACGTTCACCCCAAGCTGTTCCGCGATTTCAAAAACCCTGAGGTGGTTAAAATACCACCACTGACAACTGATCAGCTGAGTGGCCTGGAGTATGGCAAGAGGGTCTAATCGGCTGACCTCTTGCTCCCAGGTGGCTTTTGCAGCCTTAAGCCGGTCAGGCGTAAGCGTAAGCTCCAATGCGTGCGTGGAGTGGGCCTCGCCGTGATGGATTGAGCAGAGGACGGCTAGGTTAGCTTGAGAGTGGTCGCGACTTTCCGCCCATGGTTTGATGTGATGAACGATGATGGGACGGTTAGCATCTCGACAAACACAGCAAAGCCAGCGATTGTCATAAAGCGTCCGGATTAAGTGCTCAGGTGGGATCGGTGGCCTTCCACTCCTAAGGATTACGGGCACGGCGACTTCACCAATGCCCAGATCCAACAGTTTCTCCGGGGCTAGCGATTGAAGCTTCGCAAGCGTCCACTTCTCCTTCCTGAGCTTCTCGGCCAATGCACTGTCTACACCTCTCGCAATCAAGGCGAGCTCTACTCGATTTCGGGTCACATACTCACTTCCGTTCTTAGCTTGATGGAGAACTACGCAAGCCCCCGTTACTGAGGCTGCTGCTTGCTCGAATTTATGGTGCCGGCTTCTCGGGCTGCCAAAAATTGCAGCTGAAGTTATTCAAGCCATCGCCGTAGGGACTAGGCCTCACCGCGAACACTTCTGGTACAGCATCCCCATCGCCGCCATCGCGGAAGAACTCTCTCATAGAAAAGAGCGCCTGGGCCTTCAAGCGCTCCCATTCTCGGTAACGACTGTCTTCTAGTTCCCTCTCTACCTGAGCGGCGCTGGGTTTGCGCTTAGGCACTGGGAAGGTGTAGCTGGGCTGAGGAGAGAAGTCGTAGACGAACGTCAGATTCCCGTGCTTCCAGTCCGCAGACGGCGATGCTCGCCAGCGAAACGACACTTGCACTGACAGTCGCTTATTGAGATGGAAAGGCGGCCTGATCTGATCATCAATGAAGAACAGCTCACCCTCTTTACGCTCAGTTTCGAGCCGCCCTTTCATCTGCTGCACAGCGTGAATGAGGTCATTGCCGGCATACAGCGCATCCTGCCGAGTGCGTTCGCGCTTGGAATGGGCCTTGGCCTTGCTGTACTCAGTAATCGCTTGCTGGAACCCATGGAGCTTGTTAGCCACATAGGGGCCACAGTTACTAAGACCGAGGCCATGAATCGGCCCTATGCGCTCTTCATCCAGGCACTTGCGTACCGCTGCCCGAAGCACCGTTTCGTCCACGTCGCTGATTGCAGCTTGCTGATTACTCGGCAGGTTAATGCAGGTCATATCCAAAACTGTCCTTGTGTAATGGCGGCCAAGCTACCTCCTCATCTCAGCGCACAGCTTTCCGCACCGCTGAGAGATAGCCCATGGTGATACAGCGCTGGAGCTTGAGGTTGATCAGGGGACGCTGGCACAGATGCTCAGATACGCGCAGCGCCCACAATGCCGACCTCTGGAAGCAGATCGATCACCTGCAGCAAAACGTTGAGCCATCTTGTATACGGACGTGCTTGCGACCTGCCTGGAAGGGCCATCCATCACGTACTGGTCAGTAATAATGGAATAGATTTTCGCACTCGGCCTTCTAGACCCATTGATATCCAGCATCATAGGCCGTAGATGACTGAGGGTGTACTGGATCCCCGTCTGAGCTCGAATCCAGTGAAGCTGCCCTTTATCTACGAGCATCCAAGGGAGCTCAATGCGCACACCGTTGACTTCAGAAACCATCCCTTCTTCGACGGCACCGCCGACGCTGTTAACCACCACCAGCCCACGCTTGGCGGCGGCAATCGCATCATCCATCAAGCCAGGGTCTTCTGTCCTATCTGGAAGTCCGTGTAACGCCCATGCGGCTTGGAATGCCGTGTTGGGGTCAGTGCCGTCCCTCGCCACGGCCAACAACATGTCCATAATCGCCCAGCGGGCACGGATGGAGACGTCGATTTCCTGCTCGGCAGTGAGCGCGAGCTCATAGCGATAGTGGTACTGGAGGGGACAGCTCATGTAGGCCTGAAACGCCTCATAGCTCACAGTAGGTACCACGGTGCTGCTGGCCAATGGCAGCGGTATGATGGGTGCGGGCGGTACCTTGACCCCTGGGCGCTTCACCAGACTCGTGGCAGCAGCGTGATTGAGCGGAACTGGACGTGGCCACCCGCTGGTCTCATAGAGATACAGGTAATCACGGGCCCGAGACAAAGCGACGTAGAGCAGGTTATTGCGCTCTACCCGCTCTTCGAACATGAACTCTGACCCAGTGCTGTTCAAAACTTCGGGAGGGATTAGATCCAGCCCCCGGACATCGTATGCAAAGGGCCGATTGGAGCCGTATGACGCCTCGTCAACGTCGGTGACGTGAACCGCAGGGTACTCAAGCCCCTTGCTGGAGTGCACAGTCATTACGCTCACAGCATCCAGGACTCGCGCTTCAGGCGGTAAGCCACGATCCCCCAGCTTTTCTCCGATCCTGCGGCGTAGCTCCTCACGAAGCAGGAACTGGGAAAGCCGCGCCTGGCGGATATCGCCATCACCATTGCGTACGGCGTAGACGAACAGCCATGTTGCCAAGCGCTGAGTATGGGCTTGTATGGTCTGATCCGCAGGGTTTGGAAGCCCGTAGCGCTGATCGAGCAGTACTTTGGAGACAAAATCCCAAGGCCTTGAATTCCGCTTGAGACCTCTTAACAACAATGCCAGATTTGACTTGGCTTGTTGGCCAGCGGGCGAGAGGCCTGGCGTAGGCAGCCATAGCCAACGGCCTCGCTGCATGCTCAATCCCGCGCCTTTACGGGTCAGGAATATGAGGTGCTCGATGTCTTGGGGTGGCATCCGAAATGCTGGTTCAGAGATCAGCCCGACCAAGGAGCGCGGCTGTCGCATACACAGCAATTCCATCAGGCACAGCAGCTTCTTGATCTCAGGGCGCTGACAGACATCGCCGATGTGCAGCACTGGCACATTCAGGTTTTCAAGTGCTTCAACAATTTGCTCAACGTTTGCCGATTTACGGCTGATCACGACTTGATCCCTGTACGGGACACCCCTCTGCACCAGCCCATCAATGCGCTGAGCGATCGTGACGGCTTGGGAGGGCTTCGAGTCGCATTCATACAGGGTTGGTATGACCCCGATCGAGGGACGAAACGCTGCGACTGGCTCCAGAGGCATCCGGTCGTTGAGTGCATGATGGATGCCAGCGCAGGAGAATAGCTCCAGGATCTCAGGGGTGCTTCGCCTGTTCAGGTCGAGAGCGTAACGGCGCACCGTGGCTCCGGGAATGGTGCTCAGGAAGGTGGCGCCGAAGTTCATCAAGCTACGGATCGATGCGCCTCGCCAGTGGTGGATGGCCTGGCGCACGTCACCAACGACCCAGAATGACTGAGCATTGAGAGCCAATTGCCGAAGGAGGTCGACCATGACCTCGGTGACATCCTGATACTCGTCCACTAGCACGTGCGAGAAATGGTCGATGTACTGAGCAACGCTCGTTCGATCCCGCTTGGCCTGGGATGCAGGGAGGGCAATAAGGTCAACGTAGTCGACCAAATGCTCAGCCCGCATTGCGGTTTCATAGGCTTCAAACAGGGTGGCGATGTCTTCGCGTTCATTGGCTACATCCGGCTCGCAGGCCGGCAGTGCAGCCAGGCGTGCTCGGTAGTCAGCAACAGTAAGGCATTCTTCCTTGAGTCGCTTGATATGGCCCAGAACGCCAGGTAGCCAATCGTAGGGGTTCTGAAGCCGCAGATAATACTTGAGCCGCACCTTGGGCAGCGTGCTCACCATCAGGCGAACTTGCATCAGCGGATCTGCGAGCCGAACGTCGGACTCCAGGCCAAAAATCTGATGATATTTGCGAAGGAATTCGAGCCCGAATGCATGGAAAGTACCGGCCCACACGTCGGCGGCTCCGGCGATACCAGATACCTTCAGGCGCTCCACCAATTCATGAGCCGCCTTGTTCGTGAAGGTCAGCACCAATATTTGGCTGGGAGGGATACCCCGCTCGACCAGGTGTTTGATGCGATGAATCAGTGTCGTCGTTTTACCAGTACCTGGCCCGGCAACAACGTTGACGAAGGTTTCCGGCGCGGTAGCAGCATCGTGCTGTCCCTGCGTCATAAGCGGCAGAGGAGGAGGTGGAGCAGGAGGCAATATGGGGAGCAAAATGCCATCGAAGAGCTGAAGGCGAACGATCTCCAGCGGTACCTCCAAAGTGGCCGCGATGACCGTGGCACCACTACCGCCATGGAACAGTTGGTTTGCGACACCACGGGGTAGCAGAAGCTCACGGGCAAACACGTTGGCTTGAAGCTCCAAGCGCTCACGAGCACCGTATGCTTCCACCGCGACCGTTGCCTGACTCCCATAGGAATCCGTCATGCTGGTCAGATGAGCGACCGTCTGTGCAGGGCGATCGCCGTCGAGGTACCAGTGACCCAACTCATGAGCGATGAGATAGGCCGTTTCTCCAGGAGACACGTCGTTGCGGATGTAGATGGTTTGGATTTCTCGCTTGAGCACCCCGCTGCCGCCACCCAACTCTGGATGCCCGTAAGGTAAGCGCTCAATTGCGATTTCGAGCGTGTCCTCAACATGAGCTAGGAGCTCAGATGAGCTGACACCACCAAGAGAGGCGGCCAATCCGACCAGGGCTTCTCGGGTTTCGAATGCTTGCCGACGTGCCCGGTCGAATGGATTCACACTTAGCCCTCTAGGTTCAGGAGACGCTCTTGTTCCTCAGCCGGCAGCTGAAGCTCTTTGACTGCGACACTCCACGCCTTGCGTTCCGCTTGCACGGTGGGTTTTCCATCAGTCGCTTTGAAAGCTGGAACGCATTGGGTGGCGAACCGACGCTCCAAGGCTACCGACACAACGTCCAACGGCTTCTTCAAAACGACCGCCAGCTTCGCCAAGACACGCGTAGGCGCGAGTACCGAACCACCGAGGATCATGTTGGTCAGGCCGCGTTGATCACCTAGATCGATCTGAGGGGCGAGAGCACGAGCTTTAATCCCACTGACCTGCTCGATCGCCTTGATAGCCTCTTCGACAGCCTCATCACTGGTAATCGAACTAGCCATCTCCTCACGCACAGCGGCAGCGTGAGGGCAATGGCTCAACGCGTTGGCGAGAAGGAAGTTGGTAAATGATGACAACGAGCGCTCATATTCGCCTGCGCGTAAACGCGTTCTCATCACCAGACGCCTGTCAGCCCGAATGATCCAACTCTCCGAGTCGGCACCTGCATAATCATTGGCAGTGCGCTCGTAATCAGTCAGCAGCTGCGAAGGGTCTACTGTCCTTGATTCCTTATCGAACCGAGTCAGCCCGTCCTGCACCAGATCTCGCGCAGCGATCGACAGCGATACCCCACGGCGTTTTGCTACGTCTCTTACCAACGCGTGAAGCGAGACCTTGGTTGTTAAACCAATTTGCAAGCGGGCTTGGGTTCGTTCATCGGTATTTTTGGTAGTAGCGGTAGGTTGCATGGTCGTCTCCAAAGCCTGCTTAACCGCAGGCGCTGTGCGTGAGACAGGTGGCATCGCTGACCGTTCGTCAGCAGGAACTTGAGGAATCAGTTCTACGAGCACGGACATCAAGCCAAGCAGCAGATGCGGCTCGTCCTTACCAATGACCACCACAGGCTGGCCATTAGCCAGGGTCATCTCGCACTCAATCCCCTGAGAGGTCTCCCGCAGGTGCATGAATGGCTTAAGGCAGGCTAGGAAACTAGCGCACCCTTGGAGATAATCGGCAGGCTGAAGCTTAGGCATTTTCATAGACAGATTTGGTCGCTGGTGGGATCGTGCGTGAGAATCACGCTGGCGTACATCACTTTTATATCACTCGCGCGTGTAGGGACACAATTGATCCAGGCAATCTTTTCAGAATCAGTGCGTGTCGCAGTCAGCGAATGGCGAGCGAACATGACCTTTGAGCAAGTGCTTGAGTACTTGGAGCGCCCTAGCGATCTGGGACGTGAGCTGCAGCCTGCGATCGAACGCGAGCTCAATAGCCGGGGTAGTAGCTGTGCAGAGGTGCAAGCCTTTGCGTGGGCGCAGCCTTGCCTGACCCTGGAGGGTATCTTCCAGCCAGATGACCTACCCGACACCCCCATTGATTTTTGCCCGGTGCCTGAAGCAGAAGGCACAGTCCTTGCCCGAGTAACTGCGATCGCGTGCCTTGCGGCTATCAATTCCGCCACAGTTTCCTACGGCTCCGAGAACGGAGGCGATCTGTTCGTGAACCTAGTGGTATTCCCGCCTGGCCGAGGTAAATTCACAGTCAAATCGACGGAAAAGATGAGCGGGCATACCGATGGCGTGACCTTCCCACTGCGCGGGTATCGCGACCCCCTCAATGACCGCATTGCACCTTCTCCGGATTTCGTGTGCTTGTCGGCATTGCGTAACCCGAAGCAAGTGCCGACCACGGTGATGCCACTCGACCATCTCATGGCGCGACTGAGCCAAGAGCATATCGATGAGCTCCAGAAGCCCCAGTACATCATCGGTTCACAGGAGACCTTCCGCGATGGAATGGCAGCCATCCTTGGTGACGAGCTTGATGTCGATGATGCGCAGCTGCTCTTCCAAGTGAATGGGAACTGGTGGATTCGATTCAGCCACCGCACCACGCAGATTGCTGATATCGGACAAACATCTGCTCAGGAGGCAATGGACGCCTTGAAGCATGCATGTGCTGACTGTGCGATACCTGTGGCTCTGCAGCCAGGCGATATCGCCTTGGTCAACAATCGCATTGCGCTACATGGTCGCAGTGAGCCTGGAAGTGAATACGGCGAGCAAACACGTTGGCTCCTACGCACCTATGGGCTGGACATCACGGAAATCGATCCTACCCAGTGGCATGAAGGCAGCGCTTTCATGCTGTATCCGTAGATACAACGCGAGCATCTCGGCACTGATAAGTGTTTCAATGGGATAAGGTCAAAGCCCTAGGTCTCCCGCAAAACGCTGATCACGGATTGAAGCAGAAGCATGCCCATCGATTATCAGCTTATGCTGCAGATAGCGTACGAGATGCCACGCCAGAGGCTCGCGGATCTCCAAGCAACCTTCGAGCTGATGGAAGCCACTGGAGCGATGCGTAGTAAGGGCCTCTCGAAGCGCTGTAAAGCCAGCAACACCGATGACCGACCTGTGAGCACGGATAGGATTGTTCAGCCCCGGACGACGCTCGTAGGCGCTCACAATCGACCCAAGGATTCCAGGAAGATCATCCCCATAAGCTTTGCAAGCAAGAGACCAGAGCTGACCATCAGACAGTATGGTCATCGGGCTCGCCTTATCAATAAATTGGCAAAATAGCCCCAAGCGCGGCCAGAATACATATCCACCTGTAAACCAATTTTTTGACGTGTTAACCGCCGAGGTTTACAGATCAAAAATTTAATTTACAGATCCGAATTTTCGAAGCGCCTAGTAGGTCACCGAGTGCGTCTTGCTGGAACATTGAAGGCGACTGACGCCAGCCGAGCCTATTGTCCGAAACGGGTGGAATTTCAGACGGACTGATCCTAGTAAAAAAGCCTTGTTGGTTTGATGTCAAAGCGTAAGCAGCAGCCTGCGGCTGCAAAGTAAAGCGATTCCTCCTCCGCCCCCAGCCCCACTATTCCAACCTCAAATTCACCTTCAGTCCTCAAAACCGTGTGATCTAGAAGCCGTAAATATCAGATGTAAAAGCCGGCGAAATCCTGTGAGAAAAGCGGTGCCTGGGCCACTGCAGCTTTTCTCTTGCTCTCAAATATAAGAACTCCGTCTCGCTTAAAAATTTTCAAGAGGGGGGGGTGAAAATAAAATGGACATTGCCGACGAACGGTAAATAAATTGCCTATTTGTCAATCTGAATTTTCACTCAAACATCCTCGAAAAACTATAAAAAAGGCTTTAAAGCAGGCGAAAACGCTAACATTTATGAAATTTCGATTCACCAAGTGCGAATTTTGATCGCCTACGACCGCGCCCAGTAGCAGATACAGTGGCCATGTCGATCATTTGTAACCGTCCGGCCAACTCACCTTCCTATCCACAATTGCTGGGACAAAAATCAGCAATCCTCCCTGGGTCAATTTTCAATCGACAGGATGGGTCAGTTTTCAATCAGCGCCAACAATCAAACATCTTGCCTAGCCAAAAGGGCCTTCAGATCGCTTGCATGCAGCTGCTCTTGATGCCTATTGATACCATTGGCGCTGATGCTATAGGATCAGATCAGGAGATGGCATTCCTCCTTTAACCGCCTTCGTGCTGATGATGCCTACGTGAACCCTGGACAGGGTGCGTAGGTGCGCCTCCCTGTCCTCCATTTTAGGACAGGCTATGATCTTACCCTCCGAGTTTCCCTTTTCTTTCGGCGCGAGCCGCTTGCGAGTTAGTCCACTCAGGTCTGATGAGGTGGGCTCGCCATGCTGAAGTCATTAATGGTCATCGCCGTTGGTGCTTCACTTGGAGCCTGGTTGCGCTGGATATTGGGCATGAAACTGAATGCTCTGTTTCCTACGATTCCCCCAGGTACTGTGGTCGCGAACATGGTTGGGGGCTACATCATCGGCCTGGCCATCGCCTTCTTGGCCGCTTCTCCTACCCTCAGTCCAGAGTGGCGTCTCCTGATCATCACGGGTTTCTGTGGTGGGCTTACCACCTTCTCTACATTTTCAGCCGAAACGGTTGCCTTGATTCAGGAGGGCAGACTGGTCTGGGCGCTTGGCTCAATTTCGTTGCACGTTGCAGGCTCGTTAGCGATGACCGCTGCCGGGCTTCTGTCCTACCAAATGATTGGTACTCGCTGAGGAGATAGAAATGAAAGGCTATATGGTCGTTTTCTTCACCCAACAAAACCGTCGTTATCAGGGAAAGATGCTAGGCGATTGGATCGTCGACGTGGCTAAAGAAATGGGGTTGCGAGGCGCCACGCTCTGCACCGGAATCGAAGGGTTTGGGCACACAGGAAAACTGCATTCATCGCACTTTTTTGAGCTGGCGGATCAACCCACGGAGATTCGCTTGGCCATCACGGAAGATGAGGCAGAACGATTGTTCAAACGATTGGACTCTGAGGAAATATCGGTGTTTTTCACCAAGACGCCAATCGAGATGGGCACCCTTGGAAAAACGCCCTCCAGCTCAACACCCTCCACAACTTCGGAGCTATGAACATGAGCTACGCGGACATCCCAGCTGGCAACGCCCTCCCCGATGACTTTTTCACCGTTATCGAGATTCCTGCAAACCACTCGCCGATCAAGTACGAGGTGGACAAGTCGAGCGGACAAATTTTCGTTGACCGCTTTCTCAGTACACCGATGTTCTATCCGGCCAACTACGGGTTTATCCCGAACACGCTGAGCGACGATGGCGATCCGCTGGACGTCCTGGTGGTTTGTCCATATCCCGTCTCACCTGGAGTTGTCATCCGCAGTCGCCCGGTTGGTGTGATGTACATGACTGACGAAGCCGGAGCCGATGCCAAGGTGATCGCAGTGCCTCATGAAAAACTCAGCTCCATGTACATCGACGTAAAGGAGTGCTCAGACCTCCCTGCGTTACTCCTCGCACAGATCCAGCACTTCTTCGAAAACTACAAAGCATTGGAACCGGGTAAGTGGGTGAAGATGGGCCGCTGGGGCAGCGCCGATGAAGCGCGGGAAGAGATTCGCAAGTCGGTAGCTGCGTATATCCCCAAATAGACTTACGCCAGATTCAAATGCCTGTGTCGGAGGATCGCGCTGAGGTTCTTGCATTATGCTGGGCCTCAGTTGCTCCGATCATCAAATATCCGGGGAAAAATATGCTGGGAATGAAGGAGCGATGTTGACTCGTGATCTGACTCATATCGCTTCCTCGTACTGACGTTAGATGGAGCGCTGGCTGACGCGTTTGGAAAGCTCTTCGGCGGACTCTTTACGCTCGGAGTACCGATCAACCAAATAATCCTGGCGATCCCGCAACAGCAGGGTGAACTTCATCAGCTCTTCCATCACGTCCACGAGTCGGTCGTAGTACGAGGACGGCTTCATACGACCTGCCTCGTCGAACTCGGTAAATGCCTTGGCCACCGAAGATTGGTTTGGGATGGTGAACATCCGCATCCATCGGCCCAGTACGCGCAGCTGATTGACCACGTTGAAAGATTGCGAGCCACCGCAGACCTGCATCACTGCAAGGGTCTTCCCTTGCGTAGGTCGTACAGCGCCCATCGCCAGCGGTACCCAGTCAATTTGGGCTTTGAATACTGCACTCATGGAGCCGTGACGCTCAGGGGAGCACCACACCTGCCCCTCAGACCATTGCATCAACTCGCGCAACTCAGCGACCTTGGGATGTGTATCGGGGGCGTCATCCGGCAGCGGGAGACCTGATGGGTCAAAGATCTTGGTTTCGGCGCCAAACTCTTCCAACAAGCGGGCTGCTTCTTGAGTCACCAGCCGGCTGAAAGAGCGCTCTCGCGTCGAACCGTACAAAAGCAGAATTCGAGGCTTATGGAGCGAAGGCGTACGAGGTGCCAGTTGCTCCAACGAAGGAATGTCGATCAGGTCGGCGTGGACGTTCGGCAATGTGTCTTGCATATAAACTCCTACGGCGGCACCTGGTTGGGTGCCGCCTCGGTTGATCTTTAAAGCGAACCGATGCGGTTCAGTTCAGCTTTCAACTGGTCAGTGCTGATGGTCTTCAGTGGCAGCGCAAGAAATGCGCTCACGCGTTCGTGAATTTTGGCCAGTGTGGTTTCAAACGCTGCTGTGATCTCGGCTTCCGACCCGCTAGCCTCAGACGGGTCGGCCAGCCCCCAATGCGCCTTCAAAGCTGGCCCGAAGAAGATTGGGCATGCCTCACCTGCAGCCCGGTCACAGACAGTGATCACGATGTCTGGCGGCGAGCCTTCAAAAGCGTCCGAAGCCTTGCTGCTTAAGCCGGCAGTAGAGATACCCGCCGCCTCCAGTGTTTGCAGTGCCCTTTGATTCACCCGGCCACTGGGAAAGCTTCCTGAGCTGACAGCTTCTACGCCCTCGGGCGCCAAGTGGTTGAAAAGCGCCTCGGACAGAATGCTGCGGCAGCTGTTGTGGGTGCACATGAACAAGACTTTCATCAGAAGATTCCTTGATTCAGAAACTGAGGCGCAATGCCAGGGCAGACAAGGTGGCGACGAGGATAGGCAAGGTCAGCACGATCCCAGTCTTGAAGTAGTAACCCCAACTGATCTTGATGTCCTTCTTGGCCAGCACATGTAGCCACAACAGCGTGGCCAAACTGCCAATTGGGGTGATCTTCGGGCCTAGGTCGCAGCCAATGATATTGGCGTACACCATCGCTTGCTGAACGACGCCATCCACTTCGGCGGCATGAATGGATAAGGCACCCACCAGAACCGTGGGCATGTTGTTCATGATCGACGACAGCAATGCCGTTAGCATCCCAGTACCCAGGGATGCCCCCCAGACGCCATAACCGGCGAATACGTTCAGAATCTGGGCGATGTGATCAGTCAGGCCCGCGTTCTTAAGGCCATAAACGACCAGATACATACCCAGGGAAAAAATCACCACTTGCCATGGAGCCTCCTTGAGCACCTTGCTTGTGTTGATGGCATGACCACGAGCCGCGATGACATAGAGGACGAATGCGCAGACCGTAGCAATGGCGCTGATTGGCACACCCAGCGGCTCAATGACAAAGAATCCGATCAGGAGTAGTGCCAGCACCCACCAGCCGGCTACGAAAGTAGCGCGGTCGTGAATTGCCTCGTCCGGGTTGTCCAGTTGGTCGAGGTCATAGGTCTTTGGTAAATCTTTGCGGAAAAACCACAGCAGCATGGCTAATGTCGCTGCCACGCTGACGATGTTTACCGGCACCATGATCGAAGCATATTCGTTGAAGCCGATATCGAAGTAGTCGGCAGAAACGATGTTGACCAGGTTGGAAACCACCAGCGGTAAGCTCGCCGTATCGGCGATAAAACCGGCTGCCATGACGAATGCCAACGTAGCAGCAGGAGAAAAGCGCAACGCCAGCAACATCGCGATCACAATGGGTGTGAGGATTAACGCTGCTCCGTCATTGGCGAACAGTGCCGACACAGCTGCGCCCAGCAAGACGATGAACGCAAACAACTTACGAGTGCTTCCAGCACCCCACCGCGCTACATGCAACGCAGCCCACTTGAAAAAGCCTGCTTCATCAAGCAGCAGGCTAATGATGATGACTGCGATAAACGTCCCGGTGGCATTCCAGACAATGCGCCAAACCTCTGGTATGTCAGCCAGGGTAACGACGCCTGCCAGCAGCGCCACGATGGCACCCAACGTCGCGCTCCAACCTACCCCGAGCCCCTTGGGTTGCCAGATGACGAGCACGATAGTGGCGATAAAGATCAATACGGCAATCAGCATTTCAGTAATCCGGTTGGGGCGTGAATCAGCTGCACACGCCCTGATTGATAGGGCGGTCGTTCATACCGCACAGGCGTTTAGCCTCGGTTTCCAGCCAATGCTGATTGGCGTCTACGACTTCTTTCAAAACCGCAGTTACCCACGCAGGCAAGTCGGGGTTCAGGCGGTAGTACACCCACTGACCTTGCCGACGATCCATCAACAAACCAGCAGAACGCAGCAGGGCCAAATGACGAGAAATCTTCGGCTGGCTCAGGTCGAGTGCCGCCGTCAGCTCGCAGACACACAGCTCGCCTTCGCTCACGACAAGCAGGGAAATTTTGGCTCGGGTGTCATCCGCCAAGCACTTGAATAACGTGGTGGGGTTCATGGGTTCTGTCACAGATCCTCCAGGTGTTTGGTCTTGACCAAAACGAAGAGCTTGATGCGCTCATGGATGTCGTGGAGCGTGTGGCGAAATGCGCCGGGATCATCGCTCGTTACTGGGTCAGAAAAATCCCAGGCAATGACTTCACCTGCACTGGGCATTGGTAGGCACTCGCTGGCGGACTTATCGCAAAGAGTGATGACGTAATCGAATCGATCAGCTTGAAACTCGCTGATGGACTTGCTTCGCAGGCCCGCTGTATCGACTCCAACTGCCTCCAATGCCTGAATCGTGCGCGGATCAATCTCAGACGGTTGGGATCCTGCGCTGAAGGCCTCGAAGCGCGGGTCGGTGTGCCGCAGTAACGCCTCTGCAAGCTGGGAGCGGACTGAGTTGGCAACGCACACGAAAAGAACTTTGATAGCAGGGGTCATGACTGGACTCGATGCATATGGAAAATCGAATATACGCTTTGGCATATATTCGGTAAAGCGAATATGATGACCGCTGCTCAGGCTTGAGCCATAGCGGTCATGCAAAGCAAGGCATAGGGAATGACAGGGTGGAGACGGAGATGATGATCCAGACAATGCAAATAGCCGGAGGGCAATGGCAGCGCTTTCGCGACGCCTTGGAGTCTGCTTACCTTCCATCAGACGATGTGGATCTTCCGAACCGAACCTTTTTCGAATTCACGCGGGATGGTGAGACTGTTGGGTGGGGAGGGTTTGAAACGCATGGGGCAGATGGATTGCTGCGTTCCCTGGTCGTGGAGCCGGCATACAGATCGACAGGGGTTGGAGCTGAAATGCTTCGAGTCGTTGAAGCAATAGCTGCGAAGCAGGGAATCGCTCGATTTCATTTGCTGACAACAATTGCATCAGGCTTTTTTGAACAGCAGGGATACGCACTAAACCAGCGAGACTCTGAGCCGCCTCTGATTGGGAATTGCACCTCACTTGACCAATCGTTTGCATTGCACTTGACCACCTGTTTGCATCGGACTTGACCAGCCAATTGCATTGGATCTGACCACTTGAAGCACGGCGTAAGCCGATCAGAACGAGTTCCATGATGGTCGACCTCAATTATCGATTTACGCTATCGTATATCGATAATTTCATCCAGCCTTGTCAGAGATCAGGTATTGACCATGACTGAAATCACCAAGACTGACCGTAGCCCTTGGGCTGTTTTTTTGATCTTCCTCCGCTTGGGGTTCACCTCCTTCGGCGGCCCAATCGCACACCTGGGCTATTTCCGCGATGAGTTCGTGGTGCGTCGACAATGGTTGAGCGAGCGCAGCTATGCGGATCTTGTCGCCCTTTGCCAGTTCTTACCGGGGCCAGCCAGTAGCCAGGTCGGGATTGCGCTCGGGTTGTCTCGATCCGGCTACGCCGGGGCACTAGCCGCGTGGATGGGATTCACCTTGCCCTCCGCAATCGCCTTGATCCTCTTCGCACTCGGCATCGCCAGTTATGGTGATGCCATGCCTGCTGGCGTGCTGCACGGTCTGAAGGTGGTGGCCGTGGCGGTGGTCGCCCAGGCTGTCTGGGGCATGGCGCGCAATCTTTGTCCCGATGCGCCGCGTATTTCCATCATGGCAGCGGCGACCTGCTTCGTGCTGCTCGTACCCTCTGCCTGGGGGCAAGTGAGTGTCATCATCCTTGCAGCCATCGTCGGCCTGCTGCTATTCAAACCACAGCAGGGCGAGGCCCATGATCCACTACCGATCAGCGTGCGGCGTCGCGTTGGCTTGTTCTGGCTGGCCCTGTTCTTTGCCCTGCTGCTTGGGCTGCCGTTGCTGACAGCTGTGTTTCCGAGCCAGACACTGGCGATGATGGATGCCTTCTACCGCGCCGGCTCGCTGGTATTCGGTGGCGGGCATGTGGTGCTGCCGCTGTTGCAAGCTGAGGTCGTACCAACAGGCTGGGTCGACAACGAAGCATTCCTCGCGGGCTATGGTGCGGCGCAGGCCGTGCCGGGGCCTCTATTCACCTTTGCAGCATTTCTCGGTGCCTCGATGATCCAAGCACCAACTGGCTGGCTTGGCGGGCTGATTTGCCTGCTGGCGATCTTTGCGCCGTCTTTCCTGCTGGTGGTGGGGGCCTTGCCATTCTGGGAGCACCTGCGCCGTAACCTGCGTACGCAGGCAGCACTGCTGGGCATCAATGCGGCCGTGGTCGGCCTGCTGCTTGCTGCTCTCTACCAGCCGGTATGGACGAGTGCGATTCATGGCCCGCAAGACTTTGGCCTGGCCCTCGTGGCACTGGTGGCGTTGATGTTCTGGAAGCTGCCGCCGTGGCTGGTCGTGCTGGGCAGCGGTGTCCTGGGCGGGCTGTTGAGCATTGCACTGTGAGATACATCGAGTGACCGACAAAGACCTCTACGGCGGGTTGATCCGCCTGCATATCCTGCACCACGCTGCCGAGGCTCCCATCTTCGGGCTGGCCGTCATAGAGGAGCTGAGCCACCACGGTTACAAGCTCAGCGCGGGCACGCTGTATCCGATGCTGCACGGTTTGGAGAAGAAGGGTTATCTGTGCTCGCACCATGAACGCACTGGGCGCCGCGAGCGACGCATGTATGAGATTACCGATGAAGGCCGAGCCGCGCTGGCAGATGCCAAGGTGAAGGTTAGGGAGTTGTTCGGCGAGTTAATCGAAGGACGCTGATGGTCTTAACCGGAGTGCCTGCGACCAGCTACTTGCTTTCATGACCGCACACTGACCGAAAGCAGTGGCCTATTAGCTACGTACGCTTTTGGCCGACTTCTGCCCGTCAAGGCGTACCCGTGCGCCGGTCAAATTCGATGCAAACAACTGGTCAAGTCGAGTGCAACAGGTGGTCAAGTCCATGCAATTACGCATCTGATCTCACAGACGGAGCAGTTCAGGGGGCTTTGCCCTGGCTCGGCTTGCTACATGTGCAAGGCGTTACCATTCGTCAATGGCTTATAGTCTGCCCACCCGATAGTCTGAAAAGCCAGATCGGAAAAATGTGGCAGTGAGGCTCAGCACACAAGACCACGAATCGCACAGTCTCTGGTGCGGCGGCCCTCACTCGATAGAACGCAACGACAGGCTAAATGGGATTAGGCACGTATGCCGTGATCAAGCCGCATAATCTCGTCATGGATAATTGTGAATCCCATAGGTGTGCACAGCACCCTGCAGGGTGTCTGACGGCCTACACCTACTATAGATCTTACTAGCCATCGCTGCGCCTTCTTTCGGCTTCCAAACACTTCCAGCGCGATTGAGAAGACCTGCTCGTAACGCGTCTGAAAACAGCGATGCCTAGCACTCCAGCAGCCGATCGGGGAGCGAACGCATCGCCCGACAATCCTAAGCTCATTCATGCTTCACCCTCTGGTGATACTGGTCTGGTCGCCGCTCGTACTCTGTGCAGGCTGCATCCCGACAGGGCCACCTCGTGGCGCGGCCCTTTAGCTCAGACGCAACGCTTCCATCGAATTGAAGATCTGCTCCCAGCTACCTATCACTCAGCACTGATTGTGCAAAATGGGAAAGATTGGAAGCCCCGCCTCCATTCCTGCGCAACAGGTAGCCCTTGATACCAACCTGGCCAGGCCCATCCCGATCACACCTTTCTGAGTCGCCAATCATGACGATCCGCCTCTGACCACTGAGCTCATTTTCTGGCCGGACATTAAGCAGATCGCAGGTGTGCTGATAGATGCCGGCTTGCGGTTTCATAACACCAATGCGATAGCTGAAACCATAGGCCCCAAGGTGCGGGAAAATCCTTTCCACTACGGGGCCGTAGGCCATTGCCAGGTTTGAACATACGGCCAGTCTCACCCCTGCAGCTTGCAGTAGCCCAACGGCCTCAACCGCGTCTGGATAAGGCTGAATGCTTGCCAGCTCTTCCTCCAAGCATTGATCAAGAAATGCGAGTTGGGAGGGCGAGATCTTGATACCAAAGGCCAGCGCAGCCTCGCTTAGAGAAAGGCAATGGGTCATGATCGTTCGGATGTCATCAGCGCGAGGCAAGCGGCCTTGGCGTCGCCCCTCTCGAAGCAACTGTCGAAACGGATGTGTCGGCTGCTGTATCTCTACCAGCGTTCCGAAGGCGTCAAAGATTACGGCACTGGTCTTCATCTGAGTTTCCTTCGCTGGTCACCGTCCGCAAGACAGCCAGCCACTCTAACGAGAATCAAGTTCAACAACCAAAAAACCAAGCTACCGAAGAGTAACGCCAAATTTTGAAAATTCATCCACCAGCGTTTTTCGACCCAGCATTTTCGGAAGCTTGAAGACGTTCCTGTACCCATACCACAAAAACATAGGAATAATGACAAGCCCAACTCCAAAGGTTGCCGTTGCAGCAATAATCCCAGCTGGAACCGCTGCTAGCGAAATAACCACACCCTTTACCAAAGCCGACCTTGCAATAATTCGCAGATCATCCAAGTCGCACTCAACTTTCCCACCAGCCTTCTCAAAAGCGACAACAATTATCGATTTCTTTGAGGCATGCTTATAGTACCAAGTTCGCGGAACATCAGTCGCCAAAGCACCATGCTTCACAAGGTACTTCAGCATCACAACCTCTTTGAAATAGAGAGTAGCGTCGTGCTCATCCTCATATCTAACACGTCGATAGAGAGCGTCTAGATCACCGCTCGCTTGAACATCATAGTTCTTAACAGTCAATGTCAGCTTCTTTAACTCGGACATGCTTCTTCCTTTAAACACACATTAACTATTAATGGATTAGATGACGGTGGGGCCTAATGAAGCAGGCTGAGACAGCGGCCTCGACGACGCGGGGGCACTCAAGCGGCGGCAGGCAATCGGCTGACCATGACGTAATGATCGTTGCCTGACACTGTCCGCAATAACGCCATGCCTTCGACCTCCGCTATCACCTCACTAGGGGGTGTGACAATTGTCATCCCATCAACCAGTTGCCCTGAAAGATCGCCATACACATACGCAACGAAACGATCGCCAACTTCAGCTGCATCTACCAGGTACGCGTCCACTAGTGCACCCCAATCATGGGCCTGCGCAATCGCCAACTTAGCTGACACCAGACTGGGCAGTCGTATTCCGCCCTCAGCCGTCCAGTCCTGGGAATTCAGACAACTCATGGATTCTCCATCACGTTCGAATTTGAAACCTACTCACTTACTGAAAAAAGCTAAACGCCGGCAGCCCTGTCAGTCTTCATACACTGACAACTAGGTCTGGCCGAAAGCCAGTTTCTTCATTGGGATAACCACGAGGATTACTCACAAACCGGATGCCGTTAACCACCTCATCCACGGCTTCGTGGGTATGGCCAAAGATCCATAGATCGATCTTAAAATTCATCAGGCCATCCCAATTGTTGCCATAGGCTGCTCGCAAGTGAGGATCGGCTCCTTGGTCACTCACGAACTTCATAAGGGGCGGATGGTGAGTCACAACTACACGCTTACCGTTGAATGGCAGCGACAGCTGAGCCTCTAACCACTCCTTCGTCTCTCGATTTCTCGCGATCAGGTCATCAGGGCGCAAACGCCGATACTGTTCACCGACACGGATGGCGCGAAAGTCATTCAGTGAGTCACGAGCACACCAAGAAGCAGCTACTGGGTCTCCGGTTGCGGCCAGGCTTGTCCAAGCCGTAGCGCAGAGAAACTGCACATCACCGTACTCTAAAACCTGATTTTCCAAGACGTGGACGTGCTCCTCAGCAGCGTCAAGCAGCTTGCTGTGGGTTCGATCTATATTCCCGCTGTAGTGCTCATGATTGCCCATGGCATATACGACAGGCGTGCTGAAGGTCAGGCTGGCCCATCTGGCCCCCCTGGACTTCACGTGGATGTCGCCGGCTAATACGACCACGTCACAGTCCACCACAGGGGGGACGAAATCGGCGAACTCACAATGTAGATCAGACAGTATATGAAGCTTCATCCCAACCTGCTGACGTCGACTTTCTAATAAATTGATCATTCCCTGGCCCGGTCGCCCGGACGCGGCGAGGCTGTCATCTGTAGGCCCACGATAAACGATGGCCGCCATTATTACCAGTTTTCGATATTTATCGACGCGTGGCGCTGTGGCCCTATTCTTCGTTTTGAGCGCTCAGCATGCAGAACGAGATAGCAGCAATAGTCCGAGCTCTGCGCGACCTTAGAGGATCGGCCCAGGAGGAGCTCGCCGAGATCAGTTCCCAAGCCAATCTGTCGCGATTGGAGCAAGGGAAAACGCAGGTCTCTTTGGTCAAGCTGAGCAAGATCGCGCGCACCCTAGATTTCGACCTCGTGGCTCTCGTCGCGCTGTGTCAGGCCCTCCAGGATGGGTCATCACCTATCGATGTCATGGCGAAGGCTTCGCAGGATTTGGAGGGCTTCATAGCCCTGGGAGGCTTGCAGGGCCTGAAGAAGCACTGGGACGCAGGTGAAGGGCTGGTAAAGCGCACGCGAGGCAAACCCAGCAGCCCAGATCGAATCCGAGCTGTGCTAGAGCTCAAGGCCAGCGGCATGTCGAAGGCGGAGGTGAGCCGGGCGCTGGATTTACCTGAAGCGACTGTCAGGCGTTACTGGCTCAAAGAACTGCCTGGTTAGAAAGGGAGTCGTGGGGCACGAGCAAAGAAGCTCTCCACTTGTCCGATTCGATTTAGCGCGGCGGCAGATCCGTGAAGCGCAGCCTGGGATAGATCCGCCTTTCCTCAGCGCATTTGGAAATCTGGAAGAACGCTGACAGCAGTGCATCTTCCGAAGGGCAGTGGCGGGTCATGACCTCGAACTCATTGTAATCGAAGGCTAGGACGCGGACACCGACCTCATCCATGAACTTCAAAATCATGGTGCTGTATTCATCGTAGTTGTCGATAAAAAACTCTCTGACCACGACAACTCCCACTAGGGGGCGTGCAGCAAGATCAATGTCCAAGGGCGTGCCGCCCACAAGCGCCAAGGCTGGATTGCCTTCTCGCTTGATCGTTGAAATAGCGCCACGTAGTTGCTGAAGACCGTTCTTCAACTGACTTGTAGCCTTCTTTCGCTTTCTCTCAAGCGTTGTGTTCAACGTCGCTGGGGTATTGGGACTGTCCTTCGCCTGCAGCAGTAAAGTCACTTCATCGCCCATTACCACTACGTCAGCCAGCTCCTCGCCATCGGAGACCTTCAAGGGGCCATGGATGATCCGCTCGGAGGTATATGCCCGCTGGAGCAGATAGATGATATCCAGTTCCTGAAACGTACCCGGCTCAGTGCGCTCCAACTGTGTATTGGAAAAGCCTTTGGAGCCTCGAAAGTCCTGGCGGGTAAGGTCGGTGATCAAATAGTCCGAAGGGAACAGATCCTCTTGTAGGAACACCGTTATGGCACGAGCGTCGTCCGCATAGGTCGTGAGGCTGAACCATCTGTCCGCCTGCTCATACATCTTGGGCCAGTGATCTGCTCCAATGGGGCTGAGTGTACCGAGCTCCTTGCGGAGCTGACCAAGCTTCGCCTGGGCCTTACAACTGAACAGCTCACGGTTGTGCTCGTCGAAAAAGCACACACTGAACTCGTCAGGGAAGCTCTGCAGTGCCTCGGTGAGAGGGTCACCAGGGATGAGTGGGGTTTTGATCAATAGCGGGCTTTGTGGGTCATCAAAGCAGGCTGTGAGAAGCGTAAGCCCCGTCGTTTCGTCTGCCTTGTATGGCGCGAGGTAAAGCTTCAGTTCACGCCTTTGCTGAGCCGCCAGGATCAGCTCTTTCCCTGCCTTGATTACCAGCACGGAGCCCTCAGGGCCTTCAACGATCCATAATCCACGGGCTAATACAGCGATTTGCTGAAGCGATTGTGGCTTCATGATCGTGAGGTACATGTGAACTCCTTGGTGCCTGATTGCGTCCTGCATAACCTGAAGCCTACGCTGGAGGTCGCCCGAGAGATAGCCGCTCACTGGTATATCAAGATCGAAGTATTCACCTGGAGCAGGCCTGCCCGGCTATGCCTACCTGAAGGATGTGTTGACGCGCCTGCCTACGCAGCGAGCTAGTGAGATTGCCGAGCTGTTACCACACAGGTGGGTGACCGTTTAATCACGCAGGGTGTCTTGGACTTGTGCTTACCAAGCTTCTACATTTTGCGCCAGACCAAAGCAGGAATTGCTCGGATGTAAATTAGCTCGCTGACCAACTCAATCAGCGTTTGAGTGATAACTGCTGCCGCAGCGAGCCCTCTGATTTCTTCGGGCAAAGCCAGTGCCAGGGGCAGAACCACCAATGAATTTCGTGTCGAGCTACTGAACGCCACTGATCTTGCAGTGATGGCCGGCAATTTAAATGCCCGCGCAACCAGCGCACCGACCAGTGGTGCCAAGAGCATGAAACCGAGGTAGACGGGAATAACGGGCAGTAGCTTGTCCATGTCCCTGACCACTGCTGAGATCTGAGAGCCGACCACTACGACCAACACAGCCGCCATAGCTGGCACAGGCATCCAAGCCCATGCATTGTTCCAGCCCTCAACGACGCGTGACCTCTTTGCCCCGGCAGCTGTTGCTACTGCCAAGACCAAGGGTAAAGCGATCAGCACTACGAAGGCCTCAACAAATGGGCCGACCGATATAACCACCGCCGAGTCATTACCCACCATGAAGGCTAGATAGAGGGGCAGTAGCACAAGCTGAAGCAAGAGTAGTAATGGCGTTGCCGCCAGAGTCAGTTTGGAGTCGCCCTTACCGATATGGGTAAACACCACCACATAATCGATACAAGGCGTCAGCAAGACCAATAGTGCGCCCACCAAAATCGCCGGGTGGTCGGCTAGGCCCATCGTCAACGCCCAAACCAACAGGGGGATGGCGACGAAATTGGCGGTCAGCAGCGCGGTCATGAAACGCTTGTTTGCAAGCCCTTCGCGGAGATCCAGGAATGGGATCTGTAGAAACATGGCGTACATCAGCACAGCGATAGCTGGTGTCACCAACGCACCTAACGCTTGAGAGGCATCAGGTGCGAGCAGGCCTCCGATAGCCGCGACAATGACCGCGACGAAGTAAACGGGAATCTGGTTCTTCTCTAGCTGTTCTCTGTCCACGGAATGCCCTTAAAACGCGTGAAATCATTTTTCGATTGAGCAGGTTAATATCTGTAGCTACTACAGGTTCAAGAAAATGCTTGGGGAGTTTAGATGTCAGGAATCGGAGCGCTGTCGAAATCAACGGGTTGCCACATTGAAACGATTCGCTACTACGAGAAAATAGGCCTTCTCCCTCCGGCCCTACGGTCGACAGGGGGGCATCGAATCTATACCGAAAAGCATCGGTCACGACTCATCTTCATCCGGCAGAATCGTGAACTGGGCTTTCCACTCGACGATATCCGCGAACTCATTGCGCTCGCGGCAGATGCTGATCGTCCGTGTGCTGATGCGTTGTCGGTGGTCAAGAAGCACTTGGCAGAAGTGGAATCGAAGGTAGCTAAGCTCCAGCAGATCCGGACAGAGCTGCTCTCAATGGCAGGCACGTGTGAGTCAACATGCCTAGGCTCGAAGACTCCAGACTGTACGATTGTTGAGTCACTGTTCGAACCCGCTGCTGGGGCTCGCTCTGGTTGCTGCTCTCAGGCGGGTCAAGGATCATGGGGGAAGCAAGCCGCCATAGAACGCAAAGAATGTGGAAGTCCCGACGAGCTGAGTTGAACGTCCGCTTACCCTCAACGGGCTGGTGCAAGATGTATTAGGCAGACGCTTGCAGGAGCGACGTCTAAAACGATGAGGCTAGGCCTGGTCTTGCCCACCGATACCCCATCCTGGCCAACCAAGATTTGGCTAACCAGGCATCGACTCCGTTAGATCGATACAGGAGCAGGAATATGAGGATGTGGATCATAGCCTACAATCTCAAAGTCCTCAAACTTGTAGTCGTAGATGCTGTCTGGCTTACGCTTGAGCTGCAACTTAGGCAGAGGGCGCGGCTCGCGAGTTAGCTGCAACTTTACTTGCTCAATATGATTCAAGTAAATATGCGCATCACCCATAGTAACGACAATTTCGCCGACACCCATATCACACTGTTGAGCAAGCATATGAGTTAGAAAACTCGCTCCGGCTAAGTTGTACGGATTCCCAAGCAGCAGATCACTCGACCGAATATAGAGGTGTGTCGACAACTTATTGTTAGCCACATAAAACTGGTAAAGCAGATGGCACGGCGGTAATGCCATCTTTCCGTTACGCGCATTTTCTTGAGGGCTGACAGACTCATCTGGCAGGTACTCGACATTCCATCCATGGAACAGAATGCGACGGCTGTTCGGGTTCGTTTTAAGCGTGTTAACAACGTAATCGATCTGGTTGATGGTTTTGCCATCCTTAGTCGGCCACGCAGTCCACTGCTTGCCATAGACCGGCCCAAGATCGCCATCCTCGGTTGCCCATTCATCCCAGATTTTGACACCATTCTCCTTGAGCCATTTGGTGTTGGTATCACCATTCAAGAACCAGATCATCTCATTGATGATGCTCTTGAAATGCAGTTTCTTCGTGGTCAGCAGTGGGAAGCCATCTTCCAGGTTGTGGCGGAATTGACGACCAAACACGCTCAGCGTGCCTGTCCCTGTGCGATCGCCTTTCTCGACGCCGTTCTCCAGCACGTCGGCCAGCAAATCGTGGTACATCTTCATTTCGGATCCTCTAGATTTGCGCTGACCATATGCAGCGCATCACGCAATTTCTGAATTTCAGTATCCCGCTGTTTTAGCTTGGCCGTGAGCTCGGCATTTTGATCCACGTAGTAAGCCCTGGACTCAATGACACCGGTCAGTCGCTTATCAAGGGTCGCATACGAGCTTTCAACATCCTGATACCTATTGAACCAATAAAGCACTTCCAGTCGGCTCTTTTCAAGCCGTTGCATCAGAATGGTCTTGGGATCTTGCTTCTTCTCAGCTTTGACCTTCTGAACCATCACCTCAACGAGGCGGCTTTCCTTGATGGCCTCAAGCTTCTCCATCGGCCACCCCCGCATCCTGATGGTATTGCGATGGATCCCTGTGATGCGACTAAGCTCAGCAACCGTAGGCTTCAGCGATTTATCGGAGGCAATCTGGAGTATGCCTTCGGCTAGCTGCTCGGTATTTTTCTCGAAGTCGAGCTTATTCCGAGAATCAAAAGCCTGGGTGGTCATAGCTCAACCTCTTCTCCCAGATACTCCAGGACTCCTTTAGCTTCCTCCATCGCAGCACGAAGCTCCTCTTCCGTGCTCGCGGACGACGGGGAGCTCAATGCAAGGCTGTTCGAGACATAGATTTCTCGCCACTTAGGCGCATGCACTTTGGTGACGACAGCGTTCTTACAGCGATTAGGGTTGCAGCGCAAAGTCCCGATGCAAGGCAGGGAGTCGTCGTGAGCCTCCCGCTGACCGCCATAGCAAAACCCTTGCCCAACGTTGATGATCGCCAAGCGTTTCTTTGCCATTTGAGCAATGACCTGTTCTTTCGTGTACCCAGCGGCCATGTAGCCGTCGAATACCTTTTTCATCCGAGCTTTATGGCTCTCGGCATTAGGCCCGGCGTAGTTGCCATCAGGATCGCAGTAGCTTGTGATGTACTCCTCCTCAGCTACCTGACTAGGCGTCTTGCCACCAGATCGGCCACCCTTTGAAAGGATCTCCGCAATTGCGCCGTACCCGAGCGAAACGGCGCTGAACGATTGGTTTTGTCCTGCTCCACCGATAAGGTCACCAAAATGCTTCAACTGGTGTGAAATGAACGGGAGGCCAAGCTCAGCCCTTGCCATTTGGTAAGCCAATGTGTGCCGTAAGGTGTAGGGCGAAAACTCAAGAGACTCAAACTCTTCGCCCGTCAGGATCTCCTTAAAGAAGGAACTGAACTGAACTGAGATCCCAACTGAGCTCATAGAGGCCGGCTCCGCTCCCTGAGCGACCGTGTCCACATTTGAAAACAGATACGGGTTCTGTTTGACCTTGGCGATCAGGCAGGCCGCACGAATGGCGTCGCGCACGATAGGAATTGCGACCCATTTGTCATCAAACAACTTGGCAAGTCCTTGACGGTGTTTTACCACGTTGCTGATGAGCAGCCAGTAGTCATTCTCTTTTTCCATGCAGGACTCCACCAAGATCTCAGAGAGCTCGGAGGGTCGCATTCCCGTGTACTGCGCCACGAGATAGCACGCACTGTAAGAAATAAAGTTGATGTACCGACGAAACTCATCATCCAGGGGCACTTGGGTAAGCTTAAGCAAGGTCTCTGGCGCTTTGAAGTCGTGCTGCCTGTTTCCCGATAGAAAGTCTGGGCGAACAGCACCAATCGCCGCCCCCATGGCGCTGGAGTCATAACCCTTGCGTCGAAGCCGTAGGGCCACGTAAAGGTCGTAATTGTAAGGCGTCAATCTCTGGCTCTTGGCCGATGAGTAACCTTTAGCGTTCTGACGCGTTAGAGCGATCAGGTCGTTCACCGGCTCGCCCAGTACGCTCAGGAAGTCGACGACGGCAAATGAGGCTTCGCGAGAGGCCTTCTCGAATACATCGTTGGGAAGAATCCGATACGTTTTTTGAGACTCGTCTACCCGCTTAAGCACCTTCGCCCAAGGCAACGAGTCAAGCTCAACGTAGGGCAGAGGCTTATCAAAAATCTGTTCCAAGAGGAATGGCGACCTAATCGCTGTGAAAAATCTCTGAAGCTCAGGGCCGAAAACGTGGGGGTGTACGAGAGCGGCGGTACAATACATCCCTGCATCAAAGTACGAGAGGCCATGGTAACCGACCTCGAAAAACTCATCCGTCAGGATTTCCCGCGCCTGTCCTGACATTGTGTTAACAAAGCTGAGCCCCGCCTTGAAGCAGGAGATGGCAGTATTGGCCTTGATGTTCCTTGCGGAGCTTGTCAGCGATTGCAGGCTGGCCGGCATCTTCAGCCAGCAGTACATCGCCACCTTTACCTCAAGGACTGCTGACTGGTTGACCAATGGGAAACTCCCGAAATCAAGCCTCAGCTTGGCACCCTGGATGTTCCTGGCTGCGTTCGGGTAGTCCTCGTTGAAGTCCCAAATGGGATCACCCAAATCTGACGTTTTGCTGACCGGTAGCGCCAAGAGCGCGTTGTACCAAGACAGCGCCTCAACTGGCACAGCGCTAGACTCGCCAACATCTTTCTGCAGGCCCAGCAGCAGACCATGAGCGGCCATACGCCATTTTTTGAAGGCTGCAAATTCAGGAATGATGGATTCGCTCACAGAGTTACCCCCTCTGTCAGGATATCGACCTGCAGGTTTTCAGAAAGACGCTCGGCTTTAGCCAGCTCATTTGCTGAAAAATCAGATGTCTCCGGGTCAAGGATGCTGTTGAGCACGTCCAGGTTATCCAGGATGACGGTGCCGTAGGGCGTATCGAGCACCCGGTTTACCTCAATCATCCGCTGGTAATCGCGACGGCGAGCAAAGAGCTCCGGCAGGTGCGAAACCGTGATTATGCTGTTACTGCACGAGAGGCACTTGTTGAACAGCGTGCACGGCTTGCTGGGGTCGTAGTCCCTCAGATTTTTGATGAAGTCTGGCGGGTCGTACACGTTCATGCATGTGACCGTACCAGTTTCCATGGGCATGCCTTTTGGGGTCGACTCGATGGTTTTCGTTGGGATGATCGTCACCGACTCGTCCATCGTTTCTTGGTGCATCTCATGGAGCACTTTATTCAACATCTTCCGCGCCATCGGGTTAAAATCCATTTGATCAAGGTACGCCATAGTGGTGCTAATGTTCTTATGCCCTAACATCACTTGAATCTCCCGAGGAGACACACCGCGCTCAATCAACTCACTCACAAAACTTGGTCGAAACCGAGAGGCCGACAATGGCAATGGGTTGCCCTCTTCATCAAGCAACCCCCGATCTTCAGAGAAACCCTTCATGATCTTATTAATCATATTGCCGGAAGAATTCTCAATGGAGTCAACCACCCCGAACTTTCTGGGAGAGCTTGAGCGATAGATGAATAACTTATTCTCAACTTCAGGCTGAGCTTCAGCGCGAAGATTACGGGTCAAGAATTTAATGTCATCAAACACCTGTTTTACTGCGCGCCCCTGAGAAGTTGTAAGCCACGAAATCTCGGCATGAAACAAATCAAGATGGTACATCTTCTCGCCATCTGATCGCTCTTTCCAATACAGCAAGCAAGGCCGATCGGTTAGATCGTGACGTTCGATAAAGTCATCGAGATCGAGACCCAACAACGAATCAGCGTTCATGCCAGTAACCTGGGCGAGCCGGATCACATAGGGTGCTAGCACCCGGCTGTCAATCTGATAGAGAACCCCCCATTCTTTATAGATATCAAAGATCGACAATTCGGAACTTTGGATAATTGTAATGAAAGCCTTTTCATAAGCATCTTCACGATTGGCCGACTTGAAACCCAAAGGCTTGCAATCGAGTTTGTTCTCAAAGATCCAGCGGGCGTTTTCAATAGTGGCACACCCACGCCGAATCTTGCCATTAGGCGCAACGGGATCCTCCCCTACATGGCTCAGAACATACGGCTGTGCCAGACGGTTAGTCTCCGCAATCTCTTCAAGGATGGCTTCGGCAATGCGAGCACGTACTGGAGCAGAGTAAGGCTTGTATTGATCAGTTTCTCGCTCTGGGTCGAAGCCTTGGGCAGCCATGAAGGTCGTTAGCCCTAGTCCATTAATCTGAAGTGCACGCTCCATCATTTTCCGGGCCGAGCTCATCAGCGTGTTGCAATGGTTTGTCGACAACACGCGCTCAATAATTTTTTCTTGAAGATATACCCGAAACTTGGGCAAAGCATAGACGCTTACCAGCTCACGAAGATCTTCCAGCCCTGTGAATTCCGCCACCTTCAGATAGTCTCGAAAGTACTTAAACGCTTCGATAAAGTTTGCCTGACCCGATTCACTGCTGGCGTTCATCGACGCAGCGCTGAACACATGGAGCAGGTGAATAAATGGACGCTCCGGCTCTACTGACATGACATCAGATAGCCCATAAATGGAGACCGAACGAAGTGACTTGAAGGCTGCCTTCAGCTTCCCCGCTTCCGTTAGCTCGACGGGCTTTTTCGACGCAACGCGCTCGACGACTGTTTGATAGTCCCTATCTAGAACTCCCAGCGCTCTGAGGTCTTTAAGGATCTCCTCGAACGTAGACCGCACCAACTCATATTTCACCCTGGCAGAGGGGAAGCCTACCAATTCAGGAACATCACTCAAATAACCTCGATATCGAATGGTGTTCGCCGCCACCGGAATCGCTAGCTTCTGTTCTTTAGGCATACCCTCATACCAGGCAAGAAGCCTGCGGCGCCATTCGCAAGCGCCCGAAGGGTGACCTGAGACAATGATCCCCTCATCTGCCATCGCATCCAGGATGGGCTGAAAAAGCGAAGCTTTATTCTTGACCGTCGAGGCACTCAAGCCGGTTTGTTCGATCACATACCCAGCAGACACCGCCAATTCGGCATTTTTGCTCAAGCAGATCTGAAGCAACGACTCTCGATCATCAGTTGCTCGGGCTACAAAGGACTCAATGGTCGCGTCTACCTGCGAGCCCGTTAACCGACTACTCATTTCATATCTCCCGCATCAATTCTCAGGCGCGTCCGGTCGGCGAGTTCTGCCATCTCGCCGGCCTTTGTTTTGGTCTCAGTCCCAGGGCGAACAAGCTTCTGATAGATGTCGTGAGGAATCTGTGTGTAAGTTTCAGCTGTCTTGAGCCGGGAATGCCCCAACGTTTTTTGTACGGCTACCAGCCGGTCAAGGTAGCTCGTGCCAATATCCGGCGTGCGGAGCAGGGCATAAGCATTCCCATGACGCAGCTTATGCGGGGAGATCATTCTGTTGATCTTCATAAGATTCAAGGCACGCTTCGAGGTGCGCTCAAGGAGCTTGGAGACGGAGCGCGCTGTGAACTCGCCACCCTCAGCATTCAGGAATGCAGGAGTGGTCTCGGAGCTGCCGAACTGGCGCTTGTGCATCTTGTACAGCGGAGAGGCGTGGTACTTCTTTATGCGAAGCAACGTTGCCCTGCTCACCAAGGTATCGCGAGGCTTGAAGGAATCAGCGGGCCCCTTACTCCCATCGATACGAAGGGGACAATAGTCGGCATTCACCGCGACAGAGGCACCGGGTGAAATGAACATGGTGTCTTGGAAGCGAAGAGCGTCATCAATCGCCCTCAGGGTCACGCGAGGGACTTCCGAGCGGCGAATGCCTGCGTCATACATGAACTGAAGAAGGCACCGCTCACGCTCGCTCTGGGTGGCAAGGATTAGCTGTAAGAGGTCGTCCAGGGAACAGGCCACCACCAGATTCTTGTTTGGACGCGGAGACAGCAGCCCACCCGCATACGGGTTCGCTTCTTTTCGAGGAGGAGGGACATCGTCCACCCAATTACAAAGCGACTTGTTGAAGAAGGCCATGAGCGATGAATCTCGATTGCGGACAGTCTTCTTCGAGATCCCCTCAACCTCGCGCAGGTGCGCAAAGTATTCTTGGATAACGTGGGTACGGATCTCCAGGTAAGCGGAATCCCGCTCACAGCTAGCGAACTCACGGCGGCTGCTCAGGTACTCATGGACATAACCAAGGTTCCGGCCAAAGGTCATGGCGGTCTGCTCAGCTATCAGCGCAGCTTGGAGTTGCTGGGAGAGGAAGCCGGACATTAGAGGCATCAGGCGCTCATCGTCATCAAAGACGGCTGCTCCTGTGACCTTCAAGGTTTCTTGAGCTTGATGCTCATCAAGGGTGTCGTCCCGCCTGGTCGGGGACTCACTGAGATCTAGGGGTTTGCCCCGTACCGCGATTACCTTCACTTCTTCCTTCCTTTTCAAAGCGGCCCGTACTATACACAATGTGCATTTTTATAGGGGGCACAATAAACAGGCTTGGAAGGCTTACTGGGTTACGCAGTCATTACGTACTGTGCAGTTTCTTCTCGGGGGCATAAAAGGAATACGTCGGAACTGCGGATGTACAACTGCATCGACAGATGGCCGTCATGCACGAACGCCTGGTACAGCAGGTGGCACGGTGGCAGGGCTTGCTTGCCGTTGCGCGCGTTTTCCTGCGGGCTCCTGGTTTCGTCCGGCAGGTATTCGACGTTCCAGCCGTGGAACAGGATGCGACGGCTGTTGGGGTTGGTCTTGAGCGTGTGCACCATGTAGTCGATCTGGTTGATCGTGCCGCCATCCTTGGTCGGCCAGGCGGTCCACTGCTCGCCATACACCGGGCCCAGGTCACCGTCTTCGGTGGCCCACTCGTCCCAGATTTTCACACCGTTTTCGTTCAACCACTTGATGTTGGTGTTGCCGCTCAACATCCAGATCAGCTCATTGGCGATGCTTTTGAAGTGAAGCTTCTTGGTGGTCAGCAGCGGGAAACCGTCGGCCAAGTTATGCCGATACTGACGGGCAAACACGGCCTTGGTGCCGGTGCCGGTACGGTCGCCTTTGGTCAGGCCATTGGTCACGACGTCGTTCAGTAGTTCGAGATATTGCTTCATGTCATTACCCGTATCGTTGAAGCCGAGACCTCGCGGGCCTCGGCATTCGAATTTAAAGCGCGGTGTGCTTCAGCGGTTGCGGGCGATTGTACGCCCACCACAGCAGGCCCAGGCCGACCAGGATCATCGGAATGCTGAGCACTTGTCCCATGGTCAGCCAGCCCCACGCCAGGTACCCCAGTTGGGCATCCGGCACGCGCACGAACTCGACGATGAAACGGAAGATCCCGTAGAACAGCGCGAACATGCCGGAAACGGCCATGGTCGGGCGTGGTTTGCGCGAAAAGAGGTACAGGATAAGGAACAGGGCCACGCCTTCCAACGCGAACTGGTACAGCTGCGACGGATGGCGCGGCAGTTGCGCCGGGTCGCTGAACGGCGGGAACACCATGGCCCACGGCACGTCGGTCGGCTTGCCCCACAACTCGGCGTTGATGAAGTTGCCGATGCGCCCGGCGCCCAGGCCGATCGGTACCAGCGGCGCGACGAAGTCCATCAGTTGGAAGAACGACTTGCCGTTGCGCCGGCCAAACCACCAGGCCGCGATCATTACGCCGATAAAGCCACCGTGGAATGCCATGCCGCCTTTCCACACTTCGAAGATCAGCGTCGGGTTGGCGATGTAGGCCGAGAGATCGTAAAACAGCACATACCCCAGGCGCCCGCCGACGATCACCCCCATCGACAACCAGAACACCATGTCGGAGAGCTTCTCCTTGGTCCAGGTCGGGTCGAAACGGTTCAGGCGCCGGGAGGCCAGCAGCCATGCACCGCCGATGCCGATCAGGTACATCAACCCGTACCAGTGGATTTTCAGCGGACCGATGGCCAGGGCCACCGGGTCGATCTGCGGGTAAGGCAGCATTGCGACTCCTCGTTAAATCATTCGTTATGGCAACCGGACCATGCCCGGGCGCGATTAAGCCTGCGTTACAGCAAAAAATTCAAACCGACACAAAACAGCAAGCCGGCGAACAACCGCTTGAGCACGCGCGGCGACAACCGGTGCGCCAGGCGTGCGCCGAAACGGGCAAACACCATGCTGGTCAGGGCAATGCCCAGCAGCGCCGGCAAATACACGAACCCTAGACTATGAGCGGGCAACAGCGGGTCATGCCAGCCCAGAATCATGAAACTTAACGCACTGGCCAAGGCAATCGGCAGGCCACAGGCGGACGAGGTGGCCACCGCTTGTTGCATCGGCACGCTGCGCCAGGTCAAAAACGGCACGGTCAGCGAGCCGCCGCCGATGCCGAAAATCGCCGAAGCCCAGCCAATCAGGGTACCGGCCACAGTCAGGCCGAGCTTGCCCGGCACCGTGCGGCTGGCCTTGGGCTTGACCTCCAGGGCCAGTTGCACGGCGATGATCAGGGCGAATACGCCGATGATCTTCTGCAAGTGGGGGCCGGAAATCGCCTCGGCGGTCAGCGCACCAAAACCGGCGCCGAGCAGGATGCCCACGGTCATCCAGACAAAGATCGGCCAACGCACCGCGCCACGTCGGTGGTGCTCACGCACGGCATTGACCGAGGTAAAGATGATCGTCGCCAGGGAGGTGCCCACGGCCAGGTGGGTCAGCACCTGCGGGTCGAAGCCCTGCAAGGTGAAGCTGAACACCAGCACCGGCACGATAATGATCCCGCCGCCCACGCCAAACAGCCCGGCGAGTACGCCCGCGCACGCGCCCAGCAGCAAATACAGCAGAAATTCCATGGGAGCCCCCAAACCAGGTCCGGCATGTTAACGGATGGAAGGCATGCGACCCAACTGGATACGATGGAACACCGCTGCCGGTGTGGGTAGAGTGGCAAAAAACACAAACGGGAATCGCCTGATGTGCCTGATTGTTTTTGCCTGGCGGCCGGGCCATGCCCAGCCGCTGATCGTCGCGGCCAACCGTGATGAGTTCTACGCCCGCCCCAGCCTGCCGCTGGCGCAGTGGCCGGATGCGCCCAAAGTCTACGCCGGCCGCGATCAGCAAGCGGGCGGCACCTGGCTGGGCGTGAATGCCGATGGGCGTTTTGCTGCCCTGACCAATATCCGTGATCCGCACCAGCCGCCGGCACGCAAGTCCCGCGGGGAGCTGGTGGCACGGTTTCTCAGTGGTTCGCTGCCGATTGACCAGTATTTGGCCGAGGTTAATGGCCGTTCGATTGAATATGCCGGGTTTAACCTGCTGGTGGGGACGCGGGAAGAGTTGTGGCATTACAACGCCAATCACACCGAGCCGACGCAGTTGAAAGCGGGCGTGTATGGGTTATCCAATGCAGGGCTGGATACACCTTGGCCAAAACTGCTTAAGGCCAAAGCCGCGCTGAGTGAGTTGCTGAACGATCCCCGGCCCGAAGCGCTACTGGAGATTCTGAGCGATCCGCAGATTGCACCGTTTGCCGAGCTGCCGGATACCGGCGTGGGGTTGGCGACGGAGAGTTTGCTGTCGAGTGTGTTTATCGCCAGCCCCAGTTATGGGACACGGGCGAGCACGGCGTTGATTGTGAATGCCGATGGCACGCGGCGGATGGTGGAGCGCAGCTTTGGACCGCATGGTGGACGGCTCGGAGAGGTAGAACTCAAGTTCTGACGCTGATGCCGTCTTACCCAGCAGCGCGCCCTACGCAGCCTCGCGCGCTCGACAGCTGCTACGGGCGGGGCTGCGTATCGCCATTAAAGGGTCTTGGCAGACGCCGGGTTGATCATCCGCGTCAGCCCCAGGTTTTTCAGCGCCAATTGCAGCGAGCTGTGGATAACCTGCGGGTTGTCGATGGTCATCAACTCCGCCAGCAGATCCTTGGCCATGCTCAGTTCAACCTGGCGCAGCATCCACTTCACCTTCGGCAGGTTGGTGGCGTTCATCGACAGGCTATCAAAGCCCATCGCCATCAACAGCACCGCTGCCGCCGGGTCACCGGCCATTTCACCGCAGATGCTCACCGGCTTGCCTTCGGCATGGGCGTCGCGCACCACGTGTTGCAGGGCTTGCAGCACCGCCGGGTGCAGGTAGTCGTAGAGGTCGGCCACCCGTGGGTTGTTACGGTCCACGGCCAGCAGGTACTGGGTCAGGTCGTTGGAGCCCACGGACAGGAAGTCCACCTGCCGCGCCAGTTCCTTGGCCTGGTACACCGCCGCCGGGATTTCGATCATCACGCCAATCGGCGGCATCGGTACGTCGGCGCCTTCGTCGCGCACTTCGCCCCAGGCACGGTGGATCAGGTGCAAGGCTTCTTCCAGCTCATGGGTGCCGGAGATCATCGGCAGCAGGATGCGCAGGTTGTTCAGGCCTTCGCTGGCCTTGAGCATGGCTCGGGTCTGCACCAGGAAGATTTCAGGGTGGTCGAGGGTAACGCGAATACCGCGCCAGCCGAGGAAGGGGTTGTCTTCCTTGATCGGGAAATACGACAGTGACTTGTCGCCACCGATGTCCAGGCTGCGCATGGTCACCGGCAACGGGTGGAAGGCGGACAGTTGCTCGCGATAAATCGCCAGCTGCTCCTTCTCACTCGGGAAACGCTGGTTGATCATGAACGGCACTTCGGTGCGGTACAGCCCCACGCCTTCGGCGCCGCGCTGTTGCGCGCGCGCCACATCGGCCAGCAGGCCGGTGTTGACCAGCAGCGGTACACGGTGACCGTCGAGGGTCACGCACGGCAGTTCGCGCAAGGAATCGAGCCCGAGCGCCAGTTGCTTCTCTTCTTCCACCACCTCGGCGTATTGCTTGCGCAGGACTTCGCTGGGGTTGGTAAACACCTCGCCGCGATGCCCATCGACGATCATGTCGATACCGTCGACCTTGGAGTACGGCAGGTCCACCAGGCCCATCACCGTCGGAATGCCCATGGCCCGGGCCAGGATCGCGACGTGGGAGTTACCCGAACCCAGGACCGAGACCAGGCCCACCAACTTGCCTTCGGGCACTTCGCCGAGCATGGTGGCGGTCAGTTCTTCACTGATCAGGATGGTGTTGTCGGGGTAGACCAGGTTGGTGCTGCGGTCTTCCTGCAGGTAGGCCAGCAGGCGGCGGCCGAGGTCGCGCACATCCGAGGCCCGCTCGCGCAGGTAGGCGTCGTCCATCAATTCGAAACGGTTGACGTGATCGGTGACCACCTGACGCAGCGCGCCCTGGGCCCACTGGCCGGTCTTGATCACGGTCTTGACTTCGTTCCCGAGGGACGCGTCGTCGAGCATCATCTGGTACACGTCAAACAGCGCGCGCTCTTCGGGGCGCAACTGGGTGGCCAGCTTGGTCGACAGGTTGCGCATGTCGGCGCGCACGCCTTCCAGGGCCGTCTTGAACAGTTTGATTTCAGCGTCGATGTCGTCGACGTGCTTGTCCGGCACCACATCGAGGTCGGCCGGCGGCAACATGACCACGGCAGTACCGACCGCCGCACCCGGCGAACCCGGTACACCGACGAACTTGGCTTCCTGGATACCCTTGCCCTGGCCGCCCAGGCCGCGAATCGAGCCGGTGGCTTCGGCGTGGGCGATAACCCCGGCGAGCTGCGCGCTCATGGTCACGAGGAAGGCTTCTTCGCCCTCGTCGAACTGGCGACGTTCTTTTTGCTGGATGACCAATACGCCGACGACGCGGCGGTGGTGAATGATCGGTGCGCCGAGGAACGAGGCGTAGCGCTCTTCGCCGGTTTCGGCAAAGTAGCGATAACGCGGGTGATCGGCCGCGTTTTCAAGGTTCAGGGGTTCTTCACGCGTCCCCACCAAGCCCACCAGACCTTCATTGGGCGCCATGCTGACCTTGCCGATGGAGCGCTTGTTCAAGCCCTCGGTGGCCATCAGCACAAAACGGTTGGTCTCTGGGTCCAGCAGGTAAACCGAGCAGACCTGGCTGCCCATGGCTTCCTTGACGCGCAACACAATAATCCCCAACGCCGCCTTGAGATCCTTGGCGGAGTTAACTTCCTGGACGATCTTGCGCAGCGTATTGAGCATGGCTCGGGGTCGAACTCCGTCGTCAGTCGCGCGCTAAAAGGCGCGGGGCAAGCTCTTTGAGAGCGCGACGATAAACCTCGCGCTTGAATGTCACCACCTGGCCCAGCGGGTACCAATAACTGACCCAACGCCAGCCATCGAACTCCGGCTTACCGGTCAAATCCATCCGCACCCGCTGCTCGTTGGAGATCAGGCGCAGGAGAAACCATTTCTGCTTCTGGCCGATGCACAGCGGTTGGCTGTGGGTACGCACCAGGCGTTGCGGCAAACGATAGCGCAACCAGCCCCGGGTACAGGCCAGAATCTGCACATCTTCACGCTCAAGGCCGACTTCTTCGTTCAACTCACGGTACAAGGCGTCTTCAGGGGTTTCGTCGGGGTTGATTCCGCCTTGAGGAAACTGCCAGGCATCTTGGTTGATTCGGCGAGCCCATAGCACCTGTCCGGCATCATTCGTAAGAATAATCCCGACATTAGGACGGAAACCATCGGGGTCGATCACGGCAACAACCTCGCAAACGCATGTCGCCGCATTGTTCCACAAAGGTTGTTCCAGCGGCAACGAGGCTTCTTACCTTATGTGCACTCTTGTGAAAAGACCGTATTCTGGACGCCTTTTTACAGACTTTTCAGCGAGTAACTGCAATGCGCCTGGCTTTATTCGACTTGGACAACACCCTTCTCGGCGGTGACAGCGACCACGCGTGGGGCGATTACCTCTGCGAACGGGGGATTCTCGACGCGGTCGCCTACAAAGCCCGCAACGACGAGTTCTACCAGGACTACCTGGCCGGCAAGCTGGACAACGCCGCCTACCTGAACTTCTGCCTGGACATCCTCGGCCGCACCGAGATGGCCCAGCTGGACGAATGGCATAACGACTATATGCGCGACTGCATCGAGCCGATCATGCTGCCCCTGGCTGCTGAACTGCTGGCCAAGCACCGCGCCGCTGGCGACAAGCTGGTGATCATCACCGCCACCAACCGTTTCGTCACCGCGCCAATTGCCGCACGCCTGGGCGTCGAGACGCTGATCGCCACCGAGTGCGAGATGGAAAATGGCCGCTACACCGGGCGCAGCACTGATGTGCCGTGTTTTCGTGAAGGCAAGGTGACGCGCTTGAATCGGTGGTTGGAAGAGACTGGCTACAGCCTGGAAGACAGTTACTTCTACAGCGACTCGATGAATGACCTGCCGCTGTTGGAGCAGGTGACGCATCCGGTGGCGGTGGATCCGGATCCGAATCTGCGCGCTGAAGCCGAGAAGCGGGGTTGGCCGGTGATTACGCTGCGTAGCAAGTAACCGTGGTGAGCGGGCTTGCCCCGCTCACCACACCGGCTTGGCGCCCATGAGCCCGGCAATCGCCACAAACCCCGCCAGGCTTACCACCGCCAGCACCAAGGTGAAATTCAGGCTGCCGCCCTCGCCTTTGCGCAGCCGGTTAAGCCGTGCCACCAGCCAGAACCAGGCCAGCGCGGCCACGGTGTAGAGGATGCTGGAACCCAGGATCCAGGTCTGCCCCAGCGGCCAGCCGACCAGGTGCACCAGCCACCAGCCGGTAAACGGCATGCTGACCATGCAAACGCCCATCAGCAACCACACGAACGCCCACGGGCGCTGCACAGTCACGGCCGGGCCGTCGCTGCGCTTGCGCCAGGCCAACAGCGCCAGGCCGAGGCCGCTGAGCAGCAGCAACACCGTGGCGGCGATGTGGATAACTTTGAGGGTGGTCAGGGTTTCCATATGTCGTTTTCCTTAAAGGCCGCCCCAATCAGCGTAGTCGCTCAACCGAGAAACAGTTTGTAGGCCGGGTTATCGCTTTCATCCCAATACGGGTAGCCAATGGCCTCCAGGGCCGCCGGTACCAGATGGCGCTCGTTCGCCGGCACTTGCAGGCCGGCGACCACACGGCCGTCAGCGGCACCGTGGTTGCGATAGTGGAACATCGAGATGTTCCAGCGTCCGCCCAATTTATTAAGAAAGTTGAACAGCGCCCCCGGACGTTCCGGGAATTCGAAACGGAACACCACTTCATCACTGACCTGGGCCGCATGCCCACCCACCATATGGCGGATGTGCAACTTGGCCAGTTCGTTCTCGGTCAGGTCCAGCACCGGGAAACCCTGGCTGGTGAGGCTGGCGATCAGCGCACTGCGCGGGTCGTTTTCCGGGTGGGTCTGCACGCCGACAAAGATGTGCGCTTCGCTGCCGGAGTGGTAGCGGTAGTTGAACTCGGTGATCTGGCGCTTGCCCACCGCCTCGCAGAACGCCTTGAAGCTGCCCGGTTTCTCAGGGATGGTCACGGCAATAATGGCTTCGCGACCTTCACCCAGCTCGGCGCGCTCGGCCACATGGCGCAGGCGGTCGAAGTTGACGTTGGCGCCGGAGTCGATGGCCACCAGGGTCTGGCCGGTGACGCCACGGGTCTCCACGTATTTCTTGATGCCTGCTACGCCGAGCGCGCCGGCCGGCTCGGTGATGGAACGGGTGTCGTCGTAGATGTCCTTGATCGCGGCACAGATTTCATCGGTGCTGACGGTGATCACTTCATCCACATAGTGTTTGCAGATGTCGAAGGTGTGCTGGCCGATCTGCGCCACCGCCACGCCATCGGCAAAAATGCCCACGGTGGGCAGCACCACACGCTCGCCGGCGGCCATGGCAGCTTGCAGGCAGTTGGAGTCGTCCGGCTCGACGCCGATGATCCTGATCTCCGGGCGCAGGTATTTCACGTACGCCGCAATGCCCGCGATCAGCCCGCCGCCGCCCACCGGTACGAAAATCGCGTCCAGGGGCCCCGGGTGCTGGCGCAGGATCTCCATCGCCACGGTGCCCTGCCCGGCAATGGTGTGCGGATCGTCGTAGGGGTGAATGTAGACGTAGCCTTTTTCGTCGACCAGCTTCAGCGAGTAGGCCAGGGCTTCCGGGAAGGAATCGCCGTGCAGCACCACTTTACCGCCACGGGAGCGCACGCCTTCGACCTTGATCTCCGGAGTGGTCTTGGGCATCACGATCGTGGCCTTGACCCCCAGCACCTTGGCCGCCAGGGCCAGGCCCTGGGCATGGTTGCCCGCCGAGGCCGTGACCACGCCGCGTGCACGCTCTTCAGCCGTCAATTGAGTCAGCTTGTTGTACGCGCCGCGAATCTTGAACGAGAACACCGGCTGCAGGTCTTCACGCTTGAGCCAGACCTTGTTGCCCAACCGCTCGGAGAGCTGGCGGGCGGTCTGTAGCGGGGTTTCTACGGCAACGTCATAGACGCGCGAGGTGAGGATCTTTTTGACGTACTGTTCAAGCATCGGCGGAAATCACTGGGCGGGTTGGGCAGGGCCAAGGAGTCTAACCCAGCGTTTGGCCGGGCGACCACACGAATCCGGAGGTTTTGTTGGGTTATACTCGCGCGCCTCGATAACTCCCCGCCCGTTCCGGAGCCCGCATGACCCAGGATCAACTCAAACAGGCAGTGGCCCAGGCCGCCGTCGATTTAATCCTTCCCAAACTCGACGACAAGAGCATCGTCGGTGTCGGCACCGGCTCCACCGCCAACTGCTTTATCGATGCGCTGGCCCGGCACAAAGGCGCATTCGACGGCGCCGTGGCCAGTTCCGAAGCCACCGCCGCGCGTCTCAAGGGCCATGGCATTCCGGTGTACGAACTCAACACCGTGAGCGACCTGGAGTTCTACGTCGACGGCGCCGATGAAAGCGACGAACACCTGAACCTGATCAAGGGCGGCGGTGCAGCCCTGACCCGCGAGAAGATCGTCGCGGCGGTGGCCAAGACCTTTATCTGCATCGCCGACGCCAGCAAGCTGGTACCGGTGCTCGGCGCGTTCCCGCTACCGGTGGAAGTCATCCCGATGGCTCGCAGCCACGTAGCCCGCGAACTGGTAAAGCTCGGTGGCGATCCGGTGTACCGCGAAGGCGTGTTGACCGACAACGGCAACATTATCCTCGACGTGTTCAATATGCAGATCACCCACCCGGTGGAGCTTGAGACCCAGATCAACGCCATCGTCGGCGTGGTCACCAACGGCCTGTTCGCGGCGCGTCCGGCGGATGTGCTGCTGCTGGGCACTTCCGAAGGCGTGAAAACCCTTAAAGCCTGATGCAAAACCCAATGTGTCTCAGGGATTGGGTTTCTTGAACACATAAAACAGGTTCGGCTCGCTGACCAGGTACAACGTACCCTCGTCATCCATGGCGATTCCTTCGGCCTGGGGCACCCGTTTTTTCAGGCCATGGCGCCCATTGAGCAGAGACAGGCTGCTCAATGGGCGACCGTCGATGTCCAGCTCCAGCACCAGGAACGACTCATCCGACAGCGCCAGCAAATGACCGCTGCGCTCGTCGTATTGCAGGCTCGACAGGTCGCGTACAAACAACCCGGCATCGCGCTTGGGGTTGTTGATCACGTGCACCGAGTAGGTTTTTTCCGGTTTGAAATGGGGAAAGCCGTGGACCTCGTAGATCAGCATCGGGTCGCGTTCCTTGGCCACGAACAGGCGCTTGCCCACCGAGTCATAGGCCAACCCCTCAAACCCCTTGTTGCCCCCGACATGCAGGCCCAGGGTCATCTGTTCCGCATCGGCGGCGTCGAGGAATTGGGTATCGTCGTCCACATGCACCTTGATCAGCCGCTGCTGGCGCTCGTCGGTGATGACATAGATGTTGTCGCTGATAAATTCCACCGCCTCGGCATCACCAAACCCCACCAACGGGATGCGTCGCAGGATCTTGCCCTCAAGGGACAGCTCGATCAGCTCGGCGTTTTTATTGGTGACGGTAAACAGGCTCTTTCGTACCGGATCATAGGTGAGGGCCGAGACATCGTCGTCGAGCCCTTCGATAACCTGGGCTTCAAGGGTCACTCGGTAATCCGCCAGGCCGATGGAGCGCTCGTCCGCCGGCTGACGCCAGGCCTGCCAGTTGAACCAGGCGCGCTCGAACAGGCGAAAATGCTGCGCAACAGCCCCGGCGCTGACCAGGGCGATCAACACCAGCATAAAAAGAATGGGTTTGGGGCGGGCAAATCGACGCATCGGGCGGTGCTCAAAGTCAAAAGTGGCGAATGAATATCACGCCTGTCTGAATTTAAACTTAAACGCGCCCCGGTGTCTGGCGAATGCCGCTAATAGAGAAATATCCGACGTGATTCGCCTGTTATTTCTGCTTTTCGAAACGATAGAACAGGTTTGGCTCACTGACCATATAGAGCGTGCCGTCCTCATCCATCGTTACCCCCTCCGCACGGGGGATGGTGTTCTTGAGGCCGTTGAAGCCACCGAGCAGGGTCATGAAGCTGACTTGTTCACCCTTCTCATCCAACTCCAGCAACAAGTGGGAGTCGGCCGATAACACCAGCAGATGGCCGGTGCGCGGGTCGATGGCCAGGGCCGAAAGGTTGCGCATGTCCAGCTCTTTGCTGGCCAGTTTCTGTTTATCGCCGACAAGGGTCTGGCTGCCGTCGCTTTTCCAGGTGAACAACGCCGGCGGCCGCTCTTCTCCCAGCACAAATTGCTGATTGCGCTTGTCCCAGGTAAGCCCCTCGAACGCTTTGTTCTGATCCTTGGACGGGCCCAGGTCATAGCTCGGGAAGTCGGCCTTGTTCAATTGCTGGGTGGCAGCGTCGATCTTGACGATGGTCAGGTTGTGCTGGCGTTCGTCGACCACGGCCATCAGGCCATTTTCCATCACAGTCACGCCTTCCGGGTTGTCCCAGCCATTGAGCGGCATCTTGCGCAATACATCGCCTTGCAGGCTCAGCTCGACAAGGAACGGGTTTTTACCCATGACGGAAAACAGGGTTTTGGTCTGCGGGTTATAGGAGACGTCCGAGGCTTCGTCTTTCTCCATGCCCGGCAAAACCTTGGCGTCGATGACAACGTGATAGTCAGGCAACCACACACTTTCGCTGCGCTCGGCGGGCGTTTCAAAGCCCTCCAACAGCCACAGCACGCCGCGATCGTCCCAATGCATGGCCCAGGAAATGCCGTACACGATGGCACCCGCCAGAAATAGCCAGGAATACCAGCGCAAGGCAAAGCGAGAGCGCGGCTTGGGTGTGGCGGAAGGCAGGGACACGGCCATTGGGTGCTTTTCCGGAAAGTCAGCGGTAGGTGATAGCACAGGATCAATGGACCCGCGCGCAGGAGGCTGAGGATTATCCGGATGGGGTGTGAAAAAAATGCAAAAGCCGATGCACGAGATGGATTCGGACCCAATGTGGAAGGGGGCAAGCCCTAATGCCAGTCAGTTAAGCGTACATCGCCTCCTGTAGGAGCGAGCTTGCTCGCGAAAAACGTCAACGATAACGCGTGCTTCCTGAATGAACGCGGCGCCTGTGAGTTTTTCGCGAGCAAGCTCGCTCCTACAAAAAGCCTTAACTGACTGGCATTAGGGCTTGCCCCCTTCCACATCAGGTGCTTATCGAACGCTGCTTTCGAAACGATTCACGCCGGTCAATTCCAACACCAGGTCATCACCCACATTCAATGGGCCCACGCCGGCCGGGGTGCCGGTGAGGATCACGTCGCCGGCCTGCAGCGAGAAGCAGCCGGCCATGTACTGGATCATCGGCACGATCGGGTTGAGCATGCTCGCGCTGTTGCCGTCCTGGCGCACTTCGCCATTGATGGTCAGGCGAATGCCAATATCGGTCACGTCCGCGAAGGTGCTGCCGACCACGAACGGCGCAATCACCGCCGCGCCGTCGAAGGACTTGGCGATTTCCCACGGCAGGCCCTTGGCTTTCAGCTCGGATTGCTTGTCGCGCAGGGTCAGATCCAGGGCCGGGGCGAAACCGGAGATGGCGTCCAGTACCTCTTCACGGCTGGGCTTGTTCGACAGCGGCTTGCCGATCAGCACCGCGATTTCCGCCTCGTAGTGCACCGAACCGCGCTCGGTCGGAATGCTGAAACCGCCTTCCAGCGGGACGACGCAACTGCCCGGCTTGATGAACAGCAACGGCTCGGTCGGCACCGGGTTGTCCAGTTCCTTGGCATGTTCGGCGTAGTTACGCCCAATACACACCACTTTACCGACAGGAAAGTGGATATTGGTGCCGTCGACATACTTGTGCTGGTAGCTCATGAAACGACTCCTTCGGGGGCGGTTAAACCGCGAAAATCTTGCCAGGGTTCATGATCCCGTTCGGGTCGAACACCGCCTTCACTGCTTTCATGTATTCGATCTCAACCGGCGAACGGCTGTAGGTCAGGTAATCACGCTTGGTCATGCCCACGCCGTGTTCGGCGGAGATCGAGCCGTTGTACTTCTGAACGGTTTCGAACACCCACTTGTTCACCGTGGCGCACTTGGCGAAGAACTCATCCTTGCTCAGGTTTTCCGGCTTGAGGATGTTCAGGTGCAGGTTGCCGTCGCCGATATGGCCGAACCAGACAATTTCGAAGTCCGGGTAGTGTTCGCCGACGATAGCGTCAATTTCCTTCAAGAACGCCGGAACTTTGGAGACTGTGACCGAAATATCGTTCTTGTACGGCGTCCAGTGGGAAATGGTCTCGGAGATGTACTCGCGCAGTTTCCACAGGTTATGCAACTGGGTTTCGCTCTGGCTCATCACGCCGTCCAGCACCCAGCCCTGCTCGACGCAGTGCTCGAAGGTTTCCAGGGCGTGGTTGGCGACTTCTTCGGTGGTGGCTTCGAATTCCAGCAGCGCGTAGAACGGGCACTCGGTTTCGAACGGCGCCGGCACATCGCCACGACCGAGGACTTTGGCCAAGGCCTTGTCGGAGAAGAACTCGAAGGCGGTCAGGTCCAGCTTGCCCTGGAAGGCGTGCAGCACCGGCATGATCGAGTCGAAATCGGTGGTGCCGAGCACCATCGCGGTGAGGTTTTTCGGCGCACGGTCCAGGCGCATGGTGGCTTCGACCACAAAGCCCAGGGTGCCTTCGGCGCCGATAAACAGTTGGCGCATGTCATAGCCGGTGGCGTTCTTGATCAGATCGCGGTTCAGCTCCAGCACATCACCCTTGCCGGTGACGACCTTCATGCCAGCCACCCAGTTGCGGGTCATACCGTAGCGAATGACCTTGATCCCGCCGGCATTGGTGCCGATATTGCCGCCAATCTGGCTGGAACCGGACGACGCGAAGTCCACCGGGTAGTACAGGCCTTTTTCTTCGGCGACGTTCTGCAATTGCTTGGTGACCACGCCCGGCTGGCACACGGCGGTGCGGTCGGTGAGGTTCACGTCGAGGATCTGGTTCATATAATCGAACGAGACGACCACTTCGCCATTGGCCGCCACGGCAGCAGCCGACAGGCCGGTACGACCACCGGATGGCACCAGCGCCACCTTGTGCGCATTGGCCCAACGGACGATGGCCTGCACTTGCTCGGTGGTCTTGGGGAACACGATGGCGGTGGGCGCGGGCGCGAAGTGCTTGGTCCAATCCTTGCCGTAAGCCTCCAGGGAGTCGGCGTCGGTCAGCACTTTGCCGGGCTCAACCAGGGTCTTTAGCTCATCAATCAGGGCAGGATGGGTCATCGACAGAACTCTCGAACAATTCATGGTCATCCTGAGAACGCTTCACGTCGCAGGAATAGGTGTTTAGCGGGGCGCGTATGCTAGCATACCGCCCCCGCAGGACAGAGCCCAAGGGCGTTTCTGCGGTGACGGCTTTCCTGCCGTCCGGGTCAGCTCTGTGCCCTGATTTACCAATACGTTTCTGTTTGACGAGTGGCTGTTGTCGTCAGGCAAGACGCCGCGACGACTCATAGCTGGCTATGGGGAGGAGCGGCAACGCAGCATGACGGCAACAGACGCCGTCAAACGGGAACAGTATTGGTGAATCAGGGCACATCCGGCTATTCGATTCCCTGCCATTTTTCTCCGGGATACAGGTTTACGCAGATGAGCAAGACTTCTCTCGATAAGAGCAAGATCAAGTTCCTTCTTTTGGAAGGCGTCCACCCATCGGCTGTCGACGTTCTGAAAGCTGCCGGGTACACCAGCATTGAGTACATCACCAGTTCTCTGCCGGAAGCCCAGCTCAAGGAAAAGATCGCCGATGCACACTTCATCGGCATTCGCTCCCGCACTCAACTGACCGAAGAGATCTTCGATCACGCCAAGAAACTCGTGGCAGTTGGCTGTTTCTGCATCGGCACCAACCAGGTCGACCTCAATGCAGCGCGCGAGCGCGGCATCGCAGTGTTCAATGCCCCGTACTCCAACACCCGTTCCGTCGCGGAGCTGGTGCTGGCCGAGGCCATCCTGCTGTTGCGCGGTATCCCTGAGAAGAACGCCTCCTGCCACCGTGGCGGCTGGATCAAGAGCGCGGCCAACTCCTTCGAAATCCGGGGCAAGAAGCTGGGTATCGTCGGTTACGGTTCGATCGGCACGCAACTGTCGGTACTGGCCGAAGGCCTGGGCATGCAGGTGTTCTTCTACGACACCCTGACCAAGCTGCCATTGGGCAACGCCACCCAGGTGTCGAGCCTGACCGAACTGCTGGGCATGTCCGACATCGTCACCCTGCACGTTCCGGAAACCGCTGAGACCCAGTGGATGATCGGCGAGAAGGAAATCCGCGCCATCAAGAAAGGCGGCATCCTGATCAACGCTGCACGGGGCACCGTGGTCGAGCTGGACGCCCTGGCCGACGCCATCAAGGACAAGCACCTGATCGGCGCCGCAATCGACGTGTTCCCGGTGGAGCCACGCTCCAACGACGACATCTTCGAAAGCCCGCTGCGTGGCCTGGACAACGTGATCCTGACCCCGCACATCGGTGGTTCCACTGCCGAAGCCCAAGCCAACATCGGCCTGGAAGTGTCGGAGAAACTGGTCAAGTACAGCGACAACGGTACCTCGGTATCGTCCGTCAACTTCCCGGAAGTGGCCCTGCCGGCTCACCCTGGCAAGCACCGCCTGCTGCACATCCACCAGAACATCCCTGGGGTGATGATGGAGATCAACAAGGTGTTCGCGGAAAACGGCATCAACATCTCCGGTCAGTTCCTGCAGACCAACGAGAAGGTCGGCTACGTGGTGATCGACGTCGACGCCGAGTACTCGGACCTGGCGCAAGAGAAGCTGCAGCACATCAACGGCACTATCCGTAGCCGCGTGTTGTTCTAACGCTGCACACGCTGCACAAAAAATGGGAGACCCGCAGGGGCCTCCCATTTTTTTGTCTGAACAAATCTTACTTGACGTTAACCGTGATCACTTTCGAGGCTACAGTGGGCTCGAATTGGCGATGCACGTTGTCGCCTGCGACCAGTTGCAGGGTGTGCTTGCCTGGAGCCAGGGTCAGTTCGGTTTCAGTCTGCGCCTTACCGAAGTGAATCGACGTGGCGGTGGCTGGGATGGCCTCATCAGCCTTCAGCGACTGTACATCCTGGTCTACCAGCAGATGATGGTGGCCGGCGTTTGGTACTTGCTTGTCGATCGGCTCAAGGTCCAGGCCCTTGACGCCGAATTTGACGGTGAAGGTTTTGTCGACGGTCGCGCCATCCTTGGGCGAGACGATAAACACCTCAGCCCCCTTGGGCGCGGGGGTACGCGGAACATCGGCGGCATTCGCCAACATCGAGGCACCCAGCAGCAGGCTGGCAATGGTTGCACGGGACAATAGGGCTTTCATTCTCTTCTCCAGTTTTTCCATGAAATCTGTAGGGTTCTGACAACTTCGCGACAAATTGCTGTCCAAGGCACTCACCACCATAGCAAAGCGATGCTGAACGGCGCCTCGCACATTCGAATTCTTTAGGAGTGACCATGCGCTTTTCGCCTGGCCTGTTACTGTTGCTGCCCCTTCTGAGCCCCCTGGCTCATGCCGAACTGATCGACGATGTAAACGATCGCGGCGAACTCCGCATCGCCCTTGAAGCCAACACACCACCGTACAATTTCAAGGAAGGCGACAAACTCACCGGCTTTGAAGTCGAGCTGGGTGAATTGCTGGCAAAGGAAATGGACGTGCGCCCCTCGTTTATCACCACCGACGATGCCGACATGCTGCCGGGGGTCTCAACCGGCAAATACGATGTGGCCATCAACCATGTCGCTATGACTGCCGAGCTTAAGGATCAGTTCGATTTCAGCGAGGCTTATCACGACAAGCCTGAACTGGCGATCCCGTTCCAGAAGGGCAACCCGGCCTTCAAGACCAGCCTGGACGGGGCGTTGAAGCGGGTGAAGGACGATGGCCGATTAAAGGCACTGTCCCAGAAGTGGTTCGAGGACCAGGCCCCTACAGGCGCGCCAACGCCAGTGCCGCCGCAGGCAACTCCAGCTCACTGAACACCTGCACGCCATGGCGCTTGAGCAGCGCCGCCGTGACACCTTCGCCACTGACCTTGACACCGGTGAAAGTGCCGTCATAAGTCAGCAGGTTGCCGCAGGACGGGCTATTGGCCTTGAGAATGGCGATGCGGATGTGATGGCGCTGCACCAACGCCAAGGCTTGCCGGGCGCCGTCGAGGAAGGCGGCGCTGAAGTCTTCGCCCTCGGCCGTCAACACTTGGGCGCGGCCTTCCCACACATCGATGCCCTGCCCACCTGGAATCTCGGCAGAGGGCCTGGGCGTCGGCAGACCGCCCGACACTTCCGGGCAGATCGCAACCACGCGCCCTTCAGCCTGCCACGCCGCCAGTTGATCGAACGGCCCGCTGGCCCCACCGTCGTAGCGCACCTTGTGGCCAAGCAGGCAGCGGCTGATCAGAATCTTTTGCATGGTTAGAACGGCTCGTTGCCGCGCCGACGAAACCAGCCGGTGAGAGACAGGCGCTCGCGCGTAGCCGGCATGACTTCGTGGGGCACTTCGCCCGACAGGAACACCACCAGGCATCCACCGCTGGGCACCACGTCGTATTCGACGCCGTCCTTGAGGTACATACGCAACTGGCCACCGTGCTCGGGCAACCAGGCGTCGTTCAAGTAGATCACCGCCGAAACCATGCGCCGATCATCGTCGCGGAACCGGTCCAGGTGCCTGAGGTAAAACGCGCCGGGGGGATACATCGCGAAGTGGCTTTCGAAATCCTCAAGGCCGAGGAACAAACCACGGTTCATCGCCAGGCGCAGCGTGTCCATCAACGCCATATAGCTGTCACAGACCGCCGCGTCGCCCTCCTCCAGCCACTGGATATGGTCGCCGCGAATACCCTCGCGAATCTCCTGGGCCGGCCCGCGCCCCACTGCCGCCGGGGCCAGTTCACCCTCGGCCGCACGTTTACGGCACTCAGCCGCCAGTTCCAGGGTCAGAGCCTGGGGCAGGAAGCCGTTCTGCTGCGACCAGCCTTTTTCGGCCAGGTCATCGACGATGCGTTGCAGCAGGGGGTGATCGAGGGGTATTTGCATGGCGCGCATAGTATCCATACGCCTGTGAATCCGACAGAGCCGCCGAGCGTCTGAATACACTTTAGTCAGCTGACTGATAGGACTTCTCGACAAATCCTACGCCCGACACGGACAATAGTGGCCGACTGACAGGAGTCCATATGCGTCGTTTGTTTTTTTCCTTGCTGATGTTCTGCGTTTTGCCCGCCTGGGCAGACGGCCATGACCAGTTGTACAAGGTCGCCGGCTGGGCCGAACAACGTGCGCATTTCAATGACGCCCTCAGTGCTGCCCAGCAACGCTACCGTAACAGCCTGCCGCCGGCGGTGTACCAGGCGCTGGTGGACAACAGCAACAAGCGCTTTGCCGCCCAGGCCATGGACCAGCGCGCCGAAGCCCAGTTACGCAAGCACCTGGCGGACCCTGCGCCGGCCCTGGCGTTTTTCCAATCGCCCCTGGGCCGCAAGGTCGTTGCGGCCGAGTTGCTGGCCACGCGCCGCGACCAGTTGGCAAAAAACGCCCAAGGCCTGCCGCACATCGAGGCTGACGCCACTCGCAGCCTGATCATCGGCCACCTGGCCCAGGCCTTGCCCGCCCGCGAAGCCGGGGCGGAAGTGAGCCTGGCGATCGCCGGCGTGGCCGCCGACAGCTTGAGTCAGATGATCCCCGGCCTGCTGGGTGGCGGCCAGGCCCAAGGCATGCTGAATGGCCAGCGTGAGCGGCTGATGCAACAGATTGGCAATGACCTGAACAACACTCTGCTCTACGTCTATCGGGATTTGTCCGACCCGGAGCTGGAAGAGTTCGCGACGTTTGCGGAGTCACCGGAAGGTAAGGCGTATTACCAGGCGGCGCTGGCGGCGATTCGCGCAGGTCTGGCAGTCGGCCAGAGCACTTCAAGCCTGACGCAGTAATAAAATGTGGGGGCTTGTCCCCTCCCACATTTGGACTGCGTTATTTCAGATGGTCTGTCAAATACCGGAAGTACTCTTCGCGAATCTGCGGAATCTCATTCGCCAAGTGATGCCGGCCGCGCGGCAGCATCAACACCTCGGGCTGGTCGAACTTGCCCCGTAGCACCTGCAAGTTGTGCTGCCAATCCACCGTCATGTCTTCCTCACCCTGCACAATCACCGGCCGCCGAGGGCTGCGCGGGGCGGCTTCGATGCGTTTGATCCAGCGCGCCAGGGCACCTACCCAGGCGGTGGGCAGTTGGCGGGGTTGCAGCGGGTCGGCTTCCAGGAACGGCTTGAACGCCGGGTCGTGAGTGTTCTCGCTGAAACGCCGGGCGATGCCTTTGACGAACGGGCGCAGCAGGTAATAGCTGACCTGTGACCATCCCCACGCACGCGGCCGCACCAGCGGTGAGAGCAGGAAGGTTTTGCCCTGGGCGGGGCTGTCGGCCCCCCGGTTGAGCAAGTGATCCACCACCACCGCGCCGCCGGTGCTTTGCCCGAACAAGTGCCAGGGCTGCGGCAATTGCAGCGCTTGGGCCTGGGCGAACAGTGCCTGCACCACATCCTGGTACACGGCAAAATCATCGATGCTGGCGCGCGCGCCACTGGATAAGCCATGGCCCGGCAAATCGCAGGCGATTACCACAAAGCCCTGGTCCAGGGCCCAGTCCACCACGTGGCGATACAGGCCCATATGGTCGTAGAAGCCGTGGAACATAAACATCGTCGCCACCGGCACGGGCGGCCACCACACCTGGGCGACCACCTCGAACCCAGCCACCTCGAAACGCCCCAGCCGACTCACTGTCGGCACTTTGCGTGCACTCAGGTCCAGTCCGTAGAAACGCTGGTAGACCCGTGCTTCGGCTGAAAGCGGTTGCGCATCCACCAGGGGCCGCAGGCTTTCGCGAAGGTGATCAGGGTCAAAGGTCACAGGCATAAAGGCTTCCAGACTTGCGGCGAAGATGAATATCGAGCTGCGATATTCATCTGTCAGGACAAGCATGGCAAGCTACGCGACCTGCGAGGATAGATCCGAATGCGACAGCCTTACCGTAACGCCCTGTTCGCCAGCCTGATCCTCATCATCTGCGCCGGTGTGCTGTGGGCGGCCTATGACTGGTTCCAGGGCCGCTACCTGCGCGCCTTCAGTGAACACACGGCGGTATTCTCCGGCGACCCCCTGCGCCTGCCCGCCGAACTCAGCGGCCCCGGGCCGATCCGCCTGGTGCACTTCTGGGACCCCGCTTGCCCGTGCAACGTCGGCAACCAGCAGCACCTGGGCGAGTTGATCGAGCAATACGCGCCCCAGGGCGTCGAGTTCTATGCCCTGCAAAAAGCCGGCAGCCACGGCCAGTTGCCCGATAACCTGCGCAAGATGAAAACCCTCACCGCCCTGCCCGGCGCCGGCGAGGTGCCGGCCAGCCCCGCCGTGGGCATCTGGGACCGAACCGGCAAGCTCGCGTATTTCGGGCCCTACAGCGAAGGGCTGACGTGTAATTCCAATAACAGTTTTATCGAGCCGATCCTGAAAGCCCTTGAAGCCGGCCGAGACGTGAACGCCACGCACACCCTGGCGGTGGGCTGCTATTGTTCGTGGTCGAAAGATGAGTAGCCCGCCACCCCACTCTTGGTAAGGAATGTTCATGAAGCGCGTCCTGCAGGTTCTTGCGGTTCTGCTGGTGCTGATCGCCCTCGGTGCGGGCTGGTACGTCTACAGCAAGCAACCCACCCGCCAGGGCACGGTTGAACTGGCCAACCTACAAGGCTCGGTCACCGTGCGCTACGACGACCGTGGCGTGCCGCATATTCGCGCCGAGAACGAGACCGACCTGTATCGCGCCCTGGGCTACGTGCATGCCCAGGACCGCCTGTTCCAGATGGAGATCATGCGCCGCCTGGCCCGTGGCGAACTGGCCGAGGTGCTCGGACCGAAGCTGCTGGAGACCGACAAGTTGTTCCGCAGCCTGCGCATTCGTGACCGCGCCGCCACCTACGTGGCCCAGCAGGACCATGAGTCGGCGCACTGGAAGGCCCTGCAAGCCTATCTGGACGGGATCAACCAGTATCAGGACAGCCACGCCCGCCCGATGGAGTTCGACGTACTGGGCATCCCCAGGCGCGCGTTTACCGCCGAGGACACCATCAGCGTCGCCGGGTACATGGCCTACAGCTTTGCCGCTGCGTTTCGTACCGAGCCCTTGCTGACTTACGTCCGCGACCAACTGGGCAGCGACTACCTGAACGTCTTCGACCTCGACTGGCAACCCAAGGGCGCCCTCAACCTGGCCGACAGTGACTGGAAAACCCTCGGCGCCCTCGCCGCCCTGAGCGAGCAGGCGTTGGCCGACAACGGCTTGCCGCAATTCGAGGGCAGCAACGCCTGGGCCATCAGTGGCAGTCGCACCAAGAGCGGCAAACCGCTGCTGGCGGGTGACCCGCATATTCGCTTCTCGGTGCCGTCGGTGTGGTACGAGGCGCAGCTGTCGGCGCCGGGCTTCGAGCTGTATGGCTATCACAACGCGCTGGTACCCGTGGCGTTCCTGGGGCACAACCTGGATTTCGGCTGGAGCCTGACCATGTTCCAGAACGACGACCTCGACCTGATCGCCGAAAAGGTCAACCCGGACAACGCCAACCAGGTCTGGTACCACGGCCAGTGGGTCGACATGACCCGCAGCGAGCAACAGATCGCCGTAAAAGGCCAGGCACCGGTCAGCCTCACCCTGCGCCAGTCACCCCACGGCCCGATCGTCAATGACGTGCTCGGCGACAACGGCGGCAAGACGCCGATTGCCATGTGGTGGGCGTTCCTCGACACCCAGAACCCGATCCTCGAAGGTTTCTACCAGCTCAACCGCGCCGACACGTTGGCCAAGGCCCGTACGGCGGCGTCCAAAGTGTCGGCACCGGGGCTGAATATCGTGTGGGCCAATGCCAGGGGCGATATCGGCTGGTGGGCGGCGGCACAGTTGCCGATTCGCCCGGCAGGTGCCAACCCAGGGTTTATCCTCGACGGCAGCACCGCCGAGGCCGACAAGCTGGGCTTCTACCCCTTCAGCGCCAACCCCCAGGAAGAAAACCCGGCGCGTGGCTATGTGGTCTCGGCCAATGCCCAGCCGGCGTCGCCCACCGGCATGGAAATCCCCGGCTATTACAACCTCGCCGACCGGGGCCAGCAGTTGAACGCGCAGTTGAGCGACAAGAGCGTGAAGTGGGATGTGACCAACAGCCAGGCCCTGCAACTGGGCACCACCACCGCCTTCGGCCCGCGCCTGCTGGCGCCGCTGTTGCCGGTGCTGCACGAGGTGGTCACAGACCCGGCGCAGTTGAAGCTGGTGGAACAGCTTGCCGGCTGGAAGGGTGACTACCCGCTGGATTCCACCAGCGCCACGCTGTTCAACCAGTTCCTGTTCAACCTCGCCGACGCGGCCTTCCACCCGAAGCTGGGTGACGGGATGTTCAAGACCCTACTCACCACCCGCGTGATCGACGCCGCCCTGCCCCGCCTGGCTGCCGACCCGGCCTCGCCCTGGTGGGACGGCAAGCGCGCCGACACCGTCAAGCGGGCCTGGGACAACAGCCTCGCGCACCTCAAGACCACCTTCGGCGATGACCCGACGCAATGGCAGTGGGGCAAGGCTCATACCCTGACCCACGGTCATCCGCTGGGCTCACAGAAACCCTTGGACCTGATCGTCAACGTCGGCCCGTTCCCGGCACCCGGCACCCACGAAGTGCCGAACAACCAGTCGGCCGTCATCGGCCCCGCGCCATGGCCAGTGACCTACGGCCCGTCCACTCGCCGCCTGATCGACTTTGCCGACGTGGCCCACGCCCTCACCATCAATCCGGTGGGGCAAAGCGGCGTGCCGTTCGACAAGCACTATGGCGACCAGGCCGAGACCTATATCGAAGGGGGTTATGAGCAGGCGCATTTCAGTGATGAGGAAGTCACGGCCAATACCCGCAGCACGCTGAAACTGCTGCCGGCGCGATAGCCCCTTGGAAATCGGTCAACCTGTGGAAGGGGCTTAGACCGGTGCCGCAAAATTGAGCCGGAACTGTTGCGGCGTCACGCCCAGCCGGCGATTGAACACGCTGCGCATGTGCTGGGCATCGCGAAACCCGCATTGGTAGGCCACGGTCTTCAGCGGCGCATGCGTGCTTTCGAGCATCACCCGCGCCGCATCCACCCGCGCCCGTTCGACAAACTCCGCTGGCGTAATCCTCGCCTCACGGGCAAACACCCGGGAGAAGTTGCGCGCGCTCATGTTGGCGGCCTTGGCCAGGTCGGCGATGGTCAGGTCGCCCGTCAGGTTCGCCAATACGTATAACTGCACCAGCGCCACCGCCGAGTTGGTTTCGGCGTGGGGCGTGAGGAACGGGCTGAACTGCGACTGCCCACCCGAGCGCTGGGTGAACACCACCAGGCGCTTGGCCACGCTCAACGCCACTTCCGGGCCGTGGTCCTGGGCCAGCAGGTACAGCGACAGGTCGATGCCTGCCGTGACGCCCGCCGAGGTGTAGAGATTGCCATCCTGTACGTAGAGGCGGTCGGCTTCGATCTGGGCCGAGGGGCACAGACGCGCCAGGTCGGCGGCGTCGTTCCAATGGGTGGTGACGGTTTTTCCGTCCAGCAATCCGGCGCGCGCCAGCATGAAGGCCCCGTTGCAGATTGAGCCAAACCGTCGCGCCCGGGCGGTGGCGCCACGCAGCCAATCATCGAACGGAGCGCCGAAGTCCTCGAAGGGTAACTGCGGGCCGCCCGCGACCAGCAGCAGGTCATAGGCCTGCAGGGCTTCGCTGTAATGATTATGGGCCTGGAGTGACAGGCCATTGGAAGCCGCCATCGTGCCGTGGCCTAAACCTATCACTTCCAACTGGTAATGATCTTCGGGCACCAGAAAGCGGTTGGCCTCGTAGAACACGTCCATGGGACCGGTCACATCCAGTGACTGGACGCCGGGGAAGATCAGGATCGCGACGGTCTTGTGCATGCTCACAGACACCTTTTTCTAGCGGAATAAAATGCAAACCCTGTGGGAGGGGGTTTGCTCCCGATGGCGCTGTATCAGTCAGCAGATGCAGTGCCTGGTACTCAGCAATCGGGAGCAAGCCCCCTCCCACACTGGGATTTTCGCAGGCTTCCAGAGTGATATCGCCCGCTACACCCTAGTCGATTTCTGCTTGGCACGATGTGTCGGCACATTGGCCGGGATCGCGCCCTCACCGCGATGTTCGCTGCACCGACCAGCGACCAAACTGACTGCTTTCCAGAGGAGAACCACCATGACCACCACCATCGCCGGTATCAAGATCCCGGACAGCGCCCTGGCCAAAGCCACCACCGACTACATCCGCGACATCGAATCCGACCTGCTCTACCACCACTCCCGCCGGGTGTTCCTGTTCGGCGCATTGAGCGGTGAGCGCAAGCAACTGGCCTACAACCCGGAGCTGCTCTACGTCGGCGCCATGTTCCATGACCTGGGCCTGGTGGCAGGCCATCGCAGTGATGACCAGCGCTTCGAAGTGGACGGCGCCAACGCCGCCGCGGCCTTCCTCAAGCCTTACGGGCTGAGCGACGACGATATCGAACAGGTGTGGCTGTCCATCGCCCTGCACACCACGCCGGGCGTGCCGCAACACCTGCGCCCGACCGTGGCACTGGTGACCGCCGGTGTGGAAATGGACGTGCTGGGCATGGACTACGCCGCGTTCAGCAGCGTGCAGCGCGAAGCCGTGGTGCATGCGCATCCACGCGGTGAAGGGTTCAAGGAGTGCATCATCTGCGCGTTTGCCGACGGCTTGCGCCATCGCCCGCAGACCACGTTCGGCAACGTGAAGACCGATGTGCTGGTGGATCAGGAACCGGGGTTCAAGCCAATGAATTTTGTCGAGGTGATTCGCAAGTCGCCGTGGTTGGCGTAGCGGAGTTGAAATGCGATCAAATGTGGGAAGGGCTTGCCCCCGATAGCTGAGTGTCAGTCACTGCATCTATTGACTGACCCACCGCCATCGGGAGCAAGCCCCCTCCCACATTTAGACCGGCGCTGGAGCCCGACGCTTGTCCGGCTGCTGCCAGCCATCGGCGGCGGCTTCTTCAATCGCCTGCTGGATGGCCTTCTTGCGCATCTCTTCGGCACGCCGGCTGAAGAACCACACCAGGAAGGTCACCAGCGACACTGCCAGCAGAATCAGGCTCGCCACGGCGTTGATCTCGGGTTTAACCCCCAGGCGTACCGCCGAGAACACTTCCATCGGTAAGGTGGTCGAACCCGGTCCCGAGACGAAGCTGGCCAGTACCAGGTCATCCAGGGACAGTGCGAACGACATCATGCCGCCCGCCGCCAGCGACGGCGCGATCATCGGGATGGTGATCAGGAAGAACACCTTCCACGGCCGTGCACCCAGGTCCATCGCCGCTTCTTCGATCGACAGGTCCAGCTCACGCAGGCGCGCCGATACCACCACCGCCACATAAGCGGCACAGAACGTGGTGTGGGCGATCCAGATGGTGACGATGCCACGCTCCTGGGGCCAGCCGATCATCTGCGCCATGGCCACGAACAGCAGCAGCAGCGACAGACCGGTGATCACTTCCGGCATCACCAACGGCGCGGTCACCAGGCCGCCGAACAGCGTGCGGCCCTTGAACTGGCTGATGCGCGTCAGCACAAACGCCGCCAACGTACCCAGCGCCACGGCGGCCACCGCCGTGTAGCAGGCGATTTCCAGGGAACGTGCCACCGAGCCCATCAACTGGGTGTTGTCCAGCAGGCCCACGTACCACTTGATCGACCAACCGCCCCACACCGTCACCAGCTTGGATTCGTTGAACGAGTAGATCACCAGGATCAGCATCGGCAGGTAGATGAACAACAACCCCGCCACCAGCATGAAGCTTGAGAAACTGACGCGCTTCATATCTTGCCCTCCATCTCTTTGGCTTGGCTGCGGTTAAACAGAATGATGGGCACGATCAGGATCGCCAGCATCACCACCGCCAGGGCAGACGCCACCGGCCAGTCACGGTTGTTGAAGAATTCTTGCCACAACACTTTACCGATCATCAGGGTTTCCGGGCCGCCGAGCAGTTCCGGGATCACGAACTCGCCCACCACCGGGATAAACACCAGCATGCAGCCGGCGATGATGCCGTTCTTGGACAGCGGCACGGTGATTTTCCAGAAGCTGTTGAAGGTGCTCGAACCCAGGTCCGATGCGGCTTCCAGCAGGCTCTGGTCATGCTTCACCAGGTTGGCGTACAGCGGCAGGATCATGAACGGCAGGTACGAATAGACCACGCCGATATACACCGCGATGTTGGTGTTGAGGATCTGCAGCGGTTCGTTGATCAGCCCCATGGACATCAGGAAGCCATTGAGCAGGCCGTTGTTGCTGAGGATGCCCATCCACGCATACACGCGGATCAGGATCGCGGTCCAGGTCGGCATCATGATCAGCAGCACCAGCACGGTCTGCATCTCTTTGCGCGCGGTGGCAATGGCATAGGCCATCGGATAGCCGATCAGCAGGCACAACAGTGTGCTGAAGAACGCCATCTTCAGCGAGCCCAGGTAAGCCGCGATGTACAGCTCATCACCTGCCAGCAAACTGTAGTTGGCCAGGTTCAGCACCACCTGCAGCTTCTGCTCGACGTAGGTGTAGATCTCGGTGTACGGCGGGATCGCCACGTCGGCTTCGGCGAAGCTGATTTTCAGGACGATGAAAAACGGCAGGGCGAAAAACAGGAACAGCCACAGGAACGGAATCCCGATGACCACCTGCTTGCCGCTGGGGACGATGCGGTGCAAGCGCCGCTTGAGCTTCTTCATGTTCATGTGCGCAGTACCACGCCGCTATCGTCTTCCCACCACACGTACACCTGGTCACCCCAGGTTGGGCGCTGGCCACGGCGTTCGGCGTTGGCGACGAAGGACTGCACCAGCTTGCCGCTTGGCAGCTCGACGTAGAACACCGAGTGGCCGCCCAGGTAGGCGATGTCGTGCACCTTGCCGCTGGACCAGTTGTGTTCGCAGGTCGGCATTTCGGTGGTGACCAGCAGTTTTTCCGGGCGGATGGCGTAGGTCACCGACTTGTCTTCCACCGAGGTGGCGATGCCGTAGCCCACGTAGATGTCACGGTCCAGGTCCGGGCACTTGAGCACCGCGTGACCTTCGGCGTCATCCACCACCTGGGTGTCGAAGATGTTGACGTTACCGATGAATTCGCACACCAGGCGGCTGGTCGGCGTCTCGTAGATGTCGATCGGGCTGCCGATCTGGGCGATCCAGCCCAGGTGCATGATCGCGATGCGCTCGGCCATGGTCATGGCCTCTTCCTGGTCGTGCGTCACCATCACGCAGGTCACGCCGACGCGCTCGATGATCTCCACCAGTTCCAGTTGCATCTGCGAACGCAGCTTCTTGTCGAGGGCGCCCATGGGCTCATCGAGCAGCAGCAGTTTCGGGCGCTTGGCCAGGGAGCGGGCCAGCGCCACCCGCTGACGCTGGCCACCGGACAACTGGTGCGGCTTGCGCTTGGCGTACTGGCTCATCTGGACCAGCTTGAGCATTTCGGCCACGCGGGCATCGACTTCGGCCTTGGGGATCTTGTCCTGTTGCAGGCCGAACGCAATGTTCTGCGCCACGGTCATGTGTGGGAACAAGGCGTAGGACTGGAACATCATGTTGATCGGCCGCTCGTAGGGCGGCATATCGGTGATGTCCACGCCGTCGAGGTAAATCCGACCTTCTGTCGGGCGCTCGAAGCCTGCGAGCATGCGCAGCAGGGTGGACTTGCCCGAACCCGAACCGCCGAGCAAGGCGAAGATCTCGCCTTTCTTGATTTCCAGGGACACATCGTCCACGGCAATCGTCTCGTCGAACTTCTTCGTGACCCGGTCGATTTTGACCAGCACCTTTTTCGGTGTCTGGTCGCCCTCGAGGGCTTTCTTATAGGCGCCGGAGGCAACTGCCATTTACGAAACTCCCAAAAAAAAGAGTGCAGTTCGCCCGAGGCGGGCGAACCTTGGATAGTTTGAGCCTTACTTGCCCGTCTTGACCTTGGTCCAACTACGGGTCATTAAACGTTGCACTTTCGGGGGTAGCTCGAAGTTGACGAATGTCCGGTCGAGAACCGCCTGCGGTGGGTAAACCGCTTCGTCGGTGCGTATCGATTGCTCCATCAGTTTGTCCGCCCCTGGGTTAGGGTTGGCGTAACCGACGGTGTCACTGACCTGGGCGATCACCTCAGATTGCAGTAAATAGTTGATGAAGGCGTGGGCTTCCTTGATGTTGGTGGCGTCCTTGGGAATCGCCAGCACGTCAAACCACAGGTTGCCGCCTTCCTTCGGAATTGCGTAGGCGATGTTCACGCCTTTGCCCGCTTCGCTTGCGCGAGCCTTGGCCTGGAACACGTCGCCGGAGAACCCGGCGGCCACGCAGATGTTGCCGTTGGCCAGGTCCGAGATGTATTTGGAAGAATGGAAATAGGTCACGTAGGGCCGCACTTTGAGCAGCTTTTCCTCGGCCTTCTTGTAGTCTTCAGGGTTGGTGCTGTTAGGGTCCAGGCCCATGTAGTTGAGCACCGCCGGCAGCATTTCATCCGCCGAGTCCATGAACGACACACCACAGGTGGCCAGCTTCTTCATGTTTTCCGGTTCGAACAGCACGGCCCAGGAGTCGATCTTGTCGACACCCAGCACTTCCTTCACTTTGTCGACGTTGTAACCGATGCCGTTGGTACCCCACAGGTACGGCACGGCGTACTGGTTACCCGGGTCGTTCTTCTCCAGGCGCTTGAGCAGCACAGGGTCCAGGTTGGCGTAATGAGTCAGCAGCGACTTATCGAGTTTCTGGAACGCCCCGGCCTTGATCTGCTTGCCAAGGAAGTGGTTGGACGGCACTACCACATCATAGCCGGTACGCCCGGCCAGTAACTTGCCTTCCAGGGTTTCGTTGGAATCAAACACGTCATACACGGGTTTGATGCCGGTGGCCTTTTCGAAGTTGGCCAGGGTGTCGGGACCGATGTAATCCGACCAGTTATAAATATGCACGGTCGGTGCGGCCTGCACGCTGACAGCCAGCGTGAGACCTGCACCTACCAGCAAGGCTTGGCGAAACAAAGAAATTGGCAAGTGGAGGTCCTCTTAAATAGTTGGGCCCAAAGTTGTTGCCCGGCAACAAAACCGGCGCGCAACTTACCCTCGATAAACCGATCCGGCAAAACTTTCTGTCATTTATTTGTTTCATTAACCACCGCGGGGCGCGCGGTGGTTAATGAAGGCCGGTTTATTTACCGGATTTGATCTTGGTCCAGCTGCGTGTCATTTCACGCTGGGTGGCAGCCGGCAAGTCCGCAATGGCGTAGAGCTTGGCTTGCACATCCGCTGGCGGGTAGATGCCCGGGTCATTGGTGATGTCTTTGTCGACCAGTGCGGTGGCCTTCTCGTTACCGTTCGGGAAACGCACGCTGTTGGTGATCGAAGCCATGACTTCCGGCTTGAGCAGGTAGTTCATGAACTTATAAGCGGCGTCGACGTTTTCGGCATCTTTAGGGATGGCGACCATGTCGAAGAAGCTACCGGCACCTTCTTTCGGAATGTCGTAGGCCACCTTGACCTTGCCACCGGCTTCAGCCGCACGGGACTTGGCCTGCTGGATGTCACCCGAGTAACCCACGGCTACGCAGATGTTGCCGTTGGCCAGGTCGGAGATGTACTTGGACGAGTGGAAGTAGCCAATCGAAGGACGGATTTTCAGGAACAGGTCTTCGGCTTGCTTGAGGTCGGCCTTCTTCTGGCTGTCGGTTGGCAGGCCCAGGTAATGCAGCGCGATCGGCAGCATTTCGGTCGGCGAGTCGAGGAAGCTCACGCCGCAGCTTTTGAGCTTGGCGATGTTTTCAGGCTTGAGCAGCACGTCCCACGAATCGATCTTGTCCACGCCCAGCGCGGCCTTGACCTTGTCCGGGTTGTAGCCGATGCCGATCGAACCCCACATGTACGGGAAAGCGTGCTTGTTGTCCGGGTCGCTGACCGACACGGCTTTAAGCAGGGAGGTGTTCAGGTTGCCATAGTTGGACAGCTTGGACTTGTCCAGCTCCTGGTAGACACCGGCCTTGATCTGCTTGGCGAGGAAGTTGTTCGACGGTACGACGATGTCGTAGCCGGACTTGCCTGCCAGCAACTTGGCTTCGAGTGTCTCGTTGCTGTCAAAAACGTCGTACACCACTTTAATGCCCGACTCTTTTTCAAAGTTGGCGATGGTGTCCGGTGCAATGTAGTCGGACCAGTTGTAGACGTGCAGCACTTTATCGTCGGCCTGGACCGCGCCCGCCATTGCGCCCATCAGGGACAAGGCGAGGAGGGTCTTGCCAGCGTTCTTCAAACCTAATGCCTTCATTTGGTGATGCTCCAATTTTTCTTTTTTGGGCCACGTTCTTTTATGTTCAGCGACCCTTCCAGAGGGCAGCAAAACAGGGCGACAGTCTGGCAAGTTCAGGGGCCGGCTTTCAACCAAAGCCCCTGCATTTATAACTGCCCGGTGCGCTGCGCACTGAGCCTAGCACTTAGCCCTGCAATGCCGCCAAAGTCAGGTCCAGGCAATGACGAGCCTTGGTCACCAGCTCGTCGATTTCAGCCTTGCTGATCACCAGAGGCGGCGAAATGATCATGGTGTCGCCCACGGCGCGCATGATCAGGCCATTCTCGAAGCAGAAGGTTCGGCAGATCATGCCGACACCACGGCCCTCGTAACGCTTGCGCGTCGCCTTGTCCTGAACCAGCTCAATTGCACCGAGCATGCCGACACCGCGCACCTCACCCACCAACGGGTGATCCGCCAGCTCCCGCAGACGTTTCTGCAAATACGGTGCCGTTTCGTCGTGGACGCGGTTAACAATTGTTTCATCGCGCATGATGCGGATGTTTTCCAGGGCCACGGCCGCGGCCACCGGGTGACCGGAGTAGGTGAAACCGTGGTTGAAATCACCGCCTTCGTTGAGCACGGCCACCACGTCGTCGCGCACGATCAGGCCACCCATGGGGATGTAGCCCGAGGTCAGGCCCTTGGCGATGGTCATCATGTGGGGCTTGAGGTCGTAGAAATCGCTACCGAACCACTCACCGGTACGGCCGAAACCGCAAATCACTTCGTCGGCCACAAACAGGATGTCGTACTTGGCGAGGATTTCCTTGATGCGCGGCCAGTAGCTGTCCGGCGGCACGATCACGCCACCGGCGCCCTGGATCGGCTCGGCAATAAAGGCACCGACGTTGTCCACGCCCAGCTCGAGGATCTTCTCTTCCAGTTGGTTGGCGGCCCAGACCCCGAACTCTTCGGGGCTCATGTCGCCGCCTTCGCCGAACCAGTACGGCTGGGCGATATGGACGATGCCCGGGATCGGCAAGTCGCCCTGTTCATGCATATAGGTCATGCCGCCCAGGCTGGCACCAGCCACGGTGGAGCCGTGGTAGCCATTCTTGCGGCTGATGATGGTTTTCTTGTTCGGCTGGCCCTTGATCGCCCAATAGTGGCGGACCATGCGCAACATAGTGTCGTTGCCTTCGGAGCCGGAGCCGGTGAAGAACACGTGGTTCATGCCGGCAGGCGCGATGTCGGAAATCGCCTTGGCCAGCTCCAGCACCGGCGGGTGAGCGGTCTGGAAGAACAGGTTGTAGTACGGCAGTTCTTTCATTTGCCTGGCGGCGGCGTCGGCCAGTTCATCGCGACCGTAACCGATCGCCACGCACCACAGGCCGGCCATGCCGTCGAGGATCTTGTTGCCTTCGCTGTCCCACAAGTACACGCCGTGGGCTTTGGTGATGATCCGTGGGCCTTTCTCTTTCAATTGCTTGAAGTCGCTGAACGGCGCCAGGTGGTGATCACTGCTCAAGGCTTGCCATTCGCGGGTTTGCGGGTTGTTGCTGGACATACCAATCTCCTAGACTTTTCAGTGAGGGGCGCGCCGTGTGACGGGCGCGCCCGGCGCATCAGACGGCGAAGAGCAGGAATTCCCGCTCCCACGAACTGATCACGCGCTTGAAGTTTTCATGCTCGGCCCGCTTGACCGCGACATACCCTGTGATGAATTTCTGACCCAGGTATTTTTCGATGGTCTTGCTGTTTTCCATGCGTTCCAGGGCGTCTTCGATGGTCAACGGCAGGCGCAGGTTGCGGCGCTCGTAACCACGACCCACTACCGGGGCGCTGGGGTTATGGCCTTCGACCATGCCGATGTAGCCACACAGCAGGCTGGCGGCAATCGCCAAGTACGGGTTGGCGTCGGCGCCCGGCAGGCGGTTTTCCACGCGACGGTTCTGCGGGCCGGCATCCGGTACGCGCAGGCCGACGGTGCGGTTTTCTTCGCCCCACTCCACGTTCACCGGCGCCGAGGTGTCCGGCAGGAAGCGACGGAACGAGTTCACGTTGGGGGCAAACAGCGGCAGCAACTCAGGGATGAACTTCTGCAGGCCGCCAATGTGGTTGAGGAACAGCTGGCTCATGGTCCCGTCTTCATTGGAGAAGACGTTCTTGCCGGTGGCGATGTCGATGATGCTCTGGTGCAGGTGCATGGCGCTGCCGGGCTCGCCGGTCATCGGCTTGGCCATGAAGGTGGCCGCCACGTCGTGCTTGAGCGCGGCTTCACGCATGGTGCGCTTGAATACCAGGATCTGGTCGGCCAGGGACAGGGCATCGCCGTGACGGAAGTTGATTTCCATCTGCGCCGTGCCGTCTTCATGGATCAGGGTGTCGAGGTCCAGCTCCTGCAGCTCGCACCAGTCGTAGACGTCTTCGAACAGCGGGTCGAATTCGTTGGCGGCTTCTATAGAGAAGGATTGGCGGCCGGTCTCCGGGCGCCCGGACCGACCGATCGGCGGTTGCAGCGGGAAGTCCGGGTCTTCGCAGCGTTTGGTCAGGTAGAACTCCATCTCCGGCGCCACGATGGGCTGCCAGCCTTTGTCGGCATAGAGCTTGAGGACTTTCTTGAGCACGTTGCGCGGCGACAGCTCGATCGGGTTGCCTTGCTTGTCGTAGGTGTCGTGGATCACCTGGGCGGTCGGCTCGATGGCCCAGGGCACCAGGAACACCGCGTTCTGGTCGGGGCGGCAGATCATGTCGATGTCTGCCGGGTCGAGCAATTCGTAATAGATGTCGTCTTCGACATAGTCGCCGGTCACGGTCTGCAACAGAACGCTCTCGGGCAGGCGCATGCCTTTTTCGGCGATGAACTTGTTGGTCGGCGAGATCTTGCCCCGGGTGATACCGGTCAGGTCGCCAATCATGCATTCGACTTCTGTGATCTTGTGGTCTTTCAACCAATCGGTGAGCTGGTCGAGGTTGTTACTCATAAATGCCTCTGGGCTGGGTTTCCTGGCATCCATTAAAGGCCAGGCGTTGGTTGACGCAGCATCCGCGTCGTTTTTTCGTTCAGGGTAGGAGCTTACCTGCCATTTGCTGCAGCGTTGCATTCCTCAAGCCAAAGTCGTGCAGAATCATGAGCGGTCGCGCGGATGGCAGCCGGTCAGTGGCAGTCGAGGAGGCAAAAAAGAGAGCGGATGGGCCGTCAAGAATATTGGCCGGTGCGTGGGCATTCACGCGGGACGAACGGACTGCGGACAAAGCCTGGCTGAAGCAGGCTGAGACGCCAATTGGCGGCAGGCGAGACATGAAGCACCCCGGTATTATTGCTGTTATGGGTTTGAATCGAGCTTAGCCTTGTTCATTTTTTTACACAACACCCCCGTAAAAAATACAACACGGCCCGCTCAAGCCTGCGAGTCCCAAGCCGGTCAAACCGAAAAAACCGCCCCAAAAAGCCCCAAAAGTGCGGTCACGGCGCTTTTTTAGGGCAAAAAAGGCCTCGCTTGACTTCGGCATGCCGTTCGGGTTGACTGAAACCAGAAAAGATCAATGATTGATATTTTTAACAACAAAGGTGTTGCATCATGTCGGTACCCCCGCGTGCCGTTCAGCTTAACGAAGCGAACGCGTTCCTTAAGGATCATCCTGAGGTTCTGTACGTAGACCTTCTAATTGCGGATATGAATGGTGTGGTGCGCGGTAAGCGCATCGAACGCACCAGCCTCCACAAGGTTTACGAGAAGGGCATTAACCTGCCTGCCTCTTTATTTGCCCTGGATATCAATGGCTCGACGGTGGAAAGCACCGGCCTGGGCCTGGACATCGGTGATGCTGACCGAATCTGTTATCCGATCCCTGACACCCTGTGCAATGAACCTTGGCAAAAGCGCCCTACCGCGCAATTGCTGATGACCATGCACGAACTTGAAGGTGAACCTTTCTTCGCCGATCCGCGCGAAGTGCTCCGCCAAGTTGTAAGCAAGTTTGACGACCTCGGTCTGACCATCTGCGCCGCCTTCGAGCTTGAGTTCTACCTGATCGACCAGGAGAATGTGAACGGCCGCCCACAACCGCCCCGCTCGCCGATCTCCGGCAAACGCCCGCACTCGACACAGGTTTACCTGATCGACGACCTCGACGAATACGTCGACTGCCTCCAGGACATCCTTGAAGGTGCCAAAGAGCAAGGCATCCCGGCCGACGCCATCGTCAAGGAAAGTGCCCCGGCGCAGTTCGAAGTGAACCTGCACCACGTGGCCGACCCGATCAAGGCCTGCGACTACGCAGTGTTGCTCAAGCGCCTGATCAAGAACATCGCCTACGACCATGAGATGGACACCACCTTCATGGCCAAGCCTTACCCAGGCCAGGCTGGCAACGGTTTGCACGTACACATCTCGATCCTGGACAAGGACGGCAAGAACATCTTTGCCAGCGAGGATCCCGAGCAGAACGCCGCATTGCGTCACGCGATCGGCGGTGTGCTCGAGACCCTACCCGCCCAAATGGCGTTCCTGTGCCCTAACGTCAACTCCTACCGTCGTTTCGGCGCACAGTTCTACGTGCCGAACTCGCCGTGCTGGGGCCTGGACAACCGCACCGTGGCGATTCGCGTACCGACCGGCTCGTCCGACGCCGTACGTATCGAACACCGTGTGGCCGGTGCCGACGCCAACCCTTACCTGCTGATGGCTTCGGTCCTGGCAGGCGTGCACCACGGCCTGACCAACAAGATCGAACCGGGCGCACCCGTGGAAGGCAACAGCTACGAGCAGAACGAACAGAGCCTGCCGAACAACCTGCGCGATGCCCTGCGCGAGTTGGACGACAGCGAGGTGATGGCCAAGTACATCGATCCTAAATACATCGATATCTTCGTCGCCTGTAAGGAAAGTGAGCTGGAAGAGTTCGAACACTCCATCTCCGACCTTGAGTACAACTGGTACCTGCATACCGTTTAACCGGCTGCATTAAATGTGGTGAGCGGGCTTGCTGTGGTGAGCGGGCTTGTCCCGCGCTGGGTGGCGAAGCCGCCCTAAAACCAGACGCCGCATTCTGCCTGTCAGAATGCGGCGTTTTTATTGGGGCCGCTTCGCAGCCCAGCGCGGGGCAAGCCCGCTCACCACAACAAGCGGTATGGATCATCCCCAGGCTCTGCGTACAATGCCCGCTGCCTTGTAGGAGACTTCCATGCCCACCCGCCCCGCCGCCCCTCGCAAACCCCGCGCCCGCAGCCAGGCACGGATCGACGCGATTCTCGATGCCGCCCGCACCTTGCTGGCCGCCGAAGGCGTGGCGAGTTTGTCGATCTACAGCGTGGCCGAGCGCGCGCAGATTCCGCCGTCGTCGGTGTATCACTTTTTCGCCAGTGTGCCGGCGCTGCTGGAGGCACTGACCGCCGATATACATGCAGCCTTCCGCTGCGCCATCCAGGCCCCCATCGAGCATGTTTCACTCAAGCATTGGCGCGACCTGTCCTACATCGTCGAACAGCGCATGCTGACCATCTACAGCAACGACGCCGCCGCGCGCCAGTTGATCCTGGCCCAGCACGGGCTGACCGAAGTGACCCAGGCGGACCGCCAGCATGATCTGGAGTTGGGGGATTTGATGCTGGAGGTGTTCGACCGCCACTTTGAAGTGCCGAGTTTGCCAACCGATGTGGATGTGTTTGCGCTGGCGTTGGAATTGAGTGATCGCGTGTATGCGCGTTCGGTGCATCAGCATGGGCTGATTACGCCGCGTATGGCGGAGGAAGGGATGCGGGTTTTTGATGCGTATGTGGGGCTGTATTTGCCGGCTTACCTGCCCAAGCGCTGAGTTTTGTGCTGGCCGGACTGGCCTCATCGGGGGCAAGCCCCCGATGACGGCCTCAAGAGCGACGCAAATCACAACTTGGCGATCGACACCTCAGTCGACTTCACAAAGGCAATCACTTCACTGCCAATCACCAGCTCCAGCTCTTTGACGGAGCGCGTGGTGATCACGGAAGTGACGATACCGGAGGCGGTCTGCACATCGATTTCCGACAGCACGTCGCCGACCACGATTTCCTTGATGGTGCCTTTGAACTGGTTACGCACGTTGATGGCTTTGATAGTCATGATGGTGTTCCTCTATGAGTTATTGAGCCCAACGCAGTTGCGTAGGCAGCGGTGAAACAGGTTCGGGTTCCGGCGGTGTGCCGGGCAACGACAGCACACGGTTGAGTACTTGCGCTTCCAGTGCGGCCAGGCGATGTGAGCCTCGGGCCCGTGGGCGCGGCAGATCGACGATCAGGTCGAGGCCGATTTCACCGTCTTCGATCAGGATCACCCGGTCGGCAATGGCCACGGCTTCGCTGACGTCATGGGTTACCAGCAACACGGTGAAGCCGTGTTTTTGCCAGAGGTTTTCGATCAGTTGCTGCATCTCGATACGGGTGAGGGCGTCCAGGGCGCCCAGCGGTTCGTCGAGCAGCAGCAGGCGCGGCTGGTGGATCAAGGCGCGGGCCAGGGCCACACGCTGCTTCTGGCCACCGGACAATGCCGCCGGCCACTCATTGGCACGCTCGGCCAGGCCGACCGCTTCCAGGGCCTCCAGCGCCTTGGGACGCCAGTTGCCTTTAAGGCCCAGGCCCACGTTGTCGATGATCTTTTTCCAGGGCAGCAAACGTGCTTCCTGGAACATCAGCCGCGTGTCTTCAATCGCTTCGCTCAGCGGTGCGGAACCGGCCAGCAGCTCGCCGCCGCTGGCCTTGTCCAGACCGGCCAGCAGACGCAGCAAGGTACTTTTGCCGCAACCGCTGCGACCCACCACGGCGACGAACTGGCCCGCCGGAATGTGCAGGTCAATCTCTTTGAGCACTTCCCGTGCGCCAAAGGATTTGCGCAATTTGCGCACCGCCAGGGGGATCCCCTTGAGCAGGCGCGGAGGTTGTTGAGCCGTCATGCCGCACCGCCTTTATTCACTTGATACGCCGGATGCCAGCGCAGCCAAACCCGCTCCAGGCCACGCGCAGCCAGGTCGGCCAGTTTGCCGAGAATCGCGTACATCACGATGGCCAACACCACCACGTCGGTTTGCAGGAATTCGCGGGCGTTCATCGCCAGGTAACCAATGCCGGAGCTGGCAGAGATGGTTTCCGCCACGATCAGCGTCAGCCACATAAAGCCCAGGGCAAAGCGCACGCCCACCAGGATCGATGGCAGCGCGCCCGGCAGGATCACTTGCCAGAACAGGCTGAAACCGGACAAGCCATAGCTGCGCGACATTTCTACCAGCGCCGGGTCGACGTTGCGGATGCCGTGGTAGGTGTTGAGGTAGATCGGGAACAGCGTGCCGAGGGCGACCAGGAAAATCTTCGCGGTCTCGTCGATGCCAAACCATAGGATCACCAGCGGAATCAGCGCCAGGTGCGGCACGTTGCGGATCATCTGCACCGAGCTGTCCAGCAGGCGTTCGCCCCACGTCGACAGGCCGGTGATAAACCCCAGCGCCAGGCCGATGCTGCCACCGATCACAAAGCCCAGGCCGGCACGCCAGCCACTGATGGCCAGGTGCGTCCAGATTTCGCCGCTGCGCACCAGGTTGACCCCAGCCTCAATCACCGCACTGGGCGCCGGCAGGATGCGTGTCGACAACCAGCCCGCCGACACCGACAACTGCCACACCGCCAGCAATAGAATCGGCAGCACCCAGGGCGCCACGCGATGGCTCAATTTTTCAAAAGTCATGGCGCCGCCTCAGCTCTGTGACGCAGCTTTGGGAAGGATGTCGTTGGCGACCATCTCACCGAACGGGCTCACGTAACCGGCGCTTTTCGGCAACTCCGGACGTTCGATATCCAGGTGCGGGAACAGCAGCTCGGCGACCCGATAGGACTCTTCCAGGTGTGGATAACCGGAGAAGATAAAGGTGTCGATGCCCAGCGCGGCGTACTCCTTGACCCGTTCTGCAACCGTCGGGCCATCGCCCACCAGCGCGGTGCCCGCACCGCCACGCACCAGGCCGACGCCGGCCCACAGGTTGGGGCTGACTTCCAGGTTGTCGCGGTTGCCGCCATGCAAGGCCGCCATGCGCTGCTGGCCGACGGAATCGAAGCGCGCCAGGGAAGCCTGGGCACGGGCGATGGTGTCGTCGTCGAGATGGGAGATCAGTTTGTCGGCGGCTTTCCAGGCTTCTTCGTTGGTTTCGCGCACGATCACATGCAGACGAATGCCGAAGCGCACGGTGCGCCCGAGTTTCGCCGCCTTGGCCCGCACCTGCTCGATCTTCTCGGCGACCGCGGCCGGTGGCTCGCCCCAGGTCAGCACCATCTCCACTTGTTCGGCGGCGAGGTCCTGGGCCGCTTCGGAGGAACCGCCGAAGTACAGCGGCGGGCGCGGTTGCTGGATCGGCGGGTAGAGCAACTTGGCGCCTTTGACGCTGATGTGCTCGCCGTCGTAATCCACGGTTTCGCCTTCCAGCACACGACGCCAGATGCGGGTGAATTCCACCGAAGCCTGATAACGCTCCTCGTGACTGAGGAACAAGCCATCGCCGGCCAGCTCTTCCGGGTCACCACCGGTTACCAGGTTGAACAACGCACGGCCGCCGGACAGGCGGTCCAGGGTCGCGGCCTGGCGCGCGGCCACCGTCGGGGAAATGATCCCGGGGCGCAGCGCGACAAGGAATTTCAAACGCTGGGTCACCGGGATCAGCGAGGCGGCCACCAGCCACGAGTCTTCGCAGGAGCGACCGGTGGGGATCAGTACCCCGCCGAATCCCAGGCGGTCAGCGGCCTGGGCCACTTGCTGCAGATAACCGTGATCAACGGCGCGAGCGCCTTCGGCGGTGCCAAGGTAATGGCCGTCGCCGTGGGTAGGCAGGAACCAGAAAATAGTGAGGCTCATGGAGTTGTCTCCTGAAGAAATCGGATTACGGCGCTTTAGCCACGGCAGCCGGTGGCGTCCAGATCACGTCCTTGATGTTCAAGGGCTTGGGGATCAATTTGAGTTGGTAGAAGCTATCGGCGATTTTCTGCTGGGCCGCCACCACTTCCGGGGTCAGGAACAGCGCGCCATAGCCCTGGCGTTTCACCGAGGTCAGGGTGATGTCTGCCGGCAGGCCCAGCAGCGGCGCGACTTGCTCGGTGACTTCCTGGGGGTTGGCCTTGGACCACTCGCCCACCGCGCGCACTTCTTCGATCAGCGCCTTGACCACTTCCGGATGCTTTTCGGCGTATGGCTTGGTGGCCAGGTAGAACTGGTGGTTGTCGGCGATGCCGGTGCCGTCACGCAGGGTGCGCGCTTGCAGTTGCTTCTCGGCGGCGGCCTGGTACGGGTCCCAGATCACCCACGCATCCACGCTGCCACGCTCGAAGGCGGCACGGGCATCGGCGGGCGGCAGGAACACGGTCTGCACGTCGGTGTATTTCAGGCCGGCGTCTTCCAGGGCACGCACCAGCAGGTAGTGCACGTTGGAGCCTTTGTTGAGCACGACTTTCTTGCCCTTGAGCTCGGCCACCGATTTGATCGTCGAGTCTTTCGGCACCAGGATCGCTTCACTGGTTGGCGCTGGCGGCTCGTAGGCCACGTAGAGCAGGTCGGCACCGGCGGCCTGGGCGAAGACCGGCGGGGTTTCGCCGGTGACACCGAAGTCGATGGAACCCACGTTCAGGCCTTCGAGCAGTTGCGGACCGCCGGGAAACTCGGTCCATTGCACCTGCACACCTTGAGCGGCCAGGCGTTTTTCCAGGGTACCCTTGGCCTTGAGCAGCACCAGGGTGCCGTATTTCTGGTAACCGATCCGCAGGGTCTCGGCAGCTTGAGCCTGAACAATGGCGCCGAAGGACACAGCCGCAGCAAACAGTGCGACCAGACCACGACGCAAGATGACAGTGCGCATGGCGCTCTCTCCAAATAATGCGATGAGGGGGTTGGCTGCACCTGCTTGGCCGTTGGCGGCTGAGTAAGGTGAGTACATCTATATAGCGGTGAGGCTGACTTAAATGCTCCAGCGAGCACTCAACAAACGTTCATTCAACACATGCGGGTCCAACGGTTTCGGACGACGGGCCATGGCGCCATAAAGCGTCTCCAGGGCCTCGTGCAAACGGTGTTCGAGGACCGGTACCAGTTGTGCCTGGGCACTGCCTTCGCCGTAGGCGATCTGGCTGTCTTCGGCAAAGATGCCGTGGAGCAGCTCCTGGGCTTTGAGGGCCGACAATACCGGCTTCAGGGCGTAATCCACCGCCAGCATGTGGGCGATGCTGCCGCCGGTCGCCATCGGCAGCACAACCTTGTGGGCCAGGGCGCGCTCGGGCAGCAGGTCGAGCACGGTTTTCAACGCCCCGGAGAACGAAGCCTTGTACACCGGCGTGGCGATCACCAGGCCATCCGCGTTAGCCACCTGTTGCAGCAGGTCAATGACCTTGGGGCTGTCGAAGCGTGCATGCAGCAAGTCTTCAGCCGGGAAGTCCCGTATCTGGTAACTCACCACTTCAACGCCTTTGTCTTGCAACCACTGACGGGTTTTTTCCAGCAAGACCCCGGAGCGGGAACGCTGGCTGGGACTGCCTCCAAGTGTTACGACCAACATGCAGGAATTCCTTGAGCAAGTGCCGGCGGTTCGCTGTGTGGCGATGGCGCCAAGATGGAACAGACCTTATCAGCAGATTTATATATCTATAAATCTTATTTTTTCATTTGTTTATTCTTTAAATGCATATAAGATTTATAAACCGCCAGGCGAAAAAAAAGGCCGTCGAAACGGCCTGAAAACCCCTGCTGTGATTCAGTTTCAACGATTGGGCTGTGGAGTAAGCCGCAAATACGGCTTCACCGCCCGATACCCCTTCGGAAAGCGCTTCTTGATCTCTTCCTCATCCTTGAGCGACGGCACGATCACCACTTCATCACCGTCCTGCCAGTTGGCGGGGGTGGCGACTTTGTAGTTGTCGGTCAGTTGCAGCGAGTCGATGACCCGCAGGATTTCATGGAAGTTACGGCCGGTGCTGGCCGGGTAGGTGATGGTCAGGCGGATCTTCTTGTGCGGGTCGATCACGAACAAGGAACGCACGGTGAGGGTGTCACTGGCATTCGGGTGGATCAGGTCGTAGAGGTCCGAAACCTTGCGGTCCGCGTCAGCCAGGATCGGGAAGTTGACGACCGTGTCCTGGGTTTCGTTGATGTCCTCGATCCACTTGTGGTGCGAATCCACCGGGTCCACCGACAGGGCGATGGCCTTGACGCCGCGCTTGGCGAACTCGTCCTTGAGCTTGGCGGTGAAGCCCAGCTCAGTGGTGCACACCGGGGTGAAGTCCGCCGGGTGGGAAAACAACACACCCCAGCTGTCGCCCAGCCATTCGTGGAAACGAATCTTGCCGGCGCTGGAATCCTGTTCGAAGTCGGGGGCGATATCGCCCAGTCTTAGGCTCATGGTGTGGCTCCTGGTGAGTGCTTATGGAGCCCACTGTGCATGGATTGCGGATTATTTAAAAAGAATAAATATCGATTTATCTAGACGATAAAGGAATATTAAAAATCTGTTCATTGGACGCGGGAAAGGGCGAGGCGCAACATCGTTTCCAAGGTTCGAGAAGGCCTTGAGACGCTGTACAAAGAGGGGTTCAGGAAGGGCTTGCGGGGGTTTAGCCCGACTTGAAAAGCAAGACACCTTGCCCGGCGTGCGCCGGGCAAGGTTTACAGTCTTACAACAGCTTTACGCTACTAGAACAGTGGCAGCGAGTAGCTGACGATCAGGCGGTTTTCGTCCTGGGAACGGGTGTTCGCCAGGTCGGTGCGCCACATAGCGTTTTTCCAGGCAACGCCGAGGTTTTTCAGCGGACCTTCTGGAATCACGTAGGCAACGGTGATGTCGCGTTCCCACTCGGACTGGCCGGTGGTTTCAGCACGACCGTTGTTGTTGGCGATAGTGTCGATGTCGCTACCTTTCAGGTAAACAACACCCGCCGTCAGGCCAGGTACGCCAACTTTGGCGAAGTCATACGCGTAGCGAGCTTGCCAGGTACGTTCGCCGGCACGGGCGAACTTTTGGATCTGCATGTCGGTCGTCAGGTAAGCCGACGAACCGTCACCCTGGTTCAGCCAAGGGAAGTCGCTGCTGCCGTTGCTGACCTGATAACCACCACCGAAGGTGTGACCGGCAACGGTGTACAGGAACAGGCCGCTGTACAGGTTGTTGTCGACCTTACCCTTGCCGGCGTTGAAGCCGTTGTAGTTACCGTTGGTGTAGTAAGCAGGGGTGTTGCCGTTTTTACCATCGTCAGAGCTGTTGAAATAACGCAGGTCAGACTTCAAAACGCCCGGGCCGATTGCCCAGTTGTGCGTCAGGCCGAGGAAGTGCTGCTTGTAGAAGTCTTCCAGGTTGCCGTAGTAGTACTGGGCAGTCAGGTCTTTGGTGATTTTGTAGTCACCACCCGCATAGTAGAACTTGTTAACGAAAGTGCCTGTGTTGTAGTTGGAGCTACCGTTGGCGCCGCCCAGCGACAAGCCTTCGTTGTTGCTGGAGTTACGGCCCTTGGCATGCTCGATCTGACCAGCAACCAAGGTCAAATCCTTGATGTCGTTGGTAGTGATCTGGCCACCTTGGAAGGTTTGCGGCAGCAGACGACCATCGTTGGTCACGATAACGGGCAGCTTAGGCTGCAGGGTGCCCAGCTTCAGCTCGGTTTGGGAGATCTTGACCTTGCCGGTCACGCCCAGGCTGGCGTAATCGTTGACAGCGGTATTGCCGTCACTTGGGAACACGGTGCCACCGGAAGCGGTGCCACTGTAGTTACCATGTTCTGCACGGCTTGAATCCAGACGCACGCCATACAGGCCAATTGCATCAACGCCGAACTGAACAGTACCTTGGGTGTAACCCGAGATGAAACGCAGATCGAAGCCTTGGCCCCACTCGGCGTTCTTGCTGCGGGTGGTGGCACCAGGGGCGCCATCACGGTTATCAGTGTTGATGTAGAAGTTACGCAGACCCAGTGTGGCCTTGCTGTCTTCGATGAAACCGGCAGCGCCTGCTTGCTGAGCGATTACGCCCAAAGCTACAGACAGTGCCAAGGTGGACTTCTTCATGTACCGCTCCTCTCGTTTCTAATTTTTGTATTTCTTTGGTCTCGGGTCTGACGCCCTCGATCCACAGATGCGCGATTAGCACCGGATAGTGACTGACAAGTCAATCGTAACCTTGTGTGTCTACTACCTTCGTCTAACCACCGTTGATTTGGTCCCTGCAGGGTAATGAGTTTTTCATACACCCAAAAAGAATTATTTCATTCTTTTTCATACGATTCAGGAATAAGACTTTCCGTGACGTGGGCAGGCCAGCATAGACCACTCGCCACACAAGCTAATTCCTAAAGGGTATTTGTTAGAGCTTTTTTAGATCGATTAGTGTGGCCGCGCTGTTGCATACGTCACCCACGATCAAAAAGGCGACGCCATCATGGCCAAAGGCACATCCTCCCGTCAATTTGTTACAGTTTTTGTGTCACTAATCGTTTCTTTTGCTGTCCAAGCCGCCCATTCGAAGGTTCAGGTGTTGCGAGCGTCCACACTCTATCCATAGCCGTCCACCTGTTATCGGCGTCAGATCAAGAATGCTTAAACTTTAGTCGTGCGTGACGGCAGGCTCTTGCACGAGCCTGCCCGGTGACTTGGGGGTAGGGCTCTACAAGGCCTTCTCGAAAATCTTCGAGTTGCGCTGGTAGTTGTACAGCGAGGCCCGTGCCGATGGCAGGCGATCCACGCTGCTCGGCACAAAGCCACGCTCACGGAACCAGTGGGCAGTCCGCGTGGTAAGTACGAACAGCGTCTTCAACCCCTGGGCCCGGGCACGGGTTTCGATACGCTCCAGCAGCTCGTCACCCCGCCCGCCGTGGCGGTACTCCGGGTTCACCGCCAGGCAAGCCAGTTCACCCGCGTCCGAATCGGCGATCTGATACAACGCCGCACACGCGATGATCATGCCTTCGCGCTCCACCACGCTGAACTGCTCGATCTCACGCTCGAGCACTTCCCGCGAACGGCGCACCAGGATGCCCTGTTCTTCCAGGGGGCTGATCAGGTCGAGCAAGCCGCCGACGTCTTCAATCGCCGCCTCGCGCACCCGTTCGAATTGCTCCTGGGCTACCAGCGTGCCGCCGCCATCGCGGGTGAACAGTTCGGTGAGCAAGGCGCCGTCTTCGGCGTAGCTGACGATGTGGCTGCGCCCTACCCCGCCACGACAGGCCTCGGCCGCCGCATCGAGCAATTCGGACTGGTAGTTGCTGCTGCCCAGGCGTTGCAGGTGTGCCGGTACTTGTTGCGGGCGCAGTTCGCGGACGAGGCGGCCATTTTCATCGATCAGGCCGAGATCAGCGCCGAACAGCAGCAGCTTGTCCGCCCCCAGGTCGATGGCGGCGCGGGTGGCGACGTCTTCGCAGGCCAGGTTGAAGATCTCCCCCGTCGGCGAATAGCCCAGGGGCGACAGCAGCACAATGGAGCGCTCATCCAGCAGGCGATTGATGCCCTTGCGATCGACCCGGCGCACTTCGCCGGTGTGGTGGTAATCCACGCCGTCAAGCACACCGATAGGCCGCGCCGTCACCAGGTTGCCGCTGGCCACCCGCAGGCGCGAGCCCTGCATCGGCGACGAGGCCATGTCCATCGACAGGCGCGCTTCGATGGCGATACGCAGGTGGCCGACCGCGTCGATCACACACTCCAGCGTCGCGGCATCGGTGATGCGCATGCCTTCATGGTAAGTCGGGACCAGGCCGCGCGCTTCAAGGCGCGCTTCGATCTGTGGGCGCGAACCGTGCACCAGCACCAGACGCACGCCCAGGCTGTGGAGCAGCACCAGGTCGTGGACGATATTGCCGAAATTCGGATGATCCACACCGTCGCCGGGCAACATGACCACAAAGGTGCAGTCGCGGTGGGCATTGATGTAGGGCGAAGCGTGACGAAGCCAATTAACGTAGTCGGGCATGGAACCTGGGCCTGTAATAAAAAGCAGCCGAAAAAGGATGAGTCGTGAAAACGCACAGCGGGCTGATGGTTATCGTCGGAACAGGCTTGGCGACACGCTCGCTCTCCTTATGTACGAATGGACAGGGGTTAATTTACGCAGGTTTCAGGCAGTAATGTTCGATCAGTTCCCGCAATAGACGCACTGTAGGCGTCAAGCGTGACATTTCGAGGTACTCGCCCGGTTGATGGGCACAGGCGATGTCGCCAGGGCCGAGCACCAGGGTGTCACAACCAAGGCGCTGAAGATAAGGCGCTTCGGTGCCGAACGCTACTGCTTCGGCACGATGCCCGGTCAATCGTTCCGCGACCCGCACCAACTCGGCGTCTTCGACCTGCTCGAACGGCGGCACTGCGGGGAATAACGGCGCGTAGTCGATCTTGACCTTATGGCGCTCGGCCAGGGGTTCGAGCTTTTGCCGGATAGCCGCACGCAGCACTTCGGGATCCATGCCCGGCAAGGGCCGCAGGTCGAATTCCAGGGAGCACTGGCCGCAGATACGGTTGGGGTTGTCGCCACCATGGATACAGCCGAAGTTCATGGTCGGTTGCGGCACGCTGAATTGTGGATTGCGGTACTCGCGCTGCCAGGCCAGGCGCAGGCCGCGCAGCTCGCCGATGGCGTCATGCATGGCTTCCAGGGCGCTGTGTCCCAGGCTTGGGTCCGACGAATGGCCGCTTTGGCCCAGAATGTCGATACGCTCCATCATCACGCCTTTGTGCAGGCGGATCGGCTTGAGGCCGGTCGGTTCACCGATCACCGCCGCGCGGCCCAACGGGCGCCCGGCTTCGGCCAATGCCCGGGCACCGGACATGGAGCTTTCTTCATCGCAGGTGGCGAGGATCAGCAACGGTTGCTTGAACGGTTGGTCCAGCAGCGGCAACACCGCTTCAATCGCCAGCGCGAAAAAACCCTTCATGTCGCAACTGCCCAATCCTACCCAGCGGCCGTCGACTTCCGTCAGCTTGAGCGGATCGGTCTTCCACAACGCAGCGTCATAAGGAACGGTGTCGCTATGGCCGGCCAATACCAGGCCGCCGGGGCCTGTGCCAAAGCTGGCCAGCAGGTTGAATTTGCCGGGGCTGACCGGTTGGATGTCAATGGAGAACCCCAGGTCGCCCAACCAACCGGCGAGCAAATCGATCACCGGGCGGTTGGTCTGGTCGAGAGACACTTGGGTGCAACTCACCGAAGGCGCGGCAATCAGCGCGGCGAACTGCTCTTTCATGGACGGTAACGGCATACGCGGTCTCCCTACTTCCCGGATGAGCCCCACTATAGAGGCATCTGCACGAGACAATAAACCGTTGCGGCGCGTTGCCGGGCTCAGTCCTGTACACTGCACGACCTTGGCAGCCACTCTTTTCCCCGGCTGCGCTCCCGATCCTGGATTTTCCGGCCATGCAGAAAGAAACCGAAATCAAGCTCCGCGTCAGCCGCGAAACACTCGCCGCGCTGCGTGAGCACCCGCTACTGAAAAAACGCAACAAAAGTGGCTGGGAACGCCGTGAGTTGATGAACCAGTACTTCGACACCCCCGAGCGTGACCTGGCCCAGGCCAAAGTCGCCCTGCGCCTGCGCAAGGACGGTGACGAGATTATCCAGACCCTCAAGACCCGTGGCCAAAGCGTCGCCGGCCTATCGGAACGCAATGAGTACAACTGGGACCTGCCCAAGGCCAAGCTCGACGTGAAGAAACTCGACGGCGACTGCTGGCCCGAGCAACTGGCCGATCTGGACAAAAAGACCCTCAAGCCGATCTTCACCACCGACTTCGTGCGCGAGCGCGCCGAAATCGCCTGGGGCCGTGGCAAGGCCAAGGTGGTGATCGAAGCCGCCCTGGACCTGGGCCATGTGGTCGTGGGTAAGCAGAAAGAAGAAATCTGCGAGCTGGAACTGGAACTGCGCGAAGGCGAGCCGGCTGCGCTGCTGGAGTTGGCCGCCGAGCTGGCCGCCACCCTCGCACTGATGCCGTGTGACATCAGCAAGGCCGAGCGCGGCTACCGCCTGTACGAAGCCAGCAGCTACTCCCTGAGCCTGCCGGCGCCGCAGATCCACGCCGAAATGCCGCTGGACGACGCCTTCGCCGCAATCATGTGGCACCTGCTCGGCAGCAGCCAGCGCCTGGCCGAGCAATACCGCTTCAATGGCCACTGGCGTCTGCTGCAGGACTGGGTCGACAACCTCGGCGAACTGCGCGCCCTGATCGGCAGCCTAGGCCAGGCCGCACCGCGTCAATCCACCAGCGAACTGCGCAGCGCACTCGATGCACTGCTGGAAGACTGGCGCCCACTGGTCCAGGCCGGTGACGACGACGAAGACATCCGCAAAGCCGCACCCGAGCAGTTTGCCGAAGAATTGGACGACGTGCGCTGGGGCTTGTTCTCGCTGAACATGTCACGCTGGCTGATGGCCCGCACCTGGACTGCCGACCGCAACGTGCGCGGCAACCGCCAGGGCGCCGCGCAAATCACCAACTGGCTGCCGCGCCTGCTGGCCGACGATGCCGTCGCCCTGCAACTGCCGCGCTACCAGCAGCAACCGGAAGACCTGGCCGAGCAACTGCCGCGCATCGAACGCATCCAGGCCTGGCTGCACCATGCGCGTAACGTGGTGGACATTGCGGAACTGGATCGTTTGTACGGCGAGCTGAACAAGCTGGCGCAACTGGCCAACCAGCCGATCACCGACGAGTCGCTGGATGCGCGCATGCATCAGGCGATTGCGGTGTATCAGAACCGTGCCTGGAAGACCCTGCTGCGCCTGTAATATCGCCATCGGGGGCCTAGCCCCCGATGAGGCCGATCCTGTCAGCGCAATACTGGCAGGCTGGTGGTCGACTTGATCTCGGACAGCGCCACGATCGAGTTGACCTCCTGAATCCCCGGCACCATCGATAACTTCTCGAAGAAAAACCGCTCGTACGCCTCAATGTCCGACGTCACGATGCGCAGCAGAAAATCCACCGCCCCCATCAGCACATAGCACTCCAGCACTTCCGGAAACCCACGAATCGCGTCGGTGAACTCGGTGAAGTTGGATCGGCCGTGGGCGTTGAGTTTGACCTCGGCAAAGATCTGCGTATTCAGGCCGATCTTCTTGCGATCCAGCAGAGTGACCTGGCCGCGAATCACTCCTTCCTCCTTGAGCCGCTGGATGCGTCGCCAGCACGGCGACTGGGACAGTCCGACCTGTTCGGCGATCTGCGCGCTGGACAGCGAGGCGTCCTCTTGCAGCAGGGCCAGGATGCGGCGGTCGTAGGCGTCCAATTCGCTGTGCATAAAAATACCTTTATGTATGGACTTTATGAATTGATTGATTCAATAAAACGCAAATCAGGCTCATCTTAGATAAGAAATCTCCCGACGCGAATGTAAAAATTTCTCCAGTCGAATCTGGAGAATCAGCATGCATGCCGTCGAAACCACTCACCCCCTGACCCGTGTCGATGTGTGGGCTGCCAGCAGCGCCCATTGCCAGGCGCATTACCGGATCGTCGCCGAGGCGGAGCCCGATGTGTTGTGTCGGGTACTCAACTATTTTGCGTTGCAGTTCCTGACACCGAGCCAGGTCAACGTGAGCCGCCAGGAAGACCTGCTGAACATCGATATCGTGATGGATAGCCTGAGCTGGCATCGCGCCCAAGTGATCGCCGAAAAGATTCGAAACCTGATCAGCGTGTGCACGCTGCATGTGTGGCGCGCTGATTCAGTGGGGCCTGCGGCCGTGGCGGCAGCAGCTCGGTAAAGGCCTGCAACATACGCTGGGAGGAAGATATTCGGCGGCTGGCTAGCCTGAAATGTCGTCCGAGGCTACCCAGGAACACCTTCATGTCTGCTGATCACCGATTGGAACTGCATCAGTTGCTCCCGGCGCTGGTCGAGGAAGGGGTGATTGCTCCCGACATCGCGCAGCGCTTATCAGCGCTGCCCGCCGGCAACGCCCAGCATCCGTTGGAGTGCATCGCCGCCCATGGGCCTTCCCTGGAAACCCTGACCCAGTGGCTTGCCCAACATGTGGGGCAACCTTATTGGCGTATCGACCCGCTGAAGATCGATGTCGCAACGGTCGTGCCGCTGATGTCCCACGCGTTTGCCCAATGCCACGCCATCCTTGCGGTAGCCGTGGACGCGCAGACCGTCACCGTTGCCAGCGCCCAGCCCCATATCACCAGCTGGGAATCGGGACTGGCACAAGTGCTCCAGCGCTCGATCAGGCGCGTGGTTGCCAACCCCCAGGACATTCAGCGTTGTATCAGCGAATTCTACCGGCTGGCGAAGTCCGTCAGCGGTGCGGATCAAAAGGTGGCGGGGCCTGGCAACGTCGAGTTGCTCAACCTCGGCGCCAGCGACCAGGAGCCGGACGCCAACGACGCGCATATCGTCAATATCGTCGACTGGCTGTTGCAATACGCGTTCGCCCAGCGGGCCAGTGATATTCATATCGAGCCGTGCCGTGAGCAAGGACGCGTGCGCTTTCGCATTGATGGGCTGCTGCACGACGTCTATCAATTTCCACCCCAAGTGACGATGGCGGTGGTCAGCCGCCTGAAAAGCCTCGGGCGGATGAACGTGGCGGAAAAACGCAAACCCCAGGACGGTCGGGTCAAGACCAAAAGCCCTGCCGGCACAGAAGTCGAGTTGCGGCTGTCGACCTTGCCCACTGCCTTTGGCGAGAAACTGGTGATGCGGATTTTCGACCCGCAGGTGCTGCTCAAGGACTTTGACGAGCTGGGCTTGTCGGCCGAGGACCAGCAGCGATGGCACGACATGACGCGCCACACCAACGGCATCATCCTGGTCACGGGGCCTACCGGTTCAGGCAAGACCAGCACCCTCTACACCACGCTCAAACACTTGGCGACCCGGGAGGTCAATCTTTGCACCGTGGAAGACCCGATCGAGATGGTCGAGCCGGCGTTTAATCAAATGCAGGTACAGCCCAATATCGACCTGACGTTCGCCAACGGCATCCGAGCCCTGCTTCGCCAGGACCCGGACATCATCATGATCGGCGAGATCCGCGACCAGGAAACCGCCGAGATGGCGATCCAGGCCGCATTGACCGGGCATTTGGTGCTCTCGACGCTGCACACCAACGATGCGCCCAGCGCCATCAGCCGCTTGCAGGAACTGGGCATTGCTCATTATTTGATCAAGGCGACGTTATTGGGCGTAATGGCGCAGCGCTTGGTGCGCTTGCTGTGCCCTCATTGCAAGCGGGTGGCGGGCGATGCTCACGAAGCGGTAGGGTGTGCAGAATGCCGAAACAGCGGGTTTCGCGGGCGCGCCGGGGTCTACGAGATCATGGTGCTGAATGACTCGCTCAAGGCGCTGATCACGCCAGGCGCCGACGCGCAGTCCCTGCGCAGGGAGGCGGTGGCGCAAGGCATGTGCGGCCTGCGCATGGCCGGCGTGGGTAAAGTCAAGGCGGGGCTGACCACAATGGCCGAGGTATTGCGAGTGACGCCTGGGGATTCGGTAACAAATGCGTTGATTACCCCGTGCTGAAACCGTCCTTATCGGTGACAAGACCGTTACAATCCGCCGAACGTCGTTTAACTGACACCAACAGATAGGGAATCGCTATGCAGATCGGAACCGTACTGCTTCTTTTCGTGGGCCTGGCCATCGCCATCCTGTTCATGGGCTTCAAGGTGGTACCCCAGGGCTATCAGTGGACCGTCGAGCGCTTCGGCCGGTACACCAACACCCTCAAGCCGGGTCTGAACATCATCATCCCGGTCATGGACCGCATCGGCCGCAAGATCAACGTGATGGAAAGCGTGCTGGATATCCCGCCCCAGGAAGTCATCACCGCCGACAACGCCACCGTGCAGATCGACGCCGTGTGCTTCTTCCAGGTGGTCAATACCGCCCAGGCCGCCTACGAGGTCAACAACCTCGAACACGCTATCCGCAACCTGCTGCAAACCAATATCCGTACCGTGCTCGGCTCCATGGAGCTGGATGCCATGCTCAGCCAGCGCGACGGCATCAACGAAAAACTGCTGCGCACCGTCGATGAAGCCACGGCGCCGTGGGGCATCAAGATCACCCGGATCGAAATCAAGGACATCAGCCCGCCCGCCGACCTGATGGCCGCCATGTCCGGCCAGATGAAAGCCGAGCGGATCAAGCGCGCACAGATCCTGGAAGCCGAAGGTCTGCGGGCGTCGGCGATCCTGACGGCCGAAGGCAAGAAGCAGGCACAGATTCTTGAAGCCGAAGGTGGACGCCAGGCCGCGTTCCTGGAGTCTGAAGCCCGTGAGCGTCAGGCAGAGGCTGAGGCCCGCGCGACCCAGGTGGTTTCCGAAGCGATTGCCACCGGCAACGTACAGGCCATCAACTACTTCGTCGCGCAGAAATACATCGATGCCCTTGGCAAATTGGCGTCGGCCAATAACAGCAAAGTGATCCTGATGCCGCTGGAAGCCAGCCAGGTGATCGGCGCTGTCGGCGGCATCGGCGAAATCGTCAAGGCAACCTTCGACAACAAGAAAGCCTGAGGCGATCGCCATGTGGGATTTCCTGCAGCATCTTTCGTTCTGGGATTGGCTCGCACTGGGTACAGTGCTATTGATTCTTGAAGTATTCGGCGCCGGTGGCTACCTGCTGTGGATGGGCATAGCTGCGGCAGCCGTGGGCGTGATCAAGTTTCTGGTGCCGCCGCTCGGGCTGGAGTGGCAACTGTTGCTGTTCGCTGTGCTGTCGATATTGACGGCGGTGTACTGGTGGAGACGCCAGCGCAGCAGTGCCAAAGCCAGTGACCAGCCGGGGCTCAACGAGCGTGGCTCGGAGCTGATCGGCCGCGTGTTCGTGGTGCATCAGGCGATTGTGGAGGGTCGGGGCAAGGTAAAAGTCGGTGATGGCGTCTGGATGGTGACCGGGCCTGACAGCCCAGTAGGCGCTCAAGTGCGTGTGGTGGGCCTCGATGGCGTGATCTTGAAGGTAGAAACTGTTTAGTCTGTGATGGAACTCGGCTGGGCTAACTGCAATCAAACGGTACAGATCACCCACCCGGAGTCACCCATCATGCGTCTTAAATATGCTGTCGCTACCCTCGCTGTGCTTTCCCTTCCTGTCGGTTCAGCCATGGCCGACAGTTTCTGGCGCAATGTCATCTCGTCGGGCGCCACTACCGGCTCGACCTACCTGACCTTCAAGGACCACAAGCTGGTGGTTGCCGCACAAGACGACGCAGGCAGCTTCGTTGCCAGCGACGGCGGTATCCGCGGCCCGTACCTGGAAGCCGCCATGCAAAAAGTCCGCGCCGATAACCCTGGCCTGCAGGCCACGGATATGGAGCTGGCCAACGCTATCCTGGCGAAAAACGCTATCGCCGCCGAGTAAAACCGCCGGTTAAAACAGCCGCTCCCTGGGAGCGGCTTTTTTGTGCCGCTTTTCTTCCTACAGCAAAGACTGATGAGTTGACGATTGAACAGGAGAAGTCCTCTCGATCACTGCGCTCACCCGGCGACAAGCTATCGATTCCACCCTTCCCCTCAGTGAATCGATAACCATGCGAAAACTATCTTCCTTTCTGTTCCTCACTGCTATTGCAACGCCTTATGCACAGGCAGAGGCCTGGTACGGCTCGGCAAAATTTAACAGTGCACGCCAGAATCTATCCAGTGCACTGTTGACCAGCCCGCGCGTCACCGAACGAGTGGAAGCGCCTGATAGCACTAAAACATTCACCGGATCCTACGCAGTAGGTTATGCCTTCGCCAATGGCTGGCGCGCGGAAGGGGAATACACCCTCTCCGGCAGCTCGACCTTCGACTCCTTCTGGTCGCCCTTCAATGCCAACGTCAACCGTCTTGAAGCGGACAGTCAGCGCGTGATGGTCAACGGCTATAAAAACATACCGCTCACCCATTGGCTGTCGTTCTACGGCATGGCGGGGATGGGCGTCGCACAAATTGATGCCGAGGGTTTTCAGAGCAATGACACCCGTCGCTTTGCCAGCCACCGCCAATATAATTTTGCCTACAGCGTAGGCTTGGGCCTGGATGCCAAGGTCAACGACCGCATTTCCTTTGGCACAGGTTGGCGCTACGTGGACATGGGCCGTATCGAGACCGGCTACAACACCTTCACCAACCGGATAAACGCTCGTGATGAACAGCTCAAGGGCAAGCTCAAGGAGCAGAGTGTGTTCTTTGAAACCCGTGTGTACTTCTGACCGGCAACAGGAAATGCCGCCGTTCAAGCGGCACTTCCGTGTCCGTGCATGACGATTCATTCACAGGCGACAGGCTATATTCAGTCTAACCGTGCCACCATGCCGGGACTGAACCCTCGCTTACTCATCGCCAATCTGAAACGGATGCCTTCGTCGTCATGAGCCAACAGCCCTTTCTGCCGTTCTCCAAACCTACCATCGATGAAGCCACCATCTCGGCGGTCGGCGATGTACTGCGCTCGGGCTGGATCACCAGCGGGCCGAAAGTGCAGGCGTTCGAAGCACAGCTGTCGGAATACTTTGGCGGCCGGCCGGTGCGCACCTTCAACTCGGGCACTTGCACCATGGAGATCGCCTTGCGTATCGCCGGTATCGGGCCCGGCGATGAAGTCATCACCACACCAATCTCCTGGGTCGCAACAGCCAACGTGATCCTGGAAGTAGGTGCCACGCCGGTGTTCGCCGACATCGACCCGGTCACCCGCAATATCGACCTGGCCCAGGTGGAAGCCGCAATCACCCCGCGCACCAAGGCGATCATCCCGGTGTACCTGGCCGGCCTGCCCTTGGACATGCCGATGCTGTACGCACTGGCCAACAAGTACAACCTGCGCATTGTCGAAGACGCCGCCCAGGCCCTGGGCTCCAGCTGGGATGGCGAGCGCATCGGCTCCACCGGGGACTTTGTATCGTTCAGCTTCCAGGCCAACAAGAACATCACCTCTTCCGAGGGCGGTTGCCTGGTGTTGAACAATGCCGAAGAAGCCCGCCTGGCGGAAAAATACCGCCTGCAGGGCGTCACCCGCACCGGCTTCGACGGCCTGGACGTGGATGTACTGGGCGGCAAGTTCAACATGACCGACATCGCTGCGGCCATCGGCCTGGGGCAGTTTGCCCACATCGAGAAGATCACCGCCCATCGCCAGCACCTGGCACAGCACTACTTCAAATGTTTCGGCAGTGATTTCGAAGAAAAGTACGGCGCGCAACTGCCGCCGGCTGACTTCGAAAACAGCAACTGGCACCTGTTCCAGTTGGTGCTGCCGGAGCGTCACGATGGCCTGCCGGCCCGCGCAACCTTCATGGAGAAAATGCAGGCACAGGGTGTTGGCATTGGCTATCACTACCCGCCGATTCACCTGCTGAGCCTTTATCGGGCACAGGGGTTCAAGGAAGGGATGTTCCCGGTAGCGGAAAAGGTTGGACGTTTGATCGTGTCGTTGCCGATGTTCACGGCGATGACAGAGGCAGATGTGGAGCGGTCGGTGGCGGCGGTAAAGGCAGTCCTGAAAGCGAACTGAACACTCACGGCTCACGACGATTGAATGTGGGAGGGAGCTTGCTCCCTCCCACATGGGTCTTGCGGTTACTCGCCGATGGCGGCTTTGTAGCCAGCCGCATCCAGCAGTTTTTCCAGATCAGCCGGGTTGCTTGGCTTGAGCTTGAAGATCCACGCGCCGTAAGGGTCGGAGTTCAGCAGCTCAGGGCTGCCACCCAGCTCCTCGTTGACGGCAATCACTTCACCGGCAACCGGGGCGTAGATATCCGAAGCAGCCTTCACCGACTCAACCACACCCGCCTGGCCTTCGGCTTCAAACGTAGCGCCGACTTCGGCCAACTCAACAAACACCACATCACCCAAAGCTTCCTGAGCATGGTCGGAGATCCCGACGGTCACCGTACCGTCAGCTTCCAGACGGGCCCATTCGTGACTTTCGGCAAAACGCAGGTCGGCAGGGATATCGCTCATAGTCTGTGTCCTCAAGAAGAAATGTCAGCAGCCATTGGCCTGCCGGAAATAGTTAGATCAAGGTTTTGCCATGGCGCACGAAGGTCGGTTTGACCACTCGAACCGGGTACCACTTGCCGCGGATTTCCACTTCGGCCCGATCGGCAGTCGCCGTCGGTACACGCGCCAGGGCAATGGATTTGCTCAGCGTAGGTGAGAAACTACCACTGGTGATCTCCCCTTCGCCAACATTGGCGATGCGAACCACCTGGTGAGCACGTAAAACCCCACGTTCTTCCAGTACCAGCCCGACCAGTTTGAACTGCACACCGGCGGCCAACTCTGCTTCCAGCGCCGCACGCCCGATGAAATTGCGCTCGGCAGGTTCCCAGGCAATGCTCCAGGCCATGTTGGCCGCCAGGGGCGAAACGTCCTGGTGAATATCCTGGCCGTACAGGTTCATGCCGGCTTCCAGCCGCAGGGTGTCCCGCGCGCCGAGGCCTATGGGGGAAATCCCCGCACCGACCAGATCGTTGAAAAACCCCGGCGCCTGATCGGCAGGCAGGACAATTTCCAGGCCGTCTTCGCCGGTGTAACCCGTGCGGGCGATAAACCAATCGCCGTCGGCATGCCCTTCAAAGGGCTTGAGCTGGTGGATCAGGGTACCGCGAGACTGGGTGACCAACTCGGCAATCTTCTGCCGGGCGTGGGGACCTTGAATGGCGAGCATGGCCAACTCGGGCCGCTCATGCAGGTGCACCTGATAGCTGCCAAGTTGCGCCTGGATCCAGGCCATGTCCTGGTCTCGGGTGGCGGCGTTGACCACCAGCCGGTATCCGGTCTCGGTGCGGTAGACGATCATGTCGTCCACCACGCCGCCCTGCTCGTTGAGCATGGCGCTGTACAACGCACGGCCACAGCCGTGCAAACGCTCGACATCATTGGCCAGCAGGTGCTGGAGCCAATCCTTGGCCTGGGGGCCGGTGACATCGATCACGGTCATATGAGATACATCGAACACCCCGCAGTCGCGCCGCACCTGATGGTGCTCCTCAACTTGCGAGCCGTAGTGCAAAGGCATATCCCAACCGCCAAAATCGACCATTTTCGCGCCGAGGGCGAGATGCAGGTCATACAGAGGCGTACGCTGTCCCATGGGTTTCTCCTTCCGGGCTTGGCGAAGGTGCGCAGCGTCGTTGCCCGTGCCGGACACCTTGAATGACAAGGCCTGCAGCCACGTACAGCGACTCGATCCGAAGGACGGACCGCACCGAATGCCGCGCATTGTAGCCGCAAGCCGTAGGACTGGCACCTAACCGATTGGTCGGGCGGAGCGTCGGATCAGCCCGATGACCGGCAGCAGCCCCACCAGCACCAGCGTCAACGCTGGCAGAGAAGCCCGCGCCCACTCGCCTTCGCTGGTCATTTCAAAGATCCGCACCGCCAGGGTGTCCCAGCCGAACGGGCGCATCAGCAGGGTTGCGGGCATTTCCTTGAGCACGTCTACGAACACCAGCAGTGCTGCACTCAGGGTGCCGGGCAGCAACAGCGGCAGATACACTTTGCAAAACAGTCGCGGCCCACTCACGCCCAAACTACGCGCTGCTTCCGGCAACGAAGGCCGGATGCGCGCCAGGCTGTTTTCCAGCGGCCCGTAGGCCACGGCCAGAAAGCGCACCAGATACGCCAGCACCAGCGCCGACAGACTGCCCAGCAACAATGGCTTGCCCGCCCCGCCGAGCCAGCCGGACAGCGGTACCACCAGCTCACGGTCCAGGTAACTGAACGCCAGCATGATCGACACCGCCAGCACCGAGCCCGGCAAGGCATAGCCGACATTGGCCAGGCTGATACCGGAGCGAATCGCCCGGGTCGGCGCCAGGCGGTTGGCGAAGGCCAGTACCAGCGCCACGCTGACCGTGATCAGCGCGGCAATGCCGCCCAGGTAAAGGGTATGGACGATCAGGCCCGAATAGCGCTCATCCAGGTCGAACCGGCCGCGCTGCCAGAACCAGGCGACCAATTGCAGCATCGGGATGACAAAGGCACAGGCAAACACCAATCCACACCAGGCAGTGGCAGCCGCCGCCTTGAACCCGCGCAAGTGGTACAGCGCCTTGCCCCGTGGCCGTTCATTGCTAGCCCGACTGGCGCCCCGGGCACGCCGTTCGCCATACAGCACCAGCATCACCACCAACAGCAACAGGCTGGCCAGTTGGGCCGCGCTGGACAGACTGAAAAAGCCGTACCAGGTCTTGTAGATAGCGGTGGTGAAGGTATCGAAGTTGAACACCGACACCGCACCGAAATCCGCCAGGGTCTCCATCAGTGCCAACGCCACCCCGGCCCCTATCGCCGGCCGCGCCATGGGCAGGGCCACATGCCAGAATGCCTGCAAGGGCGACTGTCCCAGCACCCGTGCCGCCTCCATCAGGCCCTTGCCCTGGGCGAGGAATGCGCTGCGCGCCAACAGGTACACGTAGGGATAGAACACCAGCACCAGCACAATGATCACGCCGCTGGTGGAGCGCACCCGTGGCAGACGCAAGCCGGTGCCGAACCCTTCGCGCAGCAGGGTCTGCACGGGGCCTGAAAAATCCAGCAGGCCGACAAACACGAAAGCCAGCACATAGGCGGGAATGGCAAAGGGCAGCATCAACGCCCAGTCGAGCCAACGCCGGCCGGGGAATTCGCAGAGGCTGGTGAGCCAGGCGAGGCTGACCCCCAACAGGGTTACACCGACGCCGACCCCCAGCACCAGGGTCAGGGTGTTGCCCAGCAACCGCGGCATCTGGGTTTCCCACAGGTGGGACCAGATTTGCGCGTCGATGCTTTGCCAGGACAGCAACAGCACGCTCAGCGGCAGTAGCACCAGGGCGGCGACGCTGAAGACCGGCAGGTACCAGCGGCGTTGTGCGGGGTGGGCCAAGGGTGGGTTCTCAATAATGAATATCTTCAAATCACCACAATTCAATGTGGGAGGGGCTTGCCCCCGATGTCGGAGTGTCAGTCCACGATGAGTAGACTGACACTCCGACATCGGGGGCAAGCCCCTCCACATTTGGATCTGCGGCGTCCTACAAATTGTACTTAGTTCCAGCCCGCCCGATCCATCAGGCGAATGGCTTCAGCCTGGCGCTTGCCCGCCACTTCCACCGGCAATGTATCCGCCACGAACTTGCCCCAAGTCGCCACTTCAGCCGACGGCGGTACCGCCGGGTTGGCCGGGAATTCCTGGTTCACGTCGGCAAAGATCTTCTGCGCCTCAGGCGTGGTCATCCACTCCACCAATGCCTTGGCGGCTTCCGGGTGTGGTGCGTGCTTGGTCAAGCCGATGCCCGACAGGTTCACATGCACGCCACGGTCGCCCTGGTTCGGCCAGAACAGCTTCACCGCCAGGTCCGGCTTCTGCTTGTGCAGACGACCGTAGTAGTAGGTATTGACGATACCCACGTCGCATTGCCCGGCGTTGATTGCCTCCAGCACCGCAATGTCATCCGAGAACACGTCGGTGGACAGGTTATTCACCCAGCCCTTGACGATTTCTTCGGTCTTGGCCGCGCCGTGGGTTTCGATCAGGGTGGCGGTCAGCGATTGGTTGTAGACCTTTTTCGCCGTGCGCAGGCACAGGCGGCCTTCCCACTGTTTGTCGGCCAGGGCCTCGTAGGTGGTCAGGTCACCCGGTTTGACCCGGTCGGTGGAGTACGCGATGGTCCGCGCGCGCAGGCTCAAACCGGTCCAGGCATGCGCCGAAGAGCGGTATTGCAGGGGAATGTTCTTGTCGATTACCGGCGAGGTGAACGGTTGCAGAATGCCCATTTGCTCGGCCTGCCAGAGGTTGCCGGCATCCACGGTGAGCAGCAGGTCGGCGGTGGCGTTTTCGCCCTCGGCCTTGATGCGCTGCATCAGCGGGGCTTCCTTGTCGGTGATGAACTTCACCTGGACACCGGTCTTTTGGGTGTAGGCGTCGAACACCGGTTTGATCAGTTCGTCGATACGCGAGGAGTAGACCACCACTTCGTCGGCTGCCTGCACGGTGGTGCTGCCGATCAGGGTGAGTGCCAGGGCAGTCAGGAGGCGCTTGGGTGCCAACATGGGGGCGGTCTCTCATTTGCAAAATAAGCGCAAATGATAGGGACTCACATTTGGTAACGCTCGGCGGAGCCGTTACCAAATGTTGCACAAACCTGTCAGGGCTTGGCCAGGTCCGGCAGATCCCCGCTCAACCCGAGGGCCTGGCGCACAAACACGGCCTTGGCTTCGGGCATCTGGTCGACCATCTTCAACCCGGCATTACGCAACCAGCGCAGCGGCAGTTGATCGGCCTGGAACAGGCGCTCAAAGCCTTCCATCGCCGCCATCAGGGCCAGGTTATGGGGCATTCGTCGGCGCTCGTAACGGCTGAGCACCTTCACATCGGCCAGACGTTCACCGCGCTCGGTGGCCGACAACAACACTTCGGCCAGCACCGCCGCATCGAGGAAACCCAGGTTGACGCCCTGCCCGGCCAATGGATGGATGACATGGGCGGCGTCGCCGATCAATGCCACGCCCTCGGCCACATAGCGTTTGGCGTGGCGCTGACGCAAGGGTACGCACACACGCGGATCGGCGCTGACCACGCTACCGAGGCGCCCTTCAAAGGCGCGCTCCAGTTCACGGCAGAAGCTTTCATCATCCAGCGCCATCAGGCGTTCGGATTCAACCGGCGTAGTCGACCAGACGATCGAGCACCAATCTTGCTGCCCGTCCCGCTCCAGCGGCAAAAACGCCAGCGGGCCGGTGTCGGTAAAGCGTTGCCAGGCCGTGCGCTGGTGCGGCTGGCTGCTGCGCACGCTGGTAACGATGGCGTTATGCAGGTAGTCCCATTCACGGGTCGCGGTGCCGGTCAGGCGGCGCACGGCGGAGTTGGCGCCATCGGCGGCCACCACCAGCGGCGCGCGCAATGTGCGGCCATCGGCCAGGGTCAGCAGCCAGTCATCGCCGGAACGGCGCATCTGCTCCAGGCGCGCATTCGCCAGCAGGCCCAGGTCGCAGTCGTGCAGACGCTCGAGCAAGGCATCCTGGACCACACGGTTCTCGACAATATGCCCGAGCACTTCGGCATGCACACTGGCCGCCGAAAAGTGAATCTGCCCGGTGCCGCTGCCGTCCCACACCTGCATCTCGCCGTACGGGCTGGCGCGTCGTTCAACGATGCCATCCCACACACCGAGGCGCTCGAGGATGCGCTGGCTGGCCGCCGACAAGGCACTCACACGGGGTTCGAAGGCCGCCGCGCGGTCGAACGGCTTGACGCTCAGCGGGCTGCCGTCGAGCAGCAACACTTGCAGGCCGCTGCCTTGCAATGCCAGCGCCAGGGCGCTTCCGACCATTCCGGCCCCGACAATCAGCACATCTGCGCGCATGTCCATGCTTTAAGCCTGTCTCGCTGGCGGCTTGCACCGCACGTAAAAGGATTGATAAGTCTCACGCATCGGGACGGGTACCCAGGCCCATGGCCTGACGGGCGAACCAACGCTTGGCCGGTGGCAGCAGGTCCAGGCCCAGCAGGCCCATATTGCGGCCCAGGGCGACCAGCGGTTGCGCGCTGCCAAACAGCCGCGTGACCTGGTCGGAGAAACCCACGGTCAACTTCTGATCCATGCGCTGACGCTCGCGATAAGCCTGCAACGTCGCCAGGTCGCCCGGCACCGCCGGCCCGGCCAGCAAGGCCTCGGCCAAGGCGTGCGCATCACGCAGGGACAGGTTGAACCCCTGCCCGGCAATCGGGTGCAGGCTGTGGGCGGCATTGCCGAGGATCGCCAGGTGCGAGCGCACTTGCTCTTCGGCTTCCACCAGGGTCAACGGATACAGATGACGGGCGCCGACTTGCTTGAGGGTGCCCAGGCGGTAGCCGAACACGCCCTGCAACTCGTTCAGGAAGCTGCGTTCATCGAGACTGGCCAGGCGCTGTGCGTCCATGCCGATACGGGTCCATACCAGTGCGCAACGGTTGTCCGGCAGCGGCAGCAGGGCCATCGGGCCTTCATCGGTGAAACGCTCGAACGCTTCGCCGTTGTGGGCTTCGCTCGGGGTGATGTTGGCGATCAGCGCGCTCTGGTTGTACGGACGGGTTTTCACGCCAATGCCCAGTTGCTCGCGCAGGCCGGAGCGGCCGCCGTCGGCGAGCACCGCGAGGTCGCATTCCAGCACGGTTTCATCGTTGAGGGTCAGGCGGTAGCCATCGGGCAGCGGCTCCATGCGTGTGACTTCCGCCGGGCAGCGCCAACTCACCACGTCCTTGTCCAGGCCTTGCCACAGGCATTGACCGAGCCAGGCGTTTTCCACCACGTAACCGAGGGCTGGCACGCCCTCCTCCATGGCGGACAGTCGCGCGGTGGAGAAGCGCCCACGGTCCGACACATGGATCTGCTTGATCGGCTCGGCGCGGCGCGAGATCTGCTGCCACAGGCCCAGGCGCTGATAAATCTGCCGGGCGCCGTAGGACAGCGCCGAAGACCGCGCATCGTAGCTCGGCTGGTAGCTGTCGCCGGGCGCGAAGGGTTCGATCAGCACGATCTTCCAGCCACGCGCCTTGGCACCGGCCTGCAACGCAAGCGCCAGGCTCGCGCCCACCAGGCCGCCGCCGATAATCGCCAGGTTGACCCGGCTCATCGGGCGGCCGCCATCAGGGCTTCGATTTCAACGACGCTCTTGGGGGCGCCGCCGGTCAGGATTTCACAGCCTTGCTTGGTCACCACCACGTCGTCCTCGATGCGCACGCCAATGCCACGCCATTTCTTCGCTACGGTCTGGTTATCCGGCGAGATGTAGATGCCTGGCTCCACGGTCAGTGCCATGCCGACTTCCAGCACTCGCCATTCGCCACCCACCTTGTACTCGCCGACGTCATGCACATCCATCCCCAGCCAATGGCCAGCGCGATGCATATAAAAGGGTTTGTAGGCTTCACTGGCGATCAGTTCGTCGACGTCGCCCTTCAGCAACCCCAGACTCACCAGCCCGGCAGTGATGACCTGCACCGTCGCCTCGTGGGCCTGGTTCCAATGCTTGTTCGGCGCGATCTCGGCAAAGGCGGCCTCCTGGGAAGCCAGCACGATTTCATAGATCGCCTTCTGTTCCGGCGAAAATTTGCCATTGACCGGCCAGGTGCGCGTGATGTCGCTGGCGTAGCAGTCGATTTCGCAACCGGCATCGATCAGCACCAGGTCACCATCCTTGAGCACGGCGTCATTCTGCTGGTAATGCAGGATGCAGCTGTTGCGCCCGGTGGCGACGATGGAGCCATAGGCCGGCATCTTCGCGCCGCCCTTGCGGAATTCGTAATCCAGCTCGGCTTCCAGGCTGAACTCATGCAAGCCGGCGCGACTGGCCTGCATGGCCTTCACATGGGCCGCGCAGGAAATGCGCGCTGCCTCGCGCATCACCTTCACTTCCGCCGCCGATTTATACAGGCGCATGTCGTGGAGCAGATGATCCAGGGCAACAAACTCGTTCGGTGGCTGGGCGCCAAGGTGCGCTTTGGAGCGGATGACGTTGATCCACTCCATCAGGTGCCGATCGAATTCGGCGTTGCTGCCCATGGCCGAATACACCCGGTCGCGGCCTTCGATCAGGCCGGGCAGGATGTCGTCGATATCGGTGATGGGGAAGGCATCGTCGGCGCCAAAGTCACGGATGGCGCCTTCGGTACCGGCACGCAGGCCGTCCCACAATTCGCGCTCGGCATTGCGTTCGCGGCAGAACAGCACGTACTCGCCATGCTGGCGACCGGGCATCAGCACGATCACCGCTTCCGGCTCGGGGAAACCGCTCAGGTACTGGAAGTCGCTGTCCTGGCGATAGACGTGCTCCACATCGCGATTGCGGATCGCCACGGCGGCAGCCGGCAGGATCGCGATGCTGTTGGGTTCCATCTGCGCCATGAGCGCCTTGCGACGCCGGGTGTATTCCGCTTTGGGGATATGGATCATGGGCAGATTGGCTTCCTTTCTCTTTTAGTGCAGCGAAGGCTTGGGTGCAGCAGGCTCAGCGGACTTCCTGGTCTCGGTGAACAGCAGCAACGGCGCGACGCGCAGGTATTCCATGACTTCCATGTAGTCGCCTTCGCCGTCTTCGGACTCTTCCAGGGCATCTTGCACCTGGGAGATGGCCGCCAGGTCCTGCAGCACTTCCTTGGCGTCGGTGCTCAGTTCCAGGCCGCCGGCGTTCACGCCGAAACCGTGGAGGAAGCCCTGGCACCATTGGCCCAGTGCGGCGGCGCGTTCGGGGAGCGGTGCATCGTCGGTCGGCAGCAGCAGGACCACGGTGACGTCATCACCGGTCAGTTCGCCCTTGACCATCTCTTGCAGGCCGATCAGCGCGTTACGCACGTTATCGGTCGGTTCGGTTTCCAGCAGCTCGGCCACATCGGCCAGCCAGTTGTCGGCATCAAAGCCAACACCGGTGCAACTGCGGCCGAGCAGCACGCCATGCAGCTCGGCGGGCGAGCAAGGATGGCCGCTGGTGCTCAGCAGTTTGGAAAAAGCATCGTACGGGGAGTTCTGAATGGGCATGGTGAGCTAGGCGCCAGACGGCGCAATGTCTAGAATGGAGCGCTGTATCCTAGCACCGGCAGACGCACCAAGACTATCGAGGGCGTCAGATCGTTTATCCTGCAGTTGCCATTCATCAGACAAAATCCAGTGGAACCCAATGGAAGACACCGACCTGCAAGCGCTGATGGCCAGACTCGAATTGCTAATTACTCGGGTCGAGCAACTTAAGAGTCAAAACGGACTCCTATTAGCTCAGGAAAAGACCTGGCGCGAGGAACGCGCTCACCTCATTGAAAAAAACGAAATCGCCCGGCGTAAGGTCGAATCGATGATTTCGCGCCTGAAGGCCCTGGAGCAAGACTCATGAGTTCAAGCAATAGCGTCACCGTGCAGATCCTCGACAAAGAATATTCGATCATCTGTCCCCAGGAAGAGCGCAACAACCTGGTGAGCGCCGCCCGCTACCTGGACGGCAAGATGCGCGAAATCCGCAGCAGCGGCAAAGTCATTGGTGCCGACCGCATCGCCGTAATGGCCGCCCTGAACATTACCCACGACCTGCTGCATAAGCAGGAGCGCCCTGACGTACAGGCCAGCGGCTCGACACGTGAGCAGGTGCGCGACCTGCTCGAACGCGTGGACCTGGTGCTTTCCAGCGACACAGAGCAACCCAAGGGCTGATTGCCGCGACTGTTTAAGGTATACTCGCCCCACTCCCTGGCGTGCTTGCCAGTCGGCGATGTCCCGGAGCCGATTCGCACTACCCTGGAAGTTGCACGTTGGGCTGGTGTGCATGTCCGCTAGACGGAAAGCCTTAAAGCCTACTGCTTCTTCCACCTTGAACTTTCGGGTTCAAGGGCTGAGTCGACAGCGGCTCTGTCGGGGAGCCTGAATTCCAGAACTCAATGCCAGTCCCCGGACTGGCATTGTTTTATGAGCCGAAAAACCATGAACGAACCTGCGCCGCTTTCCCGTCCGCACCTTCGACGCATGTTGCGCAAAGCCCGCCGCGCCCTCACGCCGAGCGAGCAGCGCCAGGCCGCCCATGGCCTGTATCGGCAACTGGCACAGCACCCGCTGTTTCGCCGGGCCAAACATATTTCCCTGTATCTACCGACGGACGGTGAAATCGATCCGCGCCTGCTGCTGCGCGCCGCCCAGCGCCGGGGCAAGGTCACTTACCTGCCGGTGCTCAGCGCCTGGCCACGGACCAAGATGGTGTTCCAGCGCGTGAAGCCTGGGGAAACGCTGCTGCCCAATCGCTTTCGCATTCTGGAGCCACGGGTCAATGCCAGGCGCCAGCGCAAGGTGTGGGCGCTGGATCTGGTGTTGCTGCCGTTGGTGGGATTCGATGATGCCGGTGGCCGCCTGGGCATGGGCGGCGGTTTCTACGACCGCAGCCTCGCCTACCTGGCGCGTCGCCAGGGCTGGCGCAAGCCGACACTGCTGGGCCTGGCCCATGAATGTCAGAAGGTCGATCGATTGGCACAGGCCAGCTGGGATGTGCCGTTGGCTGGCACCGTTACCGACAGGCAGTGGTATGTCGCAGAAACGCCGCAGGAAGCTACGGCGCCTTGAAGAAGGGTCAGCGCTTGAAGGGTTGCGGCTGCTGCTGAGTCAGTTCAACTGGCGCATCGGTCTTGTTCGACCACAAGCTTTGCGCATACCCGGTGGTCACGACGCCCAGACCAAACAAAATCACCAATATCCATAGTAAATCCGGTTTACGTTGCATCGATTGCCCCCCTTCAGGCATCTCGTACACGATGACAACAACGTTCCAAGTAGTCCGTTGCAGCTGCGTCAAGCTTAAAGGCCGGCATTTTGCGGTAACGTGAACCAACACGCAAACCTTGGCGCCAACCGACTGTCGGTTTGTCATCAAATTGCCTGACAACTTGCCCAATGCCTTTTTCAGGAGCGCAAAAATGGCCTACTGGCTGATGAAATCCGAGCCCGACGAACTCTCCATCAACGGCCTGGAAAAGCTTGGCGAAGCGCGCTGGGACGGGGTGCGCAACTACCAGGCGCGCAACTTCCTACGGGCGATGGCGGTGGGTGACCAATTTTTCTTCTACCACTCCAGTTGCCCCGAGCCCGGCATTGCCGGCATCGGCAAGATCATCGCGGCCGCCTATCCGGACCCTACCGCACTGGAGCCGGACAGCCACTACTTCGACGCCAAGGCCACCCCGGAGAAAAACCCGTGGAGCGCGATCAATGTCGCGCACGTCCAGACCTTTCCCAAGGTGCTGGGCCTGGGCTACCTGAAACAGCAAACCGCCCTCGCCGAATTGCCCCTGGTACAAAAAGGCAGTCGCTTGTCCGTGATGCCGGTCACGGCAGAGCAATGGGCGGCGGTGCTGGCACTGCGCTGACCAGAACCCTGCGGTCACGCTCCCGGCGCATGCATCTGCACCTGAACCGGGTTAGGCTTGCGCTTCATTTGACCGGCATCAACGCCCCTCGGGCTGCCTCGGTCAAACTAGGACGCTAACGCCGCAGGATGCACCCATGTCGATCACGCCCCGCTCCTCCCACCTGTTTGCCGCTTTGTTGATTGCCTTGTTGCTCGCCGCCGGCGGCTTCGGTTACTGGAAGTCCACCCAGGATCGCCTGCCCGAAGGCTTGGGCATGGGCAACGGTCGCCTGGAGTCCACCGAAGTGCAGATCGCCGCCAAGATCCCCGGTCGCCTGGCCGAGGTGCGGGTGGATGAAGGTGACAAGGTGCTCAAGGGCCAGTTGCTGGCGCGCATGGACACCCGCACCCTGGAAGCCCAGCGCGCCCAGGCCGAAGCCGAAGTGCTGCGCGCCAGGGAAAACTTCGCCGCCGCCGAGGCCAATGTGCAACTGCGTCAAAGCGAGCAACTGCTGGCCAACCAGGAACTCAAGCGTACCCAGGAACTGTACAAGCGCGGCTTTGCCAGCAGCCAGTTGATCGACCAGCAACAGGCCCGCCAGAACACCGGCAACGCCGCCGTGATCGCCGCGCAAGCCCAGGTCAATTCGGTCAAGGCCGCCATCGGTGCCGCCCAGGCCCAGGTCGCCCAGTTGACCAGCGAAATCGATGACAGCAGCTTGCGCGCGCCCATCGACGGCATTATCCAGCTGCGCCTGGCCGAGCCCGGCGAGGTCCTCGGTGCCGGCGGACGCGTGCTGTTGCTGATCGATCCCGAGGATCAGTACATGAACCTCTACCTGCCCGCCTCCGTCACCGGCCGCCTGACGGTTGGCAGCGACGCACGCATCCTGCTCGATGCCCTGCCCCAGCAACCGTTGCCGGCCAAGATCAGCTTTGTTGCCGCCAAGTCGCAGTTCACCCCCAAGGAAGTGGAAACCCGCGACGAACGCCAGAAACTGGTGTTTCGCGTCAAGCTGCGCCTGACCCAACCCAGCGCCGTGCCCCAGGCCAAACCGGGGATGCCCGGCGCCGGCTACGTGCGCATGGCTGACATCGACTGGCCGGCCAACCTGCAATGACCGGCCTGGCGCTGCACGCCACCGCCATCAACCACCGTTACGGCAAGCAGCAGGCCTTGATCGACATCGCCTTCAGCCTGCCCACCGGCACCCGCTGCGGACTGATCGGCCCGGATGGAGCGGGCAAGTCGAGCCTGTTGGGGTTGATCGCCGGGGTTAAAAGGCTCCAGGACGGCCAACTGGAGGTGCTCGGCGGCTCCATCGCCGACCGTCGTCACCGCAACAGCCTGTACCCGCGCATCGCCTTCATGCCCCAGGGCCTGGGCGGCAACCTGTACCCCGAACTGTCCATCAGCGAAAACATCCGCTTCTTCGCCACGCTGTTCGGCCTGTCCAAAGCCGACTGCGACCAGCGCATGCACAACCTGCTGCTGGCCACCGACCTCGCGCGCTTCGCCGAGCGGCCGGCCGGCAAGCTCTCCGGCGGCATGAAGCAGAAGCTCGGCCTGTGCTGCGCGCTGATCCACGACCCGGACTTGTTGATCCTCGACGAACCCACCACCGGCGTCGACCCGCTGTCGCGGCGGCGCTTCTGGGAACTGGTCGAGACCGTACGCAGCGAGCGCCCGCAACTGACGCTGCTGGTAGCCACCGCCTACATGGAAGAAGCCGAGCAATTCGAACATTGCCTGATGCTCGACCGTGGCAAGCTGATCGCCGACGGGCTCAGCAGCGAACTGGCGGCAGCGACCCCCAGCGGCAAACTGGATGAGGCCTTCACCCACTTCCAGGGCGACAGCGCCCATGACAACCAACCGCTGGTGATCCCGCCCAGGGAAAACGCCAACACCGATATCGCCATCGAAGCCCACGACCTGACCCTGCGCTTCGGCGACTTCACGGCGGTGAACAAGGTCAGCTTTGCCATCGGCCGTGGCGAGATCTTCGGCTTCCTCGGCTCCAACGGCTGCGGCAAGACCACCACCATGAAAGTCCTCACCGGGCTGATGCCGGCCACCGAAGGCAGCGCCACGCTGCTGGGCAACCCGGTAAACGCCAAGGACCTGGCCACCCGCAAGCGCGTAGGGTTCATGTCGCAAAGCTTCTCGCTGTATGGCGAGCTGAGCGTGCGCCAGAACCTGGTGTTGCACGCGCAACTGTTCGATTTGCCCAAGGCCGACAGCGGCCCGCGCATCGATGAGCTGATCAAGCGTTTCGACCTCGGTGAGGTGGCCGAGCAGCCCTCCGGAGAGCTGCCCCTCGGCCTGCGCCAACGCTTGTCATTGGCCGTGGCGGTGCTGCATCGCCCGGAAGTATTGATCCTTGATGAGCCCACCTCGGGCGTCGACCCGGCGGCCCGGGATGATTTCTGGCGGCTGTTGATCGAGTTGTCCCGCGAACAAGGGGTGACGATCTTCCTCTCCACCCACTTCATGAATGAAGCCCAGCGCTGCGACCGTATCTCCTTGATGCATGCCGGCAAGGTACTGGCCTGCGACACACCGGGCGCACTGCAACGGCAATTCAACGGCGACACCCTGGAAGCCGCGTTCGTCACCTGCCTTGAGCAAGCCCAAGGCGATGCCGAACCCGCCACGTCGGCCAAAACCGTCAGCGAAACCCATGCGCCGCCCATCAGCAAGCGTGGTTTCAGCCTGTCTCGCCTGCTGGCCGTGGCCAGCCGCGAAGGCAAGGAATTGCTGCGCGACAAAGTGCGCATGGCCTTCGCCCTGCTCGGTGCGATGTTCATGATGGTGATCTTCGGCTACGGCATTTCCCTGGACGTGGAAAACCTCGCCTTCGCCGTCTACGACCAGGACCAGACGCCACAAAGCCGCGCCTATCTGGAAGCCTTCCGCAGCTCGCGCTACTTCGCCGAGCAGGCGCCGATCCAGGATGCCAATGAATTACACCGACGCCTGCAACGCTCGGAAATCAAACTGGCCCTGGAGATCCCACCCGGCTTTGGTCGCGATCTCTATGCCGGGCGCCAACCCACCGTGGCCGCGTGGCTCGATGGCGGCATGCCGTTTCGTGCGGAAACCAGCCGCAACTATGTCGAAGCCGTGCACCAAGGCAACCTGCAGCAACTGGCCGAACTGAGCAGCCTGCCGCGCAGCACCCAGGCAGTCGCCAAACTGGAAACCCGTTTTCGCTATAACCAGGACGTGGTCAGCGTGAATGCCATCGGCCCCGGCGTGATGGCACTGATCCTGGCGTTTATCCCGGCGATGCTCACCGCCCTGGGCATCGTGCGCGAGAAAGAACTGGGTTCGATCACCAACTTCTACGCCACACCCCTGACGCGCCTGGAATTCCTGCTCGGTAAACAGGCGCCTTACCTGGCCGTGAGCCTGGTCAACCTGGCGCTGCTGGTGGCGATGAATCGCTGGCTGTTCGGCGTGCCGTTCAAGGGCAGCGGCCTGACGCTGGCGTTTGGCGGGCTGCTGTATGTGCTGGCCACCACCAGCATGGGCCTGCTGATTTCCGCGTTCACCCGCACCCAGATCGCGGCGATCCTCGGCACCATGATCATCACCAGCCTGCCAACCATCCAGTTTTCCGGGCTGATCGTGCCGCGCTCGTCCCTGGAGGGCGCCGCCGCCTTGATGGGCGCACTGTTTCCGGCCGGGCACTTTTTGGATATTGCCGTGGGCACCTTCACCAAGGCCCTGGATCTGCGCCAGTTGTGGCCACAATGCCTGGCGCTGTTCGGCTTCTTTATCGGGTTCACCGGGTTGAGCCTGGTCATGCTCAAGAAGCAGGAGGCCTGATGCACAAGCTCGCACACATCTTCCGGCTGGGCATCAAGGAACTCACCAGCCTGCGTCACGACAGCGTCTTGCTGCTGTTTTTGTTCTACGCCTTCACCGTCGCCATCTACATGCCAGCCGCCGGCTCGGTGATCGGCGTGCACAACGCCAGCGTAGCGTTTGTCGATGAAGACCACAGCGCGCTCTCACGGCAGATGGCCGAGGCGCTGCAACCGCCCGAGTTCCAAGCACCGGCACCGTTGGCCTATGACCAGTTGGACAAGGTGATGGACAGCGGCCAGTACACCTTCGTGATCAACGTACCGGCCAACTTCCAGGCCGACCTGTTGGCCGGTCGCCAGCCTGGCGTGCAGGTGAACGTCGATGCCACGGCGATGAGCCAGGCGTTCATGGGCGCCGGCTATATCGGACGGATCTTCCAGCGCGAATTGCTCAACTACAGCGGGCAAACCGACGCCACCCGCCAGGCGCCCGCGCTGCTCACGACCCGAGCACTGTTCAACACCAACCTGGAGGGCGGCTGGTTCCTGGCCGTGATCCAGATCGTCAACAACATCACCATCCTGGCCATCGTGCTCACCGGCACCGCGCTGTTGCGCGAGCGCGAGCACGGCACCCTCGACCACCTGCTGGTACTGCCGCTGACCGCACTGGAAATCATGCTGGCGAAAATCTGGAGCAATATGCTGGTGGTGGTGCTGTGCACCTGGCTGTCGCTGGAGGTGGTGGTCAAAGGGCTGCTCGGCGTGCCGCTGGCCGGGTCGCTGGGGTTGTTCCTGTTTGTGACTGCCCTGTATCTGTTTGCCAGTACGGCACTGGGGATCTTCCTCGCCACCCTCGCCCGCTCGACGCCGCAGTTCGGCTTGCTGGCGATCCCGGTGATTATCCCGATGCTGCTGCTGTCAGGCGGCAGCACGCCGCTGGACAGCATGCCCGAGTGGTTGCAGTGGGTGATGCAGGGCTCGCCGTCGACGCACTTTGTGAGCCTGAGCGCAGCGATTTTGTTTCGCGACGCGGGGGTGAGTGTGGTGTGGCCGGACTTGCTGGCGCTGGCGGGGATCGGGCTGTTGTTTTTTGCGGTGGCGTTGGCGCGGTTCAGGAAGAGCCTGGCTTCCTGACGAAGCCCCCGTAGCAGCTGCCGAGCGCAAGCGAGGCAGCTGCTACGGGGTTTGCGCGGTTTTGGATAAGGCGGTATCTACGGGGCAGCGCGTTACTGAATGATCAGGTTATTGAACAGCAGATCTTCCACCATGGGCTTGCCCGTCTCGTCGTTCATCACTTGCTGGGTTTGCTTGAGGGCTTCCTGGCGCAGCTTCTCCTTACCGTCGACCGTGCTCATGGCCTCGTTGGTCTGCTGGGTGAACAGCGCGACCAACTGGTTACGGATCAATGCGTCGTTGGCCTTGACCGCTTTGGCTGCTTCCTCGCCGGTCACGCGCAGGGCGATGTCGGCCTTGAACACTTTGAGCTTGGCTGTGCCATCCAGGCCGTAGTTACCCACGAACGGCGGGCTCAGGCTGATATAGCTGACCTTCGGCGCCTCGCCTTCTTTGGCTTCTTCGGCCTGGGCTGCCATCGGCAAGGTCAGGGCCAGCATCAATAGGATCCACGCTTTCACAGTTCATTCCTCACATTCGGTTGCCGGGTAGCATAACGCTAGCAAGGCAGAGCACAAGCTTATGGCGACTTATCAGGGCCGAGCATGCTCGTTGACCCACAGGCCTACCCTCCTACACTTATCGGCCACGACACCAAAAGGAATAGCCCGATGAAAGCTGTGCTGTGCAAAGCCTTCGGCCCCGCCGAAACCCTGGTGCTGGAAGACGTCGCGAGCCCCACGATCAAGAAGAACGAAATCCTGCTCGACGTGCATGCCGCCGGGGTCAACTTCCCCGACACCCTGATCATCGAGGGCAAATACCAGTTCAAGCCACCCTTCCCGTTCTCGCCGGGTGGCGAGGCGTCGGGGGTGGTCAGCGAAGTGGGGGAAAAGGTCAGCCACCTGAAAGTCGGCGACCGGGTCATGGCGCTCACTGGCTGGGGCAGCTTCGCCGAACAGGTCGCGGTGCCAGGCTACAACGTGCTGCCGATCCCGCCGAGCATGGACTTCAACACCGCCGCCGCCTTCAGCATGACCTACGGCACCTCGATGCACGCGCTCAAACAACGCGCCAACCTGCAACCCGGCGAAACCCTGCTGGTCCTCGGCGCTTCCGGCGGCGTGGGCCTGGCCGCCGTGGAAATCGGCAAGGCCATGGGCGCGCGGGTGATCGCCGCCGCGAGCAGCGCCGACAAACTCGCCGTGGCCAAGGCCGCCGGCGCCGATGAGTTGATCAACTACAACGAAGCCAACCTCAAGGACGAGATCAAGCGCCTGACCGACGGCAACGGCGCCGATGTGATCTACGACCCGGTGGGCGGCGACCTGTTTGACCAAGCCATTCGCGCGATTGCCTGGAACGGCCGCCTGCTGGTGGTGGGTTTTGCCAGCGGGCGCATCCCGGAACTGCCGGTGAACCTGGCGCTGCTCAAGGGCGCAGCGGTGGTCGGGGTGTTCTGGGGCTCGTTCGCCCAGCGCCAGCCCCAGGACAATGCGGCGAACTTCCAGCAACTGTTCACTTGGTTCGGTGAGGGCAAGCTCAAGCCGTTGGTGTCGCAGGTGTATCCGCTGGAGCAGGCTGCCCAGGCGATCAATGACCTCGGCCAGCGCAAGGCCGTCGGCAAGGTCGTCGTCCAGACCCGCTAACCGACCTGAAATGCAATCAAATGTGGGAGGGGGCTTGTCCCCTCCCACATTTGATCTCCTGCGGTCTTAAAATCGATAACGACCCACACGTATCCATTTACGACATGTTCATAAGAGAACATGCAATTGCTCTCATTTCCTGTGTTTGCGCATAAGAGGCAATGCTATTTTCGGTAACGAAACTGTAACATTCGCATCCGCAGTCAAAACAAGAAATCTGGAGCTCTTGAATGTTTGCTTTCTTTCGTCCTGCCGCACACCAGGTGCCCCTGCCTGAAGAAAAAATCGACAGTACCTATCGACGGCTGCGCTGGCAGATCTTCGCCGGTATTTTCTTCGGTTATGCCGGGTACTACCTGCTGCGCAAAAACTTCTCCCTGGCCATGCCCTACCTGATCGACGAGGGTTACACCCGCGGTGAGCTGGGCCTGGCGATGTCGGCGATCGCGATCGCCTACGGCCTGTCCAAGTTCCTCATGGGCCTGGTGTCCGACCGTTCCAACCCGCGCTACTTCCTGCCCTTCGGCCTGCTGGTTTCAGCGGGGGTGATGTTCATTTTCGGTTTCGCGCCTTGGGCGACGTCCAGCGTGACCATGATGTTCATTTTGCTGTTCATCAACGGCTGGGCCCAGGGCATGGGCTGGCCGCCCAGCGGCCGGACCATGGTGCACTGGTGGTCGCAGAAAGAACGCGGCGGCGTGGTGTCGGTGTGGAACGTGGCGCACAACGTCGGCGGCGGCCTGATCGGCCCGTTGTTCCTGCTGGGTATGGCCTGGTTCAACGACTGGCATGCGGCGTTCTATGTACCGGCCACGGTGGCCTTGGCGGTGGCGGCGTTTGCCTTCATCACCATGCGCGACACCCCGCAATCGGTGGGCCTGCCGCCGATTGAGCAGTACAAGAATGATTACCCGGAAGGCTACGACGCCAGCCACGAAGACGAATTCAGCGCCAAGGAAATCTTCGTCAAGTACGTGCTGCGCAACAAAATGCTCTGGTACATCGCCTTCGCCAACGTGTTCGTCTACCTGCTGCGTTACGGCGTATTGGATTGGGCACCGACCTACCTCAAGGAAGCCAAGCACTTCACGGTGGATAAATCGTCCTGGGCGTACTTCTTCTACGAGTGGGCAGGTATTCCGGGCACGCTGTTGTGCGGCTGGATGTCGGACAAGATCTTCCGTGGCAACCGTGGCCTGACCGGCATCGTGTTCATGGCGCTGGTGACCGTGGCGACCCTGGTGTACTGGCTCAACCCGCCGGGAAACCCGATGGTCGACATGATCGCGCTGTTCTCGATCGGCTTTTTGATCTACGGCCCGGTGATGCTGATCGGCCTGCAGGCGCTGGAACTGGCACCGAAGAAAGCCGCCGGTACGGCTGCGGGCTTCACCGGTCTGTTCGGCTACCTGGGCGGTTCGGTGGCAGCCAGTGCGGCCATGGGCTACACCGTGGACCATTTCGGCTGGGACGGTGGTTTCGTGCTGCTGATCGGCGCATGCCTGCTGGCCATCGCGTTCCTGATCCCAACGCTGTGGCACACCAACAGCGTCAGCTCGGCGCGTTAATCGCCTGAGCAATCCTTGGCACAACGCTTGAGCCGCGCCTCCAGATTCTTGTCTGGCATGGCGTGGCTACGCAGGGCGTTGACGGTCTGCTCGACGTAATCGCGAGTAGTGCCGTAACGCCCGCAAGCGCTTTGCAGCACATGGTTCAGCACGATATCCGGCAAGTTGCCGGCGTAGCTGGGCAAGTGCCGCTCCAACACAAACCCCAACGCCTGTACCTGACTGCCATCTTCAAGACGGCAACTGAGCCAGTGCGGCCGGTAGGACGGGTAAGGCATCTCGCGCTGCCACAAGGCGTAAAGCGAGGCCTCCAGTTGATCTTCCGGCAAGCGATAGGCGAACCCGCTGCACGAACCTCCGCGATCCAGGCCAAAGACCAGGCCCGGCAATTCCGGCGTACCCCGATGCTCGTGGGACCACAGGTACAGGCCCCGGTGATAACCGTGGACCCGTGCCCGCACCCGCTCAGTCGACGAACATTCCGGGCGCCAAATCAGCGAACCATACGCAAATAGCCAGACCGGCCCACCCTTGTGCCGGCCCATGGTGGCCTGCATCGAGCTCATTAACTGTTCGTGAGTGAGTTGCGGCCCCAGATCGAGCCGCGGAGGGTAAGCCAATTGCAGAAGATCGGATTCAATGGCGGTCATGGCGAAAAGCGGTACGCCTCCTGTGTGTTACCAGTTGTAAGCAACTTTACCGTAATAAAACGCGCCGCTGTAACCGTACGGCGAAAAAGTGCTATAGGCCAGATTGCCACCACTGCTGGCGAAGGCGTTGACCTTCTCCGGGTATTTATCGGTGACGTTGTCGCCGCCCAGGGTGAAGGTCCAATTCTTCAGCCTGTAGTCCGCCGACAGGTCCAGCACCCAGGCCGCCTTGAAGGTCTGGTCGTTGACCTTGTCCGCCTGGTAGCTGGTGAATTCACCATAGCGCACCAGGTTGCTGTGCAGGGCCCAATGGCCGTAAGTGAAGTCGTTACCCAGGCTCAGCTTGTGCTGCGGCGTGGTATCCCCCAGCAAACCGATGCGCTCGCGGCGGTCCACGCGCACCAGGTTCGCGCCCAGGCTGTCGAGGATGGCCGGGTTGGCCTTCACATCCGTCACCTTGGTGTGGTTGTAGTTGTAGCCCACGGTGCTGTTCCAGCGGATGCCGCTGTCGAACTGATAGCGATAGTTGGCGACCAGGTCGACGCCGTCGGTGCTGGTGTCGGTGGCGTTAGTGAAGTAGCGGGCGGTGGTGTAGTCGATATTGCCGACACCGTTGGCCTGCAAATAGGCGCGGGTCGCCGCGTTTATGCCGAGGTTGGACGACAGGCTGATACGGTCACGGATGTCGATGCGGTACACATCCACCGTCACCGTCAGGTCATCGGCCGGCTCCAGCACCAGCCCAAGGCTGTAGTTGCGCGACTTCTCGGCCTTGAGGTCTTCGGCGCCGAGTAAACGCGCCACCTGGCTGTTGGCCGGGAAGGTGCCGGCTTCCTGGATGGTGCTGCCGATCAACTGCGATGAAGTGTAGGCAAAGTTCTGCTGGGCCAGGGACGGCGCGCGGAAACCGTTGGAAACACTGCCGCGCACGGCCACCTGCGGGGTGAAGTCATAACGGGCCGACAGCGAGCCGCTGACATTCGAGCCAAAATCGCTGTAGTCCTCATGGCGCACCGCCGCCGAGGCACTGAGTTTTTCGGTGAAGTTGGTTTCCAGGTCCAGGTACTGGGCCCAGTTGTGGCGCGTGCTGGTGCCCGCGTCGGCATCACGGAAACCACCCAGTCCGGAACTGCCGGTCTGGAAGTAGGAGGCCGGCTCGCCCGCCTCGATTTCATAACCCTGGTGCAGGTATTCACCGCCAAACGCCACGGACACCGGGTAAGGCAGCCAGCCCACGTCGAACTCGCGGGACAGGTCCAGGCTGACTTGCTTCTGGTCGTTGCTCAGGGTGCCATTGTCGAACTTGCGCGGCGTGGCCAGGCCCAGGGAGGTGTTGATGGTTTCGGTGCTGAGTGCGTACTCGTTCTTGCCATAGTTGGCCGACAGGTCGTAATGCCAGTCGTAGGCCAGCAAACCGCGCAGGCCCACCACCAATGAGGTGTCTTCAAGGTTGCCCTTGATCAGCGGCAGGTAACCGTTGGGGTTGAGCGCCGGGATGTTGTTGGACGCATTACTCGCCCGGTAGAACGCCGCCGTCTCGCCGCGCCGCTTGCTGTAGCCGCCGAAGGTGTAGAACTCGGCCGCATCGTTGAAGGAATATTCGGAGTTGAACTGGAACTTGCCTTCATTGGTGGCCGGCTCACCCTGGCGGAACACGCGCTGGCCATAGGTGGTAGAGCCGACGCTGCCCGTGCGGTAGTCATCCCCGGCGCGGTTGGTGTAGTCATTGTCAGACCCTTCGGCCGACAGGTTGATAAAGCCGTTGTCGCCCAATGCCAGGCCGGTGTTGCCGCTGACATTGCGCTGGATGCCGTCGCCCTTCTTGTATTCGCCGAATTTGGTGGAGATCGAACCGCCATGGTCGGCGTGCTTGAGGATCACGTTGATCACCCCGGCAATCGCATCCGAGCCGTAGCGGGCGGACGCACCGTCGCGCAGCACTTCGATATGGTCCACCGCCGACAGCGGGATCGCATTCAGGTCCGCCGGTGCCGACCCACGGCCCACCGCACCGCCCAGGTTGACGAAGGCACTGGTGTGGCGGCGCTTGCCGTTGACCAGCACCAGCACCTGATCGGGTGACAGGCCGCGCAACTGCGCAGGGCGCACCAGTTCGGCACCATCCACCAGGCTTGGGCGCGGGAAGTTGATCGACGGAATCAGGCGCGCCAGCACCGCCCCCAACTCATCAGAGCCCGTGCTGCGCAGGCTATCGCCGGAAATCACATCGATCGGAGACAGCGAAGCACTGGCGGTACGCTCCTGGGCGCGGGTGCCGGTGACGATCACGGTGTCGAGTTTGGGTGCATCGGTGGCGGGCGCTTCGGCCGCCAGGACAGGATTGAAGCCCACAGCGGCCAGCAAATTAGCCGACAAAATCGCTGTGTACAGCGCGTGTTGCGTGTAGCTCCCCATACCGCTCCCCTTTGAATCAAGAATCAGAACGTCAGTGTTCTGAGTTCGCAAGATCGATCCGGCTGGCGGGCGGTGGCGGTCAGTTAATGGTTATTGGAAGAAAATCGGTAGTCCGTTGAGATATAGCTTAAAGATATTTATGTAACAAATTAAATACCTTTAAAGCATAAGCGAATGCATAAGCCCGACGCCCTTTCGTCAGGATTGCACAGGGCAATCCGGCTACTTTCAGCCCCGGTTCAGCCTGGGAGCACGCCAAGCCGTCAAACTGGCGCGCACGTTCACGACCCACCTAGCCGCCCATCAAACCGCCTATCGAGGTCGCACCCATGAAGAAATTTCGACTGCCTGGCCTGCTGTTCCTGGCCCAGGCCACCACCGCACTGGCTGGCGAAACACCGCCTGCCGAGGACGACAAAGACTTCTGGTACGCGCAGACCAGCGTCTATACCCGGCACTTCGCGCCGGACAAAGACCACAACAACAACCAGGACCTGATCGGCCTGGAGCGCAATGAGGCATCAGGATTGGTGTATGGCGGGGCGACGTTTCGCAACTCGTTCAGCCAGCGCTCTTACTACGCCTATGCAGGTAAGCGCTATGAGATGACCGACTCTGCGGTGTACCTGAAGGTCACAGGCGGGGCGATCCAGGGCTATCGCGGCAAATACCGTGACAAGATCCCCCTGAACCGTTTCGGCGTGGCGCCGGTGATCATCCCGTCGGTAGGCACCCATTACGGGCCGGTGGCAGCGGAACTGGTGCTGCTGGGGTTCAATGCGGCAATGGTCACGACCGGAGTGCGATTCTGAGCGAGCGCAAGCCCCGCTCCACAGTTCGGTTGCGTCAGGGCCGCGGGGCGTAGGCGAATACGTCGGCGCGCATCTGGTGCGCATCCATGCCGGCATCGACCAGTGCATCCAGCGTGCCGTAGATCATCGCCGGTGAACCGCTGGCGTAGACATGCACCGCCTTGAGGTCGGCAATGTCTTCGCACACCGCTTCATGCAGCAGGCCGCAGCGCCCTTCCCAGCCACACAGGTCGCTGACCACCTTGTGCAGGAACAGGTTGGGCAGTTGCAACCATTGGTCCCAGTGCTCGATCTCGTAGAAATCTTCCGGGCGACGCACGCCCCAGTACAGGTGCACCGGGTGCTTGAAGCCGGACGCGCGGCAATGCTCGATCAGGCTGTGCATCTGCGCCATGCCGGTCCCGGCGGCGATCAGCACCAATGGCCCGTCCGGCAGCTCGGCCAGGTGGGTGTCGCCAAAGGGCAGCTCGATGCGCGCCATCTGGTTGCGCTGCAATTGCTCCAGCAAGTTGCGTGCGCTGTCCTCGCGGGCCAGTACATGCAGTTCCAGCTCGCGACCGGCGTGGGGCGCCGACGCCAGGGAAAATGCCGACTTCTCGCCATTCTCCCGCTCGATCATCAGGTATTGCCCGGCGTGGTAACGCACCGCCTTGCCCGCCGGGGCCCGCAGGCGCACGCGCCACACATCGCCGCCCACTTCCACGCACTCGCTCAATTGGCACGACAACTTGCGCAACGGCAACTCTCCCGGCGCCAGCACGCCATCCCACAACACAATGCAATCTTCCAGCGGCTCGGCGATGCAGGTGTAGAACTCGCCATGGTCGCGCACTTCACCGGCTTGCTGCACCCGGCCCTCCACCAGCAGTGCGGCGCACACGTGGCACACGCCATTGCGACACGCCTGGGGGCATTCGTAGCCCAGGCGGCGCGCGCCTTCGAGGATTCGCTCGCCGGGGACCAGCTCCAGCACGGCGCCGGAAGGTTGCAGGGTTACACGCATCAATCTATTCCCAATTCTTTCCAAATCGCATCGACACGTGCCGTGACGGCCTCATCCTTGACGATCACCCGGCCCCACTCGCGGGTCGTTTCACCCGGCCATTTGTGGGTAGCGTCCAGGCCCATCTTCGAGCCCAGCCCCGACACCGGCGACGCGAAGTCGAGGTAGTCGATCGGCGTGTTATCGATCATCACCGTGTCGCGCTTGGGGTCCATGCGCGTGGTGATGGCCCAGATCACATCGTTCCAGTCCCGGGCATTGATGTCGTCGTCGGTGACGATAACGAACTTGGTGTACATGAACTGTCGCAAAAACGACCACACACCCAGCATGACCCGCTTGGCATGGCCGGGATACGACTTCTTCATGGTCACGATGGCCATGCGATACGAACAGCCTTCCGGCGGCAGGTAGAAGTCGGTGATTTCCGGGAATTGCTTCTGCAGGATCGGCACGAACACTTCGTTCAGCGCCACCCCCAGAATCGCCGGCTCATCTGGCGGACGGCCGGTGTAGGTGCTGTGGTAGATCGGCTTGATCCGATGGGTGATGCGCTCGACGGTGAACACCGGGAAGCTGTCGACTTCGTTGTAATAGCCGGTGTGGTCGCCGTACGGGCCTTCATCGGCCATCTCGCCGGGGTGAATCACGCCTTCGAGGATGATTTCAGCGGTGGCCGGCACTTGCAGGTCATTGCCACGGCACTTCACCAGTTCGGTGCGGTTGCCACGCAACAGGCCGGCGAAGGCGTATTCGGACAGGCTGTCGGGCACCGGGGTCACGGCGCCGAGGATGGTCGCAGGGTCGGCGCCCAGGGCCACAGACACCGGGAACGGCTTGCCGGGGTGCTTCTCGCACCATTCACGGAAGTCCAAGGCACCGCCACGGTGGCTCAGCCAACGCATGATCACCTTGTTGCGGCCGATCACTTGCTGGCGGTAGATCCCCAGGTTCTGGCGGTCTTTGTTCGGGCCTTTGGTGACGGTCAGGCCCCAGGTGATCAGCGGGCCGACGTCGCCGGGCCAGCAGGTTTGCACGGGGAGCATGGCGAGGTCGACGTCATCCCCTTCGATGACCACTTCCTGGCACACCGCGTCCTTGACCACCTTGGGTGCCATGGCAATGATCTTGCGGAAGATCGGCAGCTTCGACCAGGCATCCTTCAAGCCCTTGGGCGGCTCGGGTTCCTTGAGGAACGCCAGCAGCTTGCCGATCTCGCGCAATTCGCTGACCGCCTCGGCGCCCATGCCAAAGGCCACACGCTCGGGAGTACCGAACAGGTTGCCGAGCACCGGTATGTCAAAACCGGTCGGGTTCTCGAACAGCAGCGCCGGGCCCTTGTTACGCAAGGTGCGGTCGCAAATCTCAGTCATTTCCAGCACCGGTGAAATCGGCATCTGGATACGTTTCAACTCTCCGCGCTGCTCAAGTTGCTGCACGAAATCCCGAAGATCCTTGAATTTCATTAACCATGCCACCCGTAAAATAGGCGTACATCCTACCTGCTCTGAGGGCGGCTGGCAGCTTATCGAGGTGCATTTGGCCGTTGCAGGGACCGAAAAACCGACACAAAAAAAATGGCGCCCCTGGGGGCGCCATTTTTTCGGACCTGAAACGTCGTGATTACTTACGTTTCATCGACAGGAAGAACTCGTCGTTGGTCTTGGTGGTTTTCAACTTGTCGATCAGGAACTCGATGGCTGCCACTTCGTCCATCGGGTGCAGCAGCTTGCGCAGGATCCACATGCGCTGCAGTTCGTCGTCGGCGGTCAGCAACTCTTCGCGGCGGGTGCCGGAGCGGTTGATGTTGATCGCCGGGAACACGCGTTTTTCCGCGATGCGACGGTCCAGGGGCAGTTCCATGTTGCCGGTACCCTTGAACTCTTCGTAGATCACTTCGTCCATCTTCGAACCGGTTTCAACCAGTGCGGTGGCGATAATGGTCAGCGAGCCGCCTTCTTCGATGTTCCGCGCGGCGCCGAAGAAACGCTTCGGTTTCTCCAGGGCGTGGGCATCGACACCACCGGTGAGGACCTTGCCGGAGCTCGGGATCACGGTGTTGTAGGCACGGGCCAGACGGGTGATGGAGTCGAGCAGGATCACCACGTCCTTCTTGTGTTCGACCAGGCGCTTGGCCTTCTCGATCACCATTTCGGCAACCTGCACGTGGCGGGTCGGCGGCTCATCGAACGTCGAGGCAACCACTTCGCCGCGCACGGTGCGCTGCATTTCGGTGACTTCTTCCGGACGCTCATCGATCAGCAATACGATCAGGTGAACTTCAGGATTGTTACGTGCGATGTTCGCTGCAATGTTCTGCAGCATGATCGTCTTACCGGCTTTCGGCGGTGCGACGATCAGGCCACGCTGGCCTTTGCCGATCGGGGCGCACAGGTCGATCACGCGACCGGTCAGGTCTTCGGTGGAACCGTTACCGGCTTCCATCTTCATGCGCACGGTCGGGAACAGCGGCGTCAGGTTCTCGAAGAGAATCTTGTTTTTCGCGTTCTCGGGACGATCGAAGTTGATCGTGTCGACCTTGAGCAGGGCGAAGTAACGCTCGCCTTCCTTCGGTGGGCGGATCTTGCCAACGATGGTGTCACCGGTGCGCAAGTTGAAGCGACGGATCTGGCTCGGCGAGACATAGATGTCGTCTGGGCCGGCGAGATAGGAGGCGTCTGCAGAGCGGAGGAAGCCGAAGCCGTCCTGGAGAATCTCCAGCACGCCATCACCGGAGATTTCCTCGCCGCTTTTCGCGTGCTTTTTCAGCAGGGAGAAAATCACGTCCTGCTTGCGCGAACGGGCCATATTTTCTATGCCCATTTCTTCGGCCAGTTGGAGCAGGTCGGTAATCGGCTTTTGCTTGAGTTCAGTCAGATTCATATAGGAATGACGTAATCATTTATGGAGGGGGGAAATTAAGCTTTTGGCTTAATGAGGCCGCGCCGCGGAGAAGGCGACAGGATCGCGTACTAATCGAAAGGAATGCGTCGGCGACGGCTTGCAGGGGGCAGTGGAGAAACCAGTGCGGGGCCGAATGTACCACCTGAGTTTCGGAGCGTCTAGCCCTGTTTCACGAAAAAGCCCCGCTATTTGCGGGGCTTTTTGACGACGCTTAGATGTTGGCGTCGAGGAAAGCTTGCAGCTGGGACTTCGACAGCGCACCCACCTTGGTGGCCTCGACGTTGCCGTTCTTGAACAGCATCAGCGTAGGAATACCGCGCACGCCATGCTTGGCCGGGGTTTCCTGGTTGTCGTCGATGTTCAGCTTGGCAATGGTCAGCTTGCCTTCGTAGGTGGTTGCAATGTCGTCCAGGACCGGAGCGATCATTTTGCAAGGGCCGCACCATTCAGCCCAGTAGTCAACCAGCACCGGGCCAGCAGCCTTGAGTACTTCGGCCTCAAAGGTCGCGTCGGTGACGTGCTTGATAAGATCGTTGCTCATGGATGTCTCCGGATTGTAAGCAAAAAAAACGTTGCCCATCATAGCCGCCCTTCCCCCGTTCAGGAAGCCGCCTCTGATTGAGTCTTCCTATGATGGCGCATGAGTTTGCGCATAGCCCAACTCAGGGCGTCACGGGAGTCACGAAGGCAATCCCCGTGCGCAACGCCGCGTTGCGTACGTGCTCCTGCATGGTTTTCTGCGCCGACGCACTGGCCCGCCGGGCCAGGGCGCGCAGGATTTTGCGATGTTCCTGCCAGGTTTCCATGGCCCGCTCCGGCCGGATGAACGGTAGTTTCTGGCTTTCCAGAAACACCTCGGCACTGGCACTCAGGATGCTCACCATCGCCTGGTTGCCGCTGGCCAGCAGGATGCGCTGGTGGAATTCGAAGTCCAGCCGTGCGGCCGCCTCGAAGTCGCCGGCCTTGAGCACCTTGCGCATGGCCTCGACGTTGTCTTCCAGGCTGTCCAGCTCATCGATCGTCAACGTGACCGCCGCCAAACCCGCCGCAAACCCTTCCAGCGCATAGCGCAACTGGAAGATATCGAGCGGCGTGGCCTGGGCTGCAAAAGGCCAGGCAAAGCCCGGCGCATCCTCCACCGCCTGCACGAACACACCTTTGCCCGGCTGCACACTGACCACACCCAAGGCGCTCAAGGACGACAGCGCCTCGCGCAGCGACGCCCGGCTGACGCCCAATTGCACCGCCAGGTCGCGCTGGGACGGCAGTGCATCGCCCGGCCCGAAGCCTTGCTCCTTGATCAGTTTGCGGATGGCCTGCAGGGCCGCTTCCGGTACGGCTTGGGCGATGGAATTCATAAAAAACTCGAGGTTTTTGTCAACAGAACGGCTAGTTGTAAAGCTATTCGTGGACCACGGCAAGCCACGCCCCAAAGGGGCTCGCGCAGTTTTACCGACGCTCGAAAAGGGTGCGAAAACGCGCACAACTGTTCAGACCAGTAAGACCACCAAAGCTCAACAAACTCGCGCCTCGCAGACGATCTGCACCGTACTGGCATGGGCTGTGCACTGAGCAAATCCAGAAAATTCCTTCGCCCTTCTCGGAGAGTTGCCATGACCAAGCGCTGCAGCGCCCTGCTCACTGCCCTGTTTGCCAGCCTGATGCTGAGCCAGGCACCCGCCCAGGCCAACGGTCTGGACGATATCGTCGCCCGTGGCACCCTCAAGGTCGCCGTGCCCCAGGACTTCCCGCCGTTCGGCTCGGTGGGCCCCGACATGAAGCCCCGTGGCCTGGACATCGACACCGCCAAACTGCTGGCCGACCAACTCAAGGTCAAGCTGGAGCTGACCCCGGTCAACAGCACCAACCGCATCCCGTTCCTCACCACCGGCAAGGTCGACCTGGTGATCTCCAGCCTGGGCAAGAACCCCGAGCGCGAAAAGGTCATCGACTTCTCCAAGGCCTACGCACCGTTCTACCTGGCCGTATTCGGCCCGCCTGATGCCGCCATCAGCAGCACCGACGACCTCAAGGGCAAGACCATCAGCGTGACCCGTGGCGCCATCGAAGACATCGAGCTGACCGCCGTAGCGCCGAAGGAAGCCACCATCAAGCGCTTCGAAGACAACAACTCCACCATCGCGGCCTACCTGGCCGGCCAGGTCGACCTGATCGCCAGCGGCAACGTGGTCATGGTGGCGATCAGCGAACGCAGCCCGAAACGCGTGCCGGCGCTGAAAGTGAAGCTCAAGGACTCGCCGGTGTACGTGGGCGTGAACAAGAACGAGCCGGCGCTTCTGGAGAAGGTCAACCAGATTCTGGTCGCGGCCAAGGCCGATGGCAGCCTGGAAAAGAACGCGATGCAGTGGCTCAAAGAGCCATTGCCTGCTGATCTCTGAAGCGGAGCTGATTGATGGCCTATCAATTCGACTTTGTGCCGGTGCTGGCCAATACCGATCTGCTGTTGCGCGGCGCGCTGTTCACCCTTGAGCTGACGGCCATCGGCGCAATCCTGGGCGTCGCCCTGGGCACTGTCGGCGCCGTGGTGCGGGCGTGGAAGATCCAGCCCTTTGCCTGGTTCTTCGGTGTGTATGTCGAGTTGATCCGCAACACGCCGTTCCTGGTGCAGTTGTTCTTCATCTTCTTCGGCCTGCCCTCCCTGGGATTGAAAATCACCGAGTGGCAAGCAGCCGTATTGGCGATGGTGATCAACCTGGGGGCCTACTCCACGGAGATCATCCGCGCCGGCATCCAGGCCATCCCGCGCGGGCAACTGGAAGCCGCCGCCGCGCTGGCGATGACGCGTTTCGAAGCGTTTCGCCATGTGGTGCTGCTGCCGGCGCTGGGCAAGGTGTGGCCTGCCCTGAGCAGCCAGATCATCATCGTGATGCTCGGTTCGGCGGTGTGTTCGCAGATCGCCACCGAGGAGCTGAGCTTTGCCGCCAACTTTATCCAGTCGCGCAATTTCCGCGCGTTCGAAACCTATGCCCTGACCACCCTGGTGTACCTGTGCATGGCGTTGATGATTCGCCAGTTGCTCAACTGGATCGGCCGCCGCTTTGTGATGAGGAATAGCCGATGAGTGATTTTTCCTTCTGGGACATCGTGCGCAACCTGCTTACGGGCCTGCAGTGGACGCTGTTGCTGTCGATCGTGGCGTTTATCGGCGGCGGCCTGATCGGTTTGCTGGTGATGACCATGCGCATCAGCCGCAAGGCATTCGCGCGCAATGTTGCGCGCACCTATATCGAACTGTTCCAGGGCACCCCGTTGTTGATGCAGCTGTTCCTGGTTTTTTTCGGCATTGCCCTGCTCGGCGTGGATATTTCGCCCTGGCTGGCGGCCGCGATCGCCTTGACGCTGTTTACCAGCGCCTACCTCGCCGAAATCTGGCGCGGCTGCGTCGACTCCATCGCCCATGGCCAGTGGGAAGCATCGGCCAGCCTGGCGTTGAACCCGCTTGAACAACTGCGCTACGTGATCCTGCCCCAGGCCCTGCGGATCGCCGTGGCGCCTACCGTGGGCTTCTCGGTGCAGGTGGTCAAAGGCACCGCCGTCACTTCAATCATCGGCTTTACCGAACTGACCAAGACCGGCGGCATGCTAGCCAACGCCACCTTCGAGCCCTTCATGGTCTACGGCCTGGTGGCCCTCGGTTACTTCCTGCTCTGCTACCCCTTGTCCCTCAGTGCGCGCTACCTGGAAAGGAGACTGCATGCCTCTGCTTAGAATTTCCGCCCTGCATAAGTATTACGGCGATCACCACGTCCTCAAGGGCATCGACCTGACCGTTGAAGAAGGCCAAGTCGTGGCAATCATCGGCCGCAGCGGCTCGGGCAAGTCCACCTTGCTACGGACCCTCAATGGCCTGGAATCGATCAACGACGGCGTGATCGAGGTGGATGGCGAATACCTCGACGCCGCCCGCGCCGACCTGCGCAGCCTGCGGCAGAAAGTCGGCATGGTGTTCCAGCAGTTCAACCTGTTCCCGCACCTGACCGTGGGCGAAAACGTCATGCTCGCACCGCAAGTGGTGCAGAAAGTGCCTAAGGCCAAGGCAGCACAACTGGCCAGGCAAATGCTGGAACGCGTGGGCCTGGGTGAAAAATTCGACGCGTTCCCCGATCGCCTGTCCGGCGGCCAGCAGCAACGCGTTGCCATCGCCCGCGCCCTGGCCATGTCGCCCAAGGTGCTGCTGTGCGATGAAATCACCTCGGCCCTGGACCCGGAGCTGGTCAATGAAGTACTCAGCGTGGTGCGCCAACTGGCCAAGGACGGCATGACCTTGATCATGGTGACGCACGAAATGCGCTTCGCCCGGGAAGTCGGCGACAAGCTGGTGTTCATGCACCAGGGCAAGGTGCATGAAGTCGGCGATCCGAAGGTATTGTTTGCCAACCCGCAGACTGCTGAGTTGGCGAACTTCATCGGCACTACCGAAGCGCACGCCTGATCGCCCAGCCATCGGGCACCATTTCGAAACGGCCTCCCCCCTCCAGCAGGGTTTTATCGCGCACGGCGGGGTGGGTGCCCGCTAGATAGGTATCGACCTGCACCTGAGCCGAAAAGACTCGACCGGCGATTGGCTGCCCGGCCCTCAGTGGCACCAGCACACCGCCGGGGCGCAGCTGCCCGTCTCGTTCAGTGCGGTTGTGCATCGACACCAGTTCGACGGCCTGGCCATCCAGCAATGCCTGCCGAAGGCTCAGATCAAAGCGCCCGTGATGGCCAAAACTGAAACCCTGCGCATCGGCTGGCGCACCGCGGAAACGCAGCGCAATCACCGCCGCCTCAGGGCAAACCACGCTGAGGTGCACCGTGCGTCTACCGATGGAAACACCGTGGGGTCCGGGCTGTGTGTCGACGCGCAACGGCCCGTAGTCGATCTGCGGCCGGCTCAATGACAGGTGGCATTCCGACGCCGAAACGTCAGCAATCATCAAGAGACCCGCCAGTAATCCCACCCCGCCTGGAAAGCGTCCCGAGGCAAGGGCAGCCTTAACGACAGACTGCCGAGGAGGTTTCATACAGTTGGCCGTCATAGCTGGGCTCCGCCAGATCGAGTTGCAGTTTGCAGGGAGTCGCATTCGGCGACGACAAGGTCAGTACCTGGGAATGCTCAATATTGTTGAGGAAGATCATTCCGTCCCCCACCACCGTGGTCAGGAACGTGTTATCGGCGGCAAGCACCGACGTCCCCTTGGGCAACGGCTGCCCGCTTGGGTCGCTGACACGCACCAGCATCCGGCGAACCTTCGAGACCTCAAACTCGACCGTACTGAACGAGCCTCGCCCGACCTCCAGCATCTTCGTGCCATTATTGAGATCAACCTGGCGTGGCAAGCTTTTACCGTCCACCTCGACAAGGCTGCCCTGATAAGCGGGTAAGCCGGGAATCACGGCCATTCCCCAGCGGTCGGTCCAGACGGGCCCCTGAGGGGTACTGATGCGAGCACCCGGAATATTCCCCACCGACGCCACACCGAAAGTGTCCTCTACACGGTAGGGAGACAGTGTCAGGCCTCGCTCGTGAGCAACCACGGCGCCTTGTAGCTGCCCGCTATAGATCGTGCTGGACGAGTCTCGATTGAGCCCCAGGCCGAGCTGGGTATAACGAGACGTCGCGTTGAGCGTTCCACCCACCGACTGATCGCTGGTACCTCTCAGGTCGCGTTCGCCCCTTAACTCGTAGTTCAGGGTGTCATTCACGCGCTCGCTGTAGGCTGTACCGATACCGGCATGACGCCCTTGGCGTCGAACCGTCGAGGTCACGGAGCGGTCACTGCCCAGTGGAACAGTGATCTGCAAGCGCATGCCCAAGCCATCATTTTTGTCTCTGGAGTCGCCTGACGCACCTATCTGGGAGTCAATGCTCACCGCAACATTGGCGTGCCTGAAGTTTTTGTTCCACGCGCCGTAGATATGCTGGGAAGTACGATTGTCGAAATGAGCCGAACGGGAATAACCGACAGCGAAGCCACCCAATTGAGGGTCTGACCAACTGAAGCCTGCCGTGTACTGGTGCCTGGCGCGCGCGCCCTGTACCTCGCCGGGCTCGCCGCCAACAGCTTCGAGCACATCCCGGTAACCCGACGTCTGGCGAGTGGCGCTCAAGTTCATCTGGACGTTGCCCGGCAGCGTACTGCCAAACGAAACGCCGCTACGCGAACCGCGTGCCTTTTGCTTACGGTCATGGGAAAGGTTATTGCGCAATCCCAGTGAAAACCGCTGGTCAAAGCTACTGTCCAACGCCAGGCCCACCGAGTGGTAGTTGTCCGTGCCCTGAACTCCCGAACTGAGGGCCGTATCCTCCCCTAACGCCCACGTTCCGCTGGCCATGGCCAACAGAGGTTCGGCGGCGCCCCTTCGATCCACATCACGCACCTTTCCTATTGCAGCGGTATATCCCGATTTAATCGGAACCGATCCACGGAACGAGGCGGCCGGCACGATAAAACTGTGTTGCCCCCCCTTGATTTCGATAACCCTGACGTCGAGGTCGCTGGTGCCATTGAGCAGTGGCAAATTGCGCAAGGTGAACGGCCCTTCCGGGACGAGAGTGGTATAAATCAATGCGCCGGACTGCCGGACCTCCACCCGCGACTGACTCCGCGCCCGCCCTTCAACCAAAACGCCATTGCTGCTGGTGCGGTTTTCCATTCCGTCAGGAAACAGCTGTGCACCGATCAGTTGAACACCACCGAACACGGGGCTATCAGCCGATATCTGGCCTGCCTGAAATGTCGAAGCCAAGGGAGCGATATCGCGCTGCGCGTATGCATACAGATGCTCAGTCGCCGAACGCTCATCGTTGGAGAGATAGAGCTGACGACTGCGGACGATCCAATTGCCCACATTGAAACCCATTTCCGTTGAAGCGGATAAAAAGCGCCCTCGATCCCCCCGCGAGTGGGCATTGACGCCTTGGACATCGTAGTTGACCAGCGCCGCTGCACCTCCCCGGGCGTAATGACCAGTGCTTTGTTGCATGTCGCGCAGCGCCTGGGTCGGGACGACCAGCACAACCTCCTCACGCCCTGGGCGCAAGGTCACTACCGTTTTCGGATACTCGGCAATAAAGTCATGACAGGCCTGGGCGGCAGAGACTTGCTTATCGATCACCGTGGCGGGAATCTGCAGTCCCGCCCGATCCAATAGCCCACGGTTGAAACACAGCGCGCCTTCATGGTTAAACCGCGCGTCAGTCAACCCGATGGGATTACCGTTGACCGTCAAATCGACGACGCGCGTGCCCTCGCTGAACCGAGGGGCTTGCTGAAAGTAGCGCGCAACTGAAGGGTCGATACCACGCGCCTGCAAGGTGGCAAGGTCAAATCCGAGCACCGCCGCCGGCGCGGCGTAAACGTCAGCGGCCATTCCCGACACCACCACCGCCCAAACCGAAAGGCTGATTCCGCTTCGCCTGAAAGCCTCCTCAGGTTTTATTGGCGCCCGGGATGGCTGCCCACGTACGGCGCTACAAAACCTGCTGGCTTTTTTTCCCATGGCAGGTCACGGCTGATTCGCTACGAGCAAAGCCTCGTAGCTATCGACGGAAAACCCATAGAGCGTGGCCGGCATAAGGGTGACCGACGTGGCTGCAGAACGTTTTTCCACGGCAACGCTGAGGGTTTCGCCCGGCAAGATATAGGTACGCGGCAAAAGCGCATTCACCTTCTGCGGGTTCAAGACCACCTCAGCCGCCAGGCGCACCACATAGGGGCTGTTGTTGCGTGCGCTCAAGGTATTGCCGTGAAGGCTCCAGGTCAGCAGTTCCCACGGTGCATGATGTTGGGGTAAACCTTTGGGGTGGAGAATGAGCGGCAGGTTTTGCCGTAGGCTGATACCAATTGTCGCGCCCGAGCCGGGTTGTGCCTGGGGAATACCTTCAAACGTAATGCGCTTCAAACGTTGGGTTTTGAGAGGCTCCTTATTGATTGCCATAACCCTGACCATTTGCCGCTCACCGCTATCGACACGCGCAACGGGCTGAGTAATGACGGCTAAAGGCTCCGGGTCTTCCGGTATATCTTCGATAACTGAATGAAGCAAGGCAGGACTTGGGTCCGTATTGGTGACATTGATGCTGACTTCACCATCCGCCTCATTGAGAATGACAACTGTTGTTTCCGGCTCCATGCCGTCTGCATACGCGGCACGGCAGAAAACAAAACCCAGACACAAACAACCGGCCAGAATAGATTTTTTTCTTGTAGAAACAAGCATCAACACTTCCTTCACAGCAATAACGAAACACGCCGAATCAGGTTGGCTGCCGCCAAAGAGACTGCAAGCCGACCTGAATCGCCTGGAAGCTTTTAGAGATAGACCAATTCCAGGGTTGTATGGCCATCAAGTTTTATTTCGTTATTCATGCTCAGCGCAGATGTTTTATTGATCACTGGCTGGACATTCAAATTCCCCGAGACGACGGTTATTTTAATCGGCGAATAGCTGGCGTTCGTACGCCAACTTCCAACCTTGCCTGACTGCCCCAAGACAGGATCGGTGATCCCCCAACTCGCGCCATTATTATTAGACCGCGCAACCAGTACAGCTTTACCATCGGCAATGTTGTTTTCCATGAAAACCACGTAGCCGCCGATTTTTTCATTCTTCGAGGTAAACCCAAGACCATAATTGAAATCATCGTTATAAGTAATATTGTACTGACTCACCATCATGCCGCGCACCTTGCTGGACGCGCGGTTATCCTGTGCCTTAATACCAACAAACGTGGGCGATGCACACCTGACGGTGTAAGGCGTCCCCTTTTTGGCCAGTTTGGTGTAGTTAGTAGCACTCAGTGACCTAGGATCAATCCGACCGTAATCTATCGTTGAATTAACAATAGTAAAACTGCAACTGGCAGGCGCAATGGAGCCTCTCACTCGTAAGTCCGCAGCTTGCGCACTCAAACCCAGCATAGCGAGAAACATACCTGATAACGAAATAATCTTCTTCATAGCAATCATCGACAATAGCCAAAGAGACACGTGCTGATTGACACTTCATAGTCAGCACGCCATGGATACCTGTGTGGAGAAGCCTAGAGGTAGCGCAACTCCAGGGTGAAATGGCCGTCCAGGTTGATCTGGTTGCTCATATCAAGTTCGGACGTCTTGTTTATGACGGCTTGAACTTCAACATTGCCGGAAACAGCATTAACCAATATCGGCGCATACACATTCCCCGCACGCCAACTGGCTATATTGGCAGTGTGGCCTACTGCTTGGGTACTGTTTGGTTCCCATCGTACGCCGTTATTTTCCGAGCTAACAATCCCTACCGACTTGCCGTCAGCTACAGAATTTCGAAGGTGCACTACATAACCTCCAATTTTCTGCCCCCTGGAAGTGGCCCCCAGACCAAAATTGTAGAGGTCCTTGTAGTTCCCGCCAAACTGCCCCAGCATCATGCCTGGTATTCTCGAGCCAGCTCGATTATCAACGCTCTTGATACCCACTTTTATTTTAGACTGACCACTGCACCTCACCGTATAGGGAACACTCTTCTTATCCAGCTTGGTATAACTTGTCGGACTCAGGCTGCTCGGGTGAATAGTTCCATAGTCAATGACCGAGCGGGTGAGTGTAAAACTGCAACTGGCTGGAGCGATCGCGCCTTTTACACGTACATCGGCAGCCTGGACAGTCAGGCTCGCAACGACGAGGCATAGGCCCGCCACTACTGGGTAATTCTTCTTCATCTAACTTCCATCCATAGCAATGACCATAGGCTGGCCAGTTATTGAATGATCAGAACACCTCCCCTGCGTCACGCCTGGTGCGCATATGAATATCTCGTCCTTGAAGCTCCGACCTATAAACACCACCCGGGACAGGTGCCGAACGTGAGTATTCATATTCCAAGAGAATAATAAAACCGGAAAAAATGACACCTCATGTAAGAGTGATCCCTATCTCCACTCTAAAAAACAACCCCATGTATACGAACAGGGACACAGCAAGTTAGGACAAACATAAAACGGCGTAAGACTTATCGACACACTCAATAAAACCAAGAATAGCCAGTACAAAATCCAGTGCTTTCTGGCTTTGTAATACATCATTTGTGGGCCGGTCCTACGTGCCACGCAGAAAGCACTTATAGGTATACGAGGAAAAATCCTCTGTTACTACGCGTTGGCTCCAGCGATCGATCGTGGCACGATGGCAAGGTTATCGACCGAGACCCCCAAACCATGCCGCAATCCCAAGCCAAGAATCTGTCCCTGATCGCCGCCATCGACCTGGGCTCCAACAGCTTTCACATGGTCGTGGCCAAGGCCCAGAACGGCGAAATCCGCATCCTTGAGCGGCTCGGAGAGAAAGTGCAACTGGCTGCCGGGATCGACGATGAGCGCCAGCTCAATGAAGAATCCATGCAACGCGGGCTCGACTGCCTCAAGCGTTTTGCACAGCTGATCAACGGCATGCCCCTGGGCGCCGTGCGAATCGTCGGCACCAACGCCCTGCGCGAAGCCCGTAACCGGGGCGAATTCATCCGTCGCGCCGAGGAAATCCTCGGCCACCCCGTAGAAGTCATCTCCGGCCGCGAAGAAGCACGCCTGATCTACCTCGGCGTGTCCCATACACTCGCAGATACCCCCGGCAAGCGCCTGGTGGCGGACATCGGCGGCGGCAGTACCGAGTTCATCATCGGCCAGCGCTTCGAACCGCTGCTGCGCGAAAGCCTGCAGATGGGCTGTGTCAGTTATACCCAACGCTATTTCAAGGACGGCAAGATCACCCCGGCGCGCTACGCCCAGGCCTACACGGCAGCGCGTTTGGAGATCATGAGCATCGAGCACGCCCTGCACCGCTTGACCTGGGATGAAGCCATCGGCTCGTCCGGCACCATCCGTGCCATCGGCCTGGCGCTCAAGGCCGGCGGCCACGGCACCGGCGAGGTCAACGCCGAAGGCCTGGCCTGGCTCAAGCGCAAGCTGTTCAAGCTGGGGGATGCCGAGAAGATCGACTTCGACGGCATCAAGCCCGACCGTCGCACCATCTTCCCGGCCGGCCTGGCGATTCTCGAGGCGATCTTCGACGCCCTCGAACTGCAACGCATGGACCACTGTGACGGCGCCCTGCGCGAAGGCGTGCTGTATGACCTGCTGGGCCGCCATCATCATGAAGACGTACGAGAGCGCACGCTCACTTCGCTGATGGAGCGCTATCACGTCGATCAGGAGCAGGCAGCCCGCGTGGAGCGTAAAGCCCTGCATGCGTTCGATCAGGTCGCCGAAGACTGGGACCTGGAAGACGGCGTATGGCGCGAACTGCTCGGCTGGGCGGCCAAGGTGCATGAAGTGGGCCTGGATATCGCCCACTACCACTACCACAAGCACGGCGCCTACCTGATCGAGCACTCCGACCTGGCGGGTTTCTCCCGGGAAGACCAGCAGATGCTCGCGCTGCTGGTGCGCGGCCATCGTCGCAATATTCCCAAGGACAAGTTTGCCGAGTTCGGCGATGAAGGCATCAAGCTGATCCGCCTGTGCGTGCTGCTGCGCTTCGCGATCCTGTTCCACCACATTCGTGGCACCCAGCAGATGCCCCAGGTAACCCTGCGTGCCAATGGCGACAGCCTGGATGTCGTATTCCCCAAAGGCTGGCTGGATGAGAACCAGCTGACCCAGGCGGACTTCGCCCAGGAAGCGGAGTGGCTGACGCGGGTGGGGTTCAGCCTGAACCTGCGCTAACCCGATCTCATGAACACTGCAAAAACAAATGTGGGAGGGGCGGTGCGACGACTCGACTTGCTCCCGATTACGGTGTGTCAGTCGCGAATACTTTGACTGAACCACCGCAATCGGGAGCAAGTCGAGTCGTCGCACCGCCCCTCCCACATTTTCAGAGCGTGTTGTCTGTTAGTTCACCGACAGAATCGGGCTACCCAACTTTTCCAGCAACGTCGCCTGGGCGCTGCGCGGATTCTGGTTGCCGGTCGGCGTGTTACGCACGTAACGGCCATCCGACTGCAGGCTCCAGCTGTGGGTGTTATCGGTGAGGTAGCTTTCCAGCTCCTTCTTGACCCGCATGATCAGCTTCTTGCCCTCGACCGGGAAGCAGGTCTCCACGCGCTTGTCGAGGTTGCGCTCCATCCAGTCGGCACTGGAGAGGAACATCTGCTCCTCGCCGCCGTTAAGGAAGTAGAACACCCGCGTGTGTTCCAGGAAGCGGCCGATGATCGAGCGCACATGGATGTTATGCGACACGCCGACAATGCCCGGACGCAGGCAGCACATGCCACGCACCACCAGGTCGATACGCACGCCGGACTGGCTGGCCTTGTACAGCGCGCGGATGATCTTCGGATCGGTCAGCGAGTTGAACTTGGCGATGATGTGCGCCGGTTTGCCCTCGAGGGCGAACTGGGTCTCGCGGGCAATCATGTCGAGCATGCCCTTCTTGAGGGTGAACGGCGCGTGCAGCAGCTTCTTCATGCGCAACGTCTTGCCCATGCCGATCAACTGGCTGAACAACTTGCCGACGTCTTCACACAAGGCGTCGTCGGAAGTCAGCAGGCTGTAGTCGGTATAGAGCTTGGCGTTGCCGGCGTGGTAGTTGCCGGTGCCCAGGTGGGCGTAACGCACGATTTCACCGGCTTCACGGCGCAGGATCAGCATCATCTTGGCGTGGGTCTTGAAGCCCACCACGCCGTAGATCACTACCGCGCCGGCCGCTTGCAGGCGGCTGGCCAATTGCAGGTTCGACTCTTCGTCAAAGCGCGCGCGCAACTCGATCACCGCAGTGACTTCCTTGCCGTTGCGCGCGGCGTCTACCAGCGCGTCGACGATTTCCGAGTTGGCACCGGAACGGTACAGGGTCTGGCGCACGGCCAACACGTGCGGGTCCTTGGCAGCCTGGCGCAGCAGGTCGACCACCGGGGTGAAGGACTCGAACGGGTGCAGCAGCAGGATGTCCTGCTTGCTCACGACGCTGAAGATGTTCTCGCTGTTTTGCAGCAGTTTCGGGATCTGCGGGGTGAACGGGGTGTATTGCAGCTCCGGATGGCTGTCCAGGCCAGTGATGCTGAACAGGCGCGTGAGGTTCACCGGGCCATTGACCTGGTACAGCTCGGTCTCGCCCAGGTTGAACTGCTTGAGCAGGTAGTCCGACAGGTGTTTCGGGCAGGTGTCGGCCACTTCCAGGCGCACCGCATCACCGTAGCGCCGCGAGAACAGCTCGCCGCGCAGGGCGCGGGCCAAGTCTTCGACGTCTTCGGAATCCAGCGCCAGATCGGCGTTACGGGTCAGGCGGAACTGGTAGCAGCCCTTGACCTTCATGCCTTGGAACAGGTCATCGGCGTGGGCATGGATCATCGACGACAGGAATACATAGTTGTCGCCAGCGCCCCCCACCTCTTCGGGTACCTTGATGATCCGTGGCAGCAAGCGCGGCGCCGGGATGATCGCCAGGCCCGAATCGCGACCGAAAGCGTCGATACCTTCCAGCTCGACGATAAAGTTCAGGCTCTTGTTCACCAGCAGTGGGAACGGGTGCGTCGGGTCCAGGCCGATCGGGGTGATGATCGGCGCGATTTCGTCGCGGAAGTAGCGACGCACCCAGGTCTTGATCTTGGTAGTCCAGTGGCGGCGACGGATGAAGCGAACCTGATGCTTTTCCAGTTCCGGCAACAGGATGTCATTGAGGATCGCGTACTGGCGATCCACATGACCGTGCACCAGCTCGCTGATGCGCGCCAGCGCCTGGTGCGGCTGCAGGCCGTCCGCGCCAGCTTGTTCACGGGCGAAGGTGATCTGTTTCTTGAGGCCGGCGACGCGGATCTCGAAGAATTCATCCAGGTTGCTGGAGAAAATCAGCAGGAACTTCAGGCGTTCCAGCAACGGGTAGGACTCATCCAGTGCCTGTTCAAGCACGCGGATGTTGAATTGCAGTTGTGACAGCTCGCGGTGGATGTACAGGCTGCTGTCATCCAGATTGGTCACTACGGCGGCCACCGGGGCCGGGGCTGGCGCTTCGGCTACCACCACAGGCGCGGCCGGCTCGTGCTCCGGCGGGGTCTCGGTGACTTGTTCCACCACCGGGTGAGCGTCTTTTACGGCAACTTCGGAGAGTCCTTCGGTATTCATCGAATGTTCCTGTGAGGGCTATTGTTGCTCTCTAAGCAATTGGGCGGCGCGGGCGGCGAAATAGGTCAGGATGCCATCAGCCCCGGCACGTTTAAAGGCCGTCAAGGATTCTAGGATTACCCCTTCACTCAACCAGCCATTTTGGATTGCAGCCATGTGCATGGCGTATTCGCCACTGACCTGATACACAAAGGTCGGCACTTTGAATTCCTCTTTGACTCGGTAAAGGATGTCCAGGTACGGCATCCCCGGCTTGACCATCACCATGTCGGCACCTTCGGCCAAATCCGCCGCCACTTCGTGCAAGGCTTCATGGCTGTTGGCCGGGTCCATCTGGTACGAAGCCTTGTTGGCCTTGCCCAGGTTCAGCGCCGAGCCCACCGCATCGCGAAACGGGCCGTAGTAGGCGCTGGCGTACTTGGCCGAGTAGGCCATGATCCGCACATTGACGTGGCCGGCCAGTTCCAGGGCTTCGCGAATCGCCTGGATGCGGCCATCCATCATGTCCGACGGCGCAACCACCTGGGCGCCTGCTGCCGCATGGGACAAGGCCTGCTTGACCAGCGCGTCGACGGTAATGTCGTTCTGAACATAGCCGTCTTCGTCAAGAATGCCATCCTGCCCGTGGGTGGTGAACGGGTCCAACGCCACGTCGGTGATCACCCCCAGCTCCGGGAAACGCTCGCGCAGGGCGCGGGTGGCGCGCTGGGCGATACCGTCCGGGTTCCAGGCTTCGGCAGCATCAAGGGACTTGAGTTCAGACGGCGTGACCGGAAACAACGCCAACGCCGGAATCCCCAGGTCGACCCAGTCCGCTGCCTCTTCAAGCAGCAGATCAATGGTCAGACGCTCTACACCCGGCATCGACGCTACCGATTCCCGGCGATTTTCACCGTCGAGTACAAACACCGGCAGGATCAGATCATCCGTCGTCAGTACGTTTTCACGAACCAGGCGGCGAGAAAAATCATCACGGCGATTACGGCGCAGGCGGGTAGCAGGGAACAGGCGATTGGCAGGGGTAAAGCTCACGACAGACTCCTGAGCCCGGGTTCACGGGCGAGCGTTGCAGTTATAAGCGGGCATTATGACGAAGGTATGACAGTTGTGCTTAACGATGCGACCTGTAGTCGCATTCGTCGGTTAATGTAGGAATTGTTCACTTCGTGACACATCTCGATACTTTCATGAATGTTCACGAAGGCGTAGGCTGCGCGTTCATTTCGCCAGCACCCAGACCATGCTTCAACAATTTCTGCATGACTTCGGCTACTTTGCCCTCTTCCTAGGCACGTTCTTCGAAGGCGAAACCATCCTGGTTCTCGCAGGCTTCCTGGCGTTCCGTGGGTACATGGATATCAACCTGGTGGTGGTCGTTGCCTTCTTCGGCAGCTACGCCGGCGACCAGCTTTGGTATTACATGGGGCGCAAGCACGGCCGCAAACTGTTGGCGCGCAAGCCGCGCTGGCAATTGATGGGCGACAAGGCCCTGGAACATATCCGCAAGCACCCGGATATCTGGGTGCTGAGCTTCCGCTTTGTCTACGGCTTACGCACGGTAATGCCTGTTGCGATCGGCCTGTCAGGCTACCCGCCACTGCGCTACCTGATCCTCAACGGTATAGGTGCTGCAATCTGGGCGGCGGCCCTGGGCGCTGCGGCTTATCATTTCGGCGCGGTACTGGAAGGCATGCTGGGCAGCGTCAAGAAATACGAGCTATGGGTACTGGGCGCCTTGCTGCTGCTGGGCTTTGGCCTGTGGCTGCGCCGCCGCTTCAAGAACGCCCGTATCGCCCGCCAGGCCTGTGCCGATGCCAAGGCGCGGCTCGCCGCCACCGAGCCCGTCCCGGTAGAAGCGCCTAAGACACCAGTCGAGTAAGCCGGCCCCTGCAACAGTAGAGGCCAATCACGCTGAGCAGGCTGTAGCTCACCAGGCCCAGCCAGCCCAGGTTGCTGGCCGGCCACAGCCCGACCACCGGCGCCAGCCACACCAACGGCACATTCAGCGCCAGGCGTATCAGCTCTGCCTTTAACGCCCACGGGCGGTTCTCCAGGGCTACCCCCAGGGTGAACAATCCAAGCGCCATCGCCCCCCAGCCGACAATCAGCGCTGCGCTGGGCAGACCCTCGCCGACATTCATCAAATAGCTGCCAAACCCCACATACGCCGCGAACTGCAGGGCGATGTAGACCTGTTGGCGCGCGTCCAGTGGCACGTCGAATTTGCGGAACTGGCTCAAATCCGGCTTGGCCACGGGGTATTTGGCCTTCACGTCCGCCGGGCGCCAACCGGTGCGCATGAACCAGATGCGCAGCTTGTCCCACTTACTTTCGGTACGCCGTGCATCACGCCAAAGCTGTGCATAAAACTGCAGGTTGGCCCATAACGGATTCCAGCTGGCCAAGGGTGTGGTCACGCCGAAAATCACCGGCTCGTTGTCGTCTTCTTCCTGGAAGGTGCCGAACAGCCGGTCCCAAAGAATGAACACACCGCCGTAGTTGCGATCCATGTAGAGAGCGTTCTGTGCATGGTGGGCCCGATGATTGGAGGGCGTGACGAAAAACCACTCGAACCAGCCAAGCTTGGGCACGTGCCGGGTATGCACCCAGAATTGATACAACAGGTTGAGGGACGCCACGCTGATAAACACCACCAGCGGTACGCCAAGCACGGCCAGGGGCAGGTAGAAGATCCAGCTCAGCAGGAAGCCGGTGCTGGTCTGGCGCAGGGCGGTGCTGAGGTTGTAGTCCTCGCTCTGGTGATGCACCGAGTGCGCGGCCCACAGGATATTGCGCTCGTGCCCCATCCGGTGCAGCCAGTAGTAGCAGAAGTCGTAGAACACAAAGGCGAATACCCAGGTCCAGACGCTGTGGGCAGGCAGTTCGATCAACGCCAGGTGCTTGAGGGCGAACGCGTAGGTCAGCAGCCCCATACCCTTGGTCAACAGCCCGGTGGTGGTGGACAGCACGCCGGTGCTGAGGCTGTTGATGGCGTCCGCCACCCGGTAGTTGCGCTGGCCACGCCAACGGTCGGCGAGCAGCTCCACCACAATCAAGGCAATGAAAAACGGTACCGCGTAAGGCACGAAGTCCATGGTCTGGTCCGGTCTATTTTTGTTACATCAAGATTAGGTGCAGCAGCGCGAGATCCCATTGGCAACAGGTGACAAATTAGTAGACATTTAACGCCAAGACTCCAGGAGAAATGCCCATGAGCAAAAAGATTGCAGTGATCCTTTCCGGCTGCGGCGTGTACGACGGCGCAGAGATCCACGAAAGCGTGATCACCCTGCTGCGCCTGGATCAGCGCGGTGCTCAGGTCCAGTGTTTTGCACCCGATATCGCCCAGTTGCATGTGATCAACCATCTGACCGGCGAGGAAATGCCCGAGTCGCGCAACGTGCTCGTGGAGTCGGCCCGCATTGCCCGGGGCGAGATCAAGGATATTCGAGACGCCAACGCCGACGAGTTCGATGCGCTGATCGTACCCGGTGGGTTCGGTGCGGCGAAGAACTTGTCCAACTTTGCCGTCGAGGGCGCGGGTTGCAGCGTCAACCCGCAAGTGCTGGAACTGGCCGAAGCCTTTGCCGAAGCGGGCAAGCCGGTGGGGCTGATCTGCATCTCGCCGGCCCTGGCCGCGAAGATCTACGGCCCGGGCGTGACCTGCACCATCGGCAACGACACCGACACTGCCGCGGCCCTGGACAAGATGGGCGCCACCCACCAGGAATGCAGCGTGGAAGACATTGTCGAGGACACCGCACGCAAGTTGGTCAGTACGCCCGCCTATATGCTCGGCAAGAGCATCAGTGAAGTGGCCTCAGGCATCAACAAGCTGGTGGACCGGGTGCTGGAGCTGACCCACGAGAACGATTAGTGGGGATGCCGGGCTCCCTCTCCAACGGATCAGGACTGGCGCATTAACCGCGTCAGTATCCTGTCGAGTGAGTTGGCAAATGCCTGCTTGTCCTTCTCCCCATGGGGCGGTGGTCCACCGCCCATCTGGCCCTGCTCGCGCAGGTCGGTAAACAGGTTGCGCACCGCCAATCGCTCACTCATGTTCGCCGGGCTGAACTCCTTGCCCCGAGGGTCGAGGGCCGTGACGCCCTTCTTCACCAGGCGGTCGGCCAGGGGCACATCGCTGCAGATCACCAGTTCGCCGGGCACTGCGTGCTCCACCAGATAGTCATCTGCTGCGTCCGGGCCGCTGGGCACCACGATCAACTTCACGCACGAGAAGCTCGGCTTGATCTGGCTTTGGCCGGCCACCAGGACGACCTCGAACTGGCGCTTGAGGGCGAACTTCACCACCTGCTCCTTGGCGGCCCGGGGGCAGGCGTCTGCATCGATCCATACGCGCATGTTATGCCGCCACTCGCTGCTTTTCTGCCAGCCGGCTGCGGCCATAGAGCACCACAATGGCCAGGATCGCCACGGCCTGTGCGCTCAACGAGTACGCATCGGCGTGGATGCCCAGCCAGTCGAAGTCAAAGAACGCCACTGGCCGCGTGCCGAAGATGCCGGCTTCCTGCAACGCCTTGACGCCATGCCCGGCGAACACCACCGACAACGCGCACAACAGCCCCGCATTGATGCCGAAAAACAGCGCCAGCGGCAGTTTCGCCGAACCGCGCAGGATCACCCAGGCCAGGCCCACCAGCAGCACCAACGCCGTGGCACCACCCGCCAGCACCGCGTTGTGCCCGGCCGGGCCCGCTTGCAGCCACAGGGTTTCGTAGAACAGGATCACTTCGAACAGCTCGCGGTAGACCGAGAAGAACGCCAATATCGCAAAACCGAAACGCCCACCGCCGCCCACCAGGCTGCTCTTGATGTAGTCCTGCCACGCCGCGGCATGGCGGCGGTCGTGCATCCACACGCCAAGCCACAGCACCATCACACTGGCGAACAGCGCCGTGCAGCCTTCGAGCAATTCGCGCTGGGCGCCGCTGACATCAATCACATACGCCGCCAATGCCCAGGTGGCCAAGCCGGCCAATAGTGCCAGGCCCCAGCCGACGTTGACGCTGCGCACCGCCGATTGCTGGCCGGTGTTGCGCAGGAACGCCAGGATCGCCGCCAGCACCAGGATGGCTTCCAGGCCTTCACGCAGCAGGATCAGCAGACCGGAAATGTAGCTCAACGACCAGCTCAAGCCATCGCTGCCCAGCAAGCCTGCGGACTCGGTGAGCTTGCCCTTGGCCACGTCCAGACGCTGCTGCACCTGCTCGATCGGCAGACCGTCCTGTAACGACTGCCGGTAAGCCATCAGGGCCTTCTCGGTGTCCTTACGCACGTTGGCATCGACGTTATCCAGTGAGCTTTCCACCAGCTCAAAGCCTTCCAGGTACGCCGCCACCGACAAATCATAGGCTTGCTCGTGGTCACCGTTACGGAACGCTGCGAGGCTCTTGTCCAGGGTGCTGGCGGTGTAATCGAGCAACTGCGCCGGGCCACGCTTGACCTGCGGCGGTTGCGCACGCTGGGCGCGGAAGGTCGCGGCAGCGGTTGGGCCGTTTGCGGCCAGCACTTCATTAGGCGTCTGGCGGGCCAGGTCGGCGAGGTTGAAGGGCTGCTCGCTTTTCGCCGCAGCCGGGTCGGCGGTGAAGCCGGCGATGTAGGTGGCCAGGTCCCAACGCTGGCGGTCGTCCAGTTGGTCAGCAAAGGACGGCATGTCAGTGCCTTCGACACCCAGGCCCAGGGTGTTGTAGATCGCGTAAAGGCTCAGGCGATCCAGGCGCGCAGCATCCGTCAAGTTGGCCGGAGGCGGCGTCATCCCCACGCCGGCCGGACCATCGCCGGCACCGGCAGTGCCGTGGCACACCGAACAGTGCTGGGCGTAGAGCGGTGCGCCGCGCGTCGGGTCGGGCGTGATGGCCGGGGCTTGGCTGACTTCATACGCGACTGCCAGCTTGGCGCCCAACTGGCGGGCCTGGCGAGCGACGGTCGCGCCGTCTGCATGAGCGGTGACAGCCGCCAGCAGTTCCTCGACCCCCTTCACCAGTTCCGCGCGCTCAGGCTTTTGCGGCAAATCCGCCACCAACCCCTGCAAGACCCCAAGAAACTCCACCTGCTCGCGGTATTCCGAATCATCCACCACCTTGCCCGCCTCTACCGTCGGTGGGTAGTCGGCGCCAATGTAGTCCAGCAGATGCAGGGCTTGTGGAGCGCCCTCGGCAGTCGCGGCCAGCAGGTTGAAGCTGCACGACATCAATGCCGGCAACAGCAGCCAGGCGAGAAAACGGAAGGGGCCAGTCATGAATGAATCTCAAGTGGAAATACGAAGTAACACATTGTTAAGCGTTAAAGGGTTTGACTCAAGGCGTTAGTGATTTGTCGTGTGGGCGGACGGGGCATTTTGGAGATGGGTTACTGGCATCGCTGTCAGCTCAATCGAGGCAAAAAGCCATTGTTTTGCCAGTAACGATGCTTATAATGCCGCGCCCTGTTAGTGCGAAAGGGAATTTCGTTCCTCGGTTTTATGAGGAATAACCATATTGGTTGACTACTTTCAGGGAAGAAGTGACATGGTTTTTCGCGCCTTACCTCCGCTCGCGCTCGCGGCAGTCACTTTGCTCAGCGGCTGTTCAATGTTCCGCAGCTACGACGCCGAGCTGCAAGCCACCAACCAGCAACTCGCCACCGGCAATGTTGACGCCGCCCTGACCCTGCTGGAAAAGAACAACACCGGCGAAGACAAAGACCTGCTGTATTTCTTCGAAAAGGGCGAGTTGCTGCGGGCCAAGGGCGACCTGACCGGCAGCCAGACCGCCTGGCGCAGCGCCGACCTGCAAGTCTACAAGTGGGAAGAGTCGGTCAAGTTCGACAGCGCAAAATACCTTTCCCAGTTCGGCAGCTTCCTGGCCAATGACAAGGTGCGTCGCTACGAAGGCTATGACTACGAAAAAGTCATGCTGACCACGCAGATGGCCCTGAACCTGCTGGCCTTGAACGACTTCGACGGTGCACGCACCGAAATCAAGAAGACCCACGAACGCGAAGCGGTGATCGCCGACCTGCGCGACAAGGAATACCTCAAGCGCGAAGACGAAGCCGAGCAACAGGGCGTGACCACCCAGATCAAGGACCTGCACGGCTACCCGGTGCAGGCCCTCGACGCGCCGGAGGTGGTCGGCCTGAAGAACAGCTACCAGAGTGCGTTCAGCCATTACCTGGCCGGCTTCGTCTACGAAGCCCTGGGCGAAAAAGACCTGGCAGCCCCCGGTTATCGCAAGGCCGTCGAGCTGCGCCCTAACACACCACTGCTGGAAAAAGCGCTGCTCGACCTGGACAAATCCAAGGTCGGCAGTGACGAAACCGACGTGCTGATCGTAGTGCAGAGCGGCCTCGCACCCGCCCGCGACTCGATCCGCCTGCCGCTGCCGATCCCGATCAATGGCAATCTGGTGATCACCCCGCTGTCGTTCCCGGTGATCAAGGCCGACACCTCCACAGCGACCTTTGCCCAGATCGGTGTCGACGGCCAGCAACAGAACCTCACGGCGCTCAACAGCACCACGGCCATGTCCCGCCGCGCCCTGCGTGACGACATGCCAGGCATCATCCTGCGCACTACCGTGCGTGCGGTAAGCCGTGGTGTGGCGCAGAACAACCTGAACAAGACCAACCCCATGGCAGGCCTGGTACTGGGTATCGCCTCGGCCGTGACCGAAGGCGCCGACACCCGCACCTGGCGCACCCTGCCGGACATGACCCAAGTCACGCGTCTGCGCCTCAAGCGTGGTGAACACCAGGTCAGCCTGCCCAACGCCCTGGGTGGCACGCTGGTAACGATCAAGGCCGACCAGCGCTACCAGGTGATCACCCTGCGCGTGGTCGGCAACCAAGTGTTCGCCGGTGGCCTCGCCGCCCATGTGCTGCCCGGCACGACAACCCAGGCCATCGCCCTCAAACAACCTTAAGGAGCACCCTATGCGTCACTTTATCCTCGGCGCACTGGCGCTGGTCCTGCTTGCCGGCTGCGCCACCCCGCCACCACCGGAGCCTGGCAGCGCCGCGAGCAAGATCGTGGTGATGGGCAAGTTCAAGGGCATCGCGGTCGGCGCCATTCGTGTGGCCCGCGAGAACGGCTTCCTCACCGCCAAGGTGCAACTGAGCAATATCACCAGCAGTAACCAGATGATGTATTACCGCTTCGCCTGGCTGGGCGCCGATGGTTTCCCGGTGGGCGATGAAGAGACCTGGAAAGTGCTGAACCTGTACGCCAACCAGGCGACCTTCCTGCCCGCCATTGCCAATGTGCCCCAGGCCGCGGACTTCCGCCTTGAAGTCAAAACCCCTTGAGCCGTTCATTCTTTTTGCTGCTGAGAGATTTCCCCATGCTTGCACGCTTCTCGATTCTCGCCGTGGTTGCCGTCCTGGCCAGCGGCTGCGCGAATACCTCCCCGGTACTGGGTGGTAAAAACATCAGCTACGGCGACACCAAGGCCGTGGAACTGGTGACCAACGAGTTCGGCTCCACCGACCTGCAGATGATCGCCGAAAGCATGACCCGCTCCCTCGCCCAGTCCGGCATCCTGCAAGGCCGCCCGGTGGTGCAGGTGTATGACGTGAAGAACAAGACCAGCGAGTACATCGACACCCGTGAGATCACCACGTCGATCAAGACCCAGCTGATGAAGACCGGCACCGCACGCTTCGCCAGTGACAACACCGACATGCAAAGCCAGGTCGACCAGCTCAAGCTGCAGAACCAGAGCGGCTTGTATAAGAAGTCCAGCGTCAGCAAGACCGGCAACATGGTCGCCGCCAAGTACCGCCTGGAAGGCTCCATCAGTTCCATCGTCAAGCGCAGCTCGGACTACAAGGACGTGTTCTACAAGTTCAGCCTGCAGCTGATCGACGTCGAGAGCGGCCTGGCCGAATGGATGGACGAAAAAGAAATCCGCAAGACCACGGAGCGCTAGGCAATGCGTGCATGGATCGGTTTGATCGGCCTGTTGTGCGCCTTTGGCGCCTCGGCTGCACCCAAGATCGCGGTGACCGACCTGGCCTACCAGGCGCAGGTCGAGGAGTACATCCACCAGGTTTCGGCCAGCAACAACTTCCAGGCAAGCAGCTACAACGCCAGCGGTGCATCGAACTACAGCGAGTACGAGAGCCGTAGCAGCTACATCGAACAAACCGAGCTGCGCAAGTTCAGCGGTGATATCAAGGGGGAGATTCTCAAGTCCCGCCAGTTCCAGCTGGTGCAGGGCACGCCCTACACCGCCGATGCCAAGGGTGACGTCTATGACGTGATCAAGCGCATAAAGGCCGGTCACTTCAAGGGCGCGGACTATGTGCTGTTCGGTACGCTGTCAGACATCGACTTCACCCAGGACATCAACGCCCTGGACCACACCAACAGCTACTCGGCGGTGCTGGGCCTGACGCTGGTGGCGGATTTCAGCCTGATCAACACCCGCACCTACGAAATCACCTCGGCGTTTACCGCCATGGGCGAAGGCCAGGACACCAAGCTGGTGAACAGCCGCGACATACGCGTGAGCCTGAACCGGCCGCGGGTGGTGAAGGAAGTGTCGAAGGCGCTGGGTGAGGACGTGGCACGGCAACTGGCGGAACAGTTGGGCGGCGGCTATCAAGAGCCTGGCCAGCCGGTGTTGCGCAATAACCTGCCAAGGGATGAAGCGCCGAAGATCCTGCGCTGAAGGGTAATCCTTTGGAAACACACAACCCATGTGGGAGGGGGCTTGCTCCCGATAGCAGGGTGTCAGTCAGCTTAGCTGTAACTGAGACACCGCCATCGGGAGCAAGCCCCCTCCCACACTTTTAACTCGGTTTCTTCAGAGGTACCGAGGTTTACGCCGTTGCGCGATGCAAGCTGGCCAGGAAACCCGCAGCCCCCACGAACAAGCCGGCAAACGTGCGGTTCACACGCTTCTGCTGCTTAGGCGTGCGCAACAGGCGCAAGACTTTCGACGCCAACCCCGTGTACCCCGCCATCACGATCATATCGACGCTGATCATCGTCGCACCGATGATCAGGTACTGGACCAGCAACGGCGCCTGGGGATTCACGAACTGCGGCAGCACCGCCAGCATGAACACCAGGGCCTTGGGGTTGCTGGCGTTGACCAGGAAACCACGGAACATCATCGCCATCGGCTTGCCGAGCGGGCGTATCGCCGCGTCATCGGCCATGTCCATGGGCAAGGCACGCCATTGCTTGACGGCCAGGTACACCAGGTACGCCACGCCAAACCACTTGATCGCATAGAACGCGGTCGACGACGCCGCCAGAATGGCACCCAAACCGCCCGCTACCACGGCAATCTGCATGGCCAGGCCCAGTTGCAGGCCAATGGCGTTCCAGTAACCGCGCAGGAAGCCGTATTGCAGGCCGCTGGACATCGAAGCGATGGCGCCGGCGCCAGGGGAAAGGGAGATGATCCAACTGGCCAGGAAAAAGGCCAGCCACGTGTCGAGTGCCATAGCACACCTCGGGGAAGAGTCAGCGATTGTCGGGCCTTAAGCTAACTCCGCCGAGCAGAGGCTGGCTATAGATTTTTACACGCGGTAAATGCTAGCGGTCGCCAGGGAACACATGGGTGCCGGGCCAACGCCGCACCGAGCGCTGGAAGAACAGGCTGTTAGGCACCTGTACGATGGCGCTGTCGGTGCCTGCCGCTTCCACTTCGATCAGTGTGGTGTAGAGCAAGTTGATCGCCACTACCCTGCCCTTCACGCCGGGCTTGTCGACGGTATCCACCAACTCGACGATGTCACCGAGGCGAAACGGTCCGACGGTAAAGATCAGGATCGCACACAGCAGGTTGGACAACACCGACCACATGGCGAAGAACGCCACTGCCGCCACTGCGACAAACCCCGACAGCGCGGTCCACAACACCGTGGCGGACACACCCAGCCGGCCCAGCACAAAGATCAACGCACTGCCCATGATCAGCCAGCGCAATCCGCCACGCAGGGGCATCAGCAGTTGTGGCGGAAACGGGTAGCGCTCACCCAGGCGCGTCAGGCCCTTGGCGACAAACCGCTGGGCGAGGTAGCCGGCCAGCAGGATCAGCAGGATTTGCACGCCGATCCATACAGGCTCGATCCATTGCGCAGGCAACGGCAGTTGCAAGGCTTCCATCAGGACAGCGCCTCCAGCTCCGCTTGCAGGGTTTCCAGCAGTTCGAGGGCTTCCATCCAGGTTTCCTCCAATTGCCCTTCGCGCACCTTGAGCCTGGCCTGTTCGGCCAGCAGGTCGCGCAGCTCATCCTTGCGCGCAGCCTCGTACACGGCGCTGTCGCCCAGGCTGGCTTCGATCTTGGCCAGGCGCTCGTGCACTTTGCCCAACTCGGCCTCAAGCTTGTCGGCTTCGCGCTTGTGCGGCGCCAACTGCTGGCGCAGTGCGGCAGCGGCCTGGCGCTGGGCTTTCTTATCGGTCTTGTCCGGGTTGACCGGGGTGTTGCTGACCGGCGCATTGCGCAGGCGGTAGTCCGTGAGCCAACGGGCGTAGTCGTCCAGGTCGCCGTCGAACTCTTCGACCTTGCCATCCGCTACCAGCAGGAAGTTGTCGGTGGTGCTCTTGAGCAAGTGGCGATCGTGAGACACCACCAGGACCGCACCGCTGAACTCCTGCAAGGCCATGGTCAGCGCCAGGCGCATTTCCAGGTCGAGGTGGTTGGTCGGTTCGTCGAGCAGCAGCAGGTTCGGGCGGTCCCAGGCAATCAACGCCAGGGCCAGGCGGGCTTTTTCGCCGCCGGAGAAGTTCAGCACCGGCTCATCGATGCGCGCGCCACGGAAGTCAAAGCCACCGAGGAAGTCGCGCAGGGTTTGCTCGCGCTCGGTCGGCGCCAGGCGTTGCAGGTGCAGCAACGGGCTGGCCTTGGCGTCGAGGGAGTCCAACTGATGCTGGGCGAAGTAGCCCACCACCAGGTTCTCGCCACGGGTCAAACGACCGGCCAGGGGTTGCAGCTCGCCCGACAGGTTCTTGATCAGCGTCGACTTGCCCGCGCCGTTCGGGCCGAGCAAACCGATGCGCGCACCTGGGGTGAGCTGCAGCTTGACCTTCTCCAGGATGGTTTTCTCGCCATACCCCAGGCGGGCATCCGAGAGGTCCAGCAACGGGCTGGAGATTTTCACCGATTCGCGGAACACAAAGTCGAACGGCGAATCGACGTGGGCCGCCGACAGTTCTTCCATGCGCTCCAGGGCCTTGATCCGGCTCTGGGCCTGGCGGGCCTTGGTGGCCTGGGCCTTGAACCGGGCGATGTAGCTTTCCATGTGCGCGCGCTGCGCCTGCTGCTTCTCGAACGCCTGCTGCTGCTGGGCCAGGCGCTCGGCACGCGCCCGTTCGAACGCGGTGTAGCCGCCACGGTAGAGCGTGATCTTCTTCTGTTCGACGTGGGCAATGTTGTCGACCACGGCGTCGAGGAAGTCCCGGTCGTGGGAAATCAGCAGCAAGGTGCCCTGATAGCTCTTGAGGAAGTCCTCCAGCCACAGGATCGCATCGAGGTCCAAGTGGTTGGTCGGTTCGTCGAGCAGCAGCAGGTCCGAGGGGCACATCAGCGCCTGGGCCAGATTAAGGCGCATGCGCCAGCCACCGGAGAAGTCGGCGACCGGACGATCCATCTGTTCGTTGGTGAAGCCAAGACCGGCAAGCATCTTGCGGGCGCGGGCGTCGGCGGTGTAGCCGTCGGCGCTGTCGAGTTCCGCGTGCAGGCGGGCCTGGGCGGCGCCGTCCTGGGCTTTCTCGGCCTCGGCCAGGTCGTGCTGCACCTGGCGCAGGCGCAGGTCGCCATCGAGCACGTAGTCGATCGCGATGCGGTCCAGGGTGTCGATCTCCTGGCGCATATGGGCGATGCGCCAGTCGGCCGGCAGCAAGCAGTCCCCGGAATCCGGGGTCAGCTCACCCAGCAACAGGGCGAACAACGTGGATTTGCCGGCGCCGTTGGCACCGATCAGGCCGGCTTTGTGACCGGCGTGCAGGGTCAGCTCGGCGTCTTCGAGAAGACGTTGCGGGCCACGCTGTAATGTTAGGCTTTGAAGTCGGATCATAATGGCGGCGGAGTCTACCAGCTTCGTTGGCCGCTGGCTTGGGTGTGAATATGAACGCTGACCTGTGGAGCTTTGCTCTCTCGACTTACGCCCGCCCGGGCGTCGAAGCCGCCTGCCTGCGCTTGCAGGAGCAAGGGGCGGACGTGTGCCTGTTGCTCTGCGGCGCGTGGCTGGAACAGCGGGGCGTGGCACTTGAGCCGGAGCGTATGCGCACCCTGCAACAGCTGGCCCGGCCGTGGCAGGCGCAGGTGATCGAACCCTTGCGGCAGTTGCGTGTGCAATGGCGTGCCAAGGTGCAGCAGGATGAGCAACTGGCGGCGCTGCGCGAGCGGGTCAAAGCCCTGGAACTGGATGCCGAACGGCAATTGCTGACGCGCCTGGAAGCGTTGACGCAGGCATGGCCGAAAGGGGAGATGACTCAACCGCGGTGGTTGGAAGGACTGGCGGCTGAGGATGCCGCCAACCTTGACCATGACGCGCTGCAGCAGCTGCGCGTCATGATCACCGGCACTTAGGAGGCGCTGGTTGGGGTGGTGCTTGGCGCTACCGGTGCAGGGGTGCTGCTGGCCGATGCGGTTGGAGCGGTGGTCGCTGCCGGGGTAGCAGCAGGTGCTGCTGGCTTGGCCGGTGCTGGTTTCGCAGCAGCAGGCTTTGCAACTGGCTTGGCGGCTGGCTTTGCAGCAGCAGGCTTTGCAGTTGGCTTGGCGGCTGGCTTTGCAGCCGGTTTTGCAGCAGTAGGTTTGGCGGCTGGTTTGGCGGCAGTGGTTTTAGCAACTGGCTTCGCGGCCGGCTTTGCAGCAGCGGTTTTAGCAACTGGCTTCGCGGCTGGTTTCGCAGTAGCGGTTTTAGCCGCTGGCTTCGCGGCTGGTTTCGCAGCAGCGGTTTTAGCAACTGGCTTCGCGGCTGGTTTCGCAGCAGCGGTTTTAGCCGCTGGCTTCGCGGCTGGTTTCGCAGCAGCGGTTTTAGCAACTGGCTTCGCGGCTGGTTTCGCAGCAGCGGTTTTAGCAACTGGCTTCGCGGCTGGTTTCGCAGCAGCGGTTTTAGCAACTGGCTTCGCGGCTGGTTTCGCAGCAGCGGTTTTAGCAACTGGCTTCGCGGCTGGCTTTGCAGCAGCAGTTTTGGTCGCTGGCTTCACGGCTGGCTTTGCAGCAGCAGTTTTGGTCGCTGGCTTCACGGCTGGTTTTGCAACAGCGGTTTTAGCCGCTGGCTTGGCTGGCGCTTTAGCCGGAGCACGGGCACCCAGCACTTTAGCTACGGCTTCCTTCACACGACCAACGCCCTGGGCCAGTTTCAGGCTTTCTTGAGCATCTTTTTTGAGTTGGGAAATGTAGGTGCGGGTTTCAGCTTGACGATCCTTGAGAGCATCCAGCAGGTCTTCGAGTTCTTTTACCGCGTCTTTGGCTTTGGCTTGTGCCTTGGCCTTGCCGGCAGTGGCGGCGTCTTGCAGTTTGGTGCGGGATTTGTGCAGCTTTTCTTGCGCTTTACCGCGTTGTTTTTCCAGCTTGGCGAGCAGTTTTTCTGCATCGGCCAACGCTTGGGAACATGCGCTTTCCAGATGTTCGAGCAAGCTGCCCGACAATTGTTGGAGTAAATGCAACGGGGTATTTACAGGCTTCTGTTTGGCCGACATGGTTTACCTCCTGGCTGACGTGGGTGCGGCTCATACTAGCCCTCTGCTCTTACCGCCGCTAGGGCATGTTGACAGTATCGTTTGCGTTGCGTTGCAACGTGCGAAAATTCTTATCGATATAACGAAAACACGCGGCACTTTTTACGCACTCGCACTGGCATAATCCGTCGCACTTTCGGCAGGAGAATGCCCATGTTGCGTTACCTTTTCCTTGTGCTGGGCCTGGCGATTTCCACGGCCAATGCGAGCGAGCAATCACCGTCAAAAACCACGCCCCAAGACCAGCACGACCTCGCCTACAGCCTGGGCGCCAGCCTCGGTGAGCGCCTGCGCCAGGAAGTCCCGGACCTGCAGATCCAGGCCTTGATCGACGGCCTCAAGCAAGCCTATCAAGGCAAGCCGCTGGCGTTGGATAACACGCGCATCGAACAGATTCTTGCCGAGCACGAAGCGCAGGCCGAAGCCGACGCCCAAGCGCCTAAAAGCGAAAAGGCGCTCGCCGCCGAGCAGCAGTTTTTAACCAGGGAAAAAGCCGTGAAAGGGGTGCGCGAGTTGGCCGATGGCATCCTGCTCACGGAACTGACACCCGGCACTGGTAACAAGCCTGGCGCGAATGATCAGGTCCAGGTGAACTACGTTGGACGATTGCCCGATGGCACGGTCTTCGATCAGAGCACACAACCCCAGTGGTTTCGCCTGGACAGTGTGATCAGCGGCTGGAGCAGCGCGTTGCAGCAGATGCCGGTCGGGGCCAAATGGCGCCTCGTGATCCCATCGGCCCAAGCCTATGGAGGCGACGGTGCCGGCGAGCTGATCCCGCCGTATACGCCACTGGTATTCGAGATCGAATTACTCGGCACCCGTCATTGAGCCAATAAAAAACGGTGCGCCATGCGCACCGTTCTTATCTCGCCCGCAAAGGTCAGGCCTGGGGGACAGCTTCTTCCTTATGGGCGTTGTGGAGCACTTCGATCAGGCAATCTTCCAGTTCGAAACGCTCATGGAGCAGGCCACCCAACTCCTTGAATTTCTCAGCAACGCACTGGCCGGCATCACACAGGTCGGTGAACGCCAGCAGTTTCTCAGTGATGACATCGATACGCGGGTAAAGGGTCTCGGCCAGTTCCAGACCACGCTTATCATCGAAGGCTTCCGCCTCTTTGGTCAACTGCTCGTAGACACCGAAATGGCCAGCAGACACATAGTCCACCAACACTTCACAGAACTCCTGCAACGGCTTGCGATTCTCAGCCAGGGCCTCGGGCTTGGCGCCAAGAGCATCAAAGGCCCGAACCAGTTCGTGACGTGCCTTCAACCAGCTGTCGATCAGCTTGTGCACCCCACCCCAGCGTTCCTGAGCATTCTGACAACTTTCCAGCATGATGATCTCTCTTCCCTATAGGGGCGCTGCCGCCTGATGCCCGCGCAACACTTCAAGGATAAAACAGCAGCGGGACAAGGCCGCGTCTGACAAACGGTTTCAATAACGCGTGCGGGCCAGATTATGCCCCCATGACTATGGCTTCAAGGTACGCAGGAGAGAAAGTTCATACAAGTGTTTAATCCCGTCCTACAAACTGCGGCCTCCGATCAGTGGCCCGCTGAGCGCAACGGACGGCTCAAGAACAGTCGGGAAAATTGCATGACACCGAGGATCAACATGCCCAGGAAGAACAACAGGCTCCACTCGGGAAGGCTCAGGTCAAATAGCGTCCAGCTTATTTCCATACAATCGACCGTGCCTTCGACCGTCAATTGCAACGCCTGCCACAGCGACAGGTTCTCGAGCATGTGACTGAGACTGGGCCAGCAATCGGCGGCCTGATCCGCTGCGGCATTTTGCAGCAGCACCTGGCGTACGGCGGTGATGGCACCCAGCAACGCACAGACCATGCTCGTAAACCCGTACAAGTAAAAAGTGGAACGCCTGGGGTTGTGGATAGCGGCGACCAGATTGATCAGCGTGAAGGCAGCCAGAAAGGCCCGTTGCATCTGGCACAGGAAACAAGGGCGTAACGAGGCACCGAACTCAAGATAGAAGGACGCACCCAACGTCAGCGCACCCGCCATGAACGCAAGGAAAAACAAGGAGCGTGAAGGGGCCAAAGACATGCTTTATCCGCATCGCGAGAGATAGGTCGTTACGTTAGAGGAAAGGCCTGACCCCTTTCAATACGCGCCAGAGCAGACGATTCCGTGAGAACGTAGGGACATCCCGTCAGAGAATGGAAGACTTGAAGCGCATGAACGTAGGAGTTTGCTTCAAAGCCCCTCAGGGCCGGCATATGCGCAGCATTGAAGGGCTGGTCATCAGAAATATCTGAGCCAACCCTAGACTTCTTCCTGCATCAAACTCGGGCAGGAACTGGCAGCGGAGACGCCAGCAAGCGGTTATCCAATAAGCCCAGGCCTTCCTGGAACAACTGGTTGCTGCGCTCGGTGTCGCCCAACTGCGCCAACAGCCGCGCCAGTTCGGCACAGGCCTCGGGATTACGTTGCACCTGCAGGCTGCTTTCCAGGTAATCACGCGCCTTGCCCCACAGGCTGTTTTGCAGGCACAGACGACCCAATGTCAACAACAGGCTGGCATCGCCCGGGTGGTCCTTTAGCCAGCCCTCGGCAAACTTCAATTGCCGGGCAGGATCACTGCCGCGCAGCAGGCCGTAGAGACGAATCAGGTGGCTGTCGTAGCCGCGCTTGATGGCACCGCGCAACGCCTCCTCCGCCTTGGCATCGGCGCCCAATTGACGCAGTTGCTCGGCATAGGCCAGGACCAGTTGCGGCTCCTGGCGCTGGGCGGAAGTGAGCTGTTGCCAGGCCCGCTCAAGAGACTGCAGGCCGGCTTCGCCCTGCTCTTCGCGCTGGGCCGCCAGGCTCAGGTTCTCCCCCCAGGCACGCCGCTCCAATTCGGCCAATTCGCCGGCGGGCAGTACCTTATCCTTGCGCAGCTCCGGCAACAGGCGGATTACCGACGACCAGTCGCCACGCTGCTGGTGCAGACGCTGCAATTGGCGCAGCACTTGGCCGTTGTGGGGATGACGCTCGTGCATGGCCTGCAAGGTGGTGAGCGCGCCGTCAGTATCGCCACGGTCCAATTGCAACTGCGCATGGCTCAAGGCAACCGCCAGCTCGGCCTGGGGCTGACGCTCCAGGGCGCGCTCGAGCAAACCGTCCGACTCTTCATAACGGCCCTGCTCATTCGCCGCCCGGGCCGCGCCCAGGTAGTACAGCAATGGCTGGCGCTCGGCTTCGGCGGCACGGTGCAGGTGACGTTCGGCACTGGCCCAACGGCCTTCGGCGAGGTCCATCTGGCCCTGCTCAATGGCGATCTGCACGCGGCGACTGCGGTTACGTCGTGACCACGGGTTGACCACGCCACCCGAGGTGGTGACCAGGCTCAGCAATACGCGGATCAAGTAGATAGCCAGGGCGAAGACAAACACCGCCACCACGGTAGCCCATAGGCTCGACTCGTAGTGCAGCACATGAGGATAGGTAATCAGCACGTAGCCGGTGTGTTTCGAAATGCCCACGGCCAGTGCCAGGGCGATTGCAATCGCCAGCACCAGGATCACATAGAAACGCTTCATCGGCTCTACTCCTGCTTCGCCGACGTGGCCGCCGGCGTGGATGCCGCCTTGGCTTCGTCAGCAGACAGATGACGACGTTCGAGGTACGCCTGCACCGCAGCCAGGCTCGCCGCCAGGTCCGGGGTCACCACCGAGACAGCCTTGGGCTCAAGCTCGGCGATACGCGCCAGCATCGCCTTGCTCTGCGGGTTGTCCTGGTTGAAGTTGTCCTGCAACACGCTGCGAGCCTCACCCAGGGAGCGGCTGTACACCGCCGATTCACCATTGAGCGCCGCCCATTGTGCTTGCTCCAGGGCCAGGCTGAGGGCCAGGCGTACCTGGTTCAGGCCTTGACCGGCGAGCAGTGGACGAATGTTGTCGTCGGGGTTGAAGTCGATGCGGAAGTAACGGGAAATCTGCTCCCACCACTGGCTCCAACGGCTGTCCGTATCGGTGCTCGGACGCCCCTGGGATGCGGGCTCGGTCAGTTGATACTCAGGGGCAATGGCCGCCAGTTGCACGACCTGATCACGCAAGGCCGCCAATTGCAGATACAGCCCGGTGCGATCCGGCTGCTCAGTACTGCGCAACGCGGCAAGGCTCTTGGCCAGCTGCTCGCGGGCAGCGTAGGAGCCCGGATCGCTTTGCTCGCGAAGAATCTCGTCGGCGCCCTGGACGAGGGCCTGGGCGCTGTTGATGTCTTGCAAGGCAGACAAGCGCAAACTCGCCAGGCGAATCAGGTGCTCGGCCTCAGCCAGGCGCCAATCCTTGCGGCTGGCACCCAGCACGGTTTCCAGGCGCTGGCTCAAGCGCTGCTGGTCACCCTGCAACTGGGCCACCAGCCGACGGCGCTCCTCAAGCTCATCCGCACCCGGCAGTTGCGCCAGGCGTGCAGCCAGTTGTTGCTGGCTTTGCTTGAGGGCCTGGGATTGGTCATCCAGGGTCTGCACTTGACCCAGTTGGTGCTGGCTGCTGGCTTGCAGGGCACGAACCTGCCAGAGACCCCAACCGCCGGCGGCAACACCCGCAGCGCCAAGCAGCAGGGCGACAACTGCCAGGCCATTGCCGCGGCGCGGCGCGGTGACCGGTGACTCAACCGGCGCATCAAGTGCGGGTTGGGTTTCATCTTTAGGCAAGGCTGTTTCGCTCACGTATCCGTCCTTTGCGTATCAGAGAGTGGGAACGGCATGACGCCGTAACGCCACTAACAAAGCCGCGGCACTCGCGCCGCGACAATCCACAACTTTTTCTGCGCCAGCGGCCCGCGCCATCTCGGCGACTCGCGGGCTGGGCACGAACAACGGCAGCTGCGCCACCTGTGGCCAATCGGATCCGGCCAGGACCTGCAGGTGCAAAAAACCCTGCCCACTGCTGACCACCAGGCCGTTCAAGCGTTCCAACTGGATGTGCCGGGTCAGTACACCGGTGTCGTAGGCCGGAAGGAAACGACGATACAACTCCAAGTAGTCGACACTAGCACCTTGCTCGCGCAAACGCTCAGCCAGCAGTTCCCGCCCCCCCTCGCCGCGCAGGATCAACACCCGCGCACCGGGCCGTGCGATAGCCTCGCGCAACGCAGGCAATTGAAGCAAGGCCTCGCTGTCGTCGCCGGTTTGGGGATAGTGAACGGGAAGGCCGTGATCAGCCAGGACCTGCGCGGTGGCCGCACCGACGCTGAACCACGGCAGTTGCGGCCAGGCTTGATCCAACTGCTGCACGGCAAGCCGCGCGGCCGGTTTGCTCACCACGATCACTGCACAGTAGCGGCCAAGATCACCGAAGACGGCCTGTTGTTCGGGGGTAACGGGTAACGGTTCGATGTCCAGCAAAGGCAAGCTGCTGCTGAAGATACCGGCTTCGGACAACGCCGCCGCCAGGGCCGCCGACTCCTCGGCAGGCCGTGTCAGCAGCACGCGCCAACCGGTCACTGCGGGCCGGCCTCGCCGTAGACTTTTTGCAGAATGGCGCCAGCGCCCTTGTCCAGCAGCTCTTCAGCCACCTGGACACCCAGGGCGATGGCGTCACGCTGCGGACCACGGATTTCAGCAGTCAGCAGAGTGCCCCCATCCGGATCCCCAACCAGGCCACGCAGCCACAGGTTTTCACCTTCGAGCACGGCGTAGCAGGCGATCGGCACCTGGCAGCCACCGTTGAGGTGCTTGTTCAGGGCGCGTTCGGCCGTGACACGCACTTCGGTCTCGTAGTGATCCAGGGGGTTGAGCAACGCGTGGATTTCACGGTCGGCAGTGCGGCATTCGATGCCCACGGCGCCTTGCCCGCCAGCAGGCAGGCTGTCTTCGACGCTGATGGCCGAGGTGATGCGGTCTTCGAAGCCCAAACGGATCAGGCCGGCGGCGGCGAGGATGATCGCGTCATACTCACCGGCATCGAGCTTGGCCAGGCGGGTGTTGACGTTGCCGCGCAGGAAGCGAATCTGCAGGTCCGGACGACGGGTCAACAGCTGTGCCTGGCGACGCAGGCTGGAGGTACCGACAATGCTGCCCAGGGGCAGGTCATCCAAAGACGCAAAGGTATTGGAAACGAAGGCGTCACGCGGGTCTTCACGCTCACAGATGCAAAACAGGCCCAGGCCTTCGGGGAAGTCCATGGGCACGTCTTTCATTGAGTGCACAGCGATGTCGGCTTCGTTTTCCAGCAGCGCGGTTTCCAGTTCCTTGACGAACAGGCCCTTGCCGCCGATCTTCGACAGCGGCGAGTCGAGCAGCTTGTCGCCGCGACTGACCATGGGCACCAGGGTCACCTTGAGGCCGGGATGGGCCTGCTCAAGGCGTGCTTTGACGTATTCGGCCTGCCACAAGGCCAGGGCGCTTTTACGGGTGGCGATGCGGATTTCGCGAGAGGACATGGATCAATCCGTACTGAATAGATACGGCAGATAATAACAGCTCAGGCAAATACGCTTTGATTTGAATCAGCAAGTGCGGGGCCTCCCTGGCCACGTCGCACCGGGATAATGAATGCAGGCTTGCCAAAACCCTCGGGCTAAAGCTGCTGCATCATCTTGCGCACGCCGGCGACATGGCGCCGGCTGACGATCAACGCATCCCCGTTAAGCCCTTTGAGGAATAACTGAAAGTGCCCGAGGGGCGTGCGCTGCAGGCGCTCGATTCGCTCACGGGCCACCAGCGCGTTCCGGTGGATTCGCACGAAGCGGTCACCGAACTCATCCTCAAGGGCCTTGAGCGGCTCATCGAGCAACACTTCGCCAGCCTCATGCCGCAGGGTCACGTACTTGTGATCGGCAATGAAGTAGACCACCTGGTCCAAGGGGATCAACTCGATGCCTTTGCGTGTGCGGGCGCTGATATGGCTGCGCGGCCCGTTGCCGCTTTGGGCGGCCGGCTGGGTCAGGGCAGCGAGTTGGGCGCGGTTGGGACGTTCGGCTTTCTTCAGGGCCCTGAGCAAGGCCTCGGCAGTCACTGGCTTGACTACGAAGCTGACACCACTGGCTTCCAGTGTCTGCGCGGCAAACTCTTCTTGCGCGGCACACAACACCACGGCAGGTGGCGATTCGCGCTCACTCAGGCGGGCAGCCACTTGCAGGCCATCGAGGCCCGGCATGCGGATATCGAGCAACACCACGTCCGGCTTGAGGCTGTCGATCAACGTCAACGCCTCCTCGCCGCTGGTGGCACTCGGTTCAAGGACTGTATAACCCTCGAGTTCACTGACCAAACGGCTCAGTCGCTCGCGGGCTTGGGGTTCGTCATCAACGATCAGGACATTCATATAGCGCTGGATTCCTGCGTGAGTCTCGCACAAGGATAGCGTAGACAGGTGCGGTGACTTGCGTCACAGCGATCCACGCTAAGACTAGCGCGAGCGGCAAAAAGTGCCCTGACAGCGGCACCCATATTTACCCGGACCTGTTCAATAGCGCCCAAGACCTGCTGCCTTCGGGCATCGTCGTAGGGTTTGCTGATACACAATCCGAATACCCCCCTTTTAAATGGATAGTCAGGCTCTGACCGCATTACCCGACTTTGGTGCATTCACACACTATCAGTCCAACTGTAGACGCTCGCCGAGACGATATTGCTCAATCGTCAAATATCGTATCAATAAGCACCTGTCTCCAGTCTCGTCCCGGACGCGGTCGGCGGCAAGGCACTTAGCCATCCTTTGCACAAATAAAAATGCCGACGACCCGCGGCACCGCCTCCAAGGGCAACCCTGTTATTATCGCCGGCACACTTTCATGCCTCTTAATAAGCAGACCACGAGCGAACCCATGAGCACCGACAAGACCAACCAGTCCTGGGGCGGCCGCTTCAGTGAACCCGTCGACGCCTTCGTCGCCCGCTTCACCGCCTCCGTCACCTTTGACCAGCGCCTGTACCGCCACGACATCATGGGCTCCATAGCCCACGCGACGATGCTGGCCAAGGTCGGCGTGCTGACCGACGCAGAGCGCGACAGCATCATCGATGGCCTGACCACCATCCGTGGTGAGATCGAAGCCGGTACGTTCGACTGGCGTGTCGACCTGGAAGACGTGCACATGAACATCGAGGCCCGTCTCACCGACCGTATCGGTGTGACCGGCAAGAAACTGCACACCGGTCGTAGCCGTAACGACCAGGTGGCCACCGACATCCGCCTGTGGCTGCGCGATGAAATCGACCTGATCCTGGCCGAAATCACCCGCTTGCAGAAAGGCTTGCTGGAGCAGGCCGAGCGTGAGGCGGACACCATCATGCCTGGCTTCACCCACCTGCAAACCGCACAACCCGTGACCTTCGGCCACCACCTGCTGGCCTGGTTCGAGATGCTCAGCCGCGACTACGAGCGCCTGGTGGATTGCCGCAAGCGCGCCAACCGCATGCCGCTCGGCAGCGCAGCCCTGGCCGGCACCACCTACCCGATCGACCGTGAGTACACCGCACAACTGCTGGGTTTCGACGCCGTCGGCGGCAATTCCCTGGACGGCGTGTCCGACCGCGACTTCGCCATCGAATTCTGCGCCGCCGCCAGCATCGCGATGATGCACCTGTCGCGGTTCTCCGAAGAGCTGGTGCTGTGGACCAGTGCGCAATTCCAGTTCATCGACCTGCCGGATCGCTTCTGCACCGGCAGCTCGATCATGCCGCAAAAGAAAAACCCCGACGTGCCCGAACTGGTGCGTGGCAAGAGCGGCCGTGTATTCGGCGCACTGATGGGCCTGCTGACCCTGATGAAAGGCCAGCCTTTGGCCTACAACAAGGACAACCAGGAAGACAAGGAACCGCTGTTCGATGCCGCCGACACCCTGCGCGACTCGCTGCGCGCGTTTGCCGACATGATCCCGGCGATCAAGCCCAAGCACGCGATCATGCGTGAAGCGGCCCTGCGCGGTTTCTCCACGGCGACTGACCTGGCGGACTACCTGGTACGCCGTGGCCTGCCGTTCCGCGACTGTCACGAGATCGTTGGCCATGCGGTGAAATACGGCGTCGACACCGGCAAGGACCTGGCGGAAATGAGCCTGGAAGAGCTGCGCCAGTTCAGTGACCAGATCGAACAGGACGTGTTTGCCGTGTTGACCCTGGAAGGCTCGGTGAATGCCCGTAACCACGTGGGCGGTACCGCGCCGGCACAGGTGAAGGCTGCAGTCGCTCGCGGCCAGGCCCTGCTCGCCAGCCGCTGAAAAAGGTGGGAGGGGGCAACCCCCTCCCACATTTGATCATTTTTTGGCCGCAACCATCGCCATGAACGCCGGCATCGCGGCCTCCCTGTCCGCCGCCACCTTCTGCGCATTAGGCATGGCATGCAGTCGCTCCAGCAACGCTCTGGCCGCCGGCAATTCAGCCAACAGGTCCAGGCCAAACAGCTTCTCGCTCACCGCACAGGCGAGGTTCACGCTGTACATGAAATACAGATCCGCAATCGTAAAGCCCTCCCCCGCCACAAAAGGCGCGAACTTGCCGTGACGGCCTAAAGAGCCGATCCCCAGCAGCAACTCAGCCCTGGATTTCGCCTTGATCGCCTCCGGCACCGGCATACCGAAAAACGCCTCGGCAAAACACGCGCGGGCGGGCAATTCGATGTACAGCTCGATTTCCCTGCACAACGCCAGCACTTGGGCACGCTGGAACGGGTCGGCCGGCAACAGCGACGGGCCTTCCTGGGAGTGCTCGATGTATTCGAGGATCACACTGGTTTCGTTGATAAACCCCTGCTTCACGCCCAGCACCGGCACCTTGCCACGCGGGCTGACCGCCAGGGCTTCAGGGGTTTGCCCGGCATAAAAGGGCACCTCCTCAAAAGCCAGGCCTTTCTCCAGCAGTGCCAGTTTCACCATGTTGTAGTAGTTGCTGACCGGGAATCCGTAAAGCTTGAGCATCGCAAAGCCTCCAGGCCGTGTGCGGGGTTGGCTGCAGGAGTTATAGATCCCAGGGCCGGTCCTGACCAGCAGCATCACCTGCCTGAATGGGGGTAGACTGGCGCCCTTTCCTTGAGGAGCCTGCCATGAGCGAGCCGACCGATATCGACAGCGACGAAGAAGAGTTCACCGAAAACACCTTGATCGAAGCGATCGAAAACCAGATCGAAAGCGACAATCCGCCCGCAGCCAAGGCCACTTTCAATAAACTGACCCTGGTGGGCTATGAACGTGAAGAGATCCTGAATCTCATGGCTCATGTGTTGGCTTTCGAGATCGACGCGATGCTGGATGATGACCGCGCATTCAATACCGAATGGTATGAAACAGCGCTGCGGGCACTGCCTGAGCTGCCGCCCGAAAAGGAATAATCCCGGCACACCGCAACACGCTGGACAGTTCGGCAAAGTGCGTTCACCTTATGGCCTGCTAGCCTCTAATAAATTTTAGAAAGTCTGGAGTCCTTATGTCGTATACCCCTGAGTTGGTTGCCGAACTGGAAATCCTTGTACTCTTCCCCTTGGACAGCACCAAGGAAGGTCTGAAAGTCCATCAGACCGCCGCTCCCTCTGCCATCGCCGCTGCCAAGCGCCTCCATGCGAAAGGACTTATCGATCAACCGGACGGAGGCTACCTGACCAGCCTTGGCCGGGACGCTGCAGAGCAGGCCCAAACCCTGCTGACCATCCTGAGCACCGCCAACACCAAAGAAGCCGCCTGATCCGTATACCGCCCATGGAGTCCGGCTCTTGCGGACTCCGAGGGCACTGCTGTGCAACGGCCCGCTTTTTGACGTCAAAAACCATTTCCCTCTAAACCTCCTACGCGACTGGCTGTAAACTCCTACATGGCCGCCCGCGTCGGGCCCTGCGAGCCACCGAGTTCGACATGACCCGCACCCATGAAATCCGCCCTGACCTGGACGAAGGCATCGACCGCAAGGTGCTGGCCCAATTGCGTGCGCGCTTCATGGCCCTCAATGAAGGTCGCATGGCTCGTGCCGTCGAAGGGCTGACGCCGCGCCAGCAAAGCGTGCTGACCCTGCTGCCGCTGTTTTTTCACGTCAATCACCCACTGTTGCCGGGGTATGTCTCAGGCAGCACGCCGGCCGGGCTGTCGAACTTCGAGCCCGACGCCCAGGCACTCACGGAAGCCCAGCGCCTGACCCGCTCGTTCTCTTACAAGCCGCGTCCGGTCAATCAACCCAAACCGATCCACGGTCTGTTCCTGATGGGCAGCCTCGGCACCCTCGCCCAGGCCGACCAGAGCGACATGGATGTGTGGGTGTGCCACGCACCCGACCTGGGCGAAAACGAGCTCGCGGAGCTGCGTAAAAAATGCCAACTGCTGGAAGCCTGGGCCCTGGGCATGGGCGCAGAAGCGCACTTCTTCCTGATTGAGCCGACGCGCTTTGTACTCGGCGAGCGCGACACCCAACTCAGCTCCGACGACTGCGGCACGACCCAGCATTACCTGTTGCTGGACGAGTTTTACCGCACAGCCATCTGGCTGGCCGGGCGTACGCCGATCTGGTGGCTGGTGCCGGTGTATGAAGAGGCCCGCTATGCGGAATTCACCCACACGCTGATCTCCAAGCGTTTTATCCGCGCCGATGAAACCCTCGACCTCGGCCACCTGGCGCGTATCCCTCCCGGTGAATTCATCGGTGCCGGGCTGTGGCAACTGTTCAAGGGCATCGAGTCGCCCTACAAGTCGGTGCTCAAGCTGCTATTGACCGAGGTCTACGCCAGCGAGCACCCGAACGTGCACTGCCTGAGCCTGCGCTTCAAGCGCGCGGTGTTCGCCAACCAGATGGACCTGGATGAGCTGGACCCGTACATCGTGGTGTACCGCCGTATCGAGGAATATCTCAAGGCACGCAACGAGCCGGAGCGCCTGGAGCTGGTGCGTCGCGCCCTGTACCTGAAGGTCAACCGCAAGCTCAGCGCCGGTCAGCGCAGCACCAGTTGGCAGCGGCTGTTGCTGGAGCGCCTGGCCCACGAGTGGGGCTGGGACCAACGCCAACTGGCGCTGCTGGACAGCCGCAGCCAGTGGAAAGTGCGCCAGGTGGCCTCCGAGCGCCGCGCCCTGGTCAGCGAGCTGAACTACAGCTATCGCTTCCTGACCCAGTTCGCTCGTACCGAACAGACCGTCAGCCTGATCAACAAGCGCGACCTCAATGTGCTGGGACGGCGCCTGTATGCCGCCTTTGAACGCAAGGCCGGCAAGGTTGAATTCATCAACCCCGGCATCGCCCCGGACCTGGCCGAAGACACCCTGACCCTGGTGCAATCGCCCAACCGCAAGGAGCCCGGCCAGCACCACTGGGGCCTGTACAACGGTAATCTCACGGCCCTGGAATGGGAGCACTTCGCGCCGATCAAGCGCAGCCGCGACCTGTTGGAAATGCTCACCTGGTGCCACCGCAACGGCGTCATCGACAGCAGCACGCGCCTGGCGCTGCACCCCGGCACCAGCGACATGACCGAATTCGAGCTGTTCAACCTGCTGGGCAGCCTGCAGCAGGCTATCGCCCTGCCCCTGGCCAGCGTTGATGAAGCGCGCCTGCTGCGCTCGGCTGTGCCCGAGGAAGTGTTGCTGCTGATCAACGTCGGCGTCGACCCGCTCAAGCATCATCGCGACCTGAATATCCTGATGACCACCGAGCGCACCGATTCCCTGAGCTATGCCGGTGTGCGAGACAACCTGGTACTGACCCTCGATCAGGTCACGCTCAACAGCTGGAACGAGGTGATGGTCAGCCGCTACGACGGCCCCCACGCCCTGCTCGATTGCCTGCGCGACTACCTCAATCAACTGCCGTCGGATCATCTGCCTCGGCTGCGGGTGCGCTGCTTCTGTCACAACCGCGCGCAGTTCATTGCCCAGCGAGTGGAAGAAATCTTCGACACCGCACAGAACCTGCTGCTGGGTCAGGGCAATCACCGCTACTTGCTCCAGGTACAGCAGCACTATCACGTGATGGAGTTGATGCCCGGCCAGGCCTCCCACGTATCACTGGCGACCCAGGATGCGCTGGTCGCCTACCTCAGCGAAGAATTGGCCAGCTACAGCCCGCTGCACCTGGATGCCATGGCCCTGGAAGACCACGACCTGGCGCTGTTGCTGCCCATGGGCATGGCCGATTGCGTGCAAGTGTTCTACCGGGTCAACGAAGGCTTCGCCGAGCTGTATGTGCTGGATGAATTCAACGCGCTCTGGCAGCAACGCTTGCCGTTTCATGATGAGCAGAGCCTGTTGGCGCCGTTGCAGCGCTTTTTGCAGTCGATCATCTATCGCCGGGAAGCACTGTCGCCCCTGGACACGCAACAACCGTTGGGTGAGGTGCAAATCTTGTACTACCAACTGCTGCCGTCAGGCAGCACGCGCGCGCGTGGGGTGGAGCCGCGGCCAGCCCCGCAGAACCCCGCGAACAAACCGTTTTATGACGTGCAGGCGATTATCGGCAAGGCGGCGCCGGGCCAGGTGGGCATTACCCTGTACTGCAATCAGCGGGAGTTTTCCGAGCTGGAGTTTGGCCACCAACTGTTTGCGGTGGTCGCCCAGGAAATCGTCGGGCAACGCCGGGAAACCGAGCGCTACCGCTGCTACATCACCGACCTCGACCTGTCGGGGCTGCTCGGTGATGTGCAAAGCCCAAGCAATTTGTACCTGCGCTACAAGGCCGAGCTGGAGCTCGCGCTGAATGAGGCGCTGAGCCAGGTCTAGAGAGGGAAGGCGCCGCCATCCTTGGGCTGACCCTCAACACTGAGCAGCTCAAGCTTGAGGGTCTTGCCGCCCGGTGCCGGCCAATCGATGTGCTGCCCTACCTGCAGGCCAAGCAAGGCACTGCCCACCGGGGCCAGGACCGAAATCTTGCCTTCATCGGCATTCGCATCTTTCGGGTAGACCAGGGTCAGGTGGTAGTCCTTGCCGCTGCCTTGCTCACGGCAATGCACACTGGAGTTCATGGTCACGACCGTTGCAGGCACTTCATCGTGGCCAACCACTTCTTCGGCGCGGTCGAGTTCGGCTTGCAGTGCAATAACGCCCGGCTGCGTCTCGTCCATACGGTCGATCAATTGCTCAAGACGCTGCACATCAAGACGGGTGAGGATGATGGAAGGTGCGGTCATGATTCAGGCAGACTCCTTTTTTCTGCACAAAAAAGCAAAACCCCGCCAGGAAAAGGCGGGGTTCTCACGGGCCTCGATGAGTTGAGGCGTATCCGGACACTACCACAGCACCGTAAATAAACAAGACGGGCTCAAGGCGCGGCCTTGCGTTGCTCGGCCTGGGCCACGATCACTCGGCGCCGCTGATCATCGGCGGAGCGCCATTCACGGATGTCTTCCACATGGCGGAAGCAGCCGAGGCAGACTTTTTGCTCGTCCAGGCGACACAAACTGATACAAGGTGACGGCACCGCCGGGCTGACATTACTGAACAGCGGCTTGGGCGGGCGTACAGGCGCAGGCTGGGTCACGGTCAGATCTCGTCGAAATCCAGCTCGGCGCCGGTATATTCGTGGACCAGGCGCGCGAGCATCTCGCCCAGCAACTCTTCACTCTTGTCACACTGCCATTTGCCGCTTTCTTCGTCGTAGTCGAAGTGGACGCCACCGGAGCGCGCCGCCAGCCACAGCTGACGCAGCGGCTCCTGGCGGCTGAAGATCAGTTGCTGGCCACTCTCGAACTTGACGGTCAGCACACCGGCCGAGTTTTCCAGATCCACATCCAGGTCGCTGTCGTCGAAAATATCTTCCAGCTTCTCTTGGGTGGCATCCACCAGGTCGTGAAAACGGGCTTCGGTCAAACTCATTGTGGCAACCTCGAAAGTGTCTGGTTTTGCTCAAGCGCCGCACGATACGGGCGAGCCCCGCCGATTGCAAAGGATACCGATTTCAACACGATTGACGGCGTGAAATATCCTCAACCAGCGTAGTCCGCTTCCCGACCATCTCGGCAAACCCCCGCCGGACGGGTATTTCAGCGCATAGGCAAGCTGGCGGGTGGTCGGTATACTCGGGCGCAATTAATGCATATTCAAGGATTTCGCCATGAAGCGCCTGATCTCTTCCCTTGCTGCGCTCGTCGCGGTCGCTTGCCTCGTTAGTGCCTGTGGTCAAAAAGGCCCGCTGTACCTGCCCGATGACAGCAAAGACCCGAATGAACAGGCGCAATCGTCGCAAAAGCCCTCCAAAGCGCATAAGCACGACACCTACGAATAAGGGAGCTCCATGGACGCTTTTAACTACCGGGACGGCGAGCTGTTCGCGGAAGGCGTGGCGTTGTCCGCGATTGCCCAGCGCTTTGGTACCCCGACCTACGTGTACTCCCGTGCGCATATCGAAGCCCAATACCGCTCGTTCACCGACCCTCTCGATGGCGTACCGCACCTGGTGTGCTACGCAGTCAAGGCCAACTCCAACCTGGGTGTACTGAATGTCCTGGCGCGTCTGGGCGCCGGTTTCGACATCGTCTCCCGTGGCGAGCTGGAACGGGTACTGGCCGCCGGCGGCCAGGCTGACAAGATCGTGTTCTCCGGCGTCGGCAAGAGCCGCGAAGACATGCGCCGGGCCCTGGAAGTCGGCGTACATTGCTTCAACGTAGAGTCCACCGACGAGCTGGAACGCCTGCAAGTCGTCGCGGCCGAGATGGGTGTTCGTGCGCCGATCTCCTTGCGCGTCAACCCGGACGTCGATGCCGGCACCCACCCGTACATTTCCACCGGTCTCAAAGAGAACAAGTTCGGCATCGCCATTGCCGACGCCGAAGACGTGTACATCCGTGCCGCCCAGCTGCCGAACCTGGAAGTGCTGGGTGTCGACTGCCATATCGGCTCGCAACTGACCACACTGCCGCCGTTCCTGGATGCCCTCGACCGCCTGCTGGCATTGATCGACCGCCTGGGCGAATGCGGCATCTACCTGCACCACATCGACCTCGGTGGTGGCGTGGGCGTGCGTTATCGCGATGAAGAGCCACCGGCGATCGCCGACTATATCCAGGCCGTGCGCGAGCGCATCGAAGGCCGCGACCTGACGCTGATGTTCGAGCCGGGGCGCTATATCGTCGCCAACGCCGGCGTGCTGCTGACCCAGGTCGAGTACCTCAAGCACACCGAGCACAAGGACTTCGCCATCGTCGATGCGGCGATGAACGACCTGATCCGCCCGGCGCTGTACCAGGCCTGGATGAATGTCACCGCGGTGACGCCTCGCAACAGCGAAGCACGCGCCTATGACATCGTCGGCCCGATCTGCGAGACCGGCGACTTCCTGGCCAAGGATCGTCAACTGGCCCTGGAAGAAGGCGACCTGCTGGCCGTGCATTCGGCCGGTGCCTACGGGTTTGTCATGAGTTCCAACTACAACACCCGCGGACGTACCGCCGAGGTGTTGGTGGACGGTGATCAAGCGTTGGAAGTGCGTCGCCGCGAGACGGTAGCCGAGTTGTATGCTGGCGAAAGCCTGCTGCCGGAGTAAGCCATGCTGCTGCGTTTTACCAAGATGCACGGGCTGGGCAATGATTTCATGGTCCTCGACCTGGTCAGCCAGCACGCGCACATCCTGCCCAAGCACGCTAAACAGTGGGGCGACCGGCATACCGGGATTGGCTTCGACCAATTGCTGATCGTCGAGGCGCCAAGCAACCCGGAGGTGGATTTCCGTTATCGGATCTTCAACTCCGACGGCTCCGAAGTGGAACAGTGCGGCAACGGTGCGCGCTGCTTTGCACGCTTTGTGCTGGACAAGCGCCTGACCGCCAAGCGGCAGATTCGCGTCGAGACCAAGAGCGGCGTGATCGAGCTGGATATCCGCAGCGACGGCCAGATCAGCGTCAACATGGGCGCGCCGCGCCTGGTGCCGGCGGATATTCCGTTCCAGGCGACCGAGCAGGCCGCCAGCTACCCGCTGGACGTTGACGGCCAGACCGTCGACATCGCTGCCGTGTCCATGGGCAACCCCCATGCGGTGCTACGGGTCAACGACATCAACACTGCCCCCGTGCATGAACTGGGGCCGAAGATCGAACACCACCCGCGCTTTCCGGCGCGGGTCAATGTGGGTTTCCTGCAGGTGATCGACCGTTCCCGCGCGCAATTGCGCGTGTGGGAACGCGGCGCCGGCGAAACCCAGGCCTGCGGTACCGGTGCTTGCGCCGCTGCCGTGGCCGCGATCAGCCAGGGGTGGATGGATTCGCCCCTGTTGATCGACCTGCCCGGTGGACGCCTGTCCATCGAGTGGGCAGGCCCTGGCCACCCGGTGATGATGACCGGGCCGGCCTCGCGCGTATACGAAGGACAGGTCCGTCTATGAGTGAGCCAAGCCAATGACCGATAAGCCTCAAGTACCCGCACAAGCAACTACCCCGAGCGAAAGTCTGGAGGCCGCTGCCGTCGCGGCGTACCTTGAGGCTAATCCGGACTTCTTCGTCGAACACGAAGAACTGCTCCCGGCCCTGCGCATCCCCCACCAGCGCGGCGACACCGTGTCGTTGGTGGAGCGACAGATGAAGATCCTGCGCGAGCGCAATATCGAAATGCGCCACAAGCTCTCGCACCTGATGGATGTCGCCCGCGACAACGACCGTCTATTCGAGAAAACCCGCCGTCTGATTCTTACCCTGATGGACGCCACCAGCCTGGAAGAAACGGTCATCGCCGTGGAAGACAGCCTGCGCCAGGACTTCCAGGTGCCGTTTGTCAGCCTGATCCTGTTCAGCGACAACCCGATGCCGGTGGGTCGCTGGGTCAGTGGCGGCGACGCGCAAACCGCGATCGGCGGCCTGCTTTCCGAAGGCAAGACCATCAGCGGCACTCTGCGCGAGCACGAGCTGGACTTCCTGTTCGGCGCCGAACAGCGCAAGCAGATCGGCTCTACCGCCGTCGTCGCTCTCAGCCATCAAGGCCTGCACGGCGTCCTGGCCATCGCCAGCCGCGATCCCGCGCACTACAAGAGCTCGGTGGGCACTTTGTTCCTCACCTATATCGCCGAAGTACTGGGCCGCGTCCTTCCGCGCCACACCACCGCCCTGCGCGCGGTGCGCTAGCCATGGAACGGCAACTGGACGCTTACTGCGCTCACCTGCGTAACGAGCGCCAGGTGTCACCCCATACCCTGGAGGCTTACCGACGGGACTTGAACAAGGTCCTGGCGTATTGCGAAAAACAGCAGGTCACCAGCTGGAAGACCCTGGATATCCAGGGCCTGCGCAGCCTGATCGCACGGCTGCACCAGGCGGGCCAGTCCTCGCGCAGTCTGTCGCGCCTGCTGTCGGCGGTGCGTGGCCTGTATCACTACCTCAATCGCGAAGGCCTCTGCGACCACGACCCGGCCAGCGGCCTGTCCCCGCCGAAAGGCGAACGACGCCTGCCCAAGACCCTGGACACCGACCGTGCCCTGCAATTGCTCGATGGCGCCGTGGAGGACGATTTCCTCGCCCATCGCGACCAGGCGATCCTCGAACTGTTCTACTCTTCAGGCCTGCGCCTATCGGAGCTGACGGGCCTGAACCTCGATCAACTGGACCTGGCCGACGGCCTGGTGCAAGTGCTCGGCAAAGGCAGCAAGACTCGGGTGCTGCCGGTAGGCAGGAAAGCCCGCGAAGCCCTGCAACTGTGGCTGCCGCTGCGCGCCCTGGCCAACCCGGTGGACGACGCGGTGTTTATCAGCCAGCAAGGGCGGCGCCTGGGGCCGCGCGCCATCCAGGTACGGGTCAAGGCTGCCGGCGAGCGCGAGCTGGGGCAGAACCTGCATCCACATATGCTGCGGCACTCCTTTGCCAGCCATATGCTGGAATCGTCCCAGGACCTGCGCGCCGTGCAGGAACTGCTTGGCCATTCCGACATCAAGACCACGCAGATCTATACCCATCTGGACTTCCAGCACCTGGCAACGGTCTACGACAGCGCCCATCCACGGGCCAAACGCATCAAGGACGGCGACTCATGAACATCAAGCTGATCACCTTCGACCTGGACGACACGCTCTGGGACAACGTACCCGTCATCATCAGCGCCGAAGCGTCGATGCGCGAATGGCTGGCCACCCATGCCGCCAAGGTGGGCGACCTGCCCCTGGAGCATTTCGCCAGCCTGCGCCAACAGGTGCTGCAACGGCATCCCGAACTCAAACACCGCATCAGTATCCTGCGCCATCGGGTGTTGATACATGCGTTTGAAGAGGCCGGTTATCCACAGCCTGAGGCCACGGAAATGGCCGATGTGTGTTTCGAAGCGTTCATTCACGCCCGCCATCAGCTCACGCCTTTCCCTGAGGCCGAGCCGATGCTGCAAGCGCTGCGCCAGCACTTTCTGCTGGGTGTGATCACCAATGGCAATGCCGATGTGCAGCGTGTTGGCCTGGCGGACTACTTTCACTTTGCGCTACGCGCTGAAGATATTGGCATCGCCAAGCCGGATGCGCGGCTGTTCCAGGAAGCGCTGCAGCGCGGCGGAGTAGATGCCAGTGCGGCGGTGCATGTTGGCGACCACCCCGGGGACGACATTGCCGGGGCTCAGCAGGCGGGGCTGCGGGCAGTGTGGTTCAACCCGTCGGGCAAGGTGTGGGAAGGGGATAAACTCCCGGATGCACAGATTCGCAGCCTGACGGAGTTGCCGGAGTTACTTCGCAGCTGGCAGTAACACGGGTGAGAAAAATGTGGGAGGGGGCTTGCTCCCGATAGCGGTGTATCAGTCTCCAGATGTATTGACTGACCTACTGTAATCGGGAGCAAGCCCCCTCCCACACTTGATTGGGGGTAACCTGTAGCCGGTTATTACAGGCATGAAAAAACCCGCAGCGACGGCGGGCTTTTTCTTACAAGCAGGTGGCTGACCTTAGATAGGTCGGCTGCCGTACTTGTTATCCGGCTTCTTGGGCGGGTCAGCAACCACATTGGGCTCGACTTCGACCACTTTGCCGCCTTTGGCAAGAAACTCTTCCATCGCACGGGCCAGGGCATCGCGCTCTTTGTTCTTGGCCTCAACGCTCGGCAATTCATCTACCGAAACAGCAGCCTTGGCTTTGCCCTTGGCAGCTGGAACAGGAGCGTCATCACCACCGTCGTCCTCAGCAACGTCTTCCGCCGCCGCTTCAAGACCTTCTTCGGTGTCGTCTTCGTCACCTACTTCGAGTTCGTCGTTTTCCAGATCATCGTCGCTCATGTTCTACCTCATGACTTGCGAAAAGCAGATTAGTTATAGCCCAGCTTCGCCCTCTGTCGAGGTTGCCGGAAAAAAATCACATCCACCGGATAACCAGTGGCTTATGCCCCATCACCGTGCAAGGTGGCGAGGACTTTACGAGCACCGCCATGATCACGGTGCTCGCCCAGATAAACACCTTGCCAGGTCCCCATCGCCAAGCGGCCGGCCTTGACCGGCAAACTCAGCTGGCAGCCCAGGAGACTGGCCTTGAAGTGCGCCGGCAGATCATCCGGACCTTCGTCGTTGTGTTCGAACCCGGCGTAACCTTGCGGCACCAGCGAGTTGAAAAAACGCTCGAAGTCACGACGAACCGCCGGATCGGCATTCTCGTTGACCGTCAACGAGGCCGAGGTGTGCTGCAGCCACAGGTGCAACAGGCCCACGCGGCAGGCCTTCAGCTCAGGCAAGCCGGCAAGCAACTCGTCAGTCACCAGGTGAAAGCCCCGGGGCTTGGCCCGCAGGGTAATCAGGGTCTGTTGCCACATACAGTTCTCCGCCCATCGGCGCGCATTCTAGCGCGCTCTGGGAAAAAACAAAGTGCCGAATACGCCTACGTGCCTGTAAGACATTCGCACGCTGGAAAGTGCATGACAAACTCTGCGCAAAAACCGGCACAGCTTGTTATGACTGACAAACGCCAGGCAAAAAAATGCCCGGCAAGCCGGGCATCTTTTTTTCGCGTACTTACAGGTTGTAGCCGCGTTCGTTGTGTTGCGCCAGGTCGAGGCCGACAGCCTCTTCCTCTTCGGTAACCCGCAGGCCCATGACCGCGTCCAGCACCTTGAGGATGATGAAGGTGACGATGGCGGTATAGATCACGGTGAAGCCGACACCTTTGCACTGGATCCAGACTTGAGCTGCGATGTCAGTCACGGTGCCGAAGCCGCCCAATGCAGGGGCTGCAAACACACCGGTGAGGATCGCACCGACGATACCGCCGATACCGTGCACGCCGAATGCGTCCAGGGAGTCGTCGTAGCCCAGCTTGCGCTTGAGGCTGGTGGCGCAGAAGAAGCAGATCACACCGGCCACCAGGCCGATCACCAGGGCGCCCATCGGACCAACAGTGCCGGCGGCCGGTGTAACGGCGACCAGGCCAGCCACTACACCCGAGGCGATGCCCAGTGCGCTTGGCTTACCGTGAGTAATCCACTCGGCGAACATCCAGCCCAGGGCTGCAGCAGCGGTAGCAATCTGAGTCACCAGCATCGCCATGCCGGCGGTGCCGTTGGCCGCAGCCGCAGAGCCGGCGTTGAAGCCGAACCAGCCGACCCACAGCATGGCCGCACCCACCAGGGTGTAACCCAGGTTGTGAGGCGCCATTGGAGTGGTCGGGAAGCCTTTACGCTTGCCGAGCACGATGCACGCCACCAGGCCAGCGACACCGGCATTGATGTGCACCACGGTGCCGCCGGCGAAGTCCAGCACGCCCCAGTCCCACAGCAGGCCACCGTTGCCGCTCCACACCATGTGGGCGATTGGCGCATAGACCAGAGTGAACCAGATAGCCATGAAGATCAGCATGGCGGAGAACTTCATGCGTTCGGCGAACGCACCGACGATCAGCGCCGGGGTGATGATGGCGAAGGTCATCTGGAAGGTGATGAACACGGCTTCCGGGAACAGCGCAGCCGGCCCGGTGATGCTGGCCGGGGTCACACCCGCCAGGAACGCCTTGCCCATGCCGCCGAAGAAGGAGTTGAAGTTGACCACACCCTGTTCCATACCGGTGGTATCGAACGCGATGCTGTAGCCGTAGACAACCCACAGGATGCTGATCAGGCCGGTGATGGCGAAGCACTGCATCATCACCGACAGAATATTTTTGGAGCGCACCATGCCGCCGTAGAACAGCGCCAGGCCTGGAATGGTCATGAACAGCACCAGCGCGGTGGATGTGAGCATCCAGGCGGTGTCACCGGAGTTGAGGACTGGAGCAGCCACTTCGTCTGCCGCCATGGCCAGGCTTGGCATTACGATGGACAACAGGGCTCCGAGCCCTGCGAATTTACGCAGAGTCATATTGTTTTCTCCTGGGGCGTTGGGGTTTGGCGGCTTAGATTGCGTCGGTATCGGTTTCGCCGGTACGGATGCGAATAGCCTGTTCCAGATTGACCACGAAGATCTTGCCGTCACCGATCTTGCCGGTGTTGGCGGCCTTGGTTATCGCCTCGATAACCCGGTCAAGATCCTTGTCGTCAATGGCGACATCAATCTTCACCTTCGGCAGGAAATCCACTACATATTCCGCGCCGCGATACAGCTCGGTGTGACCCTTCTGCCGACCGAAGCCCTTGACCTCAGTAACGGTAATGCCCTGCACGCCGATCTCGGACAACGACTCGCGTACATCGTCCAACTTGAACGGCTTGATGATGGCAGTGACTAGCTTCATGAAAACTCTCTCCCGAATTGGTGGACTTGCCCCAGGAAAACAAACCCGTCTCAAGTCTAAGCGCAGTGCCTGGCTTTGTAACGCATCGTCGCAAGGGCAGTTGCCATTGCGACGCCAGCGAACCACTGGTGACGAAACCTGTACCCCTGATCCGTCGGCGCACTGCATTCGTCACAGCGACTGCATCAGTGCATGGGTCATGATCGTCTAAGCAGAAACCTTGCCAGCTCCGTAAAAATCACTGAAATCAGTCCTTTGCTCACCTAGGCCCACCAACGGGGCCATCCGGCGCCTGCAATGCGCACGAAAACGGTGCATAGCCGCCCAGCCTGATGCGCGAAAAGCGTGCGACCCAGGCCGTGAAAAAGACTATAGACGCTGCGTGATACACTGCCCGCCAACAGTTTTCCGGAATATTTCCCATGCTCGCGCCCAAAGACCTCCTCGACGCCCTGAGCGGCCACGCCTCTCGCCTGTTCAGCGGCGACACCCCGCTGCCCCGCAATGAAATCGAAAGCCAGTTCAAGGCCTTGCTGCAAAGCGGTTTCAGCAAGCTCGACCTGGTGAGCCGGGAAGAGTTTGATAGCCAGATGGTGGTGCTCGCCCGCACCCGTGCACGGCTGGAGAGCCTGGAGGCGAAGGTGGCGGAGTTGGAAGCTCGGTTGACCAACACTGCCGAGTAACTGAGGCAACTCGGTCAAAATGTGGGAGCGGGCTTGCTCGCGAATGCAGTCTGTCAGACACGAAGATGCTGACTGATCCAGCGCATTCGCGAGCAAGCCCGCTCCCACATTTGTTTTGCGCTGCACCTCGGATACGTTCTGTAAAACCTCCTCCACGCTGCACTTCCCCACCTCATCTACCCTTGAAAAACCGCAGGAAGCGGCCGCCCATTTCAAGGAACGAGCATGTCCCTCGCCATCGTCCACAGCCGCGCCCAGATCGGCGTCGAAGCCCCTGCCGTCACCGTCGAAGTGCATATGGCCAATGGCTTGCCGTCCCTCACACTGGTGGGTTTGCCCGAAACCGCCGTCAAGGAAAGCAAAGACCGCGTGCGCAGCGCCATCCTCAACTCGGCCCTGCAATACCCTGCGCGCCGCATCACCCTCAACCTCGCGCCCGCCGACCTGCCCAAGGACGGCGGGCGTTTTGACCTGGCGATTGCCCTGGGGATCCTCGCCGCCAGCGTGCAGGTGCCAGCGTTGATGCTCGATGACATTGAATGCCTGGGTGAGTTGGCGTTGTCCGGTGAAGTGCGTGCGGTGAAAGGCGTGCTACCGGCGGCTTTGGCGGCCCGCAAGGCCGGGCGCACCGTGATAGTGCCTCGGGCGAATGCCGAGGAGGCGTGCCTGGCGTCGGGGTTGAAGGTGATTGCGGTAGACCACTTGTTGCAAGTGGTGGCGCACCTCAATGGGCACGTGCCGATTGAGCCCTACAAGTCCGATGGTTTGCTGTACCTGAACAAACCCTACCCAGACTTAAGCGAAGTGCAGGGCCAACTGTCGGCAAAGCGCGCCCTGCTGATCGCCGCAGCGGGTGCGCATAACCTGTTGTTCAGCGGCCCACCGGGCACCGGCAAGACCTTGCTCGCCAGTCGCCTGCCCGGCCTGTTGCCCCCCTTGAGCGAACAAGAAGCTCTTGAGGTGGCGGCGATCCAGTCCGTCGTCAGCCTCGCGCCGCTGAGCCATTGGCCACACCGGCCGTTTCGCCAGCCACACCACTCTGCGTCAGGGCCGGCGCTGGTGGGCGGCGGCTCGAAACCACAGCCTGGGGAAATCACCCTGGCTCACCATGGCGTGCTGTTTCTCGATGAGCTGCCGGAGTTTGATCGCAAGGTGCTGGAGGTTTTGCGCGAACCGCTGGAGTCGGGGCATATCGTGATTTCCCGCGCCCGCGACCGCGTAAGTTTCCCGGCACGCTTTCAACTGGTGGCGGCGATGAACCCCTGCCCTTGCGGCTATATGGGCGAACCCAGCGGGCGCTGTCGTTGTACGCCGGAGCAGATTCAGCGGTATCGCAACAAGCTCTCGGGGCCGCTGCTGGACCGGATTGACTTGCACCTGACCGTGGCGAGGGAAACGACGGCACTGAACCCGATCCAACAGGCGGGCGAGGATACCGCCCATGCCTCAGCGCGGGTCGCCCAGGCTCGCGAGCATCAGCAAAAGCGCCAGGGCTGTGCGAATGCCTTTCTTGATCTGCCGGGGCTGCGCGAGCACTGCAAGCTCACGAAGGTGGATGAAAACTGGCTGGAAACGGCCTGTGAACGACTGACCCTATCGCTGCGCGCGGCCCATCGACTGCTCAAGGTGGCGCGCACCCTGGCGGATCTGGATCAGGTAGAGACCATCACCCGCGACCACCTGAAAGAGGCCCTGCAATACCGCCCGGCGGCGATCACTTAAGCTTGGCGCAGCGCCAAATGTGGAAGGGGGCAAGCCTCCCACATCTTGGAAAACGGTGGCTCAGCGAAAGCGATCCACCTCATGGCGCAGGCTCGCCGCCAACGTCTCCAGTTCCTTGGCAGTAATCGCCAGGTTGGACACCACTTCACGTTGCTCGCTGTTGGCCAGCGCAATGCTCTGCAAGTTGCTGCTGAGCAAGGTCGCGGTGCTGCTCTGCTCTTGGGTGGCGGTGGTGATCGCGGCGAATTGCTGGCCGGCCGAGCGGCTCTGCTCATCAATGCGCGCCAGGGCCGAGGCCACGTCGGCGTTGCGCGACAAGCCTTCCTGCATCAGCGTGTTGCCGTGTTCCATAGTGCTGATGGCGTTACCGGTTTCCCGCTGGATGCTCTGGATCATCCCGGAAATTTCATCGGTGGCTTCGCGGGTGCGCGATGCCAGGTTGCGTACTTCATCAGCCACCACGGCAAACCCACGGCCCTGTTCACCGGCGCGTGCAGCCTCGATGGCCGCGTTGAGCGCCAACAGGTTGGTCTGTTCGGCGATGGACGTGATCACACCGACGATGCCGCCGATTTCCTGGGAGCGCTGGCCCAGGGTATTGATCACTGTGGCCGTGCTGTTCAGCGCGGTCGCGATATGTTCCAGCGACGACGACGCCTCCTGCATCGAATTGCGACCAATGCGGGTTTGCTGGGCATTTTCTTGGGCCAGGCGCTCGGTGTTGCCCATGTTGTCGGCAATGTTCAGCGAGGTGGCACTGAACTCTTCCACCGCGCCGGCCATGCTGGTGATTTCGCCGGACTGCTGCTCCATGCCGTCATAGGCCCCACCGGACAGACCGGACAACGCCTGGGCCCGACTATTGACCTCCTCGGCCGCCTTGCGGATATGGGAAACCATCGTCGACAGCGCTTCACCCATCTGATTGAAGCTGCGCGCCAGTTGGCCGATTTCGTCATGGCTGGATACGTTGAGGCGTGCGCTCAAGTCGCCCGCACCCAAGGCTTCGGCCTGGTGTACCAAGTCACTCAGCGGTTGCAGCTTGCTGCGCAGCAGCCAGACCGTGGCGCCCACCGCCAGCAACATCGCCAGCACGCTGCCGATCACCAGGCGAATCCCCACGGCCCAGGTCACCGCGCGGATTTCAGCTTTCGGCATGCTCGCAACCACGGCCCACGGGCCGCCTTCGAACGGTACCGAAACGCTATAGAAATCTTCGTTCTTGTCGCTCCAGAAGCGACCTTTGCCCGGGGTCTTGGCCAGGTCCAGCATCACCGGCACCGATTGATCCAACGCCTGCACGCCGGCGGGTGCCACTAGCCAGTGCTTTTGCTCATCCAGCAGTGCAAGGGAGCCGGTCTGGCCAATTCGGAAGCGCTTGAGGTTTTCGAATTGGGCATTCTGCGCATCGGTGTAGTCAAAACCGATGAACAGCACGGCGATAACCTTACCGCCGCTGTCACGCACCGGGCTGTACTGGGTCATGTAGGAACGATCGAACAACACCGCCCTGCCGATGTAGGTCTGCCCACCCACAACGCGCTGGTAGGCCGGGCCCTGACGGTCGAGGACGGTGCCGATGGCGCGGTTGCCATCCTGCTTGGTCAGGGACGTGCTGATACGGATGAAGTCGTCGCCACTGCGCACAAATACGGTGGCCACGCCGCCAGACATTTGCTTGAACTCGTCCACCTCATCAAAGTTGTTGTTCAACACCTCGTTGCCCAGGTACAGGCTGGGCGTCTGAACACCGGCCACGCTCACGGGTTGGTCCACATGCACGCTCAACCCGGCACCGAAACGTTTTTCAAACAGCCCGCTCAAACGCTGGGTGCTCTCGCGCAACGTGCTGTGGAAGGTATTGAGTTGGTCGGCAAGCAAGCGCGCCTCGCTGGCCAGGTGCTCCTCGCGGGTATCGAGGTTGGCGGAATCGAGGGAACGCAAGGCGAAAACAGTACTGCCGCTGATGACGACAGCCAAAATCACGGCTAACGCGAGACCTAACTGGGAGGCAATCCGGGCGCGAGGTTGAGACATGACAGCTCCTGGCCGAGGCCAGGATCATCCTGATCTCATAGCGCTGCTCGGCAAATTATCTGGTGGGAAACGTTGGTGCACGATGGTTCCAACACACCTACTTCGGCGGCGTTTTGCAATACTTGAGCGAATCGCAGGGGTATCACGCAAACGGTTGCGTCGCTGAGTCAAAACCCCTCAATTGAGCCGTTCGACGTCGGGTAAAACCATGGCCTGCACCTCGCTCTGGAGGAAATCCGCCAGACGCCGCAAGCGCTCACCCCCTGGACGGGTTTTCGGCCACACCAAATAGTAATTTTCCCCACTCGCTACCGCAGTCGGCCACGGCAAGCTCAAGCGTCCCTGCGCCACATCCTCGGCCACCATCAGCAGGTCGCCCATCGACACGCCATAACCGCGGGCGGCGGCGATCATGCCCAGCTCCAAGGTATCGAACACCTGCCCGCCTTTGAGCGACACCTGGGACGATAGCCCCATGCGCTCCAGCCAATTGCGCCAGTCCCGGCGGTCGGGTGTGGGGTGCAGTAACTCGGCGCCGGCTAGGCGGGTCACGTCCCAAGGACCGTCGTTCAACAGGTTCGGTGCACCCACCGGTATCAACAGCTCGGGGAACAGATAGCTGGCTTCCCAATCCGCTGGAAAATGCCCGTAGCTCAATAACACCGCGCAATCGAACGGCTCCTGGTTGAAGTCCACCTCGTCCACGCTCATCCAGGCGCTGGTCAGTTGCACCTCATTGCCCGGCTGCAGCGCCCGGAAGCGGCTGAGTCGCGCCAGCAGCCAGCGCATGGTCAATGTGGAGGGGGCCTTCATGCGCAGGATGTCATCTTCGGCATTCAAGGTATGGCAGGCGCGCTCCAGCGCCGCGAACCCTTCGCGCACACCGGGCAACAACAGACGCGCCGCTTCAGTGAGCTGCAAGGTGCGGCCATTGCGCTGGAACAGCCGGCAGGCGAAATGCTCTTCAAGCGTGCGGATATGTCGGCTCACCGCACTTTGGGTGATCGACAACTCCTCGGCCGCGCGGGTGAAAGAGCTGTGTCGGGAGGCCGCTTCAAACGCGCGCAAGGCATAAAGAGGAGGAAGACGACGAGACATGAGGAAAGCTCCGACAGCGCAATACTGAAACCCTACCAGAATCAATCAAGCATGAGTTTTAATCATGCAAACGATCGCATTTATCCCTTTGTGCAATGGGCTGAGAGCGCCGAGAATCAGCCCTTCCCCAACCCTCTGACTTTTTGAGCGTGATGATCATGCAGCATCCGGCACGTACCGAACTCTGGGCCATTCTGCGGCTGTCAGGGCCGTTGATTGCCTCGCAGTTGGCGCACATGCTGATGGTGTTGACCGACACCCTGATGATGGCGCGCCTGAGCCCCGAAGCCCTGGCCGGTGGCGGCCTGGGTGCCGCAAGCTATTCGTTCGTCGCGATTTTCTGTATCGGCGTGATTGCCGCCGTGGGCACCTTGGTTGCGATCCGCCACGGCGCGGGCGATATCGAAGGTGCCACCCGCCTGACCCAGGCCGGGCTGTGGCTGGCCTGGCTGATGGCCCTGGCGGCGGCCCTGCTGCTGTGGAACCTCAAGCCGGTGCTGCTGATGTTCGGCCAGACCGAGACCAACGTACATTCGGCCGGGCAATTTCTGACCATGCTGCCGTTTGCCCTGCCCGGCTACCTGAGCTTCATGGCCCTGCGCGGCTTTACCAGCGCCATCGGCAAAGCCACTCCGGTGATGGTGATCAGCCTCGGCGGTACAGTGGTCAACTACCTGCTCAACCACGCACTGATCGAAGGCATGTTCGGCCTGCCCAAGCTCGGCTTGATGGGCATCGGCCTGGTCACGGCGATTGTCGCCAACAGCATGGCGCTGGCGTTGATGTGGTACATCCGCAGCAACCGGGCCTATGCCGCCTACCCGCTGAGTACAGGGCTGCTGCACCTCAACACCCAATATCTGCGCGAGTTGTGGCGCCTGGGCCTGCCGATCGGCGGCACCTATGCGGTGGAGGTCGGGCTGTTTGCCTTTGCAGCCCTGTGCATGGGCACCATGGGCAGCACGCAGTTGGCAGCGCACCAGATCGCCCTGCAAATCGTATCGGTGGCCTTTATGGTGCCGGCGGGGATGTCCTACGCGGTGACCATGCGCATCGGCCAGCATTATGGCGCCGGACAGTTGGTGCACGCACGCATGGCCGGGCGTGTCGGCATAGGCTTTGGCGCGGCGATAATGCTGGGATTCGCGGCGGTGCTGTGGCTGTTTTCCGAGCCGCTCATAGGACTGCTGATCGACCACGACAACCCGGCGTTCCACGACGTGATCGTCCTGGCCGTGAGCCTGCTGGCCGTCGCCGCGTGGTTCGAGCTGTTCGACGGCGTGCAAACCATCGCCATGGGTTGCATTCGCGGGCTCAAGGACGCCAAGACCACGTTCCTGATCGGTGCGGGCTGCTACTGGTTGATTGGCGCACCCTCGGCCTGGCTGATGGCTTTCACGTTGGGCTGGGGGCCAACCGGCGTGTGGTGGGGCCTGGCACTGGGACTGGCCTGCGCCGCGATAAGCCTGACCTGGGCGTTTGAAGCGAAGATGAAGCGGATGATTCGCCGGGAAGGCCCGGCGCCCGAAGCCGACACCGGCTTTCAGGCGGTACAGGCCGACTAGAGACCCTCGCTCACGCGGGTGTGCTTGCCGTCGCCGAAGGTCAGGTATTCCACCAGCTCCGGCAACGGCAGCGGCTTGCTGATCAGGTAACCCTGGGCCTGGTCGCAGCCGAACAGCCGCAATAGCGCCAGTTGCTCGGGGGTTTCCACACCTTCGGCCACCACTTCCAGATTGAGGTTGTGCGCCAGGTTGATCATCGCGTGCACCAGTTTGCGGTTCTCTTCGCGCTCCTCCATGCCGCCGACAAAGCTTTTGTCGATCTTCAACAAGGCAATCGGCAGGCTGTTGAGGTGCACAAACGACGAGAAACCGGTACCGAAGTCATCCAGGGAAAACCGCACACCCAGGCGACCAAGGGCGTCCATGGTCTGCTTGACCAGGTCACTGCGGCGCATCACGGCGGTTTCGGTCAGTTCGAACTCCAACCATTGCGCTTCCACGCCGCGCTCGCTGATCAGCCGGCTCAGTGTAGAAAGCAGCTGGCTGTCCTGGAACTGGCGAAACGACAGGTTGACCGCCATATGCAGCGGCGGCAGGCCGCGTTCGCGCAGGTCTTGCATGTCACGCAGGGCCCGGGAAATCACCCAGTAACCCAACGGTACAATCAGGCCGCTCTGTTCGGCCAGGGGCACGAATTCACTCGGCGGCAACAGGCCGCGCTCGCCGTGGCGCCAGCGCACCAGGGCTTCCAGGCCGACGATATGCCCGTCGTCGAGGTCGAGGCGCGGCTGGTAATGCAGCTCCAGCTCATCACGGCGCAAGGCACGGCGCAGCTCGCTTTCCAGGTCGGCCAGGCTGCGCGCGTTGCGGTTGATGCGTTCGTTGAAGATATGAAAGGTACAGCCCTGGGTGCTCTTGGCTTGCTGCATGGCGATATGGGCGTGCCACATCAGCGGGTCGGCGCCGGCACGGGCGCGGGCATGGGCCACGCCCAGGCTGCAGCCGATCAGCAGGCTTTCGCCATCCACCCAATACGGCTCGGCCATGGCTTCGGTGATGCGCTCGGCCATCCACTCCGCACGCTGGGGCGCGCGGCGCGTATCGATCAGCAGGGCGAATTCGTCGCTGCCCAGGCGCGCCAGTTGATCGCCGGCTTCCAGCTGGCTCTTGAGCCGCGAGACCACTTGCAGGATCAGGCGGTCGCCGGCCTGGTGGCCGAGGGCATCGTTGGCATGGCGGAAATTATCGAGGTCCAGGTGACCGAGGGCCAGGCCGCGACCTTCGTTCTCGGCCAACCGTGCGGCCAGCAGGGTCTGGAAGCCCTGGCGGTTGGCGATGCCGGTGAGCGGGTCCTGCTCGGCCAGGCGTTGCAGGGTGTTTTCCAGCACCCCCCGCTCACGCACATGGCGCAGGCAACGACGCAACGTGTCGGCGTCCAGCGCATTGCGGATCAGCCAGTCACTGACGCCCAGTGGCGGAACCAGCGGCTCCTGCTCCAACAACAACACGCACGGCAAGCTGCAACGGCCAGGGCCGGGTTGCAGGCTGGGCATGGTCAACAGCACTGCGCTGTCGTCGTCATCGAACAGACGACTCACCGAGTCCCAGTTTGGCGCGCTGATCAGCACAGCCCCATCGCCCATCGGCGCCAGGCACTCGCGCAACAACGCTGCCCACTCAGGCGTATCGGCCAGTAGCAGCAAACGCAAGGGTTCGACAGGCGTAGACAAGCTAGCTCCCTAGACTCTGCAAAAATTCGTTGGCGGCGGGCATTATGACGTGCGGCCTGATAATCACCAATGATCGTGGTTATCAAATACGCAGGCTGTAAGCAATTGTCTTAAAAACCCAGACATCCTGCGGCAAAGTAGCAAAACCGGCAAATTTAGATCGAGTGGTACGTCACACCGTCGATCCAGGGCAGCAGAATCTTGCCAGCCTGTTAAAATGCCCGCCCTTTTGAACAACGACTCCCTGAATTCCGTATGTCCCGACTCAATCCCCGGCAGCAAGAAGCCGTGAACTACGTCGGCGGCCCTCTATTGGTGCTCGCCGGCGCAGGCTCCGGCAAGACCAGTGTGATCACCCGCAAGATCGCGCACCTGATCCAGAACTGTGGCATCCGCGCCCAATACATCGTCGCCATGACCTTTACCAACAAGGCCGCGCGGGAAATGAAAGAGCGTGTCGGCACCCTGCTCAAGGGTGGCGAAGGCCGTGGTCTCACGGTATGTACCTTCCACAACCTGGGCCTGAACATCATCCGCAAGGAGCATGTGCGGCTGGGCTACAAGCCGGGCTTCTCGATCTTCGACGAGACCGACGTCAAGGCCCTGATGACCGACATCATGCAGAAGGAATACGCAGGCGACGACGGCGTCGACGAGATCAAGAACATGATCGGCGCCTGGAAAAACGACCTGATCCTGCCGCCCGAAGCCCTGGAAAACGCGCGCAACCCCAAGGAACAGACCGCCGCCATCGTCTACACCCACTACCAGCGCACGCTCAAGGCGTTCAACGCGGTGGACTTCGACGACCTGATCCTGCTGCCGGTGAAGCTGTTCCAGGAACACGCCGACATCCTCGAAAAGTGGCAGAACAAGGTGCGCTACCTGCTGGTGGACGAATACCAGGACACCAACGCCAGCCAATACCTGCTGGTGAAGTTGCTGATCGGTACGCGCAACCAGTTCACCGTGGTGGGCGACGACGACCAGTCGATCTACGCCTGGCGCGGCGCCCGCCCGGAAAACCTGATGCTGCTCAAGGACGACTACCCGTCCCTGAAAGTGGTGATGCTGGAGCAGAACTACCGCTCCACCAGCCGCATCCTGCGTTGCGCCAACGTGCTGATCTCGAACAACCCCCACGAGTTTGAAAAACAACTGTGGAGCGAGATGGGCCACGGCGATGAGATCCGCGTGATCCGCTGCCGCAACGAAGACGCCGAAGCCGAGCGCGTGGCGGTGGAAATCCTCAGCCTGCACCTGCGCACCGACCGCCCCTACAGCGACTTCGCGATCCTTTATCGCGGCAACTACCAAGCCAAGCTGATCGAGCTGAAATTGCAGCACCACCAGGTCCCGTATCGGCTGTCAGGCGGCAACAGCTTTTTCGGACGCCAGGAAGTGAAGGACCTGATGGCCTACTTCCGCCTGATCGTGAACCCGGACGACGACAACGCCTTCCTGCGCGTGATCAACGTGCCGCGCCGCGAGATTGGTTCCACCACCCTGGAAAAGCTCGGCAACTACGCCACCGAACGCAAGATCTCGATGTACGCCGCCACCGATGAAATCGGCCTGGGCGAACACCTGGACACGCGCTTCACCGATCGCCTGTCGCGCTTCAAGCGCTTCATGGACAAGGTACGTGAGCAGTGCGCCGGCGAAGACCCGATCAGCGCCCTGCGCAGCATGGTCATGGACATCGACTATGAAAACTGGCTGCGCACCAACAGTTCCAGCGACAAGGCCGCGGATTACCGCATGGGCAACGTCTGGTTCCTGATCGAAGCGTTGAAGAACACCCTGGAAAAAGACGAAGACGGCGAAATGACTGTCGAGGACGCCATCGGCAAGCTGGTGCTGCGCGACATGCTCGAGCGTCAGCAGGAAGAGGAAGACGGCGCCGAAGGTGTACAGATGATGACCTTGCATGCGTCCAAGGGCCTGGAATTTCCCTACGTGTTCATCATGGGCATGGAAGAGGAAATCCTCCCGCACCGCTCCAGCATCGAAGCCGACACTATTGAGGAAGAACGGCGCCTGGCCTACGTGGGCATTACCCGCGCACGTCAGACACTGGCCTTCACCTTTGCCGCCAAGCGCAAGCAATACGGCGAAATCATCGATTGTGCCCCCAGCCGGTTCCTGGACGAATTGCCGCCGGATGACCTGGCCTGGGAAGGCAATGACGACACCCCGACCGAGGTGAAGGCCGTTCGCGGCAACACCGCCCTGGCGGATATACGCGCGATGTTAAAGCGCTAGAATCGACTACTTTTCAATCTACTTTCGGCGCACAACCCGCCATTAGAGGAAGCTTTCCGTGGAAGCACTGCACAAGAAAATTCGCGAAGAAGGCATCGTGCTTTCCGATCAGGTACTCAAGGTCGACGCCTTTCTGAATCACCAGATCGACCCGGCGCTGATGAAACTGATCGGCGACGAATTCGCCGCGCGGTTCAAGGACTCGGGCGTCACCAAGATCGTCACCATTGAAGCGTCGGGCATCGCACCGGCGATCATGACGGGCCTGAACCTGGGCGTGCCGGTGATTTTCGCCCGCAAGCAGCAGTCCCTGACCCTGACCGAAAACCTGCTGTCGGCGACGGTGTATTCCTTCACCAAGAAAGTCGAAAGCACCGTGGCGATCTCGCCGCGCCACCTGACCAGCAGCGACCGCGTACTGGTGATCGATGACTTCCTGGCCAACGGCAAGGCATCCCAAGCGCTGATTTCGATCATCAAGCAGGCCGGTGCGACCGTTGCCGGCTTGGGGATTGTGATCGAGAAGTCGTTCCAAGGTGGCCGTGCGGAGTTGGATGCGCAGGGTTATCGGGTTGAGTCGCTGGCGCGGGTGAAGTCGCTGGCCGGTGGCGTCGTCACCTTCATCGAATAATCGTTGCCTGCACGCGGTTAAACAGGTGGGAGGGGGCTTGCCCCGGTACAAACCGGGGACATCGTTTACATTTCTAACCGGGGACATGGTTTACAGGCTAATACGCATGATCAGGAGGTAACTGATCATGCCCTGGAACCAAGAGTCCCCCATGAATCAAAGAATCAAGCTGGTAGCTGATTGGCTTTCTGGCAACTTCACCAAAAGCCAGTTGGCACGCCGCTTTGACGTTAGCCGACCTACCGTCGATAAGTGGATTGCCCGGCACGACGGCGATTTGAGGTCTTTATCCGAACTGTCCCGGCGACCTCACAACAGCCCAAATAAAACCGACGACGAGATTTTGGCCCGTGTAGTCGCGATGAAGGAGGCTCACGATAAATGGGGGCCGAAAAAGCTTCTCGAGCTATTACGGCTGGAAGATCCCTCCGTCACCTGGCCCTCTCCAAGTACGGCCGGTCAATGGCTTGACCGACTTGGGCTCGTCAAAAAGCGGCGCTTCAAACGCCGACACAGCATTTCCCACGCACAAATGCGAAAGGCCGACGAACCTAACAAGACGTGGTGTGCTGACTACAAAGGGCAGTTCAAGATGCTTAATGCTCAGATGTGCTTCCCTTTGACCGTCACAGACCATGCGTCGCGGCTGATTTTAGCGTGCAGGGCCCATCCCAAGATCATGACCCAGCCTGTAAAACAGGCCTTTGAGAGGCTTTTTCAGGAGTACGGCATGCCGGAAGTTATCCGTTCGGACAACGGGGTACCGTTCGCCTCTCCTGGCCTGGCAAGAATATCCACACTGGCAGTTTGGTGGATTCGGCTGGGTATTTATCCCGAGCGAACCATGCCGGGAAGACCCGCCCAGAATGGTCGCCATGAACGAATGCACCGTAGCTTGAAACTTGAGTTGCCCTTAGGGAAAAACTTAGTCGAGCAGCAGCTTTTGCTGGAGCATTTCAGGCATGAGTTTAATTACGTACGCCCTCACGAAGCGCTCGGCATGAAACGTCCGGGAGACTTGTATGTGCCGTCCACCCGAATTTATCCAGGATGCTTGCCCGATGTGGAATATCCGGCAGAAATGAAAGTTCGAAGCGTCAGGCAGGACGGATCGATCAAGTGGAACGGCAAGTTGGTATTTATCAGCGAGGCGCTGTCCGGGGAAAGGATAGGGCTCAAAGAAGCTGAAGATGAAGCTTGGGATTTGTACCTGTGTGATTATCCCTTGGGGAGGCTTGGACGAGGTATGACCCGCGTCCAGGCCTCAAATGTGTAAACGATGTCCCCGGTTTCAGATGTAAACGATGTCTACGGTTCTACACCCCGATAGCAGCGGGTCAGCCAACACATTTGGGACTGATACACCGCTATCGGGGCAAGCCCCCTCCCACATTTTGATCTGTGTTGGTTTTTAGTGTGCGGTTGCTTGTAAGCCAGCGAGCAATAGACGCTGATAGAGATCCTCCTTCAAACCCTCCGGCGAATCCAACCCCATCCGCTTCAGATGCTCGGGAAACGCCTGGGGCTCCGGGGCATCCAGCGCCGCCTTGCCCAACTCCAGAATCTCCGTCAGCTTGAATTTGCTCTTGAGCCAGTTCAAGGCGCGCAACAGATCCCGCTCTTCGTCCGTGAAATCGCTGCCCAGCGGATACTCCGGGAACAAACGTCGATGCCGCGCCTGGATACCCTGGAGCCGCTCCGGCGTGTTGTCGCTGAAGCGCGGATCGAGCTGGAAATCCTTGGGCAACTTGCCGGCCTTTTGCGCCTGTTCGATCAAGTCGGCCTGGAAGCGTGAGTCGGTGATGTTGAGCAACGCCTCGATCACCTTGGCATCCGTCTGCCCACGCAGGTCGGCAATGCCGTACTCAGTGATGACGATGTCCCGCAGGTGCCGAGGAATGGTGCAATGCCCATACTCCCAGACGATAGTGGAACTGACCTCACCCGCCGACTCACGCCAACTGCGCAGGATCAGGATCGAGCGCGCGCCCTCCAGCGCATGCCCCTGAGCCACAAAGTTGTATTGCCCGCCCACGCCGCTGAGCACGCGACCGTCCTCCAACTGGTCGGCCACGCCTGCGCCCAGCAACGTCACCGTGATCGCGCTGTTGATAAACCGTGCATCCTGGCGCTGCAGGCGCTTGAGTTCTTCCTGGCCGTACAGCTCGTTAATGTAGCTGATGCGGGTCATGTTGAATTCCAGGCGCTTGGCGTGGGTCATCTCCTGCAGGCGCTGGTAAAAACTGCGCGGCCCCAGGAAGAAACCGCCGTGGATCGAAACGCCGTCGGGCTGCGCCGCATCGTCCAGCAAACCGGCGTTGGCTTGCTCCTGGGTAGCCACATCCGGATAGACCTTGCGCCGGATAATCCCCGCATCCGCCAGCACCAACAGGCCGTTGACGAACATTTCGCTGCAACCGTAGAGGCCACGGGCGAAGGGCTCGACACCGCCTTCCCGGCTGATCAGCGGGGCCCACTGGTACACATCGATGTCCGTCAGCAGCAGTCGATAGGCTTCATTGTCTGCCTGGCGTGCCAGCAACGCGGCGGTCAGCGCATCCCCCATGGAGCCGATGCCGATCTGCAAGGTGCCCCCGTCGCGCACCAGGGTGCTGGCATGCAAGCCGATGAAATGGTCCTGGAACCCCACCGGCATGTTCGGTGTGGAGAACAGTGTGGTGCTGTCCTTTGCATCGATCAGGTAGTCGAACGCGTCCATGCCCAACTCCGAGTCGCCCGGCATGTAGGGCAACTCGGTGTGAACCTGGCCAACGATCAAGACGGTTTCGCCCGCTTCACGGCGCTTGGCGATCATGGGCAGCAGGTCGAGGGTGATGTCGGGGTTGCAGCTCAGGCTCAGGCGATCCGGGTGTTCGGCGCTGCTCGCGACCAACTGCGCCACCAGGTTCAAGCCGGCGGCGTTGATGTCGCGGGCGGCATGGCTGTAGTTGCTGCTGACATAGTCCTGCTGGGCCGAAGTGCTATGAAGCAGGCTGCCGGGCTGCATGAAGAACTGCTGCACATGGATATTCTTCGGCAGGCTGTCTGAATGCAGCGCGGCGAGAAACTCCAACTCTGGGTAATCACCAAACACCCGCTCGATAAAGGGTTCGAGAAAGCGTTTCTGCAAGCCATCGCCCAAGGTCGGGCGGCCCAGGCTCAACGCGGTGTAAATCGTCAGCGCCCGCTCCGGCAGCTTGGCGATACGCCGGTACAGTGCATTGGCAAACAGGTTGGGCTTGCCCAGCCCCAGGGGCATGCCCATGTGGATATGCGCCGGTAGCCGCGCGAGTACATCGTCAACTGCTTGCTCGATTGAACACAACTGCACCATCCGACCCTCCTGAACATTCCATGATTAGGGGTTGGACAGAGAATGGCGGGTCTTTGCTGCAAAGAACAGCCTCGAAACACACATCACACCCACAAAAAAGCCGCTCGTAAGCGGCATTTTTGACGAAGATCGACGGTTACAGGCCGGACATCTTCTTGATCGCGCCCTTCAGGTCATCATCCGAGCAATCCGCACAGGTGCCTTTAGGCGGCATGGCGTTGATACCGGTAATGGCCTTAGCCAGGATGCCATCAAGGCCGCCCTGGTGGTCGGCGCGTTCTTTCCAGGCAGCGGTGTCGCCGATTTTCGGCGCGCCCAGCAGCCCGGTACCGTGGCATGCGTTGCAGTGCTTGGCGATGATGTCGTCGGGCGTCTTCGCAGCGCCCCCGCCCGCAGCTACCGCCACTTCCATGCCCTTGCACTCCTGGCCCTGGACGCAGACTTGGCCAACCGGCTCCAGGCGCTTGGCAATGTCATCGTTGGTCGCAGCTTGAGCGCTGACAGCCCATAGGGCCAGTACGGTTGCTGGTGCAGCCAGCATTTTCATAATTAGGTTCACGCGTTCACCCTCAATGGTGGCTATTCACGCCTGCGGCCACGGTTTCGCAGGCGGCGAAAGTATAACGGTTAGCCCGCCTGGCCGAAACAACCCTATTAAATAAAGGGAGATTCGGTCTCACGGAATACAGCTCGGGGTCTCTGCAACGCTGGCAGGACGCCTCTTTTGTTAAAAGTTCGCGGGTGTGGCTGCGCTGATTAGTCGCGCCGGCACATCGAACGGATTACGGAAACGATGAGGCTTGGTGCTTTCAAAGTAGTAGCTATCGCCGGCTTCGAGCACAAAAGTTTCAAGACCGACCACCAACTCCAGACGGCCTTCCACCAGAATCCCGGTTTCCTCGCCCTCGTGGGTGAGCATTTCTTCGCCTGTATCGGCGCCAGGCGGGTAGATTTCATTGAGAAACGCAATTGCCCGGCTCGGGTGCGCACGGCCCACCAGCTTCATGGTGACGGCGCCGTCGGAGATGTCGATCAGCTCATTGGCTTTATAGACGATCTGCGTCGGTATTTCCTGGAGGATCTCCTCGGAAAAGAACTCGACCATGGACATGGGGATGCCGCCCAGCACCTTGCGCAAGGAACTGATCGAGGGGCTGACGCTGTTTTTTTCGATCATCGAAATGGTGCTGTTGGTGACACCCGCGCGCTTGGCGAGCTCACGCTGGGAAAGACCCTTCAGCTTACGGATGGATTGCAGTCGTTCACCGACGTCCAATGCGGGAGCCTCCTAGGATTCAGGCGTTGTTGTAATTGAGCGTTATCATGGCGACAGCGTTCAGTATTTACAACACTTGGGCCTAAATCCCAGGGAGCTGTGTTCGTCCCTGTCGCTCAAGCGCCGGAATAGAGCCTTGGCACACGACGCAGGTTGCAGAAGATCTGGTACGGGATGGTCTCGGCAGCGGCGGCGACGTCACTGGCGAGGATATTTTTGCCCCACAGCTCCACCGTGGAACCAAGACCCGCCTCGGGGACGTCCGTCAGGTCGATACACAGCATGTCCATGGACACGCGACCCAGCAATTGGCTGCGCTGCCCCGCCACCAGCACCGGCGTGCCGGTGGGCGCATGGCGCGGGTAGCCGTCGGCATAGCCCGTGGCAACCACGCCGATACGCATCGGTTTAGGTGTGATGAACCGGGCGCCGTAGCCCACCGGCTCGCCGGCTGGCAGTTCACGCACGCAGATCACTTTCGATTCCAGGGTCATCACCGGCTGCAAACGCGCGGCCAAGGCCTGGTCCTCACCAAACGGTGTGGCGCCATAAAGCATAATGCCAGGACGCACCCAGTCGCTGGATACGCTCGGCCAGCCCAGGACCGACGGCGAGTTGCGCAGGCTGACCTCCGCCACCAGGCCCTGGCGCGCCGCATCGAATACCGCCACTTGCTCGTTGCTGCTGACGCAATCGAGTTCATCGGCACGGGCAAAATGGCTCATCAACACAATCTTTGCGACTTTGCCGCTGGCCAGCAGGCGCTGGTAAGCCTCGTGGTAATCCTTGGGGTGCAGGCCAACGCGGTGCATCCCCGAATCGAGCTTGAGCCAGATGGTCAGCGGCGCGCTCAACCGGGCCTGTTCGATGGCCTCCAGTTGCCACAGCGAATGCACCACGCACCAGAAATCATGCTCGACGATCAGCGGCAACTCGTCGGCTTCGAAAAAGCCTTCCAGCAGCAGCACTGGCGCGCGAATACCAGCGGCGCGCAACTCCAGCGCCTCCTCGATGCACGCCACGGCAAACCCGTCGGCCTCGGCTTCCAGCGCCTGGGCAACGCGTACGGCACCATGGCCGTAGGCGTCGGCCTTGACCACGGCGAGGGCCTTGGCCCCCGTGACTTCACGGGCCAGTTGGTAGTTATGGCGCAAGGCTTGGAGGTCGATCAGGGCACGGGCAGGACGCATGGCGGCAGGCTTCTAGGCGGCAAAGTGAAGAAAAACCGGCGCCGACCAACAGCGTCAGCACCGGGAGAGGGAGCGTTGTTTAAGGCAGCGCGGCCATGACGGACAGCTCTACCAGGATTTCCGGTTCGCACAGCCTGGCTTCAACCGTGGCGCGGGCCGGGGCGACGCCTTTGGGCAGCCACTTGTCCCACACCGCGTTCATACCGGCGAAATCGGCGTCGATGTCCTTCAGGTAGATCGTCACCGACAGCAGCTTGGTTTTGTCGGTGCCGGCCAAGTCCAGCAAACGTTCGATATTGGCCAGGGTTTCACGGGTCTGCTGTTCGATCCCGGCGTTCATGTCGTCACCGACTTGCCCGGCCAGATACACGGTACCGCTGTGAACAACGATCTGGCTCATGCGCTCATTGGTGAGCTGGCGCTGGATTGACATGTTTTGCGGACTCCTGGTGGTTGCCATAACGGGAAATATCGAGGCCTTCGGCGCTGATCTGCGGCGTTTTCTTCGCCATCAGGTCGGCCAACAGGCGACCGGAGCCGCACGCCATGGTCCAACCGAGAGTGCCATGGCCGGTGTTGAGGAACAGGTTCTTGAACGGCGTGGCACCGACAATCGGCGTGCCGTCGGGTGTGGTCGGGCGCAGGCCGGTCCAGAACGTGGCTTCGGCCAGATCGCCGCCCTGAGGATAAAGGTCGTTGACGATCATCTCCAGGGTTTCACGCCGACGCGGGTTAAGCGACAGGTCAAAACCGGCTATTTCAGCCATGCCGCCGACGCGGATGCGGTTGTCGAAACGGGTGATGGCGACCTTGTAGGTCTCGTCGAGAATGGTCGACGTCGGCGCCATCGCCGAGTTGGTAATCGGCACGGTCAGCGAGTAGCCCTTGAGCGGGTACACCGGCGCCTTGATCCCCAGCGGCTTGAGCAGCTTCGGCGAGTAGCTGCCGAGGGCCAGCACGTAGCGGTCGGCGGTTTCCAACTTGCCGTCGATCCATACGCCGTTGATGCGGTCGCCGGCGGAGTCGAGGCGCTGGATGTCCTGTTCGAAGCGAAACTCCACACCCAACTGCTTGCACATCTCGGCAAGGCGGGTGGTGAACATCTGGCAGTCGCCGGTCTGGTCGTTGGGCAGGCGCAGGGCACCGGCGAGAATATCGGTGACGCTGGCCAGGGCCGGCTCAACACGGGCGATACCGGCGCGGTCGAGCAGCTCGAACGGCACACCGGACTCTTTCAAAACGGCAATGTCCTTGGCGGCGCCATCCAACTGGGCCTGGGTACGGAACAACTGGGTAGTCCCGAGGCTGCGGCCTTCGTAGGCGATGCCGGTTTGCGCACGTAATTCGTCGAGGCAGTCACGGCTGTACTCGGACAGGCGCACCATGCGCTCCTTGTTCACCGCATAACGGCTGGCGGTGCAGTTGCGCAGCATCTGCGCCATCCACAGGTATTGGTCGATATCGGCAGTGGCCTTGATCGCCAGCGGCGCGTGGCGTTGCAGCAGCCACTTGATGGCCTTGAGCGGCACGCCCGGCGCGGCCCATGGCGATGCATAGCCTGGGGACACCTGGCCGGCGTTGGCGAAACTGGTTTCCATGGCAGCCGCAGGCTGACGGTCGACTACAACGACTTCAAAGCCGGCCCGCGCCAAATAGTAGGCACTGGTCACACCAATGACGCCGCTACCTAAGACCAGAACGCGCATTTTTATATCCTCATCACGGGCTTAGCCGCTGACGTGTGTTATTCGAGCAATGATGGGCGCAGTATAAAAAGCAATCACCAGTGCATTTCACTATATAAATGCCTATATTTGGCGACAATTCTCGGCAAAAACCCTTTTCACAGAGGCGTATCCCCTATGCGTACCAACACCCAGACCAAGCGGGAGCTGGACAAGATCGACCGCAACATCCTGCGCATCCTGCAAACCGATGGGCGAATTTCGTTCACCGAGCTGGGGGAAAAGGTCGGGCTCTCCACCACGCCGTGTACCGAGCGGGTACGGCGACTGGAGCGCGAGGGGATCATCATGGGCTACAACGCGCGTCTAAACCCACAGCATTTGAAGGGAAGTTTGCTGGTATTTGTCGAGATCAGCCTCGATTACAAATCCGGCGACACCTTTGAAGAGTTCCGCCGCGCCGTGCTGAAACTGCCCCATGTCTTGGAGTGCCACCTGGTCTCGGGAGACTTCGACTACTTGGTGAAAGCGCGGATTTCCGAGATGGCCTCGTACCGCAAATTGCTCGGCGACATCCTGCTCAAGTTGCCCCATGTGCGGGAATCGAAGAGCTATATCGTGATGGAAGAGGTCAAGGAGAGCCTCAACCTGCCTATTCCCGATTAAACCAGCACCTGCCGGGTGCTCGCCATGTATTCATGGATCTGCTTTTCCACCCGTGGATGAATCAGCTCCACCGGCCCCCGCCCATTGGGGCATGGCAAGGTCTTCGTGGTACCGAACAGCCGACAGATCAGCGGCCGCTCGTCATACACGGTGCAGCCGTGGGGGCCCAGGTGCACACAGTTCAGCTCGTCCATTGCGGCGTCCTGCTCGGCAGCGGTCTTGCGTGGCAGGCGCGACATCTCCTCGGGCGAAGTGGTGACCGGCCCACAGCAGTCGTGGCAGCCGGGGACGCACTCGAACGAAGGAATCTGACGGCGCAGCGCGCTGATTTTCTGACTGTTGCAACTCATCGAAACAGGTACCGAACGGCGAATAGAGGTGGATTCTGAAGCAAAACGCCCCGCGCAGACAGCTTCGTCCGACCGCTGTATCCTGCGTCAAATTTTCCAAACAGGGATGCTCCCCATGACCGCCAGCGCCCGGCACACCTCTTCCTACTACGCCGCCAGCAGCGTACCGCAACCCGACTACCCGGCGTTGACGGGCGAGGTGGGCGCTGATGTGTGCGTGATCGGCGGCGGTTTCTCCGGGCTCAACACGGCCCTGGAGCTGGCTGAGCGCGGCTTCAGCGTGGTTCTGCTGGAGGCGCGCAAGATCGCCTGGGGCGCCAGCGGGCGCAATGGCGGCCAGTTGATTCGCGGCGTCGGTCATGGCCTGGAGCAGTTCACCAACGTGATCGGCACCGATGGCGTGCGCCAGATGAAGCTGATGGGCCTGGAAGCCGTGGAGATCGTGCGTGAACGTGTCGAACGCTACCAGATCCCCTGCGACCTGACCTGGGGCTACTGCGACCTGGCCAACAAGCCTCGCGACCTGCAAGGCCTTGCCGAAGACGCCGAAGAACTGCGCAGCCTTGGCTATCGCCACGAAGTACGCTTGCTGCAAGCGAGCGACATGGGCAGCGTCATCGGCTCCGACCGCTATGTGGGCGGCATGATCGACATGGGCTCGGGCCATCTTCACCCGCTGAACCTGGCGCTGGGTGAAGCAGCTGCGGCGCAGCAGTTAGGCGTGCGTTTGTTCGAACAGTCCGAAGTCACGCGTATCGACTACGGCCCCGAGGTCAAGGTGCACACCGCCCAGGGCCATGTGCGCGCCAAGACCCTGGTGCTGGCCTGCAATGCCTACCTGAATGGGCTGAACCCGCAATTGAGCGGCAAGGTGCTGCCCGCCGGCAGCTACATCATCGCCACCGAACCGTTGAGCGAAGCACAAGCCGCCAACCTGCTGCCGCAGAACATGGCGGTGTGTGACCAGCGCGTGACGGTGGATTACTTCCGGCTGTCCGCCGACCGTCGCCTGTTATTCGGCGGCGCCTGTCACTACTCCGGACGCGACCCCAAGGACATCGGCGCCTACATGCGGCCAAAGATGCTGCAGGTGTTCCCACAGCTGGCCGACGTGAAGATCGATTACCAATGGGGCGGCATGATCGGCATCGGCGCCAACCGCCTGCCGCAGATCGGCCGCCTGGCGGATCAGCCCAACGTGTATTACGCCCAGGCCTACGCAGGCCACGGCCTCAACGCCACACACCTGGCGGGCAAACTGCTGGCCGAAGCCATCAGCGGCCAGCAGCAGGGGCGTTTCGACCTGTTCGCCCGGGTGCCACACATCACCTTCCCCGGCGGCAAGCACCTGCGCTCGCCGCTGCTGGCCTTGGGAATGCTCTGGCACCGTCTCAAAGAGCTGGTCTGATCAATCGCGCCAGAAGGGTTTCAAGCCTTCCTGGCGGGCTTGCTCCAGGGTCAACCCAACGTCGCGCAATTGCTCGCGAGTCAAGTGCAGCAAGGCCTTGCGCGTATGGCGGCGGTGCCAGAACAAGCTCCAGCGGCTGATCTCGCGCGGCGACGTCGCCCGCTCTTGCCCAGCCTGCAATTCCTGACTGTGTAACGTCAGCCGCACATCACTCATGCCGTTCATTTTGCTGCCCCTCATTTGCCTGTTGCCATGAGTGGCTAGAATGGGCGAGCAGACAAAACCATTACAGATTCAACCAACCTTTATTAAATCCATACAGACACTGCCTATGCGCGGCTGAATCCTGTATTTTCCCCCTATCTGTACTGGTCCCCTGGGAGCGACCGCCATGACGCTTTACGTCAACCTCGCCGAATTGCTGGGCACACGCATCGAACAGGGGTTCTATCGCCCTGGTGATCGACTGCCGTCCGTACGCGCCTTGAGCGTGGAGCACGGGGTCAGCCTGAGCACCGTGCAGCAGGCGTATCGGTTGCTGGAAGACAATGGCCTGGCGATGCCCAAGCCCAAGTCTGGGTACTTTGTACCGGTGGGCCGGGAGTTGCCGGCGCTGCCCGAGGTCGGCCGCCCGGCCCAGCGCCCGGTGGAAATCTCCCAGTGGGATCTGGTGCTGGAACTGATTCGCGCCGTTCCGCGCAAAGACGTCATACAGATGGGCCGCGGCATGCCGGACGTATTGTCACCCACCCTCAAACCCCTGCTGCGCAGCCTGGCCCGCGTCAGCCGGCGCCAGGATCTGCCGGGGCTGTATTACGACAATATTCTCGGCTGTATGGAACTACGCGAGCAAATCGCCCGGCTGTCATTGGATTCTGGCTGCCAACTGACGGCCGAGGACATCGTGATTACCACCGGCTGCCACGAGGCGCTGTCCGCCAGCATCCACGCCATCTGCGAGCCGGGCGATATCGTCGCGGTGGACTCGCCCAGCTTCCACGGGGCCATGCAGACCCTCAAGGGCCTGGGCATGAAAGCCCTGGAAATCCCCACCGACCCGATCACCGGCATCAGCCTCGAAGCCCTGGAACTGGCACTGGAACAGTGGCCGATCAAGGTCATCCAGCTGACCCCCAACTGCAATAACCCGCTGGGCTACATCATGCCGGAAGCGCGCAAACGCGCATTGCTGACCCTGGCCCAGCGCTTTGACGTCGCGATCATCGAAGACGATGTGTATGGCGAACTGGCCTACAGCTACCCACGCCCGCGCACCATCAAATCCTTCGACGAAGACGGTCGTGTGCTGCTGTGCAGTTCGTTCTCCAAGACCCTGGCGCCAGGCCTGCGCATTGGTTGGGTCGCTCCGGGCCGGTACCTGGAGCGGGTACTGCACATGAAGTACATCAGCACCGGCTCCACCGCCACGCAGCCGCAGATCGCAATTGCCGAGTTTCTCAAAGGGGGTCATTTCGAACCGCATTTGCGACGGATGCGCACACAATACCAGCGTAATCGCGACCTGATGCTCGACTGGGTCAGCCGCTACTTCCCTGCCGGCACCCGCGCCAGCCGCCCACAAGGCAGCTTCATGCTGTGGATAGAACTGCCGGAAGGCTTCGACACCCTCAAGCTCAACCGCGCACTGGTGGAACAAGGCGTACAGGTGGCTGTGGGAAGCATCTTTTCCGCGTCGGGCAAGTACCGTAACTGCCTGCGCATGAACTACGCTGCCAAGCCTACCGCCCAGATTGAAGAGGCCGTGCGCAAAGTCGGCGCTGCCGCGATCAAGATGCTGGCCGAAACGGTGGACTGACCTTTCGCAAGAAACCGCCGTCATATGTCGACAACCGCCCTGACCTGGACACGACTCCCTTGATGATTCGACGGCTTTTACCGTTTTTCCTGCTGGGAGCCCTGGCCTTGAGCGGCTGCGCCACGGTGAGTACCCCGCGCATACCCAGCGATGCCCTGCCGGCCGCCCAATCGTCGTTCGGCCGCTCGATCCAGGCCCAGGCCGCGCCTTACCAGGGCCGTTCAGGTTTTCGCCTGCTGCCCAACAGCAGCGAAGCCTTCATGGCCCGCGCCGAGCTGATCCGCAATGCCCAGACCAGCCTTGACCTGCAGTACTACATCGTCCACGACGGCATCAGCACGCGGATGCTGGTGGATGAACTGCTCAAGGCCGCCGACCGTGGCGTGCGCGTGCGCATCCTGCTGGATGACACCACCAGCGACGGCCTCGACCAGATCATCGCCACCCTCGCCGCCCACCCCAAGATCGAGATTCGCCTGTTCAACCCCCTGCACCTGGGACGCAGCACCGGTGTGACGCGCGCCATGGGCCGCCTGTTCAACCTGTCGCTGCAACACCGGCGCATGCACAACAAGCTGTGGCTGGCGGACAACAGCGTGGCCATCGTCGGTGGGCGCAACCTGGGGGATGAGTATTTCGACGCCGAGCCCAACCTGAACTTCACCGATATCGACATGCTCAGCGTGGGGCCGGTGGCCGAGCAACTCGGGCACAGTTTCGATCAGTACTGGAACAGCGCCCTGAGCAAACCCATTGATGATTTCGTCTCCAATACGCCCTCCAAAGGTGACCTGGCCGCCGCGCGCCTGAGCCTGGAGGCGTCGCTGGCCGAATCGCGCCAGCAGAAGCACGCGCTGTACGCGCGCCTGCGCACCTACCAGACCCAGCCGCGCATGGACATCTGGCGCCGCGAACTGATCTGGGCCTGGAACCAGGCGTTGTGGGACGCACCCAGCAAGGTGCTGTCCAAGGCCGACCCGGACCCGCACCTGCTGCTGACCACGCAACTGGCCCCGGAGCTGGAAGGCGTCAACCATGAACTGATGATGATCTCGGCGTACTTCGTGCCGGGACAGCCCGGGCTGGTGTACCTGACGGGGCGCGCCGACGCGGGCGTATCGGTGAGCTTGTTGACCAACTCCCTTGAAGCCACCGACGTGCCTGCCGTACATGGCGGCTATGCACCGTACCGCAAGGCGCTGCTGGAGCACGGGGTAAAACTCTACGAGCTACGCCGCCAACCGGGTGACGGCGGCGGCAGCGGCCCGCACCTGTTTCGTCGAGGCACGTTCCGCGGCTCGGACTCGAGCCTGCACAGCAAGGCGATGATCTTTGATCGGCAAAAATCGTTTGTCGGCTCTTTCAATTTCGACCCGCGCTCCGTGCTGTGGAACACCGAGGTCGGCGTGCTGGTGGACAGCCCCGAACTGGCGGAACACGTGCGCAATCTCGCCCTGCAAGGCATGGCGCCGGCCCTGAGCTACGAGGCGAAACTGCAGGACGGCAACGTGGTATGGGTGACCGAAGACAACGGCCAACTGCACACCCTGACCCGTGAACCGGGCAGTTGGTGGCGACGGTTCAATGCCTGGTTCGCCACCTCGGTCGGCCTGGAACGCATGCTCTAGGAACAGCGAGGATCAAGCCGGCTGAGCAGCACCGAATGCGCCTTGGCGCAGCAACAGCACCACCAAACCCAAGGCCCCGCCCGCCATCAGCCACGGCAGCGCGTGCCCGCTGATCCATTGGCTGCCGGCGCCGGCCACCAGCGGGCCGATCAGGCAACCGATACCCCATAACTGCGCGATGTGGGCATTGGCACGCACCAGCGCATCGTCACGATAACGCTCGCCGATCAGGATCAGCGACAACGTGAACAACCCGCCGGCACTGGCGCCGAACAGCACCCATATTGGCCAGATCAGCAGCGTGTGCATCAGCAACGGAACCGCCAGGCTCGATGCCAGCAACAGCAGTGCGCAACTCAAAAACAGCGTGCGTCGTGGCAGATAATCCGCCAGTGCCCCGATGGGCAGCTGCAGCAGCGCGTCCCCGACCACCACCGTGCTGACCATCGTCAAGGCAATTTCGGCAGTGAAGCCCTGTTGCAGGCAATACACCGGCAGCAGCGTCAGGATCATCGCCTCAAACGCGGCGAACAGCGCCACCGCCCAGGCAATCGCCGGCAGGCTCAGGCAGAAGCGCCACAAATCCGCGAAGGTCACGCTGAACGATTCGGCACTGGGCGCACCAGAGCGACCCAGCAATGCCAGCGGAGCCACCACCAGCAGGCCAACGCCGACCCAGAAGCCATAGTCATGGCCGGTGCCGATCAGGCCCAGCAGCAACGGGCCCGAGAGCTGGCTCAAGGCATAACTGCAGCCATACAGCGCCACCAGCCGGCCACGCCACTGCTCCACCACCAACTGGTTGATCCAGCTTTCACCGAGGATAAACACGATGGTCAGGATCACCCCGATCATCAGGCGCAACACCAGCCATATCGGGTAGCTGGGCAGAATGGCCAGCAAACCGATGGACACCGCGCCAGCCCACAGGCACAGACGCATGAGATTCGCGGTGCCGAGCCAGGCGGCCAGACGGCTGGAGACCTTGGCGCCGAGCAATACGCCAAAGGCCGGCATGGCGGCCATTACGCCAATCGCGAAACTGCCGTAGCCCCAGCCCTCCAGGCGCAGGGAGACCAGCGGCATGCTGACGCCCAGGGCCAGGCCGACACTGAGCACCGAGGCCAGGACGGCGAAATAGGTCGCCCAACGCATTGCCACGCTCCTGTGGATAATCATGGGTTCACACAAAACAGTGTGGGAGGGGGCTTGCTCCCGATTGCAGTGGATCATTGAGCACTGTTAGTGCCTGACACACTGCTATCGGGGCAAGCCCCCTCCCACATTTGCCTGCGGTGTTGCTTACAGCTTGATCCAGGTCGCCTTCAGCTCGGTGTACTTGTCGAACGCATGCAGCGACTTGTCGCGACCATTACCCGACTGCTTGAAGCCGCCAAACGGTGCGGTCATGTCGCCGCCGTCGTATTGGTTGACCCACACGCTACCGGCACGCAGGGCCTTGGCGGTGAGGTGCGCCTTGGAAATGTCCGACGTCCACACCGCAGCGGCGAGGCCGTATTGGGTGTCGTTGGCGATCTTGATCGCTTCCTCGGCGCCGTCAAAGGTGATCACCGACAGCACCGGGCCGAAGATCTCTTCCTGGGCGATTCTCATGGCGTTGGTTACACCGTCGAAAATCGTCGGCTCGACGTAGGTGCCGCCCGTCTCTTCCAGGATGCGCTTGCCACCCGCCACCAACTTGGCGCCGTCAGTGTGGCCGGCTTCGATGTACGACAGCACGGTGTTCATCTGCTGGGTGTCCACCAGGGCACCGACGTTGGTCGCCGGGTCCAGCGGGTTGCCGGGCTTCCAGCCCTTGAGGGCCTCGATCACCAGCGGCAGGAAGGTGTCCTTGATCGAACGTTCCACCAGCAGGCGCGAACCGGCAGTGCAGACTTCACCCTGGTTGAAGGCGATGGCGCTGGCAGCGGATTCGGCAGCGGCTTGCAGGTTCGGAGCATCGGCAAAAACGATGTTCGGGCTCTTGCCGCCGGCTTCCAGCCATACACGCTTCATGTTCGATTCGCCGGAGCGGATCAACAGTTGCTTGGCGATCTTGGTCGAACCGGTGAACACCAGTGTGTCGACGTCCATGTGCAGCGCCAGCGCATTGCCGACGGTGTGGCCGTAGCCCGGCAGCACGTTGAACACGCCTTTCGGAATACCGGCTTCAACGGCCAGGGCCGCGATGCGGATGGCGGTGAGTGGAGATTTTTCGGACGGCTTGAGGATCACCGAGTTACCGGTGGACAGCGCCGGGCCGAGTTTCCAGCAGGCCATCATCAGCGGGAAGTTCCACGGCACGATGGCACCCACCACGCCGACCGGCTCGCGGGTCACCAGACCCAACTGATCGTGCGGGGTGGCTGCGACTTCGTCGTAGATCTTGTCGATTGCCTCGCCGCTCCAGCTCAGGGCATTTGCCGCGCCGGGTACGTCAATGTTCAGGGAGTCACTGATCGGCTTGCCCATGTCCAGGGTTTCGAGCAGCGCCAGTTCTTCGGCATTGGCCTTGAGCAGCGCGGCGAAACGGATCATGGTGGCTTTGCGTTTGGCCGGCGCGAGGCGCGACCAGACACCGGAATTGAAGGTGGCGCGGGCATTTTCTACGGCGCGCTGGGCATCGGCGGCGTCACAACTGGCAACACTGGTCAGCAGGCGACCATCGACCGGGCTGATGCATTCGAAGGTGTCGCCGGAAACAGCAGCGGTGTATTCGCCATTGATGTAGGCGCGGCCTTCGATCTTCAGATCCTTGGCGCGTTGTTCCCAGTCGGCACGGGTCAGGGTGGTCATGCGAGTGTCCTCCTCTTATTGAATACAAGGGCCAGGCGATGTCCCCCGGCAGCCTCAAAGAATGCTTGCCCGCCAGCCAGCTGTTCGGCTCAAAGGCAGCTGCCACCCTAAACCAGCGGCCAGGGATGTTTCAATATATTTGACATAACCGCGGTAAACGCCCTTGCGATGTTCATTTTAATAAACATAGACTTTGGGCTCTCCAACCGCAGGCCAGACGGGACACGCACATGAGCATCCAGGACATCGTCGACTTCAGCCAGGCCAACACCGCCCCAGACCGCTACCGCCCTGCCGCAGAAAAAATCCTCAAGGGCGATCCCGAACAAACGGTGTACAACCATTACAACAGCCCGTGCGGCCAGATGAACGCCGGTGTCTGGGAAGGTGAGGTCGGGCAGTGGCAGGTCAACTACAGCGAGCATGAGTATTGCGAGATCGTGCAGGGCGTCTCTGTATTGCGCGACGCCGAGGGCAATGCGAAGACCTTGCGTGCCGGCGACCGCTTCGTGATCCCCGCCGGCTTCAGCGGCACCTGGGAAGTGCTGGAGCCGTGCCGCAAGATCTACGTGGTGTTCGAGCAGAAAGCCTGATCAGTAAATCCGACGCAAAAAAAAGCCCGTATCGTGAGATACGGGCTTTTTTCACAAGGAGGAAAATCAATTACTTGATTTTGCCTTCTTTGTAGATCACGTGCTTGCGAACGCGCGGGTCGAACATTTTCTTTTCGAGCTTGTCCGGGGTAGTACGCTTGTTCTTGTCGGTAGTGTAGAAGTGACCAGTACCGGCGCTAGAGATCATTCGAATCAATTCACGCATGATAGAGCTCCTTAGATCTTGCCAGCGGCGCGGATTTCGGCCAGCACGACAGTGATGCCACGCTTGTCGATAATACGCATGCCTTTGGCAGATACACGCAGGCGAACAAAACGTTTCTCTTCTTCAACCCAGAAGCGGTGATGCTGCAGGTTCGGCAGGAAACGACGACGGGTTTTGTTATTTGCGTGGGAAATGTTATTCCCAGTCACCGGACCCTTACCGGTAACTTGACAGACTCTCGACATGCCTCAGCCCTCTAAAACCACATGCCCAACCCGGCATGGGTTGGCCGCTTAATCTCTCAGTCATTTGGCGCCAGGCGCCGCGTTTCTTTAGGGTCTTACCGGCTACACCTACAAGCGAAGGAACCGGGCCCCTAGAAAAGAGCGCTGCTTTATACCAGAAAGACCCATGTGCAACAACAGCCCGTGTATTTTTACCGGCGTAAATCTCGGCGACAGACGCCCGAACCGTTGCCAGGAGGGGCCGCTGTAACAACCGACCGCTCGTCGCACAGAATGATTTACAGCGCTCGCGCGCGCAGCAAAGCGCACAGCGAAACGCGCTGGGGTGCCATCAAAACAGTATTTGAAGCAAAAGCACAGGCAAAAATGGGCTAGTCATTTATCAACCAGACCACTACGGTAGGGCTTTTCCAGACTGCACTCGCAGATGGGCCTTCGATCTGCAAAGGAAACCGAACATGCGCCTCGCTGCCCTACCGCTATTGCTAGCCCCTCTATTTATCGCGCCGCTGGCCTCTGCCGCCAGCAACTTGAGCGTCTGCACCGAGGCCAGCCCCGAAGGGTTCGATGTGGTGCAATACAACTCGCTGACCACCACCAACGCCTCGGCCGATGTGCTGATGAATCGCCTGGTGGACTACGACGCGGCCAGCGGCAAACTGGTGCCCAGCCTGGCGGACAGCTGGGACGTCTCGCCGGATGGCCTGACCTATACCTTCAAGCTGCACCCGGACGTGAAATTCCATCGCACCGAGTATTTCACCCCAAGCCGCACCCTGACCGCCGAAGACGTGCGCTTCAGCTTCGAACGCATGCTCGACCCGGCCAACCCGTGGCACAAGATCGCCCAGAGCGGCTTCCCCCACGCCCAGTCCCTGCAATTGCCAACGCTGGTCAAGAAGATCGATGCCCTCGACCCGCTGACCGTGCGCTTTACCCTCGATCACGCCGACTCCACCTTCCTCGCGGCCCTGAGCATGGGCTTTGCCTCGATCTACCCGGCGGAATACGCCGACAAACTGCTCAAGGCCGGCACGCCGGAGAAGCTCAACAGCCAGCCGATCGGCACCGGGCCGTTCATCTTCAGCCGTTTCCAGAAAGATGCCGTGGTGCGCTACAAGGCCAACCCGGACTATTTTGCCGGCAAACCGGCTGTGGATAACTTGATCTTCGCCATTACCCCGGACGCCAACGTGCGCCTGCAGAAACTGCATCGCAACGAATGCCAGATCGCCCTGTCGCCCAAGCCCCTGGATGTGGGCGAGGCCGAAAAGGACCCCGCACTCAAGGTAGAAAAAACCGCAGCATTCATGACCGCATTCGTGGCCATCAACAGCCAGCACCCACCGTTGGACAAGCCCGAGGTGCGCCAGGCCATTAACCTGGCCTTCGACAAGGGCAGCTACCTCAAGGCGGTGTTTGAAGGCACCGCCGAAGCCGCCAACGGCCCGTACCCGCCCAATACCTGGAGCTACGCCAAAGACTTGCCGGGTTATCCACAGGACCTCGCCAAGGCCAAGGCCTTGCTGGACCGTGCCGGCCTCAAGGACGGCTTCAAGACCACCCTCTGGACGCGCCCCACCGGCAGCCTGCTGAACCCTAACCCGAACCTCGGCGCGCAACTGCTGCAGGCGGACCTGGCCAAGGTGGGCATCCAGGCCGAGATCCGCGTGATCGAATGGGGCGAGCTGATTCGCCGCGCCAAAGCGGGTGAACACGACCTGCTGTTCATGGGCTGGGCCGGCGACAACGGCGACCCGGATAACTTCCTGACCCCACAGTTTTCCTGCGCGGCGGTTAAATCCGGCACCAACTTCGCCCGCTACTGTGACCCGACGCTGGACAAGCTGATCAGCGCCGGCAAGACCACCAGCGAACAAGGTGTACGCAGCAAGCTGTACCAGCAGGCCCAGGCGCAGATCCAGCAACAGGCGCTGTGGTTGCCGCTGGCGCACCCGACGGCGTTCGCCCTGGCGCGCAAGAGCGTCGAGGGCTACCAGGTGAGCCCATTCGGGCGCCAGGATTTCTCGAAGGTCAGCGTCAAGCCCTAAGCTGCAAGCTGCAAGCTGCAAGCTGCAAGCCCGTTTGAGGCTTGCAGCTGTTCCGTCCTACATCCACCCATATTCCGCCATCGACAACGGATCACCGTCCCCCACGATGATGTGATCCAGTACCCGCACATCCACCACTTCCAGGGCCTTTTGCAGCAGCTTGGTCAATTTTCGATCAGCCGCGCTGGGCTCCACGCTCCCGGAAGGATGGTTGTGACACAGAATCAACGCCGCCGCGTTATAGGCCAGGGCGCGCTTGACCACTTGCCGCGGGTAGACCACGGCAGCGTCGATGGTCCCCTCGGACAACACTTCGAACCCCAGCACCCGATGCTTTGAATCGAGAAACAGGCAGCCGAAAACTTCATGGGGCTCATGGCGCAACAGCGACTTGAGGTAATTGCGCACGGCCACCGGGCTTTCCAGCACCGAATCGCTGCGCAGGCGTTCGGCCATATGGCGCCGGGACATTTCCAGTACCGCCTGCAACTGCGCAAACTTCGCCGGCCCCAAGCCCAATTGCTGGCTGAACACCGCCTGGCTGGCTTCCAGCAGCGGGCGCAAACCGCCAAATTGCGCCAGCAGATGGCGCGCCAGGTCCACCGCGCTCCTGCCGGTTACCCCGGTGCGCAGGAAGATCGCCAGCAATTCAGCATCGGACAGACTCGCAGCACCCCACTCCAAAAGCTTCTCTCGCGGCCGCTCTGCCGCCGGCCAATCACGAATACTCATTCCACCTCCCTGTGCATGTGCGCCGCTGTTGCGGGGCGGGCGCTGTGTTATCGTAGGCCCTCTTTTTTGCGTGCGATTTCACCTGGGGAGGGGGCATCGCAGGCGTCACTGAACTGGCTTCACTGAACTGGAAAGGCAAACCAATGCAGCGTCTGTATCGGAAACGCATCGTTCTCGGCGTCGGCGGCGGCATTGCCGCCTACAAGAGCGCAGAGCTGGTCCGCAGGCTTCTCGACCAGGGCGCTGAAGTGCGCGTGGTCATGACCCGCGGCGGCAGTGAGTTCATTACTCCGCTGACCATGCAGGCCTTGTCCGGACACCCGGTTCACCTGGACCTGCTGGACCCGGCAGCCGAAGCCGCCATGGGTCATATCGAACTTGCCAAGTGGGCCGACCTGGTACTGATCGCCCCAGCCACCGCCGACCTGATTGCGCGCCTGGCGCAAGGCATTGCCGATGACCTGCTGACCACCCTGGTACTGGCCACCGACGCCACCGTCGCCATCGCCCCGGCCATGAATCAGGCCATGTGGCGCGACCCGGCGACCCAGGCCAACACCCAGCTCCTGCAAAGTCGTGGCCTCAAGGTGTTCGGCCCGGCCTCCGGCAGCCAGGCCTGCGGCGATGTCGGCATGGGCCGCATGCTCGAAGCCACCGACCTGGCATTGTGCGCCGCCGAATGCTTCCAGCACCTGGCCCTGACCGGCCGGCACGTGCTGATTACGGCCGGCCCGACCCAGGAAAACATCGACCCGGTACGCTACATCACCAACCATAGCTCAGGAAAAATGGGCTTTGCCTTGGCGGAAGCCGCGGTCGAGGCAGGCGCACGCGTTACCCTGATCACCGGTCCGGTGCACTTGCCGACCCCCGATCGCGTCACGCGAATCGACGTAGTCAGCGCCCGGGACATGTTGGCCGCCTGTGAGGCCGCCATTCCCTGTGACCTGTTTATCGCTTCGGCAGCGGTTGCAGACTACCGCCCTGAAGTCGTCGCCCCGCAAAAGCTCAAGAAAGACCCTACGAGCGGTGACGGGCTGCTCCTGCAAATGGTGCGCAACCCGGACATCCTGGCCACAATCGCCACGCGTCCGGACCGCCCGTTCAGTGTCGGCTTTGCCGCCGAGACCGAGCACCTGCTGGACTACGCCGCACGCAAACTGAAAGACAAAAACCTCGACCTGATCGTTGCCAATGATGTCGCCAACCCGAGCATCGGCTTCAACAGCGAGGAAAACGCCTGCAGCGTGATCGACCGCGAGCTGCACGCCACTCTTTTCGCCCAGACCAGCAAAGGCAAGATTGCCCGCCAACTGATCTCTTTTATCGCCCAACGGCTGAACCAGGTTTAATTTCCATGCACGCTTTGCAAGCCAAGATCCTCGACCCCCGCATCGGCACCGAATTCCCGCTGCCGGCCTACGCCACCCCAGGTTCCGCCGGCCTGGACCTGCGCGCCATGCTCAAGCAAGACACCGTCCTTGAACCGGGCCAGACCGTCCTGATTCCCACCGGCCTGTCGATCTACGTCGGCGACCCGGGCCTGGCCGCGCTGATCCTGCCGCGCTCCGGCCTGGGCCACAAACACGGTATCGTGCTGGGTAACCTGGTAGGCCTGATCGACTCGGACTACCAAGGCGAGTTGATGGTGTCGTGCTGGAATCGTGGCCAGACGGCGTTCAACATCGTTGTCGGCGAGCGCATTGCCCAGCTTGTATTGGTGCCGGTGGTGCAGGCGCGCTTCGAACTGGTGCAGGATTTCGACGAAACCCAACGCGGCGCAGGCGGTTTTGGGCATTCCGGCAGTCACTGACTACGCTGAACCTGGCCGGGCGCTTTTGCCCGGCTCGATGCCCCCGCAAGGCTTTTCAGGATGAAGAATGCGCGGACTTTATCAGCGAGATTTCCCATTTTAAATCAATGCATTACGCAGGAATAAAGACAGGGGCCAAGCTCCGATGGCACTTTTGCACCACGAACTCTCTGCCGAAAACACCGTCATACCCTTCAGTTTGAGCCTGCCGGTCAGCCACATTAAGGCCAGCCTTGCCCCCCTTGAGATGGAGTTTCCCCCCGCGATGAGTACCGCAGCCCGAGTAGCCCCGACATTCCCCGACAGCATCTTTCGCGCCTATGACATTCGTGGCGTAGTCCCCAAGACCCTGACCGCCGAAACCGCCTACTGGATTGGCCGCGCCATTGGTTCCCAGAGCCTGGCCCAGGACGAGCCGAACGTCTCGGTCGGTCGTGACGGTCGCCTGTCCGGTCCGGAACTGGTGGAACAACTGATCCAGGGCCTGGCCGACAGCGGCTGCCATGTCAGCGATGTGGGCCTGGTGCCCACTCCCGCGCTGTACTACGCCGCCAATGTACTGGCCGGCAAATCCGGGGTAATGCTGACCGGCAGTCATAACCCGTCGGACTACAACGGCTTCAAGATCGTCATCGCCGGCGACACCCTGGCCAACGAACAGATCCAGGCCCTGCACACCCGCCTGAAGACCAACGACCTGACCAGCGGCAAAGGCAGCATCACCAAAGTTGACATCCTGCAGCGCTACTCTGATGAAATCACCGGCGACGTCAAACTCGCACGCCGCCTCAAAGTGGTGGTGGACTGCGGCAACGGCGCGGCCGGCGTGATCGCCCCGCAGCTGCTCGAAGCCTTGAACTGCGAAGTGATCCCGCTGTTCTGCGAAGTCGATGGCAACTTCCCCAACCACCACCCGGACCCAGGCAAACCGGAAAACCTGGTGGACCTGATCGCCAAGGTCAAGGAAACCGGTGCTGACGTCGGCCTGGCCTTTGACGGCGACGGCGACCGTGTAGGCGTAGTGACCGAAACCGGCGAGATCGTATTCCCGGACCGCCTGCTGATGCTGTTCGCCCGCGATGTGGTGGCGCGCAACCCGGGTGCCGAGATCATTTTCGACGTGAAGTGCACCCGCCGCCTCACCCCGCTGATCAAGGAATATGGTGGCCGTCCGCTAATGTGGAAGACCGGTCACTCGTTGATCAAAAAGAAAATGAAGGAAACCGGCGCGCTGTTGGCCGGCGAAATGAGCGGCCACGTGTTCTTCAAGGAGCGCTGGTTCGGGTTTGACGACGGCATTTACAGCGCCGCCCGTCTGCTGGAGATCCTCAGCAAGGAAAAATCCACCTGCGATTCGCTGTTTCAGACCTTCCCGAATGATATTTCTACGCCAGAGATCAATATCCATGTGACCGAGGAGAGCAAATTCAGCATCATTGACGCACTGCACGATGCGCAATGGGGTGAAGGCGCCCACCTGACCACCATTGATGGTGTGCGAGTCGATTACGCCAAGGGCTGGGGCCTGGTTCGCGCGTCCAACACCACACCGGTGCTGGTGCTGCGTTTCGAGGCGGATACCGAGGCTGAGTTGCAGCGCATCAAGGACGTGTTCCACGCCCAGTTGAAACGTGTTGCCCCTGATCTCCAATTACCGTTCTGATTTTTACCGGAGCCCTGAATGACCCTCGAACGCGAAGCCGCTGCCAACACCGCCAAGGTCCTGTCCGAAGCGTTGCCTTATATTCGACGCTACGTCGGCAAGACGCTGGTGATCAAGTACGGCGGCAATGCCATGGAAAGCGACGAGCTGAAAACCGGCTTTGCCCGCGACATCGTGTTGATGAAAGCCGTGGGAATCAACCCCGTGGTGGTCCACGGCGGCGGCCCGCAGATCGGCGACCTGCTCAAGCGCTTGTCGATCGAGAGTCACTTCATCGATGGCATGCGCGTCACTGACGCGCAGACCATGGACGTGGTGGAGATGGTCCTCGGCGGCCAGGTGAACAAAGACATCGTCAACCTGATCAACCGTCATGGCGGCAGCGCCATTGGCCTGACCGGCAAGGACGCCGAGCTGATCCGCGCGAAAAAACTGACCGTTACCCGTCAGACGCCGGAAATGACCCAGCCGGAAATCATCGATATCGGCCAGGTAGGCGAAGTGATCGGCATCAACACCGACCTGCTGAACCTGCTGGTCAAGGGCGACTTCATCCCGGTGATCGCGCCGATCGGCGTGGGTGCCAACGGTGAGTCCTACAACATCAACGCCGACCTGGTGGCGGGCAAGGTGGCCGAAGCATTGAAGGCTGAAAAGCTGATGCTGCTGACCAACATTGCCGGCCTGATGGACAAGGAAGGCAAGGTGCTGACCGGTTTGACCACTCAACAAGTGGACGAACTGATCGCCGACGGCACCATCTACGGCGGCATGCTGCCGAAGATCCGTTGCGCGCTGGAAGCGGTGCAAGGCGGCGTCGGCAGCTCGCTGATCCTGGATGGCCGTGTACCGAATGCAATCCTGCTGGAAATCTTCACCGATACGGGTGTGGGCACGCTGATCAGTAATCGCAAGCGCCCTTAAAACGCTGAAAACAAAAAGCCCCGCTCAACCTGGTTGAGCGGGGCTTTTTTATGGTTCGGCGATTACTGAACGCCGAACTGCTCGCGATACGCCTTAACTGCCGGCAAGTGCTGCTTGAGCTGCGGGTCGTCTTCCAGGAACTGCAGCACCTGGTTCAACGACACGATGCTGACCACTGGAATACCGAAATCACGCTCCACTTCCTGGATCGCCGACAACTCACCGTTGCCACGCTCCTGACGGTTCAGCGCGATCAGCACACCGGCGGCCTTGGCGCCGTCCTGGGACGCGATGATCTGCATCACTTCACGGATAGCCGTACCGGCCGTGATCACGTCATCGATGATCAATACATCGCCGGTAAGCGGCGCGCCCACCAGGCTGCCGCCTTCGCCATGGGCCTTGGCTTCCTTGCGGTTGAAGCACCATGGCAGATCGCGCCCATGATGTTCCGCCAGGGCCACGGCTGTTGCAGCGGCCAGGGGGATGCCCTTGTAGGCCGGGCCAAACAGCACGTCGAAGGAAATATCGCTTTCAACGATGGCTGCCGCGTAGAAGCGCCCCAACTGAGCCAGGGCCGAACCCGAGTTGAACAAGCCTGCATTGAAGAAATACGGGCTGGTGCGCCCGGACTTGAGGGTGAACTCACCGAAGCGCAAAACCCCGCGATCGATGGCAAAACGAATGAAATCGCGTTGATACGCCTGCATGAAAAAAGCCTCAGATACCACGGATTTAGCTAATTAGGTAGACGGCGTGTATCATACACGCACGCGATTTTTGGGGCCATTTATGCGGATCATCAGTGTGAACGTTAATGGTATTCAGGCTGCAGTCGAGCGTGGTTTGCTCAGTTGGCTGCAAGCTCAGAATGCCGACGTCATCTGCCTGCAGGACACCCGCGCCTCCGCCTTTGAACTGGACGACCCAGCCTTCCAACTGGATGGCTACTTCCTTTATGCCTGCGATGCCGAAGTGCCCACCCAAGGTGGCGTGGCTTTGTACTCGCGGTTGCAACCCAAGGCGGTCATCAGCGGCCTCGGCTTCGAGACAGCCGACCGCTACGGGCGCTACCTGCAAGCCGATTTCGACAAGGTCAGCATCGCGACCTTGCTGCTTCCTTCGGGGCAGAACGGCGATGAAGACTTGAACCAGAAGTTCAAGCTAATGGACGATTTCGCCCGTTACCTGGATAAACAGCGACGCAAGCGTCGCGAGTACATTTACTGTGGCTCGCTGTACGTGGCGCAACAGAAGCTGGATATCAAGAACTGGCGTGACAGCCAGCAATCCCCGGGCTTCCTGGCGCCGGAACGGGCCTGGATGGACGAGATTGTCGGCAACATGGGCTATGTGGATGCGCTGCGCGAAGTCAGCCGCGAAGGTGACCAGTACAGCTGGTGGCCAGACAATGAACAGGCTGAGATGCTCAACCTGGGCTGGCGCTTCGACTACCAGTTGCTGACCCCGGGTCTGCGCCGGTTCGTTCGCAGTGCACGCCTGCCGCGCCAGCCGCGCTTCTCGCAGCACGCGCCGCTGATCGTGGACTATGACTGGACACTGACCATCTAGGGTCTTTATCCAGGCACAAAAAAACCGACATCGCTGTCGGTTTTTTTGTGGGTGTCGATTATTTGACCAGGCGCCAGGTCAAGGGATAGCGATAGGCGATCCCTTTGTTGGCTTTGATTGCGCCGATGATCGTCAGCACCACGCTTGCGATGACCAAGGCCGTCATCAGGAAAAACCCAATGACCGCGAAGGCCAGCACGATGCAAATGATCCAGGCGATGGCTACGGTGATCTGGAAATTCAGTGCCTCCTTGCCCTGGTCGTCAATGAACGGATCCACTTCTTTTTTCATCTGCCACAGGATCAGCGGCCCCACGACGCTGCCGAAGGGGAATACAAACCCCAGGAACGCAGCAAGATGGCACAACATTGCCCCCTGACGCACCTCGTAGGAAGGCGTAGGCACCGGCATTTGGCTGTCATTCATGGCGCTTCTCCTTGAGGCGTACTCAGTCAGCCAGTGCGGCGTTCTGCAGTTCGAAGATCTCAGTCATGCCTTTCTGGGCCAGGGCCAGCATGGCGTTCAGCTCGGCCGGCTGGAATGGCGCACCTTCGGCGGTGCCCTGCACTTCGATGAAACCACCGGTGCTGGTCATCACTACGTTCAGATCGGTCTCGGCAGCCGAGTCTTCCAGGTAATCCAGGTCCAGCACCGGCTCGCCCTGGTACATGCCCACCGATACGGCGGCGATCATCTGCTTCAGTGGGTCGCCGCCTTTCAGGCCGCCGCGCTTCTTGATGACTTTAAGCGCGTCGACCAGCGCCACCATGGCGCCGGTGATGGAGGCGGTGCGCGTACCGCCATCGGCCTGGATCACGTCGCAGTCGACGTAGAGAGTCACGTCGCCCAGCTTGGTCATATCCAGGGCCGCGCGCAGGGAGCGCCCGATCAGGCGCTGGATTTCCAGGGTACGGCCGCCTTGCTTGCCACGGCTGGCTTCACGCTGGTTACGCTCGCCGGTGGCGCGTGGCAGCATGCCATATTCGGCGGTCAGCCAACCCTGGCCCTGGCCCTTGAGGAAGCGCGGCACGCCATTTTCAACGCTGACGGTGCAGATAACCTTGGTATCGCCAAACTCGACCAGTACGGATCCCTCGGCGTGTTTGGTGTAGTTGCGGGTGATGCGGATCGAGCGGAGCTGATCGGCAACGCGACCACTTGGACGTTTCATAGGGGATACCTGTACTGAGGACGAAAAACTGCCGAGCATTATAGAGCCGCGAGCCGATTCGGGGCACTGCTAAAAATCTGGTTACGAATGCCCAGGGTTTGGGCGCGCCCGCCCCACTGCGCTACAATCCCGCGCCTTCGCAGCCTGTCGGCTTCAATTTACCCATCAGCCCGCTTTCGCGGGACTGCATCGCGAGGTACCTCCATGGTGCACAGCATGACCGCCTTTGCCCGCGTCGAAAAAGCCGGCGCCCAAGGCACCCTGAGCTGGGAACTGCGCTCGGTCAACAGCCGCTACCTGGAGCCGCACCTGCGCCTGCCGGAATCCTTCCGCGACCTCGAAGGCGCCGTGCGTGAGGCACTGCGCCAGGGCATCTCCCGCGGCAAGCTGGAATGCACCCTGCGCTTTACCGAAGAAACCACCGGCAAGCCGCTGCAGGTAGACCGCGAGCGCGCTGCGCAACTGGTCGCCGCGGCCGAAACCGTCGCCGGCCTGATCAAGCAGCCCGCCGCACTGAACCCTCTGGAAGTACTGGCCTGGCCCGGTGTGCTGGTGGCCGACGCCTCCGATCCGCAAGCCCTCAACGCCGAAGCCCTCGCCCTGTTCACCCAGGGATTGAAGGAACTCAAGGCTGGCCGCGAGCGTGAAGGCGCCGAACTGGCCCGACTGATCAACGAGCGCCTGACGTCGATCGAAGCAGACGTGGTCACCTTGCGCGAGCTGGTACCGCAGATGCTCGCCACCCAACGCCAGAAGGTCCTCGACCGCTTCACCGACATGAAGGCCGACCTCGACCCCGTGCGCCTGGAGCAGGAAATGGTGCTGCTCGCGCAGAAGAGCGATGTCGCCGAAGAACTGGATCGCCTGAGCACCCACATCCTCGAAGTGCACCGCGTGCTCAAGTCCGGCGGCGCCGCTGGTCGGCGCCTGGACTTCCTGATGCAGGAACTCAACCGCGAAGCCAATACACTGGGCTCCAAGGCTTTCGATCCGCGCAGCACCACGGCGGCGGTCAACCTCAAGGTGTTGATCGAGCAGATGCGCGAACAAGTACAGAATATTGAGTAAGGCAACCTCCATGACCCATAGCACCGGCACCCTGTACATCATTTCCGCCCCTTCGGGCGCGGGCAAGAGCAGCCTGGTCAAGGCCCTGACCGACGCTGACGAGCAGATTCGCATCTCGATCTCCCACACCACCCGCGCCATGCGTCCGGGCGAGGTGAACGGCGTGCACTATCACTTCGTCGAGCGCACCGAGTTCGTCAAGATGATCGAGCATGGCGACTTCCTCGAGCGCGCCGAGGTGTTCGGCAACCTCTACGGCACCTCGCAGAGCCACCTGCAGCAGACCCTGGACGAAGGCCACGACCTGATCCTGGAAATCGACTGGCAGGGCGCCGAGCAAGTGCGCCAGCTGATGCCCAAGGCACGCTCGATCTTTATCCTGCCGCCGTCGCTCGAAGCCTTGCACCAGCGCCTGACCAACCGTGGCCAGGACAGCGACGAGATCATCGAAGGCCGCATGCGGGAAGCTGTCAGCGAAATGAGCCACTATGTCGACTACGACTACCTGATCATTAACGACGATTTTTCCCACGCGCTGGATGACCTGAAGGCGATTTTCCGCGCCAATCAGCTCCAGCAAAAGCGTCAACAGCAGCGTTTCGGCAAATTACTCGCCGAACTGCTCGGCTGATTGGCCCTTCCCAAAACCGCTGCAAGGGCTTTACATTGGCGCTTGCAGCGGTTTTGCGAGAGCCTGCGAAAAATCAGCGCTTCCCTAAACGCTGGTGATTTTTTAAACTGCTCAGTCCGCTCGCCCAACCGGGCAGCGCGCATCTTGCATTCGCTCCGAGGAATATCATGGCCCGCGTAACCGTTGAAGACTGCCTAGACCACGTGGCAAACCGCTTTGAGCTGGTCATGCTCTCTACCAAGCGTGCCCGTCAACTGGCCACTGGCGGCAAAGAGCCCCTGGTCCAGTGGGAAAACGACAAGCCTACCGTTGTAGCCCTGCGTGAAATCGCTGAAGGCCTGATGAGCTACGAGTTCATCGCCAACGCTGAAATCGTTGAAGACGAACCGTTGTTTGCAGCGTTCGAGGACGAGTCCAACGAGGCCGTCTAAGCCTATGCCTGGTCGACGTAGCACGGCGCGGGGTCACAGCCTTCGGCAGGAGTTCACACTTTGCCGAGCATAGACGCCCTCGCCGATCGCTTATCGGCCTACCTCGGCCCCGACCAGGTCAACCTGGTCCGCCGAGCGTATTTCTACGCCGAACAGGCCCACGACGGGCAACGCCGCCGAAGCGGTGAGGCGTACGTCACCCATCCTCTTGCGGTGGCGAATATCCTGGCCGACATGCACATGGACCATCAGAGCCTGATGGCCGCGATGCTGCATGACGTGATCGAAGACACCGGCATTGCCAAGGAAGCGCTCAGTGCGCAATTTGGCGAAACCGTGGCCGAACTGGTCGACGGGGTCAGCAAACTGACCCAGATGAACTTCGAGACCAAGGCCGAAGCCCAGGCGGAAAACTTCCAGAAAATGGCCATGGCCATGGCCCGGGACATCCGGGTGATCCTGGTCAAGCTGGCCGACCGGCTGCACAACATGCGCACGCTGGAAGTGCTGTCCGGCGAAAAACGCCGGCGCATCGCCAAGGAAACCCTGGAAATCTACGCGCCCATTGCCAACCGGCTGGGTATGCACGCCATTCGTATCGAGTTCGAAGACCTCGGCTTCAAGGCCATGCACCCGATGCGTTCGGCGCGCATCTACCAGGCCGTCAAGCGCGCCCGGGGCAACCGCAAGGAAATCGTCAACAAGATCGAAGAATCCCTGAGCCATTGCCTGGCGATCGACGAGATCGAGGGCGAGGTCAGCGGCCGGCAGAAGCACATCTATGGCATCTACAAGAAGATGCGCGGCAAGCGCCGGGCCTTCAACGAGATCATGGACGTGTACGCGTTCCGCATCATCGTGGACAAGGTCGATACCTGCTACCGCGTCCTCGGTGCTGTACATAATTTGTACAAACCCCTGCCGGGGCGCTTCAAGGACTACATCGCCATTCCCAAGGCCAACGGCTATCAATCGCTGCATACCACACTGTTCGGTATGCACGGGGTGCCGATCGAGATCCAGATCCGCACCCGCGAAATGGAAGAGATGGCCAACAACGGCATCGCCGCCCATTGGCTGTACAAATCCAGCGGCGACGAGCAGCCCAAAGGCACCCATGCCCGCGCCCGCCAGTGGGTCAAGGGCGTGCTGGAAATGCAGCAACGTGCCGGCAACTCCCTGGAATTTATCGAAAGCGTGAAAATCGACCTGTTCCCGGACGAGGTCTACGTATTCACGCCCAAAGGCCGCATCATGGAGCTGCCCAAAGGCTCCACTGCGGTCGACTTTGCCTACGCGGTGCACACCGACGTCGGCAACAGCTGCATTGCCTGCCGGATCAACCGCCGTCTCGCGCCGCTGTCCGAACCGCTGCAAAGCGGCTCCACGGTCGAGATCGTCAGTGCACCCGGAGCCCGCCCGAATCCGGCGTGGCTCAACTTCGTGGTCACCGGCAAGGCCCGCACACACATCCGCCACGCGCTGAAACTGCAGCGCCGCTCCGAGTCCATCAGCCTGGGCGAACGCCTGCTGAACAAAGTGCTCAACGGCTTCGACAGCGCCTTGGACAAGATTGCGCAGGAGCGCGTGCAAGCGATGCTCCACGAGTACCGCCAGGAAACCATCGAAGACCTGCTGGAAGATATCGGCCTGGGCAACCGCATGGCCTACGTGGTCGCACGCCGCCTGCTGGGCGAAGGCGAACAGTTGCCAAGCCCCGAAGGCCCGCTGGCGATTCGCGGCACAGAGGGCCTGGTGCTCAGCTACGCCAAATGCTGCACGCCGATCCCTGGCGACCCGATTGTCGGCCACCTGTCGGCTGGCAAGGGCATGGTTGTTCACCTCGACAACTGCCGCAACATCACCGAGATCCGTCACAACCCGGAAAAATGCATCCAGCTCTCGTGGGCCAAGGATGTCACCGGCGAATTCAACGTCGAGCTGCGCGTGGAGCTGGAACACCAGCGCGGCCTGATCGCCCTGCTGGCCAGCAGCGTCAACGCGGCCGACGGCAATATCGAGAAAATCAGCATGGACGAGCGCGATGGTCGCATCAGCGTGGTCCAGCTGGTGGTCAGCGTGCATGACCGCGTGCACCTGGCCCGCGTGATCAAGAAACTGCGCGCCTTGACCGGTGTGATCCGCATCACCCGCATGCGTGCGTAGCCCATCCATTACAAGGAGTCATTCATGACCAAGACCGTTATCACCAGCGACAAGGCCCCAGCCGCCATCGGTACTTACTCCCAGGCCATCAAGGCGGGCAACACCGTCTACATGTCCGGCCAGATCCCGCTGGACCCAAAGACCATGGAACTGGTGGAAGGCTTCGAAGCCCAGACCGTACAGGTCTTCGAAAACCTAAAGTCCGTGGCCGAAGCTGCCGGCGGCTCGTTCAAGGACATCGTCAAGCTGAACATCTTCCTCACCGACCTGAGCCACTTCGCCAAGGTCAACGAGATCATGGGCAAGTACTTCGAACAACCTTACCCAGCCCGCGCCGCCATTGGTGTTGCCGCCCTGCCAAAGGGCGCACAGGTTGAGATGGACGCAATTCTGGTCATCGAGTAAAACACCCGGCGCAGCCTCCATAGGCTGCGCCGACTTCGTTTTAAAAGGATTTCATGATGCGCAAAGCGCTTGTAGCCTCTTCGTTGCTCGCCCTGTTGCTCGGCGGCTGCGCCAGCAACCCTGCCAACCAGGATGTGAGCGGCACCTGGATCAACCAGGTCGCCATCGATGCGGCAGCCAAGGGCGGCCCTTTGCGTGAAGCGCTGCAAAGCTATGGCCCGAACCTCGAATGGGAGGTCAACCCCAAGGCTTCGCAGGCACGTTACTACAACGGTTTTGAAGTCGCGGAAGGCAAGTTGCTCGGCGAACAGTCCGGCGCCTGGAGCGTCGACTTCTACGGCAGCTCCGCCACTGAACTCAAGCGCAAAGGCAGGCAACTGCTGCAAGTGGCCAACGACAACGAGCCCGAGCAGCTCTTTGCCCGCGCCAAGGAACCTGCACCGGAAGGTGCGCCGCTGGGTGCCAACTTCGAACGCGCCCTGTACGCAGCCTATATGGGCGGCGACTGGAAGATCACCGACGGCTTCGGCAACGGTGCCACTGTCCAGTTCCAGCCTGACGGCAAGGTCGCCGGTTTGCCCAATGTTGATCGGTACTCTCTGTGCCTGGCCGGTGACTGTGCCTCCATGAGCGGCGGCTACGACAGCATGTGGCTGCAGCTCAACGGCGTGGGTAACCCGTGGATCTTCGTGCGCAAGGGCAAGCAGTTGGAGATCTTCCAGGCGGTCAACACCGCTCAAGCGGATGAAGTGCCTCAGTTCACTCCCGGGCCGCGCCAATGGCTGCTTGAAAAACAATAGCAGTCATCACCCAGCTCCAAATGTGGGAGAGGGACTTACCCCCTCCCACATCTTTAACCGCATTTCAGCCTTTAAGAATGGCTGCGTACCCTTCGCGGTAGCTCGCATACGTGGGCGTCCACCCCAGCGCCTTTATCCGGGCATTGCTGCATTGCTTGCTGCCCGCACGCCGCACACTCGCGTCCTCGGACCACTCAGTGACGCCCAGGTAGTCACGCAGCCAGGCCACCACCTCGGCCAAGGGCGCCGGTGCATCGTCGACGCCGATATAGACCTTATCCAGCGAACCGCCCTGCTCCACGTGGCGTAGCAAAAATGCCAGCAAGCCCGCCGCATCATCGGCGTGTATACGGTTGCCGTATAAAGGCGGATCAAGCGCTACACGGTACCCCTGGCGCACCTGGGTCAGCAGCCATTCGCGACCAGGACCGTAAATGCCGGTCAACCGCACGACGCTCGCAGGAATGCCACTGTTAAGTGCCACCTGCTCGGCCTCCAGCATGACTTGCCCGGAATAACCCTTGGCCTGGGTTTCGGAGGTTTCGTCGACCCACTCGCCATTCTGCTGTCCGTATACGCTGCTGCTGGACACAAACAGCAGGTGCCTGGGCTCCTGGCCATAATCCTTCAGCCACTCCAGCACATGCTGCAACCCTTGCACGTAAGCGGCGCGATAACCGGCCTCATCGTGGTCGGTGGCGGCGGCGCAGTACACCAGGTAATCCACCCCGCCGATCGGCCAGGTGTCAGGGCAATCCTTGTTGAACAGGTCGCCGGCAATGCCGATCACCCCGTCGGGCAGGCGTGAAATATCGCGCCGCAGGCCATGAACCTCCCATTCCGAGGCCAGCAATTGGCTAGCCAGCCGACTACCCACATCGCCACATCCGGCAATCACAACCGAAGGCACAGACATCATAAAACTCCGTTCTTAAAGGTCTAGATTAGCCCTCGCAGCAGACCGGCGGCCAGAAAAAGGGCAAATAAAGTTACTGTATTACTTCTGTTAACAAGAATTACTTGCAATAATAACCGCCCATTTGTCCTCGACCCCTTTGGGTCTGGAAGGACGATCAGTCATTTTCTTCTCTCAGGTCCGGCCAGCATGACACGTAATACAACCCCCGCTTCGCCAACCAAGCTTCACAGCCCATCCCGCGCCTGGCGTGCGATTGCTGCGATGCTGTTCAGCGTACTGCTGGCGCCGACCGCCGCATTCGCTGATGCCACCGCCCCGGCTACCCCGGCCGCCGCCGAGCACAATGCTGCGGCTCCAACCGCACCCGCTGCGGCCACCGACCCGGCCCAGGCTGCAGTCCCAGCCGCCGCCGACGAAACCGGTGTCGTGCTGGAAGAAGACAACACCCTGGGCATGGCCCACGACCTGTCGCCATGGGGCATGTACCAGAATGCTGACGTGGTGGTGAAAGCCGTGATGATCGGCCTGGCCATCGCGTCGATCATTACCTGGACCATCTGGATCGCCAAAGGCTTCGAGCTGCTGGGTGCCAAGCGCCGTCTGCGCACTGAAATCGTCCACCTGAAGAAGGCCACCACCCTCAAGGAAGCCAGCGAAAGCGCGACCAAGAAAGGCACCCTGGCCAACACCCTGGTGCACGACGCACTGGAAGAAATGCGCCTGTCGGCCAACACCCGTGAAAAAGAAGGCATCAAGGAGCGCGTGGCGTTCCGCCTGGAACGCCTGGTTGCAGCCTGCGGCCGTAACATGAGCAGCGGCACCGGCGTGCTCGCGACCATCGGCTCCACCGCGCCGTTCGTCGGCCTGTTCGGTACCGTCTGGGGCATCATGAACAGCTTCATCGGCATCGCCAAAACCCAGACCACCAACCTCGCCGTCGTCGCCCCCGGCATCGCCGAAGCCCTGCTGGCAACCGCCCTGGGCCTGGTCGCCGCGATTCCTGCGGTAGTGATCTACAACGTCTTCGCCCGTTCGATTGCCGGCTACAAGGCCCAGGTATCGGACGCGTCGGCAGAAGTCCTGCTGCTGGTCAGCCGCGACCTCGATCACCTGCCTACCGAGCGCAGCTCGCAACCGCACATGGTGAAAGTGGGGTAATCGGCCATGGGCCTGCATTTGAATCAAGGCGACGACGAACTCGTCGAGAACCACGAAATCAACGTCACGCCGTTTATCGACGTGATGCTCGTGCTGCTGATCATCTTCATGGTGGCCGCTCCATTGGCCACCGTGGACATCAAGGTTGACCTGCCCGCCTCCAGCGCCAAGCCTGCGCCGCGGCCGGAGAAACCGATCTTCCTCAGCGTCAAGGCGGACCAACGCCTGTTCCTGGGCGAAGAAGAGGTCAAGACCGAAACCCTGGGGCCGGTGCTCGATGCCAAGACCCAAGGCAAGAAGGACACGACGATCTTCTTCCAGGCCGACAAGGGCGTGGACTACGGCGACCTGATGAGCGTGATGGATGCCCTGCGGGCAGCCGGCTACCTCAAGGTAGGCCTGGTCGGACTTGAGACGGCAGCCAAGAAATGATCACGACGCGCCACAAACTGACGCGTTATGGCACCAGCCTCGCCGTCGTGCTGGGCGTGCATGCCGTCGCGATTGCCATCGCGCTCCACTGGTCAGCGCCGCGCACGGTGCAGTTGCCGCCGGCAGCCATGGTCATCGACCTGGCCCCGATGCCTGCACCGCCGCCTCCGGCGCCGCCGAAAGTGGTAACGCCGCCGCAACCGCCTGCACCGGTGGAAGAGCTGCCCCTGCCGAAACTGGCCGAGGCGCCCAAGCCAACGATCCAGGTGCCCAAGCCGGTCAAGCCCAAGCCTAAACCGCAGCCGCCCAAGCCGGTGGAGAAAAAGATCGAGCCGCCCAAGGAGAAACCCTCCGAGGACCCGCCGAGCGACGCTCCGCCCACCAAGGCACCGGCTGAAAAATCGGCCCAGCCCGTACCTGGCCCGTCGCCGCAACAGATCGCCGCCAAAGCGTCCTGGGAAGGCACCCTGCTGGCACACTTGCAGAAGTACAAGAAGTACCCGCCAGGTGCCCAGGCCCGTGGCAAGGAAGGCCTGAACCGCCTGAAGTTCGTGGTGGATGGCGACGGTAACGTGCTGTCCTACGAGTTGGTGGGGCGTTCCGGCAACGCCGACCTGGACCGCGCCACCCTGGACATGATCCGTCGTGCCCAGCCGCTGCCCAAGCCGCCAGCCGATATGCTCAAGGGCGGCAGCATCGAGATCGTTGCACCGTTCGTGTACAACATCGAGAAGCGTCGTCGCTGAAAATGATGATGGCGAGGGACACCCCTCGCCACTCTCAGCAAAATCCCGCGCATTCCCCCCTCAATCCCCAGCAAAGTTCTGATAACGTGCGTCTATCGATTGCAGCCGGTATGCTTGGCCCGCAACCTCATGGACGCCCGCTATGACTCTTACAGAATTACGCTACATCGTCACCCTCGCCCAAGAGCAACACTTTGGCCACGCGGCCGAGCGTTGCCACGTCAGCCAGCCGACGCTGTCGGTGGGCGTGAAGAAGCTTGAAGACGAACTCGGTGTGCTGATTTTCGAGCGCAGCAAAAGCGCCGTGCGCCTCACCCCGGTGGGCGAAGGCATCGTGGCCCAGGCCCAGAAGGTGCTGGAACAGGCGCAAAGCATTCGCGAACTGGCCCAGGCCGGCAAGAACCAGCTGACCGCACCGCTGAAAGTCGGCGCCATCTATACCGTCGGCCCGTACCTGTTCCCGCACCTGATCCCGCAACTGCACCGCGTCGCGCCGCAGATGCCGCTGTATATCGAAGAAAACTTTACCCACGTGCTGCGCGACAAACTGCGCAACGGCGAGCTGGACGCGATCATCATCGCGCTGCCGTTCAACGAAGCGGATGTGTTGACCCTGCCGCTCTACGACGAGCCGTTCTACGTGCTGATGCCCGCCTCCCATCCGTGGACGCAAAAAGACACCATCGACGCCGGCCTGCTCAACGACAAGAGCCTGCTGCTGCTCGGCGAAGGCCACTGCTTCCGCGACCAGGTGCTGGAAGCCTGCCCGACCCTGACCAAAGGCAACGACGGCGCCAAGCACACCACTGTGGAATCCAGCTCCCTGGAAACCATCCGGCATATGGTCGCGTCCGGCCTGGGCATCTCGATCCTGCCGCTGTCGGCAGTGGACAGCCATCACTACGCCCCCGGCGTGATCGAAGTGCGCCCACTCACGCCACCGGTGCCGTTCCGTACCGTGGCGATTGCCTGGCGCGCCAGCTTCCCACGGCCCAAAGCCATTGAGATCCTCGCCGATTCGATCCGCCTGTGTTCGGTGGCCAAGCCGCCTGCTGCGAGCTAAGTAAACGTATGACTGAGCTGTCGCAGGTGTCGGTGACGGCACTCAAGGGTGTCGGCGAGGCCATGGCCGAGAAGCTGGCCAAGGTCGGCCTGGAAAACCTCCAGGACGTGCTGTTCCACCTGCCCCTGCGCTATCAGGATCGCACTCGCGTGGTGCCCATCGGCCAACTGCGTCCTGGGCAGGATGCGGTGGTCGAAGGCACCGTCAGCGGTGCCGACGTGGTGATGGGCAAGCGCCGCAGTCTGGTGGTGCGCCTGCAGGATGGCACCGGCGGCCTGAGCCTGCGCTTCTACCATTTCAGTAACGCACAGAAAGAAGGCCTCAAGCGCGGCACCCGCGTGCGCTGCTACGGCGAAGCGCGCCCCGGCGCCTCCGGCCTGGAGATCTACCACCCGGAATACCGCGCCATTACCGGTGACGAACCGCCGCCGGTGGACACCACCCTCACGCCGATCTACCCGCTCACCGAAGGCCTGACCCAACAGCGCCTGCGCCAATTGTGCATGCAGACCCTGAGCATGCTTGGCCCGCAGAGCCTGCCCGACTGGCTGCCCCTGGAACTGGCCCGCGACTACCAACTGGCGCCACTGGCCGATGCGATCCGCTACCTGCATCACCCCCCTGCGGACGCCGATGTCGACGAACTGGCCCTCGGTCATCACTGGGCCCAGCACCGCCTGGCGTTCGAAGAACTGCTGACTCACCAACTGTCCCAGCAACGCCTGCGCGAAAGCATGCGCTCCCTGCGTGCGCCGGCCATGCCCAAGGCCACGCGCTTGCCTGCGCAATACCTGGCCAACCTCGGCTTTGCGCCGACCGGCGCCCAGCAGCGCGTGGGCAATGAAATCGCCTACGACCTCAGCCAGCACGAGCCGATGCTGCGCTTGATCCAGGGCGACGTGGGCGCGGGCAAGACCGTGGTCGCCGCCCTCGCCGCCCTGCAAGCCCTGGAAGCCGGTTACCAGGTGGCGCTGATGGCGCCCACCGAGATCCTCGCCGAGCAGCACTTCATCACGTTCAAGCGCTGGCTCGAGCCCCTGGGCCTGGAAGTCGCGTGGCTGGCCGGCAAGCTCAAGGGCAAGACGCGCGCGGCCGCGCTGGAACAGATCGCCGGCGGCGCACCGATGGTGGTGGGTACCCATGCGCTGTTCCAGGACGAAGTGCAGTTCAAGAACCTGGCCCTGGTGATCATCGACGAACAGCACCGCTTCGGCGTGCAACAGCGCCTGGCCCTGCGCCAGAAAGGCGTGGGCGGGCGCATGAACCCGCACCAGTTGATCATGACCGCCACCCCGATCCCGCGCACCCTGGCCATGAGCGCCTACGCCGACCTCGACACTTCGATCCTCGACGAACTGCCCCCCGGCCGCACACCGGTCAACACCGTGCTGGTCACCGACACCCGGCGCGTCGAAGTGATCGAGCGTGTGCGCGGCGCCTGTGCCGAAGGCCGCCAGGCGTACTGGGTGTGCACACTGATCGAAGAGTCCGAGGAGCTGACCTGCCAGGCCGCCGAGACCACCTATGAAGACCTCACCAGCGCCCTGGGCGAACTCAAGGTCGGGCTGATCCATGGGCGCATGAAGCCCGCGGAAAAGGCCGCGGTGATGGCTGAATTCAAGGCCGGTAACCTGCAGCTGCTGGTCGCTACCACCGTGATTGAAGTGGGCGTGGACGTGCCCAACGCCAGCCTGATGATCATCGAAAACCCCGAGCGCCTGGGCCTGGCGCAACTGCACCAATTGCGCGGCCGTGTGGGCCGAGGCAGCGCCGCCAGTCACTGCGTGCTGCTCTACCACCCTCCGTTGTCGCAGATCGGCCGCCAGCGCCTGGGCATCATGCGCGAGACCAACGACGGTTTTGTCATCGCCGAGAAAGACCTCGAACTGCGCGGCCCCGGCGAAATGCTCGGCACCCGCCAGACCGGCCTGCTGCAGTTCAAGGTCGCCGACCTGATGCGCGACGCCGACCTGCTGCCTGCCGTACGCGATGCGGCGCAGGCGTTGCTGGAACGCTGGCCGGATCACGTCAGCCCGCTGCTGGATCGCTGGCTGCGCCATGGGCAGCAATACGGCCAAGTGTGACGCCTGACGCACTTATCCGACCTACAGGTGTATCAAGCTGGTTATACTTCGGTGACTGTAAGAAATTGGATCAGGCCATGTCAGAAGTTGCCCACGCCACAGCCCCACTGACCGCCCCACCGGTCATTCGGGCTTTGCTCGCAAAACTCGCCATCAGCTACACGGAAGTCACCGAACATCCGGGCCTGAATCCTGCGCAAAAAGTCCAGGCCGTCTTGCTGGAAGACGCGGTGGGCGCCCTGATGGTGCTGTTCCCGCAGAACCAGCTGCTGGACCTCAACCGCCTTACCGAACTCACGGGTCGCCGCCTTACGGCCGTGTCGCCGGACCGCGTCGCGCGCATGCTGGGCAAGCACGACCTGAGCCTGCTGCCGGGCCTGCCGGCACTCACCAGTTCGCCGTGCCTGTACGAAGGCAGCCTGCTCGACGAGCCGAGCCTGCTAGTGCATTCGGGCGAAGCCGGGCTGCTGCTGGAAATCGCCAGCGACGCGTTCAAGACCATGCTCACCAAGGCCAGCGCGGCCCAGTTCGGTGAACCGCTGAGCAACATCCGCCCGAACCTCGACCGCCCCAATGATGACCGTGAGGAAATCACCCAGGCGATGCAGGCGTTTACCGCCCGTCGCATCCAGCAACGCCTGGAAGCGACCATCGAGATTCCACCGCTGGCCGACACCGCCCAGAAGATCATCAAGCTGCGCGTCGACCCCAATGCCACCATCGACGACATCACCGGCGTGGTCGAAACCGACCCGGCACTGGCCGCCCAAGTGGTGAGCTGGGCCGCATCGCCGTACTACGCATCGCCGGGCAAGATCCGCTCGGTGGAAGACGCCATCGTGCGCGTGCTGGGTTTTGACCTGGTGATCAACCTCGCCTTGGGCCTGGCCCTGGGCAAGACCTTGAGCCTGCCCAAGGACCACCCGCACCAGGCCACACCGTACTGGCACCAGTCCATCTACACCGCCGCCGTGATCGAAGGCCTGACCCGCGCCATGCCCCGTGCTCAGCGCCCGGAAGCCGGCCTGACCTACCTCGCCGGCCTGCTGCACAACTTCGGCTACCTGTTGCTGGCCCATGTGTTCCCGCCGCACTTCTCGCTGATCTGCCGCCACCTGGAGGTCAACCCGCACCTGTGCCACAGCTATGTGGAGCAACACCTGCTGGGCATCAGCCGCGAGCAGATCGGCGCCTGGCTGATGCGCTACTGGGACATGCCGGACGAGCTGTCCACTGCCCTGCGCTTCCAGCACGACCCGACCTACGATGGGCAATACGCCGAATACCCGAACCTGGTGTGCCTGGCCGTGCGCCTGCTGCGCAGCCGGGGGATTGGGTCCGGGCCGGACGAGACCATCCCGGACGAACTGCTTGAGCGTTTGGGCTTGAGCCGTGACAAAGCGGATGAAGTCGTGGCCAAGGTGCTGGATGCCGAGGTGCTGCTGCGCGAATTGGCCTCGCAGTTCAGCCAGGCTTAACAGCAGCTGCAAGCTTCAAGTAGTCAGCTTCAAGCTTGCAGCTTGTGGCTCATCGCTTGGAGCTGCGCTTACGCCCCAAATACTTGGTCAACCCCTGGAACCAGATCACCAGCGCCGGGTTGCCCTTGATCTGGATCGACTTGTCCTGAATCCCCGTCATGAACGCCAGTTGCTTGTTCTTCGCCTGCATCGTGGCGAAGCCGTAGGCGGCATCCTTGAACGCGATGGCGAACGCCGGCGCCGGGTGAACGCCCGAGCGGCTGGTGATGCGTTGGTCTTTGACGATGAAGTGACGGGCAACCTTGCCGTCGAGGGTCTGCAACTGGAACGCGAGGTCTTTGTCACCCAGCTGTTGCTGGAAGGCAGGATTGGTGCGGCTGGCTTTGCCCATCATCAGGCCCAGCACCCACAGGAGAAGACGAAATTTCATGCACACGGCCTCGGTGTAATTATTGAGTGGCCGCAGCAGTTTAACCAATTGCAAAAAGAACGCTACCGATCTTGCGCATTAGCGGAAGATCGGCTGGCGTTTGACGCTTATAGCAGCATGTTACTTAAACGTTAGGGCAAGGCACCGGTGCCCAGTCGACCAGGTTAGGATCGCGGCAAGTGCCTTCGATCTGCGCTTTACCGGCGCTGGCGACCTTCTTGCTTTCATCCTGCTTGGTCTGGGCGGTCTGGAAGGTTTTCTCGGTGCTCACGGCTTCTGTTGGTACGGTTGGAAGCGGTGGCTTTTTCGGTGGCTTGGTGCCGGTACCTTTCTTCTTGCCCGGCGTCACAACGGGCGTTACATCGGCCTTGGCCACGGTGACCACGTCGGCACGCTGTACGCCGACCTGCTGCAGGTCTTTCTCGTAGGCCTGGGTGTAGTTGTTCAGGTCTTCGGCGGCTTTGCCGTTGACCGCCACGATCAGGTCATTGGATTCCTTCAGGCCCGAGACGATTTCCGCCAGGCGCTTGCGGCCTTCGGTGTCGTTGACGGTCTTGGCTTTGCGATCAGCCACCAACTTGGTGAATGCGCTCTGGTAGCACTGCTGGGACGCCCTGGCGTACGCGGTACTGCGGTCGATGTCGGAGGCGCTTTTGTTCACGTCAGCCGCATACGAGGCAATGCGCTGGTTGTCGTCGGCGATCTGCTTCTGACGCTCGGTGTAGTACCCCGCTGCGCCGCCGGCCAGGGCCCCGCCCGCTGCGCCGATGGCGGCGTTACGGCCACGTTTTTCCTTGTCGCCGGTCAGGGCGCCGAGCAGGGCACCGCCGGCCGCGCCGATGGCCGCACCGGTCACCACCGACTTGGTCATGTTCGAATCGGTGGCGCGCAAGTGCTGCACCGGCTCGTAGCAGTTGGGGTAGTACTCGACCTTGGTGCTCGACGCGACCTTGGAGGCCGGCGACGTGGCGCAGCCGGTCAGCACAGTGCTGAAACCGGCCGCGATCAGCAGCAAGTGACGCTTGGAAACCGCCTTACGGGAAAAAAGCATAGGTTGTGTTCTCTTCTAAGTTTGACTTGCCCAGTGCGGCCACTGCCGCCTGAGTCCCTTCCAAGCTCGCCATACAGCCAGCGATCAGCGCTGACCGCTCGCTGCGAGCAATTCCTTCAAGATCGTCGCCGGGTCGGCCCGCTGTTGCTTGCGGTAGTTGCCGACATGGCGAACGAACAGTGTTGCGCGCGTCACCAGGCTCTTGCCGAGCACGGGCTTGCGATCCAACTCTTCCTTGATCCGTTGAAACTGCGCCTGGATCACCGCATCGGTGTAACGCGTGCCGGTGGCCAGGTTGTCGATATAGATCGCCACCGCGCCATCGAGGGCGCTGCGTCCGTTCTCGATAGCCGTGGCAAACAGTGCCGCGCTGGCCTCTTCCTTGTTGTCCAGGGCCTGCTGGCGACTCTTCTGCAGGTTGGCCAGGCGGATGTTGTAGTTGCTGATGGTCTCGGCCACCAGCGCGGCCGACTGAATCAGGTTGCCCGCCGCTTCTTCGCGTTGCTGGGCGATCAGCGAGACATTGCGCTTGAGTTCTTCATTGACCAGCCCCAACTCGGCCTGCAGCTTGGGGTCGGCGCTGGCGGCGATGATGCTGTCCAGGCGCTTGGTCGGGTCCTGGGCGTCGTCGATGGCGTCGGTCAGCGAGGCCAGGCGGCCTTCTTTCTGCCACTGCGCAAACAACTCCTTGTAACGCGAGCGCGGCGCCGACAACGCCCCGATTGCCACGCGGAATCCCGTGGTCTCGTTGCTTTGCTCGGTGCCGTCGGCGGCGAACAGCGGGTATTCGCGGCGCATGCCGGTAAACAGCGTGCCCTCGCCTTCGAGGTAGTTGCCGCCCTTGACCACAAAGCCGCCGTAGGTGCCCTGGCGACGACCGGCGTGCACCAGCTGGAAGGACTCCTGGACCATTTCCGCGGCGTTGCCGATCACGTCGAACATGCCGATGGGGTTGGGCAGCTTGGTACCGATAGGCATCAAGCGTGCGGCCTGGCCAGTACCGCCGGCGACCTGGTTGAACACCGCGTAATCACCCAGCGGGCCATCGCTTTCACTGCCTTCGGTGCGGCGTGGAAACAGGCGCCCTTCCAAGTCCTGGCGACTCACAGCCTGGCCACCGCGTGCGGCGAACTCCCACTCCACTTCAGTGGGCAGGCGCACGAAACCCAGGCCGCCGTCTTCCGCCGACGACCCACGACCGCTCACCGGCAGCAAATCGCGGTGGTATTTCATCAGCCAGGCGCTGTACACCGCCGAGAAGCGCTCAGCCTCAAAGCGCGACAGCTTCACCTTGGGCAAACGCCCGGCCATGCCGGTGGGCGCATCGCACGCCGGTGCCGGTTCGCCACTGGCCAGGGATTGCGCCTGGGCCATCACCTGGGCGTACTGGCGGGCGGTCACTTCGTACTTGCCGATGAAGTACAGCATGGGCTTGAGCGGGGTCTTGGCGTCGGTCTTCGGCATCAACGGCGCGATGACTTTGCTCCAGTCTTTCGGCAAGTCCTTGAGGGTGAACTGGCCGTTGATAAAGTCGCGGCGGTAGCCGGAGATAAATGACTGCTGGTAACCCGCCTCGCCTTCGGCGAAGGGGTAGCCGAGACTGATCTCGCGGTCATCCAAGGTCCCTTGGGCCAGCACGTAGGCATAGCGGAACACCATAGTGCCTTCGCACGGCAGCGGCAGGCTGACGTCGTCGGGCAACGGCTTGGGGTTGTCGAGCTTGTCGCTCGCTTCATCGGCCATGGCCAGCGAGGCCAGGCTCAGCGCCACAACGGCGCCCAGTAACTTATACATCTCTGATTCCTTCAGAAGCCTGGATACGCGCCACTCGCCAACCACCACAGGCTGCCGCCACGGCGCTGACGCCAAGGACTGCAACCAGGGCCAGGCCATAGTGACGCGCCAGCAGGTGGCTGGCGTGTTCGCCCGGCACCTGCACGAATAACTTGTTCAACGCGGCCTCGGCCAGGCCATACAGCCCAACGCTGAGTAAAGCGGCAAACCCTGCGCTGTACAGCGCCTGCAGCACCACAAACAGCAACAGCGCGCCGGTGGAAAACCCCAACAGACGCAACACCGACAATTCCCGGCGCTTGCGTGCCACAGCGGCCAACGCCCCGGCGAAGATCGCCGCAAACGCGCCCGCCAAGGCCAGCCCGGCGATGATCCAGAAGACGATCGACAGGTTGCGGCTCAGCGACTGCACCTGGGCGATCGTCTGTGCCTGGGTCGATACCAACAGATTCTGCCCGGCGAAAAATACCCGCAGCGGCTCCACATCGGCCAGGCTGCGCGCATACAAGCGAAACGCCGGATACACCCGCTGCTCGCTCACACCCACCTCGTCACCGGCCCAACCCAACGCCGGTACCGCACGGCCATCGCGGTAATCTTCCGCCGCTTCCAGCAATCTCAAATCGGCAAACAACCCATCCCGGGCGAAGGCTTCCAGCGGCAGCACCCCCAGTACCTGCAAGCGCGTGCGCTGGGCTTCTACACGCCCCGCCACTTGCCGCGCAAAGCGGGTCTCCAGCCAATCCCCAGGCCGCGCCGCAAGCTTCTCGGCAGCGGTGTGGCTCAGCACGATCCGGTCCAGGCCCCTGGGCATCGGCAGGCCGTTCAGCAGCGGATCACCCGCAGCGGTCGGCAGCATTTCCAGGGTCAGCGTGCCCACCTGCGCCGTCGCCGCAATCTGCCGCGTGCGCGGTAAGGCGAACGCCACATCGCTGCGCTGGCCAAGCTGTTCGACAAATGCGCTGCTGAATCGACCACCGCCCAGCGGAATAATTTCACGGGTGGCCGGATCGGTCTCCAAACGTTCGGTCAAACTGCTAACCAGTCCAAATTTCAGGCCGAACAACACCAGCAACGGCGCAATCACCGCCACCAGCGCCAACACCGAACAGGCCGACAGCCAGGCATCGTTGCGGTAATCCTGAAAGGCCAGGGACGCCACCAAAGGGATGCGCATCAGCACGCCTCCCCAAGGGTCGCGGTGACGCCGCCATCGGTATCGCGACGGCAACTGATGCGCCGCACCTGCAAGCCACTGGCACGGGCCAAGGGTTCGTCATGGGTGGCGATCACACAGGCGGCGCGGTGCTCGCGGGCCTGGGCCAGCAGGGCCTGCATTACGCGCTCGGCATTCAGCGGGTCAAGGGACGCCGTCGGTTCATCGGCCAGCACCAGTTGCGGTGCATGGGCCAGGGCGCGGGCGCAGCTCACACGCTGGCGCTGGCCCACCGACAACGCAGCCGGCTTCTTGGCCAACTGGTCGCTGATCTCCAGCTGTTCCGCCAGGCGCGTCACGCTGCCATCGTCTTTCAACCCCAGCAGTTGCCGGGACAGCGCGATATTGCTGCGCACATCCAGAAAGCCCAGCAGCCCGCCGGTTTGCAGCACATAGCCCAAGTGCTGGCTGCGCAGCCCGGCCAGGGTGGATTGCTGATCGGCGCGCCACAGTCCACCAATGTCCTGCCGGTTGAATTCGAACCGGCCCACCTGATCCGGCGCCAGTACCAGCGCCAACAGATCCAGCAAGGTGCTCTTGCCGCACCCGCTCGGCCCGACAATTGCCAATTGCTCGCCGGCACGCAGGTGCAGCGCCGGGATCACCAGGCTGTAACGCTGGCTGCCGACACCCCGGCTTTTGTGCACCGCGCTCAAGTTCAGCATTACGGCAGTGTCGACAACGGCACGCGGTACAACGCATCACCCGGTTCGGCATCGCCGAAACGGACCCAGTTGGCCAGGTCATTGTGGAAGGTTTCGTAGAGGCGGATTTTCGAATCCAGCTCGTCGATAAAGTCTTCCTGCTCGGCCACGCTCAACGACAACCACAGGTCCTGGGTCATGTTCAGCGACTTGCTGCGGTACGGCAGGCCTTCCAGGTATTCGCCGAGAATGCCGCCGTCGGCCAGGTTGCCGCCCTTGCGCAGGGCTTGGGGGTCGCGGCTCATATAGGCCGAGGCGCTGGCGATTTCCTGGAAGAAATCCTTGGGCGAGGTCTGGGTCTTGCGCGCCGCATCGACGATCAGTTTCAGCGACTGTTGCAGGTCGTTGAGCTGCAATTTGGTCAGCATCACGCACACCTGGAACGCCGGCAGCGCGGGATTGGTCAGGTCGCGGTCGGCGGTCCAGGCACTGACCAGTTGCGGCGCCTGGCTGGCGTTCCGGCGACCGAGGAAGTCCATGTGCATGGCATAGCCGACCGCGGCAGATTTGTCCGCCAGGCTCGGCGCGGCACTCAGCAGCGGCACCGCTTGCGGCGTATTGCTGCGCACCTGGTGCACGAGGTTGGCGAACACGCTGCCGATCTCGTCGACACGCTCGCCCAGCTTGCGCACATCGCCACCCGGCACCGGCGTGTACAGGTCGCCGATCTGCGGGTTGGCGTCGGCGGTGAGGGTGCGGTATTGGCTCTCGGCGCCGGCGTGGGTTTTCTTGCCGGCGTCGGTGCGCAGGTGCAGCGCGTAGATCTTGATCTGCTTGCCCAGTGCGGCCTGGCGCACTTCGGCTTCGTTCATCTGGGTGGCGGCAAACGGGTCGTTCTTGCGCAGCGCGCCCGCATCGGTGACCAGCAGGATGATCCGACCGCCGTAGCCGGACCAGTCCATGCCGTCCACGGCCTGCATCACCCCGGCAAACGCGTCCTCGTTGAAGGAGTGGCTGGACACGGTGGACGCCTTGACCTGGCGCGCCATGTCGAGGAAGCGTTGCGGGTCGCGGCCCTGGTCGAGGCTGATCAGGGTCTTGGCCACGTATTCCAGGCCTGGGGTTTTCTTGATGCTGCTCCGGAAACCGACCATGCCGAAGCTGACACTGTCCAGCTCGCCACGCTCGGCGATACGGGTTTGCAGCTCGTGCACCACATCGCGGATCTGGTCGATGTAGGGCTGCATGGAAACCGTGGTGTCCACCACCAGCACCACGGCAGTGCGGAAGGCGTCGGCATTGGCGTTGATCACCGGGGTCGATGGCTTGGCCGTCGCGTTACTGCCTGGGTCGATGGAGGCGACGTTAAGCAACTGCACCGGCTGGCCGTTTTCGTCGAAGCTCTCCTTGGCGTCGAAGATCGGCAACAGGTAGAACTGGTTCTGCGGCACCGCGCTGGCGGCCGGCTCCAGGGCCAGGACCTGGCCGTTGTCGTCGCTGTTCTTCTGCGCCTTGGCCAGCACGCCTTTGGCGGCGGCTGGATCGGCGAGCAACTTTTCCACTTCGCCGGATTGGCGCAGGAACATCACCGGCGCCCGGCCGGAGCGTTCGGTGAACTTGAGCACGAGGCTTTGCTTCCAGTCGCTGACCTGGGCGGCCGGCAACCAGCCGTCGCTGCGGCCATCGGTGGCGGCACCGACGCGCACCCACGGGCTGCCGTCGACGTCTTTGCGCTGGTACACATAAAGCACGGAGAACGCCGGCAGGGCCTTGCCAGGCGCGCTGCCGGCGTCATCCGACAGCTTGGCGCCGGGCTTGCTGAGCACGCGCTGGAACAAAGTCTTCTTACCGGCCATCAACAACGGCCGTTGGCCGCCGTCCACTTCGGCGGACGCAGTGGGCGTTGCCGGGGGCACGTCGGCGACCGCCGCTGGAGGCTTGGCCTGAGGCACGACGGCAGCCGGCGGCTTGGCCGGCTCATCACTGCCGCTCAACCACCAGTAACTGCCGCCACCAATGGCCAATGCGACGGCCACCGCCACGGCGGCCAGTGCCAGCACCGGCCCACGACGCTGCTCGGACACGGCGTTATGCTGGGTCGGCGTCACCACCGGCTGGCGCACCGGTTGCGGCTGGGGTCTGTCGGTCGGGATGTCGATGGTGACCGGGGTCATGCCCGCCAGATCAAAACTCAGCGGGATCGGCAACGGCCGCACCAGCGTGGCCTCCGGCGACTCCGCAGGCAGGTTATCCAGCGCCTGCAGCAACGCCGCCGCATCCGGGAAACGCTCCGCCGGGTCCTTGGCCAACAGCTTGCGCAGCACGCCCTGATACCGCCCGTGGTGCACCGGCAATTCCGGCAAGGGTTCGGTCAGGTGCGCCAGCGCGGTGGACAGCGCGTCGTTGCCGTTGTACGGCAGCTTGCCGACGAGGATTTCATACAGCACCACGCCCAGCGCGTAGAGGTCGGCACGGCCATCGATCTCCTGGCCCCGCGCCTGCTCCGGGCTCATGTAGCTCGGCGTGCCCACGGCAAAGCCGGCCTGGGTGAATTGGGTGCGGTCGTCCAGGGACTTGGCAATGCCAAAGTCCGACAGCACCGCCGTGCCATCGGCGCGGAACAGGATGTTTGCCGGCTTGACGTCGCGGTGCACCAGCCCCTGGGCATGGGCATAGCCCAGCGCCGAGGCGATCTGGCGGATCAGCGTAATGCCCTGCTCCGGCGTCAGGCCGGCGGCGATGCGCTCCTTGAGCGTGCCGTTGGGCAGGTATTCCATGGCCATGTAGTACAGCTCACCGACATTGCCGATGTCATGGATGGTCACCGTGTGCGGGTGGGACAGCCGCGCCAGGGTCTTGCCCTCGCGCAGGAAACGTTCGCAGAAGCTCGGGTCGGCCGCCAGCGCCGCCGCCATCACCTTCAGCGCCACCTTGCGCTCCAGGGAGCGCTGGGTCGCCAGGTACACGCTGGCCATGGCGCCTTCGCCGATCTCGCCGTCGATGTCATAGCCCGGAATCACAATGTTCATGCCGATACCTTCACGACGATGGCGGTGATGTTGTCCGGCGCGCCACGGTTGAGCCCCAGGTGCACCAGGCTGCGCACGATTTCATCCGGCGCGTCGTGGCTGAGCACTTCGCGGATCTCATGGTCGTCGACGGTCTTGTTCAGGCCATCGCTGCACAGCAGGTAGCTGTCGCCGGGGGCGATCAGCAGGTCGACCACCGCCAGTTCCAGCTGGGCTTCCACGCCAATGGCGCGGGTGACGATGTTGGCGCGCGGGTGCACGCGGGCATCGGCTTCGCTGAGCAGGCCGCTGTCCTGCAGGTCCTGGACGTAGCTGTGGTCGCGGGAGATGCCTTCGAGCACGCCGTCGCGCAGGCGGTACAGGCGGCTGTCGCCGGCCCACAGGCACACACCGCGCAAACCGCGCGCGGCGAGCACCACCACCGTGCTGCCCATCATGGTCACGCCACGGTTGGCGGTTTCTTCACGCACGGCGGCGTTGATGCGGGTCAGGTCATTGCGCAGGGCTGCCGAGTACTCGTCGAGGGAACGGCCCATCGGCACGCTGCGCAGGCTGTCGACGATCAGGCTGCTGACATAATCCCCCGCCGCGTGCCCGCCCATGCCGTCGGCCACCACCCACAGGCGGTTTTCCGGCAGGTCCAGGCACGCGTCTTCGTTGACCTGGCGAACCATGCCCACATGGCTTTTGCTCGCGGATTTGTACGTCGACCCCATCTACACCACACCTTCTTGTCCGAGCAGAAACTGCGCAAAATCGCCGGCGGCAGGCAGGCCCTGACACCGCAATAAACCAGGGGAAATCGTCTGCGAACCACGCCCCCACCACAGGCTCGCACCGTCGCAGGCCTGTTCGGCGAGCGCGGTCATGCGCTGGTGCGGCACGCTGGCCGCCACGCGCTGCAGGCCGGCGAAACGGCTGTCCACCGCACGCGGCTCGGTCGCCGGTAAGCCCAGGTCATCGAGGCCAGCGTTGAAGCGTTCAAACGTGGCGCCGGCATCCAGGGTGCTGAGCAACAGCTCTTCGGCCTGCTCAAACCAGCTGTCCGGCCCGCCCACCAGGGACGCCGGGTTGATGTCGTGATCGAGCAAGGTGACCACCGCCAACGGGAAATAGCGCCCGACCCGGTCAATGCTCGGCATCACCACGCCCGCCGCCGCGTCCGGCCCGCACACGCCGGGCGCCAGCACAAAGCGCCATAGAGGGCTGACCAGGTACGCATTGAGCCAGTCGGCGCCGAGGCTGTTCTGGCTGGCGAGCAACCCCGCCGCCAGCCAGCTGTCCCACGGGCCGATAAAGCTCTGGGGCAAGGCACGGCTGACGAAGTCTCCGCGACTGGCCAGCTTGCCGTAGAAACCCAGCGTCGTCATAGCCGCTCCGGCAGGCTGAAGCCACTGAGCACACGGCTCTTGAACGGGTTGAAGGCGCTGTTGGCACGCAACTCGTAGGCGATGCTGGCACCGTCGACCCGCAGGCGCAGGTTGAAGCGGTCCGGCGAGTTGCCGGCGGTGAGGTCCGATTGCTCCAGCAGGCGGAACCAGGCCCACGGCCCGTCGAGGGTCACGCCCGAGCGACCACTGGCCGACGGCGGCATGATCGAGATACGCACCACGCCAATGCTGCCGGGGTTCGGCCATTGCATCGCCACCGGGCGGCTGGGGCCGTGGTCGTAGCTCAATTGCTGGCCGTCGAGGTCGAGCAGGAACTGGGTGATCGTCGGGTCCATCGACACCGGTTTGAGTTCAAAACGCACGATCGGTTGGGTGCCACCGGAGCGGAAAAACGCATCGCGGATCGTCGCCGCGCGCTGGAAGGTTTGCAGCACGCCCGGCGCAATCCCGAGTTTCTGTGCCGCGCCCGGCTGCCAGCGCCAGGTCTGTGCCGAGGTGTCCACGTACGGCTGCAGGTATTTGCGGAAGTAGTTGTCCATCACCCCGCCCACGCCGAAGAACTGGCCGAAGTCATCCAGGGTCACATCCCGCGCACTGCCCGGCGACATCGGGTAACGACCGGCCAGGGACTGGCGGTACACGTTGACCACTTCGCTGACCCACGCCGCGTTCAGTTGGTTACGCACCCCGCCCATCATGCTGTTGGTGGTGGAGTTGACCACCGACTTGACCATGCCCTGCACCAGCGGCGGTTGGCGCTCGGCGTTCAGGCTGACCCGTGTGGCTGCAGCCGCCGCCTGGTTCTTCGCCTCGCCAAGCAAGGCATCGCCGCTGGCCCCGACCATGGCGCTGACCTGCACATACAGCGCGTTCATGTCCGACAACAGGCCGTCGATGGCCGCCGGTTCGCCTTCGTTCTTGCTGACGATACTGTTGAGTTCGGCAAAGTGCGCGGTCACCGGATCATCCGCTGCAGCCGGCGCATTGGCCGTCGGTTGCTCCTGGCCGAGCAGGCTGCCGAGGCGCTCCTTGAGCTTGTCGACGCCACCTTCCACCGGCACGCCTTTAGCGGCCAATTGGCGCTCTTCGGCTTGCAGATCGGTTTCCTTGGCCACGGCCACCAGCAGTTTTTTCAGCGGCGAACTCGGCCCGGAAATCACCCGCAGCACATCGGCTGCCTGGGCCACGCTGGTGATGGGCACAAAGTCGATATCGGCGAGCAACGCATCCCATTGGCGCTGATAGTCCTGGAAATACAGGCGACGCACATCGGCGGCCAGGCTGACCACGTTCTGCTGATCGGCCTGCTCATGGCCCAGCACCCATTGCTCTTCAGCCAGGGTGCCGGTCTGGTTCAGGCTGCTGAGCAAAAACGCCTGGCGATAGCCCTTGGCGGTGAAAAAGCCACTCAACGGCTCGCCCAGCGGCTTGCCGCTTTTACGGCTGAACACCAGCGCGGCATCGCGGCCAGCGGCTTCGTTGATACGGAAGTCCGGGATACCTTCAGGCAGTTTCTGGCGTTTGACCCGGTCGTAGACGCGCTGGGCCACCGGCAGCTGTTGCAACTGGCGACGCAGATCGTCGATCAAGCGCGGGTCAAGGCGCGCATTCGGCGGATGGCGCTCGAACAGCGCCTGCAAGTGCCCGGTCAACGCCTGGCGCTGATCGGCCGGCAGATCGCGCGGCAGGTTGCGGTCCCAGTCGAGGGCGATCCAGGCCTTGATGAAGTCCGGATCGTAATGCTCGCTGTCGGCGAGCATCAGGTAGGCCTTGAGGCCTTCGTAGAGGAAGTCGGAGTTGCCGCCGCCGTGCAGTTGCTCCTCGATGCGCGTCACCAGGCGCGGCGCGAACACGGCGATCAACAGCTTGCGATAGACGCTGGCGGACTCGGCTTCGAGCATATCGCCCTGATACAGCCCCAGGCCTTCGGACCAGCTCGGCGAATTCCCCGCGAGGTTCTTCACCGCATTGAGCAGCGGCAGCACCGCGAGCACTTCACGCTGCGCCGGGCTGAGGTTCTGGACGGTCTGGCCCAGTGGCGCGACCCTTTGGTCGACCTGGGCGATATACGCCTGGTTGGCGCGATAACTCACCCACCACAGGCTGCTGACCACGATCACCAAGGCCACGGTGGCCGCGAGTACACCGCGTGCGATCCACGTGCGCCGACGCTCGACTTTCGGGTTAACGCCCACCAGTCCTCGTTCGGCAAAGGCCACGGCGGTGAAGAGTTTTTCGATGAAGTAACTGCGCCCGGTGCCGCTCTGGCGCGCCAGGTGCTGGCGGTCCAGGTTCATGCTCTGGGCCATGGCGCCGATCAGGCGATCGATCGGGCTGCCTTCCTGGGTGCCGCTGGTGAAGTACACGCCGCGCAGCAACACGCGCTCTTCAAAGGCATTGGGCTTGAACACGCCTTCGAGGAAGCTTTGCAGGCAGTCCTTCAATGCGCCGAACTGCTGCGGAAAACCGTAGATCAGGTCGCGCCGCGCCGGGTCGCGCTCCTGTTGCAGGCGCTCCACCAGGCGTTCGTTGAGGCGCTGCTCGAGGCCGGCGAATTCGCTTTGCAGGTGCGCCAGGGGGCTGTCGCTGTTCTTGCCGTCGTCCAAGGCAAAGGTCATGCCCCAGACCTGGGCGCGTTCTTCCTTGCTCAGGTTGTCGAAGAACTCCATGAAGCCCGGCACCAGGTCGAGCTTGGTCAGCATCAGGTAGATCGGGAAACGCACGCCCAATTGGGTGTACAGCTCCTGGATACGCAGGCGGATCGCCGCCGCGTGGGCCGCGCGTTCGGCATCGGTGCCCAGCAGCAGGTCCGACAGGCTGATGGCGATAAAGGCGCCATCGATCGGGCGGCGCGAGCGCTGCTTTTTCAGCAGGTCGAGAAAGCCCAGCCAGGCGGCTTTGTCCACCGTGGAATTGCTGTCCTGGGTGGTGTAGCGGCCGGCGGTGTCGAGCAATACCGCCTGGTCGGTAAACCACCAGTCACAGTGACGCGTACCGCCAACACCGCGCACCGCCCCGGCGCCCAACTGGGCCGCCAGCGGAAAGTGCAGCCCGGAGTTGACCAGCGCCGTGGTCTTGCCCGAACCCGGCGGGCCGATAATCACGTACCACGGCAGCTCGTAGAGGTTGCGGCGTTCGTCGCCACCGAGCTTGGCCTTTTTCAGCAGCGCCAGGGCTTCGTCCATGCGCTGGCGCAGGGTGGTGAGCTCTTCGGCGGTCGCCACGCTGTTGGGGTCGGCCGGGGTTTCGGCCGCCAGGCTGCGCATCACTTCGGCCGCTTGGCGCCGCGCCTGGATGATGCGGAACACGCGGTAGGCGATCCACACCGCAAACACCAGGATGATCAGCGCCCAACGGCGCCCTTCCGGCACCAGCACGTCGAGCAACGGCCCCACAAACCAGATGATCAGGCTCAGGGCGATCAGGCCCAGCACGGGGATCACCCAGCGAATCATGAAACTGAAAAACGCCTTCACTCGACGCCCTCCGCCAATACGGTGATTTCAACCCGACGATTGCGGGCACGGCCTTCGGCAGTTGCGTTGGTCGCCAACGGCTCGGTGTCGCTGCGGCCCTCGGCACTGAAGCGATCAGCTTGGCCGGTCTTGGCCGCGAGGATCTCCAATACCGACTTGGCCCGCGCTTCGGACAAGGCCCAGTTGGATGGGAAACGCAGCGTGGCAATCGGGCGGTTGTCGCTGTGCCCGGTGACGCGCACCTGGCCCTTGACCTTGCGGATGGCGTCGGCGATGCGCAGCATCAGCGGCTGGTAGTCATCGACGATGCTGGAACTGGCGGACGCAAACAGCTCATCGCCACGAATGGTGACCACGGAGCGGTCGACCTTGTCTTCCACCGCGACGCGACCGGCCTTGATGTCTTCCGCCAGGAAGCCGGCCAGACGCGGACGCTCGATCACTTTTGGTTGCGCCACGGGACGGTCTATGGCCTGCACCGGGATCTCGCCCAGGGCATGGATGTTCTTGAACACCGGTTCAGCCTGCGCCGCGAGCAGCAGGCGCAAGGTGAACAGCAAGGCCAGCAACAACGCCAGGCCAATCGCCACGGCGATCCACGGCGGCATGAACTGCGCCAGCCGATCACGCGCGACGGTGACGCCGCGCCAATGGGGCGACAGCTCGCGCTCGTGGTCACCGCGAGCACTGCGAATCGCCGCCGCCGTGCGCTCACGCAAGGCTTCCAATTGGCTGCGACCGTCGTTCATCACGCGGTAACGGCCTTCGAACCCCAGGCACATGCACAGGTACAACAGCTCCAGCAGGTACAGGCGCTCCCGTGGACTTTGCAGGCAGTGGTCGAGCAACTGGAAGACTTTTTCGCCCCCCCATGCTTCGTTGTGCACCGTGATCAACAGGCTCTGCTTGCCCCAATCGCTGGTGCTGCCCCACGGCGTGCTCAACACCGCTTCATCGAGGGCGGTGCACAGCGCGTAGCGCGCCAGCAGCACCTCGTTGCGGGCCACGCCAGCGGCTTCGGCGCGTTCTTCGAACTGGCGCAGGTACGCCAGCAACTGCGCGCGCAGGCTGGCCGGCGCCGGGTGCGCGATGGTGTTGCGCAGGCGCGTCAACAGCGCCAACAGCGGGCCGGCGGCGCTTTCCAGCGGGTTCAGGCCCTGGCTTTTGCCGGTGAGGATCGGCGCGGCCGGCATCGACAGCGGGGCCGGCTCGGCACGCGCGGGTTCCGGCGCGCGGCCACCCGGGCGCGGCATGAACTGGGTGCGGTCGTCATCATTGGGATGCATCGCGGATTATCCTCGGATCGCCCAGAAGGCCAGGTTCAAGCCCGGGAACTGCCCGGCGATATGGAAGGCAAAACCACCGGAATTGCCCAGTTGCTGCCAATGCTCGCTGCCACGGTCCAGCTCGTAGTAGGTCGAGCCTGCGTGGTACGGCAGTTGGCGCGGCGCCACCGGCAACGGCAGCAAGGTGATGCCCGGCAGTTGCAGGTTGACCAGGTCGCGGATGTGCTCCACCGAGCCGACCTTGCTCTGCTGGCCGAAGCGCGCACGCAGGGTTTCGCCGGGCACATCGGCACGGACCACGAGGATGAAGCTGGCGCTGTCGAGCAAGGTTTTGTCGGCCAGCATGGCCACGTGGACGCCGTAGGCTTTCTCGACAATCGGGATCGGCGTGGCCTTGCTGTCGATCAGCATCGACAGGGCTTCGCGCAGGGCCGCCATGACTGGGGCGAAGCTCAGGGCCAGGTCGTCGTGCTGGTATTGCGGGTATTCCTGGGGACGACGGCCTGAAGTGGAAAAGGTCGAGAACTCACCGGCCAGGCTGACCAGTGCGCTGAAAAAGCGCTCCGGGTGCAGCGGGCTCAACTGGCTGAAATGCTGGATCAGCGGCTGGGCGCGGTTGACCAGTTGCAGCAGCATGAAGTCGGCGATCTCCGACGCACCGCCTGCCCCCGAGGCAACCACGCGGCCCGCCAGGGCTTCGCCGCGCTGGTGCAACAGGCCCAGCAGTTCGCTGCGAAACGCGCTCAATGGCTTGCTCGCGGCCACGTCCAGCACGGGCGGGATGTAGCTGTCGTCGAGGACCAGCGCACGGTCGGCGCGTTTTTCCTTGATGCGCACCAGGCCCACGGCGGCGTAGTCACTGATGCCGTCCTGGGCGGTCAGCAAGCGCAGGGCCCGGGAGCCCACGGCCACAGGCGCGCGGTTTTCGAACGGTGCGTTGTCATCGCGCACTTCGCGCACCTGGCTCACGTAGCGCGCGGCTTCCAGGGCTTCGCCCTCATCCACGGTGTCGCGTGCCCCCGCACGCTTGAGTGGCAAGGCTAGGTAGACCAGGCCATCGCGCAGGTTGTCGTCGATATTCAGCGGGCTGGGCGCCAGGTCATCCTGGGGAATGTTGAACGGCGTGCCGTCGGGCAACAGGCCGCGCGCCGAGACGATGGCCAGCTTGCCCTGGGCCAGCAGGCCCTGGTCGATCAGCAATTCGGAAAACCCCCAGGCGCCGGCGGACAACGGGCGGCTGCGGGCGTCGATCAGGTTTTCCAGGTAACGGTCATGCTGCTGGAAGTGCTGCGTTCCGATGAACATGCCTTCCGACCAGACCACGCGATTGTTCCAGGACATGGGGAGCTCCGATTGCTTCTTATTGGGCAGGGCTGGATGGGGTGACCACGACGTCGGCGCGCACGGCACGCACATCGAGGCTGATCTGGTATTCGGTGTATTGGCGCGCCGGTACGTTGATCACCGTGCGCCATTGCGCGCGGTCCAACTCGCGATAACCCACCAGCAAGCCGATCTGGCGCGTGGAGGGGTCGAGGTCGCGCTGGATGCTCAGTTGCTGGCCGGGTTGCACCATGACTTCGTCCTGGTCCAGCAGGTCCAGGCCGAGGGTCGATTGCGCACGGTCGGCCAGGGCGAAGTAATCGGAGCGGGCGAAGGTGGCGGCGTTCTTCAGTTCGAAAATGCGCACCCGCACCGGCGCGGCCTGGCCGTTGGCGCCGGGGTTAAGCCCGGCAATCGCGTGGAAGTGCAGCTCGACGGCGGCGGTGTTCACTTCAGCCTCAGCAGCCGTTTCGGGTTTGACCGCATCCTTGCTACACGCGGTCAGCAGCAGCGCGGTGGCGACTGCGAGTAAAAACCTGGGAATCATCCTGCGTCCTCAATGACGTACTTAGCTATCCGTTAATCCGTAGGTTGCGGCGCGGTTTTACCGACGCTGTCGCGCGCTGTGTTCTTCGTAGGCCCGGCTGAATTCACGGCCGAACAGGTCCTGGAAATCTTCCTGGGCCTCGCGGGAAATATTGCTGTAGAGCTCGGTGAACTGCTGCCAGTACTGGGCCTGGCGCGAGCCGGCGAACAGGTTCGACAGCCCGCCGGGCTTGCCCATGCGCTCTTCCAGTTGCGCCGGTTCAAAGCGCGTGAGCAAGTGCTTGATCGCTGCTTCCACCCCGGCCATCACCGCCAGTTGGTGGGCGCGCAGGTCATCAAAACTGTCGCGCACGGCAATGTCCGGCGCCATAAACGCCTGGTTGCCGTGGCGAAGCAAAAGCAGTAAAGCTTCGTCGGCATTCGGTGCGAATTTCAACGGATTGTTTTCGGCAGGCTGGATCATGGTCTGCTGCATGCGGAACTCGCCCTTGAGGCTGGCGCGGGCACGCAATACGTCGATCAGGCCTTCGACCATCAGGCGGTAGCTGCGGCCGATGTTTTCCATCTGCGCCTCCGCCTGGGCCTTGTCCAGGCGCAACTGGTCCAGGCCGGCACCGCGCAGGAAGGCTTGCAAGAGATCGGGCGGCTGGGTGGCGGCCACGGGGAGCACTGGCTCGACCACGGGTGGCGGCTGGATGATCGGTGTGGGTGGCGGTGGCGGAGGTGGCGGCGCACTGGCCGACGGCGCCGGCGTGTCGCCAAACAGGTCCCAGTCTTCGGGAATCACCGAGCCCGAGACCACAGGCGTCTCGACCACGGGTACCGCCACCGGGGTCGGCGGGCGGAAGTCGTGTTGTTCGCTGGGGACATGATCGGCCACGGTGGGCGGCGGCACGGCGGTGGGGCTGAGGAAGTCGAACAGGTCCGGCAGCGTGTCCATCGACGAAGCGCCCTGGAATTGCGGGGCAATCACCGGTGTCGGCGCGGGCTTGTTCGCCACGGCGCCCATCAGGGCCTCAAAGCTGTTCGGCGAATCACCGGCGAATGGCTGGCTGTCGATGGCCTGCACGTTGAAGTCGATCCGCGCCTGGATCTCGTAATCGCCGATGCGGATCAACTCGCCATCCTGCAACAGCTCGCTGTTACCCCTGCGCAAACGGATGCCGGCGTTAACCAACTCCACACCGTTTGTACTGTTATCGGTTAAATAATAACGACCATCTTTGTATTGAATAACGCAGTGCTGCGAAGACACCAGGCGCTCGGGATCAGGCAATACCCAGTCATTATCCGAGCTGCGGCCGATAGCCATCGAGCCCTGGTTCATGGACTTTTCCGAGCATTGCCCGGGGGTAATCTTGTGATAACTAGTGATAGTCAAACACAGCGACATCTTGCCTCCTTGCTGATACTTCGCGCGCAGTCGACCCCAGGGACAGCGACGCCCGGGAGATCCCCATCAGGTCGTGCAATCGACCGTTCAAAACCTGCTGATGCCAGCATGATCGCTGATCTTAACTGGGCTCCATGACAAAAATCCTATGCCGGTGCGTCGTTCGACCCACCAGTCGCGCAGGTTGTTAAGCACCGCACATCTGTCACAGAGGGCGAATAGCTTACCTTGACAAGGCATAAGTACTACACCAAAAATGCACAACTTCTTGAATACCGGTGATGGCACATTAGTGGCATCTTCTTATATGACCAAGAAAACATGCAAAGTTCCTTGCGCAACTAATGCATGCATTGCCCGCCATGTAACGGGCTGATAGGGAGATCAATTTCAGTGGATGTGCCGTTGCTGCTCACCGCCGTTTCCGCGACTTCGCCCTGTGGCGAAGACATGGAATATGACGCGGATTTTCTCCAGCTGGAGCGTGATGCCAAGGGCCAACCCGAGCGCAGCATGGGCGATTCGATCCTGCCCGCCGAGCCGCCGGAATGGCGCAGCATCCAGCAGCAGAGCCTCGACTTGCTGCAGCGCAGCAAAGACCTGCGCATCACCCATTTCCTGTTGCAAAGCTCCCTCGCCCTCCAGGGTGCGGCCGGGCTGGCTGAAGTCCTTACGTTGATCAATGCGCTGCTGCGCGAATACTGGGCCGACCTGCACCCGCGCCTGGATGCCGACGACGATAACGACCCCACCGTACGCATCAACGCCCTCTCCGGCCTGACCAGCGACGCAACCATTCGTCTGCTGCGCGAGAGCATTCTCACGCGCTCGCGCACCTTCGGTCCGGTGAGCCTGCGCGCCGCGTTGAATGCCAGCGGCCTGATGAGTTTCCCCGACGAACAGCTCGGCGCCCAGCAGCTCAACGCCGCGTTTCTCGACAGCGACCCCGAACACCTGCAAGCCACCCGCGACGCCTTGAGCACCGCACGCGCCGCCTGCGAAGCCATCGAGCAGCAGGTCAGCGACCAGGTAGGCTCCGCCCAAGGCGTGGACCTCAGCCTGTTGAAGCAACCGCTCAAGCAGGCGCTGCAGGTCCTTAACCAGTTTGTTCCGAACGGCGCTGCCAGCAGCGAGCCCGAGGCCGTCAGTGACGACAATGCCCCCTCGATGGACTTCGCCGCTGCCCCCGCCGCACCTCGCCCCAGCGGCGACATCAGCAACCGTGATGACGTGCTGCGCAGCCTCGACAAGATCCTTGCGTACTACACCCGGCACGAGCCTTCGAGCCCGCTGCCGGTGTTGTTGAACCGGGCCAAGCACCTTGTGCACGCCGACTTCGCGGCCATCGTGCGCAATCTGATTCCCGATGGGATGTCCCAATTTGAAAACCTGCGCGGCCCGGACGGCGAGTAAGCCGCTCGACTGCGCAGTAACAACACCGTCGCTCAAGCGACCAGGAGCAGCAACGTGGCGAAGCAAAGTTCTCAGAAATTCATCGCGCGCAACCGCGCGCCTCGAGTGCAGATCGAGTACGACGTCGAGCTCTACGGCGCCGAGAAAAAGGTCCAGCTGCCCTTCGTGATGGGTGTGATGGCCGACCTCGCCGGCAAGCCTGCCGAGCCTCTTCTGCCTGTGGCCGACCGCAAGTTCCTTGAAGTGGACGTCGACAACTTCGACTCGCGCCTCAAGGCCATGCAGCCGCGCGTGGCGTTCCACGTACCCAACGAGCTGACCGGCGAAGGCAACCTGAGCCTGGACATCACCTTCGAAAGCATGGACGACTTCAGCCCGGCCGCCGTGGCCCGCAAGGTCGACTCGCTCAAGCAACTGCTCGAAGCCCGCACCCAGCTGGCCAACCTGCTGACCTACATGGACGGCAAGACTGGCGCTGAAGAAATCATCATGAAGGCGATCAAGGACCCGGCACTGCTCCAGGCACTTGCCAGTGCGCCTAAGCCTGCAGGGGACCAGTAATCATGACTGACAATACCGCCCGCGAAGGCGCCCAGAGCCTGGGTGCAACCGAGGAAACCAGCGAGTTCGCATCCTTGTTGATGCAGGAATTCAAGCCCAAGACCGAGCGTGCCCGCGAAGCTGTGGAAACCGCCGTGCGCACCCTGGCCGAACAGGCCCTGGCGCAAACCGACCTGGTGTCCAACGACGCGATCAAATCGATCGAATCGATCATCGCCGCCATCGACGCCAAGCTCACCGCCCAGGTCAACCAGATCATCCACCACCAGGATTTCCAGCAGCTGGAAAGCGCCTGGCGTGGCCTGCACTACCTGGTCAATAACACCGAGAGCGATGAGCAACTGAAGATTCGCGTGCTCAACATCTCCAAGCCGGACCTGCACAAGACCCTGAAGAAATTCAAGGGCACCGCGTGGGACCAGAGCCCGCTCTTCAAGAAGATGTACGAAGAAGAGTACGGCCAGTTCGGCGGCGAACCGTACGGCTGCCTGGTAGGCGACTACTACTTCGACCAGTCGCCACCGGACGTGGAACTGCTGGGCGAGCTGTCGAAAGTCTGCGCCGCCATGCACGCCCCGTTCATTGCTGCGGCATCGCCGACCGTGATGGGCATGGGCTCGTGGCAGGAACTGTCGAACCCGCGCGACCTGACCAAGATCTTCACCACCCCGGAATACGCCGGCTGGCGCTCGCTGCGTGAATCGGAAGACTCGCGCTACATCGGCCTGACCATGCCGCGCTTCCTGGCGCGCCTGCCGTATGGCGCCAAGACCGACCCGGTGGAAGCCTTCGCCTTCGAAGAAAACACCGACGGCGCCGACAGCTCCAAGTACACCTGGGCCAACGCCGCCTACGCGATGGCGGTGAACATCAACCGTTCGTTCAAGCACTACGGCTGGTGCTCGCGCATCCGTGGCGTGGAGTCCGGCGGTGAAGTGGAAAACCTGCCGGCCCACACGTTCCCTACCGATGACGGTGGCGTGGACATGAAGTGCCCGACCGAAATCGCCATCAGCGACCGCCGTGAAGCGGAACTGGCGAAGAACGGTTTCATGCCGCTGCTGCACAAGAAAAACACTGACTTCGCCGCGTTCATCGGCGCCCAGTCGTTGCAGAAGCCGGCCGAATACGACGACCCGGACGCCACCGCCAACGCCAACCTGGCCGCGCGCCTGCCGTACCTGTTCGCCACTTGCCGTTTCGCGCACTACTTGAAGTGCATCGTGCGCGACAAGATCGGTTCCTTCAAAGAGAAGGACGAGATGCAGCGCTGGTTGCAGGACTGGATCCTCAACTACGTCGACGGTGACCCGGCGCACTCCACCGAGACCACCAAGGCCCAGCACCCGTTGGCCGCCGCCGAGGTGATCGTGGAAGACGTCGAGGGCAACCCGGGGTACTACAACTCCAAGTTCTACCTGCGCCCGCACTACCAGCTCGAAGGGCTGACCGTGTCGTTGCGCCTGGTATCGAAGCTGCCTTCGGCGAAAAGCGCGTAAAAAATCGGGACTGGCTCGCTCCCTGTAGGAGCGAGCTTGCTCGCGAAAAACTTGAAGGCGCTGCGTTCATCCAGGATGCCCGCGTCACCGTTGACGACCTTCGCGAGCAAGCTCGCTCCTACAGAGGTCGGCGGCGTTAACAAATACAGTGGCTGAGGCCACAGAGGGAGAAAACATGGCTGTTGATATTTTCATCAAGATCGGCGACATCAAGGGCGAGTCCATGGACAAGGCCCACAAGGACGAAATCGACGTGCTGAACTGGAGCTGGGGCATGGCCCAGTCCGGCAACATGCACGTTGGCGGTGGCGGCGGCGCGGGCAAGGTGAACATCCAAGACCTGTCGCTGACCAAGTACGTCGACAAGGCCTCGCCGAACCTGATGATGCACTGCGCCAGCGGCAAGCACATCGACAAGGTCAAGCTGACCGTGCGCAAGGCCGGTGGCGAAAGCCAGGTCGAGTACATGGTGATCAATCTGGAAGAAGTGCTGGTAACGTCCCTGAGCACCGGCGGCTCGGGCGGCGATGACCGCCTGACTGAAAACGTCACCTTGAACTTCGCCCAAGTGATGGTCGACTACCAGCCGCAGAAAGCCGACGGCACCAAAGACGGCGGCGCGATCAAGTTTGGCTGGAACATCCGTTCCAACACCAAGCGCTGATACGCCTGCCTCGCTCCGCCGTAGCAGCTGCCGAGCGAAGCGAGGCTGCGTTCGAGGACGAAGTCCTCGCACACCAGGCACTGAGGTTTACCTGATGAAACTCAGTGCCTGCTCTACGACTGCTTCGCAGTCGGACGCAGCCTTGCTTCGCTCGGCAGCTGCTACGGCGGGTCTTTCATTTTCGATATTGTCCGTGGAGCTGCTTTGGTGGTAACTGAAATCGCTTCCCGCGACCGTCTGCAACCGTCCCTGCTGGACCGGTTGACCGACGACGACCCAACCAATCCCAAGGAAAGCGCCGATAAACGCGTGCTGTCCCTGACCCAACTGAAAGCCTCGGTGCTGCGCGACCTGGCGTGGCTGCTCAATACCACGTCGTTGCTCGATGCCGATGCCACGCTGCACACACAGGCAGGCACCTCGGTGGTCAATTACGGCCTGCCGGCGCTGGCGGGCAACAGCGTTTCCAGCGTCGACATCAAGGCCCTGGAAGCCCTGATCTACCAGGCGATTGCCACCTTTGAACCGCGCATCCTGCGCCATACACTGCGGGTGAAGGCCCGCGTCGGCCATGGCGAGATGAATCACAACGCCCTGAGTTTCGAGATCGAAGGCGACCTGTGGGCGCAGCCGGTGCCCTTGCGCCTGTTGCTGCAAACCGACCTCGACCTGGAATCCGGCCATGTGCGCGTAGTGAATGCCGACCAGCGGAGACGCCCATGAACCCGCGCCTGCTGGAGCTGTACAACCAGGAACTGCACCACGTGCGTGAAAGCGCGGCGGAGTTCGCCAAGGAATACCCGAAGATCGCCAGTCGGCTGACCTTGTCCGGTATGGACTGCGCCGACCCGTACGTCGAACGCCTGCTTGAGGGCTTTGCCTACCTCACTGCCCGCGTACAGCTCAAACTCGACGCCGAGTACCCGACCTTCACCCACAACCTGCTGGAAATCGCCTACCCGCACTACCTGGCGCCGACACCGTCGATGACCGTGGTGCAATTGCACACCGACCCCGATGAAGGCTCCCTGGCCAGCGGCTTCCCGCTGCCGCGCGACACCGTGTTGCGCGCCGCATTGGGCCGCGAAACCCAGACCTGCTGCGAGTACCGCACCGCGCACCCGGTGACGTTGTGGCCGTTACAGGTCAGCAACGCCGAGTACTTCGGCAACCCCGCCGCCGTGCTCGGGCGCCTGGCCGCCAGCGAGCCGAAAGCCAAGGCCGGCTTGCGCCTGACCCTGCGCACCGGCGCCGAATTGCCGTTCAACAGCCTCGACCTGGACAACCTGCCGCTGTACCTCAGCGGTGCCGACGAGCAACCGTTCCGCCTTTATGAACAACTGCTGGGCAATGCCTGCGCAGTGTTTGCACGCAAGCCCGGTGGCGATTGGGTCGAGCGCCTGCCCCAGGACGCGCTGCGCTCGCGGGGTTTCGACGACGCCGATGCGGCCATGCCGGTCGTCGCGCGCGCATTCCAGGGCTATCGCCTGTTGCAGGAATACTTCGCCCTGCCCCACCGCTTCCTGTTCGTCGAATTCGCCGAGCTGAGCCGCGCGGTCAAGCGTTGCGACGGCCAGGAGCTGGAACTGATCGTGCTGTTCGACCGTCACGAGCCAAGCCTGGAAGGCAGCGTCGGCGCGGCGCAGTTCCTGCCGTTCTGCACTCCGGCGATCAACCTGTTCCCGAAACGCGTGGACCGCATCCACTTGTCCGACCGAGTCAACGAGCACCACGTGATCGCCGACCGCACACGGCCGATGGATTTCGAGATTCATTCGTTGAGCGGCATCACCGGCCACGGCACCGGGCCAGAGCAGCCCTTTTTACCGTTCTATGCGGTCCGCGATCCATCCCGTTATGGCCGCGACCAGGCGTACTACACCGTGCGCCGCGAGCCACGGGTGTTGTCCAGCGACCAGCGCCGCAACGGCCCGCGCTCCACCTATGTGGGCAGCGAAACCTTTGTCAGCCTGGTCGACAGCCGCCAGGCGCCGTATCGCCACGACCTGCGCCAACTCGGCGTGACCGCGCTGTGCACCAACCGCGACCTGCCGTTGTTCATGAGCGTGGGCAACGGCAAGACCGACTTCACCCTGGCCGACAGCGCGCCGGTGTTATCCGTGCGTTGCGTCGCCGGGCCAAGCCGTCCACGCGCCAGCCATGCCCATGACGCCAAGGCCTGGCGCCTGATCAGCCAGTTGTCGCTCAACTATTTGTCCCTGAGCGAGCAAGGCCAGGGCGCGGCGGCGTTGCGCGAACTGCTGCGCCTGTATGGCGACAGCAACGACGCGGCGCTGCAATTGCAGATCGAAGGCTTGCGCGACGTCAGCAGCAAGGCCGTCACCCGGCGCCTGCCGATGCCCGGCCCGATTGTGTTTGGTCGCGGCCTGGAAATTACCTTGGAGTTCGATGAAAACGCGTTTCGCGGCACCGGCGTGTTCCTGCTCGGTGCGGTGCTGGAACGCTTCCTGGCACGCTACGTGTCGATCAACAGTTTTACCGAGACGGTGATCCGTACCACCGAACGCGGCGAGATCATGCGATGGAAAGCCAAGCCCGGGCGTCGTCCGACCCTGTGAGTACGTTGGATGCGATGCATCAGGAGCCCTGGGAATACGATTTCTTCCAGGCGTTGCGGCGTATCGAGTGCGAATCGCCCGAGCTGCCGCGCCTGGGCCATTCCCTGCGCCTGGCGGATGACCCGTTGCGCCTGGGGCAACAGGCCGACTGCACCTTCGCCCCGGCCACCCTGGCCTCGGTCGATCCCGGCGGCGACGGCAAACCGGCACGGCTGGAACAGTTCTTCTTCGGCCTGGGTGGCCCCAACGGCCCGTTGCCGCTGCATATCACCGAGTACGTACGCGAGCGTCAGCGCAACAACGCCGACAGCACCAGCAAGCAGTTCCTGGACGTCTTCCACCACCGCCTGCTGAGCCTGTTTTACCGAGCCTGGGCCGAGGCGCGGCCGACGGTCAGCCACGACCGCCCGGACGATGACTACTGGTCCGCACGCCTCGCGGCCTTGAGTGGCCGGGGCATGCCGAGCCTGCTTAACCAGGGATTGATCCCCGACACGGCGAAGCTGCACTACAGCGGCCACCTGTCGGCACAAACCCGCTACCCGGACGGTTTGAAGGCGATCCTCGGCGAGTATTTCGGCCTGCCGGTGGAGATCGAAGAATACGTCGGCCAATGGCTGGAACTGCCCGAGCGCAGCCGCGTAGGCGTGAGCGCCAACCAGCTGGGGGTGGACTTCTGCCTGGGCAGCCACGTGTGGGACCGCCAGCATAAATTCCGCATCCGCCTGGGCCCGCTCAAGTTGGACGACTACATGGGCATGCTGCCCGGCAGCCAGCCGTTCAACGAGCTGGTGGCGTGGGTGGCCGAGTACCTGGGCCATGAATTGGACTGGGACTTGAACCTGATTCTGCAACAACCCGAAGTACCGGCGCTGCAACTCAATGGCCAGTTCCGCCTGGGCTTCAACACCTGGCTCGGCTGCCCTGCGGTTGATGCCAACGACCTAATCCTGGCCCGGCATTACGCCGATCAAGCCACCACCTCAAGGAATCCAGAGCATGGGTGAAATCAGTCGCGCCGCACTGTTCGGCAAACTCAACAGCGTGGCCTACAAGGCCATCGAAGCCGCCACCGTGTTCTGCAAGCTGCGGGGCAACCCGTACGTGGAACTGGCCCACTGGTTCCACCAGTTGCTGCAACTGCAGGACTCGGACCTGCACCGCATCATCCGCCAGTTCAACCTCGAGCCGGCGCGCCTGGCCCGTGACCTCACCGAAGCCCTGGACCGCCTGCCGCGTGGCTCGACGTCGATCACCGACTTGTCGTCCCACGTGGAAGAGGCGGTGGAACGCGGCTGGGTGTACGGCAGCCTGATGTTCGGCGAAAGCCAGGTGCGCACCGGCTACCTGGTGCTGGGCATCCTCAAGACGCCAAGCCTGCGCCATGCGCTGCTGGGCTTGTCCTCGGAGTTCGACAAGATCAAGGCCGAAGCCCTGAGCGAGCGTTTTGACGAATACGTCGGTGATTCGCCGGAAAACGCCCTGACTGCCAGCGACGGTTTCAATGCCGGCGCCGTGCCGGGCGAGGCCAGCGGCGCCATGGCACCGAGTGCGATGGGCAAGCAGGAGGCGCTCAAGCGCTTCACCGTTGACCTCACCGAACAAGCGCGCAGCGGCAAGCTCGATCCGATCGTGGGCCGTGACGAAGAGATCCGCCAACTGGTGGACATCCTCATGCGCCGCCGCCAGAACAACCCGATCCTCACCGGTGAGGCCGGTGTGGGCAAGACCGCTGTGGTCGAAGGTTTTGCCCTGCGCATCGTCGCCGGTGACGTGCCGCCCGCCTTGAAAGACGTGGAACTGCGCAGCCTCGACGTCGGCCTGCTGCAAGCCGGCGCGAGCATGAAAGGCGAGTTCGAACAGCGTCTGCGCCAGGTCATCGAAGACGTCCAGGCCTCGCCCAAACCGATCATTCTGTTTATCGACGAAGCCCACACCCTGGTAGGTGCCGGTGGCGCCGCCGGGACCGGTGATGCGGCCAACCTGCTCAAACCCGCCCTGGCCCGTGGCACCCTGCGCACCGTGGCCGCGACTACCTGGGCCGAGTACAAAAAACACATCGAGAAAGACCCGGCCCTGACCCGCCGCTTCCAGGTGGTACAAGTGGCCGAGCCATCGGAAGACAAGGCGCTGCTGATGATGCGGGGCGTGGCCTCGACCATGGAGAAACACCACCAGGTGCAGATCCTCGACGAAGCCCTGGAAGCCTCGGTGAAGCTGTCCCATCGCTATATCCCGGCGCGCCAGTTGCCGGACAAATCCGTGAGCCTGCTGGACACCGCCTGCGCCCGCGTCGCCATCAGCCTGCACGCGGTGCCGGCCGAAGTGGACGACAGTCGCCGCCGCATCGAAGCCCTGGAAACCGAGCTGCAAATCATCGCCCGCGAGCATGCCATCGGCATTGCCATTGGTGCGCGCCAGAGCAACAGCGAAGCCCTGTTAAGCGCCGAGCGTGAGCGCCTGGCGACCCTGGAAAGCCGCTGGGCCGAAGAGAAAACCCTGGTGGATGAGCTGCTCGCCACCCGTGCAACCCTGCGCGAAAAGGCCGGCGTCGTGGACAGCGGCAACGATGAATTGCGTGCGCAACTGGTCGACCTGCAACAGCGCCTCACCGCGCTGCAAGGCGAAACCCCGTTGATCCTGCCGACCGTAGATTACCAGGCCGTGGCCTCGGTGGTCGCCGACTGGACCGGTATCCCGGTGGGCCGCATGGCCCGCAACGAACTGGAAACCGTGCTCAACCTCGACCAGCACCTGAAAAAACGCATCATCGGCCAGGACCACGCCCTGCAGATGATCGCCAAGCGCATCCAGACCTCCCGCGCCGGCCTCGACAACCCGAGCAAGCCGATTGGCGTGTTCATGCTGGCCGGCACCTCCGGCGTGGGCAAGACCGAAACCGCCCTGGCCCTGGCCGAAGCCATGTATGGCGGTGAGCAGAATGTAATCACCATCAACATGAGCGAGTTCCAGGAAGCCCACACGGTGTCGACCCTCAAGGGCGCGCCTCCGGGCTATATCGGCTACGGCGAAGGCGGCGTGCTGACCGAAGCGGTGCGGCGCAAGCCCTACAGCGTGGTGCTGCTGGACGAGGTGGAAAAAGCCCACCCGGACGTGCATGAGATCTTCTTCCAGGTGTTCGACAAGGGCGTGATGGAAGACGGCGAAGGCCGGGTGATCGACTTCAAGAACACCCTGATCCTGCTGACCACCAACGCCGGTACCGAGCTGATTTCCCAGGTCTGCAAGGACCCGGCGAACATCCCCGAACCGGAAGAAATCGCCAAGGCCCTGCGCCAGCCGCTGCTGGAGATCTTCCCGCCCGCCTTGCTCGGCCGCCTGGTGACGATCCCGTACTACCCGCTGAGCGACGAGATGCTCAAGGCGATCACACGCCTGCAACTCAACCGCATCAAGAAGCGCGTGGAGACGACCCACAAGGTCGCCTTCGACTACGACGACGCGGTGGTCGACCTGATCGTCTCGCGCTGCACCGAGACCGAAAGCGGCGGGCGCATGATCGACACCATCCTCACCAACAGCCTGCTGCCGGACATGAGCCGTGAATTCCTCACGCGCATGCTCGAAGGCAAGGCATTGGCGGGTGTGCGCATCAGCAGCCGGGATAACGAGCTGCATTACGACTTCAGCGACGCCGAATAACGACTGTTGGAATGCAATGCAAATGTGGGAGGGGGCTTGCCCCCTCCCATATTTCGAACCGGTTCCGTCAGTTATTTAGTCATTTACAGGTTAACCGATGCTATTCAACCAAGCCTCACGCCTGGCCAAGATCACCAGCCCTCTCGGGCCGGATGTGCTGCTGCTCAATGAAATGGGCGGCGGCGAAGAGCTGGGCCGCCTGTTCAACTATGAACTGCAACTGACGTCCCTGGACGCCAACATCGACCTCAACCAGTTGCTCGGCAAGCCCATGAGCGTGGGCGTGCAACTGGCGGACGGCGGCGAGCGGCACTTCCACGGCATCGTCGCGCGCTGCAGCCAGAACATAGACCAGGGCCAGTTCGCCAGTTACCAGGTGACGCTGCGCCCGTGGTTCTGGCTGCTGACGCGCACCTCGGACTGCCGGATTTTCCAGAACCTGAGCATCCCGCAGATCATCAAGCAGGTGTTCCGCGACCTGGGGTTTTCCGACTTCGAAGACGCCCTGAGCCGGCCGTACCGCGAGTGGGAATACTGCGTGCAGTACCGCGAGACCAGCTTCGATTTCGTCAGCCGCCTGATGGAACAGGAAGGCATCTACTACTTCTTCCGCCACGAGCAGGACCGCCATGTGCTGGTGCTGGCCGACGCCTATGGCGCCCACACCACGGTGCCGGGCTATGCGTCGATCCCGTATTACCCCAAGGACGAGCAGCAGCGCGAACGCGACCACATGCACAACTGGCACCTGGCGCAGGAGGTTCAGCCGGGCTCGCTGGAGCTCAACGACTACGACTTCCAACGCCCCAGCGCCAGCATCGACGTGCGCTCGGCCATGCCGCGCCCGCATACCGCCGGCGACTACCCGCTGTACGACTACCCCGGCACCTACGTGCAAAGCGCCGACGGCGAACACTACGCGCGCACCCGCATCGAAGCCCTGCAAACCCTGCATGAACAGGTCGAGTTCGCCGGCAATGCCCGTGGCCTGGGTTCCGGCCACCTGTTCAGCCTCACCGGCTTCAGCCGCCAGGACCAGAACCGCGAATACCTGATCGTCGGCTGCCGCTACTACATCGTCCAGGAAAGCCTGGAAAGCGGCGGCGGTTCGGGTTCGGCGCAGTTCGAAAGCAGCCTGACCTGCATCGACGCCCAGCAAAGCTTCCGCCCGCTGGCCACCACCCACCGCCCCATCGTCAAAGGCCCGCAGACGGCATTGGTGGTTGGCCCCAAAGGCGAGGAAATCTGGACCGACCAGTACGGCCGCGTGAAGGTGCACTTCTACTGGGACCGCCACGACCAATCCAACGAAAACAGCTCGTGCTGGATCCGCGTGTCGCAGTCCTGGGCCGGCAAGAACTGGGGCTCGATGCAGATTCCACGGATCGGCCAGGAAGTGATTGTCAGCTTTCTCGAAGGTGATCCGGACCGCCCGATCATCACCGGGCGGGTATACAACGCCGAGCAGACCGTGCCCTACGACCTGCCGGAGAACGCGACCCAGAGCGGCATGAAGAGTCGCTCGAGCAAGGGCGGCACGCCGGCCAATTTCAATGAAATCCGCATGGAGGACAAGAAGGGGTTGGAGCAGTTGTATATCCATGCAGAGCGTAACCAGGACATTGTTGTCGAGGTGGACGAGAGTCATTCCGTCGGGCACGACCGCAATAAAAGTATCGGCCATAACGAGACGGTGACCATCGGCAACAACCGCCTGCGCATCGTCAAGCAGGAAGACATCCTCTCGGTGGGCCAGAGAAAGACCGACAGCATCAGCCAGAGCTACGTCATCGAAGTGGGCGAAAACCTGCGCCTGGTCTGCGGTGAAAGCATCCTGGAGCTCAACGCCAGTGGGCAGATCAACCTGACCGGCGTGCAAATCAGCTTCTACGCCAGCGGCGATGCCGAGTTCAATACCGGCGGCGTGCTGCACCTGAACAACGGCGGCGGCCCTGGCGCCACGCCCGACGGCCAGGGCCAGAAAGGCGCCATCGACGCCAATATCAAAGCCGCCTTCCCCGCGCCTAAAAGCTCCTGACGAGACCCGTTTGCCATGACGTACCGAATCAACGAATTCCAGTTTCAATTGCCCGCCAGTGAGTTGCAGGACGCGACGATCAATATCCTCAAGTTCCCGGAGTTGGGCACATCCCTGATCGTCAGCCGCAGCCTGTTGGCCGACGGCGAAACCCTGCACAGCAACTTCAACGACCAACTCCAGCGCCTGGAAAAACAAGTGCAGGATTTGCGCTATCAACCGGGTGTGGACGTGCGTTTGGGCGCCGCGCAGGAGGTGGAAGGCATCGAGCTGCGCAGCCAATTCAACAAGGGCAATGACAAGGTGTTCCAGTACCAGCTGGCCTTGGTGATACCGGGCACGCGCAAGATGCTCGCGTTGAGTTATGTGAAGGCGGACACGCTGGGGGATGCCGAGGCGGCGCACTGGGCCTTGATCAAAAACTCGCTGTCGTTCGACGCTATTTCCTGATGAGTTGCTTGTATGTCTGACGCGTTATGGGCGGCCCGGATGGGCGATGCGCTCTCCCACACTTCGATGATGGCCGACATCCTCGGCGGTGTGCTGGAGGTGGCGGCCAATATTGCGATCACCGCCGTGGCGACTGCGGCGGTGGTTGCCGCCACCGGGATTACCGTGGCCACCGGCGGGCTGGGTTGCTTCCTGCTGGGCGCCGTGGTGGGCACGATTGTCGGCCTGGCCATGAGCAAGACCGGGGCGGACAAAGGCTTATCGAATTTATGCGAGAGCTTCAGCAACGCCCTGTTCCCGCCTACGGTACAGGCGAACATTCTCACCGGTTCCACCAATACCCTGACCAACAGTATTCCGGCCGCTCGCGCCGCTGGCGCGATCAGTTCTCACGTCGCACCCGCCGGCACTGAGCAGGAAGAACCCGCGCCCGAGCCGGAAGCCAGCTACCTGGACATGGCCGAGAGTTTCTTCTCGCAGATGTGGCGCCCCACGGTTGCCACACCTGCGCCCGGCGCCGAACCCAAGCCGCTGGATTTGGTCACGTGCATGAAGCATCCGCCGATGCCGCCGCAGTTTCTGGCCGAGGGTTCGGAAAAAGTCACCATCAATGGCCAGCCGGCAGTGCGCAGCGGTGACCGCAGCACCTGCGATGCAACGGTGGTGTCGTCGGGGCTGATTTCCTCCAACGTGACCATTGGCGGCGGTTCGGTGGTGGTGCGCGAGATCCGCAGCGGCAAGACGCCGGGCGTCGGGCTGGCGGTGACAGCGTTGTTGATGCTCAAGGGCGGCAAGGGCAAGTTCTTCAGCAAGCTGCCGTGCATGTTGATCGGCGGCGCGACCTCGATGGCCGTGAGCAGCGCGATGGGGGCTATGGCCAATGCGGCCATGGGCTCGTCGAACCCGGTGCATGCGGCCACCGGCGCCAAGGTGCTGGGCGGCGATGATGAGCTGGATTTCGTACTGCCCGGCATCCTGCCGATTGATTGGCAACGCTTCTACAACAGCCGCGACGAACGCTCGGGCAGCCTGTTCGGCGCAGGCTGGAGCCTGCCGTATGAAGTGTGCGTCGACATCCAGCCTCACCCCGACGGCGGCGAAACGCTGGTCTACACCGATGAACAGGGCCGGCCTATCGACATGGGCAGTATTCCCCTGGGCGGCGCGGTGTTCAGCGCCGGTGAAGGGCTGGCCGTGCGCCGACACCTCAATGGGCAGTTGCTGATCGAAAGCGATGACGGGCTGTATCGCTTATTTGAGCCTTCCGCCAACCCGGCGTTGCTGCGCCTCAGCCAGCTCGGCGACCGCAACGACAACCGCATCCATGTTGATTACGACGAAGCCGGGCGGCTGATCCGGCTGCGCGATACGTTCGACCTGGTGCAAGTGGAGTTGATCCGCGATCAAGGCCACGTGGTGCGGCTCGAACGACTGTACCCCGATCAGCGTCGCGAAGTACTCGTAAGCTATGGCTACGACGCTATCGGCAACCTGGCTGAGGTCCGCGATGCCACTGGCCAGGTACAGCGACGCTTCAGCTATGATGCCGGCCAGCGCATGGTCGAGCACCAGTTGCCGACCGGTCTGCGCTGTTTCTACGAATGGGCCTTGGTTGAAGACGTGGAATGGCGCGTGGTCCGGCACTGGACCGACGAAGGCGACGCCTACCAGTTCGACTATGACTTGCAGGCCGGTATCACGCGGATTACCGACGGCTTGCAACGCGTCAGTACTCGCCACTGGAACACCCAGCACCAGATCGTTCGCTACTGCGACAACCTCGGGCAAACCTGGCTGTTCGAGTGGAACGACGAGCGCCAATTGCTCAGCGCCACCGATCCACTGGGCGGGCGCTATACGTACAGCTACGACGACGCCGGCAACCTGATCGGCGAGACCGACCCGCTGGGCCGCAGTGACTCGACCTTGTGGCTTGAGCATTGGGCACTGCCGCTGGTGGAGACCGACGCCGCCGACAATAGCTGGGCGTATCGCTACGATCAGCGCGGCAACTGCATCGCCGAAACCGACCCGCTGGGCTACGTCACCCGCTACCGTTATGACGATCACGGCCAGGTCGTGGAGATCATCGACGCCACCGGCAAAAGCAAGAAGCTGCGCTGGAATCCTTTTGGGCAGTTGGTCGAGCATATCGATTGTTCGGGTTACCCGACGCGTTTCAGTTACGACGAGCGCGGTTATTTGCAGGTCATTTCCGACCCGCTAGGGGAACGAACAACCTTCACATACGACACGACGGGCAGGATGCTCAGCCAGCAGTTGCCAGATGGTCGCATCGAGTATTTTCAACGCAACGCCTGCGGACAATTGACGGTCCATACCGACCCGTCAGGCCACTCGACTCATTATCAGTACAACCCTCGCGGGCGCATTCGCCAGCGCACGGATGCGCACGGCCGCAAAGTGCAATTCAGCTATGACAGCTACGCACGGCTGCAAGCACTGACCAATGAGAATGGCGAATGTTATCGTTTCACGTGGAATGCCAATGATCGCCTGGTCGAGCAGCGCGACCTAGATGGCAGCGCCCATCACTATGACTACGATGCATTGAACAGCATCACCAGCGTCACTGCTTTACCAGCTCACGACAGCAATGCGCCAGGTATCCCTGAACAGCCTATTGTTCACTATTTGGAGCGTGATGCTGCCGGGCGCCTGGTTGTCAAAATCACCGACGATGGCCGCACGGATTATTTATACGATCTCCTGGATCAATTGATCGCAATCACATTCAAGGACGCCCAGGGCAACGAACAAAAATTGAGTTATCGCTATGACGCCCTCGGCCAGCCACTTGAAGAGCAAAGCTCGGCCGGCAGTTTGAAACATCGCTATGACGAATTGGGCAATCTGACCCAGACCCAATTACCCGATGGTCGCTGGATCAACCGTCTGTACTACGGCAGCGGTCATTTGCACCAGATCAACCTCGATGGCCAAGTCATCAGTGACTTCGAGCGTGACCGCCTGCATCGTGAAGTACTTCGCACACAAGGTCAGATCAGCACCCGCACTGAATATGATCGAGGCGGGCGGTTGCGCGCTCGTGTACGGTATCCAAGTACCCTGCCGCGACCACTGACGGGAATGAGCCCGACATACTTCGACTTTGATCCCAGCGACAACCTGATCGCCCGCCACGAACAAAAAGCAGGAATTGCACACCAACAGTCGTTTCACTACGACGCCACTGATCGCATCATTGCCAGCCAGAATCCAATACATGGGACGCAGGAAAGCTTTGCTTATGACGCAGCGGCCAACCTTCTGGATGGTCCCCTGCCGGGTGTAGGCCTGGTGGTACATAACAAATTAATGACCTACCAAGACAAGCGTTACCGGTATGACAGTTTCGGTCGGCTGGTTGAAAAACGTAGTGCTCGTCGCGCCGTTCAACTATTCAAGTACGACGCTGAAAGCAGAGTGGTCGAAATACGAAATCAGCACGCCGCCAATGAAACCGTCATCACAATGACCTACGACCCTTTAGGTCGTCGGATTACAAAAACCGAACAAAACAGCAACGGTAATACGCTTGGTACCACTCGTTTTGTCTGGGACGGGTTGCAACTGATACAAGAGCATCGTAATAACCAGACCAGCCTTTATCTTTATGAAGATGGGAGCTATGAAGCGCTGGCACGTGTTGATGGCCTGGGCCCACTGCAAAGAATCAGGTACTACCACAACGACCCTAACGGACTGCCGCACGAATTGACGGACCACGATGGGCACCGTGTATGGCAGGCCAGTTATTACGCTTGGGGTAATACCGCCGAGGAAACCAGAGAATCTTCTTACATCGAAGAGCAGAACTTGAGGTTTCAGGGGCAATACTTGGACCGGGAAACCGGTTTGCACTACAACACGTTCAGGTTTTACGACCCCGATATAGGTCGGTTTATCACACCGGACCCCATAGGACTCGCCGGTGGCTTGAACCTCTATCAGTACGGGCCTAATCCGATGGGCTGGTGTGATGCGTGGGGGCTGGCAGGCAGTCCAACCACAGCGACTCATATCACCTACCTGGGCGTCGACAAAGCGACCGGCAAACCTTATGTGGGTTATGCCAGCATGCAAGGCAAGCAGGTAGGTTCAGACGTGTTGAACTATCGCTACGGGTCAAATTTCGATCGCTTTGGCGGCCAGGCACCTCAAGTCCTGCATACCGCCTATGGACAGGATGGCAAGGACACCACACGAGGGCTGGAACAACGAGTGTATGAAGGTTTGGGAGGAAAAGATGGAACCGCCAACGCACAAAATCCGGTCGGCAAAGGAAATGGCCGAAGGAAAGAATACCTAGCTGCGGCGGATAAACATTTGTCTCAGACTGACTCAGGCAAAGCACTGGATAAACGCATAAAAGCCGCGAATAAAACCAAGGGCAAAGCCCCTGCCAAAGTCGCCGGCAAAAGCAGGGGTGCGCGAGCAGGCCGCTGCTCGTGAATATCATCAATGACTATTGAAAATGGAGTGAGCCCATGGCCAAGCGCATCCTCTGGAAGGAAGGCGATCTAGTCAGCCTCAAATTGCGAGATGACTTATACACCGTAGGCCAGATGATCAAAAACTCCGTCATGCGCTTCTACGATGTGAGAAGTGTGGACGGCGCCTGGACCGAGCTTGCGCTGGACAACAGTATGATCCTGTTCAGTGGTTTTGTCGGCAAGGTGGTGACCCAGAGATTGGCAACGGAAAAACTAATTTCCGTCACACCATTTAGCCTTTCGGATCATGAGCGTTATTGGCTCAGGCCCCACGTCAGCTTTGAGGGCGGCTTTCCGTTTCGAGATGCTGATCTTGTTGACCTCGGCATCGGCTGCGATGCTGACTACAGCCTGGTACCTGCACTAAAGGAAGATCTGCAACTTTCTGACAGTCGCGACATTATCGAAAAGTATGAGTTGACCAACATGTGGGGAGACGAGGACCTCACCGACAGACTGTGTCGCTACTTCGATACCGGTGTTAACCGGGATGATTTGAAATTTGAAGTCTTTCCGGGACTCTGGAACGATCGTGAAAGCCTCAGGCCTTTGACCCGACGACTGCCTTTGCCGTTGAGATAAACAAGCAGTGTTTAGGTGATTTGAAGCATTAAAAAATGGGCACCCAACCCAGTCGGCGTGCCCATTCTTCTTACCGCCCCGCCTCCCTTCGAGACGGTACCGCAATTACGGGTTGACGCTGTCTTTGAGCGACTTGCCCGGCTTGAACGCAACGGTGTTGCTCGCCTTGATCTTCACAGGCTCACCGGTTTGCGGGTTTTTGCCGGTGCGGGCGCCACGGTGGCGTTGCAGGAAGGTGCCGAAGCCCACCAGGGTGACGCTGTCCTTGCGGTGCAGGGCGCCGGTGATTTCTTCGAGAACGGCGTTGAGGACGCGGTTGGCCTGTTCTTTGGTGAGATCCGCTTTTTCAGCGATGGCGGCTGCGAGTTCTGGTTTACGCATATGTGAAGCCTCTTTGACGGTTTTTTGTTGTTATGTCCGTGCTGCTCGTCTGTGGAGCAGCGCCCAAAGCGCCGCAGGCTCTACTCTGCGGCAGACGGGAGTGAGGATGGCATGCCCTCGCACGCTCCGCCAGTCTCGCGGCGACCTTTCTCGGGGGAAAAACGTGCTTATTCCGACAGAACGACCGGTATTTACGCCAGCAACGGCGGAAGTTCTTTGTTGAGGGCAAGTTTTTCCATCACGGCGTTGCCGGTCAGCGCGTAACCCAGCAGACGACCGTTGGCGTCGCGGCACAGGGCCTTGATGTCGGCACCCTGGCCTTCGACGCTCCACACCCCTTCGGTGCCCCGTGGCGGCGGGGATACCACCAGCGGGCAGACCGGGGTTTTCACGGTGACCGGCATCGGACCGTAGCTGACGGCCGTGGCGTTACCGGCCAGGGTCTGGGCCAGGGCACGGGCGCAGCTCATCAGCGGCATGACGTACAGCAGGTTGAGGCCATCAACCTCGGCGCAGTCGCCCAGGGCGTAGATATTGGCGTGGGAGGTCTTGAGGTGGCGATCCACCATGATCCCACGGTTGGTCTGCAGGCCGGCCGCCGCAGCCAGGTCGACACGCGGACGCAGGCCGATGGCCGAGACCACCAGATCGCAGTGCACCACTTCACCGTCCGACAGATGCGCTTCCAGGCCGTCAGCGCTGCGTTGCAGGCGATTGAGCACCGGGCCCAGGTGGAAACGCGCGCCCAGCCCTTCCAGGCCGGCCTGTACCGCTGCGGCCGCTGCTGGGTGCAGCAGGGTCGGCATGACTTGCTCGCACGGCGCCACCAGGTCGATTTCATAACCGCCGAGGATCAGGTCGTTGGCGAATTCACAGCCGATCAGGCCGGCGCCGAGCAGCAGCACGCGGCGCTTGCCGGCCGCGGCGGCGCGAAAGCGGGCGTAATCTTCGAGGTCATTGATCGGGAAAACCAGCTCAGCGGCGTCGCCTTCAACCGGTACCCGCACGGTCTCCGCGCCCCAGGCCAGGACCAGATCACGATAGACCACCGCTTCTTCACCGATCCACAGGCGCTTGTGGCCGGGGTCGATGCCGCTGACACGGGTGTGGGTGCGCACTTCGGCCTTGAGTTGCTCGGCCATGGCGCCGGGTTCGGCCATGCTCAGGCCATCGGCTTCCTTGTTCTTGCCAAAGCCGGTGGAGAGCATGGGCTTGGAGTAGGAGCGCCCGTCATCCGCGGTGATCAGCAGCAATGGGGTCTCGCTGTCGAGCTTGCGAAACTCCCGGGCCACGTTGTAACCGGCCAATCCTGTGCCGATGATCACGACAGGTGTGTTCATTCCTTTCTCCTTGTAGTACGTCTCTGAAACTGAAAATTAGCCGATTTCGATCATTTCGAAATCCATCTTGCCCACGCCGCAGTCCGGGCACAGCCAGTCTTCGGGTACGTCCTGCCACAGGGTGCCCGGAGCGATACCATCATCCGGCCAGCCGTCTTTTTCGTCATAGATCAGGCCGCAGACTACACATTGCCACTTCTTCATTTACTTGCTTCCTCAGGGTCCAGGCAGGTTGGCCGGCGGTCGATGGATCCAGCGTTGCCGCGCGGCTCAGGGCGTTTTGTACTGATCGGGGCCGACAGATGCAAGCTTGATCGACGCAAGGCGCCGGGCCGGCCCGGCAAAAGATCAGGACGCCATGGTAAGCTCGCCGCCTCTTTTGCTGCCAATACTGACGCACCGTGCCGCACTCAATCGCCCTTCCCGATGCTTGCCAATGGTTGACCCAGAGCCTCCTGAGCCCTGCGCCCGCGCCCTTGACCCTGAACTGGCTGTTCGACGAAGGCTCGCTGACCCGCCGGCTGACATGGCTGTCCCACGATGGCTTCAGCGTGACGCCGCTGTTCGAAGGCTGGCAGCCGCTACGCGATGATGAATGCGCGGCGCTGCGCATGCCACCGGCCAGTATCGGTTGGGTGCGCGAGGTGTATTTGCGCGGGCATGGCCAACCGTGGGTGTTTGCCCGCAGTGTGGCGGCGCGCAGTGCATTGCAGGGCGACGGCTTGCATATGGATGAATTGGGCAGCCGTTCCTTGGGCGAATTGCTGTTTTGCGATCGCGCGTTCACCCGCCAGGCCATCGAGGTGTGCCATTACCCTCGCCAATGGCTGCCCACCACGGACCAGGCCGACGGGCTGTGGGCGCGCCGCTCACGCTTCGATCGCGGGCCGCTGAGCGTGCTGGTGGCGGAAGTCTTCCTGCCGGCTTTCTGGCACGCGCTGCATGACCATCCGGAGAACTGCTGATGTATCAACGTCTGCTCAAATCCTTGAACCGCCTGCACCCCCGGGCCTGGGATTTCATTCAGTTGACCCGCATGGACAAGCCCATCGGCATCTACCTGCTGCTGTGGCCGACGCTGTGGGCGCTGTGGATCGCCGGCAAGGGCTCGCCGTCCCTGGCCAATATCGTGATTTTTGTGTTGGGCGTTACGCTGACTCGCGCTGCCGGTTGCGTCATCAATGACTGGGCGGACCGCAAGGTCGACGGCCATGTGAAGCGCACCGCGCAACGCCCGCTGGCCAGCGGCAGGATCCGTTCGAAAGAGGCCTTGGTGTTCTTTGCGGTACTGATGCTGATCAGCTTCCTGCTGGTACTGCTGACCAACGCCACCACCATCTGGTTATCGCTGGGCGGCCTGGCACTGGCGGTCAGCTACCCGTTCATGAAGCGCTACACCTATTACCCCCAGGTGGTGTTGGGCGCGGCGTTTTCCTGGGGCATGCCGATGGCGTTCACCGCCGAAACCGGCCACCTGCCCGCTACCGCCTGGCTGCTCTATATAGCCAACCTGTTGTGGACAGTGGCCTACGACACCTATTACGCGATGACCGACCGCGACGACGACTTGAAGATCGGCGTCAAATCCACTGCCATCCTGTTCGGCGATGCCGACCGGGTGATCATCCTGACCCTGCAAGGCCTGGCGCTGCTGTGCCTGTTGCTGGCCGGCGCACGGTTTGAGCTGGGGAGTTGGTTCCACCTGGGGCTGCTGGCGGCGGCAGGCTGCTTTGCCTGGGAGTTCTGGTACACCCGCGACCGGGACCGGATGAAATGCTTCAAGGCGTTTTTGCACAACCACTGGGCCGGGTTGGCGATTTTTGTCGGGATTGTGGCGGATTACGCGTTTCGCTGAGGTTTTTGCAGTGCCTGGTCGGGCCTCATCGGGGGCAAGCCTCCTCCCACATTTGAATGTGTTCACACATCAAAAGGTGGGAGGGGGCTTGCCCCCGATGGTTTCAGCAGCGCCGCGAAATCAGGGCTTGATCACATGCCATGCCCCACCCTTGCCATCACCGCTCTTGTCACCGGCCTTGTGGTCATCCTTGTAGGTGTAGACAGGTTTGCCCTTGTAGGCCCATTGACTGGTCTGGTCATCACGGGTGATCACGGTCCAATCGCCCATTGATTTGTCGGTAGACTCTGCTTTCAGCGGCGGCCAGTTGGTCGCGCACTGGTCCTTGCACACTGACTTGCCATCGGCGTCCTTGTCGAAGGTGTAAAGGGTCTTCCCACTGTGATCCACTAACAGACCGTTCTGGGTCATCGCCGGCTCCGCCGCGAATGCCAGTGTCGGGAGCGTCAACGCCGCCGTGACCAGCAGGGCCTTCCAAGAAAAAGTACTGTGAGTCATCGGAACCTTCCTTTTGTGGTTGTCAGGATTCGGACCCAAAGCGTAGTCCAGAGTGCCCCGAATTGCCCAAGCGACTAAATTACTGTCACACGACTGCAATAATTCCGTTATCTAATGCGGCGCAAGACAGTTAAATGACAAGAGGATTTTCGAGCATGGTTGGCAGGAGCATTCTGATTGTTGACGACGAAGCGCCCATCCGCGAGATGATCGCCGTTGCGTTGGAAATGGCCGGCTATGACTGCCTGGAGGCGGAGAACTCCCAGCAGGCCCATGCCATTATCGTCGACCGCAAGCCGGACCTGATCCTGCTGGACTGGATGCTGCCCGGCACCTCCGGCATCGAACTGGCCCGCCGCCTCAAGCGCGATGAGCTGACCGGGGATATCCCGATCATCATGCTCACCGCCAAGGGCGAAGAAGACAACAAGATCCAGGGCCTGGAAGTCGGCGCCGATGACTACATCACCAAGCCGTTTTCCCCACGGGAACTGGTAGCGCGCCTGAAAGCCGTGCTGCGCCGTGCCGGCCCGACCGATGGCGAAGCACCTATCGAAGTCGGTGGCCTGCTGCTGGACCCGATCAGCCACCGCGTAACCATCGACGGCAAGCCGGCCGAGATGGGCCCGACCGAATACCGCCTGCTGCAATTCTTCATGACCCATCAGGAGCGTGCCTATACCCGTGGCCAGTTGCTGGACCAGGTGTGGGGCGGCAACGTGTATGTCGAGGAACGCACCGTCGACGTGCATATCCGTCGCCTGCGCAAAGCCTTGGGTGATGCCTACGAGAATCTGGTACAAACCGTGCGCGGCACCGGCTACCGGTTCTCCACCAAGGGCTGAGCCAGTCACTTTCCTTCCTTAACAGCTGACAAGGACGCATGTTTAAGTGAACCAGAACTGGCATGGCACCCTGATCCGCCACATGCTCCTGTTGATCACCGCCTGCCTGTTGGTGGGCCTGGTCAGCGGCTATTACGGCTGGAGCCTGGCCATCGGTATCGGCCTGTACCTGGGCTGGACCCTCAAGCAATTGCTGCGCCTGCATGAATGGCTGCGCCAGCACAAACCCGACGAAGCACCGCCCGATGGCTACGGCCTGTGGGGTGAGGTGTTCGACAGCATCTACCACCTGCAACGCCGCGACCAACGGGTACGCGGGCGCCTGCAAGCCGTGATCGACCGGGTGCAGGAGTCCACCGCTGCGCTCAAGGACGCGGTGATCATGCTCGACAGCGACGGCAACCTGGAGTGGTGGAACCGCGCCGCCGAGACCCTGCTGGGCCTCAAGACGCCCCAGGACAGCGGCCAGCCGGTAACCAACCTGGTGCGTCACCCGCGCTTCAAGGAATACTTCGAGCAGGACAACTACGAAGAAGCCCTGGAAATCCCCTCGCCCACCAACGACCGTGTGCGTATCCAGTTGTACCTGACCCGCTACGGCAACAACGAACACCTGATGCTGGTGCGCGACGTAACCCGCATCCATCAGCTGGAGCAGATGCGCAAAGACTTCGTTGCCAACGTCTCCCACGAACTGCGCACGCCCTTGACGGTGATCTGCGGCTACCTGGAGACGCTGCTGGACAACGTCGAGGAGATCAACCCGCGCTGGAGCCGTGCCCTGCAGCAAATGCAGCAGCAGGGTTCACGCATGCAGACCCTGCTCAACGACTTGCTGTTGCTGGCCAAGCTCGAGGCCACGGATTATCCGTCGGACAACCAACCGGTAGCCGTCCAGAGCCTGTTGCAGACCATCAAGAATGACGCCAAGGCCCTGTCGGGCGAGCGCGGGCAGCAGATCAGCCTGGATGCCGACCCGCAGGTGTTGCTCAAAGGCAGCGAGGGCGAATTGCGCAGCGCGTTCTCCAACCTGGTGTTCAACGCGGTGAAGTACACCCAGGACAAGGGCACTATCCGCATTCGCTGGTGGGCCGACGAGCAAGGCGCACACCTGAGCGTGCAGGACTCTGGCATCGGCATCGACGCCAAGCATCTGCCGCGCCTGACCGAGCGTTTCTACCGCGTCGATTCCAGCCGCAACTCCAACACCGGCGGCACCGGGCTGGGCCTGGCCATTGTCAAGCATGTGCTGCTGCGCCACCGTGCACGCCTGGAAATCAGCAGCGTGCTGGGACATGGCAGTACATTCACCTGCCATTTTCCACCTGCGCAGATGACCCGTTCGCGGCTCGTCGGAAATGACGAATAACTCAAACACAGCACAAAACTAAATGTGGGAGGGGGCTTGCTCCCGATGGCGGTGCATCAGTATCAGATATGCAGACTGACACACTGCTCTCGGGAGCAAGGCCCCTCCCACAATTGGAATTGTGCTGTTTCGAATAAGGCATTCCAGGCCCCACCCGGCAGCAACCACTAGGCAAGCGCCCCGTCAGCCGCTACATTGGCCGACTTGCGCCTGCCTTTCAGGCCCTTCTGTCACCCCTTATTGAACACACGGAACCTGCAAAACCCAATCATGGACCCTTCCCCTGGTATCACCCTCGCCACACTCTTCGCCGATTTCGGCATGATTCTTTTTGCTCTGATCCTGGTACTGCTCAACGGTTTTTTCGTTGCGGCGGAATTTGCCATGGTCAAGCTGCGCTCGACCCGGGTCGAGGCCATCGCCCACACCAACGGCTGGCGCGGGCAGATCCTGCGTACCGTGCACAGCCAGCTCGACGCCTACCTGTCGGCCTGCCAGCTGGGTATCACCCTGGCCTCCCTGGGCCTGGGCTGGGTCGGTGAGCCGGCGTTCGCGCACATCCTCGAACCGCTGCTGGGCGCCGCAGGCGTCGAATCGCCGGAAGTGATCAAGGGCGTGTCGTTCTTTGCCGCGTTCTTCGTGATTTCCTACCTGCACATCGTGGTCGGTGAACTGGCGCCCAAGTCCTGGGCCATTCGCAAGCCCGAACTGCTGTCACTGTGGACGGCGGTGCCGCTGTACCTGTTCTACTGGGCCATGTACCCGGCGATCTACCTGCTCAACGCCAGCGCCAACGCGATCCTGCGCATCGCCGGCCAAGGCGAGCCCGGCCCGCACCACGAGCACCATTACAGCCGCGAAGAGCTCAAGCTGATCCTGCACTCCAGCCGTGGCCAGGACCCGAGCGACCAAGGCATGCGCGTACTGGCCTCGGCCGTGGAGATGGGCGAGCTGGAAGTGGTGGATTGGGCCAACTCCCGTGAAGACCTGGTGACCCTGGACTTCAACGCCCCGCTCAAGGAAATCCTCGCGCTGTTCCGTCGCCATAAATTCAGCCGCTATCCGGTGTATGACGCGGTGCGCAACGAGTTCGTCGGGCTTTTGCACATCAAGGACCTGCTGCTGGAACTGGCGGCCCTGGACCACATCCCCGAATCGTTCAACCTGGCCGAGCTGACCCGCCCGCTGGAACGTGTGTCGCGGCACATGCCGTTGTCGCAGTTGCTGGAGCAGTTCCGCAAAGGCGGCGCGCACTTTGCCCTGGTGGAAGAAGCCGACGGCAAGATCATCGGCTACCTGACCATGGAAGACGTGCTGGAAGTGCTGGTGGGCGATATCCAGGACGAACACCGCAAGGCCGAGCGCGGCATCCTCGCCTACCAGCCTGGCAAATTGCTGGTACGGGGCGATACGCCGCTGTTCAAGGTGGAACGCCTGCTGGGCGTCGACCTGGACCACATCGAGGCCGAAACCCTGGCAGGGCTGATCTACGACACCCTCAAGCGCGTGCCGGAAGAGGAAGAAGTGCTGGAGGTTGAAGGCTTGCGGATCATCATCAAGAAGATGAAAGGGCCGAAGATCGTGCTGGCCAAGGTCCTGCTGCTGGATTGACCCTCAATTGCCCAATGCAAAATTGGGCAATGTCCCGACCGGCTGGTTGAATTCGTAAGGAATCGACACCAGCCCGGCCGCGGTACTCTGTTGCACCACAAAGTGCAGGTGCGGCCCGCTGCTGTTGCCGGTATTGCCCGACAACCCCAGCGCGCTGCCCACCGCCACACGCTGCCCCGGCCTGACACTCACCGAGCCTTGCTTGAGGTGCAGGTACACACCCTGGGTGCCGTCATCGTGCTGCACGCGCACGAAATTGCCTGACGCATCGTTGCCGCGTCCGATCTGGCTATTCTCGATTTTCACCACCACACCGCTGCGTGCCGCGATGATCGGCGTGCCTTCGGGCATGGCGATGTCCATGGCGTAGCGGCTTTTGGCGTCGGTGTGGCTGAAGCTGCCGTTGGGACCTTGGGTCAGGCGGAACGGACCGCCACGCCAGGGCAAGGGGTAACGGTAGGCTTGTTGCGGGTAAACGGGTTTTGGCCTGTAGAGTACCGGCGGCTGTACGCGCTCGACCCTACGTTCCTGGATCACGAACGCCTGGGCGCCGGGGGTTTGCCGATCGCTGAAAAACACCATGCCGTTGGCATCGGTGGATTTGTACAGGGTCATGGCCTGGGTCGAATTGGCGACCAAGGCCAACATGCAGGACAGCAAAAGGCGAAGGAGCATGGCGCGAACCTGCCGGAGTGAATGAACAGCAAGCTAGCAAGGGATCATGACAATCCCGGGGCACGCCCCTTCGGACTGAAAGTCAGGCCCCCGGCACAAAATGCTTCTGCGCCGTACCGCGCGCAATCAGGCGGGAGATGTAGTCGAGCTTCTGCGCATCCTGGTCGATAAAGCGGAAGGTCAGTTGCAGCCAGTCACTGTCCGGCTTGGGTTCGAAGGCGACGATGGCGTGCAGGTAGCCGTTGAGACGCGCCACCTCGGCGTTGTCGCCCTGTTCCAGGTCGAGCACGGCACTTTCCAGTACCTGAGGCAGGACCTCACCGCGACGCACCACCAGCAGCGCCTCCTTGATGCTCAGCGCCTTGATCACGCATTGCTGAGTGCCGCTGGACAGGCGCAACTGGCCCTGGCCACGGCCGCCAGTGGGTGCAGCGCCTGGCGCTTGGACCGGCGGGGCGTTGTTAAGCAGGCCTTTGCTTGGCGCAGACGCAGCCGCCGCAACGGGGGCTGCACGTACGGCTTCAGGCTTGCCACCGGTCAGGGCACTCAGGGAATCATTGCCGAAGGCCGAGTTCATCTTGGTCGGCGCGCTGGCGACCAGGGCGTCGAGGCGACCGACCTTGTGCAGGGCTTGCTTGACCTTGTTCAGCAGTTGCTCGTTGGTGAACGGTTTGCTGACGTAACCGGAAACCCCGGCCTGGATCGCCTGGACCACGTTCTCTTTGTCGCCACGGCTGGTCACCATCACAAACGGCATGGCCTTGAGGTGCGGTTGCTCACGGCACCAGGTCAACAGCTCCAGGCCGGACATCTCCGGCATTTCCCAGTCGCACAGCACCAGGTCGAAGCTCTCGCGCATCAGGATGGTCTGGGCCTTCTTGCCGTTTACCGCATCTTCAAGCTTGATCCCGGGGAAGTAGTTGCGCAGGCACTTCTTCACCAGGTCGCGGATAAACGAGGCGTCATCCACCACCAATACACTGACTTTACTCATCGACCCTTCATCCTATAAAAACTTCGGCACGCAAAACGCCTGACTAATGGCATTTTGCCAAAACTCTGTAGTCACGTTCGGACTTTCTTTTACCCGATTCGCAAAAAATTCAGGCGCCACAAACGAAAACGCCCGACCAGAGGCCGGGCGTTAATTTCTCGGGCAACCTTACTTATCGTCAGGTTCGCCCGGAACATTAGGGATTTGATCGGCTGAACCCTCAACTTCGGCCTTCATGCGCTTGAGACCCATGTGCCGTACGTCGGTACCGCGCACCAGATAGATCACCAGTTCCGAGATATTGCGCGCGTGATCACCGATCCGCTCCAGGGAGCGCAACACCCAGATGATGCTCAAGACCCGCGAGATAGAGCGCGGGTCTTCCATCATGTAGGTGGCCAGCTCACGCAGGGCGGTCTTGTATTCTCGGTCGATGACCTTGTCGTACTGCGCTACCGACAATGCCAGCTCGGCGTCAAAGCGCGCAAAGGCATCCAGGGCATCCCGTACCATGTTGCGCACCTGGTCGCCGATATGACGCACTTCGACATAACCGCGCGGCGCTTCACCCTCTTCGCACAGCTGGATGGCACGGCGGGCAATCTTGGTGGCTTCGTCGCCGATCCGCTCGAGGTCGATCACCGACTTGGAAATGCTGATGATCAGGCGCAGGTCGGATGCTGCCGGCTGGCGACGGGCGAGAATGCGCAGGCATTCTTCGTCGATGTTGCGTTCCATCTGGTTGATCTGGTCGTCGATCTCGCGCACTTGCTGGGCCAGGCCCGAGTCGGCCTCGATCAGCGCGGTCACGGCATCGTTGACTTGCTTCTCCACCAGCCCGCCCATCGCCAGGAGGTGGCTGCGCACCTCCTCGAGCTCGGCGTTGAACTGCGCGGAGATGTGGTGGGTAAGGCCTTCTTTGCTAATCATGTTGGCGTCCTTGGAGCGTCCGGTAAGGTGCGGAGAACCGCAGCGTCAGTGCAATCAGAACCACAGCTTCCTAGCCGTAGCGACCGGTGATGTAGTCTTCGGTCTGCTTCTTCGCCGGATTGGTGAACAGGGTGTCGGTATCGCCGAACTCCACCAGCTTGCCCATGTACATGAACGCGGTGTAGTCGGAAACCCGCGCCGCCTGTTGCATGTTGTGGGTCACGATAACGATGGTGAACTTGGACTTGAGCTCGTAGATCAGTTCTTCGACTTTCAGCGTCGAGATCGGGTCGAGTGCCGAGCAGGGTTCGTCGAGCAGCAGCACTTCCGGCTCCACGGCGATGGTGCGCGCGATCACCAGACGTTGCTGCTGGCCGCCGGACAGGCCGAGTGCCGATTCGTGCAGGCGGTCCTTGACCTCGTCCCACAGCGCCGCGCCTTTAAGGGCCCACTCAACGGCTTCGTCGAGGATGCGCTTCTTGTTGATGCCCTGGATGCGCAGGCCGTAGACCACGTTTTCGTAGATGGTCTTGGGGAACGGGTTAGGCTTCTGGAACACCATGCCCACACGGCGACGCAGTTCGGCCACGTCTTCGCCCTTGCGGTAGATGTTGGTGCCGTAGAGGTTGATGGCCCCGTCCACGCGGCAACCGTCCACCAGGTCGTTCATGCGGTTGAAGGTACGCAGCAGCGTGGACTTGCCGCAGCCCGACGGGCCGATAAAGGCGGTCACGCGCTGCTTGGGGATGTTCATGCTGACGTCGAACAGCGCTTGCTTGTCACCGTAATACAGGCTCAGGCCCGGTACTTCGATGGCCACGGTTTCCTGGGCCAGGCTCAGGCTCTGTTTGTCGCGACCCAGGGCAGACATGTTGATGCCGTGGGAATGGGTGTCGTGTTGCATGGTCTCACTCCGTTCGTAGCTGCACGCTTTTAGCTGCAAGCCGCAAGATTTGAGCAAAAGCGGCTTGTAGCTTGCCGCTTGTGGCGAATAGCTTTAGCTGTCCAGCGCCTTGTACTTCTCGCGCAGGTGGTTACGAATCCACACCGCCGACAGGTTGAGCGTGGCGATCACCAGCACCAGCAGCAAGGCGGTGGCGTACACCAGCGGCCGTGCGGCCTCAACGTTAGGGCTCTGAAAGCCGACGTCATAGATATGGAAGCCCAGGTGCATGATCTTCTGGTCCAGGTGCAGGTACGGGTAGTTGCCGTCCAGCGGCAGCGACGGGGCGAGTTTCACCACGCCGACCAGCATCAGCGGCGCCACTTCACCGGCGGCGCGGGCCACGGCGAGGATCATGCCGGTCATCATCGCCGGGCTGGCCATCGGCAGCACGATCTTCCACAGCGTTTCCGCCTTGGTCGCGCCCAGCGCCAGGGAGCCTTCACGCACCGTACGCGGAATCCGTGCCAGGCCTTCTTCGGTGGCCACGATCACCACCGGTACCGCCAGCAGCGCCAGGGTCAGCGAGGCCCAGAGCAGGCCCGGTGTACCGAAGGTCGGTGCCGGCAGCGCTTCGGCGAAGAACAGACGGTCGACCGAGCCACCCAATACATACACGAAGAAACCCAGGCCGAACACGCCGTAGACGATGGCCGGTACACCCGCCAGGTTGTTCACGGCGATGCGGATGATGCGCGTCAGGGTGTTCTGCTTGGCGTATTCACGCAGGTACACCGCCGCCAGCACGCCGAACGGGGTCACGATCATCGCCATGATCAGGGTCATCATCACGGTGCCGAAGATCGCCGGGAAGATCCCGCCTTCGGTGTTGGCCTCCCGCGGGTCATCACTGAGGAATTCCCACACCTTGCTGACATAGAAACCGATCTTGGTCACGGTCCCCATGGCGTTCGGCTGGTAGGCGTGCACCACCTTGCCGATGCCGATTTCAATTTCCTTGCCGTTGCCATCGCGAGCGGTCAAGGCGTCACGGTTGAACTGGGCGTGCAGGTCGGCCAGGCGCGCTTCGATGTCCTGGTAGCGAGCGTTCAGCTCGGCGCGGTCGGCCTCCATGTCGGCCTGGGCGGCCGCGTCGAGCTTGCCTTCCAGCTCCAGTTTGCGGCCATGCAGGCGGATGCGCTCGAGGCCGGCGTTGATCGCGCCGATGTCGGACTTCTCCAGGGTCTTGAGCTGGGCCGCTAGCTTGTTCACGCGGTCCACGCGGGCTTGCAGCTCCGGCCACGCGGCCTCGCCTTCAGCGATGACCTTGCCATCCTGCTTGACGTTGACCAGAGTGCCGTAGAAGTTGCCCCACTCACGACGTTCGATGGTCATCAGGTTCTTCGGCGTGCTCTGGTCCTTCAACCATTCGCCGACAATCCAGGTGAAGTCGTTGCCGTTCAGATCGCGGTTGCCGACCTTGATCAGCTCGCGGGTCATGAATTCAGGGCCCGCATCGGGCACCGGCAGGCCCGCGCTTTTCAGGCGCTCGCGCGGCACTTCCTCTTTCTGCACCACTTCGCCGATGACGATATGGTTTTCCTGGCCCGGCACGTTGTAGTTGGCCTGGATCAGGTCGGCCGGCCAGAAGTGGCCCAGGCCACGCACGGCAATCACGGCCAGCAAACCAATGGTCATGATGACCGCGATGGACACCGCGCCACCGCTGATCCAGACGCCCGGAGCGCCGCTCTTGAACCATCCATTCAGGGAGTTCTGTTTCACAGACTTCTACCTTTCTTAAAGCGACGAGTATTTCTTGCGCAGACGCTGACGAATCAGCTCGGCGAGGGTGTTCATGATGAAGGTGAACAGCAGCAGCACCAGCGCCGAGAGGAACAACACGCGGTAGTGACTGCCGCCGACTTCCGACTCGGGCATTTCCACCGCGACGTTGGCCGCCAGGGTGCGCAGGCCTTCGAACAGGTTCATCTCCATCACCGGCGTGTTACCGGTGGCCATCAGCACGATCATGGTCTCGCCCACGGCGCGGCCCATGCCGATCATCAGCGCCGAGAAGATGCCCGGGCTGGCGGTCAGGATCACCACGCGGGTCATGGTCTGCCACGGCGTAGCGCCCAGGGCCAGGGAACCCAGGGTCAGGCCGCGCGGTACGCTGAACACGGCGTCTTCGGCGATGGAATAGATGTTCGGGATCACTGCAAAGCCCATGGCCAGGCCGACCACCAGGGCGTTGCGCTGGTCGTAGGTAATGCCCAGGTCGTGGGAGATCCACATGCGCATGTCGCCGCCGAAGAACCAGGTTTCCAGGTACGGGCTCATGTACAGCGAGAGCCAGCCCACGAACAGGATCACCGGGATCAGGATTGCGCTTTCCCAACCGTCGGGAACCCGCAGGCGAATCGACTCGGGCAGGCGACTGAAGACAAACCCGGCCACCAGGATGCCAATCGGCAACAGCATCAGCAGGCTGAAGATCCCCGGCAGATGCCCTTCGACATACGGCGCCAGGAACAGGCCGGCGAAGAAGCCGAGGATCACCGTCGGCATGGCTTCCATCAGTTCGATCACCGGCTTGACCTTGCGGCGCAGGCTCGGGGCCATGAAGTAAGCGGTGTAGATCGCCGCGGCAACGGCCAGTGGCGCCGCCAGCAGCATGGCGTAGAACGCCGCCTTCAGGGTACCGAAGGTCAATGGCGCCAGGCTCATCTTGGGTTCGAAGTCGGTGTTGGCGGCGGTCGATTGCCAGACGTACTTAGGTTCGTCGTAGTTTTCGTACCAGACCTTGCTCCACAACGCGCTCCAGGACACTTCCGGGTGCGGGTTGTCCAGCAGCAGCGGCTGCAGCTTGCCGCCGGCTTCGACGATCACGCGGTTGGCGCGCGGCGACATACCAAACACGCCCTGGCCGTCGACCACCGGATCCACCAGCAGGGTGCGGTGGGCGGTGCTGTGGAACACGCCGAACTTGCCGGAAGCGTCGAGGGCGGTAAAGCCTTTGCGCCGCTCTTCGGCGGTGATTTCCACGATGGGCGCGGTGCCCATCTGGAAGGTACGGATCTGCTTGAAGCGCTGCTCGCCATCCGGGTCACGGGCCATGAACCACTGGGCCAGGCCGCCTTTGGAGTTACCGACGATCAGCGAGATGCCGCCCACCAACTGGGTGCTGGCGGTGACTTCGGCAGTGCCATCTTCCAGTAATTTGTAGCGACCGTTGAGGCTCTTGTCGCGCAGGCTGAACACATCCGCCAGGGCGCGGCCGTTGATCACGTACAGCCATTGCTGGCGCGGATCGATGAAGATCGCCTTCACCGGCTCGGTCATTTGCGGCAGCTCGACACGCTTCTGCTCGCTGGTGACTTCACCGGTCATCATGTTTTCTTCGCGGCTCAGGGTCAGCACGTTCAAGTGCGAACCGGCCGAGCCTGCCACCACCAGCGACGAATCGGTGGCGTTGAGGGCAACATGCTCCAACGGGCGGCCGGCATCGTCGAGCACGATCGGCGTTTCACCGTAGGGGTATTCAATCGCAGGCGTGATGGTTTTCTTGCCGTCCGGGTACGACACCTTATAGGTGTGACGGAACACCAGGGACTGGCCATTGGACAAACCGAGGATCACCAGCGGGCTGCCCGGCTGGTCTTCACCGATGGAAGCCACGCTCACGCCGGGCGCAAGCGGCAGGTCGACACGCTTGAGTTCGGCACCGCTCGTGACGTCAAAGAACAGCGCCTGGCCCTTGTCGGAAACCCGCATGGCGACCTGGTTCTGCTCTTCCAGGGAGATCAACAACGGCTTGCCGGCGTCCTGCATCCAGGCGGGCGTCAGTGCGTCTTCCTTGGTCAGCGAGGCGCCTTGGAACAGTGGCGCGACCACGTAGGCGAGGAAAAAGAAAATCAGGGTGATCGCACCCAGAACGGCGAGGCCGCCCACCAGCACATACCAACGGGTCAGGCGATCCTTGAGCGCGCGAATACGGCGCTTGCGTTGCAGCTCAGGCGTATTGAAATCAATGCGCTTGGGGGGAGAAGTTGTCGTCATGGTGGAATTGGCCAGATCATTCATGCGCACACCCTAGCGATCCTGTATGACAGAAAGATGACAGTGCAGTGACGCAACAAATCCGCCGCGAAGCAGGGCTGGCAGCGGACTAGAAAATTCGGATGCGGGGCCGGTATTCCGGCCCCGCAGAGGCAATCAGTTGCCTTCTTTCAGACCCAGGTCAGCCAGGGCCTTGGCGGCAACCTTGGCTGGCAGTGGGATGTAGCCGTCCTTGACGACAACTTCCTGGCCCTGTTTGGACAGAACCAGTTTCACGAACTCGGCTTCCAGCGGGGCCAGAGGCTTGTTCGGGGCTTTGTTGACGTAAACGTAGAGGAAACGCGACAGCGGGTATTTGCCGTTCAGGGCGTTTTCTTCGCTGTCTTCGATGAAGTCAGTGCTGCCTTTCTTGGCCAGGGCCACGGTCTTCACACTGGCGGTCTTGTAGCCGATGCCCGAGTAACCGATGCCGTTCAGCGAAGAGCTGATCGACTGCACGACCGAAGCCGAGCCGGGTTGTTCGTTCACGTTAGGCTTGTAGTCGCCTTTGCACAGGGCTTCTTCCTTGAAGTAGCCGTAGGTGCCGGATACCGAGTTACGGCCGAACAGTTGCACTGGCTTGTTGGCCAGGTCGCCGGTCACACCCAGGTCACCCCAGGTTTTCACATCGGCTTTGCCACCACACAGGCGAGTCGAGGAGAAGATCGCGTCGACTTGTTCCATGGTCAGGTGCTGGATCGGGTTGTCCTTGTGCACGAACACGGCCAGGGCATCCACGGCAACCGGGATAGCGGTTGGCTTGTAGCCGTACTTCTGCTCGAAGGCCGCCAGTTCGGTGTCCTTCATCTTGCGGCTCATCGGGCCCAGGTTGGAGGTGCCTTCAGTCAGCGCAGGTGGCGCGGTGGCGGAGCCGGCAGCTTGAATCTGGATGTTGACGTTCGGGTATTCCTTTTTGTAACCCTCGGCCCACAGGGTCATCAGGTTGGCCAGGGTATCGGAACCGACGCTGGACAAGTTGCCCGACACACCAGTGGTCTTGACGTAAGCCGGGATTGCCGGATCAACACCTGCGGCCACCGCGTTGGCGGTCGCAACGCCAGCAGCGACAAAAGTCATTGCCGCCATCAAACGTTTCAGTTTCATGCCTTGCTCCTAGCAGATAGGGATAGTTGGATCGGGGCCAAGTATCGAGAGGCCGTGTGAACACTCTATGTCTGAAATATGACAATTGGATGAAAGGCCAGCATTGGAGATCACACAACAAAAGGAGAGAAGGTCGGGACGTACGAGGAGGTTAGAGCGACTAAGCGACTTCTTGGAAACAAGCTGTAATTGTTATAAAACGCAAGGCATGTGGCGAGGGAGCTTGCTCCCTCGCCACATGGTTACCGGTAAAAGCGCTAAACGGGGTTACCGCCCGCGCTTCCACAGATACCCACCCACCACCATCCCCATCACACACAGGACAGCCACGTAGTAAGCCGGGCCCATCGGGCTTTCCTTCATCAGCAGCGACACCGCCAGCGGCGTCAGCCCGCCGAACACGGCGTAGGCCACGTTGTAGGAAAACGACAGGCCACTGAAGCGCACCACGGGCGGGAAGGCTTTCACCATCACGTAAGGCACCACGCCAATGGTGCCGACGAACAGGCCGGTCAAGGCGTACAGCGGGAACAGCCAGTCCGGGTGGGTCATGAGGCTGTGGTACAGCGTCCAGGAGGTCGCCAGCAGCAATGCGCAACCGCTTACCAGTACACGCCCGGCACCAAAACGGTCAGCCAGGGCGCCGGAGGCAATGCAGCCAAGGCTCAAAGTCACGATGGCCAGGCTATTGGCTTGCAGCGCAACAGTCGGGCTGAAGTGGTAGATGGTCTGCAACACGGTCGGGGTCATCAGGATGACCACCACGACGCCGGCCGACAACAGCCAGGTCAGCAGCATCGACAATACGATGGCACCACGGTGGTCGCGCAGCACGGCACGCAATGGCAGCTCGGCGGCCAGGGTCTTGCGTTGCTGCATCTCGGCGAAGATCGGCGTTTCATGCAGCCAGCGGCGCAGGTACACCGACAGCAGGCCGAACACGCCACCGAGCAGGAAAGGAATGCGCCAGGCGTAATCCGAGACCTGCTCCGGGCTGTAAATAGTGTTGATGGCAGTGGCCACCAGCGAACCCAGCAGGATACCGGCGGTCAGGCCGCTGGTCAGGGTGCCGCAGGCGTAACCAATGTGGCGCGGCGGTACGTGTTCGGACACGAACACCCAGGCGCCCGGGACTTCGCCGCCAATCGCTGCGCCCTGGATGATGCGCATCAACAGCAACAGGACCGGCGCCCACAGGCCGATCTGCGCGTAGGTCGGCAGCAGGCCCATGATCAGGGTCGGCACCGCCATCATGAAGATGCTCAGGGTGAACATCTTCTTGCGGCCCAGCAGGTCACCGAAGTGCGCCATGATGATGCCGCCCAGCGGGCGTGCCAGGTAACCGGCGGCGAAGATGCCGAAGGTCTGCATCATGCGCAGCCATTCGGGCATATCGACAGGGAAGAACAGTTTTCCGACCACGGTGGCGAAAAACACGAAAATGATGAAGTCATAAAACTCCAGCGCCCCGCCCAAGGCAGACAGCGACAGGGTTTTGTAGTCGTTGCGGGTCAGCGGGCGCGACGGTTGCGCACTGCTTGCGGGCACGGAGGACATGGCAAGGCTTCTCTTATAGTAGTCAGCTTGATAAGGACGGCACGCCCGGGACTGGCGGCGGGTCTGGCAAGATAGCAAATCGCTTGTAAAAGCACAGCGCCAGGAGAACAGTTGCGCGCAAAAGCCGCGATACAGCGGCTATTTACCGACCAAATGAGCGTCGGGAGGTCGTCGTGGCGCCAGGGTCTCGATATACTCGGCCCTTGCAAGCGCAAGAACCCCAGGCTTGAGGGGCTGCTGCGCCAAAACGCCGTTGGGTGCCATCCAGCCGATTTGGCAGAGTTTCCCTTTAGCACGCCTTACGAGAAACGTATCGAACGGAGTATGTTTGTGCTGAAACGTTTTTCTAACAGTCGGCTATCCACCTTGCTCCACCTATAAAAGCGTCACGGGTCAGAGGCCCCCCGGCATGATCGAACTCGAACAAGAAGATCCTATCCCGCAAGGCGATCTCGCCCTGCAAATCACCGCGCTCCCGCGTGAAACCAACGGTTTTGGCGATATTTTCGGCGGCTGGCTGGTCGCGCAGATGGACCTCGCCGGTACCGCCATGGCCAGCAAGGTCGCGGGCGGGCGTGTGGCCACCGTGGCCATTGACCGCATGGCGTTCCTGGTGCCGGTGGCAGTGGGCGCGCAATTGTCCTTCTATACCCAGGCCCTGGAAATCGGCCGCAGCTCGATCCAGATGATGGTCGAAGTGTGGAGCGACGACCCGCTGTCCAGCGAATGGCGCAAGGTCACCGAGGCGGTGTTTGTGTTCGTCGCTATCGATGGCAGCGGCCGCACACGCTCGGTGCCATCGCGCGCGCGTTAAACCTCGCGGGGTTTTGACGGTCAATTGCCCCATTGCCTGCCATTGAGAGTGCCTGTTATGCCTACGCCCCACGTTGAGACCGTGAAAGTCGACGAACTGGACTGCTGGCGCATCCGCCATAACGGCGCCGAACTGATGATCGCCCAGCAGGGCGCGCATATCTTCAGTTACGGCCGCGAAGGCGAGCAGCCGCTGATCTGGCCGAACCCTGAGGCGGTGTTCAAGAAGGGCAAGGGCATTCGTACCGGCGTCCCGGTGTGCTGGCCCTGGTTTGGGGTGTTCGACCGCAACCGGCCCAGCGTAAAGGCGATGCGCCAAAGTGATCAGCCTGCGGGCGCTCACGGTTTCGTGCGTACCGCGACCTGGGCATTGGCCGGGACCACCCTTGAACGTGAAGCGCTGCGGGTGGACCTGCAACTACCGGTTCCTGCAGGCGGCTTCCCCGGCTGGCCCCATCAGGTCGACCTGAGCCTGAGCCTGCTGCTGGACAACCAACTGCACATCCGCCTGACCAGCCACAACCGTGGCAACGACACTGTCACGCTCAGCCAGGCGCTGCACACCTATTTCGCCGTGAGCGACGTACGCAACGTGCAGGTCGAAGGCCTGGACGGCTCGGTATACATCGATACCGCCGATGGCTGGAGCGAGAAAACCCAGTCCGGCCTGCTGCACTTCACTGCCGAGACCGACCGCATCTACCTCGATACGCCCCCGTCGCTGAGCATCCTCGATCAGGACTGGCAGCGTCGCATCCAGCTCACCAGCCAAGGCTCGAAATCCACCGTGATCTGGAACCCCTGGACCGAACGCGCCAAAGCCTTCGACGACATGGCCGATGATGGCTGGCAGGGCATGCTGTGCATCGAGACGGCGAATGTGCTGGATGATGTGGTGAGCCTGGCCCCAGGTGAAAGCCACACGCTGGGCGTGAGCATCACCGCTATCGCCCTGTAAACCCAATCGAAAATGTGGGAGGGGCACACCGCCCCCCACATTGGGTTCAGCGTAAGCTTATAGATCGGATTCCTTTACGACCCGCACCTTGCCCGCATCCAGCGCATAGGCGGCGTCGGCCAAATCGTTATTCACCGTCTCCACCTTCAACGTGCCGGTCACCCACAGCGGCGTGTAGATATCATCCAGCTTCAAACCCTTGGGATAACGCACCAGCACCAACTGGTTAGGCGGCGGTGGCGGCACGTGGATGCAGGCGCCCGGGTATGGCACCAGGAAGAACAGGGTGCTGCGGCCTTTGGCGTCGGTTTCCAACGGCACCGGGTAGCCGCCGATGCGGATGTTCCTGCCGTTCATGGCAGCCACGGTCTTGGTCGAATACATCACCGCCGGCAAGCCTTTGCTCTGCTTCAGGCCACCTTTGTCGGTGAACGTGCCTTGGGCTTCGGGGGAGTTGTGGTCGATCTCGGGCATGGCCTCGAGGGCCTTCTGGTCCGACAGCGGCATCAGGTCGAGCCAGTCGGTTTCCGGCAATTCACCGGCGTGGGCCAGGCCAGAGCCCAGCAGAAGGAGAGTCAACAGGAGACGGCGCATGGAGAGGCTCGGCAAGTACAAGTGGCGAGCATTCTAGCCCTCTGCGCCTGCGCAGCGCAGAGGACTTTGTCGGCTGATTACTTCTTTTTGATCAGGCCGTAGAGCACCAGCAGCACAATGGCGCCGACCAGTGCGCCGATAAAGCCTGCGCCTTGACCCGCCTGGTAGATACCCAGTGCCTGGCCACCGTAGGTCGCGGCCAGGGAACCGGCGATACCCAGCAGGATGGTCATGATCCAGCCCATGCTGTCGTCGCCGGGCTTGAGGAAACGCGCCAACAGGCCGACGATCAAGCCGATAAAGATGGTTCCGATGATACCCATGGCATTTCCCTCTGAATGAAGTGAGCTATGCCAAAGCCTAGACAGGCTTTGGCATCCTGCAATCAGAGGACGGCGATAACCAATGGTTCCCGCCGATCCCCGGGTTATTGCTCGGCGATCAGCGCTTCGACCTTGAGGATCTGCGCTTGCAGCGTTGCGCGGTCCTTGCAGCGCAGGTTGGCGTGGCCGACCTTGCGCCCGGCCTTGAAGGCCTTGCCGTAGTGATGCAGGTGGCAGTCTTGGATGGCGATCACGCGCTCCACCGGCGGTACCACGCCGATAAAGTTGAGCATCGCGCTCTCACCGACCTTGGCCGTGGAGCCCAATGGCAAGCCCGCGACAGCGCGCAGGTGGTTTTCGAACTGGCTGCACTCGGCGCCTTCGGTGGTCCAGTGCCCGGAGTTATGCACACGCGGGGCGATTTCGTTGGCCTTGAGGCCGCCGTCGACTTCAAAGAACTCGAACGCCATCACACCGACGTAATCCAGCTGCTTGAGCACGCGGCTGGAATAGTCTTCGGCCAGGGCCTGCAACGGGTGATCGGTGCTGGCCACGGACAGCTTGAGGATGCCGCTGTCGTGGGTGTTGTGCACCAACGGGTAGAAGCGGGTCTCACCATCCCGGGCACGCACGGCGATCAACGAGACTTCGCCGGTGAACGGCACGAAGCCTTCCAGCAGGCAGGCGACGCTGCCCAGTTCGGCGAAGGTGCCGACCACATCGGCGGCGGTGCGCAGGACTTTCTGGCCCTTGCCGTCGTAGCCCAGGGTGCGGGTTTTGAGCACGGCTGGCAGGCCAATGCTGGCGACGGCGGCGTCCAGGTCCGCCTGGGACTGGATATCGGCGAAGGCTGGGGTCGGAATGCCGAGGTCCTTGAACATGCTCTTCTCGAACCAGCGGTCACGGGCAATGCGCAAGGCTTCGGCGCTCGGGTACACCGGTACGAACTGCGACAGGAAGGCCACGGTTTCGGCCGGGACGCTTTCAAACTCGAACGTCACCAGGTCGACTTCGTCGGCCAGTTGGCGCAGGTGGTCCGGGTCGCTGTAGTCAGCGCGCAGGTGTTCACCCAAGGCTGCCGCACAGGCGTCCGGCGCAGGATCCAGGAAAGCGAAGTTCATCCCCAGCGGGGTGCCCGCCAAGGCCAGCATACGGCCCAGTTGGCCGCCACCGATTACACCGATTTTCATCGTCAACACCCTCAGGCGATACGTGGGTCTGGATTGTCCAGCACGCTGTCTGTCTGCTCGGCGCGGAATTTCTTCAGCACCGCGTGGAACTGCGGGTGCTTGGCGCCCAGGATGCTGGCGGACAGCAGGGCTGCGTTGATCGCGCCGGCCTTTCCGATCGCCAGGGTGGCCACCGGGATACCGGCCGGCATCTGCACGATGGACAACAGCGAATCCACGCCCGAGAGCATTGCCGACTGCACGGGTACGCCAAGCACCGGCAGGTGGGTCTTGGCCGCACACATGCCCGGCAGGTGTGCCGCACCGCCGGCACCGGCGATGATCACCTCGATGCCACGGGATTCTGCTTCATCGGCATACTGGAACAGCAAATCCGGGGTGCGGTGGGCAGAGACCACTTTCACTTCATACGGAATGCCGAGTTTTTCCAGCATATCGGCGGTGTGGCTAAGGGTGGACCAATCGGACTTGGAGCCCATGATCACGCCAACCAATGCACTCATCGTCGTGCCTCTTCTCTCTGGGCGCCCGCAGGCGCGTCAAAAAACAACAAGCCACGCGGGAAATCCGGCGTGGCTTGTTGTACGAAATGTGGCCGGTTGGACCGGCCGAAGGCCGCGCAGTATACCGTAATAATCCAGATAAACAGCCCCTGGGATGACCATCTGTCTAGCGGGGCAAAGTGGCGGTTTTATTGACCCTGTAGGAGCGAGCTTGCTCGCGAAGATCGCCAACGATGACGCGGGCGTTCTGAATGGATGCGGCGCTCTCAGGTTTTTCGCGAGCACGCTCGCTCCTACAGGGATCGCATTCAGGTACTTTGCGCCGCGCCACCTTCCAACTTGCGCCACAACAACCGCACATTCGCCTTGCGCACCAGCGCGCAGCGATACAGACGAATTTCCAGCGGCACATGCCATTGCGGCCCGCCGCAGACCACCAATTCACCGCGGGCCAGTTCGGCACGCACGCTCAGTTGCGGCACCCAGGCGATGCCCAGGCCTTCCAGGGCCATGCTTTTGAGGCTGTCGGCCATGGCGGTTTCGTACACCGTGGTAAAGCGCAGCGCGCGCTGGCGCAGCAACAGGTGCACCGAACGGCCGAGGAACGCCCCGGCGCTGTAGGCCAGCAGCGGCACACTGCCCTCGCCTTCGAGGTCGAACAGCGGCTTGCCGTCGGCGTCGGCCGCGCATACCGGGAGCATTTCGGTGTTGCCCAGGTGCAGTGAGGGGAAGATTTCGGCGTCCATTTGCATCGCCGCATCCGGGTCGTAGAACGCCAGCATCAGGTCGCAGCCGCCTTCACGCAGGGCATGCACCGCATCGCCGACATTGGTGGCCACCAGCCGCGTGGCGATGTTCAGGCCGTCGTTGCGCAATTGCGCGATCCAGCGCGGAAAGAAACCCAACGCCAGGGAGTGGGCCGCGGCCACCTGCATGACTTCGCCCTGCCCGCCTTCCAGGTGATGCAAATGGCGCAGCACTTCGCCGAGCTGCTCGACCACGGTACGCGCGGTGACCAGGAACAACTGTCCCGCCGCCGTCAGCTCAACCGGCGTGCGCGAGCGGTTGACCAGGGTCAGGCCCAATGCGGCCTCAAGGCTGCGGATACGTCGGCTGAACGCCGGCTGGGTGACAAAGCGCCGCTCGGCCGCCTGGGAAAAGCTGCGAGTCGCCGCCAGGGCACTGAAGTCTTCCAGCCATTTGCTCTCAAGGTTCATCACTGCCTCCCACGGATACGCACCATTTTGGCACACACGCCCGCCATGATAGCCGGGTCACACTCACATTATGCCGTTTATGCATAGGCCAGTGTTTAACAGCATTGGCCCAAAATTTCCTACAGGCCTAGCATTCGGAGCGTTCCGGCCTGTTCCGGGTCCATATCGAGATGATTTCCGTCATGTCCTCCGCTGCATCATTCCGCACAGAAAAAGACCTGCTTGGCGTACTCGAAGTACCTGCCCAAGCGTATTACGGCATCCAGACCCTGCGAGCGGTGAATAACTTCCGCCTCTCGGGCGTTCCGATTTCGCATTACCCGAAATTGGTGGTCGGCCTGGCAATGGTCAAGCAAGCGGCGGCTGACGCCAACCGCGAGCTGGGCCAGCTCAGCGAAGCCAAGCACGCGGCCATCAGCGAAGCCTGTGCCCGCCTGATCCGCGGCGATTTCCACGAAGAATTCGTGGTGGACATGATTCAAGGCGGCGCCGGCACTTCAACCAACATGAATGCCAACGAAGTCATCGCCAACATCGCGTTGGAGGCCATGGGCCACAACAAGGGCGAATACCAGTACCTGCACCCCAACAACGACGTGAACATGGCGCAGTCGACCAACGACGCCTACCCGACCGCGATCCGCCTGGGCCTGCTGTTGGGCCACGACGCGCTGCTGGCCAGCCTCGACAGTCTGATCCAGGCATTCGCCGCCAAGGGCGTCGAATTCAGCCACGTGCTGAAAATGGGCCGCACCCAATTGCAGGACGCCGTGCCGATGACCCTCGGCCAGGAATTCCGCGCCTTCGCCACCACCCTCGGTGAAGACCTGGCCCGCCTGAAAACCCTGGCGCCAGAACTGCTGACCGAAGTGAACCTGGGCGGCACCGCCATCGGTACCGGCATCAACGCCGACCCGCGCTACCAGGCCCTGGCCGTACAACGCCTGGCCGTTATCAGCGGCCAGCCAGTGGTCCCGGCTGCCGACCTGATCGAAGCCACCTCCGACATGGGCGCCTTCGTACTGTTCTCCGGCATGCTCAAGCGTACCGCGGTGAAACTGTCGAAGATCTGCAACGACCTGCGCCTGCTGTCCAGCGGTCCACGTACCGGCATCAACGAGATCAACCTGCCGGCGCGCCAGCCAGGCAGCTCGATCATGCCCGGCAAGGTCAACCCGGTGATCCCGGAAGCCGTCAACCAAGTCGCGTTCCAAGTCATCGGTAACGACCTGGCCCTGACGATGGCGGCCGAAGGCGGCCAGCTGCAACTGAACGTGATGGAGCCGCTGATCGCCTTCAAGATCTTCGACTCGATCCGCCTGCTGCAACGCGCCATGGACATGCTGCGCGAGCACTGCATCGTCGGCATCACCGCCAACGAAGCCCGCTGCCGCGAACTGGTGGAACACTCCATCGGCCTGGTCACCGCGCTGAACCCGTACATCGGCTATGAAAACGCCACCCGCATTGCGCGTATCGCCCTCGAAAGCGGCCGCGGCGTGCTGGAACTGGTGCGCGAAGAAGGCTTGCTCGACGACGCCATGCTCGACGACATCCTGCGCCCCGAAAACATGATTGCCCCACGCCTGGTCCCGTTGAAGGCCTAAGCGTTTGTTGCACCGCTCACCAGGTTGAGGGACTAGACACCTCTCACCTTTTGAGGGCCTGAAGGCTCGTTCTTCAGGCCCTTTTTTTTGCTCCGAGGTTGTGAAATGACGCCCATAAAAAATCCAATATCGCACCGCAAACCCACCTCCCCTGTAATGGCTTGGCTGAAACCTTTAATCAGCCCGAGCAGACGGATCACGTTCGCCTAGGTATAGTGCCGCCCCTCTTCGCGTCTGCGGCCGTCGGTAACGAGCCCGGATACACGCGATAGCGCATGAATAACAACACCCGCAAAAGGATTGGGGTCGAACCGTCGCGCACTGCCTGGTGCTATGCGAGGGGTAGGACCGTCCTGCGTTTGCCATTAGAAAAATCAGCGAGGAACACTCCATGCTCGAAGTCATCAACGACTTCCTCTCAGGGAAAGTACTGATCGTGCTCATTGTCGGGCTCGGCGGTTATTTCACGATCCGCTCGCGTTTCGTTCAATTGCGTCACTTTTTCCACATGTTTTCGGTGTTTCGCGACAGCCTGAAAAACAGCTCCGACCAACTCAGCTCGTTCCAGGCGCTGATGCTCAGCCTGGCCGGTCGCGTCGGTGCCGGTAACATCGCGGGTGTCGGCATTGCCGTGACCCTGGGCGGCCCGGGTGCCGTGTTCTGGATGTGGGTCACCGCGCTGGTGGGCATGTCTTCGAGCTTTATCGAGTGCTCCCTCGGCCAGCTCTATAAGCGCACCGACGCTGAAGGCACCTACCGTGGCGGCCCGGCCTATTACATCCAGCACGGCCTGCACAAGCGCTGGCTGGGGATGGTCATGGCGTTCCTGCTGCTGGTGACCTTCGGCTTTGCCTTCAACGGCCTGCAAGCCCACGCCGTGACCCACTCGCTGAACAACGCGTTTGGCCTGGACACCACCTACACCGGCCTGGCCCTGGCGGTATTGCTGGGCCTGGTGTTCATCGGCGGGATCAAGCGCATCGCCTCGATCGCCGACCTGCTGGTACCGGTCAAGACCCTGGTCTACATCGCCGTGACCCTGTATGTGATCGTGCTGCAATTCGACCACGTACCGGCCATGCTCGCGACCATCGTCAAAAGCGCCTTCGGCCTCGACCAAGCCTTCGGTGGCCTGGTAGGCAGCGCGATCATCATGGGTGTGAAACGCGGCGTGTTCGCCAACGAAGCCGGCCTGGGCAGTGCGCCCAACGTAGCGGCCGTCGCTTCGGTAGAACACCCGATCGCCCAAGGCGTGGTCCAGGCGTTCAGCGTGTTCCTCGACACCTTCGTGATCTGCACCTGCACCGCGTTGCTGATCCTGCTCTCCGGTTTCTACACCCCAGGCTTCGAAGGCGACGGCATTGCCCTGACCCAGAACTCCCTGGCCGCTGTGGTGGGTGACTGGGGCCGCATGTTTATCTCGGTGGCCCTGGCGTTGTTCGTGTTTACCTCGATCATGTACAACTACTACCTGGGCGAGAGCAACCTGCGCTTCCTGGTGGGCAACAACCGCAAGGTGCTGATGGGTTATCGCGCGCTGGTGCTGGTGCTGATTTTCTGGGGTTCGATCGAGAACCTGAGCACCGTGTTCGCCTTCGCCGACATCACCATGACCCTGCTGGCGTTCGTCAACCTGTTCGCCCTGGCGTTCCTGTTCAAGATTGCCATGCGCATCCTGAACGACTACGACAACCAGCGCGCGGCAGGCATCAAGACCCCGGTGTTCGACTCCAGCCAGTTCCCAGACCTGGACCTGGACCGCAAGGCCTGGCCGGCCAACCCGGCAAAACCGGACGTTGCCGCATCGGCAGAACTGAACGCTCAAGTGCAACGCTGAGCGTAGACAGATGACACGCCGCCCGGCCTTGGGCATGCTCTGGGCCCGGCGGCGTTTTTCGTTCAGGAGAATCTTCGATGTCCCCAGCCAATAACCTCATGGTGCTCTACACCGGTGGCACCATCGGCATGCAGGCCAGCGCCAATGGCCTGGCGCCCGCATCCGGTTTTGAAGCGCGCATGCGCGAACAGCTCGCCAACGTGTCAGTACCCGCCTGGCGCTTCCGGGAAATGTCCCCGCTGATCGACAGCGCCAACATGACCCCCGCCTACTGGCAGCGCCTGCGCACCGCCGTGGTCGAGGCCGTGGATGACGGTTGCGATGCCGTGCTGATCCTGCACGGCACCGACACCCTGGCCTACAGCGCGGCGGCGATGAGCTTCCAGCTGTTGGGCTTGCCGGCGCCGGTGGTGTTCACCGGCTCGATGTTGCCTGCCGGCGTCCCCGACAGCGATGCCTGGGAAAACGTCAGCGGAGCCCTGCTGGCGTTGGGCGAGGGCCTGGCGCCCGGCGTGCACCTGTACTTCCACGGCGCGCTGATGGCCCCGACCCGCTGCGCGAAGATCCGCAGCTTTGGTCGCCATCCGTTCGCCGCGCTGCAGCGCAACGGCGGTGTGGCCCAAGCCGAAGCGCTGCCCGCCGCGCTGGATTACCGCCAGCCGAAGGCCCTGGCCAATGTCGGCGTATTGCCGCTGGTACCGGGCATCGCCGCAGCACAATTGGACGCACTGCTCGGCAGTGGCATCCAGGCACTGGTGCTGGAATGCTTCGGCAGCGGCACCGGGCCCAGCGATAACCCTGAGTTTCTTGCCAGCCTCCAGCGCGCCGAAGAAAACGGCATCGTGGTCGTGGCAATCACCCAATGCCATGAAGGCGGCGTGGAACTGGATGTGTACGAAGCCGGCAGCCGCCTGCGCGGCGTGGGCGTGTTGTCAGGTGGCGGCATGACCCGTGAAGCGGTATTCGGCAAGCTCAACGCGTTGCTCGGGGCCGGGCTGTCCATCGCCGAAGTCCGGCGACTGGTAGAGCTGGACCTGTGCGGCGAACTGAGCTGACCCCACCGCCGCACTGTAGATAGTCACCCCCTTCCCTGGCTGGCCGGCCCCTAGCATGGAACACCCGAGCGAACACCTCGGGCCGTTCCCATCAACCGGCAAGACAGGGATGCCCCATGACCACGCCCATCTCAATCGCTTCACAACAGCCACTGGAATTGCTCACCCAACTGTTAACAGGCCCGTCGTTCAGGGAAGTGGCGGCGGTGTTGTTGCGCCAGGCGCTGCAGGCCCGCTACCCCACACTGGCAATCGACCCCGATATCTGCCTGATCGGCACCCCCGGCTGGGAAATCATCGACGAACAGGCCTGCGCCACTACCACCGCCTACCGCACACTGAGCGACAGCCTGACCGATCAGGCCGTGCTCGGCGAACCGACCCTGTACATCGAAGGCGAACACTTCCTGACCCAGCAACCGCTCACCGAGCCGCCAACCCATTTGCCGGTGCGCATCGGTGACATCGCCCATCTGCTCAATACCCTGGCCCCCGTCATGCTGGCGGCCTGGCAGGAGCAACAGCTGGCGTTCTGGAACAAAAGCAACGGCAGCGGCCCCCATTGGCATCAGCTGTCCAACTCATTGCGCGGGGTGTGGAATGTCCGGCAGGCACCGGGCTGGAACGAAAGCGACTGCGCCATGGCGCGCCAGTTGTTTCACGCGCCCACCTACGATGTGCGACGGCTCGACGACCCATACACCAGCCACGCCTACCTGCTCGACATCGATCAGGTCGACGGCGCGCAGGTGACCCACCTCAACCGGCTCGCGCTGTCGGTCCTGATCGGCAAGCAGGCCGGGCGAGACGTTATCCTCACCCACTCGCTGCTCAAGGGCTATGAGAAGTTCACGTCCCTGGCACAGCTGGGCCGAAGCCTGCCCGCTCGCCTGGACACCTCGGCGCCCCGCACACAGTTGCAATGGCGCCTGTTCGAACCTGACGGCAATTTTTTCGATCACCAGGCCTGCAGCCTGATTGCCTTGCAGGTCGAGGCTATTGGCAGCCTGGACTTCTCCGACCTGCGCCACCCGGACACGGCTGCGCCACCCGGTGCCACCGAGTTGGCCACCGGCCCCGGCCCCGACCGCGAGTGGTATCAGCAGGCGCTGCCGGGCTGGCTGCAGGAGGCGTCGACGTCCGACCTGAACTTCTATGCGCGGCATCTCAAGGACCTCGCGTCCCTGAACAGCAGCACCGGCGGCAAGTCGTATCAGGACGATATCCCGCCCATCGAGCAGTACGCGCTCAATCACCTCAAGGCGGAAATCCTCAACGACCACCCGCAAGCCGGTGCCCTGGCCTTGGATACGCTCACCCTGAAAGTCCAGCAGCCGGTGGTGTGGGGGACTTTCACGGTGCCCGGCATGACCGAGACCACCACCTTCAACCTCGCCGAACTGGCGCTGCACAACCTGATCGCCATCCCGGTCGGCAACAAGACCTTGCAGCTGCATAACGGCCAAAATCTGCCGGACTGGCTGACCGTCGAGTACATCGAGAGCCTCGTTTCCCGGGTGGACATCGGCCAGAACTACCCGGCGCTGATCAAAAGCAAGCTGCTGGAAATGCCCCGCGAGGCCTCATCGCGAAAGAACCTCTACATCCAGCACCTGCGCATCCAGCTGCCGTTACTGGCCCTGCAAGGCAAGATTCAGCAACAGGATGGCATCGATGACTGCGGCTATCGATACGTCGCCACCCTGATGCAAGCCGATGCCTCGGATCACACAGTAGACGGGCAGACCATCGTCATGCGGCCTCTGGCGTTCATCCCGCAACGGCGGGGCGACGCCACTGCCGATGAGGTCGAAAACATGTACGTCATCGGCCCGCAAGATCCCGCCGCCGGCCCCTGCCTGCTCTATCGACCTCTGTTCACCCCGGCCCTGGTGCAATATCCGTCCCCGGCCAACCTGATGTACGCCATTGCCCAGTCCCCCGACCTGCGCCGTTCGGTGCTGGCCTGGTTGCCGGACAGCGCGCGCGATGCTTACGCCAACTATGTGTTCCCGGGAGCATTGCCTTCCCCCTGGGCCGTCGCCGATTTTCTGGTGGACGCCTCGACACTGGAAACCATGAGCGGCCCCATCGGCCTGGGCAAAGACCCACTCAAGGGTGACCTGCTCGCCGGCCTGTTTGAAGCCAACGCCCAGGCCCTGGTCAAGCTGGCCGACCGCCAGTCGACCTCCAATACCGAAAACCGCTGGGCGACCCTCAAGCAAACCGGCTGGACGCTCCTCAATGCCGCGCTGCCCTTTACCAGCCCCAGCGTGGCGACAGGCCTATGGATCTGGCAGGTCGTCGATCAGTTGCAACAGTTTGTCGGGGCCACGGAGCAGGATGACACCGCGGTCCAATGGACCACTTTCACCGACGTGCTGCTGAACCTGTCGATGGCGATTACCCTGCATATCAGCACGCGCCTGCGTCCCCGCGGCGCTCGGCCCGAGCGGGAATCCAGGCCGACCGAGCCCTCGGCAGGGCAGCGTGTCGAGATCAAACAGCTGGGCGCCATCGCCGGCAATGAAAGCCCAGCGGGCCACACTCCACTGCTGCATACCAGCGGCGCGCTCAATCACTCGCCCGCCACCCTGGGGCGGGTGCTGGACCGTTTCAAAGTCAGCCAGCCTGGCGCGGCGAGCAGCGTCGACACCCGCCCGGGGCCGACCCGCCACCTTACCCGCGTCGCCGAGCGTTTCTACGCACAGGTCGGCGAGCGCTGGTTTGAAGTGAGCGCGGACGACGAGGGCAACGTGGTCATCATCGACCCTCGGCAGCCGGATCGAACCGGACCGCCGCTGATTCACAACGCCGCCGGCCAATGGTTCGTCGACACCCGCCTGCGCCTGCGCGGCGGCGGCCCCAAGCGCATGCTCAACAAAGCCGAAGCGGAAGCGACCCTCAAGGCCGCCGAAGTACGGGCCAAGCTCGAGGCCTTCGAAAACGCCAAGAAGACCGCACAAAGAGCGCTGCAACAGGCCCGCCAGGCCATGACCGACGTCTCCGGTAACGCTGCAGAAGTCAAACGCCAGCACTACATGGACACCCTCGACCAGCAAAGCGCGGATTACGAAGCGGCACTGCAACACCTCAAGACCCTGAGTGTGTTCACCCCGGTCCCCGACTACCAGCAAAAAGCCCTGGGTTATATAAGAGCGCAACTGGAGCTTACCGAAGCAGCGATCAGGGAGGCCCAGACCACCTTCACCCCCCAGCTCAGGGTCGTGCTTGACCAGCTCGAACACCCCGACACCCGGCACCCGGCGCGGTACGTCGAAGACGCGCGACAAATGACCGAGATGAGTGAAGACATGATCACGCGCCTGGACTACACCCATGCACGCTTCACTCAACTCAAGACCCTGGCCAGAGAGGGCGTGCAGTTGATCCAGAGCGCCAGGAAAAAACTGCCGGCCTACACCAGCATCGACCTCAAGGCCCTGCAGATAACCCTGGCGCGCAGGTTGTGCCTGCCGGAGGACAGCGCGACCCGTGCACCCCAGGCCTGGGCCAACCTCAATGAGATTGTCGACAACGCCGATCTGTCGGTCCAGGCCCTGCGCGACACCCTCAACGAACGCAGCGAGGCGCGGCTGGACGAACGCATCGAATCCCTGAGCAGCCTGATCGAACAATTCAAGGTCCTTGACGAGCGCCTGGAGGACTTCTCCCAGGAGTTTTCCAGCCTGACCCACCTCTCCCCGCTGGAACGCCTGCGCAAACAGGTCAAGGATTTCTCCAGGCAGGCCTTGACTCATCTGTCCCAACTGCACGCTGAGCGGGACATCCTGCGCAACCGGCCCACCCCTCCACCGACGCCCCCCAAGCCCTTGAAGAAATTCATCCATACCCGTTACAACGGCGTGATGATCGGCGAGCCCCGCCTGACGGCGGTCGGCCTTGAAACTGACCTGGTGGATATCAAGTCACCGCTGACCCGGCAGGTCATTGCCACCTTCCATGAGAAAAGCCCCAACGTCTGGGTGCAACGGCTGAGCCCTGCACACACCGAGCAGGCGGTGCCCGAGCTTCAAGCCAGCCTCGGGCAGGGCCGCACGCTGCTGGACGGTTTGCCCGCGTTCAGGCAACGGGCCATCGAGCAAACACGCCAAGCCGGGCGCACCGCCGTCGGCATCGAATACCTGTACCACCGTCACGCGTTGCGGCTGGAAGAGACCAACCGGCACATCGAGCAGGCCCTGGCCGACAGCACCCTCACAGCCGATCAAACCCAATCGGCAACCGCCCTTGGCAAGCAGCTCAACGACGCCGCGCAGGACCTGTACCGACGCGCATCCGAAAGCATGACGCGCATGATCAAGCATCAGCCCCCAACCACCAAAGGCGTCGAATGGCTGAGCGAGCGCGACGAGATCGTCATCAAGAAATCCGTGAGGCGTCGCCGGCTCAAAAGCAGCACGCCGGACTACCTGGACGAATACATCATCACCGAGCGCGCGACCCATCAAGTGCTCTGGTACGCGCACTTTCATTATTCGACCGACTGGACGCCTGCCAAGGCCTACCTCAGCGCACGGTTGAAAACCACCCATGAATATCGACAAGGCTCGGCGGCCGACTCGGTCAAAGGCCTGAACGAGCAGCAGCAAATCGACTATTACCGCAGCGAGATCAGCCTGGAGGCGGCCAAACGGCTATTTTTTGACCACAAGTAGGCGGCACACTCCTTGCTGCCTCTGGGCAAACCCTGGCAGGACTCCCCCATGCTGCACTCGCACCTGACTACGCTCAACGCCGTCTCCCTGGTACTCGACACCTTCAGGGCCGAGGGCGTGAGCCGCGACGTGCTGCTGGCCGGTAGCGGTATCTGCGGCGCCGACCTGAACCGCGCCGACACGCGCATCACCACCAACCAGGAGATGCGCGTGTGTGCCAATGCCGTGGCCCTGCGCCGCGATATCGGCCTGGAGTTGGGCCGGCGCATGCACGTGTCATCCTACGGCATGCTCGGCTACGCGCTGCTGACCAGTGCCACCTTCGGTGACGCTTTGCGCCTGGCCCTGCGCTATCCGGCGCTGTTGGGAACACTTTTCGAGCTGAGCCTGGAAGACGACGGCCAGCGCATCTGGTTCACCGCCGACGGGTATCGGGAAAACCCGGCGCTGGCCACCTTCAATGTCGAGTTCTGCCTGGTGTCGTTGAAGGTCATCTGTGACGATCTGCTGGGCCATGCCCTGCCGTTGCTCGGTGCGCGTTTCGAACACCGCGCCCCCGACTATCGCGCACGCTATGCCGAGCACTTCGATTGCCCTCTTGCCTTCGCTGCCAGCGCCAATGCCTTCGCTTTCGACCGGCGCTGGCTCGACCAGCCGTTGCCGCTGGCCGACCCCATCACCCACCGCGCCATGGCCGAGCGCTGCCGCAAACAGAACACCGAATTCACCGGGCGCCAGGCCTGGCTCGGCCGGGTACGCCAATTGCTGGCCGCCCAATTGAACGCCGCCCCCGGCATCGATGGCCTGGCCGGGCAGATGAACTGTTCGCCGCGCACCTTGCGCCGGCATCTGCATGACCTGGGTTGCAGCTATCAGGAACTGCTGGACGAGTTACGCTTCGAGCGGGCCAAGCAGTTGCTGGGCGAGGACCAACTGCCGATCTATCGCATCGCCGAACAGTTAGGCTTCAGTGAAACCGCAAGTTTCAGGCACGCCTTCGTACGCTGGAGCGGCGTGGCACCGAGTCAGTTCCGCGCTTGAGTCGCGTGCCCCCACATGGGGCGAATAACGGACACAGGCTTTGGCCATATTTATCCCCTTTTGGCCGCTCCTGCCGTTCTCCAAACCTGCCCACGCCGCAACACTGCAAGGCATCCCAAGCAGCCTGCGGAGAACAACAATGCTGACGATCTATTCGGACGATCATCATCTGCACCACGGCCGTTGTGAATTGATGGACGGGCAATTGATGCCCTGCTTCGAAATGCCCGCCCGCGCCGACCATGTGCTGCAGCGGGTCAAGGACCGCCAGCTCGGCCCGGTGCAAGCCCCGCAGGACTTTGACCTGGCCCCCTTGCAGCGCATCCACAGCCGCGAGTACCTGGATTTTTTCAAAGGTGCCTGGGCCCGTTGGCTCGAGTTCGGCCAAGACGGCGACCTGCTGCCCTATACCTGGCCCGCCCGCACCCTGCGCGCCGTCATGCCCACCAGCCTGCACGGCCAGTTGGGTTACTACAGCTTCGACGGCGGCGCGCCGATTACCGCCGGCACCTGGCAGGCAGCCTACAGTGCGGCGCAGGTGGCGCTGACCGCGCAACGGGCGATCCAGCAAGGCGCCCACAGTGCCTTCGCGCTGTGCCGGCCACCGGGACACCACGCCGCCAGCGACTTGATGGGCGGTTATTGCTACCTCAATAACGCCGCCATCGCCGCCCAGGCATTTCTCGATCACGGCCACAGGAAGGTTGCGATCCTCGACGTGGATTACCACCACGGTAACGGCACCCAATCGATTTTCTATGAGCGCAGTGACGTGCTCTTTACCTCGATCCACGGGCACCCGGAAGCCGAGTTTCCGTTTTTTCTCGGCTATGCCGATGAGCGGGGCGACGGGGCCGGAGAGGGTTTCAACTTTAACTATCCGTTGCCGGCCGGTTCGGGCTGGGACACCTGGAGCGCCGCACTGGAACAGGCTTGCCAGGCGATTGAGGGCTACGGCGCCGACGTCATTGTGGTGTCCCTGGGCGTCGATACGTTCAAGGACGACCCCATCTCGCAGTTCAAGCTCGACAGCCCCGACTACCTGGCCATGGGCAAGCGTATCGCCCGCCTGGGCAAGCCGACGCTGTTCGTGATGGAAGGCGGTTACGCGGTGGAAGAAATCGGCATCAATGCCGTCAACGTTCTCGAAGGTTTTGAAGGGGCAGTCGAATGAATCTGTTCAAGTCGCTTGTGCTCTGCGCCGCCGTATTAAGCACCGCCGCGCACGCTGAAGAAAAAAACCTGCGGGTCTACAACTGGTTCGACTACATCACCCCCAAGGCCCTGGAAGACTTCAAGGCCCAAAACCCGTCGATCAAACTGGTCTACGACATCTTCGACACCAACGAAGCCCTGGAAGCCAAGCTACTCACCGGTAATTCCGGCTATGACGTGGTGGTGCCGTCCAACGTGTTCCTGGCCAAACAGATCGAGGCCGGTGTGTTCCAGGCCCTGGACCGCAGCCAGTTGCCGAACTGGAACCACCTCGATCCCAAGTTGATGAAGCTGATCGAGGCCAACGACCCGGGCAACAAATTCGCCGTGCCCTACATGTACGGCACCATCCTGATTGGTTTCAATCCCGACAAGGTCAAGGCCGCGCTGGGCGCAGATGCACCGGTGGACAGCTGGGACCTGATCTTCAAGGAGGAGAACATCAGCAAGCTCAAGCAATGCGGCGTGGCACTGCTGGATTCACCCTCGGAGATCCTGCCCCTGGCCTTGCAGCACCTGGGCCTGGACCCCAACAGCAACAACCCCAAGGACTATGAAAAAGCCGAAGCCTTGCTGCTGAAGATCCGCCCGTACATCACCTACTTCCACTCCTCCAAGTACATGGCCGATATCGCCAACGGCGACATCTGCGTCGCCGTCGGCTACTCCGGCAGCTTCTCCCAGGCCGCCAACCGCGCCAAGGAGGCCAGGAACGGCGTGATCGTAGACATGCGCCTGCCCAAGGAAGGCGCGCCGATCTGGTTCGACATGCTCGCCATTCCCAAGGGCGCGAAGAACCCCCAGGACGCCTACACCTTCATCAACTACCTGCTGCAACCGCACGTCATTGCGCCGATCAGTGATTTTGTCGGCTACCCCAATCCCAACAAAGACGCTACCGGGCAGGTGGACCCGGCGATCCGCAACAATCCCAACCTGTACCCCACCGAAGCCGCGATGGCCACGCTCTATACCTTGAAACCTCTGGGACGTGACGCCGAACGCGCCAGGACCCGCGCCTGGTCCAGGATCAAGTCCGGGACCTGAGCAAATGTGGCCGGGAAGTGCGCTTCCCGGCCATGATGACTTATCTACCGACCGCCCGGCCGCAGCGCCAATTACCTTGCAGCTCTTCATGCCGACCTAGGCCAAGGAGCTGCAGATGCCCAACGATTCACCCCCTAGCAACAATCGCCCGCCCAGCAGCTATGAGCTGCTGACGCAACTGAGCGTCGGCCCGTCGATCCGCGACGTTGCCGCCAACCTGTTGCGTTCGTCCCTCATGGAGCAATACCCGACACTCGCTATCGACCCTGACCTGGCCATGGTCATCACGCCGCACTGGCGCATCGTTGGCGATGTCATCCAATCCGCACCCGCCACCGCGCAATCGCTGACCTCGGTGCTGGCCAACCAGGCCCTGGCGCCCGAGCCGGTGATCTATATCGACGGCGAACACTTCCTCACCCTGGAGCCCGAGGCCAAGCCCGCCGTGCACCTGCCGGTGCAGATCGATGCCATTGCGCGGCTGATCAATGAGCTGGCGGCGCTGATCTTTACCGCCTTCCAGGAGCAGCAACTTGACTACTGGAACGCTTCCAACGGCCTGGCGGGCCCACGCTGGCAAACACTTTCCCATTCCCTGCGCAACGTGTGGAACGTCACCGCGCAGGACGGCTGGGATGAACACGATTGCGCCATGGCCAGGACGTTGTTCCACTTTCCGGACCGGGCCAAGCGTCGGAACTTCGACACATTCCAGACGCACGCTTACCTGATCGATATAGATGGACTTAAAAACAACCGCTCCACTCACGTCGGCCTGTCGGATATCGCGGTGCTGATCGGGGTACATGAGCAACGCCAGCGGGTCCTGACGTATTCGCTGATCAACGGCTACGAGAAATTCGAGTCACTGCAAAAGCTCGGCGAAGCCTTGCCCGCGGCACTGACTCAAGCGGAGGGGGAGGTAACCGTGCAATGGCGATTGTACGAACCCGCCGGGGATTTTTTCGACAGCCTGGCGTGCAACCTGATCGCCCTGCAATTGCAGGCCATCGGATCAATTGGCTCCGCCGACCTTGAAGCCCCCGCCACGGCTGCCGTCACCGGCCAGGCCGTCGCGCGCATCCTGCCGGTGATTGAAGACTTGAGCGATCACTCATTGTCGAGCATCCGCCAGATCCACGAGCAACTTCCCGACTGGCTTGCCAATGCCTCGGATCTGGACGTATCGACCTACAGCCGTTATGTGATCGAGCTGGCCGAACTGCATACCCACAACCACGGGCAGTCTTTCCAGGACGGTATCCCGCCGATCCGCGACTACGCCAGGCAGCAACTGCAAAACCGGATCAAGGCCCATGCAAATGGCGCGAGCCTGAACCTGGACAAGATAGAGATCAGCATCGAGAGCCCGGTGGTCTGGGGCACCTTCGTGCTGCCCGGAACCACTGACATCACCCGGCGCAGCCTGATCGACCTGGCCCTGGAAAACCTCACCGGGCTGCCCACCGGTACGCCCAGCGTGCACTACAACGGCGGCGAGGGGCCGCAATGGCTGACGTACAACTACCTCAAGGACGTGATCGAAACCCTCGACATCGGTGAACGCTACCCGACGCTGATCAAACACACCTTGCTCGACGACCCCGTTCAATCAAGGCGCCGGCAAACCCTCTACACCTCGCACTTGCGGGTGCAACTGCCACTGCTGGCCTTGCAGTGGAAGATCCAGGGCCTGCACGGCATCGATGATCGCGGTTATCGCTATATCGCTGCCGCGGTGCAGGCACACGTCCATGAACGGCAGGTCGAGGGACAAGAGATCGTCATCCGGCGCCTGGCGTTCATTCCAACCCTGCGCACCAGCCAGGCGCAGGATGGGGTGGCGAATATGTTTGTGATCGGCCCCCGCGACCACACCCAAGGCCCGTGCCTGTTGTACCGCCCACTGCTGGAGCCAGTGCTGATCCAGTACCCGTCACGGCAAAACCTGTTGTACGCCATCAAGCATCACCGCACCCTGCGCGACTCGGTACTGGCCTGGCTGGCCGAAGATGTGCGCTTCAACTACGAGCAGTATGTCTTCCCTGCCGCATTACCTTCGCCGTGGACCGTGGTGCGCGGGTTGGTGGAGCCGCAAGTGGTGGTGCAAATGAGCGGCCCCCTGGCCTTGAGCAACGAAGTGATGGGCAACGACAGCCTGGCGACGCTGTTCAGGGACAACGCCAACGCGATGGTTGAATTGGCGACGCGGCAATCGGTGTCCAACGCCCAGAAACGCTGGGCAAGCTATCGAGAAGCCGGCTGGCTGATTTTCAGCGCGGCGTTGCCATTCATAGGCCGCACCGTGGGCATCGCGGCCTGGATCTGGCAAATCATGGACGACCTGCAGGCGACCGCCCAGGCGGAGCCGGAGCCTGACGGGCAGGTGTCCTGGACAGCCCAGGTGGATCTGCTGCTCAACCTGGGCATGGCCCTGGTGCTGCACGTCGCCCTGCGCCATCCGCCGCTGCGAAAGACGCCCAAGGCCACGTTGCCGAAACATGAAGCCACCCCGACCCAAGCGCCTGAAACCAGACTGCCGCCGGAGCGCCGGATCCCCGTGATGCGCCGCCCCGACTTGCCCGACGCCGAACCGCCCGCTCGCCATCAAGGCCCGCTGTACAACAGCGGCGCACTCCAACGCTCTCCGACAAGCCTGGGGGCCACGTTGGATCGCTTCAAAGTGGCCAGGCCCGACGGGCTGGGGGAAGCCGTCAAGGAAACAGGGCCGCACCTGCATCTCTGTGCGCTTGCCGATAAATGGTACGCGCCGGTGGGCGCACGCTGGTTCGAGGTGGCGGTGGATGAAAACGACAATGTCATGATCGTCGATCCGGGCCGCCCCACTCACGTCGGCCCGCTGCTGGTGAGCAACCTGGCCGGGCAATGGTTTGTCGACACTCGCCTGCGCCTGCGCGGTGCCGGTTTCAGGAATCGCCGGCAATCGGCTCGCGGCAAGGCACCTTCGCGGATCACCGACCTCCGGCAGAAACTCAACCAATTCGATGCTGACGAACGGCGCGGGCAAGCTGAAGTCGCCCAGGCCCACGCCGCGATAGACCCGGTGCCCGGGCCCTCCTCCGATCGCCAGCGCCAGGCGTTCCTCGACAAGGTCGACAGCCGCCTGGCCGACTATGACGTGCCCATTCGCCAGTTACGTTCGCTGAATGTCATCGATTCGGTACCCAACTACCAGAGTTCGATGATCGACTACCTGAACAAACAACTGCTGCTGACCCGCTCGGCCATCTCGGAACGCTTGCCGGTCTTTCGCGACAAGTTGCTGGTGTCGGTGGAAGACATGGAAGCCGTCACCGCCCTGGACATCAAGCAGCGTAACGAGATCGCACAGACGATGGCGAAGCTGAACCTGGATATGATCAACCGCATGGAGTATGCGCAATCGCGCTATCGCCAATTGGAAAGCCTGGGCATAGAGGGTGCCAAGGTCATCCACACCAGCGTGCAGGCCCTGCCCGACTTCAAGCTGCACGACCTCAAGGCCATGCAACTCACCCTCAGCCGCTACCTGTGTATTGGCGAAGGCAGCGGGGAGGCCTTCACCGACGCCCGGGTACAACTCAATGACATCGTGGATACCGCCGATCTCACGGTGCAAACGTGGATCGAGACCCTGGTGGAAACCAGCATCAGCGACCTGCACGAGCGTATTGACGTGCTCAACAGCCTGGTCGACCAGTTCGCGATTGTCGACCAACGCCTGCTGGACCTGCACGCCGAACACCCGGAACAGGTGCAGCGAGAACCCCTGGAACACCTGCGCCAACGCATCGATGAATTCAACCAACAGGCGGTGCATGAACTGGCGCTCTTGATCAGGCAACGAAAAGCCCTGGAGCCCAAGCCTGGCCCATCAAAAGCCCCCCCGACACCCAAGCGCAAAGTCATCAAGACACGCTTTAACGGGGTGGTGGTGGGCGAGCCCCGTGAAGCCGAAAGCGGCCTGGTGGACGTCAAGGCCCCAGTGACGGGCAAACTCATCGCGACCTTTCACGAAAAAACCCCTGGGGTCTGGGTCGAACGCCAGAGCACACCCTCAAGCCCGCGTGAGCCCCAGGTGATCGACCTGGGTAGCAGCATCGACGCCGCCCAGAGCCTGCTGGATGAAGAGCCCGCCGCCACCGTGCGCACCCTGGACCACGCGAAGAAAGCCGGGCGTATTCCGGTGGAAATCGAAGAGATGTTCCACCAGTACGCCGCACGCCTTGAACACGCAATGGCCACGATCGAAGAGGCGCTCACCCGGCTCAACCTCACGGAAAGCGACCGTCCGCCCGCCGCAGCCCTGAACCGCCGGCTCAATGACGCCGCACAACGGCTATACGAACTGGGCACAAGCACCCGCATCAGCATGACCAAACAACAACCACCCACGGCGGCACGGGTGGAGTGGCTGCACAGCCAAGGCCTGGTGAAAATCGCCAAAGTGGTCACGCGGCGGCGGCTCAAGGGCCCCGGCAAAAACTACCTGGACGAATACGAGGTGCGTGATCACCAGACCCATGCGGTGCTCTGGTATGCGCACTTTCACTATGAGTCTCCCCAGACGGCGCTGGAGCACTACACCGCCGGCCACCTCAAGACCCGCGACCAGCAGAAGCTGGGGGGTGCTGTACACCGCACGGGCTTGAGCGACCGTGACCAGATCGCGATTTATCGCAGTGAAATCAGCCCGATCCTGGCCCGCTCGTTGTTTTTCCAGGCCTGACCGTCAATCGTGATGCCAGGCCCTGCGCAACGTTGCCAGGGCCTCGGCAACAGCCGTCTCGGGTACGGCGGCAAACCCCAGCACCAGGCCGGCGCGCTGGTCTGCCGGAGTGGTGGAGTGCGCCAGCCAGTAACTGCTTAAACCATTGACTTCGACGCCCACGGCACGGGCCTGCTCAAGCAGCTGTTGCTCGCGGGCCAGGCTGTCCACGCGCACGGTCATGTGCAGCCCTGCAGCGATAACGGGCAACTCGCCCACCCCCGGCAGACCACGCGGCCACCCGGCGAGCAAGGCATTGCGCCGGCTCAATGCCGCGCGCCGCATCCGGCGGATATGCCGCTGGAAGTGCCCGGCCGCCATAAACTCGGCCATCACCGCCTGGGTACTGACTTCCGAGTGGCGCATATCCACCGCACGGCGCCGTGAGAAAGCATCAACCAGGCCTGGCGGCAATACCAGATAGCCCAGGCGCAAGGCCGGGAATGCGACTTTGCCGAAGGTACCGACGTACAGCACGCGGCCGCTGCGGTCCAGCGCGGCCAGCGGCGCCAGGGGTGCGCCGCTGTAGCGGTATTCGCCGTCATAGTCGTCCTCCACGATCCAACCGCCGGTGCGCTCGGCCCAGGCCAGCAACTCCAGGCGCCGCGCCAGGCTCATCACCACGCCCAGCGGATATTGGTGGGAGGGCGTGACATAGGCCAGGCGGCAATCACCCAAGGTATTCAGGACCTGGCAATCGATGCCGTCGCTGTCCACCGGCACGCCCTGCAGGTTGGCACCGGCCAGTGCGAACGCGTGCCCGGCGGCCCGATAGCCCGGGTTTTCCACCGCTACCCCATCGCCTGGCTCTACCAGCAGCTGTGCACAAAGGCTGATTGCCTGTTGTGCACCGCTGGTGATCACTATTTGCTCAGCCGTACATTGCATGCCCCGTGAGCTGCGCAGGTAAGCGGCGATCAGGCCGCGCAGGCGGCTGTCACCCGCCGGGTCGCCATAGCACAGCTGCGCCAGGTCCGGCTTGCGCCAGAACGCCCCGTTGAGCTTGGCCCAGACCTCGAAAGGGAACAGATCGAAGGCTGGCACGCCCACGCGAAATGCCTTGGGCGGCCCCGACGGCGGCTGTGGCAAATGGTTACTTTGCACGCGCCCCAAGGCCGGCCTGTGGATAACTTCGCCGTCGAGATCTTGCGGCAAATCCATCCACTTTGTGGATAAGACTGGGGATAACCTTGTTGATAAGCCTGTGGATACTTTTGTGGATAGTTTTTTTGCCGTGGGCAATTGGGCGACATAGGTGCCATCACCCACACGGCCTTCGACAAACCCCTCGGCGTACAACTGATCGTAGGCGCGCACGACGCTGTTGCGGGAAATCAACAGCGCAGCGGCCAGGTCACGGCTGGCGGGCAGGCGCGTACCGCTGGCCAGGCGCCCATCCAGCACGCGCTGACGCAGGGCTTCATAAAGCTGGCGCGTCAGGCCTTGGCGACGATCCAGCTCGATACCGGCAGGGTTGAAGGACAGCGGCGGCGAAATGGGCGACATCATATTGGACCTATGAAATTGGCCGAAGATGGCTCTTACAACGAACCATTAGCCTGCCTAGGATGCAGGCATTCGCCAAGGAAAATATTCATGTACACACCACGCGCTTTTGCCCTCGACGACTTGCCCGAAATACAGCAACTGATCCAGCACACACGCCTGGCGCAGTTGGTCACCTTTGGCAAGCAAGGCCTGCAGGCCAGCCACTTGCCGCTGCTGCTCAATCCCGACGAAGGCCCCAACGGCACGCTGTACGGGCACCTGGCCAAGGCCAATCGGCAGTGGCAAGACCTGCAAGACGGCAGCGAGGCTTTGGTGATCTTTGCCGGCGCCGAGGCCTATGTCAGCCCGGGGTTTTACCCGGCCAAGGCTGAGCACGGCAAAGTGGTGCCCACCTGGAATTACATCGCGGTGCATGCCTATGGCAAGGCCGAGGTGTTTACCGATGCCGAGCGCCTGCTAGGCGTGGTCAGCGCACTCACTGACCGCCACGAGGGCAATCGCGCCCAGCCCTGGAAAGTCAGCGACGCCCCGGCTGATTACATTGACGGCATGCTCAAGGCCATCGTCGGCTTCAGCCTGCCGATCGAACGCCTGATCGGCAAACGCAAACTCAGCCAGAACCGCAGCGCGGCGGACATCGCCGGCGTGCGCGACGGCCTGGCCGCCAGCGCCGATATACGCGACCAGACCCTCGCGCGCTTTATTCCCCAAGGAGTTTCAGAATGAGCCAGATCGAGATCCGCCCGGTCACCGCAACCGACCACGCCGCCTGGCTTCCGCTGTGGCAAGCGTACTTGACGTTCTACAACACCGAACTGCCGGACGCCGTCAGCCAAAGCACCTGGCAGCGTCTGATCGATGCCCATGAGCCGACCCACTCCGCGCTGGCCTGGCAGGATGGCAAGGCGGTGGGCATGGTCAACTTCATCTACCATCGTTCCAACTGGAGCATCGAGAACTCCTGCTACCTGCAGGACCTGCTGGTGGACCCGGTCCAGCGCGGCACCGGTGTCGGCCGTAAACTGATCGAGTTCGTCTACGCCACTGCCAAGGCCGACGGCTGTTGCAAGGTGCACTGGCTGACCCACGAGACCAATACCACCGCGATCCAGCTCTACGAGCGCATCGCCGAACGCCCTGGCTTCATTCAATTTCGCAAAGGTCTTTAAGGAGCGCAGCATGTCCACTTCTCTCGCCGACTGGAAGGGCGCCCCGGCGCCCACCGCGCAACTGCTTGAAGGGCGCTTTATCCGCCTGGAAAAACTCGACCCGGCCCGCCACGCCGCTCAATTGTGGCAAGCCCTCGAAGGCCCCGGTGCCGACCCCAAGTTGTGGGATTACCTGCCTTACGGCCCGTTTGCCGAGCGCGCCGCGTTTGATGCGTGGTTGAACAACCATGCGGCGAACAGCGACCCGTATTTCTTCAGCGTGGTCGACCGTGCGTCCGGCCAGGTGCAGGGCATCCTCAGCCTGATGTCCATCGTCCCGGCCCAGGGCCGTATCGAAATCGGCCATGTCACCTTCGGCGCGCCGATGCAGCGCTCACCCAAAAGCACCGAGGCGGTGTATCTCTTGGCCAAATACGCGTTCGAACAGGGCTACCGCCGCCTGGAGTGGAAGTGCAACAACGGCAATGCCCGCTCCAAGTATGCGGCTGAGCGGTTGGGGTTCAGTTTTGAAGGGGTGTTCCGCCAGCATATGGTGGTGAAGGGGCAGAACCGCGATACGGCGTGGTATTCGATCCTGGATTCGGAATGGCCGACGGTGGGTGCGGGGTTTGAGGCGTGGTTGTCGGAGGCGAACCAGGCAGGTTCCGGGCAGTTGAAGGGCCTGGCGGAGTGTCGCCGCCAGGCGCTTTAAGGCTTACCCCAGCTTCTGGGCCAGCACCGCAATGTGCTCCGGCCCGATCCCGCAGCACCCGCCCAAGTGGCTGGCACCGCGCTTTTTCCAGTCCGCCGCCCACTGCAGGTAGCCCGGTGGGTCGAGATCCTCGCGCAAGGGGTCCAGGCCGTCGTTGGCCGTGGCTTCCTTGGGCTGTGGCGGGAAGGCGTTGGCGTAGGCACCGATCTGAATCGCCACGCCCAACCGTTCGAAGGTTTGGCGTGCGGCATCGATCGCCGCGCCGATTACTTCCGGCTGGCTGCAATTGAACAGTAACACTTGCACACCCAACTGCGCCGCCGCTTCGGCCGCGTCCGCCACCGGTTCGCCGGAACGCAGGCGCGGTACTTCGTCGGTGTCTTCGTCTTTCAAGGTAAACGACAGCCAGAACGGCTTGCCATCCTTCGGCAGGCCCGCATGAATCGCCCGCGCTTCGACGATTGAGCTCTGGGTCTCCGCCAGCCACAGATCGACATGGGGTGCCAGGCCCTGTACCAGTGGCGTCAACAGCTCAGACACGCGCTGCGGCTCGAACAGATCAGGCCGATACGAACCAAACAACGGCGGCAACGAGCCGGCCACGCGCACGGCCTTGCCCGAAGCCTGCACCGCCCGTCTGGCCAATTCACCCGCCAGCGCCGCCAGGGCCTGGCCTTCGGCAGCAAAGCGCGCCTCGCCGATATGGAACGGCACCACCGCATAGCTGTTGCTGGTAATCACGTTGGCGCCACTGTCGATATAGGCCGCATGCACCGCCTCCACCGCCTGCGGTGCTTCGCTCAATGCCAGCGCCGACCACTCCGGCTGCCTGAAGGGCGCACCGCGGCGTTGCAGTTCACGGCCCATGCCGCCGTCCAGAATTACTGTGCTTACTGCGCCCATATGCTTTTTACTCATAAGCTTATGAAAATAACTCACTATGAGAGTCGTTCTTATAACTATTTAATACGTTCCGTTCGGTTCATAACAACCTCTTTTTTATTCAGGTGCCTCCTTGAAACTTAAACTGCTATTGGCCTTGGGCCTGACGATGCTTGCTGCCTCCACCCAAGCCTTTGGCGGCGCGACCCTGGACCGGGTTGAGAAGAAAAAAGAACTGGTGGGCGTGCTGATGGAAAGCTACCCGCCGTTCTCGTTCCTCAACGAGCAAAACCAGCTCGACGGCTTCGATGTCGATGTGGCCAAGGCTGTCGCGCAAAAGCTCGGTGTGAAACTACGCCTGGAAACGCCGTCGTGGGACGTGATCGCCGCCGGCCGCTGGAGCGGGCGCTATGACATCTGCATCTGCTCGATGACCCCGAGCAAGGCCCGCGCCGAAGTCTTCGACTTCCCGGTGGAGTATTACGCCTCCCCTGCCGTGATCGTGGTCAATGCCAAGGATGACAGCATCCACGGCGCCAAGGACCTGAGCGGCAAGAAAGTCGGCCTCACCAGCGCCTCCAGCTACGAGAGCTACCTGAACAAGAACCTGGTGATCGAAGGCGCCGAGGACACCCAGTTGCAGTACCCGTTCGAGAACGTGCAGATCGCCCCGTACGACACCGATAACGTCGCCTTCCAGGACCTCGGCCTGGGCGCAGGAGTGCGCCTGGATGCGATCCTGACCAACCTGGTCACGGCCCAACCGCGCCTGGACCAGGACAAACGCTTCAAACTCGCCGGCGCAGCGCTGTATGCCGAACCCAACTCGGTGGCCATCGAAAAAGGCGACGCCCAGTGGGACGCCAAGGTGCGTGAGGTGTTTGCCCAGTTGAAACAGGACGGCACCCTGAGCAAACTGTCGCAAAAATGGATCGGTGCCGATATCAGCCAATGAGTGTTCCCCCAAAACCTGCGCGCGCCCTGCTGGGCTTTCGCACGCGGCTTTACCTGACCTGGGCGGCGCTGTTCGCCCTGTTTGCCAGTTTCTTCCTGAGCTTTGACCTGAAGTTCTCGATCATTCTCGACAAGCTGCCCAACCTGGTCGGCCTGCACCTGGCACCCAATGGCTTCCTGCAAGGCGCAGCGCTGACGCTGTTCCTGTGCCTGTGTTCGATTGCCGCCTCGTCGGTGCTAGGCTTCGTCACCGCGCTCGGGCGCTTGTCCAAAAGTGCCGTGGCCTTTGGTATCGCCAGCTTCTACGCGTCGTTTTTCCGTGGCACGCCGTTGCTGATCCAGATCCTGCTGATCTATCTGGGCCTGCCGCAGCTGGGCCTGGTTCCGGGCGCCATCGTCGCGGGGATCATCGCGCTGTCGCTGAACTACGGCGCGTACCTGAGCGAGATCTTCCGCGCCGGCATCCTGGGCGTCCCTCAGGGGCAACGGGAAGCCGCATTGGCCCTGGGCATGCGCGACAGTGCGATCTTCTGGCACGTCACCCTGCCCCAGGCCATGCGCACCATCGTCCCGCCGGCGACCAACCAGTTCATCTCCATGCTCAAGGACTCGTCGCTGATCTCGGTGATGGGCGTGTGGGAAGTGATGTTCCTGGCGCAATCCTACGGGCGCTCCAGCTACCGTTATATCGAGATGCTCACCACCGCTGCGATCATTTACTGGGTGATGTCCCTCGGCCTGGAACTGATCCAGGCACGCATGGAGCGGCACTATGGCAAGGGATATGCGAGGCGAGAGTGAGGTCATTGAAGTCACTATCGCCCTCAGGCTTACTGCACCAATCGAGCTGAACTTTTATCGCATCGGACTAGAGACATCTCCCGCAAACACGCGGTGCTTGGCCTGACAGTTATCCCCCGGGTGCCCCGCTAAATTCCCCGCCTCATACATCAGGAGGTGGGTTTACATGCCACTCATTCAGAAACAACTCGTACTCGCCATCACGCTCGCGCTGGGGGCCACCTGTGCTCAGTACGCACAGGCCCGTGACGACATGGAACCCGACAGCGAGTGGTTCGAACAGATTGCGAAACATCACCAGAAAACTCATTTCGACCCGGCCACTCCCACCCCCGAAGATTTCTATTTCATCGACCGAGCCAACAGTCGTAACGGCCTGAGCGTTGCCCGCGTGCTGGACTCCGCAGTGGATGCCGCGCTGGCATCGGAGGAGTTGAGTGACTGGGAAAAGTACCAGCTTGAAAACTACGGGCTGTACTTGAGCAGCCTGGAGCCAGGTCGCTTGGGTACGCTGCTGGAGCAATTGGCCGGCAGCCAGAACGCCAACCTGGGCACGGCCACTCAAAACAGCATGAAACGCTTGCACGCCAGCCTGCTGACAGCCATACGCCAATTGGATAACCACACCGGTGAGGACGGCCGTGTCTGGCTCCAAGGCCTGGCCAGCAGCGGTGCCCTCGATGCCCAACACGGCAGCGCCGGCTTGAAACAAAGCAGCCAGGGCCTGTTGCTGGGTGCAGATGGAGCAATCGATGACGCCTGGCGGGTCGGCGTGGTGGGCGGCAAGTCTGGCAGCGACCTGAGCGCCCGGCATTTCAACGGTGAAGTGGACAGCTGGCACCTGGGCGCCTATGCGGTGCGCCAGGACGGTCCATGGGCTTTACGCCTGGGCGCGCTGTACAGCAGCCATTCCGGGCAGAACACGCGCAGTGTGGACTTCGACTTCATCGATTACCGCGAACGCCTCACGGGCAAGTACAAGGCCCAGAGCCAGAACGCATTCGCCGAACTGGGCCATCGGTTCGTCACCGACGGCTTGCATGCCGAACCGTTTGCCGGAATCGGCTTCCAACGGTATCACCGTGACCGCTTCTCCGAGAAAGGTGGCCATAGCGCGTTGAACGTGGGCACCCAAACCCAGCAAAACCTCAGCAGCACCTTCGGCCTGCGCTTGAGCCGCGACATCGCAGTGGCCGACCGGATCACCCTCAAGCCGCACCTGAGCGCCCATTGGAAACACTTGTATGGCGACACCAACAGCCGCGTACGTCAATCCTTTGCCAGGGAAACCCGCGAGGACTTCAACAGCGCGTTCAGCATCGGCGGTACCTCGCTGGACCGAGATAATCTGGCCTTGCGCACGGGGCTGGACATGCGTCTTTCGGAGCACCAGACCCTGAGCATCGCGTACACCGCCGAAGTGGGCGACAACAGCCGCAACCATGGACTAATGGGCCAATGGCAAAGCGCGTTTTAAGACAGAAACTGAAGAACCTTCACACTCACACAGGTCTTGAAGGCTGACATTAAGCACCACTTTTTGCTCGCTACACTCCGGTCTCCTATACAAACGAGGCCGGAAATCATGATATCGACACTCTCGTTTTTCCCTCCCCTTGGTGCACTCTTCGCACAAAGCGCCAACGCCTTGGCCGAGGCTGCCACTCCGCCCGCCGCAGCACCCGAGCCACACACCGCGCCTCCAACCACTCCGCGCTCGTTCGGGCACCCCGCCCGCCAGGCCTCAAATGGCCAGCTCGGCACCAATATTGTCAAAGTCATCACCACGCCTAACTCCCCGCGCCGCGACGGGATGAATATCGACGAGATCGCGCGCCTCACCCAAACCCCGTCCAACCTTGATAAGTCACACATCATCAAAGCCGTCGACATCGTCAACAGCCCGGGCGTGCACATCAACTCACCGGGTCATGGCCTGAGCAGCTCCGGGCTCACCTCTGTCTGGCTGGAGAATCGAGGAAGCATCACGGCCCAATCCGGCACGGGTATGGCCCTGAAGGGAGAAAAGGCCGATGAGGTGATCAACCATGGCCTGATTGCAGGTGGCAATGGAGTCGCTCTGGACATGGGCGGCGGTGACGACCTGTTGGTTGTCAAAAATGGCAGCCGCTTCAAAGGCGAAGTCGATGGCGGCAGCGGTACCAACCAGGTGGTTCTCGATGACACCAAAGGCGGCACGTTCGAAGGTGCGACCCGAATGCAACACCTGTGGGTCGGCAAGGGCGCCTGGGAACTGACCGGTGCACTGCACGACAATCGGCACGGCAAGGTGTACGGCGATGCTGCCTTGACCAACCGCAGCGTTATCAAGGGGACCCTGGATATTGATGCGGGCGGCAGCTACTCCGGCGGCACCGTCGACTCCCTTAATGTCGCGGGTACTCTGCTGCTCGATCCTGAAAATACACCACGGACCCGGATCTGGAAGGATCTGCACCTCAAACCAGGATCGACCATGGCGTTCAAAGTGGGCGCAGACCAAGCCCACTCCACGCTGAAAGTCGGCAATACGTTAACGCTGGATAACGCCACCCTGAAACTTGATGTACAGCCGGAAAGTGAAGCACTGCTCACGCGCCAGCTACGTATCGCGGATGCGGCATCCATCAAGGGAACATTCAGCGCCGTTACCAGCAACCTGACCACCCTGGAACCTGAACTGCTCTACAAACCTGAGGGTATTTTTGTCGGCTTCAAGCGCAAGCAGAGCGCCGCACCCTCCGCTGACCATTAAAAAATTGGCAAAAAAAAGGTTCATCACGGAATCCCGGGAAACACAGAAACAAGAACGCCGATTTGATTGATGATGTTCGTGCGAGCAAACACATCTAAAAAACCGGCGTTCTTATGCGTGATATTAATACTTTCCTTCCTTTTTGGGAGGGCTTTTCTGTCGTCACGATCAAGCCCGATGGTGACGCTCTAAAGATCGATCTGATTCCCCACGCCACCCGATTCCCTTCCTGCGGCGGCTGCCAAAAACCTTGTTCAACCACTCATGAGTATTGTGAGCGAACCGTTCGTGATCTGCCCATTCTCGGTCGCGCGGTGCGCCTCAGCATTTTGCTCAGGCGTGTTGGCTGCCGCGACTGTGGAAAACGCATGGAGGCCGTCAGTTGGCTGGATCGCTATGCCCGCATGACGCGCCGCTTGGCCGAGGCGGTCATTCAGGCCTGCGAGCGCCTTCCCACCCTGCACGTGGCCCAGATGTTTGGACTGCATTGGGACACTGTTCGGTTGCTGGAGCGTCGAGCCTTGCAGGCGGTGTTGAGTGAGTTGCCGAAGGCGCAACCACGACGCCTGATCATGGACGAGTTCGCGTTATTCAAAGGTCATCGTTACGCCAGCGTTGTGCTGGATGCCGATACACGACGAGTGCTGTGGATCGGTGAAGGCCGTAGCCGAGCGGCAGTCAGGCCGTTCTTCGAGGAACTGGGGCCGGAGGGCTGCGCTCGAATCGAAGCGGTGGCGATGGACATGAATACTGCTTTTGATCTGGAGGTTCGCCAGCATTGCCCGAAAGCGCGAGTGGTCTACGACCTTTTCCATGTGGTGGCCAAATATGGCCGAGAGGTGATTGATCGGGTCCGCGTCGACGAAGCTAATCGGCTGCGTCATAACAAGCCGGCTCGCAAGGTCATCAAGCAGGCACGATGGCTGTTGCTGCGTAACCCACAGAACCTGAAAACGCCGGAACAACAGGTCCATTTGCAGGATTTATTGGAGGCCAACCAATCGCTGATGACAGTTTATTTGATGAAGGCTGAACTCAAAACGCTCTGGACACCGAGCACTGCCTGGACCTGGAGATCGGCCTGGAAGCAATGGCTGCGCCATGCATATGAAAGCGAAATACCGGCTCTGATCCAGTTTGCCAAACGGCTAAAGGGTTATTGGCGGGGCATCGTCAGTCGGGTTCGCTGGCCGATGCACACCGGTCAGTTGGAAGGAATAAACAATCGAATAAAGGTCATCAAACGGATGGCGTACGGTTACCGGGATAGCGAATTCTTCTTCATGAAGATCAAGAGCGTCTTTCCCGGTAATCCGTGATGAACCAAAAAAAAGGTTCATCACGGAATCCCGGGAAACACAGAAACAAGAACGCCGATTTGATTGATGATGTTCGTGCGAGCAAACACATCTAAAAAACCGGCGTTCTTATGCGTGATATTAATACTTTCCTTCCTTTTTGGGAGGGCTTTTCTGTCGTCACGATCAAGCCCGATGGTGACGCTCTAAAGATCGATCTGATTCCCCACGCCACCCGATTCCCTTCCTGCGGCGGCTGCCAAAAACCTTGTTCAACCACTCATGAGTATTGCGAGCGAACCGTTCGTGATCTGCCCATTCTCGGTCGCGCGGTGTGCCTCAGCATTTTGCTCAGGCGTGTTGGCTGCCGCGACTGTGGAAAACGCATGGAGGCCGTCAGTTGGCTGGATCGCTATGCCCGCATGACGCGCCGCTTGGCCGAGGCGGTCATTCAGGCCTGCGAGCGCCTTCCCACCCTGCACGTGGCCCAGATGTTTGGACTGCATTGGGACACTGTTCGGTTGCTGGAGCGTCGAGCCTTGCAGGCGGTGTTGAGTGAGTTGCCGAAGGCGCAACCACGACGCCTGATCATGGACGAGTTCGCGTTATTCAAAGGTCATCGTTACGCCAGCGTTGTGCTGGATGCCGATACACGACGAGTGCTGTGGATCGGTGAAGGCCGTAGCCGAGCGGCAGTCAGGCCGTTCTTCGAGGAACTGGGGCCGGAGGGCTGCGCTCGAATCGAAGCGGTGGCGATGGACATGAATACTGCTTTTGATCTGGAGGTTCGCCAGCATTGCCCGAAAGCGCGAGTGGTCTACGACCTTTTCCATGTGGTGGCCAAATATGGCCGAGAGGTGATTGATCGGGTCCGCGTCGACGAAGCTAATCGGCTGCGTCATAACAAGCCGGCTCGCAAGGTCATCAAGCAGGCACGATGGCTGTTGCTGCGTAACCCACAGAACCTGAAAACGCCGGAACAACAGGTCCATTTGCAGGATTTATTGGAGGCCAACCAATCGCTGATGACAGTTTATTTGATGAAGGCTGAACTCAAAACGCTCTGGACACCGAGCACTGCCTGGACCTGGAGATCGGCCTGGAAGCAATGGCTGCGCCATGCATATGAAAGCGAAATACCGGCTCTGATCCAGTTTGCCAAACGGCTAAAGGGTTATTGGCGGGGCATCGTCAGTCGGGTTCGCTGGCCGATGCACACCGGTCAGTTGGAAGGAATAAACAATCGAATAAAGGTCATCAAACGGATGGCGTACGGTTACCGGGATAGCGAATTCTTCTTCATGAAGATCAAGAGCGTCTTTCCCGGTAATCCGTGATGAACCAAAAAAAAGGGGGGCACCTGCCCCCCCGAGGATTAAACGGTAGTGTCGAAGGCTGGATCAGCCTTCGATTTCAATCAGGATTTCGCCAGGGTTCACCCGGTCGCCCTTGGCCACGTGAACGGCGGACACCTTGCCGGCAATCGCAGCCTGCACTTCGGTTTCCATCTTCATCGCTTCGGTGATCAGCACGGCCTGGCCGGCCTTGACCACATCGCCTTCCTTGACCAGCACATCGACGATATTGCCTGGCATCGCCGTGCTGACATGCCCCGGCTCGCTGGCCTGCTTGCGCTTGCTGCCGCCACCGCCGACGAATTCGTTGAGCGGTTCGAACACCACTTCTTCCGGCATGCCATCGATGGACAGGTAGAAATGGCGCTTGCCTTCGGCTTTCACACCGACACCGGTGATGTCCACACGGTAGCTTTCGCCGTGCACGTCGATGACGAACTCGGTCGGCACGCCTTCACCACCGGCACGGGCCACGCCGCCGGCTTCAGGGATAGGCAGCAGCACCTCAGGCGTCAGGGTGCCGGCGTCGCGTTCTTCGAGGAACTTGCGCCCGATGTCCGGGAACATGGCGTAGGTCAGCACGTCTTCTTCGGACTTGGCCAGTGCGCCGATTTCGCCGCGCAGCTTGGTCATCTCCGGCTTGAGCAGGTCGGCCGGGCGCACGTCGATCACTTCTTCGCTGCCGATGGCCTGGCGACGCAACTTCTCGTTCACCGTGCCCGGCGCCTTGCCGTAGCCGCCTTGCAGGTACAGCTTCACTTCGTTGGTGATGGTCTTGTAGCGCTCACCGGCCAGCACGTTGAAGAACGCCTGGGTGCCGACGATCTGCGAAGTCGGGGTCACCAGCGGCGGGAAGCCGAGGTCTTCACGCACGCGTGGAATTTCAGCCAGCACTTCGCTCATGCGGTTCAGAGCGCCCTGCTCTTTCAACTGGTTGGCCAGGTTGGAAATCATCCCGCCCGGCACCTGGTTGACTTGCACACGGGTGTCGACGGCGGTGAATTCGCTTTCGAACTGGTGGTACTTCTTGCGCACGGCATAGAAGTACAGGCCGATCTCTTGCAGCAGCTCCAGGTCGAGACCGGTATCGAATTCGCTGCCTTTAAGGGCGGCGACCATAGACTCGGTGCCCGGGTGGCTGGTGCCCCAGGCGAAGCTGGAGATCGCGGTGTCGATATGATCGGCACCGTTTTCGATCGCCTTGAGTTGGCACATCGCGGCCAAACCGGCGGTGTCGTGGGAGTGGATAAAGATCGGCAGGCTCTGCTCGGCTTTCAGCGCCTTGACCAGTTCACCGGTGGCGTACGGCGTCAGCAGGCCGGCCATGTCCTTGATCGCGATCGAGTCGCACCCCATGGATTCCAGCTGCTTGGCCTGGGCCACGAAGGCCTCGACGGTGTGCACCGGGCTGGTGGTGTAGGCGATGGTGCCCTGGGCATGCTTGCCGGCGGCTTTGACCGCTTCGATGGCCACACGCAGGTTACGCACGTCGTTCATGGCGTCGAAGATGCGGAATACGTCGATACCGTTGACGGCAGCCTTGGCCACGAAGGCCTTGACCACGTCGTCGCTGTAATGGCGGTAGCCCAGCAGGTTCTGGCCGCGCAGGAGCATTTGCAGGCGCGTGTTAGGCAACGCGGCACGCAGTTTGCGCAGGCGCTCCCACGGGTCTTCCTTGAGGAAGCGTACGCAGGCGTCGAAGGTCGCGCCGCCCCAGACTTCCAGGGACCAGTAGCCGACTTTATCGAGCTTGTCGCAGATCGGCAGCATGTCGTCGGTGCGCATGCGGGTCGCCAGCAACGATTGGTGGGCGTCGCGCAGGATGGTGTCGGTTACGAAGATTTTTTTAGTCATTGGAATGTTCCTCACAGGCCTGCGTGGGCGGCGATGGCGGCGGCGATGGCCAGGGCCAGCTCTTCGGGTTTGCGCTTGATCGAGTAGTTGGTCAGCTCAGGGTGGCTTTCCACAAAACTGGTGTTGAACTGGCCGCTGCGGAATTCCGGGTTACGCAGGATTTCCTGGTAGTAGGCGGCCGTGGTCTTCACGCCTTGCAGGCGCATGTCGTCCAGGGCACGCAGGCCGCGGTCCATGGCTTCTTCCCAGGTCAACGCCCAGACCACCAGCTTCAGGCACATGGAGTCGTAGAACGGCGGGATGGTGTAGCCGGTGTAGATCGCCGTGTCGGTACGCACGCCGGGGCCGCCGGGCGCGTAGTAACGGGTGATCTTGCCGAAGCTTGGGAGGAAGTTGTTCTTCGGGTCTTCGGCGTTGATGCGGAACTGCAACGCAAAGCCACGGTGCTGGATGTCTTCCTGTTTGACCGACAACGGCAGGCCCGAGGCGATTCGGATCTGCTCGCGGACAATGTCGATCCCGGTGATTTCTTCGGTGATGGTGTGCTCCACCTGCACCCGGGTGTTCATCTCCATGAAGTACACCTCGCCCTCGGCGAGCAGGAACTCCACGGTGCCGGCGTTCTCGTAGCCCACGGCCTTGGCCGCGCGCACCGACAGGTCGCCGATGTAGGCGCGCTGTTCCGGGGTGAGCTGCGGGCTCGGGGCGATTTCGATGAGCTTCTGGTTACGGCGCTGGATCGAACAGTCGCGCTCGAACAGATGCACCACGTTGCCGAAGCTGTCACCGAGGATCTGCGCCTCGATGTGCTTGGGATTGACGATGCATTTTTCCAGGAACACTTCCGCCGAACCGAACGCCTTGGTAGCTTCGGAGATCACGCGGGGGAAGGCTTGTTCGAGTTCTTCACGGCTGTTGCAACGGCGGATACCGCGACCGCCACCACCGGAGGTGGCCTTGAGCATCACCGGGTAACCAATGCGGTCGCCTTCGGTGAGGGCCTCGGTGATGTCGGCGACGTTGCCTTCGGTGCCGGGCGTGACCGGCACACCGGCCTTGATCATGCTGCGGCGGGCTTCGGTCTTGTCGCCCATGCGGCGAATCACTTCAGCCGAAGGGCCGATGAATTTGATTCCCCGTTCGGCGCAGATGTCTGCCAACTCGGCGTTTTCCGACAGGAAGCCGTAGCCGGGGTGCAGCGCATCGCAACCGGTTTCCACCGCCAGGTTCACCAGCTTGCGCGGGTTCAGGTAGCCGGCCAGCGGCTCGGCACCAATGCTGTGGGCTTCGTCGGCACGCTTGACGTGCAACGCATGGCGGTCGGCGTCCGAGTAAACCGCGACCGAGCGAATGCCCATCTCGGCGCAGGCACGCACGATTCGTACGGCAATTTCACCACGGTTGGCGATCAGGATCTTTTTTATCACTTGGAAATTCCCTTGAGCCGATTGCTGCGTTCTTCGACCCGCTGGAGCCGGGTCGGCGCGTGACTAAATGTTTCAAGCCAGTCGCAGCCACACACTAAGCCCGTGGAGGGATTAACAAAAATCAATAATTATTGGGTCGCTCATAAGTAAAGACTTATAGTTGGCCGGTCGACCTGGGACGAGAGGATTTAAATAATGCGTAAGTCGCTGATGCGTATGACATTGCGTCAATTGCAGATCTTCAATGAAGTGTGCGACTTGCGCTCTTACAGCCGCGCGGCCGAGGAAATGTCTCTCACCCAACCGGCCGTGAGCCTGCAAATTCGCCAGCTCGAAGAGCTGGTCGGCCAGCCGCTGTTCGATTATGTCGGCAAGAAGCTCTACATGACCGAGGCTGCCGAAGCCCTGCAACGGGCCAGCCGGGATATTTTCGGGCGCCTGGAAAACCTCGATATGCAGCTGTCGGACATGCAGGGTTCGTTGCAGGGCCAGCTAAAGCTCGCGATTGAATCCAGCGCCAAGTACTTCGTGCCGCACCTGTTTGCCGCGTTCAAACGCCAGCATCCCGAGGTGCAACTGCACCTGACCGTGGTCAACCGCGCCCAGGTGATCCGCCGCCTCTCCGACAACCGCGACGACCTGGTGATCATGTCCATGGTGCCCCAGGACATGGGCCTGGAATTCCTGCCGTTCCTCAACAATCCGATCGTGGCCGTGGCGCCACCTGATCACCCCTTGAGCCTGCAAGGGCCGTTGCGTTTGCAGGACCTGGAACCCTACACGCTGTTGCTGCGCGAACCGGGCTCCGGCACGCGACTGGCCTGCGAGGAGTATTTCAAGGAGAAACGCGTGCACTTCACCCAGACGGTGGAAGTGGCCTCGGCCGAGGCGCAACGTGAATGCGTATGCGCCGGCCTGGGCGTGGCCTTGCTGACGCGCCATGCGGTCAATATGGAACTGGCCACCGGCGGGCTCAAGGAGCTGCCGGTGGAAGAACTGCCGCTGTACCGCAGCTGGTGCCTGGTGCAGGCCAAGGCCAAGCGCCTGTCACCGGTGGCCCATGCGTTCCTGGGCTTTATCCGCAGCGAACGGGTGCAGATCAGCGCGTTGGCTGAACGTTTCGCTGGGCAGCCGCGGGTGCCTGCCAGTGGAGTTCCGGGTAGTCACTGATGCTCTGCTGCAGCTGGCGCTGGTCGCAGCGGTCTTCGATTGCGCGACGGAACGCCATGCGGCGCTGGTCTTCCTGTTGACGACGGGTCTTGACGGAGCTGTTGCTGTCTTCGTAGGGCCGGGCCATTTGGAGTCTCCCAATGCGAGTACGGGGAGTACAGGATGGGTTGTAGCGATGACGGTTTAACGGCGCGGGGGTTACAGGACGATGAATCTTCCGAATAGATAAACAATCCAAATGTGGGAGGGGGCTTGCTCCCGATTACGGTACATCAGCCGATTTCTCTTTGACTGACCCACTGCTATCGGGAGCAAGCCCCCTCCCACATTTTGAGCGTGTATGGCCCTGGATCAGTCGTCGAGGGCTTTGACGGACTTGGGCGACAACCGCAGGCTGCGCAAGCTGCGCTTGACGCTCTTGAGGTGGTTGACCAGGCTCGGGCCCCGCGCCATGGCAACGCCCATCGCCAGCACGTCGATCACCACCAGGTGAGCGATACGCGACGTCAGCGGGGTGTAGATCTCGGTGTCTTCGTGCACATCGATCGCCAGGTTGACCGTGGACAGCTCCGCCAACGGCGTCTGGCTCGGGCACAAGGTAATCAATGTCGCACCGCTTTCACGCACCAGGTTGGCGGTGATCAGCAGGTCTTTGGAGCGGCCCGACTGGGAAATGCAGATCGCCACGTCGGTCGGTTTCAAGGTCACCGCCGACATCGCCTGCATGTGCGGGTCGCTGTAGGCCGCTGCGGTCAGCAGCAGGCGGAAAAATTTGTGCTGGGCGTCTGCCGCCACCGCACCGGACGCGCCGAAACCATAGAACTCCACACGCTGGGCCTGGGACATGGCGGTCACGGCCTTTTGCAGCTCTACCGGGTCAAGCTTCTCGCGCACCTCCATGAGCGTGTGCAAGGTGGTGTCGAAGATTTTCAGGCTGTAGTCGGCGACGGAATCGTCTTCGTGAATCGCAAACTGGCCGAAGCTCGCGCCGGCGGCCAGGCTCTGGGCCAGCTTGAGCTTCAAGTCCTGGAACCCGGAGCAACCGATGGCGCGGCAGAAGCGCACGATAGTCGGCTCGCTGATGCCCACGCTGTGGGCAAGGTCGGCCATGGAACTGTGCATCACGGCCGCAGGGTCAAGCAGCACGTGATCGGCAACCTTGAGTTCCGATTTGCGTAACAGGTGGCGCGACTGGGCGATATGTTGCAACAGGTTCAAAGGGCAGGACTCTTGTTATTGGCAGGGCCAGGGATGTAGCAAGCTTGTAGTTATACTACAAGAATTGCCGTTTTGCCCGCCCGATGCATCACTAAATCGCCCTGATGCCCTTTGAATCAGCGGGCAGCTGCCTTGTAGCCATAGGGGCGTGCGGACTGTCTTCAGGGAAAATCTGCATTGTTGCGTAACAAATCTGCCAGCCCTTCGGCCTCCATCGGCCGACTGATCAGGTAGCCCTGCACCTCATCGCATCGTTCTGTACGCAGGAAATCCAGCTGCTGCTGATCTTCCACGCCTTCGGCCACCACTTTGAGCGCCAGTCCGTGCGCCATCGCAATGATCGCTCGGGTAATGGCGGCGTCTTCCCGCCCCTGACCGAGGCCGCGGATAAAGGTCTGGTCGATCTTTACGTAATCCACAGGGATACGCTTGAGGTAACTGAGGGATGAATAGCCGGTGCCAAAGTCGTCGATGGCCAGCTTCACGCCCAGGTCGCGCAGTTGCTGGAAGGTCGCGATGATGTGTTCAACACTGTCGAGCAACTGGCTCTCGGTCAGTTCCAGTTCGAGGTATTGCGGGTCAAGGCCGGTTTCTTCCAGTACCTGGCGCACCAGGCTGACCAGCTTGCCCTGGCGCAACTGGTGCACCGAGAGGTTCACCGACACGCGGATCGGTGCCAGCCCCTGGCGCTGCCACTCACAGGCTTGCCAGCAGGCCTCGCGCAGCACGAATTCGCCCAGCGGTACGATCAGGCCCGTTTCTTCGGCCAGGCCGATAAAGTCGCCTGGCGGCACCATGCCCCATTGCGGATGTTCCCAGCGGATCAACGCTTCGGCAGCGTTCAGCTTGCCGGTGGCCAGGCACAGTTTCGGCTGGTAGAACACCGTGAGCTGGCGCTCATCGATGGCTTTGCGCAGATGGTTTTCCAGCTGCAAACGCTCCAGGGTGCTGGCTTGCAGGCTGTCGGTGTAGAACTGGAAGTTATTGCCGCCCAAGTGCTTGGCGTGCTGCATGGCCATGTTCGATTGACTGACCAGCGCGGAAATTTCCCGCGCGTTATCCGGCAACAGGCTGATACCCATCGACGCACTCACCACCAACTCATGCCCTTCCACCGTCACCGGCACCCGCAGTTTGGCCAGCAGCCGTGTGGCCACCCGCGCCAGGCTCGACAGGTTGCCGTAGGCGTCGAACAGCACGGCGAACTCATCGCCGGACAAACGCGCGATGGTGTCAGCCTCGGGCAAGGCATTGATCAACCGACGGGCCATTTTTTGCAGCAACTGGTCGGCCACTTCATGGCCCAGGCTGTCATTGAGCAACTTGAAGCGGTCGAGGTTGATATGCAGCAACGCCAGGCTGCGCCCGCCCTGGCGTACACGCTGATGGGCCTCGCGCAGCCGTTCGCGGAACAGCGAGCGGTTGGCCAGGCCGGTCAACTCATCGTAGTGGGTGAGGTAGCGCATGCGCTCCTCGGATTCGCGCCGCGCCGATAGATCGGCGAAGAAGCCCACGATATGACTGACTTTTCCGCGAACATCGCGCACCACGTTCAGTTGCAGCCATTGCGGGTACAGTTCGCCATTCTTACGCGTTTCTACCAATTCGCCCTGCCAGGTCCCATGCGTGAGCAGCGCTTGGCGGATCACCGGGAAGTGGCGCCGCGCATCACGACTGCTGGGCAGCTCGACGACGTTGCGACCGAGCATGTCATCGATCTCAAAGCCAGTGACACGGCTGAAAGCCTGATTGACGGCGATTAATTTGTAGTCCGGATCAAGGATCACAATGCCTTCGCTGGCCGCCTCGAACACGGTCGAGGCCAGTCGCTGTTGCTCCTCCAGGGCTTTGCCGGCGCTGACGTCGCGGCGTGTGCCGAGCATTCGAATCACTCGCCCGCTCGGCGCGCGCTCTACGGCGCGACCACGGTCTTCGATCCATACCCAGTGACCATCGCCATGGCGCACGCGGTATTCCACCTGGTAATCCTCAGTGCGCCCTTTAAGGTGCTCCACCAGCGCCCGCTTGAGCAGCGGCAGGTCGTCGGGGTGCAGGCGCGGCTTGAGGTGGCCGAGCATGGCCGTGACGTACTCGGGCTCGAGGCCGAACAGCTCTTTGAGCTGGGTGTGATGAACCTCATCGGTTTGCAGGTTCCAGTCCCACAGGCCCAGCTCACTGGCTTGCAGGGCCATGGCCAGGCGCGCCTCGCTTTTATTCAGGGCCAGGCTGGCGGCGTCCAGTTCCTGGCTGCGTTGTGCCACGCGGTCCTGCAGGCCGATCTGCGCCTCACGTAGTTCCTGCTCAACCTGACGCCGCTGCTCGACTTCGCGCACCAGATCCTGATTCAGCTGCTCGCTGCGCTGCTGCGCCTGCTGCAGATGCTCGATCAATGCCTGGTTCTGGAAACGCCGCAGCAGCCCGCGCTGGATCAGGCGGTTGACCTGCCACGCCACCACGCTCAGGGACGCCAGCAGGATCAGGCCGAGCACACCCCAGCCCTGTTGCTGCGGGGCGCCATTCCAGAACAGATAGACAATCGCCGGCACCAGGCACGGCAAGGCAAAGGACAGGAACGCCGGAAAGCTCACTGCATAGGCGACGCTGGCTGACAGCGTCGCCGCACCGATCAGGCCGAACACCCAGGCCTGCTGCATGAAGCTGTCCACCGGCACCAGGGCGATGGCTGCGGTGGCCAGGGTCAGTCCGCTGACCGCCGAACCCAGCATGAACATGCGCCGCCAGATGGGTTGGGCCTGACGGCTGGGCATGGCCGAATCAAAGGCCGCCACCTGGATCACACGCATCGCCACCAGGGCCAGCAGCCACACCAGCCAGACGCTGTCGAGCAGGTATTGCCTGGGGTTCCACAGCAGCCAGGCGCAGACCAGGCCGTTGACCAGCATTAATAAGGTGGGCAGCAACGAGCCCTGATAGAGCAGGCGTGTGCGCTCGACCGCCATCTCGGTAGCGTAATGTTTGCGGATAACCTGCGCGGGCGCCGCCGAGGGGCCGAGCAGGTCGGTGCTGAGAGTCATAGGCAGTGTTCTTATAATGGTGAGCCCGAAACGTCGACGGAGCATACACAAGCAAGCGCTTGGGCCAAACTGCTCCAGATCATAAAAGTCACCCTGTGAACAGCCGCAAACCTTGGGGCCAGACCCCTTGAGCGAGGCACGGCGCGGGCTGTGGCCCATGACTTACCGGTCATCAGCCCTGCCAGAATGTTTGCCCGGCCGGGACCACGCGAGACGTTTTGCGTCGACCACCCGGCATTGGGATTTGCCCGAGCCCCCTTAGGCCCATAGAATGCGCCGATGCGCGATGATCTCTCTCTTTTGCTGAACTCCCTCAACGATGCCCAACGCCAGGCCGTAGCGGCCCCCGTTGGCCGTCAGTTAGTCCTGGCCGGTGCTGGCTCCGGTAAAACCCGAGTGCTGGTGCACCGTATCGCCTGGTTGATCCAGGTCGAGAACGCTTCCCCGCATTCGATCCTGTCGGTGACTTTCACCAACAAGGCCGCTGCCGAGATGCGCCACCGCATCGAGCAGTTGATGGGCATCAGCCCGGCCGGTATGTGGGTGGGCACCTTCCACGGCCTGGCGCACCGCCTGTTGCGGGCACACTGGCAGGAAGCGGGCCTGGCCCAGACCTTCCAGATCCTCGACAGCGATGACCAGCAACGCCTGGTCAAGCGCGTGATCCGTGAGCTGGGCCTCGACGAGCAGCGCTGGCCGGCGCGCCAGGCCCAGTGGTTTATCAACGGCCAGAAAGACGAAGGCCTGCGCCCGCAGCACATCCAGGCCAGCGGCGATTTGTTCCTGGCCACCATGCGCAGCATTTATGAAGCCTACGAGGCGGCCTGCGCCCGCGCTGGCGTTATCGACTTCTCCGAGCTGCTGCTGCGCGCCCTCGACCTGTGGCGCGACAATCCGGGTTTGCTGGCCCATTACCAGAAACGCTTCCGTCACATTCTGGTGGACGAGTTCCAGGACACCAACGCCGTGCAGTACGCCTGGTTGCGTCTGCTGGCCAAGGGCGGCGACAGCCTGATGGTGGTGGGCGACGACGACCAGTCGATCTACGGCTGGCGTGGCGCGAAAATCGAGAACATCTACCAGTATTCCGAGGACTTCCCGGACGCGGTCACCATCCGCCTGGAGCAGAACTACCGCTCCACCGCCGGCATCCTCAAGGCCGCCAACGCCTTGATCGCCAACAACACCGGGCGCCTGGGCAAAGAGCTGTGGACCGACGGCGGCGAAGGCGAGGCGATCAACCTGTATGCCGCGTTCAACGAGCACGATGAAGCGCGCTACGTGGTGGAAACCATCGAAAGCGCGCTGAAAACCGGCCTTGCCCGTAGCGATATTGCGATTCTGTACCGTTCCAACGCCCAATCGCGGGTGCTGGAAGAAGCCTTGCTGCGCGAGCGCATCCCGTACCGCATTTATGGCGGCCAGCGCTTCTTCGAGCGTGCGGAAATCAAGAACGCCATGGCATACCTGCGTTTGCTCGAAGGCCGTGGCAACGACGCGGCACTGGAGCGGGTGATCAATATCCCGGCCCGTGGCATCGGCGAGAAAACCGTCGAGGCGATTCGCGACCACGCGCGCCATGCCGATGTGTCGATGTGGGAGTCCATGCGCCTGCTCATCGCCAATAAAGGCCTGACCGGCCGTGCTGCCGGGGCGCTGGGGGTGTTTGTCGAGTTGATCGAGAACCTCGCGGCCAAGTGTTCGGAAATGCCCCTGCACCTGATGACCCAGACGGTGATCGAGCAATCCGGGCTGATTGCCTATCACGAAGCGGAAAAAGGCGAGAAAGGCCAGGCCCGGGTAGAAAACCTCGAGGAACTGGTCAGCGCCGCCCGCGCGTTCGAAAACACCGAGGAAGACGAAGAGCTGACTCCGCTCGCCGCCTTCCTCGGCCATGCGTCCCTGGAGGCCGGCGATACTCAGGCCGATGAGCATGAAGACAGCATCCAGTTGATGACCTTGCACAGCGCCAAGGGCCTGGAGTTTCCGTATGTGTTCCTGGTGGGCATGGAAGAAGGCCTGTTCCCCCACAAGATGAGCCTGGAAGAGCCCGGCCGTCTTGAAGAGGAACGCCGCCTGGCCTATGTGGGCATCACCCGCGCAATGCAGAACCTGGTGATGACCTACGCCGAGACCCGACGCCTGTACGGCAGCGAGACCTACAACAAGGTATCGCGCTTCGTACGTGAAGTGCCGAAGGGACTGATCCAGGAAGTGCGCCTGTCCAACAGCGTCAGCCGCCCGTTCGGCGGGGGCCAGCAGCAGAACTCCAGCAACATGTTCGCCGGTTCCGAGATTCCGGAAACCCCATTCAGCCTGGGCCAGCAGGTCAGGCATGCGATCTTCGGCGAAGGCGTGATCCTCAACTTCGAAGGCGCCGGAGCCCAGGCACGGGTGCAGGTGAACTTCGCCGAAGGCAGCAAATGGCTGATGATGGGCTACGCGAAGCTCGAAGCGGTCTGAAACATTTGCCAACATGAAGGTTATTGGCCCGCCCTTGTTTTTAACGAGCGCGGGCCAATATCTGTAATACGTCCTACAGACCATTCTGATTCGGTCTTACGCAAAAGCCCGAAACATTATGTCGCTAGCCACTGTCACTACACCTGTGCAACATGGCGCGCGTGCAATCCACAAATGGGAATTCCCTTTATGAAACGTTTTCTTAGCATCGCCATGGCGTTGTGCATCGGCCTGACGATGAGCCTCGACGCCAACGCCAAACGCTTCGGTGGCGGCAAAAGCTCGGGCGCGGCGCCGACTCACCAGACCAGCCAAATGGCTCCATCCGCCGGTGCCGGCGGTGCTGCCGCTACCGCAGGCGCAGCCGGTGCTGCCGGCGCCGCTGCCAAGGCCGGCGGTGCTTCGCGCTGGTTGGGCCCTCTGGCCGGTATCGCGGCCGGTGGCCTGCTCGCTTCCATGTTCATGGGCGGCGGCTTCCAGGGCATGCAGATCTTCGACATCCTGATCATGGCGGTCATCGCCTTCCTGGTCTTCCGTTTCATCGCCGCCCGTCGCCGCAAGCAGCAGGAGCAAATGGCTCCGGCCGGCGCGCCGATGCAGCGTGAAGTGTTCGAGCAGAAGCCAGCCATGGGTTCGATCTTCGGTGGTTCGGCAGCGCCTGCCGCAGCCCGCCCGGTGATCAACGCACCGGCGTGGTTCAACGAAGAGCGTTTCGTCGAAGCGGCCCGCAGCCACTTCCAGTCCCTGCAGCAGCACTGGGACGCCAACGAAATGGACAAGATCTCCGAGTTCGTGACCCCGCAACTGCTGGAGTTCCTCAAGCGCGAACGCGCCGACCTGGGCGACGGCTTCCAGTCGACCTATATCGACGACCTGCACGTGCAACTGGAAGGTGTGGATGATCGCGCCGACAAGACCATCGCAACGTTGACCTTCAGTGGCGTGTCGAAGACTTCGCGTTTCGACCAGGGTGAAGTGTTCAGCGAAAGCTGGAACATGGAACGTGCCCAAGGCGACAACCAGCCATGGCTGGTCGCCGGTATCCGCCAGAACGGCTGATACCCACGCGCTTGAGCAAGCCGTAACAAAACCCCGGACCTGTCCGGGGTTTTCTATTTCACGGTTGCACTTATGGCGAGCTACTGTATAAAACGCCCCTATAAACCGCGCCATCAGCAAGAGGATCCCGGCCGTGGAAGAAATCATCGAACAATTGCGTGAAGCCAATGAACCGGTTCCGGTTCCTCTGGAGTTGCCTGACGAAGATCAATTGGTGGAAATCGAGGAACAGCTGTTCATCGACATCCCGTTTGTCTTTCGTGAATTCCTGCTGACCGTCAGCGATGTGGTGTACGGCAGCCTGGAGCCGGTGACCGTCACCGACCCGCAATCCCACACCTACCTGCCGGACGTGGCTGCCAACGCCTGGGATGCCGGTGTTGACCGCAGCATGATCCCGATCTGCCAGGACGGTGACGATTACTACTGCGTCGAAGAAGACGGCACCGTGGTGCTGTGGTCCGGCGAAGAAGAACTCGTCACCGAAGAGACCTGGGAATCGGTGTGGCACTGGGCGCGGGACGTCTGGCTGGAAAGCTGAGACCTGACCCCCGTGGCGAACGGGCTTGCGGTGGTGAGCGGGCTTGTCCCGCGCCGGGCCGCATAGCGGCCCCCACTAGTGTTCCGGCGTATCCTTATGGTTATCCAGCGTCTCCAGCAAGGCGACCTGCATCCGCGTATGCACACGGATGAACCATCGCCAGAGCACGGCCGCCACCGCCGCCGTGACCACGGCAATCAGTACCAGCAACTTGTTGGTCGGCAGAATACTGGCCGACAAGGCTGCCAATAGCACAAAGATCACCAGCAGCGACAAAATCGGGATCAGCTCCGCAATCACCCGTCGCACACGCTGGGTATGTCGCCCGGCCATTTCCGGCTTCACGCTCATCTCCGCCAGCAACATCGACAGCGCCTTGAGCTTGCGGTACGCCGCAATCAGGAACGGCAGCGACAACAGCAATGCCCCACCCCAGATCAACGCCTTCTGCCAGCTTGGATCACTGATCCAACCTTCCAGGTACCCACCAATGCGCACCGCGAAAAAGCTTCCGGCGAAGAAAATCGCGATCACCAGCGCCAGGTTCACGCCCACCTGCAGGATGATCTTGCGGATCATCGACGCCAGCATGGCGCCCTCGCCTTGCGGCTGAATACTGCGTAACCATTCGCCGTACATGCCAAACACCCGGCTCATACGCTTGGGCATCACGGCGGCGATCTTCAATGACAAAGGGTCGGCGCCGCGAATCAGGTACGGCGTGAGCAGCGTAGTGATCGCCGAAACGGCCACCGCCACCGGATACAGGAAGTCGCTGGTCACCTGCAAGGTCATGCCCAGCGCGGCGATAATGAAGGAAAACTCGCCAATTTGTGACAGCCCCATGCCTACCCGCAGTGAGGTACGACCATCATTGCCGGCGATAAAGGCACCCAGGCCGCAGGACAGCATCTTGCCCAGCACCACGGCCACGGTGATCACCGCGATCGGCCAGGCGTATTGCAGGAGGATCTGCGGGTCGATCATCAAGCCGATCGCCACGAAGAAGATCGCGCTGAACATGTCGCGAACCGGCTCGATCAGGCGCTCGATCTTAACCAATTGCCGGGATTCGGCCATGATCGCGCCGATCAGAAACGCCCCCAGCACCATGCTGTACTCCAGCTTGACCACCAGCAGGCAGAAACCGAAACACAGGCCCAGTACGGTGATCAGCAGCATTTCGTTGCTTTCGAATTTGGCCACGTAGGCCAACAGGCGCGGCACCAGCAAAATACCGATGACCAACGCGACGATCATGAACAGCGAGAGCTTGCCGACCGTGGAGAACACCTCGCCGGAGCTCACCGTACCGCTGACGGCGATGCTCGAGAGCAAGGCGATGATGCCGATGCCAAGGATGTCTTCCACAATCAGCACGCCAAAAATAAGTTGGGCGAAGCGCTGGTTTTTCATCTTCAGGTCATTGAGTGCCTTCACGATGATGGTGGTGGAGGAAATCGCCAGGATCGCGCCGAGGAACAGCGAGTCCATGGTGTTCCAGTCGAACCAGCGGCCAATCTCGTAGCCGATCCAGATCATCAGGATGATTTCCAGGAAGGCCGCGATAAACGCCGTGGCCCCCACCTTGAACAGCTTGCGCAGGCTGAACTCCAGGCCCAGGCAGAACATCAGGAAGATCACCCCCAGTTCGGCGAGGGTCTTGATGGTGTCTTCGTCGTGGATCAGTCCGAACGGCGGGGTGTGCGGGCCAATGATGAAGCCGGCGACGATGTACCCCAGCACCACGGGTTGCTTGAGGCGGTGAAACAGGACGGTGACCACCCCTGCCACCAGCATGATCACAGCCAAGTCCTGGATAAAGCTGATGGCGTGCATGGCGAGGGGCTCCTTGAGGGTACTGGCGCTTTTCCCACTTCCGCACGCGCCTTTGAAAAATCGCAAAATGCGGAAGGAAAAGTCTGCCTTTATCGTAAGAAATGCCCTGAGATGGGCTTTTGAAGGTTAACACCGCGACTTCCGCCGGAAAGCCGGTGCAATATATGGAAACAGATCGGTGAACGCGTGACGGCAAGCCGCCCACCGGCGTCCCGTAAGGGATGGCGCTGCAAAGATCCCAGCACCCGCAGAGGTGCCACCCAACCAATGCCTACAACCCGTGAGTGTGCTATGGAACCCGGAAACGCCCAGCTGTCGATGACGGTATTGATGACCCCTGACATGGCCAACTTCTCAGGCAATGTCCACGGCGGCACCTTGCTCAAGTACCTCGATGAAGTGGCCTACGCCTGCGCGAGCCGTTATGCCGGTCGCTATGTGGTGACGCTGTCGGTGGATCAGGTGATTTTTCGCGAACCGATCCATGTCGGCGAGCTGGTGACATTCCTTGCGTCGGTCAACTACACCGGCAATACGTCGATGGAAGTGGGCATCAAGGTGGTGACCGAGAACATCCGCGAGCGCTCGGTGCGTCATACCAACAGCTGCTTCTTCACCATGGTGGCCGTGGACGACCAGCGTAAACCCGCTGCCGTGCCACCGCTGCAACCCCATAACAGTGAAGACAAGCGCCGGTTCGTGCAGGCCCAGCAGCGCCGGCAGATCCGCCAGGAGCTTGAGAAGCGCTACCAGGAAATCAAGGCTGACGCGCTGTAAGTCCAACCAAAAAATGTGGGAGGTTTGCCCCCCTCTCACATTGGGTTCTGTGTACTTACAGGCTGATCGGCGTCGCCTCGAAACGTACGCGAGGATGGGCGATGCGGTCCTGGGCGCGGACCAGTTCCAGCTCGTAACTGGCGCAGGCCTGGGTTTCCAGCAGCACTTCGTGCACCGCCGCGGCCGTGAACTCAAAAGCCGCCAACAGGCTGTCGCCCAGCAACACCCGCGCCAGGAACAGCCCCGACGTCAGGTCGCCCACGCCCACCGGCTGGCGCGGGAACGCCAGCAGCGGCCGACGCAGGTGCCAGCTGCCCTCGGCAGTTACCAGCAGCATCTCGAAACCATCCGGCAACTTGCCCGGGTAATCCAGGTGCTTGACCAGCACCGCCTTCGGGCCACGGGCCAGCAATGCCTTGGCCATGCCCAGGCAGTCGAACAGCGATTGCGGCTTGCGCCCGGCAAAGCTGTCCAGTTCCAGTTGGTTGGGGCACAGGAAGTCGGCCATGGCCGCCGCTTCATCCAGCAGGAAATCGCTGACGTCCTGCGGCACGATGCAGCCCTTTTCCGGATGGCCCATCACCGGGTCGCACAGGTACAGGGCCTTGGGGTTGATGGCCTTGATGCGCGCCACACCGGTAAGAATCGCGCGGCCCTGATCCGCACTGCCCAGGTAGCCAGACAGAATCGCATCGCAGTTGCCCAGCTCGCCGATGGCGGCAATGCCTTCCACCAGCGCAGGAATCTGCTGCGGCGCCAGCACTTCGCCCGCCCACTGACCATACTGGGTATGGTTGGAGAACTGCACCGTGTTCAGCGGCCAGACGTTCACCCCGACCCTCTGCATGGGGAACACGGCGGCGCTGTTTCCGGCGTGGCCAAAGACCACATGAGACTGGATCGCAAGCAGATGAGGTGTGCGTTTCATGCAGGAGATTTCCGTAAAGCCATTGAAATTCTGGCCGCGCAGTATGCGACTAAACGCAGCCTGTACGACAGACCGACGACACAGTTAAGCTGCTCTCACTTTGTTGGAGTTTTTCGCATGCTGACCCTGGGAAACATCTTCGTGTTGATGCTGCTGGCGACCGGCGCCGCCTGGGTATGGCACAACCACGGCCTGCGAGAGCGGGCGTTGGCGCGGGTCAAGCAGCATTGCGCCAAGCTCGATATCGAATTGCTCGACGGCGCCGTGGCGTTGAAGCGCATCGGTTTTGTGAAGGATGCCAACGGTCGGCGGCGTCTGGCGCGTATCTACAATTTCGAGTTCACCGTCACGGGCGAGACCCGTCACAGCGGGACCATCACGCAATTCGGCGCCCACAGTGCGCAGATCGAACTGGCGCCCTACCCGTTCGAGGTCAAGGAAGCACTGCCCAGCGCCAATGTGATCGAGCTGAGCCAATGGCGCCAGGACCACGCCACCAAGAACCGTCAGTAACGGCAGGCGGCCAGTGCGATCTGCAACGCGGCCACGTCCTGTGGTGCGCTGAAGATCAGTTCGATACGTGAGTCGCGACGCCATTCGCTGGGTTGCCAGGCGAACCGGCTGTTATCCACAGCGTTGGCCGAGATCCACCCATCACCGCTGTGGATAACCAGTTTGGCGCGGCGCCACTCAAGGGATGTCAGCCACAGATGCAGACGCTCGGAATCGAATTGCTGGCTCGGGTGCCAGCGCCAACCGATACTCCAACCGCCCTCCTGGGCCTGGCTCAGGCAAATCGGCACGCTCGGATCACTCCAGATAGCCGGCAATTGAGCCAGCCCCTTGGGCACCACGAAGTTATCCACAGCCGCTTCAGCCTGCGCATTCAAGCCTGGCAGTTTGCCGAGTGGCACGTACGCCTGCTGCGTCCAATAAATGTTCCGATCGGGTAGCTGTCGTTCGACGGCCTCGCGTTGCGCAGCATCCAACCCCTCATCCTTGTTCAACACCAACAGCCCGGAACTGGCCAACGCTTCCTGCTGCGCTGGCGGCAAGGGTTTGCCCGCTGCCAGCGCCTGGGCATCCAGTACCAACACACAGGGCTGAACCGCCAGCACCTGCTGCCACGGCGCTTCGCGCAACTGCTTGAGCAACTGCGCAGGATGCCCCAGGCCCGAGGGTTCGATAAACAACCGATCCGGCTTGGCCTTACGCAGCAACCGGCCCAGGCCTACCTGGAACGGTGCGCCATTCACACAACAAAGGCAGCCACCGGCGACTTCACCCAGGGCAATGCCATCGTCATCCAGGGTCAGCAATGCAGCGTCCAGGCCGATCTGGCCGAACTCGTTGATCAACACCGCCCAGCGCTCGTTGGCCGGACGTTGGGCAAGCAGGTGCTTGATCAGGCTGGTCTTGCCGGCGCCCAAGGGCCCGGCAATCACGTGGGTGGGAATGTTCTGCAGCATGGGTGCCATCGTTCGGACCGTGTAGAGGGTTTGATCCTACGCGGTTACGCGAGCCAATCCAGCGTCAGAATCAATCGGCGCTCATTCGCTTTCAACGCCGGGGAGCGATGGATGAGGCCGTGGTTTTCGTTGCCGTGCCATTTGGTGCCTTTGAGCAGGGCCACTTCACCGCACTGGATCTGTTCGATGCGCTGGCGCGGTTCGGCGTCCGGTTGGCTGAGCTTGCGTCGGTCCATCACCCCTTCGCGCAACCACTGGCTACCGATGCCGGCATAGGTGGTGATCAGCCGTACCGGCACATGGTCAACGTGGAAACGCGGGCACATGGCTTTATCCAGCAGCCGCAGGCGCACACCGATGCGCTTGGCGCCGAGCAGGCACGCAAAGGCGCTGACCAGCCACGACACATCGGCGATAAAACCTTCGTAGCCTTCAAGATCGCGGCAGCTGGACGCCAGACCGCACAGGTTCGGCTCGGCGTCTTCGTTGTTGAGTTCGATCACCAAGGACTCGGCCAACGGCTCATTGAGCGCAACCAGCAAGGCGCCGAACTCGGCGATATGCAACGGCAATTGGCGCTGCCACAGCGCCAGGTTCACGCCGTCTTCGAGAATATCGGACAGCGCCAGCGGGGTTTCACCACGGGTCTGGCGAACCACCTGGCGCAAAGGGATAAGCGGTTCCAGCATCAGGCGGCCTCTTCATACCAGGGACCAAACGGATCAGCCAGCAGGCGCCAACCTTCGACACCCAGGGCCAGTTCTTCATCGGTGAGCAAGCACGCGTCCAACTCGGCACGCATCCGCGCGAAGTCGATGTTTTGTCCGATAAACACCAGTTCCTGACGGCAGTCGCCAGTACTGAGCTGCCAGTTGCCCATGATGGCGGCGACGCTTTCTTCGTCCTGGGGCCATTGGCTTTTCGGCACAAAGCGCCACCAGCGTCCGGCAAACCCATGGCGCATCAAGCCACCGGCCTGGGACCAACTGCCCGCATCCTGATGCTTGCTGGCCAGCCAGAAAAAGCCCTTGGAACGCAGCAATTTGCCGTTGACCCAAGGCCGGTCGATAAAGTCGAAGAAGCGTTGCGGGTGGAAGGGGCGACGTGCGCGATAGGCCGTGGAAGCGATGCCGTACTCTTCGGTTTCCGGCACGTGTTCACCCCGCAACTCCTGCAACCAGCCCGGCGCCTGCGCGGCGCGTTCGAAGTCGAAGCGGCCGGTGTTGAGGATCTTGTGCAGCGGCACTTCGCCCATGACCATCGGGATGATTTCCGCCTGGGCGTTGAGACGTTCAAGGATCGCCATCAGTTCCTCGCGCTCATGGCTGCTGATCAGGTCGATCTTGCTGATCAGGATCACGTCGGCGAATTCGATCTGCTCGATCAACAGGTCGGTGATCGAGCGTTCGTCCTCCTCTCCCAGGGTTTCGCCCCGTGAGGCGAGGCTTTCGGCAGCCTGGTAGTCGAGCAGGAAGTTCATGCCGTCGACCACGGTGACCATGGTGTCCAGGCGCGCGATATCGGCCAGGCTTTGCTCGTTTTCATCACGGAAGGTGAAGGTTTCAGCCACCGGCAACGGCTCGGAGATCCCGGTGGATTCGATCAGCAGGTAATCGAAGCGACCTTCCTTGGCGAGTTTTCCGACTTCTTCGAGCAAGTCTTCACGCAAGGTGCAGCAGATACAGCCGTTGCTCATCTCCACCAGTTTTTCTTCGGAACGGTTGAGGGTGACGTCACGCTGCACCTCGCTGCCGTCGATGTTGATTTCGCTCATGTCGTTGACGATCACCGCCACGCGCAGGTTTTCGCGGTTGCGCAGGACGTAGTTGAGCAGCGTGCTTTTACCGGCGCCGAGAAAGCCGGACAACACGGTAACGGGGAGACGATTGGGCATCAGGTAATCCTCATCAGGGTTGGCCGGTCAAATCGCCCGTTTATGGCGTTCGCGCAGCTCTTCACGTTCTTTGGCTTCGATACACAGGGTGGCGGTGGGGCGCAGCAGCAGGCGTTGCAGGCCGATGGGCTCGCCCGTTTCGCGGCACCAGCCGTATTCGCCGCGGGCCAGCAGTTCGAGGGCGTCGTCGATTTTGTCGAGGAGCTTCTTTTCCCGCTCCAGCAGGCGCAGTTGCCACTGGCGCTGTTCTTCGGCGCTGCCCACATCGGCCGGGTCGCTGTTGGGCTCCTGCTCGCGCAGCACCAGGAATTCGCCCTCGATGCGCGCTTGCAGTTCATGGCGCTGAGTCAGCAACAGTTCGCGGAAAAAGCCCTGCTGGGCTTCATTCATGTAGTCGGCGGGCGGTTGGGCCAGCAGGTCTTGTTCGGTCATGGGGATCGGTTCACGGGCCAGGCTGTGTTTTTATGTTATAGTATAACAATGCAGATAAGCCAATCCCCCTTGCTCGTTACGACGAAGGGCGCAATGCTTGAACACTTCCCAGTCCCGAGACACCCTATGAAATACCTGGTGTGCGCCCTGTTACTGGCAGTCGCGGGGCCTGCCTGTGCCGAAGCGCCAAGCTTGCTGGCCAAGTGCACGCGCAGCGCCAACCTGTTGGCCTGTGTGGACCCCCTGGGCAATGCCTACAGCGTGGCGACGGTGGGCACCACCACGTATTTGCGTGGTTTCGAGGTGATCGGGAAACGTTATTGGGCACAAACCAACAGCCGCTACGGGCAACTGACGTTCTTTACCGGTTTGGCGTCGGATGGAGAAGCATGGGTTGGCTACACGCGGCGCGTGGGCTGGACCACGATCAACCGGTTTTCCAGCTCCGGGGGCGCCACTGCCAAATTCACGTGCAGCCGAATTACCGGCTGTTAGGCCTGGGCATTCTTCTGTTCCTGAACCCAGGCCATGTAGCTGTTCATCGGCGGGTTCTTCTGGAAGTAATTTTTCAGGCCTTCGAACAAGCCATCCGCAACCGCCTGTTGATGGCGCGCCGTCACCAGGCGCTGGGCGTCCTGGGCATTGGAGATAAACCCGGTCTCCACCAGGATCGACGGCACATCCGGTGACTTGAGCACCGCGAACCCCGCCTGTTCCACACGCTTCTGATGCAGGCTGGTGATGCTTTGCAGGCTCCCCAGCACCGAGCTGCCCAGTTGCAGGCTGGAGGCGATGGTGGCGTTCATCGACATATCAAGAATCACCCCGGCCAGCATCGGGTCCTTATCCTTGAGATTGAGCAACGTGGTGGCGCCCAGCAAATCCGCGCCGTTTTCACGCTGGGCCATAAAGCGCGCCGTGGCCGAGGTCGCGCCGCCCTCCGACAGCGCATACACCGAGGCGCCCGAGGCAGTGAGCCGTGGCGCGGCATCGGCATGCACCGAGATGAACATATCGGCCTTGTGCTGACGGGCGATGTCCACGCGCTTGCGCAGCGGCACAAAGAAGTCGTCGTTACGCACCAGTTTCACGTCAAAACCCTTTTCGCGCTTCAAACGCTTGGCCAGCAGTTGGGCGATAGACAACACCACGTCTTTTTCGCGCTGGCCCTTGGACCCGACAGCGCCGGGGTCTTTGCCGCCGTGGCCGGGGTCGACCACCACGATAATGTCGCGCTTGGGGTGCGCCTTGTTCACCGCGGCCACCAAGGGCACCGCCTCAGCCGCGATTTGACGCGGTGCACGGGTGGCGCTGGTCAGGTCCAGCACCAGGCGATGGCCCTGCCCGTCCTGAGGCGGCAATACAAAGCTGTTGAGCTGCATCGGCGCGGCCAGGTCGAGCACGATGCGCGTATCCGCCTTGCCGAAATGCCCCGAGCGAATCGAGGTGATCCCGCTGTTCTTCAGCTCAAGTTGAGAAAAGTCACCACTGAGACCCGCGCCGCTCAGGTCGATGATCAGGCGTTCCGGAGCAGTCAGGGAGAAGGTCTTGTATTGCACTGGGCCGCTAAGGTCGAACACCAGGCGCAGCTTGTCGTCCGAACGCCATAGGCGTGCATTGCGGATCTGGGTCGCGTGGGCGGCGAACGGCAAAGCAAACAAAGGGCTGGCCAGGAGCAGGTTGAGGAGCTGACGTCTGTGCATGACAAATACCGCAAATGGAGGAGTGTCCGTACTCCACATGAGTGAAAAAAGGCCGGGGCAGAAAATTCATCGTCGACTCTATTGTTATACTATAACATGTCGAATTATTTCCAACGATGGACCTGCTTATGAATGCGCTGACTCTGCCGGATATTGCCGCGCAGGCTTCACGCCAAGCCTTACCACTCGACTGGGTGGGCATGTGCGGCATCGCCCTGCCGATCCTCATTGACGGCCAACGCCTGAGCGCCAGCGCCGATGCCGGCGTCAGCCTGGACGATGGCACCGCTCGTGGCATTCATATGTCACGCCTGTACCTGACACTGGAGATGCTCGAACAGCTGCCCGTTACGCCTGCACTTCTGCGCAATGTACTGCAGCGGTTTCTCGACAGTCATGAAGATTTATCTAAGAACGCCTACCTGCGTCTGCACACGAATTTACTGCTGAAACGCCCGGCGCTGGTCAGCCCATTGGCCGGCTGGAAGGGCTACCCGGTGAGCATCGAAGCGCGCCTGGAAAACCAGATGTTCCACGTGGAACTAAAAATTGACGTTACCTATTCTTCAACCTGCCCCTGTTCCGCTGCCCTCGCCAGGCAGTTGATTCAGCAGCAATTTCTCCAAGACTTCGGCAACACGCCGTTGCAGCATGAAGACGTGCTGACCTGGCTCGGCAGCGCTAACGGTATCGTCGCCACGCCCCACAGCCAGCGCAGCAGCGCGCAGTTGCACGTGCACCTGCAAGGGGAGCATCTGGCGCTGACGGAGCTGATCAACGCTGCCGAAGCCGCCCTCGGCACCGCCGTACAAACCGCCGTAAAACGCGCGGACGAACAAGCCTTTGCCTTGGCCAACGGGCAGAACCTGATGTTCTGCGAAGACGCCGCCCGCCGCCTTAACCTCGCCTTGAAACGCTCGGATGCGGTCAAAGCCTTCCACCTCAAAGTGATCCACGCCGAAAGCCTGCACGCGCACGATGCCGTGGCTGAAAGCCGCTGGACGAGAAACCCTGCATGATCACCTGCACTGCTTTGCGCTGGGGCGCCCCTGGCCAACCGCTGACACCCGCCGTGGATTTCACCCTGGAAAAAGGCAGCCTCACCGGCGTGATCGGCCCCAACGGCTGCGGCAAAAGCAGCCTGCTCAAAGTCATCGCCGGCCTGCAAAAACCGTTGGCGGGCAAAGTGACCGTGGATGTTCCACGCCGAGGTGGCCTGTCGTTCCTGCCCCAGCAACAGCACCTTGATCGTCAGTTCCCCATCAGCCTGCAAGAACTGGTCGCCGCCGGTTTCTGGGGCACGCGGCTCACCCCGCAACAACGCAGCCAGCGCCTGCAGAAGGTGCTGGAAGAATGGTGCCTCAGTGGCCTGGAACAGCGCCCATTGATGGCGTTGTCAGGCGGCCAACTACAACGCGCATTGCTCGCTCGCATGAGCCTTGCCGAGTCGCCAGTGTTACTGCTTGACGAGCCCCATGCCGCTCTGGACGAAGAAGGCCAGGCCCTGTGCTGGAGCCATATCCACGCCTGGCACGCCGAAGGCCGAACGTTGGTGGTGGTGTGCCATGACTTGGCCTCCGTACGCCAACACACCCAACAAGTGGTGCAAATCAAAAGCAGTGGCTGTGTATTCGGCCCCAGCAAAGAGTTGATCCGCCCGCAGCCGCACATGCAGGTGGCCTGATGCACTTCACCGCCCACCTGTGGATGCCCTTCCTCGACTTCGTCTTCATGCGTCGCGCCCTGATCGGCGGTCTGGTGCTCGCCTGCAGCACCGCCCCGCTCGGCGTATTTCTGATCCTGCGCCGTATGAGCCTGATCGGTGACGCCGTCGCCCACGGCATATTGCCCGGCGCCGCACTGGGCTTCTGGTTCGCGGGCTTGAGCCTGCCCGCGTTGACCATCGGCGGCCTGGGCGCTGGCCTGGGCATGGCCGGCCTGTCGGCGTGGATCACCCGCCGCACCGGCCTGCGCGAAGACGCCAGCCTGGCGGCCATCTACCCCATCTCCCTCGCCGCCGGCGTGTTGATCCTGGGCCTTGCCGGCAAGCGCCTGGATTTGCTGCACCTGCTGTTCGGCTCTGCCCTGGCCGTCGACGAAACCACCCTGACCGGCATGCTCTGGGTCTCCGGGTTCAGCCTGATCGCCATGGCGCTGATCTACAAACCGCTGCTGCTGGACACCCTCGACCCGCTGTTCCTGCAAACCGTCAGCCGCCTTGGCCCCCTGGCCCACGGCTTGTTCCTGACCCTGGTGGTCCTGAACCTGGTGATTGGCTTCCAGGCCATCGGCGCCTTGATGGTGGTGGGTTTGATGATGTTGCCGGCCATCGCTTCACGCTTCTGGAGTCGGCGCCTGCCGGTGTTGATCGCGGTATCGGCGGTGCTGGGATGCCTGTCGGTGTGGTTGGGTTTGTTGCTGTCGTTCTACTTCTCGCTGCCCAGCGGCCCGGCGATTGTGCTGGTGGCTGGCGGTGGGTACCTGCTGTCCGTGGTCTTCGGTCCGGTGCACGGCTTGCTGCGCCGCCCGCCTTTGCTTACATCCCAATGAGGTGTTTCCCGATGCGCGCTCTACTCGTGCTGTTCAGTTTGCTGCTGCCGTTGTCGATGGCCCAGGCCGCCGACAAACTCCAGGTGGTTACCAGCTTCAGTATTCTCGATGACATCACCCACCAGATCGGTGGCGATCACATCCAGATCAGCAACATGGTCGGCCCCGACGCCGATGCCCATACCTACGAACCCTCCCCGGACGATGCCAAGGCGCTGCTCAAGGCCAAGCTGATCATCAAGAACGGCCTGGGCTTCGAGCCGTGGCTGGACCGCCTGGTCACCAGCACCGAAACCAAGGCCACGGTGGTCACCGCCAGCAAAGGTGTGATCTCCCACACCATGGAGGAAGACGGCGAAACCATCCCCGACCCGCACGCCTGGCACAACCTGGCCAACGCCGAAATCTATGTGAACAACATCACCAAGGCACTGGTGGCCGCCGACCCGGCCAACAAGGCCGACTACCTGCGCAACAGCCAGGCCTACCTGAAAGAAATCTACCGCCTGCTGGCCGAAGCCAAGACCAAGTTCGGCGCGCTGCCACCGGGTAACCGTCGCATCGTCACCTCCCATGACGCCTTCGGTTACCTGGGCCAGGCCTATGGCATCCAGTTCCTGGCGCCACAAGGCCTGTCCACCGAACGTGAACCTTCGGCCGCCGAAGTTGCCGCGCTGATCACCCAGATCCGCAAGGACAAGGTCAAGGCGGTGTTCATGGAAAACATCAAGGACTCGCGCCTGCTCAAGCAGATCGCCGATGAAAGCGGCGCGCAGATTGGCGGCACGCTGTACTCCGACGCCCTGGCTGCCGAAGGCCCGGCGAGCACCTTCACCGGGCTGTTCGAGTACAACCTCAACACCCTGTGCGCAGCGTTGAGCAGGCCGTGACCCTGAGCATGCTCGAACTGGAAGGGGCTGCCGTCGGCAGCCGCTTTCCACTCGCCGCCGTGCTCGACGCCCTGCCGTGGAACAGCGATGGCCTGATCGCCGCCATCGCCCAGCAACATGGCAGCGGCGAAGTGCTGATGCTGGCCTGGATGAATCGCCAGGCCCTCAACGAAACACTGGCTACCGGGCAGGTCTGCTATTGGTCGCGCTCGCGCCGACAGCTGTGGCGCAAAGGCGAAAGCTCCGGCCACAGGCAACAGTTGGTGGAAGCGCGCCTGGATTGTGACGGCGACGCGGTACTGCTGATCGTCGACCAGCAAGGCCCGGCCTGTCACACCGGCCGCCACACCTGTTTCTACAACGCCCTCGAGGGCGCCTACGTTCACATCATTACGGAGCCATTTGCATGATCCGCAAGAACCCTTCCGGTGATCTGCCGGTGATTGCCGAATCGGCCTACGTCGACAAGACCGCGATCATCTGCGGCAAGGTCATCATCGGCGAGAACGTGTTTGTCGGCCCCTACGCCGTGATCCGCGCCGACGAAGTCGACGCCGGCGGCGCCATGGACCCGATCACCATCGGCGCGAATTCCAACATCCAGGACGGCGTGGTCATCCACTCCAAGTCCGGCGCGGCGGTGACGATAGGCGAATTTACATCCATCGCCCACCGCTCCATCGTCCACGGCCCCTGCACCGTCGGCGACCGGGTGTTTATCGGTTTCAACAGCGTGCTGTTCAACTGCGCCGTCGGCAATGGCTGCGTGGTGCGCCATAACTCGGTGGTCGACGGCCGTGATTTGCCCGCCGCCTTCTACGTGCCCTCCACCACCCGCATCGGGCCGAATACCGACCTGTCGCAATTCCCGCCGGTGAGTGTCAGTGCCTCGGAGTTTTCCGAAGACGTGGCACGTACCAACGTCGACCTGGTGCGCGGTTACAAAGCCCTGCAAAACGAGTTCTGAGCCATGAGCCGCCTGCTGATCCGCAACGCCCGCCTGGTGAACGAAGGCGAGGAATTCGACGCCGACGTGCTGGTCGCCCATGGCCGTATCGAAAAGATCGCCAGCAGCATCGGCGGGAACGCCGCGCCCGTGTCCATCGACGCCCACGGGCAGTGGCTGCTGCCGGGCATGATTGACGACCAGGTGCACTTTCGCGACCCCGGCGCGCCGGACAAGGGCAGCTTCTACAGCGAGTCCCGCGCAGCGGTAGCCGGCGGCATCACCAGCGTCATGGACATGCCCAACACCAACCCGGCCACGCTGAACCTGGAAGCCCTGGCCGATAAAAAGCGCCGCGCGGCCCTGCACTCGGTGGCCAACTACGGCTTTCACTTCGGGGTCAGCAACGACAACCTCGACACCGTCGCCGCCCTTGACCCGCGCGAAGTGGCCGGGGTCAAAGTATTCATGGGCGCCTCCACCGGCAATATGCTGGTGGACGACCCACGGGTCCTGGAACGGCTGTTTGCCGAAGTGCCGACCCTTCTGCTGGCCCACTGCGAACACACGCCGAGCATCCAAGCCAACGAGCAGCGCATGCGTGAGCGCTTCGGTGACAGGATCCCCGCCGTCGCCCACCCGCTGATCCGCGATGCCGAAGCCTGCTATCGCTCATCCTCCTTCGCGGTGGAACTGGCCAAGCGTCACGGCACGCGCCTGCATGTACTGCACCTGACCAGCGCCCGCGAGTTGGCATTGTTCGAAGACAAACCCCTCGCACAAAAACGCATTACTGCTGAGGTCTGCGTGCATCACCTGCTGTTCGATGACCGTGACTATCACCGCCTCGGCCACCAGATCAAATGTAACCCGGCGATCAAGACCCGCGCCGACCGCGACGCCCTGCGCCTGGCCTTGCTGAGTGATCGTCTGGATGTGATTGGCACTGACCATGCGCCGCATACCTGGGCGCAAAAACAGTTGGGGTATCGTGAAGCGCCCGCGGGTCTGCCCCTGGTGCAACACGCGCTGCCGGCGTTGTTGGAATTGGTCGCCGATGGGCTGCTGCCCCTGGCCACCCTGGTGGCCAAGACCAGCCACCGTGTCGCCGACCTGTTTGCCATCCCCGACCGGGGTTACCTGCGCGAAGGGTATTGGGCCGACCTGGTGCTGATCAAACCGGAGCCCGAGGGAAAGCCGGTCAGGGATGAGCCGATTCTTGCCCGCTGCGGCTGGACACCGTTCGCCGAACGCAGCTTTCGCCACAGCGTGAGTACCACCCTGGTCTCCGGCCACCTGGCCTGGCACAACGGCCAGGTGGTCGACAGCTGCCAGGGTTTACCGCTGCATTTCCTAAGGTAGGCGCGAGCTTGCTCGCGAAGAGCGTTAACGATAACGCAGGGGACCTGACACCCGGTGGCGCTCTCCGGTTTTTCGCGAGCAAGCTCGCTCCTACAGGTTAAGCGCGAGGCTTGACCGTGCCGCAATCGGTGCCCAGCCATTGGGCGTGGGTATCCAGGCTGCCCTTCTGCTGAACGCCGGTGGCATTGAAGGTGCCGTTGACGGTGGTGGTGAATTCTTTCTGGCTCTGGAAGGTAGCGACGCCGGTGCCCTGGGCTTTGGGGCAACTGAAGCGGAATTTCCACTGGTTGCCGGTCTTGTCGGTCACTTCCTGCTTGCAGCCCGATTGGGGGTCGGTCAGGGGGATCGAATCAGAGGCGACTTGTGCCGGGGTGAGGCACACCTGCACGCCTTTGCCGGCCATGGTGATGCCTTGTTTTTCCAGCATGGCGCGCTGTTCGGGGGTCATCTGCTGCTTGAGCTGACCGAGGATCAGCGACAGGTCCGGCAGGTCCTGGTTATCGACTTTCATGTTGCTGGTGGTCAATTCCCACAAGCCCGGCGCCAGCATCTGCGCCTGCGCTGCCAGCGGCAACGACAAACCAACAACCATGGCCAAACCAAGCAGACGAGCATTCATCGGGTAACTCCTGGGCAATTGTGGGCGTTAGACGCCGCAAAAGTGCCAGTGTTGCACGCCAAATAAAATAGCGACATTCGCAGCCGTTCATGGTCTGTTAGGCATTGGATTGCCTGGAGTACCGTCGTCCATGGATTTCTTTGGCCCGCACCTGCTCGCCTACTTCATCGCCACGCTGCACTTTCTCGGGACTCTCGCCGCGATCCACGCGGTGCTGACCGTCAGGACCGCCCAAGGCTCGATCGCCTGGGCCCTGTCACTGATGTTCATGCCCTATCTCACCCTGATCCCCTACCTGATCTTTGGCCGCAGCACCTTCGACGCGTATATCCAGGCCCGTCGCCAGGCCAACCAGGAAATGCACACCGCGATCACCGAGCTGAACTGGCGCCCCTGGGTCGAGGAGGCTCTCGCTGCGCGCAACTCCAGCGCCTACGCCTCGTTACGCGCCATGCCCAAGCTGGGGCGCATGCCGTGCCTGGCAAACAATGAAGTGCGCTTGCTGATCAACGGCGAGGCCACGTTCAGTGCAATCTTCGACGCCATTCGCAGTGCCAAAACCGCCGTGCTGTTTCAGTTCTTCATCATTCATGACGATGAACTCGGCCGTCAGTTACAGGCGCTGTTGAAGGAAAAGGCCGCCCAAGGCGTGGGCATCTACGTGCTGTACGACCGCATCGGCAGCCACGCCCTGCCCCATCAGTACGTGCAATCGCTGCGCGACGCCGGGGTGCAGGTCAAGGCATTCGCCACCCGCAGCGGTTGGCTCAATCGTTTCCAGGTCAACTTCCGCAACCACCGCAAGATCGTGGTGGTGGACGGTGTCACCGGGTTTGTCGGTGGGCACAATGTGGGCGATGAATACCTGGGCAAAAAACCGCCATTGGCACCATGGCGCGATACCCATGTGCAAGTCACCGGCCCGGTGGTGGCGTGTTTGCAGGAGTCGTTTGCCGAGGACTGGTTCTGGGCCGCGCGCGAGCTGCCGCCGCTGATCCTGCCGGACGCCTACCCCGAAGACGGCGTGCTCTGCCAATTGCTCGCCAGCGGCCCGGCCGATCCGTATGAAACCTGTTCGCTGTTTTTCGTCGAGGCCATCCATGCGGCCACCGAGCGGGTGTGGATCACCAGCCCATATTTCATCCCCGACGAAGCGGTGTTCGCCGCCCTGCGCCTGGCGGTCCTGCGGGGCGTGGACGTGCGCCTGTTGCTGCCATCGCGGCCCGACCACCGCATCGTGTACGCCGCGTCCAGCCTGTATGCGATCGAAGCGGTGCGCGCCGGTGTCCGGGTGTTCCGCTATACGCCGGGTTTTTTGCATCAGAAGGTGGTGCTGGTGGACAACGAGATCAGCGCCATCGGCAGTGCGAACATGGACAACCGTTCATTCCGGCTGAATTTCGAAGTGATGTTGCTGACGGTCGACGAAGCCTTCGCCAAGCAGGTGGAACAGATGCTGCTGGACGACTTCGCCCAGGCCCATGAAGTGAGCCAGGAAGAAAGCCGCGAGACCCGCCGCCTGCAACAACTGGGCATGCGGGTGGCGCGCTTGATCTCACCGATTCTCTAACGGCCAATGCGGTAAAAAATGTGGGAGGGAGCAAGCCCCCTCCCACATTTGGATCTCCACCTTTCTGGAACATCAGCTCAGCGATAGATGTCTTCCCGCGTCCACGGCAGTTCATGGCTGCCATCCGCGTGAGGCTTCACCGCGAGGATCTGGTGCAGGTTGATCCAGCCCCGCGCAAACGCATAGGCACACCCGGCCAGGTACAGCCGCCAGATGCGTAACGCCTGCTCCGGCACCAGCTTCGCCGCCGCTTCCAGGTTGTCTTCCAGGCGCTCGCTCCAATGGTCCAGGGTGCGCGCGTAATGCAGGCGCAGGCTTTCGACGTCGACCACTTCCAGCCCGACTTCGCTGATCTCGGCGGTCATCATCGCCAAATGGGGTAGTTCGCCGTTGGGGAACACATAACGCTCGATAAACTCCCCGGCGCCACGGCCAACAGGCCGGCCGTCGGTGTGCTTGGCGGTAATGCCGTGGTTCATCACCAGGCCGCCTTCGCGCACGGCACCAAACAGGGTCTTGCAGTATTGCGCCAGGTTGGCGTGGCCGACGTGTTCGAACATGCCTACGCTCACCACTTTATCGAAACGACCATCCTGGGGCAGATCGCGGTAGTCGAGCAGTTGCAGGTCGATCTGGTCTTCCAGGCCCTCGGCTTTCACCCGCTCCTTGGCCAATGCCAGCTGTTCCTTGCTCAGGGTGATACCAAACACTTTCACCCCGAACTCACGCGCTGCGAAACGTGCCAGGCCGCCCCAGCCACAGCCTACGTCGAGCAGGTACTCGCCTGGCTGCAAGCGCAACTTGCGACACAGGTGGCGGAATTTGTCTTGCTGGGCCTGGTCGATGGATTCGCTGCCGGTTTCGAAATAACCGCAGGAGTACGCCATGTCCTGGTCCAGCCATAGCTGGTAGAACTCGTTGGACAGGTCGTAATGGTAGGAAATAGCCGCGGCGTCGGTGGCCTTGTCGTGGATCGAGCGCACCGGCAGACTCGCGCCGTCGTCCTCGACCAAGGCATGACTCAACTCATCACAGACCCGGATCACTTCGCTGATGGAACCTTCCAGCTCCAGTTTGCCCTCGACGAAGGCTTCACCCAACGAGTCGAGTGTGGGATGGGTCAGTTGGGGCACGACCGTGGGGTCCTTCACCACGATGGTCACACTGGGCTCGGGGCCCAAGTTGAATTCATGGCCATCCCAGAGTCGAAGACGCAGCGGCAGCTGAAGATTCTGTAAGGCCGGTGGAAGTTGCGCGAGCATGAGTAGTCCCCCCTTGTTTCAGACGTCTGGAATGAGGGTAGACCATCCCGAGAAAAAGTAGGAGGCTATCGATTTGATAGCGTTCTTCTATGGGGCCCGGCGCTGGAGCAAACCGTCCTGGATCCACTGTTTCAGCCATGTCACCGCTTGCAGTGGTGCACCCTCTCCATAAGTGACTGCCAGTTGCGCACACAGTTCTGCGAAGCGCCAACCGGTCGTCACCATCCCCGCCAGCGCAAACGCCTCGGCCGGCCCCAGGCTTCGATAACGGCACACATTCTGATCGCGCCATACCAGGCAGATCTGTGCGAAGTCCAAGGTGTGGCTGTCGGGGAAATCCGCGCCATCCTTGCTGGCACGCCAGATGGCCACGGTGTTGAAGTGGCAAAGCCGCTGCTGTACGGATGGTGTCAGGGAGACCTGCAAACCGGGCCAATCCTCGGGCGGCAGCACCGCCATATCATCCTGGGTCAGCGGCTCACCCTGCGGCGCATCGAACGCCAGGGTGAAGGCCCACTCCAACTGGGCCAGTTCAACCAGCGGCGCACTTTGCTCGGCCACCAGGTGCTCGTGGATAAACGCCGGAAACCGCTCGCCCAACCAGCGCAGGCTGTAGTGGGCCGACGGATAACGACGCACATAGGCTTGCGTCAGCAGCGCAAACTCATCATCCCCCAGCCAATACCGGATGGCGCTGAAGTCGTGCCGCAACACCTCCTGCAGCCGTGCCAGATAAGCGTTGTGATAGATCGCCAGGCCAGTGTCTACATCCAGCGTCGGTCCGCCCAATAACGTGGCGGCAAAGCCACTGTTGGCATCAGGCGTCTGCGCTGACAAGTGCTGTTCAAAGGCCAACTGCCAGTCGGTCAGGCGCATAACGACCTCCGGGCCAAGGCTGCGGCGCCCAGCTTCCGGGCCTTTTCCAGCTCGGTGAGCAGCGCTTCGAACGGCGGGAAATGGTCATCGCGCTCCAACAGCGTCGAGACCGGCCCCAAATGCTCCAGGGTCTGTTGATACAACGCCCACACCGGGTCGCACACCGGATGGTCGTGGGTATCGACCACGTAGTCGCCGTAATCCATATGCCCGGCCAGATGCAGCTGGCGGATGCTGTCGGGCGGCAGGTTGCGGATAAAGGTCCAGGCATCGAAGCCATGGTTGCGCGCACTGACATACACATTGTTAACGTCGAGCAGCAACTGGCAGCCCGACAGGTGGGCCAGGGCATTGAGGAATTCCCATTCGGTGAATTCATCCGCCTTGGCACGCACATAACTGGATACGTTTTCCAGCACCAGCGGGCGCTGCAACACATCCTGCACTTGGCGAACGCGAGCAGCTACGTAGTAGAGGCTTTCTTCGGTGTAAGGCAGGGGCAGCAGGTCATGCAACTGGTGCGCGCTGCCACGGCTCCAGCACAAATGATCGGAAATCCACGCGGGCTGGATGCGCTCCGCGAGCTGCTTGAGGTGTTTCAGGTAGTCCATGTCGACGGGGTGGGGGCCGCCGATGGACAGGGACACACCGTGCATCACCAACGGGTAACGCTCGGCTATCGCATCCAGGTAGTACAAGGCTTTACCGCCCTGCACCAGATAGTTCTCGGAGATCACTTCGAACCAATCCACGGCCGGCGCTTGTTCAAGGATCTGCTGGTAGTACTCACTGCGTAAACCCAGGCCGTAACCCAGACTTGGAAGGGACGCGGACATGACTCGCTCCTGGGCAAAGTGTCCGCAGCGGTGGGGACTGCCACTGCGGTTGCACTCGTTTGCCGGTTATTCGCCGACTTTGCCGCCCGCTGCGTCACAGGCGGCCTTGGTCATGGCCTTGAAGCCGTGGCCCTTGCACACCGCCTGGCCTTTGCAGGCGTTTTCAGCGGTTTTGCAGTCGTTCATGCCTTTGCAGGACGTCACGCCGTAGCAATGCACTTGCGCATCGGCGGCTTGTACCTGGGTCGCAACACCAGCAAACATGGTGGCGGCGGCCATCGCCAGGGCAGCACCAGCAGCAGCGGATTTAATCTTCATTCTCGTATTCCTCGTGATCGGTAGTGGCGTCGGTCTGAACGGATTGCCCAGTCTCGACACAGCACTAGAGTGAGGCCCCTTATCGGCGTTACAGCCGTATGCAAATATTTCTGAAATTAATCCTCAAGCTTCGACAGCGGCTCCTGAAACCGCAGCAAACGCCCGGCATTGCCCAGTACCAGCAAGGTGCTGAGGTTATGCAACACCGCCGCAATCATCGCCCCCGCAGCACCCAACCAGCCAAAGGCGGCAAACACCACGATGGCCAAGGTCCAGCCCAGGCCGATGACCACGTTGACCTGCAACGTACGCCGGCACTGGCGACTCAAGCGCACACAGGTGCCCAGGCGCCGTAGGTCGCTGCCGATCAACACCACATCCGCCGAGGCCAGCGCAATGTCCGCCCCACCCGCGCCCATGGCCACCCCAACCACGCCAGCCTTGAGCGCCAGGGAATCGTTGATCCCATCACCGACCACCATGGGCCGGAAGCCGCTGCCGATTTCCCCAAGCACGCGGTTGAGCTTGTCTTCCGGCAACGCCTGGGCTTCGACATCGCTGATGCCCACGTCCAGCGCCAGGCTGTCGGCCACGCTTTGACGGTCGCCAGTGAGCAGCAGTTGACGACCCAGGCCCAAATCCCGCAACTCTTGCAGGGCCTGGCGCGCCTCCGGCTTGACGCTGTCGGCCAGCAGCAGCCAGGCCAGAAACTGCCCGTTCAGGGCCAGCCCGGCAATCGGGCCGTCATGGTTCGGCACCGTCGTCGTGACAATACCCAATTGCTCGAACAACTCGGGACGGCCCAACGCCGCTTCGCCCTGCTCGGTCTGTGCCACAACGCCCAAGCCCTGGCGCTCGCGAATATCCGTGAGCGCCAGCATTTGCGCCTGAGTCGCCAACCCCGCCAACGCACGGCTGACCGGGTGGCTACTGGCCGAACCGAGGCTGGCCGCAAGGTTGAGCAGCGCCTGGCGGTCGGTCGACGAGGTCTCGATGGACTGCAAACGCAGGGTGCCAAAAGTCAGGGTGCCGGTCTTGTCCACCACCAGCGAGGTCAGGTCCGCCAACTCCTCGAGGAACGCCGAGCTGCGAATCAGGATCCCATGCCGGGCCGCCACGGCGATCCCGGCAATCGCCGTCGCCGGTGCCGACAGCACCAGGGCGCATGGGCACGCCGCCACCAGCACCGCGAGCATCGCCTGGGCGTCATTGGTCACAAACCAGGTCACTGCCGCCAGCAGCAACACCAACACCATATAGCTGCCCGCGTAACGCTCCAGCAGCCGCGTGATCGGCGGCTTGGAACGTTCGGCGTTCTGCATCAGCGCGATGACTTTGCCCAGGGTCGACTCGTTGCCGGTGCGCGTCACTTGCAGGCGCAACAGGCCATCGAGGTTGATCGCCCCGCCAAACACCTGCACACCCACACTGGCTTCCAACGGTACCGACTCGCCGGTGATCGGCGCCGTGTCCAGGCTCGCCTGGCCCGACAGCACCACGCCATCGGCGGGCACCCGATCACCGGCACGCACCTCGACGATATCGCCGGTGCTCAGCGTTCCGTTATCCACTTCGATGATGCTGCCGTCGACCTGCACCCGCCGCGCATGGCTGCGGGTCAGTTTACCCAGGGCATGAATCGCCTCCTGGGAGCCGATCACGCTGCGCTCTTCCAATACGTGGCCGAAGATCATGATGATCGGCAGCAGCGCGGCGGTCAGCAGATCGCCGGTGGCCCAGGCGCCGAGCATCGCCAGGGCGATCAGTTGGTCGGTAATGCCATGCAGGCTGGGAAAACGCAGGCTGTACCAGGCCGAGCGCATCACCGGCACCGCCACCAGCAACGAGGCCACACCGAGCAGCAACTGGCTGACGCCCGTCTGGTCCGGCGCCAGCCAGCGCCATACCAGCCCCAGCATCAGCAAGCCAAGGGCGAGCATGGCCAGGGTCAATTGCCGGGCAGCGCTGCGCTGCTCGGCGGAGGTCAGCATGGGTGCGCTCATTGTTCGGCTCCCTGGATGATCAAGCGGGAGTCGTCTTTAGGATCGACCGTGGTCACCGAACCGGCCTGGCCGAGAATCTTCGGCATACGCTCGCGGTACAGGCGCAACAGCAAGCCCGGGTCTTTGACCTGGGCCAGGCTGGCGACCGTGGCCGTTTGCGCCTGGGCATTGGCCAGGCGTTCACTGGCCTGGGCGTGGGCGACCTGCACCAGGCGGTCGGCCTGCTGGTTGGCGGTCTGGGTGAGTTTTTCCGCTTCGGTCCGGGCGTTTGCCACGGCTTTGTCGGCTTGTTGACTGGCGGTGAGTACGGCGTTGAATGCGTTCACCGCCGGGCCCGGCAGGCTCGATTGCACATCGACCCGCGTCACCTCGATGCCCAGCCCCAGACCGGTGGCGGCCAACTCGGCCAGGCGCTTGTTGACGCCTTGCACCAAGTCACCCCGCAGCCGCTCGCGACGCTCGGCGGCGCCGTTGTCGGTACCGATCAATTCGGGGCGCGCCACCAGGATCGTGTCCAGATCGCGCGCCGCCGTCAGGACCACGGCGCTGCGGGTCACCAGGCGATCCAGGGCGGGCAGCACATGCGCGCCCTGCAACACAAAGGCGTAGGGTTCGGTGACCTTGTAGAACACCCGCACATCCAGCTGCACCACTCCGGCATCGCCGGTCAGCAGGTAGCCGGAGCCGGCCAGGGCATCGCTCAAGGGCGTGGCGAAACTGGCCACACGATCAGCCTGCACCGCCGCATCGGAACGTAACAGGTTCTCCACCCGACGCTCGATCACCCGGTCGGCCGCCGGCAATAACACCACCTGCTCGAACGGCTGCGGCCAGGCCAGCAGCAGCCCGGCATTCTGGATGCGGTCGAGGGCGCCGAAGTGCAGCACCACCGCACGGTTCTGCGGGTCGATCTGCCGCACATTGGAAAACGCCCATGCCAATGCGGCCAACACCGTCACCGCGTACAACGCCAGGAACGTCAGGCGCCCGGCCTGGATCCAGGGGCTGTCCGGGCTGTCACGCTCGGTCATGGCTGAACGTCCTTGGGCCCGTCCACCAACGCGCGAAAGGGCGCGGCGTCGGTGCGCAGGATGATTTTGGTGCCGGGGGTCACGACCGTGCCCAAGGTATCCAGGGAACGCAGCAAGTTATACAGCTGCGGATTGCCGGCGTAGGCACGCCCATAAATCTGCGCGGCTTCGACCCGTGACTGGGCTTCGATGTCGGCGGCTTTCACCGTGGCATCGGCCTGCACGATGCGCGCGTCACGCTCAGCCGCAGAGCGAATCTGCGCGGCCTCGCGCTTGCCCACGGCCGTGCGTTCGGTGGCGATGGTTTCGCGCTCGGCACGCATGCGGTCGACGGTGGCGGTGAGTGTGACCGACGGCAACGTCAGGCGCTCGATCCCCACCTGCGCCACGCGCACGCCATAGGTGGTGAGCAATTGTTGATCAATCTGCTGGCGCAGCTGCGCCTCGAAATCGGCAATGCGCACCTGGCTGGCCTCAGTGTTGATCAAGCTCGAAAGGTCAAAGCTGGCCGCCGTGGTTTCCAGCGCCGAGCCGACGAAGGTGCGGATCTGCCGCGCGGCCTCATCCGGCTGGTTCTGCACGGCGCGCATAAAGCGCTGCACATTGTCGGCATCGCCCTGCACCTGCCACGCCACATAGGCCTGCACGATAATCCGCAGGCCGTCGCGCGTGCCCACATCCTGCAAGCCGCTGGAGGTGGTGCGCAGGCGCAAGTCCACCGGGATCGCCGCCTCGAACGGCGCCGGCCAACGCCAGCCCAGGCCCGGTTCCAGCAACACCCGCGACGGGTTGCCGAAGCGGGTAATCACCGTGGCCTCGCCGGAGCGCACCTGCACCAGGCTCGCCGCCGCCACCGCGAACAGCACCAGCAACACCGCCCAGGCCATACGCCGCCAAGGGAAAGGACCCGCCGCCTGTTCATCACCGTGATGATGGTGATGGTGGCCGTGGTGGTGACCATGATCGTGAGAATGAGCGCTCAACAGACAGACTCCTTATTGAACGGCTTTACGCGGCAGCGAAGGGTCGGCCGGCAAAGTAAAAGAACGCAGATCAATCGTCGGCGCGCCATCGGCGCCCAGGCGGTGATCCAGAATAAGCAGCTTGGCGTGGGCCAGACCCAGGCTGAGTTGGCCCAGGTACTGTTCCAGCACAAAGGCCCGACCGGCCGCGGCGTAGGCCTTTTGTTCGGCGGTAAAGCGCAGGTCGGCCGCTTGGGCACCGGCATTCACTTCGCGGGCGGTGGCCAAGGCCTGGTCGCGGGCGGTGCTGGCTTGCAGCAAGGCCTGGTTGGTGTGTTCGCTGGCGGCGCCGCGCTCGCGGGAGATCAGGGCCTGGGCGCCGATCTGCGCGGCTTGCACGCCGTGGTAGGCATTGGCGGCGCCGGCCGGTGGGTGGATGGCTTCCACGACAGTGGCGAGGATTTCCACACCGCTGTCGAGTGTCTGCAAATCCGCCTGCACGGCGCGGCCGATTTCGTCGGCCAGGCGCGTGCGTTGTTCGCCGAGCAATTCGTCGAGGGTACGCGAGGCAAAATCGTGTACCAGGATGCGGCTGGCGGTGCTGCGGATCAGGGTCGGCACATCCGCGCTGTTATAGGTGGCGGCGAGTGCGGCCTGGTCGGTGAGGCCGATGCGGTAAACGAAGCGCACATCCATATTGACGATCTGGAAGCTCTGCTTGTCGCCGCTGCTGCTGGCGATCACCTGGGATTTGTCATTCACATGGCTGGCATCCCACAGCCGATTGGCAACCAGCGGTGCCGGGCCTTCGGCAGGCGCCAACTCCGGTGCGGCGGCCTCGCTGACGCTGGTGGCCAACTCATGCACCACGCCGTTCTCGATGCTTAACACACGGCCCAAAGGCCACGGCAACCCGGCATGCAGGCCAGGGCCGAACACCTTGACGGGTTTGCCAAAGCGCTCATAAATCCCACGGCCTTGCAGGGGCACTTCATGCACACCGGTCAGCGCCCAGCCGACCGCCAGCACCACCAGCAACACCGGCAAAAACGCGCGGCGCATGTAGGTAAACGCCCAGATCTGGCGCAGATCGATGCCGAAACGGTTGTGTAATTCGTGCTGCAACGCCAGCAGCGGTTGTGGCGGCCAGCGCAGCAACCCGGCGATGAAACTCTGCGCCATCAGGCGTGGTTCAAGGCGCGGCTGGCGCGGGCTGAACAGCGACAGCAGGCCTCTTAATAGAAACTCCACCGCCACCAGCGCCGGCAACAGCCCCACCAGCACCGCCAGGCGCAACGGCCAGACCGACTCGGCCCCGGCAAACAGCAGGCAAATGGCACTGACCACCAGGCAGATAATCGCCACCCGACTCAACTGCGCCAGTTGCGCGGCTTCCGGCCACTGGGCCGTGGTTTCCTGAGCCAGGCGCCGTTCGAACACCAACAAGCCAAACGCCAGGGCCAAGGCCAACGCAGCCCCCACGCTGGCCGCTTGGCCGACAGGCGCCGAGGGCAGGCCCAGGTTCCAGAATTCGATGATGCTGACCAGCGCCAGCAGCGACCAGCCGCCCAGCCACAAGACCGGGGCGCCGATCTGCCGGCCAAAGCGCCCCACAAGGCGTGCGTAACGACCCGTTTCTTCAACGGGTAATTCGATTGCCGGCCCTTCCAGCGCCTGGGCCCGCCAATCGGCCACCCACCACGCCGACTGCAGCCCTGCCACCAGCACCAGCAGGGCCGATGCGCAGTTGATCAACACCACCGGCCAGATCGACAACGGTGCAAACAGCGCGACAAACAACGCCAGCACCCAACCGACTACGGCCAGTACTGTCAGGCTGATACCGGCTTGCCGCAATCGGCGGGCATGGAACAGCCCTTGCTGAAAACGCGGCAGGCCTTCAACCGAAGCGCCGTCCGCCTCTAGATCCACTTGCATCCACTCACGCCCGCTTGTACACAATTCGTTACGATATAACACGTGGCGTGAAATTTTTGTTCGTTAAACAGGGTTTTTGAACATGGCAAAAATCTCCTGTGGAAGGGGGCTTGTTCCCGATAGCGGTGGGTCAGCCGGCATATGCATCAACAGGTAGACCGCCATCGGGGCAAGCCCCCTCCCACATTTGTCCCTCAGTGCTTTCCAGATCGTGACTAAACCCCCATAAACACGCGCCATCACTGGTATAGGCCATGAATAATCGGCACACTCCAGACAGTTTTTCGCGGGCTCTCGGACAAGGAAGCGTCACCCCCATGATTTCGATCTATCAGCTCAAACCGCGGTTTCAGAACCTGCTGCGCCCACTCGTGCAGCGCCTCTATGACAATGGCACCACGGCCAACCAGATCACCGTGCTGGCCGGGGTTATTTCCCTGCTGGTCGGCCTGTTGATCGCCAGCTTCGCCCAACACCTGTGGCTGTTTGCGCTGATCCCGCTGTGGATGATCCTGCGCATGGCCCTCAACGCCATCGACGGCATGCTCGCCCGGGAGTTCGGCCAGCAGTCGCGCCTGGGTGCCTACCTCAATGAATTGTGCGACGTGATTGCCGACAGTGCGCTGATCCTGCCCTTCGCGCTGATCCCCGGCGTGAGCCTGGTGCCGGTGCTGCTGGTAGCGCTGCTGGCGGTGTTCAGCGAATACGCCGGGGTGCTGGGGCCAATGGTCGGCGCGTCACGGCGCTATGACGGGCCGATGGGCAAGAGTGACCGCGCGTTTGTCCTCGGCGTGCTGGCCACTGGTGTGGCGCTGGGCTGGCTCGGCGCCGGTTGGATCGACACGGTGATGTGGCTGGTCGCCGCCCTGCTCGCCTACACCCTGGTCAACCGGGTGCGCCAGGGCTTGAAAGAAGAACAACCTATCTCCCCTTCTGCATAAGGATTTTGCAATGCGCGAACAGCAAGAGCACACCTTCAGTACCCATGACGGCGTCGAGCTTTTCTACCGTCATTGGCCGGCCAGCGCGCCGGCGGACGGCGAGCCGCGCAAGGCGATCCTGCTGTTCCATCGCGGCCATGAGCACTCGGGGCGTATCGCGCACCTGGTGGATGAACTGGACTTGCCGCAGTTCGACTTCTTCGCCTGGGACTCCCGCGGTCACGGCCAATCGCCCGGCGAACGCGGCGACAGCCCGAGCTTCGCCACCAGCGCCCGTGATGTGCAGACCTTCCGCGACCATATCGGCGCCACCTATGGCATCGAGGAAGAAGACTGTGCCGTGATTGCCCAAAGTGTCGGCGCGGTGATCGCAGCCACCTGGGTGCATGACTACGCGCCGAAAATCCGCGCCCTGGTGCTGGCGTCCCCGGCGTTCAAGGTCAAGCTGTACGTGCCCTTTGCCCGGCCGGGCCTGGCGCTCATGCGCAGGTTTCGCGGCAACTTCTTCGTCAACAGCTACGTCAAGGCCAAGTTCCTCAGCCATGATCCGGAGCGCGTGGCGTCCTACGACAGCGACCCGTTGATCACCAAGGCCATCTCGGTGAACGTGCTGCTGGGCCTGTACGAAGCCGCCGACCGGGTTGTCGCCGATGCCCAGGCGATCCAGGTGCCGACCCAACTGCTGGTCTCGGGCGCCGATTTTGTGGTGCACCGCAAACCCCAGCAGCAATTTTTCGACCGCCTTGGCAGCCTGAAAAAAGAACTGCATATCCTCCCCGGTTTTTTCCACGACACCCTCGGCGAGCGTGACCGCGCGGTGGCCGTGAGCAGCGCCAGGCGCTTTATCCTGCAGAACTTCGCACACCCGCTGGACCGTGCGTCCCTGCTGGACGCCGACAAACTGGGCGCCACCTGCGCCGAATCCGAATCCCTCGCTGCGCCCTTGCCGCGCAATTCCCTGCGCGACCTGTACTGGCGCCTGACCCGCGCCAGCATGGGCCTGGGCAAGAACCTGTCGGACGGCGTCAAGCTGGGCTTCGACACCGGCTTCGACTCCGGCAGCACCCTGGACTACGTGTACCGCAACACGCCCACCGGCAAAGGCAGGCTGGGCCGCATGATCGACACCAACTACCTCAACTCCATCGGCTGGCGCGGTATTCGCCAGCGCAAGCTGAACGTCGAGGAACTGCTGCGCCTGGCCATGGCCAAGCTGAGGGATGAACAGCGCGAAGTGCGCATCGTCGACATCGCCGCCGGCCACGGGCGCTACATTCTTGAAGCCTTGCAGGGCGTGTCGCCGCTGCCGGAATCGATCCTGCTGCGCGACTACAGCGACATCAACGTGCGCGACGGTGGCGCGCTGATTCGTGAGAAGGGCCTGGGAGACGTCGCGCAGTTCGTCAAAGGCGATGCGTTTGACCGCTTGGATTTGGCGGCACTGCAACCCAAGCCGACGCTGGCGGTGGTGTCCGGGCTGTATGAATTGTTTGCCGATAACGCCATGGTCGGCGGTTCGTTGGCCGGCCTGGCCGAAGCCGTGGAGCCCGGCGGTTACCTGGTCTACACCGGCCAGCCATGGCACCCGCAACTGGAACTGATCGCCCGCGCACTGACCAGCCATCGCCAGGGCCAGGCCTGGGTGATGCGCCGTCGCAGCCAGGCGGAAATGGACCAACTGGTAGAAGCCGCGGGCTTTCGCAAGATCACCCAACGTGTGGATGAGTGGGGCATCTTTACCGTGTCCCTGGCCCAGAAGATCTGACCATGCGCGAACCCGGTCTATTGAAACCAGCGGTGCTGTGGCTGCTGCTGTTGGCACCGCTGTTTTTCAGCACCTACGGCTTCGCCACCTGGGTCACCAGCCAGCGCAGCGATGTCGGCACCCTGGTGTTCGGCTGGGAAACCCATATGCCGTTCTGGGCATGGACCATCGTGCCCTATTGGTCCATCGACCTGCTTTACGGTTTCTCCCTGCTGCTGCCCAACAGCCGCCATGAGCTGAAACAACACGCGCTGCGCCTGCTGAGCGCGCAGGTCATCGCCGTGAGTTGCTTCCTGATCTGGCCGCTGCGCTTCACCTTCGAGCGGCCGGAACTGGATGGCGTGTTCGGCTGGCTGTTTGCCGTGCTGGCGGGTTTCGACAAACCGTTCAACCAGGCGCCCTCGCTGCATATCGCGCTGCTGGTGATCCTGTGGGTCATGTATCAGCGCCACACCCAAGGGTTATGGCGCTGGCTGGTGCATGGCTGGTTCGCCTTGATCGGTATTTCGGTGCTGACCACTTATCAACATCACTTTATCGACTTACCCACAGGCGCCCTCGCCGGCTGGATATGCGTGTGGCTGTGGCCGGTGGAACACCCCAGCCCCTTGCTGAATGCACGGCTGACCCGGGATTCGAAGCGCTGGCGCGTGGGCCTGCGCTACGGCCTGGGAGCCTTGGCACTGGCGATTCTGGCGTTTTCCCTGGGCGGCGGCTGGTTATGGCTGCTCTGGCCGGCGGTGTCCCTGGGCTTGATCAAGGCGAATTACCTGGTGCTCGGCGCGTCGGGCTTTCAGAAACGCAGCGATGGCCGGCTCACACCCGCGGCGCGCTGGCTGTATGCCCCCTACCTGGCCGGTGCGTGGATAAATTCGCGCCTGTGGACACGCAAACATCCACAGCCGGACCTGATTGTGGATAACGTGTGGCTTGGTCGGATTCCCAGTGCGAAAGAGCAGAATTCATTCAGCGCCATCGTCGACCTCTGTGCCGAATTGCCAATTAATCCACAGGGCCGCGCGTATCAAAGCATCCCGGTGCTGGACCTGATCGCCCCGACACCCGCCGACTGCCAGCAAGCCGCCGAGGCCATCGAGCGCCTGCGTGCAAGCGGCCCGGTGCTGGTGTGCTGCGCCCTTGGCTACTCACGCAGCGCCACCGCCATCGCCGCCTGGCTGCTGCACAGTGGGCGCGCTGCCACGGTGGACCAAGCGCTGGCTATTATTCGTACAGCGCGGGCCCATGTGGTCCTGCATCCCGCTCATCGTCAAGCGTTGGAGGGTTTGCCCCATGCCCGCTGATATGGAACTCCAGGTGGTCGCCAGCCTGCTGCGCCGTGGCCGTTCACTGGATCAGTTATCCACAGGCCTGACCGTGGCCGGGGTGTTATTCGGCCTGGCCCAGTTGCTGATGGCGAGTGTTTCAAGCATCTGCCTGCTGCTCAGCCTGTGGATGATTATCCTGGGGCTGCTGCAAAAGTACTGGGCGCTGCGGGTGGCCTTTGATGCCGACCTGTTCGCCCTGCTGGCCCGCGACATAGAGCGCACGGCGGACCTCGATCAAGCCCTGCAAACCCTTGGCCTGCAATCGCCCAAGCGGGCCGACCGGCCCTGGGACGAGCGCCGTCGCGGCGCCCTCAAATTGCTGCGCAAACAAGCCTGGCTGCTGGGCGCGCAAGCGCTGCTGACCCTCGCCGTGATCCTCGCCAGCCCCTGGCTGCCTTTCGCCGCATAAGGAATCCCCATGTTCGAACCCGTGGTCGCCACGCTGATTACCTCCATGGCCCGCACCGTCACCGGCGCCCGCAGCCTGTGGCTGGGTTGCGCGCCAGTGCCGGTGCAACGTATCTATTTCGCCAACCACAGCAGCCACGGCGACTTCGTACTGCTGTGGGCCTCGCTGCCGCAGAACCTGCGCAAATTCACGCGCCCGGTGGCCGGCAGCGATTACTGGAATAAAAGCGCCCTGCGACGCTACATCATCAACCGCGTGTTCAATGGCGTGCTGATCGACCGCGAGCGCAAGGACCCTGTGGATAACCCCCTGCAGCCCATGCTCGCCGCGCTGGAGGGCGGCGACTCGCTGATCATCTTTCCCGAGGGCACGCGCAACCTGGAGGACGGCTTGCTGCCGTTCAAAAGCGGCATCTACCATCTGGCCAAAAGTTACCCACAGGCCGAATTGATCCCGGTGTGGATCGCCAACCTCAACCGGGTCATGCCCAAGGGCCGCGTGCTGCCGTTGCCTTTGCTGTGCACCACCAGCTTCGGCGCCCCCTTGCAATTGGAAGAAGGCGAAGACAAAGCCGCGTTCCTTGCCCGAACCCGCGACGCCCTGCTCGCCCTCGCCCCGGAGCATTCCTGAGATGGATAGCCAAACCCTGATGTTATTCGGCGGCATCGGCGCGATACTGGTGCTCGCCTCGCTGATCGGCCTGATCCTCAAACTGCGCACCCGTGGCACCCCCAATGCCGTGATCGACAACCTCAACGCCCGCATCAACGCCTGGTGGGTGATGGTGGTGGTCATCGGTATCGCCTTCTGGCTCGGTACCGGTGCGGTGATCCTGCTGTTCTACGCGGTGTCGTTCTACGCCCTGCGCGAATTCCTCACCCTCACGCCGACCCGGCGCAGCGACTACCCGGCCCTGGTGGCCGCGTTCTACCTGGCATTGCCGTTGCAATACCTGCTGATCTACTCGGACTGGTACGGGTTGTTCTCGATCTTTATCCCGGTGTACGTGTTCCTGCTGCTGCCGATCCTCGCCTCCCTGGGCGGCGACACCACGCACTTCCTCGAACGCGCCTCCAAAGTGCAATGGGGGCTGATGATCGCAGTGTTCTGCGTGTCGTTCGTGCCCGCCCTGCTGACCCTCGACATCCCCGGCTACGAAGGCCGCAACCTGCTGCTGATCGCCTACCTGGTGATCGTGGTGCAACTCTCGGACGTGCTGCAGTACGTGTGCGGCAAGCTGTTCGGCAAACACAAGATCGCGCCCAACCTGTCGCCATCCAAAACAGTGGAAGGCTTTGTCGGCGGGATTTTGCTGTCATCCCTGATCGGTGCGGCGCTGTGGTGGACCACGCCGTTCAACCCGTGGCAGTCGTTCCTGATCGCCTTGCTGATCAACCTGCTCGGCTTCGCTGGCGGCATCGTCATGTCGGCGATCAAGCGCGACCGGGGGGTGAAGGATTGGGGGCATATGATCGAAGGCCACGGCGGGATGCTGGATCGGCTGGATTCGGTGTGTTTTGCGGCGCCGATTTTCTTCCACCTCGTGCGCTACTGGTGGACCTGAACTTCTGAAAGCTAACAAATGGAATTGCTTTGTAAGCCTATAGGCAAACAGAATCCTGTATTTTGTTAGCTTATAGGCTTATTTTTTGTGCTTACTGTATGCCTATAGGCTAATATTTATTTCAATATTGATAGCCTATAGGCTTACAAAGGTCTTTCACCATGGGTACTTCCAACCTCTACAAGCTGCGCCTTTCTCAAGTAGAACGCGCTATTGAACCCTTTAACACCGTTAAAGGCGCACCCGTTCCGCCAGGCGGATGGTTGCGGTCTATCAGAGAATCGTTGGGTCGCTCATTAAGAGCCCAGGCCGAAATGGCGGGCGTGTCTTCAGTGACGTTGACCAAGTCCGAGCGTTCCGAAGCTGAAGATCGGATATCGCTTGCACAGCTGAGAAAGCTAGCAGCAGCACTGGACTGTGAACTCGTGTACGGCCTGGTCCCCAAAAAGCCCCTGCATGAAGTCATCCGAGACCGAGCTGAACTCATGGCCAAGCAAGAAATCCTAGGCGTCGCACATTCCATGAGCCTCGAAGATCAACGTCCTTCTGATGCCTTCATCGAACGTCAGATTGATGAACGTCGCAAAGAATTGCTCGACGGTCCATGGACACGCCTATGGCAATAGAACTGGAACTTAAACCAGGTCAAACCCCGCTCGATCCGGACGAAGTCGCTGGGCTGAAACCGAGACACATCGCCACCCAAGGCGAATTGGATGAATGGGAGGCGCAAAACATCCTCAAAGCCTCGCGTTGGGTAGCTCGGCAAAAAAAGCTGGATGTGCTGAATGATCATTTCTGCCGCGAACTCCACGTGAAAATGTTCGACGACACTTGGAAGTGGGCCGGTACTTTCCGAAAATCAGATAAAAACATTGGCTGTGACTGGACACAGATTGCCGTCAACTTGCGTCAATTGCTCGACAACGTGGCTTACTGGCTGGAGCACAACATATTCCCGCCAGAAGAGATTGCAGTGCGCTTTCATCATCGACTTGTGTGGCTACACGCTTTCCCCAATGGCAACGGTAGACATGCTCGCCTCATGACCGATTGCCTGCTGAGGCAATGTGGTCTTGCTCCCTTCTCCTGGGGGCGCGGTAACCTGGTGATCGTGAACGAAGTTCGCCAACGCTACATCCAGGCGCTTCGCGCTGCCGACGCCAATGATTACGCGCTGCTGTTGGCATTCGTGCGCAGCTGACTCGGTAAACATCCCCGCCGTGCGGCGTATCGGTGTCATCTTTTGTATCAAAGACGCGTGTAAGATACGCCGCACTTAGCCAGGGATGCTCACCATGTTCGATTCGCTCAAAGCCATCAGCCGTCGTGTTGTCGGTGTGTTTCTGACTGTGGTGGGGGCCGTTTTCGGCCAATGGCATCCGCCGCTGTGGCTGCGCGCCATCGGCCGTGGCCTGGCGAACCTGGGTAACAAAGCCCGCGCTTATCCGCGCCAGGCCGGTGCCGGCGTATTGGGCCTGGTGCTGCTGGCGGCCGCTGGCTTCTACGGCTGGCACTGGTACTCCAACCTGCCGCAGCCCCATACCGTGGGCTATTCGCTGCACAAACCCAACCTGACGGACTACACCCAGCAACCGCCGGTTGTGGATAACTTGCAAGTGCGTTTTGCCGAATCGGTGGCCCCGCTGGCCGCCATTGGCAAGCCGGTCACCGAAGGCATCACCCTCAAACCCAATGTGGCCGGGAGCTGGCGTTGGTCCGATGACCGCACGCTGCTGTTCGTGCCGGAGAAAGACTGGCCCATCGAAGCGGGTTACACCCTTGATCTGGCCAGGAAAGGTTTGCTGGCCGATGGCGTACTGCTCAGTCAGTACAGCAGCCAGTTCTCCACCCAGCCGTTCCGCGCCACCCTGACACACAACGAGTTGTATCAAGACCCGTCGAACCCGACGATGAAACAACTGGTGGCGACCTTCCATTTTTCCCACCCGGTCGATGAAGACAGCCTGCGCAAGCGCGTTTCGGTCACCCTCGGCAAAGGCCTGGCCTACCGCGACGCCCAGTTGCCCAACCGCCCGGACATCAGCTTCGACGAGACCAGGCTGAACGCCTACGTGCGCTCCGCCGCCCTGGCCACACCGCTGGAAAGCACGCCGGTCAGCGCCAAGCTGGATGAAGGCATCAAGGCCCGCGACGGCGGCAACGCCAGCACCGCGCCGCTGGTGGCGGAAGTCACCGTGCCCGGCCGCTATCGCCTGACCTTTACCGGCGCCGAAGTGAGCTTTGTGGATAACGAACGCGGCGAGCCTGAGCCGGTGTTGATGTTCAGCAGCTCCAGTGCCGTGGCCGATGAGACCATTGCCGGTAAGGTCCAGGCCTGGCTGTTGCCGGAAAAGGCCCAGGACGACACCCGTCCCTATAACAGCAACGACATCGACGACGCCCTGCTGGCCCGCAGTACCAAGGTCACGCTGACCCACGTGCCCAGCGTCGAACCACTGAATACCCTGCATGCCTTCAAGTTCAAGGCCCCGGCCGGCCGTGCGCTGTATGTGCGCGTGCCCGCCAACCTGGAAGCCATCGGTGGCTACCTGGCGAAAAACCCTACGGCCTCGCTGATCAGCATGCCGGCTTATCCGCGCACCTTGCAGTTCCTCTCCGACGGCGCGTTGCTCAGCCTCAATGGCGAAAAACGCCTGGGTTTCATGGCCCGTGGTGTACCTGGCGCCCATGTGGAAATCGCGCGCTTGCTGCCCAACCAATTGCAGCACCTGGTGGACCAGAGCAGCGGCAGCTTTGCCCGGCCCAATTTCGGCAACGAGTACTTCGACCGCATGGTTGAACGCCAGTCCCTGGATATTGCGCTGTCGTCCTCGGACCCGGCGAAAACCGTCTATGACAACGTCGATCTGAGCCACTACCTCACCGCCAACGGAGGCCGTCGCGGCATTTTCGTGCTCAAGCTCAGCCCTCAGGATGAGCCGGCCGAGCGCACGTTCGACTATTCGCGCAGCACCACCTCTGACCTGCGCTTTATCGTGGTCACCGACCTCGGCATCATCGCCAAGCGCTCCAGCGATGGCAGCCATGACGTGTATGTGCAATCCATCGGCAACGGTTCGCCGGTGTCCGACGCCCAGGTCGACATCATTGGCCGCAACGGTCTGCCCGTGAGCAGCGGCCACACCGACGGCGAAGGCCACGTGCATTTCGCCAAGCTGGATGAACTGCGCCGTGAGAAAACGCCGCTGATGTATGTGGTCACTCGCGGCAACGACCAGTCGTTCCTGCCGATCGCCCGTCAGTCCCAGCAGCTGGATTTGTCGCGCTTCGACGTAGGCGGTTTGGAAGAAGACGGCGCGATTGATCGCCTCAGCGCCTACCTGTTCACCGACCGTGGCCTCTACCGCCCTGGCGAGACCGCGCACCTGGGCATGATCGTGCGCAGCGGCAACTGGAAAGGTGCCCTGCAAGGCCTGCCCGTGGAGCTGCAGATCACCGACCCGCGCGGCCTTGAAGTGATTCGCCAGCCGCTGAAGCTGTCCGCCAGCGGTTTTGAAACCTTTGATTTCCCCAGCAGCGAAGTCGCCCCCGCCGGTGACTACACCGCGACCTTGCAGTTGATTGGCCAGAAACAGACCCGCACCGACCTCGGCAGTGTCAGCTTCAAGGTCCGCGATTTCGAACCGGACCGCATGAAGGTCAGCCTGAGCCTGCACGACACCCCGGTACAGGGCTGGATTCCACCGGACCAGGTGGTGGCCAAGGTCACCGCGATGCACCTGTTCGGCGCCCCGGCGGCCGGCCGTCGCGTCACTGCGAAGATGTCCCTGAGCCCGACGCTCGCGGCATTCGAGCGTTACCCCGACTACCGTTTCCGCCTCAACGATTCCCTGGAAGAGGCCAGCACCGAAGACCTGGCCGAAACCACCGTCGACGACAACGGCCAGGCCGTACTCGACCTCAACCTGCAACGCTTCGCCAACAGCACCTATCGCTTGCAAGTGATGACCCAGGTCTTCGAGGCCGAAGGGGGCCGTAACGTGGCGGCGCAAAGTGCCTTGCTGGTGTCGTCCGCGCCCTACCTTGTGGGTGTGAAAAGTCAGGACTCGCTGTCGTACGTCGCCAAGGACGCCCCGCGCCAGGTGCAATGGCTGGCCGTCGCGCCAGACCTCACCCCGCTGGCGGTGGATGGCCTGACCAGCGAAGTGGTCGAGCACCGCTACGTGTCGGTACTGGTGAAACAGTCCAACGGCACCTACAAGTACGAGTCGCGCATCAAGAACATCAGCCAACCGGCCTCTCCGCTGGTGATGACCAAGGACGGCGCCAGGCAGGCCCTGAACACCGCCACCCCTGGCGATTTCACCCTCCAAGTGAAGGACGCCAACGGCAACCTGCTCAACCAGATCGACTACAGCGTGGCCGGACGCGGCAACACCTCGCGCTCCCTGGAGCGCAATGCCGAGCTGCAACTGCGCCTGGATAAACGCAGCTACGCCACCGGCGATGAGATCGCGATCAGCATCCGCGCGCCTTACACCGGTGCGGGGCTGATCACCATCGAGCGGGACAAGGTCTACACCCAGCAGTGGTTCAAGGCCGACAGTACCAACAGCGTGCAACATATCCGCGTGCCTGCGGGGCTTGAGGGCAATGCCTACGTCAACGTGCAGTTTGTGCGCGACATCGGCTCGTCCGAGGTCTACATGAGCCCGCTGTCCTACGGGGTGGTGCCGTTCAGCATCAACCTGGATGCGCGGCGCATGGCGTTGAAGGTCGAGGGCCCGGCGAAAATAGAGCCGGGACAGACCCTCGACATCAAGGTCAACGCCGACCGCCCCGGCCGTGCTGTGGTGTATGCAGTGGACGAAGGCATCTTGCAGGTAGCGCGCTACCAGACGCCGGACCCGCTGGGTTTCTTCTTCCAGAAACGTGCGCTGGAAGTCGGCACCAGTCAGATCCTTGACCTGATCCTGCCGGAATTCAGCCGCCTGCTCAGTGGGGCGGCGCCCGGTGGCGATACGGAAGGCGCCCTGGCTAATCACCTCAACCCGTTCAAGCGTAAACATCAGCCGCCAGTGGCCTGGTGGTCCGGGCTGGTGGACTTGCCCGCCGGTGAAACCGTGCTGCATTACCAGGTGCCGGACAGCTTCAACGGCAAGCTGCACCTGTTCGCGGTGGCTGTGGACGCCGACAGCGTGGGCGTCAGCGAGGCCAATACCGAGGTCCGTGGCCCGATTGTCATCACGCCGAACGTGCCGGCTTTCGTGGCGCCGGGTGATGTATTCAACGTCAGCGCCGGGGTATTCAGCAACCTCGAGGCGGCGGCGAACGTGAAGTTTGAAGTGCAGACCAGCGCCGGCCTGGTGGTGCAGGGCGACAAAGCCAGCACCTTGTCCCTGCAACCGCGCAAGGAGGGCACCGCCGAGTTCAAGATCAAGGTCGGCGAAACCCTCGGTTCGGCGGATTTGCGCTTTGTCGCCGTGTTGCCGGATGGCAAGCGGATCCAGGTGGCGGAAACCACTTCGATTCGCCCTCTGAGCGAGCATCGCGTGGCCCTGAGCCTGGGTCGTTTCGACAGCGCCAGCAAAGAGCTCAAGCCCACCCGTGAACTGTTCAGCCAGTTGCGCGATGTGCAACTGGGTGTGGCGGCCTCGCCGCTGGTATGGGCCAACGGCCTCAAGCACTACCTGGATGACTACGGCTATGCCTGCACCGAGCAACTGGTGTCCAAGGCCATGCCGGCGTTGATCTGGGGCGGTACCGCACCCGAGGCAGAACAGGCCTTCAGCAGCGCGGTGCGCATGTTGCGCCAGCGCCAGAACCAGGCAGGTGGTTTCGGTTTGTGGGCCGCCAACCCGGACGTAGCGCCCTACGCCAGCCTATATGCCACCGATTTCCTGATCGAAGCCAAGGAACGCGGGCTACCGGTGCCGGAAGACCTGCTGGTGCGCGCCAACAGCTATCTGACGGACCTGGCCAACGGCCCGAGCGAAGGCCTGTCTGAATTGCGCAACCGCGCCTACGCCAGTTACTTGTTGAGTCGTCAGGGGATTCTGGTGAGCGGCGCCTTGAGCGATATCCGCGAACGCTACGAAAGCTACTTCAAGGACAGCTGGCAGAACGACTTGGGCGCCGCCTACTTGGCGGCCAGCTACAAACTGCTCAAGCAGGATCGCCAGGCCGACACCTTGTTCCGCAAGATCCCTTGGCGTTCGCTTGTGGATAAGTGGGACAGCGACGGCCTGTATTACGACCCGCTGGTCCACGATGCCGAGCACCTGCATCTGCTCGCTCGCCATTTCCCCGAGTTGCTGGACAATGTTCCTACCGCCCTGCTGGATAAACTCGGCAAGCGCCTCAACGAACAGCGCTACAACTCGCTGTCGGCGGCGCTGTTACTGCGGGCCTTGGACAACTACGGCCAGCGCGCGCAAAGCGATATGACCCTCAAGGCCACTGCCTGGCTGGGCGACAAGCAGCAACAATTGCTGGAAATGGCCGGCCAGCCACCCCGCGCGGCGGTACCGGGCGCCACGCAAAAACTGCTGATGGAAAAATCCGACGGCCCGGCGGCGTTCTACATGCTCAGCGAAGCCGGTTTCGATAAGGGTGCCAAGCTCAAGCCGATCAACAACGGGCTGGAGATCATCCACGAATACCTCGACCTCAAAGGCGAGCCGGTGAGCACAGTGGCGGTGGGCGATGAGTTCCTGGTGCGCTTGCGCCTGCGTGCCACCGACCGTGACCAGGTGCAGCAAGTGGCGGTGGTCGACCTGCTGCCCGGTGGCGTCGAGCCTGTGTATAACTTGCCGCCGGAGCCGGAAGCCGCCAGCAGCGAGGAAAGTGAAGGCGAAACGTCCGAATACGTAGAAGAAAGCGAACAAGAAGCCGATGCCTGGCAAGCGCCCATCGGCGAAACCGAGCTGAGCAACTGGCAGCCGGACTATGTGGATGTGCGTGATGATCGGGTGGTGTTGTACGGCACGGCACTGCGCGACGTAGGCACCTTCGTCTATCGCGTGCGCGCCACCAACGCCGGCACGTTCAATACGCCACCGGCCTACGCCGAAGGCATGTACGAACCCACCCTGCAAGGGCGCGGCAAAGTAGGCCAGCTTGAAATTACCAAGCCTTAAACGCCTGGCGCCGCTGCTGGCAGCGGCGCTGGTGCTGGCGGGGCTGCGGCTGTGGCCCCACGCTCCGCTGGAACAGGCTGTTACGTCGTCACGGGTGGTGCTGGCCGATGACGGTTCGCTGCTGCGCATGACCCTGGCGGATGACGGCCAATACCGCTTATGGCTGCGGCTGGAGCGCATCTCGCCGTCACTGGTGGAGGCCTTGCTGCTCAAGGAAGACCGCAATTTCCATTGGCACCCGGGGATCAATCCCCCGGCGTTGCTGCGCGCGGCCCTGGCCACCTACAGCGGCGGCCAACGCCAGGGCGGCTCGACCTTGAGCATGCAACTGGCACGGCGCCTGTGGGATCTCAACACCCGCCAGGTACCCGGCAAATTGCAGCAGATGGCGTTGGCCTTGTGGCTGGAAGCGCGCTACAGCAAGCACGACATCCTCGAGGCGTACCTGAACCTGGCGCCCATGGGCGGCAATATCGAAGGCGCCGAAGCGGCCAGTCGCATCTACTTCGGCAAGGCGGCAGCGCAGTTGTCGTTGTCCGAAGCCTTGGCGCTGGCGGTGATTCCTCAGCAGCCGGGGCGGCGCGCGCGCTTCGGACCGTCGCTGCAAAATGCGCGACTGCGCTTGATGAATGACTGGCGCGAAACGTATCCACAAGACCCGCGTAACGCCAGTTTGCTCGAGCTGCCCCTGGAAGCCCGCAACCGCCAGCAGATCCCGTTTCTGGCGCCGCATCTGAGCGAGCAGCTGTTGGCCTCCCAGCCCGGCAACGAACTCAACAGCACCCTCAACCTGCCCCTGCAGCAACTGCTCGAACGCCTGATCAGCGGCTTTATAGCCGAGCGGCGCAGCACCGGTGTGGAAAATGCCACGGCCATCCTGATCGACAGCCACGACCAAAGCGTCAAGGCGCTGGTGGGCTCGGCGGATTACTTATCCACAGGCATCCACGGCCAGGTCAACGGCGTATTGTCACGCCGTTCTCCAGGGTCGACCCTCAAGCCGTTTCTCTACGGGCTGGCGCTGGATCAAGGGGTGATCCACCCCATGAGTATCCTCAAGGATTTGCCCAGTAACTTCGGCTACTTCCAGCCGGAAAATTTCGACGGCAGTTTTGTCGGGCCTCTGACCGCACGGGATGCATTGATCCGTAGCCGCAATATCCCGGCGGTGTGGTTGGCCAGCCAGGTGAAGTCGCCGTCGTTGTATGGTTTGTTGCAACGCGCGGGGATCAAGGGCCTGCGCGGTGAAAGCCATTACGGCCTGGCCCTGGCCCTCGGTGGCGGTGAGATGACACCCGAGGAACTGGCGCGGCTGTACGTGATGCTGGCGGGCGACGGCCATCTGCGGCCGTTGCGCTATCTGCAGGAGCAGCCCCAGGCCACCGGCCCGCAACTCCTCACCCCGCAGGCGGCCTTCATGGTGCGCGACATGCTGCGCCGCAACCCGCGACCGGATGGCCTGCCCGCGCGGCACTGGCGCACCGCCTGGAAAACCGGCACGTCCTGGGGGTTCCATGATGCGTGGAGCGCGGGCCTGGTCGGCCCTTACGTGCTGGTGGTGTGGGTGGGCAACTTCGATGGTCGCCCCAACCCGGCGTTTATCGGTGCCAAGACCGCCGCGCCGCTGTTCTTCCGTATCGCCGACGCCCTGCCCCTGGCCTTGCCCAACGTCGTGATCAAGGCCGACAAACCACCCGCCGGCCTGGTGCGCATCGACGTCTGCGCCGCCTCGGGCGAGTTGCCCAACCGCTGGTGCCCGCAAACCCGCAAGACCTGGTACATCCCCGGTGTTTCACCGATTCGCGTGTCCAACCTGCACCGCCCGGTACTGATCGACACCCGTACCGGCAAAGCCGCGTGCCCGCCGTTCGAGGCGCAATACACCCGCGAGGAAGTCTTCGAATTCTGGCCCAGCGACATACAACGCCTGTACCGCGCCGCCGGCCTGCCCCGCCGCACGCCACCCAACGTGCTGAAAAACTGCCAGCCCAGCCGCATCAGCGACCAGAGCGAAGCCCCGCAGATCCGTTCGCCGCTGACTCAAGTGAGTTATCAGTTGCGCCTGTCCGCCCCCCAGGAAAGCATCCCGCTGAACGCGAATGCGGCCAGCGATGCGGCGACGCTGTACTGGTTTGCTGATCAAACCTTGATCGGGCAGGGCCCGCCGCAAGCCACATTGAACTGGCGGCCGGGCAAGTCGGGGGAGTATCGGCTGCGGGTCAGTGATGATCAGGGACGCAGTGCGAGTCGGGGGTTGAGGGTGGAGTTTGTGCCTTAGGAGTGGCCATCACACTCTGCAAGCTCCACGTAGTTCGACTCCCCACCTCCCGTCGCCCCCGACAACCAACCCCACACGAAACTCAGCGTAGTACGCCCGGCAGCATCGACACCGATGATGCCCCGCGACCAGCCGGCCAGCAGCTCACCTTCCAGCGTCAGGCACTGATACAGCAGCTCGATAGCGTCCGGGCCTGTGACGCGGCCGACCTGCGTACCCAGGCGAATTCGGCCGCCTTGGTAGGTACCGGAAATGGCATCGCCCTCGACAAGGTAATGAAACACCGTACCCGCGCCGGATAGCCCGTGGGTGTTATTGGCGACGGTGAATCGGCGGTTGTGCAAACGCTCGTGGATTTGCGAGGGGGGGTTCATCGAAGGCGCGTCCTTTCGCGGGTACCTGGAGACCCGGGCGGTGGGTACCAACAACATAGTTTGACACACCCCCTCGCATAAATCGGGGTCTGTAGGATGATTCGGGGTAAAGATAACAGCAACATAGATTGACCCAGATGGGCTGCGCTTGAAATACAGGGACCGATTGCTCACAACATAGTTTGACACGAAGAGCTAGAAGTAAGCAGTCATGAAGGGAGAGCCCATAAGCTGCTGTCTTCAGCACAAGCTCAGTGCGATGTCTAAATCTGTGCGCAACCGACGGCCTGCTCCCATAAGCACATAAACCGTGTTTTTCGTCTCAAATAAGCAGTCGTGGGTGAAGGAAACCTCCAACGTTGATCTGACCCAATCACCAGGTGCAAAACGGCCTTTACTATCTTGGATAACGGTCAATGCATAAACTAGGGCAGGGATAAGCCCTCTATCGGTGGTGGCTGAATCGCCCCTAGTTTCGTAGACACCTCCAAGCCTTAAAATGAGGCCCATTAGGAGGTGCCATGAGCAACCAGCGTTATCCCGAAGAATTCAAAATCCAGGCGGTCAAGCAAGTGACCGAAAAGCAGCTTCCTGTCTCGGAGGTGGCTGCACGATTGGGTGTGTCTGTGCACAGCCTCTATGCCTGGGTTAAGCGCTACACCAAGCCTCAGGAACAGCGCGTTGAGGAGGATGATCAGAGCGCTGAGGTTCGTCGTCTACGTGCCGAGCTGAAACGGGTGACGGAGGAGCGAGACATCTTAAAAAAGGCCGCCGCGTACTTTGCCAAGGAGTGCGGCTGAAGTACGCCTTTATTAAGCAGCAAGCGGGTCATTACGCGATTCGACGGCTTTGCCTGACGCTCAAGGTTCATCCCAGCGGCTACTACGCGTGGCTACAGGTAAAGCTTTGCTGGTTTCAGCCGAAACATTCCGAACGGAGAAAAAACTGGCTACGGCAGGCTACTACTGAACCATCCTGGGCTCTATCAGACGTCGACTTCATAGAACGTTCGCCTTGGATAGCTTTAAACAACATCTTCAAGCCCTGAGGCCTGCCATGCTTAGAAATGCTCCTTTGAGTACAAAGCTACTGCTTATTTTGATGTTTCCCCTGTTGGGCTTTCTGGTCTTCGCCGGGATTTTTGTAGCTGACAAACGAGAGACACTGAGCGAGATGAACCGAGCGGTCACCGCTACCGGCACCGCGCAGAAACTCAGTGACGTAGTAACCACTATCCAGCGTGAGCGCGGCGCAAGCGGCGTGTTTCTGGGCAGCGGTGGTAAGACGATGCAGGACAAGTTGAAAGTCTTACGCCAAGAAACCGACCGTGCGGTGAGCGCGATGCATGCGCAATCGACCGAGGGTCTTATCGCGCCTGACAAGATGCTGCGCGCAATTGATGGTTTGGCCGGACTGCGTCAGCAGGTGGACACGCTCGCAATCAATAACGGCGAGTCCGGCACCCGATTCACCGATCTTATCAAAAATTTGATCGGCTTGTCTTACTCACTGGAAACCAGCATTGAGGATCCGGAAATCCTGCGTGGGCTGAGTTCACTCAATCAGTTCGTAGACATGAAAGAGCGCTCTGGTCGAGAGCGTGTACTGCTTGGCCTGGCATTCAACCAAAACCGTTTTGATGCGCCGCTGTTGTCACGTTTCAGCCGCAACATGGGCGAGTTCTCCGGCTATTTCGAGGCCTTTCAACGCTGGGCTCCTGCCGTGTTCAAAAATAAGCTGGATGCGGTTCTACAACAGCCCGCATCCGTCGATGTAGCTCGCCTGCAAAAACTCGGATTTGATACGCCTCTAGGCGATCCGCTTAATATCAAACCCGAAGACTGGTTCAACCTTTCCACCAGCCGTATCGACATGATGGCTCAGGTCGAGGCTGAACTGGGCCAGACGGTCGTGAGCCTAGCCAATGTCGCGCGTACCGATGCCCAGCGCAGTCTGTATGTCGCAATAGCCACCGTCATTCTGATGTTGATTGCGGTGCTGTGGCTCGCTTCGGTGATTATTCGCAATATCAAAATCGCTGTGGTCGACGTGAACCGCACCCTTATTTCGCTATCCACGCGTGACCTAACTGCCAGAACCCGTTACACCGGCAGAGACGAGTTTGGCGAGATCTCGCGTAACCTGGATAACATGGCCATACAGATCGGTGAAGTGATCCGTGAGATCGGGAGTGCCACGGCGCAGGTCGCGACCGCCGCCGAGCAGTCTTCGGCTGTGGCCCTGCAAACTAGCAATAACGTCGTCCAGCAGCGTCAAGGCACCGATCAGGTGGTCACTGCCATCAGCGAGATGAGCGCCACGGTCAAAGACGTGGCGCGCAGCACTACCGACGCCGCAGAGATGTCGCAGCGCGTTAATGCCAGCACTATGCAGGGCAAGGCTGAAATCGAGAACACCATCAGCTTGATCAAAGGGCTTGAGGTTCAGGCCGAACAAACATCCCGAATCATTGAGGAGCTCAAGGGTGAAAGCTATTCCATCTCCTCGGTTTTGGATGTGATTCGTGGTGTAGCAGAGCAAACCAATCTGCTAGCTTTGAACGCTGCCATTGAGGCTGCCCGTGCCGGTGAGCAGGGTCGTGGATTTGCCGTGGTCGCCGATGAGGTGCGGAATCTGGCCAAAAAGACTCAGGATTCCACCGTCAGTATCCAGAAGATGATCGCCAATCTGCAATCCGGCTCCGACCGTGCCGCCACTTCCATGCAGGAAACTCTAGGGAAGGCTCAAGAAGGCGCGAGCAACGTAGTGCGCGCAGGGGAGTTGCTAGAAGAAATAGCCGAGGGCATCGCGACCATCAGCGACAGCAACATACAGGTCGCCTCGGCGGCAGAACAACAGAGTCAGGTTGCCGAGGAGATCCACCGCAACGTAAACGACATCAACACTCTGGTTATCCAGGTCAGCGCCGGTGCTGAACAAACCGCCGTCACCAGCCGCGAGTTAGCCCGCTTGGCCGAGCAACAGCAGGGGCTGGTGGAACGGTTCAAGGTGAACTGAGTTACAAGTTTTTTTACCGGATGCTCAAATGCCCGAGAGAATGACTTTCGGGTATTTGAGGATTGGTAGGTGAGAGGGTGACGCGCCTATAAGGGCTACTTTGCTCAACGCGATAAACGAGGCTTTTCATGACGCCGGATGAGGTCAGGCCATGGATTATCAGCCGTCCTACGGCTTTCTGAAGGACTGCTTATACCGTTCTGAGTCATACAAGGTGACTTTGGCAGACGCTTACTGTAGGCGTTCCTCCAAGATTGATAAAAGAAATTGGGTTTTATCTCGTACGAGCGAGCCGAACCTGGGACAAAGTTTTTTCATGGGGGAGTGAGCTGTTCCGGCGCACGCTACAAGCAGCCGCAGCCCAACCGTCCGAGGCCATTTTAGCTGAGCGTGATCGGCTCAGAAGCCCGGAAGCCCCGATCGAGAACGACGATCGAATTTCACCTCTGATCCAGAACGTCAACGCTGAATTAGCGAGATGCATACCGAATGCGCCTCTTGTTCAACTGCGGGTGACGAGCACTGATAGCCGATCGCTTCTCGACTCTGTCGCTGCACATTTCGCTGTCGTTGGAGGACTGGGAGTACCCGCTGCCAGACAAGGAAGTGGCCTGGTGTCCCTACAAGGTTTGTTACTACTTCTGGAGCTAGGTCGAGGACGTGCAGCAGCGGGTGAGGGATTTCTAATGGCCCTGGAGGAGCCTGAGCTTCATTTGCCCCCAGCAGGACAGCAGCAGTTGGTGCAACGAGTGCAAGCGCTTTCAACCCAGACCTTCATAACTACGCATTCGCCATTGATTGCAGCGGTATCGGATCCTACCTCTGTATTGATTCTGCGAAATATTGACGGCCATCTCTCGGCCCTTCCTTTTTTGGCTGAGCCGTTGCTACCAGATGCTCAGAACTGGAAGAGGAAGTTTTTTCAACAAAGTCGTGTGGATGTCCTGTCGGCTTTAATGCACCCGTGTGTATTAGTACCTGAAGGCCGTGCTGATTTCCAGTTACTGAAAACGGTGCTGCGGCCGTTGATGTTGACCGAGGGTTGGTCCACGAGCATGCCATCTATGTTTGGGCTGGAGGTCGGAGTTGTTCCCACTGAGGATGCCAAAGTGGTAGAGACGTTCCAGTTGCTATCAGCTAAGCTCACGAGATGGGCCCGGTATTCGAGCGCTAACCGTTCATGGAGCGAAAAACAGAGAGTTTGATCTAGTGATTGTGCTTTGGCCTGCGGCAATTCGTGGAAATGACGAGCAGCAGAGACGGCTACTTTACAATGCCATCACCAGAGCGAAGCAACAGTGCCTGGTATTAGTACAACTCCCGCGAGCAATGACACTTCCTCCTTTCTCCGTTCGAGAGGCTTAGTTTTAAACGAGAAATAGCACTTAGCGCTACGTAACCTTGGGTGAGGTTGATACAAAACGATTAGCTGCCGCAATATCAGCAGCACCAGGGCGATTTTTATGAGCAGAGCTTTGAGGCATCTCAAATTCGTCTGCCTTAGTCCAACGAACACCCAGCCCGCGAACTAGATAGCGGTTCGTTCGAGAAAAATCTGATGCTTCCGAAAAATCACCCTGCCTGAAAGAAATCATTCGCAGATCGTAGAGTCGAGTGATTGCGTCCGCGATGTGGTGCCTTTTGACCCCGGTAATCAGCGCTAACCGATCGTAGGAAAGCATAGCGATACCACCACGATTTGAGTCCCTGTACGCAAGCAAGGCGATGTACACCTTTAATGCCGACAATGACGCTCTGGTGAAGTTGAACTCAGTGAGCATGAGAATCTTGGAACCAAGCGAACCGTCGTAAAGCCAGCGTTTCGGAATCTTCGCCCAGCTTTTACTTTCAAACCAGCCGCAAATCATAATGTTCGACCCCTTCCTAAGGGCCTGCGCTTTTCGCTGAATCAGCCCCTCTTTTTCCAGTCGCGTCAACGCTTTCGCAACGGTTGGCCGAGACAAGCCTGTGAGCCGAATCAGCTCCTCGTAAGTCACGGTAGCATTTCCAGTAGTGAAACCTGTTCGGCAGCACAGCGCCAAGTAAAGCTTGAGCGAGGAAATGCATAAGTTTCTTGCAGACTTGTCTTCCTTCAGCCACATCAAATTTAACGAATAGGACTCATCCGCAAAGTTGACGAGTCCGCCTTCACGTATCCAATCGACAGGCAGCTTTGCCCATTCAGATACAGGACGAAGCACTTCGATTTGGCTCATTTCGACCTCCACGCATGCACCAGTAGACCAGCACTCAGAAGCAAGATACAGCACAACGCTAGCGTCAACGGATCAGCCGATAGAGCTTTATCAATTACAAACAGGACGGGATTCATTGCCTGGAACCTCTAAAAAAATGGCTACAGGAGAAACGTTATCGCCAAGTGCACCTGCTATCTAGATATAGGCACCCACCAAAATATACGTAACCATCTGTTAAATATAAAAATATTGGCAACTTGATTAGTTAATCTGAGATGGCCTTAAAATGCGAGTTTTTGCCTGTTTTTTGATCAATTTGAACTCAAGTGTAAATTCCAATGCGCTCAAGCTCCTCCTATCGAACGAGCACATGTGCAGCGAAGCCAGCTGACTTATGAGCACTCGTTGGTGTAACGGCTCAACACAAGCTAAGTGCTATTTCGAGATCTGTATGCAGCCTTCTACCGGCCCCCATCAATACATAAATCGTATTCTTCGTCTCAAATAGACACCCATGAGTGAAAGAGACAGCCAACGTAGTTCTCACCCAGTCACCGTGTGAAAAACGACCTTTGCTATCTTGAATAACGGTCAAAGCGTAAACCAGAGCAGGGATCAGCCCCCTGTCGATGATGGCTTTTCGCTGACGCGTTGTTACTTTGATGTCCAATATTGCCCAATCAGCAACAAGACAATAGGTACGGGAAGGAAAATGTAGATTGGCGAGTGCCACGGCATCTGGGTCAGCGAGTGGGCACCCGTTTATGTTCTCGCCTGCAGAAAGCAGTGAGGTAAACCTTGCAAAATTCATTCGTTCCTCCTTCCGATCGAAAAATCGATTCGAACGAGAATCATCAGTCAGCATAGCTCCCAGTGAATCGCTCGGTTCCGATGCCGACGAATAGCAGTAGGGTCATCTCACAGCTTGTTCCTCTACACTCCCTTTATCTCACTGAACGGAGTGATTTCTTTTGGCGGTGTCAGAGCGCAAAGTGGTTTGCGCCAGTAGCCCACGCTATGCCATTGGCCGTGCTTGAACCCAACCTCAGAGTAGGTGCCGATGTGGGTGAAGCCGAGCGCTTCATGAATACCTATGCTTCCCGCGTTGGGTAAGGCGATGCCGGCATAGGCCGCATGAAATCCCTGTTTCCCCAGGACGGGTAGAAGCTGCTGATAAAGAGCACGACCAACCCCTTTTCGATGCACTGCCGAGTCGACATACACGGTGACATCCACCGACCAACGATAGGCTTCCTTGCAAGGTGTCTAGAGAATCCGGGGCGATTCATGCTGCTGAATTAGTAGGCTGTGCTCCTCTCTCTGACGTTTTCACTGACTCTCCATCGAAAACGTTTCAGAGCCTAATCACCGATCTTCTGTGTACGGGAAGAAACGGGCGTGCGACGTAACCGTCCGGGCAAGTCATCTAGCGTAGCTGGCTCTATTGTTTTACGAGATTGCGCAACGATGAAGCTCAGCCCTCAATGTCGATCAGGGACTGCCGGGCATCATCACCCCAGTCAGACCCTGTCAAAGCACTTTCTCGTGCTATCAACAATTGAAACGCTTGAGATTCCTTTCAAGCGTTGCTGGATAACTTAAACTTGCCGACTACGCTGCGAAGTTCATTAGCGAGCAATGAAAGCTCGTCAGCCGTTACGGCGTTGTCCTCTACGCCTTCCATGACGATTAAGCTGCTGTTTCGAATGCCGATGACGTTGCGATTGATATCCTCTGAGACCGAATGTTGCTGCACCGCCGCACTTGCAATCTGAGTGTTCATGCCCACAATTCCGTCTACTGCTTCATTGATCTGGTTCAGGCTGCCAGACGCTTGGCTCGCTGCCTGAATGCATTCCCTAGCTCGGGTTTGCCCAGCCTTCATCTGTTGAACAGCGGCATCAGTAGCGCCTTGCAACTGTTGGATGATCCGTCGAATTTCTTCTGTGGAGTTTTGTGTGCGCGAGGCCAGAGTCCGCACTTCGTCAGCCACGACCGCGAAACCACGGCCTTGCTCGCCAGCTCGCGCCGCCTCGATGGCCGCGTTAAGGGCCAGCAGGTTAGTCTGATCCGCGATGGTACTGATGACCTCGATGACACCACCGATTTCTTTGCTGTGTGTCGCTAACGCTTCGACTTTGCTTGCACTGAGCTCCACTTCGTTAGCCAACGCCTCAATAGCGGCACTTGTTTCAATCATAACTTTCAAGCCGTCGTTAGACGCACTGCTTGCAGATTCAGCGGCACGTGCTGCGCCCTCGGTATTCTGGGCCACGTCGGCAACGCTCGCGGTCATTTCGTTGATGGCAGTAGCAACCTGCTCGGTTTCAGCCTGTTGTGAGTTCATTGAGGCTTTGGCTTGGCCTATGGAGATCTCTAGTCGCTTTGCCGCATCTGAGACTGAATGCGAGCTACGCTCCACCTGGCTCAGTGAGCCAGAGAAGGCCGTTACCATGCGGTTAAGTCCCTCGCCTACATCACCGATTTCATCGTGGCTGTTGATTCGGACGCGCGCGCTCAGATCGCCTTGAGCAATACGTGCCGTCACAGCTAGGAGCTCATCAACCCCAATCCGCAGAGCCTTGTAGATGCCGACGAACGCATAGAGCAGCAGTATCGCAATGGCGATAAATAGCTCAGTGCCGAAAGTACGCTCATTACTCAGTGTATTCAGACGCTCATCAACTCGAATTCGCAGCGATTCCTGCATCTGATCCTGAGCTTTGTAAAACTGAGCAACGACGGCGTTTCCACGCTCGCCCAAGGTGTTGGCATTCACGGTTGAGCGCTTGCTCGGATCAAGGTAGTCCACCAGGTCTTTACGCAGATTTTCCAGGTCGGTAATGGCTGTTGTTACAGACGGCTGAACTACACCAGATAATTTCGGCTCTTCTCGGCGAAGCAGGGAAAGGCTCTGCTGCAACTCTTGACGCATTAGCAGCTCCTGTTTCAACAAAGTCTGGGCAAAAATACGAGTGGTGTCGTCCAGAGGACGGTCAGCGCTAAAACCGCTGGCCAGACCGCGAATCTGTCCGACCAGATTTATTTGCCGAGGTAGACGTATAGAGCTTAGATCGATGAGGTACAACGAACCTGCTTCTTCGTCCAAAATCATGCCGGAAGTGGCCGTAATGTAGTAAACGAAATTCATTAGGTCGGTTAACTGGTCGTTCCACGCGGAAAAGATCACCAAAGGTGCTTCGCCTGCTTTGGCGCGTTCAACCAGCTGCACACTAGCGGTACGCAACGTCTGAACTCGGTCTGTCGTTGCCAGTTGGGTGCTAAATTTTGCGTCCTGCGCAGCAAGAGTCGCATAGGCATCGTTAAGCTTTTCAGCATTGCGTGCTGCATTGGCTACTGCGTTGGTATCACCGCTGAGCATGCCGTGTGTCAGCGCCCTCTGAATCATGGTTAGACGCAGGATAGGGGTGACGTCCAACAAGTATTGTTGACCCACCTGTTCATGCTTGATGCCCGTGATGCTCGTGTTCAGTGAAAGCATCACCCGGGTGCCTAGCAGGAGCAGAGGAATCAGGACAATAAATCCCAAAATTACGAATTTCATGGGGAATCGAACACGGTTGGTAACGAACAGGGCAGGCGCTAATAAATTCATCGGGTTCTCTATCACTCACGGTCTGTGAGTGCTTTCTTAGGCGTTAAAAAGTGCCCATCTCTCATTTATGGTTATGAGGTAATGAAAGCATTCCAAGAGATCTTCCTCAAAAGCCGCTTACCCTCCTTTGTTACAGGATCGAATTGCCGCGTTTCTCTTGGTACGAAAACTATCGGCTGAACCGGGCGAAGCTGTAGGGAGGAATGCATGGATAACCAGCATAAAGGCTAAGTAGACCGGTAATGGCACCAGTTGGAGGTGCGTCCGGGCATCCCGTCTTGCGCAACTAAACCGGTCGCCACCTATGCGGTAGTAGCTCCGCAATCTCACTTGCCCGCTGCGTCGGCAGGCGCGTGAGGACGTCCTTCAAATAAGCATACGGATCATGGCCGTTGAGTCGCGCCGATTGGATCAAACTCATGATCGCCGCTGCACGTTTACCGCTGCGTAACGATCCCGCGAACAGCCAGTTCGAGCGACCAAGAGCCCACGGACGAATTTGATTCTCGCACCAGTTATTATCTATGGGCACAGCACCGTCATCGAGATAGCGCGTCAGCGCTATCCAGCGTTTGAGGCTGTAATCCAGGGTCTTGGCGATGGCCGAACCCTCAGGCACAAGCTGTCTTTGGGAGGTCATCCAAGTATGAAGTGCGTCGGCGATTGGCGCTGCTTTTTCCTGCCGTATTCGCTGTCGATCACCCGGTTCCAGCTCGCGGACTTCTCGTTCAACTTCGTACAATGCCGCGATGTAGCGCAGCGCTTTTTCGGCGATCTGGCTCTTGTTGGTCGCATGCAAGTCGAAGAACTTTCGGCGGGCATGGGCCATGCAGCCGATCTCCGTAACGCCCAGTTCAAAGCCTGCCTTGTAGCCTGCAAAGTCATCGCAGACCAGCTTGCCGTTCCAACGACCTAGGAAGGCTCGGGCATGTTCGCCAGCGCGGCTCGGACTGAAGTCGTAAACGACCGCCGCCAAGTTGGAGAACTGGCTGGTGGCATAGGCCCAGACATAAGCGCGATGAGTTTTTTTAGCGTCAGGCGTCAGCATTTGTACCGGCGTCTCGTCGGCGTGGACGACGCCGTGCGTCAGCACGGCTTCGCGCAGCGCATCGACTAGCGGCTGAAGTTGCACGCCGCAGTTGCCTACCCATTGCGCCAAGGTCGAACGGGCGATGGGCAGCCCGGCGCGGCCGAAGATTTTTTCCTGACGATACAACGGCAAATGATCAGCGAACTTGGCCACCATGACATGGGCCAGCAGACCTGCGGTCGGTATGCCTTTGTCGATGACGTGCGCCGGTACCGGCGCCTGGATTAGCGTTTCGCACTGCTCGCAGGCCCATTTCCCACGGATATGACGCTCGACGGTGAACACACCGGGCGTGTAGTCGAGCTTTTCGCTGGCATCTTCGCCGATGCGCTTGAGGGCGCAACCGCACTGGCAATGGCTGTTGTCCGGTTCGTGATGGATCAGCGTGCGAGGAAATTGCGGCGGCAGCGCTGCGCGCTTGGGTTGCTGGCGCACTTTGGCTTCGACTGGTGTCGGTTGCAGCGCCTCAAGCTCGGCTTCGATAGCGGCAATATCAGTATCGATCAAGTCGTCGAGCAAGCTGGCCTGATTTGGACTTAGTTGCTCGCTGCGTTTGGCAAACTTGAAGCGCTTGAGCAGCGCGATCTCGTGGGCCAGCTTCTCGTTGACCGACTTGTGATGGGTGATTTGCTTGTCCATTGTCTCAACGCGCTGGATCAACTGCGCCGCCAGGGCACGCAGTTGTTCAGGGTTTAATTGATCGAGATTTGGATGCAAGCTCATGCCGCCTATTTTGCCAGAGAGGGCTGGTTGCGACGATAGACTGATGGGCCAATTGCGCTGGCAAGCACGCCATGGCAGGTGTTAAAGCATCGAGATGATTCCGCCTGCACCGACGCGCTGCCAAGGTAAACCGAGCACCAGGGCCTGAAGTTGCTCGGCATCCAACTCAACTTCGGAGCCGTGTCGCACACCCGGCCAGAAGAAGCGTCCTTGATTCAAACGCCGGGCGGCAAGCCAAATACCCACGCCGTCATGCACCAGCACTTTCATTCGATTGGCGCGGCGGTTGGCGAACAGATAGGCACAGTGCGGCTTCGCCGCACCGAACACCGCCACGACCCGTGCGAGCGCGGTTTCAGTTCCGGCGCGCATGTCCATGGGCTCGGTGGCGAGCCAGATGGAATCGACGCGGATCATCGCAGCAGGTCTCGAAGGAAAGCAGAACACGCCGCTGCATTTTCTGCTGGCCAACTCACCACGACGACACCTTTTGGATGCGGCACTTCGATTCGGATCGTGGCAGGAAGGGCCTGATGCATCGGCACCGGCGGCGAAGTCTTGACCGGGATGAAGGCAGTTTGCAGTGCCAGGTTTTTCTGTGCATGCACCCGAATCCATTTATGGACGAGGTTTGCATTGAGGTTGTGGGTCAAGGCGACATTGGCAATTGAAGTGTCAGGTTGGGCGCACTCAGCAATGACCTGGGCCTTGAAGGACTTGGAATAGGAACGGCGTTCTTGTGGCATGGGCGTCCGCTTAAAAAGGCTAAAAATGGTGTCCACTTATATTTGGGTGGACACCATCGCCTAAAGCGACGGTGTCAGGAAGGTGTGTTGCCCGGACGGTTACCGTGCGACCGCAAGAATCGCGAACACTCGTGAGGAAGTCTATGTGATTATAGAGTCAGTCAAGACTTGTTTCAGGAGGCTTGAAATGATTGTGGAGCAAGATGTGGTCTGCGCATCTCTTGTAGAGATCAACAATTGTTGAAGCCTGAAAGCCGGTCACCTGCTGTTAGCAGAAATAGGCCGGAGGTTAGTGCAAGCATGGGTAGATGCACGAATCTAATCCACTGGCCTATTTCAGCGAAGCTGGTGCGACATTAGTCAGAGACAACTACGATTTTTCCGCACTTCGGTAACGCATCTAGGTATTTTAGAAAGGTGGTTCTACTTAGGTCTTCTTCTGTGATTCTCGTTTCGTTGTAATCGACTTTGTCACCCCCCTCATTGAGCAGGTAATTTGTTTTTATAAACTTAACAAGTTGCTCGGGGGTAAGAAGGTTTGGGATGCGGATCTCCTCACTCGACTCTGCTGGTACTGGTTCGGAGCACCACATCGGTTTATTGCCATTAACGTCTTTGAAAAATAGATGATGAGGAGTTGATAGAGCAAAATCAGGCGTATTAATCGTAACTGGCGTTCTGGTTAAATCATTTAGGGAGCGCTTATTTTCCTTGGGTATGCCCATTTGCTCATCAAACTTTGGGGTGCAGTAAAAAACTTCCGCGTCTTTAACTCGCGACAAGCGACATAGAGCTTCATGCTGGCTAAAAGGATGTTGGCGAGTGCCCTTCGCGTACATCTTCCTTACCGTGTCAAGCTTTGCCCTATAAGGCCTGCCATTTGGATCGTAGCCTGCATTGGTAAGACCAGTTCTGACAGTGGCATCCCTCAGTTTTTTTAAGTTGACCGGCGCTATTAGTTTGTACTGATAGAAATATGCAAAAATAAATGCGCTCTTCTTAGTCCTGGTATCTATTAAGCGCTTCTTTATCCATTCAAAAAACTCCCCCTTTCTAAATTTGTATGCAGGGTCAGGCGCCGCAAATCCAAGGTCAAAACCTACGTGAACCTCTTCCTTGCCTGGAGAGAAAATTTCATATTGCCGTTTCTTATAAAGTTTGGCGAAGTGTTTCTCATAGAGTACGTGATAACTAAGTTCTACGAGCTTTTCGTTGAAGGTTACGCTCATGATTCTTCCCTAAATGTGAGGCGCCTTGCAGTAATTTTTTCTGGGTTCCCCAGGATCTGGAGAACGACATTGTTCGTCGAGTTGATTATGGCAGCACCAAAGATCTTCTCGAATTTGGTGTGTGTGAACTCCATGGAGGGCAATTTTATGTCAGCGCAGAGCCCTGCAAGGTAGTCAGGAAGGCGTACATGCTCTGCATAGTCAGTTTTCCCATCCATGAATGGGTAGGCGAATATAAATTGAGGTTTATTGGGATCTTTTACATTTCCAGACTGATGACGAACGATAAGAAACAGCATGAAAGCGATGTCAAAAGCCACCTCATTGTACTTTTCAAAAGTAGCATCTCTATCAGTCACCCATCTGAGAAACGCCGGCTCCTTTAGCTTGTTAAGCGTCAAGAAGAGAAACGCTGCGAACGTAGAGGTCAGCAATACCTGCCTCGCCAGCTTCGCATTGAATTTTTTGCGCTTCACTTCGTCCGCAAATTCCCCAAGCGCTTTGTCAATGCGTTGCCAATATGGTCTATCGACGCCTGGGTCGTCTGACCATTCGGCAATCAGCTCACGAAGTCCTACACAGAATCCATGGATGTTGTCATCAGTGATGAAATCACGAAGGAGCTTCGAATCTCGCTCAACGATGAACGAGACGCTGAAGGCCACAGGGCAGTTGAGGTAGGAAATCAGACCTTCCGACGCCTGGCGTGTCTTCTTCAGGTCTTTTGGCGCAACGTTCGCGATGTACTCTGAAAAATTCTTGTCAGTGTCGTGCTTCAGCGTGATGACAAATGAAAAGCTGTCGTTGGCCTTCTCTGTGTTGCCTACACAGTAATCGGAATAGATGTTCCATGGGGCGTCTGGCGGGTACTGCTTGAACCACGCCTGCATGTCACTATTGAGCGAAGGGCTGTTGTCTGTGAGCAGCTTGAGTAGATCGAACATGCGCTTCCCTGCTGACGATGTGAAAGTGCCATCGTATCAGCGTCAACGGGGAGGCGCACAGTTCGGAATGTGAGTTCGCCAGACAAATCACTAATCAGCAGTTCTCACCTACCCAAGAAGCAGCTCGGTTGCTGGAGCACTTCGGTGCAGAAACACGAATCTTCAACCCGTCAGGATTACCACTGCCTGATGATGCTCCGGATACCCACCCCAGAGTCGCGGAACTACGCGAGCTAATGCAGTGGGTCTGAAGGGCAGGTGTGGTGTTCTCCGGAGCGTCATGGATCGATGAGCGCCGTCTTTAAAGCTCAGATCGACTGGGTGCCATTGGCGATGGGCGCAGTGCGTCCGACCCAAGGTAAAACTCTGGCCGTTATGCAGGTGTGCGGCGGCTCTCAGTCTTTCAACGTGGTGAATCAGTTGCGGGTACTAGGTCGCTGGATGCGCATGGTGACGATCCCCAATCAGTCTTCAGTGCCCAAAGCGTTTACCGAGTTTGACGAGAATGGACGTGTGAAGCCTTCGTCCTACTACGATCGCCTGGTCGACGTGATGGAGGAGCTGATGAAGTTCACCCTGCTATTGCGTGACCGTCAGGACTACTTGGTAGACCGTTACTCGGAACGCAAAGAGTCGGCTGAAGAGCTGTCGAAACGAGTGAATCAGCGCTCCATCTGAAGATAGGTTAGAAAAATATTCAGCAATTCCGTGGTCACCCGAGTTAACGGAGCGCGCCGCCTTAACAATGCCAGCTGCGATCGCGTACTCGCTTGGGTTGATTCTACTCGGCTGCGGCTGGATTAAAATGACATGCCTTCAGACACCTGAATCAGCATTTCTTCGACTAGATGTGTGCCGTGAGATGTAGTGACCATCGCCGATGGGCTTTCTCCCAAAAAACGGGCTTTGGGTTTCGAAAGCCATTGTTTGGCCTTCCCTTTGTCACCGAAGATCACCTCGGCCATGGCGGTAATGTGTCCAAACCGGAACAGGTGGTCACTCTCATGCAACGTTAAAAGCTGATTGGCTGCCAATTTTGTTTTGAGCGCTTTGGGTTGAATTATTCTGTCACGTTCTTCGTCGCTTATGGTTCCATCATCACAAAGCACCTTGATCAGGCTGGCCGAGAAGCCAGCTACAATCATGTCGTGAATGTCCAGATCCGAAGCATTGACGGAGATATGAAGAAGCGCCTCCAGACGCGTGCGGTAAGCATGATAGGCATCATGACGCAGGACGCCAGCAAACATGGGCCGCACTGATGCTGCGTTGTCCATGGGCGTCAGCACTAATGTGCCATCCGCTACCGTTAGCTCCAGGTCGTCCCCAACACCTAACCCCATTTGGTCAAGCAACTCTGGAGGTAGGTCAATGATGATGTCGCCAGTACCGTCCTCAGTATTATGGCACTTGACTATCCAACGCTCGCTCATGATTGTCCGGCCCTCATCCGCGATTAGAGAATGACACACATCATTATGCTCGGGCGCAGAGCTGACCAAAGGAACGTGCACTCCTCCGGTAGACATGCACTGCCGCTGCTCGAACGCCGGATAGCGAGTGCAACAGCAAAAAATGGGGCAATGGCTTTGCCGCCTTTCCACCGTCACATGGTTACGAGCTTGAGCGTGATCTGGCAACTACACAAAAAGGATATGACATGAACCCTGATGAGCTTTATGTTTCCGTCGACGTCGAGACTTCTGGACCTATACCAGGCGAATACAGTCTGCTTTCCATTGGAGCCTGCCTTGTAGATCAACCTGCCACGTCCATCTATCTTGAACTACGACCTGACAGTCCAAAACACGACCCAGAAGCACTGGCAGTATCGGGGCTGAGTCTGGAGAAGCTGGAGCGCGAAGGACTCACTCCGCAACAGGCGATGCTGACATTTGGTGAATGGCTGAAATCATCCTGCCAAACGGGGCAGAAGGTCATTTTCGTAGGACTCAATGCACCGTTTGACTGGTCATTCGTCAACTACTACTTCCACAAATACTTGGAAACCAACCCCTTTGGTTTTACCGCTATCGACATGAAGGCCTACTTCATGGGAGCTGTAGGTTGCAGCTGGCAGGAAACAAAATCATCCAAGATGACCGCTGCCCTGAAGCCACTCAGCGAACCGAACCATAACGCATTGGATGATGCTCGCTTTCAGGCAGAGCTCTTCGCGCTAATGCTGGCGGGTAAGGGTAACCGCTGACATGCCTCCCATGGCACCGACTTGAAGCTTATCTAAGCCAGGTTGCCTCAACATATCTGCCGCCCCTGAACGACCAAGCCTTGATGCCTTCTGGTTTTTCGGACTTGCCAACGATAACGGCTATTGGGTGCGGCAGATCCTGCGTGTAACGCGCAGCAAATCTGGAGAAACTTCCTATATCTGCCGGAGAAATCACCGGAACAGATTGGGGATGCGTATGCCAATAGCCCACCAGACGTAACCCTTGTTCGTTGGCAGCTTGGATCTCCTGACGGCACCGCTCCGCATCCAACTCTAGCCAAGACCAGCCTGACCGATCGGCGCGATGAGGCAACGTGGCCAAGGCCAGCAGCAACCCTTTCGGACTAACCGGGTTGACGAATAACTGTCCCCCTCGCTCCACGCCAAAAAGGACCTGCCGATGACTATCCAAGATGTCCGCGACAGCTTGCGACACCAATAGCTCGGAATCCACCTCCGCCCATCTCCAGCGCCAAGCGATATCCGTCATACCATTTCATCCTTAGGTTCCGGCCATCCGCGCTCGAGTAGGAGTTGCTGCGCCCCCTCTGGCAGTTTGGGCCCATGGTATTGGCCTCCTAGGCTCGGCACATCTTCAGGCCTGTAGATACTGCTGACCCAAGATGCAGTGGCAATGTTGCCGGTCAATGCGCGTAAAGCCGTGTGCGACACCATAGAGGCAATATTGGTCATCCCCAGTGATCCGCCTGGAATAAAGCTCTCCCCACACGCCGGCAGTGGAACCACACCTCCTCCCGGCCACTCTGTAAACTTATGAAGAAAATCGCCGATGTCCGTGAATAAATGACGGCCATCAAAGGTACCGGCTGGTGCGAATAGCGCGTGGCCTACCTGGGTATACGGTTCGCTCCAGGCTTGTAAAAGTCCCCAAGAAACGCCGCTGGATTTGGCTCGCCATACAGTGACCTCCGACTGCCAGTCTGCTGTCGTAATCACCACAAGATCTGCGTTATCGAATACTTCTGGTTTGCTGCTCATAACTACTTCGGCGAAAGTCGAATAAGCGGTGCATTCTGTAGTCGGAAGATCTAACAGAATCTTGTCCCTCAACGCTGAGGCTTTCAGCCTCCCTAGGCTATCCGCTCCCAGAACGTGCCTACCCAGATTGGCTGACACCAGAGTGTCAGGATCGATGAGGGTAAGGTGGCCGACACCGGAGCGTGCCAATTGTATTGCCACCGCACTGCCTAACGAGCCAACGCCAACACAAACGACCCGAGCATTTTCAAGGTGCTTTGCAGTGCCGCTTATATCGCGGGACAGAATGGACGCACGATCAAGCACGTCTAGGGCAGTTGCGCGGACAAGTGCCGGGGGATGTGCATTTGCGATGGCTGGCCGGCGGCGCGCTGTGCGCAAGCCAAACTTTGCCCCCCGCTCTTGCTGTACGCCAAGCGAGCGCACATTGAGGCAATAAGTTGGAGCATCCGTCCCCCCAGGAAGCTCCAGGACAATCCATCGACTCGCCAACGTTCCATGCAGCTCAAACCATGCCAGCAATTGCTCGGCATCGTCTGGTTGAAGGTGTGGCGTGAGCCACAGCAATAAATCTTCTGGGTTCGGAGTGCGGATATCCGGATAAGTCTGAAGCTTGACGTAAAAACCAGGTGTTTCGGCCGCGCGAATGACAGCGGAGCGCCCGACAACCCGTCGGTAATGCCCTTTGAGTGCAGCTATGTTCGATGCTAGCCAAACCGTTTCCTGACCGGATGGCAGAGCCCGGCGCGGATCGCTGAGAGCAAACAACTGCGAGGCAGCCTGAGGTCGATCCAAAAGTAAAAGGTTCTGGTACGACTGTCCGTGCTGAAAAGACCAGTAGGTAGTGATCTCATTCTGAAATTCGATATCGCGCGTTGCCTGACTTGATCCCATCTTGGACAACGAAACGATCTGGGCCAAGCGAGCAAGGCTGTCCTCTACCACGACCTCCGGAGAGCCCATAATGGGGCGTTCCTGAAAGCCATGAAGGCAAAGCCCCGACTTAGTGGCATGCGGCCAAACCAGCCATGGAGAAGGTTCGACGTTCAGCCGCAAGAGCCCACGGGGAAAGTTGGAGGGGAAACCAATACGCAGTCGTCGCTCCTGCCCCGTGTAATCGATGGGCAAGGGGAAGTGAAAGCACGCCGCTTCGTCAGCCCGCATGGGTGCGGGCTGGAGCAATGCATCGGCTGCATCCTGACCTAGGGTATTTCGCAGTGCTGCGATTCCGCGCTGCAATGGCGTCTTAAGAGGATCAGCCAAGGCGTCCAACTGGCTTTACGCTCGACTGAGAGGTTCCGCCACTGCTGGCCCCTCCGAAGAGCGAACCCATCGAAGCAGAGTTTCGAGTAGTGCCATCCGGTCGACCGGGCATCGTCCAATTCGCAGGGATCTCATTGTTCACTGCCGTAATGAATGCCGGTGCAATACCAAAATTCTTTTTCACTGCCTCGGCAAAGGAATCGTTGGATTCAAAACTTTCTAAACCCAATGACACAGATGCACTGGCGTCCGCATGCCACTTGGTAAATGCTTGGCGATAGCCTTGCCCCTCGCCGGGTCGATTCCACTTCTCTGCAAAGTTTTCGCCGTTATCAGCAGGGTTGCAGACAAAGCAATCGCTACCTCTTTGCGCGATGTGCTGCGGCATTCTGCGAACGATTTCCAGAATTGCATCGAGCGGTGCCAGAGGCTTCGACTGGGACTCCTTCACGACATCCAGGTACGCGTGAGTGGCCAGAGTAGTGATAACTGCAGATATGGGCCGAGTATCAGCGCTCCTTGTTTTGATGGCCCATTCATCGCGATGCCGCTTAAGCAGCTTTATGGTCGCACGCAGGGGATCTTGATCGATGTAGTCCTGATAATGCGGCAAAGGATCTTGTGTCGCGGCATCAAGCATTCGCTGGCTTTTGGCAATCACCAAGCTTTCCAAGGAGATTTCCTGGGCGGAAGCGACCTGCAACCAATTCGAGTAAGGAATAGGGCTGCTTGCTTTCCACCCTGTGACCCGATCCGGAACCTCCAGCTTTCCCTCGCCATTTGCTTCGCCATTTCCGTTGATCGCGCGGGCAGGTGTGACATCGATGTGAAAACCTGGATTTTCATCGGCATAAACGATCCGAATACCACGACGTAGTTGCTTAACGTCTTCCTGAACGCGGGAGCCTTCTCTAAAACGCTGTTCAATCGCCTCTAGAACTTCCTTCGCACCAGCGCCTTGAGCGTGAGGGAGCCAGATAATCGCGTCCGCATCAATGGTGTCCAGATCTGCAGGCGCGCCGGGAATTGGCTTGATGGTGGTTTTCAGCCGCATTGAGCCCTGAACGAAGATATGGGCCTCAGCGAGCAACGGATTGTCAGAAGCCGAGAGGATTTTTTCCAGTTGGGAGTAGCGGTCGTTGATTTTTTCGTACTGCGCTTCCGACAGCGAGATTTCCCGCGCGGCGCGAAGCAGAAAATATTCCCAACTGCTGCGCTTGGTCTGTTCGTTGCTCAAAAGCATTTACATAGCCTCCTGGGCCACCGAGCCCAATTGCAGTGTTTGCGTAAACCGATCTTGGTTGTCCTTGTCCCGATCGAAGATCAGGTACGTATGTTGATGCTGCGTTGTGAGCAACGCGCCAAACTCGATAGCCAGTGCCGCAGGGATGGCGGCGAAGACGTGGATAGGATTAGGAGTCAGAGCCTCAAGCTGGCTCAGTCGTATTTGGAGCGCGTCGCGAAAGGCATGAATCACCCTACGGTTCTGTACCATCGCGTAGCTTGGTTCAGGAATCGACAGCTCTGCAATACGTGCACCGGGTAGAGCGTCGATCACGTCGCGAACTGGAACTTGCGCAGAAATGGAGAGCACCAACGCCAGTGGACCATCGCCGTTGGGTGGAGGCGTAAACAGAAAACTGGGCGGCTCAGCAGACTGATCGGGCCAGCGCAAAAGATGCTCGCGGTGAAAAGAGAAGATTAAGCGCTTGGAACGATCGCCGATGCTCTGGCCCAACATCATCAAAGCTGGGATATCGGCCAAGCCTACTACTGCTAGCGCGGGCGAGTCGCCATAGGTGCCGCCGCGACGCTTGAGTTGCTGCTCCAGCTCGTACTGGATGCTGTCTTTGACGTTCTGCCAATAGGCAGCGTCCCTGCCGCGCGGTCCGGGCGCAGGGAACGCAATTTTGATGCCTTGATCGAAGGCGGTTAATCCCTCCGCAGACATCGCAGTCAACAGATCGCGAACGGGAATATCGTTGATCGTCTGGAAATGCTGACTCTGGACAATGAGAGGAATCGCTCTGCCACCATCAGGGGTCGTTGCGGCGATTCGGATGCGCTCTAGGTATGCTTGGTGTAAACCACTCAAATCATTTTCAGGATAACCGTCTGCGTCACGATCAATTTTGTCATGACAGCCTGGGCACAGGAGCATCAGGTTAGCAGTATCGTTCGTGTGCGCCTCAGCATCATGATCCGCGCGTCCCCGAGGCCCCTTGGGACTGGCGGGTAGGATATGCGCCACTTCGCCCCATTTCATTGGCTTGCCGGCACGATAGTCGAACGTTAGATCTGTGCCGCACAGTTCGCAATGACCAGCGGTCTGTGTCCATACGATCCGCTTCGTCTCATCATTCGTGTTAAAGCGCCCACTCGCGGGCTTAGCGTCTTCTGGTTCTGCCATTTCGACCTACCCCCGAGAAACATCCATGATTGAAAACGATGATGGCAAGATAAGATCATATTAAGGTCATTTGCCGCGATTTCAAGAGAGATCTGAGGGTGATTAATGCCGAGTCAGCTTGGCCAGGATGCTTTTTTTGACTCATCGAAACGGAGTGATGGCAGCTTTCGATTTCTTGCAAATGCTGATGGGTTATGGCGCTGGCCAGAAGCGTATTTATCGAAATTAGCGAGTTTATGCAGAAGACATAAACTCGCTAATTTCGATAAATATCTCGCTCAAAAACCAAACGACGTCAATCTCCGGGCGCCCCCCACAAGAACCAGCTAAAGAACCCGATGCGCTATAATCGGTTCTTAAAGCTATCGCTCCAGCCCCTGAGGACGTTTTCGGGGCGGATGGAGCGCAGATGCCCTCAGAAGCTAATCGCAATCGGCGGTCCCTCCCAGTCTCTCGATACGCCGGTAGACTTGAGCAAGGCCTCTGCATCCACGCCTGTTCTCGCCAAGCTTTCCAGATCCCACTCGAAGAAGCTGGAAAAAACCAAGAAAACTTTGCTTGCTACCGCCGAGGTCAATCTTACAGTCGAATAGTTCACCGGCAGCTTCATTCTTATGATTTCAGAGATGCTCCACACCAATGTCCTTAATCGGAAATACCACACTGACTCTTGGTGACGCTTGATCTGGTGATAAGTAAGAGGGAACCTCTGCTTACGCAGATCTAGGCCGTGAGGTAAGGAGTTTGGGAGCAGCGTCTGCAAATTTCTAATGTTCACCCTTTTAGGATCTTTCGCAACGCTATACAACTCATCCACGCCCGCTTCAATAAGGGCTGCATAACCAGCGTCTCTTGAGTCGATAGTCTTCTCAACCTTAACGGCAACCTTCTTAGGCATGCGAAGTTTTGCGATCAGCCATGCATTATCATTTTCCATTAGCCAATGAGTTGGTTTATAGGCTTTTTTCCAGAGGTATTCCACATCAGCCTCGGAGCGCAGTGCCAAAAGCATCTCGATTTTTTGACGGTACTTAATCATTTTACCGGAATGCGCATCTACATTTTTAGAAGGTCGTGGCGAACTCGAAGCACTTAGCAGGATAGACTCCTTCTTCAACGCTCCCTCGAAATTATCAGCACTGGAAAATAAATGAAGCGCGATAATCAAATGTCGCGCTAATGGCATATTAAGCTGACCCTTGTCTGACTTCAGCCTAATCCATTGCTCATGCTTTCCATTATTGTAGGCCGGATCAATTTGCGCTAAATACTCATCGCCATAAGCACTTTGAATACTATCAAAAAGTTTCGCAATGCCCGCATTTTTTCCAAATGCAAATCCACGTTTCTTACATTGCCGCACATAGCAAGAACTTAATACCGCGCTACCTATTGGCGGGATCTTTCGTTGCAAGATATCGTGCGCGAATAGCGCGACCTTCTTCTCCAGATCCGAGCCCTTATGCGTCGTCTTAGCGTTGAGCGGACTCCACCCGCATGCACATGGCTCAGTCAGATTTGGAAGCAGCTTCAATTTTCGATAGAAAGGGTGAGAGCACTTGGGGCAAGCATGGATCAGCGAGTCCCCGTGGCGCCAACAGACTGAAACACCGGGTATATGGTGTGATCGATGCCAGTAGGCAGAACCGCAATCGATCAAATCCTCCTGAACGCAGTTAGGGCAAAGCTTAGCTTTCCCATGGATGGACTCTTCGCGGCGAGGAATTCGTACCACCCCATCAAAAGCGTGCGATCCAGAATGGTCCTCCGGTCCTTGCCTAACACCTAGAAAAGGTCTGTACGCAGGAAACGTCGTGTTGTTACTGATCAGTTCTGCGAGATTGCTCTCCAGCTGCCCTGGTAGCCTGTCGGCGAGCTTCTCAATCTGCTGAGGCACAATGCCACCGATGCTAAATGGCTTAGATGCGAATAAATCACGGTAGGTTTCCGCCGCTGTTCTATTCCCTGACAGGTAGTGATAGCGGGTGACGCGAGAGTGCAGCATTTCATCCGGCATCGATACAGGGAAAAATAGTAGATCAGACATCATTTACCGATTAAAAAAGTAGGGTTAAAAAAAACGCGGATCCAAGATGGAGTATATAGATTACACATTAAATTTTGTACCGGGGTTAGGCTCTCTGAAATGACCACACGATAGGGTGTCACCCTGCTCCGAATTTTGATGGATTATCCAACCGCAATCGTAGCAGTATTCATTGAATCCAAAACACGTATCGATAATCCAGCTCCCGCTAGTTGAACGCGTGAGGAATATACAATCAAGATTATTCTGATCGCTAGATGAAACATACTTCTCATATCGCGACCTACGTAGCTTAATGCCAGCTATTTTTGAGAAGTAAACGGATTTTTGTGGAATGCCCTGTGGCACAAAGAGTTGAATGCGGGGTGTCGAATGGTGATTTATTACCGGCTGGCTCACACGTTAGCCGTATGCTCGCGAGCCTGTAGAGCGAAGAACGCGTCACGGGCTTGCCCTCCGAGAGCAGTTTGCGCCTAGCCCACCGTAAACGCCGTTCGTGAAAGCTTTCAACTGATTCACATACCTTGTCAAGCGCTGCTGCACAGAGAGGAAGCTTGCTGAGCTGCTTTTCGAAGCGAGACAGAACATGAAGTTCTCTCCCAATTCTGGTACGTGACACGCGAACCGGCTTACCTTTAAAACCATATAGTACATCAGCACACTGCCGTACTTCCCCGGCTAGTCTGTTATCGAGAGAAGCGAACATCTCTGAACTATTGATTCGGGGCGCGCGATGGATACTTGGGTTTTTAGTTGATCTCGACAGCCACTGCTTGTCATTTCGATATAGCCAAGCGTACCCCTTGCACGCATGTGCTTTTTGCAAACGGTAATCTGCCTCGAAGACCCTGCGTCTTGCACATAGCTGAATTTGAAATCGAGCCTTCCTCCAAGCATCTTGACCGCCAGGTACGCTGCGGATGCGGCGATAGACGTACGCCAATGAGACGCCTAAAACGGCAGCAATCTTTTTTGCATCAGCTCCCTCAAGGGCATGTTCCCATACAGCGGTCAACGAACAGTCCAGTCCTTCACTCGACGTCTCCGGTATATCGCGCCTAGGTAGCCGCATGTGTGTTTTCGGACCAGACGCCACTTCCCGCTCCAGCGGGCGTTGTTCATGCAGCAACCTCGCCATGTCAACGTCCAGTGCACCGGCTAATAGAATGTATTTGAGCGGATGATGAGAGGTGATTGGTTTACGAAGCAGCTTCGTGACCCATGTGGCGGGTGTATCCCCACCGACGTTCCCGAGTACAGCAAATTCCCAATCTCGAGGCAGTACTGTAAAAAAATTGGACATGTGCTGTGCCAGCAGTTGCAGATATAAACGGTGGTTTCCAGAGGCAAGATTAAGCTGTGTTGCCTTTTGCATAAACGTGTAGCGCATCGTATCTGCCGACAACGCACTGACTTCAGATTCAAGGACCTGAAGCGAGCGCAACGCTATATCGTGGAGCGGCGGCTTGCACACCGACGGGATATCAAGAGGTATCGTGTGTGCTTGGACATGCTCGTCACTCGGCAGTGTGAGTTGTCGAGAGTTGCGGCTGGACCAGCGATGATCAAGGATCCTGAGTGACGTGCCGTGATGCGGACAGACCAGCACGCCCGGAAGCATGTGAACCCTATGCCAGTAAGCGACCCCCCGTTGTACCTGATCTTGGGCAATACACTCTTCGCATAACCGCACTCTAGAGGCGAATTCAATACGGCTCGCGTTGACACCCAGCTTCAGCATCAGGCCTTTGCCATCAGCGGTCATCAACGCACGAGCATGTTCTACCTGGCGCATACTCAAAAATGGCGCGTAGTAGGGTAATAACGTGTGGCGCATAAGAATCTCGGCTACTGATAGCTCGGTACCGCTGGGTAGCGCTTCGACAAAATCCCTAAGATGACTTGGGAAGGCGACATTCTGTGAAAATGCCGCCGCCGATTTCAGGCCGGAGAACGCGGCTCGGATACTACGAACACCGCAAAGACTGGCATAGCGAGAAATCAGGCTGTGCAGCGTTTCGTCTGGAAACGCTGTGGGGAAGAAATGGAGTTTAAGGTGCACTTCATCACCCCCTACTTACTCTTTCTGATAAATCGGCGAGAACTCAAATAGATCCTCGTTAAGCCAGTCCGCAGCTCGCAGTGCATCGAGAGGATTGTCGTGTTCACTTAACGATTTAGCCTCTGAGCTTTCCACTGCAGCAGCAACCGGAGATTGGCGCTCTTTCGCGGGAGATGTATCTGCCGGCTTTTCACGGGAAACAACGCCTCGGAGTAAGGAAAGGCGGTCCGCTCGGGCCAACCCGTCGAAAACCATCATTTCGTTCAGTTGCTCCTCAATCGGCAGCAAATCGTCGAACTGCCGCATGCGCTTCGGATCTCGGCTACGCAGAGCCGAAAGGGCTGGCTTGAGAATCTGCATTTTTGAGTTGCTGACCTTCACCAAAGTCTCGGCAGTCAAACACTCGGAGCCACTCTGAACCGCGTATCGCTGACTCAATACCAGCAGCTTGACCAAGAAATCTGTGACGCCTTGGGTGTGCTCATACAGTGTGTCTAAAATTTCGTCGGTCAGCTCAGCGGTCTGCTTGCACCACTGATAGCTCCAAAGATTTTCGACCAACAACCGCCACTCCTCATCATCTTTCTCGAAGCGTTTGAATTCGAGCGTACCGGCTCCACAGACTCGGCGGGCCGTACGCATCACTTCTGAGAACAGGCTAATCATCGAGTTCGTGCCACTGAAAACGACCGGAATACCGATGTTGTTAACCAAGTGCAGAAAAAAATTCAGCATGCTCTCCTTACCACCAGTTTTCGCCAGGTGGAGGTTTTGCAGCTCGTCGATCAACAAGGCGCCGATGAAAAATGTACTCGCCACCTGCTCCATCTGTTGCAGCGCATCATTGATGTTTCGGTGCCTGTAGCGCTTGTGGTAGTCCTTGTCCCCTAGAGCATCCCCAACCGCATAAAAAAACTGCTGGCAAAACCCAGCCAGTGATCCATCCCGAGGGCAGTCAAGCTTCAGCCAAGTAATTTGGGTATGAACAAACTGCCTCCCCTCATAGCGCTCATGACGGATTGTCTGTGGATAAAGGCTCAAAATGGCGTGAAGTGCCGTCGACTTCCCAATGCCGCTCAGGCCGACGACGGTAAATGTCTCTGCGGTGGATTTGAACGCATCGTGGTAACGCTGAGCACCGGATAAAGAATGCAAATGCCGGACGGTAGCGGGCGACATCGGGTTGCGCCCAACATACCCTCGACGGATGAGCAGCGAGAAGAGAGCCTCCAGTTCCAAGTGCAACAGAAACGGCTGTACCACTGTTCTCAAACGGTCGATACAGTGAATTCGAGTGGCTCCTTCGAGGCTCAGCTCTTTCGGATCCACCGGCTGAGGAAAATTCGAGATCAGCTCTATAGCCGTCGCCTCCGAGAGTATTGGAGGCAAAGCTTCAATTAGCGGATTTCCGGCATACTCACGAATATCCTGTTTGACGTAATTGGCAAACGTCTGTGCACCTTTCATTGTGCCTGTCCTGGCCGTATTCTTTTGAGCAAATCGATAACCTGCGCGGTGCGCTCGCCGGCATATGAGTCACGCGCTGTCGATGTCGATTCAGATTGTCGAGAAGCTGGCTCAGCCCTGACACCTGCTGGTACAACCGCATTTTCACGCTCACGGAGCCGTTCTTCGGCGCGGTTTTCGCGGATGTTTCCTGTGGCCTCGGCCTTGGTGGAAGGAGCAGGCTCCAGCTCTCTTTCAGAAAGGGCATTGGTGATGATCTGATGGACTTGATCGCTAAGTTGCACACGGCTTTCCAGCTCAGCTCGTCGGTGAGTTGGTGGTTTCTGGCGATAGGCTTCGAGCAGGTCAAAAATTTCGTCCGAGCGGTAGTTCGCGTAACTGGCATCCGATTGTCGAAGATCACAACGGATAAACTGCTTGGCATCACCCTGGATCCAAATGTGCGCAGCAGAGTTCGGATCGAACCAACACTCTATTGACCAGACTCCCCCTTTGCGAGCTTTGGCAAACCAATTTTTCTCTACGGCCATATCACACACGTAGTGCATTCCGCGAAACATCACTCCACCCTTTTGAACGGTCGCGCGCTCTCGGGGCAGGAGGTGGAGGTAAACCATCTCGTCGGGGCGTTTGTTAGATTCGACCAGATCGTTCTCGCAAGCCCAACTCCATATTCCGTTGGGTGTGGGTTCAACGCCGTCATTCATCATTGCCTGCGTCAGCCGGTCAGGCTGACGATGATGCCGGTTATAGTGGAGCACGCAGTTGATGAGGATCTGTGTGAATTCTTTAAGCGTGAGGGTGGCATCGAGCCGGTAGTCTCGCTCGCCTCGCTCTTTATCACGCGCAGCTACCCCGCCAGGTAGCCATCTAATGCCCGTCAGATCATTCAAAATGCCAAACCGACTCTCTACCATAGGCTTCCAATCCGGCCGATATGGCGGGGCAGTGCCCATCTCAATCCCCAAGCCTGACGAAAGCCCTTCTGCTGCAAGTGAGAGCATCTCGCCCCTGTCGGCATAAATCTGGTGGGGCAAGTGGTGACAATCCCAGTCATCTGCGTTGATTTCAACGCCGTTCTGCGCGCAAAACGCGACCTTTGAAGTAAACGCGTTGAATAGCGCCTGCCTCGCCCCATTCCAACTGGGGCCTTCCAACCCCACATAGAGACCAACGATCATTCCGGAAAAGCTATCCACTACGATATAAACTATAGGGCGGCCTATGAGCATCCTTCTAGAGTAGCTGTTGACCAAATAAATATCGGCAATAGTTGCGTCGATTTCAAACTGGTGACATGGTCCACGCAGCCAATCGCGAACAGTACCTGAAAGCGGGCGGCAGTCTTTCAGCCACCTCCTCAAACCTTTACGGCCACGCTCAGTTTCTATTTCGTCAAAAAAGATTTGGCCCCAATATCTAAACTGCCTCAAGCTGGGTATTTCTGAACTCGGAAGCAAATGAAGCTCTTCTTCGCTGTTTTTCGAGATATCTCGAACCGAGTAGAATCTTCTCAACATTTCGTCATATGCGCTCGAAATAGAAGATTTTTTATCTTTCACATAAAGCGCATACCCAACACGAATACACTTTTTATCAACAGCGCTAAGCATCTTGGAAGACGGTGTAAGAACGCCTTGAAATTTAGGCTTTCGACCTGGAGGCTTACTCGGATCATATTTTCTATCGGAAACACCTACCGCTGAATAATTATTGAGCAAGGAGTTTCGGATTTGACCATAAATCCAATAACGGTAAAGAAGCCGATAAATCTTCTTCCGCTGAATCCCCAAGTCTGAAGCTCTTTTGCTAACCAACGGGCCAAATTCCCCCCGTGCGAATATTCGCCCTGGGTAGTCAGGATCTAGCAGAGGGGCAATGATGGCCCATTTTTCGTCTCGGCCCAGCTTGGCTGCCTCGTCCAACTGATCCTCAAGCACAAGCATGAACTCGGGTGTGGCGATGGTCACTGGTTTCGTATCACCACCCGATACCGATCGATGCAGCTCTTCAAGACTAATAGCGTATGGCTGCCTGGGAGGATCAGCTAGGTCAATCACAACAGCCAGGTCATGCATTTCATCAAGGTAAATGAGCCTAACGATCGTACCGATAACTGACGAATCGGTAACAGGCTCAAAAACGTCATTTACGAAAAAATTCATGACATTTTCTCCTTCATCGAAATATCGATAGAGTTCTGGATAACTTCGAAGTCAGGAACTAGCCCAGTAAGATGTAGAGGAGAGCTAACCAAGTCGATTTTCAGTACCTTATTCCAAACCAGATGGAAGAATATTGCTTGGGCGTCGATATAGGAGATGGACAGAAGGGATGCAATTTTTCTTAAACAGGTGGCCAAAGTCCACGGATATTCGCGGCTGTTTGCCAAGCAATCAATAAAATTAGAATGCAGCGATACTTTCATTAAATCACGAGGGAGTTTTGAGTATTTTCTGATTAGCCCAAGGTTTTTAATTAGATCTCGTGTGAAAAACTCGTCTGTGACGATTTTCCAATCGACACCTTGACTCTGCCAAAAGCGCTTTTCAATCTCAAGTTTTTCAAGCGTGCGTTTACTTCCTTTGTCTACTAAATCAGAACGATACTTCACAGTTCTAGCTACCGACTTGAAATTTCCATTCTGGTCCTTAACAGTTAGTAGAAAGTCGGTCGTCATCACATAAGGCAGCGTTGTTCTAGGGTACCGGGGGAAGCGTACGTTTATAGACGTTGCTATTGCTTGCGCCCGCTCTGAGGGGAGCAATGGGTATTGTTCACGAATATCCACGACGTCTTCTGAAAATTCACACACAAGGAAGTAAGAACGCTCGAGATCTGACAGCAAGTGATGGATCCTGTCGATCTTGACGCCTTGAATCTTGTGCGAACGACCGATCGAAGGAACGTCCTGTACCCGCAGCCAAGGCACGTAGCTCGCCCCGGCGCCTCCGCCAAATCCATTTGCAATGTGCCGATCAATGTCCTGCTGTGATGCAAACTTACGACCTCGCAACCCACGCCTCCTCAGTCGATGTGGACCGCTTCAACTCCTGCCGAGAAAAAGTCGTAGAAGAACATGACCACCGTAGCGACCGTATTTAAAGCATTTCTAGACTACACCCGCTGAAAACTGAAGCGATGAATCCAGACCAAAGGAAAGCCTGGAAAGAAGAAACCCCCGTAGATACGGGGGTTTCAGCCTTGTGTCAATCTATGTTTCCGCGTTTCAAACTATATTGATTAGTGTCAATCTATATTGTTCAAAACCAGGCGGGCCTCCAGGGTGGAGCGGGTTACTCCACCGTCACCGACTTCGCCAGGTTGCGCGGCTGGTCAACGTCGGTGCCTTTGAGCACGGCGACGTAGTACGACAGCAGTTGCAGCGGGATGGTGTAGAGGATCGGCGACAGGGTGTCGTGGATGTGCGGCATGTTGATGACGTGGGTGCCTTCGCCGTTGGTCATGCCGGCTTTTTCGTCGGCGAACACGATCAGTTGGCCGCCACGGGCGCGGACTTCCTGCAGGTTGGACTTGAGCTTCTCCAGCAGTTCGTTGTTCGGCGCTACGGTGACCACCGGCATGTCGTCGTCCACCAGGGCCAACGGGCCGTGTTTGAGCTCACCGGCCGGGTAGGCTTCGGCGTGGATGTACGAAATTTCCTTGAGCTTCAGCGAGCCTTCCATCGCCACCGGGTACTGCGCGCCACGGCCGAGGAACAGAGTGTGGTTCTTGTCGGCGAACAGCTCGGCGACTTTTTCCACGGTGCTGTCCATGGCCAAGGCTTCGCCCAGGCGGGTCGGCAGGCGGCGCAGTTCTTCCACCAGGGTGGCTTCGACGCCAGCAGCCAAGGTGCCGCGAACCTGGCCCAGGGACAGGGTCAGCAGCAACAGGCCAACCAACTGGGTGGTGAACGCTTTGGTGGAGGCCACACCGATTTCGCGACCGGCCTGGGTCAGCAGGGTCAGGTCGGACTCACGTACCAGGGAGCTGATGCTGACGTTGCAGATCGCCAGGCTGGCGAGGAAGCCCAGTTCCTTGGCGTTGCGCAGCGCGGCCAGGGTGTCGGCGGTTTCGCCGGACTGGGAAATGGTCACGAACAGGGTGTCGGGCTGCACCACTACCTTGCGGTAGCGGAACTCGCTGGCGACTTCGACCTGGCACGGGATGCCGGCCAGTTCTTCCAGCCAGTAACGGGCAACCATGCCGGCGTGGTAGCTGGTGCCACAGGCGACAATCTGCACATTGCGCACTTTGGCGAACAGCTCGGCGGCTTGCGGGCCGAAGGCATTGACCAGCACTTGCTTGTCGCCAAGGCGGCCTTCCAGGGTGCGTTGCACCACGGATGGCTGTTCGTGGATTTCCTTGAGCATGAAGTGGCGGAACTCGCCTTTGTCGGCGGCCTCGGCACCGTCGCGATATTGCACGGCTTCGCGTTCGACGGAATTACCGTTCACGTCCCAGATCGCCACGCTTTCACGGCGAATGTCAGCAATATCGCCCTCCTCCAGGTACATGAAGCGGTCGGTCACCTGGCGCAGGGCCAGTTGATCGGAGGCGAGGAAGTTCTCTCCCAGGCCCAGGCCGATCACCAGCGGGCTGCCACTGCGGGCGGCAACCACGCGGTCCGGTTGGCTGGCGCTGACCACGGCCAGACCGTAGGCGCCGTGCAGTTCCTTGACCGTGGCCTTGAGGGCGGTGGTCAGGTCGCTGTGGTCCTTGAGCTTGTGGTTGAGCAGGTGGGCGATGACTTCGGTGTCGGTGTCCGAGGTGAACACGTAGCCCATGCTCTTGAGTTGTTCGCGCAGCACTTCGTGGTTTTCGATGATGCCGTTGTGCACCACCGCCAAGTCACCGGAGAAGTGCGGGTGGGCATTACGCTCGCACGGTGCGCCGTGGGTAGCCCAGCGGGTGTGGGCAATCCCCAGGCGACCTACCAGCGGCTCGCCGGCCAACGCCTGCTCCAACTCGCTGACCTTGCCTGGGCGGCGCATGCGCTCAAGCTTGCCCGCGTTGGTGAAGACGGCCACGCCCGCGCTGTCGTAGCCGCGGTATTCCAGGCGCTTGAGGCCTTCAAGCAGGATGGCCGTTACGTTACGTTCGGCGACTGCGCCAACAATTCCACACATGGTGCTTCTCCTAGATGATTGCCGCGCATATCAGCGTAATGCCGCGGGCTTGGATCTGGTCGCGGGCCTCAAGCGGCAGGCGATCATCGGTAATAAGGGTATGGACGCTGCTCCAGGGCAGTTCCAGGTTGGGAATCTTGCGGCCGATCTTGTCGGATTCGACCATCACCACCACTTCACGGGCGACCTCGGCCATCACACGGCTCAGGCCCAGTAATTCGTTGAAGGTGGTGGTGCCACGCTGCAGATCGATACCGTCGGCGCCGATGAACAGTTGATCAAAGTCGTAGGAACGCAACACCTGCTCGGCGACCTGGCCCTGGAACGAGTCCGAATGCGGGTCCCAGGTGCCGCCGGTCATCAACAGCACCGGTTCGTGTTCCAGTTCGCTCAAGGCGCTGGCCACGTGCAGGGAGTTGGTCATGACCACCAGGCCGGGCTGGTGGCCCAGTTCCGGGATCATGGCGGCGGTGGTGCTGCCGCTGTCGATGATGATGCGGGCGTGTTCACGCAAACGCATCACCGCAGCACGGGCGATCGCACGTTTGTAGGCCGAGACCGGTTGGGCGGGGTCGCCGACCAGTTCCTGAGGCATGGTGATCGCGCCACCATAACGACGCAGCAACAGGCCGTTACTTTCGAGCGCGGCCAAGTCCTTGCGGATAGTGACTTCCGAGGTTTCGAAACGCTTGGCCAGTTCGTCCACGCTGACTTCGCCCTGTTCGTTGAGCAAGGTCAGGATGTTGTGGCGTCGTTGGGGTGTATTTCGTTTCGACATGGCGATGATAAGTTTCGTTTCGAAAGATAAAGAAGGCAATCAAAACCTATTGAGAAGATATCGTCAAGCGTCGGAAACAGATTTTTCAAGCAACGCACGACAAATGTGGGAGGGGGCTTGCCCCCGATTGCAGGAGATCAGTCGACTAAAACATTGACTGAAAATCCGCCATCGGGGGCAAGCCCCTCCCACATTTGGATAGCGCTGCTGATGAGACTGTGGATAACTCAGGTCTTTTTGATTTTGACCGGGCGTTTCCAGCCGTCGATGTTACGTTGGCGTGCACGGGCCACGGCCAGTTGGGACTTATCCACATCCTGGTTGATGGTTGAGCCCGCGGCAGTGTTCGAACCATCGCCGATCGTCACAGGTGCAATCAGCGAATTATTCGAGCCGATGAATACGTCCTCGCCAATGGTGGTCTGGTACTTGTTGGCACCGTCGTAGTTGCAGGTGATCGCGCCAGCGCCGATGTTGCTGCGCGCACCGATCACCGCATCCCCCAGATAAGCCAGGTGACCGGCCTTTGCGTCGTCGCCCATTTGCGCGTTTTTCAGTTCGACGAAATTGCCGACGTGCGCCCTGGCGCCCATCACAGTGCCCGGACGCAACCGCGCAAACGGACCGGCATCGCTGCCCTCGCCCATTACGGCGCCGTCGATATGGCTGTTGGCCTTGATCACCACCCCCTTGCGCAGGGTGCTGTCCTTGATCACGCAGTTCGGGCCAATGACCACGTCGTCTTCGATGATCACGCGGCCTTCAAGGATCACGTTGATGTCGATCAGCACATCGCGGCCCACGGTGACCTCACCGCGGACGTCAAAACGCGCAGGGTCGCGCAGGGTCACGCCCTTGGCCATCAGGCGGCGGCCTTCACGCAGTTGGTAGTGACGCTCGAGCTCTGCAAGCTGCTTGCGATCATTGGCGCCCTGCACTTCCATCGGGTCGTGGGGCTGTTCGGTGGCGACCAGCAGGCCATCACTCACGGCCATCTCGATCACGTCGGTGAGGTAGTACTCGCCCTGGGCGTTGTTGTTGGACAGGCGGCTCATCCAGTCGGCGAGCTTATTGGCAGGCACCGCAAGGATGCCGGTGTTGCCTTCGGTGATAGCCCGCTGGGCTTCACTGGCGTCCTTGTGCTCGACGATCGCCGCGACCTTGCCGTCGGCACCGCGCACGATGCGCCCGTAACCGGTGGGGTCATCCAGCTCAACGGTGAGCAGGCCCATCTGGCCGGGCGCCACATGCTTGAGCAGGCGTTGCAGGGTTTCCACTTCGATCAGCGGCACGTCACCGTAGAGGATCAGCACGGTGTCAGCGGTAATGAACGGCACAGCTTGCGCGGTGGCGTGGCCGGTGCCCAGTTGTTTGTCCTGTAATACGAAATTCAGGTCATCCGCCGCCAGGCGCTCGCGCACCACATCAGCACCGTGGCCGATCACCACGTGGATACGTTGTGGGTCCAATTGACGAGCGCTGTGGATAACATGCCCAAGCATGGAATTGCCCGCGACCGGGTGCAGCACCTTGGGCAAGGCCGAACGCATGCGGGTGCCCTGGCCTGCGGCGAGAATGACGATTTCAAGAGACATGAATGGCTACCAATCCTGGGCGGTCCGGCTTCAGACCAAAGATGTGTTTTGCTAAAAAAGAAAAAGGGTAGCCGAGGCTACCCTTTTTAATCAATCGCGCATAAGCGTCACGGCTTCGCCGCTTACTTCTTGCGGATCTGCTGGAGCGTGCGCAGCTGAGCTGCAGCCTCGGCCAGACGTACAGCAGCAGCGCTGTAGTCGAAGTCCGCACCCTTTTCGTTCAGGGCCTTCTCGGCAGCCTTGACGGCTTCCTGAGCGGAGGCTTCATCCAGGTCGCCAGCACGTTGCACGGTGTCGGCAAGTACCTTGACCATGTTCGGCTGAACCTCAAGGAAACCACCGGAGATGTAAAACACCTCCTTTTCCCCGCCTTGCTTGGTCAGAGTGATCGGACCTGGCTTCAAGCTGGTGATCAATGGCGCGTGGCCCATGGCAATACCCAGGTCACCGAGTTCGCCGTGTGCAATCACCATTTCTACCAGACCGGAGAAGATTTCCCCTTCCGCGCTGACGATATCGCAATGGACTGTCATAGCCATCTGATTGCCTCAACCTGATGAGCGCCCGTTTCCGGGCGCCTGGATTACAGTTTCTTGGCTTTCTCGATCGCTTCTTCGATGCCGCCGACCATGTAGAACGCTTGTTCTGGCAGGTGGTCGTAGTCACCGTTGAGGATGCCTTTGAAGCCAGCAATGGTGTCTTTCAGGGAAACGTATTTACCCGAAGCACCGGTGAAGACTTCAGCCACGAAGAACGGCTGCGACAAGAAGCGCTGGATCTTACGAGCACGGTTTACCAACTGCTTGTCGGCTTCCGACAGCTCGTCCATACCCAGGATCGCAATGATGTCCTTCAGTTCTTTGTAACGCTGCAGCACGTACTGAACGCCGCGAGCGGTGTCGTAGTGCTCCTGGCCGATCACGTTCGGGTCCAGCTGGCGCGAAGTCGAGTCGAGTGGATCGACCGCTGGGTAGATACCCAGGGAAGCGATGTCACGGGACAGAACGACGGTGGCGTCCAAGTGGGCGAAGGTGGTCGCAGGCGATGGGTCGGTCAAGTCATCCGCAGGTACGTATACCGCTTGGATCGAAGTGATCGAACCTTCCTTGGTCGAAGTGATACGTTCCTGCAGAACGCCCATCTCTTCAGCCAGGGTCGGCTGGTAACCTACTGCGGAAGGCATACGGCCCAGCAGTGCGGATACTTCAGTACCGGCCAGGGTGTAACGGTAGATGTTGTCGACGAACAGCAGAACGTCGTTACCTTCGTCACGGAACTTCTCGGCCATGGTCAGGCCAGTCAGTGCTACGCGCAGACGGTTTCCCGGCGGCTCGTTCATCTGACCGTAGACCAGTGCCACTTTGTCCAGAACGTTGGAGTCCTTCATCTCGTGGTAGAAGTCGTTACCCTCACGAGTACGCTCACCCACACCGGCGAACACGGAATAACCGCTGTGCTCGATGGCGATGTTACGGATCAGTTCCATCATGTTTACGGTCTTGCCTACACCGGCACCACCGAACAGACCGACTTTACCGCCCTTGGCGAACGGGCAAACCAGGTCGATAACCTTGATGCCGGTTTCCAGCAGGTCGTTGCCGCCAGCTTGTTCCGCGAACGAAGGTGCTGGACGGTGAATGCCCCAGCGCTCTTCAGTGTCAATCGGGCCAGCTTCGTCAATCGGGTTGCCCAGTACGTCCATGATCCGGCCCAGGGTCGCTTTACCGACCGGTACGGAGATGGCAGCGCCGGAGTCGATAACGTCCAGACCGCGCTTCAAGCCTTCGGTGGAACCCATCGCAATGGTACGAACTACGCCGTCGCCCAGCTGCTGCTGAACTTCCAGAGTAGTTTCCGCGCCTTGTACTTTCAGCGCGTTGTAGATGCTCGGTACGCTGTCGCGTGGAAATTCCACGTCGATAACGGCGCCGATGATTTGAACGATACGTCCGCTACTCATAGCTGGATCCTCTGAATATTTGAACCGTTAAACCGCGGCAGCGCCGCCGACGATTTCCGAGATCTCTTGGGTGATCGCAGCCTGACGCGCCTTGTTGTAGATCAGCTGCAAATCGCTGATCAGATCACCGGCGTTATCGGTAGCGTTTTTCATCGCGATCATCCGCGCCGCTTGTTCAGCTGCGTTGTTCTCGACCACCGCCTGGTACACCTGCGACTCCACGTAGCGCACCATCAAGCCGTCAAGCAGCTCTTTGGCGTCTGGTTCGTAGAGGTAGTCCCAGTGGTGCTTGAGTTCCTGATCCGGAGTCGCCACCAGTGGAATCAATTGCTCCACGGTTGGCTGCTGGGTCATGGTGTTGATGAACTTGTTGGATACCACGGAGAGGCGGTCAATCCGGCCTTCCAGGTACGCATCCAGCATCACCTTCACACTGCCGATCAAATCATTGATCGACGGCTCTTCACCCAGGTGGCTGATAGCTGCAACGACGTTACCGCCGAAGTTGCGGAAAAAGGCCGCACCCTTGCTACCAACAACACACAGATCGATCTCGACGCCGTTTTCGCGGTTTACCGCCATGTCCTTGACCAGGGCCTTGAACAGGTTGGTATTCAAACCACCGCACAAACCACGGTCACTGCTCACTACCACATAACCCACACGCTTGACGGCGCGTTCGATCATGAAAGGGTGGCGGTATTCCGGGTTGGCGTTGGCCAGATGCCCAATTACCTGGCGGATACGCTCCGCATAAGGACGGCTAGCAGCCATGCGCATTTGTGCCTTGCGCATTTTGCTGACCGCCACTTTTTCCATGGCGCTGGTAATTTTTTGCGTGCTTTTGATGCTCGCAATCTTACTGCGAATCTCTTTTGCGCCTGCCATGTAACACCTATCAGGTTAGCAAGCGGGAGCCTTGCGGCTCCCGCTGCGGCTTACCAGGTTTGGGTGGCCTTGAACTTCTCGATACCGGCTTTCATGCCAGCGTCGATATCGTCATTGAAGTCACCCTTCACGTTGATCTTCGCCATCAATTCGGCGTGATCGCGGTTGAAGTAAGCAATCAGCGCTTGTTCAAAGCTGCCGACCTTGGCGATTTCAACGTCGGTCAGGAACCCACGCTCAGCGGCATACAGCGACAACGCCATGTCAGCGATCGACATTGGGGCGTATTGCTTCTGCTTCATCAGCTCGGTAACGCGCTGACCATGCTCAAGTTGCTTACGGGTCGCTTCGTCCAGGTCAGAAGCGAACTGGGCGAATGCGGCCAGTTCACGGTACTGAGCCAGAGCGGTACGGATACCACCGGAGAGCTTCTTGATGATCTTGGTCTGAGCGGCACCACCCACACGGGATACCGAAACACCGGCGTTCACTGCAGGGCGGATGCCCGAGTTGAACATGGCCGATTCCAGGAAGATCTGACCGTCGGTGATGGAAATCACGTTGGTCGGAACGAACGCGGAAACGTCGCCAGCCTGGGTTTCGATGATCGGCAGTGCGGTCAAGGAACCGGTTTTGCCGGTCACTGCGCCGTTGGTGAACTTCTCTACGTACTCTTCCGAAACGCGGGATGCGCGCTCCAGCAGACGGGAGTGGAGATAGAACACGTCGCCTGGGTAGGCTTCACGGCCTGGTGGACGACGCAGCAGCAGGGAAATCTGGCGGTAAGCCACTGCTTGCTTGGACAGATCGTCATAAACGATCAGCGCGTCTTCACCGCGGTCGCGGAAGAATTCACCCATGGTGCAACCGGAGTACGGTGCCAGGAATTGCAGCGCAGGAGATTCCGAAGCACTGGCAGCCACGATGATCGTGTTGGCCAGGGCGCCGTTTTCTTCCAGCTTGCGAACGACGTTGGCGATGGTCGATTGCTTCTGACCGATCGCTACGTAGACGCAGAAAATGCCGCTGTTCTTCTGGTTGATGATCGCGTCGATCGCCAGAGCGGTTTTACCGATCTGACGGTCACCGATGATCAGCTCACGCTGGCCACGGCCGACTGGGATCATGGCATCGACAGCCTTGTAGCCAGTCTGTACAGGCTGGTCTACCGACTTACGCCAGATCACGCCTGGAGCAACTTTCTCGACCGCGTCGGTCTCGGTGTTGCCCAGTGGACCTTTACCGTCAACAGGGTTACCCAGTGCGTCGACTACGCGACCCAGCAATTCCTTACCAACCGGAACCTCCAGGATGCGGCCAGTGCACTTGGCGCTCATGCCTTCAGCCAGACTGGTGTACGCGCCCAATACAACGGCACCTACGGAGTCTTGCTCCAGGTTGAGGGCCATACCGTAGACGCCGCCCGGAAACTCGATCATCTCGCCGTACATAACGTCGGCCAGACCGTGAATCCGCACGATGCCGTCAGATACGCTGACGACAGTGCCTTCGTTACGGGCTTGGGAGGTCACATCGAGCTTGTCGATGCGGCCCTTGATAATTTCACTTATTTCGGAAGGATTGAGTTGCTGCATTGCTCTGCTGCCCCTTCAAACTCAAGATTTCAATGCTTCGGCAAGATTCGCGAGTTTGCCGCGAATCGAGCCATCGATAACCAGGTCGCCGGCGCGAATGACAACACCCCCAATAAGGGATGGGTCTTCCGCAACTTGCAGGCGCACTTCCCGGTCGAGTCGTGCACTGAGAACCTTGGCGAGTTTGTCTTGCTGTTCTTGGTTCAATGCAAAAGCACTGGTCACTTCAACGTCTATCGATTTCTCTTGCTCGGCCTTGTACAGGTCGAACAGAGCGGCAATCTCCGGCAAAAGCAGGAGACGGTCGTTTTCGGCGATGACATTGATGAAGTTCTGCACTTTCACATCAAACTTGTCGCCGCACACTTCAATAAAAGTGGCGGCCTTGTCTGCGCTCGTCAGTCGCGGGGCCTTGAGCACGCGCTGCATGGTGCCGTCTTGCGACACTGCTGCAGCCAGGCCGAGCATGGCTGACCAAGAGGCCAGCTGCTGGTGGGCCTGGGCGTGCTCGAAGGCTGCCTTAGCGTAAGGTCGGGCCAACGTGGTCAATTCTGCCATGATCGCCCTCGCTTAAATTTCAGCAGCCAGTTTGTTAACCAGCTCCGCGTGCGCGTTTTGATCGATTGTGGCACCCAGGATCTTCTCAGCACCGCCGACGGCCAGAGCACCCAGTTGGGCACGCAGCGCATCTTTGACACCGTTCAGTTCCTGCTCGATCTCGGCTTGAGCCTGAACCTTCACACGGTCAGCGTCGATACGGGCTTTTTCAACAGCCTCTTCAACAATCTGGTTACCGCGTTTCTTGGCTTGCTCAATGATTTCGGCTGCTTGAGCTTTCGCTTCGCGCAGTTGCTGACCCGCTTTATCTTGGGCCAACTCTAGGTCGCGAGCTGCTCGTGCGGCAGCGTCCAGTCCATCCGCGATCTTCTTTTGACGTTCGTGCAAAGCCGCGATGACCGGAGGCCATACGAACTTCATGCAGAAAACGACAAAAATCAAGAACGCTAAGGACTGACCAATAATGGTTGCATTAATGTTCACGCCAATACCTCGCTCATTCGTTGCACAACACACCAATCACTCGAAAAACGAGTGATTAACCGGCGAGTTGACCAACGAAGGGGTTCGCGAAGGTGAAGAACAGAGCGATACCAACGCCGATCATGGTCACGGCGTCGAGCAGGCCGGCAACGATGAACATTTTAACTTGCAGCATTGGAACCATTTCTGGCTGACGCGCTGCGCCTTCCAGGAACTTGCCGCCCAGCAGGCCGAAACCAATGGCAGTACCCAGGGCGCCCAGGCCGATCAACAGTGCAACAGCGATAGCGGTTAGACCAACTACAGTTTCCATCTTTCCTCCCGACTTTTACGTCGTATGGTTTAGGTTTTTTAGATTTTAAAGCGGTAAAACAAATCGTTTCATAGCCCTGGTGGGCCACCTTCCCGTTTCACCGGGAAGGACATCAGACTAGTCGAGACTGGCCTTAATGGTTCTCTTCGTGCGCCATCGACAGGTAGACGATGGTCAGCATCATGAAGATGAAGGCCTGCAGGGTGATGATCAGGATGTGGAACACAGCCCACGCCCACTGCAGAACAATGCCCAGGCCGCTAAGCCAGAGCAGGCCGCTGCCGAACATCACAGCGATCAGAATGAACACCAGCTCGCCGGCATACATGTTGCCGAACAGTCGCAGGGCCAGGGAGATCGGCTTGGCGATCAGGGTGACGAATTCCAGCAGGAAGTTCACCGGGATCAGCAGGGCTTGAACGAAGATGTTCTTGCTGCCGAACGGGTGCAGGGTCAGTTCGCCGATGAAGCCGCCGATGCCCTTGATCTTGATGCTGTAGAAAATGATCAACGCAAATACCGACAGGGCCATGCCCAGGGTAGCGTTCGGGTCAGTGGTCGATACGGCACGGAATGGAATGTGCGGGTCGCCGGAAATCGCCATGGCCAACTGAGGGATCCAGTCAACCGGGATCAGGTCGACGGCGTTCATCAGGAACACCCAGACGAAGATGGTCAGTGCCAACGGTGCAATCACCGGGCTACGGCCATGGAAGCTGTCTTTCACGCTGCCATCGACGAATTCGACCAGTACTTCAACGAAGTTCTGCAAAGCACCTGGCTGACCGGAAGTCGCCTTCTTTGCCGCCATGCGGAAAATCAGGACGAAGATCAGACCCAAAGCGACCGACCAGCCCAGAGTATCCAGGTGGAAAGCCCAGAAGCCCATTTCTTTGGCTTCTGCTGCGGAGTGGGCAAAGCCCCAGCCGCCGTTGGGAATCTGACCGAAGGTCAGGTTCTGCAAGTGGTGCTGGATATAGCCCGAAGCGGTTGTTTCTGCCATGGTTGCCTCAAACGCCCTAAGGTTTCGAAAGTCTTGTTTTCATCAGCAGGGGAGCGAACCAGCTGACCAGTTGGGTCAACACGAAGACGCCGAATACAGCCAGCGGCGCCAATGGCTTCACACCTGCAAAGGTCAGTGCAAACAGCACTGCCGTCAAAATCAGTTTCCCCGCCTCGCCGGCATAAAAAGACCGGACGATAGCCTGGGCTGCTCGGGCGCCGGAAAACCGAAAGGCCCTGTGAGCAAAATACATATTGGGCAGCAAGGCTATCAGGCCTCCGCAAAGTCCTGAATATCCGGCTACGACTCCATGCCAGTACCAAAGCGCCAATGCGGCGATCAGCAAGATGACAAATTGAGCCAATAAAACCGGAAAAACAGCCAAGCGATGGAAGGGCAACGTGTTTGGCGTGCGGGTTTCCATCACTCTTGCTCCTCAATAGTCGGCTGCCGGAAATCAATAACTTGGCATAATTTGTGCCGACAAAATGCGCGCAGAGTATAGGGGCGGTTCTGCCCCTATTCAACTGCCGGGTAGTGATTTCCGATCACGCGCTACATAAGCAAATGTTTCAGCGGATGTGGGCAAGGACGCCCTGAAGCTCATCAAGGGAGTTATATCCGATGACCAATTGCCCTTTGCCTTTCTTGCCGTGGCGAATTTGTACCGCAGAGCCCAGGCGCTCGGCCAGGCGCTGCTCGAGACGCGCGATATCCGGATCAGGTTTGGCCGTTTCGACCGGTGCAGGTTTGCCGCTGAGCCACTGGCGAACCAGGGCCTCGGTCTGACGAACGGTGAGCCCTCGTGCGACAACGTGTCGCGCCCCTTCAACCTGTTGATTTTCCGGCAAACCGAGCAAAGCACGGGCGTGGCCCATCTCGAGGTCGCCATGGGACAACATGGTCTTGATGACTTCCGGCAGCGCGATCAGGCGCAGCAAGTTGGACACGGTGACACGGGATTTACCCACGGCCTCGGCGACCTGTTGCTGGGTCAGCTGGAATTCCTGCTGCAAACGCTGCAAGGCGATCGCTTCCTCGATCGGATTGAGGTCTTCACGCTGGATATTCTCGATCAACGCCATGGCGATGGCGGTTTCATCCGTTACATCGCGCACCATTGCCGGGATGGTGTCCTTGCCTGCCTGCTGGCTGGCGCGCCAGCGGCGTTCACCGGCAATGATTTCAAAGCGGCCGCCGCCGATCGGGCGCACCACAATCGGCTGCATCACGCCCTGGGCCTTGATCGAATTGGCCAGTTCCTCCAGCGCCTGGGGGTCCATGTCCCGGCGTGGCTGGTATTTGCCGCGCTGGATCAGGTCCAGGGGCAGGTGCTGCAGCTCGCGTTCGTCAGCCTGCACCGCTTGTTCTTCAAGCGATGTGACGGTCGGACCACTCAGCAGTGCATCCAGTCCACGTCCGAGACCTCGTTTCTTGACGGCCATGGGGATTCCTTAAGTTGGCTGGGCTGCAGCGGTGCGTGAGTTGCGGCGTTGACGACGAACCATCTCGCCGGCCAATGCCAGGTAGGCAATGGCACCACGGGATGATTTGTCGTACGCCAGCGCGGGCATGCCATAGCTTGGCGCTTCGGCCAGGCGGATGTTGCGTGGAATCACGGTGTCGTACAGCTGGTCGCCAAAGTGTTCCTTGAGCTGCGCCGACACATCGTTCATCAGGCTCAGGCGCGGATCGAACATGGTCCGCAGCAGGCCTTCGATCTGCAGGTTCGGGTTGAGCAGCTCGGCGATACGCTTGATGTTATCCACAAGGTCGCTCAACCCTTCCAGCGCGTAGTACTCGCACTGCATGGGGATAATCACCCCATCGGCAGCCACCAATGCGTTAAGCGTGAGCATCGACAGCGACGGTGGGCAGTCGATCAAAATGTAGTCGTAATTCTCGCGGATCGGTGCCAACGCGCTGCGCAGACGGCTTTCCTTCATCTGCATTTCCAGCAGCACCACTTCCGCCGCAGTCAAATCGCGGTTGGCCGGCAGCAGTTGATAACCGCCATGCTCGGAGTAGTGCATGGCCTGGGCCAGGTCGCACTCGCCAATCAGCAAGTCGTAGACCGAGTTTTCCAAGCCGTGTTTATCCACACCGCTACCCATGGTGGCGTTGCCCTGTGGATCGAGATCGATCAACAGCACCCGGCGCTTGGTGGCGACCAGGGATGCTGCGAGGTTGATGCAGGTGGTGGTTTTGCCCACGCCACCTTTCTGGTTCGCTATCGCGAATACCTTAGCCATTCTTGCTTGTGTTCCCAATCATGCCGTGCGGCGCAGTATCAGCAGATGGCGTTGGCCTTGGCAACCGGGTACGGCCAAGGCATGTTCGCTATCGAGGTGGAAGTCTGCCGGCAATGCTAACAGCTCATCGCTTGGATGGACGCCCTTCATTGCCAGCCAGCGGGTGTCGCGGTCGCCCAGGTGACGGGTCCAGTTGCTGAAGTTCTCCATGCTGCTGAACGCCCGGGAAACAATTCCGTTGAACGGCAGTTCAGGCGTGAAGGCTTCGACGCGACTGTGGATAACTTGCAGGTTATCCAGCTTGAGTTCGAGCTTGACCTGGGTCAGGAAGCGGGTTTTCTTGCCGTTGCTGTCCAGGCAGGTCACTTGCGATTCAGGAAACAGGATAGCCAGTGGGATGCCAGGCATACCGCCACCACTGCCGACATCGAGCCAACGACCGTTTTCGATAAACGGCATCACGCTCAGACTGTCGAGCAAGTGACGGGAAACCATTTCGTCGGGATCACGCACAGCCGTCAGGTTGTAAGCCTTGTTCCATTTGATCAACAGGGCCAGGTAACCCAGCAGCAAATCGTGCTGGGCCTCGGTCAAGTCCACGCCCAATTGGCGCGCACCTGTGGATAACTCTTCGGCGTGTTGCGAGGTGACCAACGAACTCAAGCGCTTTGCTCCAACTGACGGCCCGCGCCGCGTTTTTTCAAATGAATCATCAACAGCGAAATAGCTGCAGGGGTGACGCCCGGGATACGTGAAGCCTGGCCGAGGGTCTCGGGGCGAGTTATCCCCAGCTTGCTTTGGATTTCTTTCGACAATCCGGAAATACCGGTGTAGTCGATATCCACAGGCAGCCTGGTGTCTTCACTGGCGCGCAGACGAGCGATCTCGTCCTGCTGGCGGTCAATGTAACCGGCGTACTTGGTCTTGATTTCGACCTGCTCGGCAACCTGTGGATCATCGGCGCCGCCGCCGGTCACTTCGACCAGACCGGCGTAGTCGATTTCCGGACGGGACAGCAGGTTCAGCAGGTTGTATTCATGAGTCAGCGGCGTGCCGAATTTTTCCGCAATCGCGTCGCCCTGCTCGGTCCCGGGGCGAACCCAGGTACTTTTCAGGCGCTGCTCTTCAAGCTCGATGCTTTCGCGTTTTTTGCAGAAGGCCGCCCAGCGCGCATCGTCGACCAGCCCCAGTTCACGGCCTTTTTCGGTCAGGCGCAGGTCGGCGTTGTCTTCCCGCAGGATCAGGCGGTATTCCGCTCGGGAAGTGAACATCCGATACGGTTCCTGGGTTCCCAGGGTAATCAGGTCGTCGACCAACACGCCGATATACGCTTCATCGCGACGCGGGCACCAGCTGTCTTTGCCTTGTGCACGCAATGCGGCGTTGGTCCCGGCCAGCAAACCCTGGGCGCCGGCTTCTTCGTAGCCGGTGGTGCCGTTGATTTGCCCAGCGAAGAACAGACCGCCGATAACCTTGGTTTCCAGGCTGTACTTCAAATCACGCGGGTCGAAGTAGTCGTATTCGATGGCGTAGCCCGGACGCACGATGTGTGCGTTTTCCATGCCGCGAATCGATTGCACGATCTGGATTTGCACATCGAACGGCAGGGAAGTGGAAATCCCGTTCGGGTACAGCTCATGGGTAGTCAGGCCTTCGGGCTCGATGAACACCTGATGGCTTTCCTTGTCGGCAAAGCGGTGGATCTTGTCTTCGATCGACGGGCAGTAACGTGGGCCAATACCTTCGATCACCCCGGAGTACATCGGCGAACGGTCGAGGTTCGCGGCAATGATTTCGTGAGTGCGCGCATTGGTATGGGTAATCCAGCAGCTCACCTGTTTGGGGTGTTGCTCCTTGGAACCCATGAACGACATTACCGGAATCGGTGTATCGCCAGCTTGTTCAGTCATCACCGAGAAATCCACGGAACGCCCGTCGATACGCGGTGGGGTCCCGGTTTTCAGGCGACCGACGCGCAGCGGCAATTCGCGCAGGCGTTTTGCCAGGGCAATCGACGGCGGATCACCGGCGCGGCCACCCGAATAGTTCTGCATGCCGATGTGGATAAGTCCGCCGAGGAACGTACCGGTGGTCAACACCACGGATTCTGCGAAGAAACGCAGGCCCATTTGGGTGACAACACCGCGAACCACGTCCTGTTCGACGATCAAGTCATCGGCGGCTTGTTGAAATATCCACAGGTTGGGCTGGTTTTCCAGGGTTTCGCGGACCGCGGCTTTGTACAGGATGCGGTCTGCCTGGGCCCGAGTGGCACGCACGGCCGGGCCTTTGCGGCTGTTGAGCACGCGAAATTGAATACCACCCTTGTCGGTAGCCTCGGCCATCACGCCACCAAGGGCGTCGATTTCCTTGACCAGATGGCTTTTGCCGATCCCACCAATGGCGGGGTTGCAACTCATGGCGCCGAGGGTTTCCACGTTATGCGTCAGCAACAGGGTTTTTACGCCCATGCGTGCTGACGCCAGTGCTGCCTCGGTACCGGCATGACCGCCGCCGATGACGATCACTTCAAAACGGGAAGGGAAATCCACCACGCACCTCGTGCCTGCTTATGTAGGTAATCAGGAATTGTTTGTTGAAAGGGTTTTGGAGCTTTGGCGGCAAGTATAGGGACTTCGCCCTTCCTAAAGAACCCTTTGCACAAAATTTAACCAGCTGTGGATGAATCACAGACAATAGAAATTAAAAGAGAGAAATTTATTAAATCTTTGTTTTTATGTTTATTTCTACTGGGCACCGTTTCTGTGGATAGATCTCTACAGGCCTTTATTTACAATGTGTACAGCGATTCAAAAGTCTGTGGTCATGTGCCAATGAGGCCCTTGGATAAGTGCTTTAAGCCTGTGGATTAAACAGGTGGTTATCCACAGATGGGTTTTTACTCAGGTTTCGAGCCCTGTTATCAACTGGGCCCACGGGCAGTTATTCACAGGGCTTAATCCACAGAAATCCGTGCAATCGTGTGAATTTCGCCCACGACGAAGCCAACCGAATCTTTCTATTCGGGGGTGAGCACGTCAAAAAGAGATCTATTGTGAGAAAACAGCCAGGCAGTTAATAATAGCGATTATCATTAACTTAGCTTGTCATGCCCTATGTCCCCTTCTTCACACACGGCTGCGGTTCAGAACATCTACGAGCAGCACCACTCCTGGTTGCACGGGTGGCTCAAAGGTAAGTTGCATAACGCCTGCGATGCAGCCGATGTGGCGCACGATACGTTCGTGCGCATTCTGGGTGGGCGGCATGCGGCGCAGATCGTTGAACCGCGTGACTACCTGGCGACCATCGCCAGGGGCCTGGTGATTGACCGTTATCGCCGGCATGCCATCGAACAGGCCTACAAGCAAACCTTGGCCGAACGGCCTGAAGCCACGGCCATCAATGAAGAAGACAAAGCCATCATCATCGAGACGCTGGTGGCTGTGGATAAAGCCCTGTCCGGACTCGGTGAGCGAGCGCGACGGATCTTCCTGTTGTCGCAGATCGAGGGGCTGACTTATCAACAGATCGCCGATGAACTGCAGGTGTCGCTGACCACGGTGAAGAAGCACATGATCCGTGCATTGACTGAATGCTCGCTGATCATGGCCAGCCTGTAATGGCCGCCCCCGATCGCAAGACCTTCGAGGCCGCTGCTCACTGGTATGTACAGTTTCAATCCCAAACGCCTACGGCTGCTGAACGCCTTGCCTGGCAACAATGGCTCAGCGGCGATCCGTCCCATCAGGCGGCGTGGAACCAGATGGAGCAATTGCAGCGCAGTCTCGGCGCCCTGCCCCAGGATTTCACCCGCCGGGCATTGTCGGCCACGCAACAACGTCGTCAGGTATTGAAGTGGATGCTGGTAATGGGCGGTACCGGGTGCCTGGGCTGGAATGTCCAGCAACACACCTCCCTGGGCAATGTATGGGCCGACTACCGGACGTCTGTGGGTGAACGCCGGCGTATCGCATTGGCTGACGGCACACGGATTGATCTGAATACCAGCACGGCGATTGACGTGATATTCGACGGGCGCCAACGTTTGATCCGGCTGCGTGAAGGTGAAGTACTTATCCACACCGGCAAGTTGGGCGGGCACACGCCCTTTTATGTCGAAACCCGCCAAGGCCGAGTCCAGGCACTGGGTACTCGGTTTACAGTGCGCCAGCTGCCAGATTCCACGCGTGTCGGTGTTCTGAAGGATCGCGTGAGTGTGTCCCCTGGTGACCGGCCCAACCATGCTCGACTGCTCGGTGCCGGTGAAAGCGCTGACTTTGATCGTCAAAACATAGGGCTTGACCACACGTATAGCGGATCCCAGGCAGCCTGGGTCGATGGGCAGCTGATCGTATTGGATGCTCGCCTCGGGGATGTGATCGAAGACCTTTCCCGCTACCGTGCCGGTGTCCTGAAATGCGACTTGGCTTGTGCACGCCTACGTGTTTCCGGGACTTTCCGCCTGGATTCCACCGATGCGGTACTGGCGAATCTGCAGGCAACCTTGCCCATTCAGGTGAAATACTTCACTCGCTATTGGGTTTCGGTGGAGCGAATCGCCTGATCGCAAAAAATATCCTCACAAGGGGTTATCTTTTTTTTACCTGGCACGGCCCTAAAGGTAATCACGACGCCACCTTCAGGGCTTACCCACCTATGCGCCTTCGCACCAAGCTCCGCCAGCGACTTTCCTACCACGGTATGACGTGCAGCCTACTGCTCGGCACGGCAGCCACAGCCGGTGTTTTGCTATCCAGTGACGCCATGGCCGCCAGCGCGGTGCAGCATTACGTCATTGCGGCCGGTCCCCTGGACAATGCCTTGAGCCAATTTGCCGCCAGGGCGAATGTGATTCTGTCTTTCTCGCCCCAGCAAACCGCGCGCTTGAATACAACCGGGCTGGAAGGTGACTATTCGGTTGAGCAAGGCTTTGCATTGTTGCTGCAGAACTCGGGGTTACAAGCGCTGGTCCAGGCGCCTGGCAGCTATGTCCTGCAGGCCATTCCTACAGGGCAACTCACGCTCGCGCCCACCACGGTCAGCACTTATCAACAGGCTGGGTTCACTCAGGAGATTGCCGGGGATGTGGGCTACAAAGCGCAAAACAGCCGTATCGGTACCAAGACCAGCACACCTCTGTCGGAAACACCGCGTTCGGTATCGGTCGTCACCGGCCAGCGCATCAAGGACCAGAAGTCGCAGACCCTGACTGAAGTATTGGGCTACGTGCCAGGTATTTTCGCGCCACCCTTTGCTGCTGGCGACGGTCTCGCGGGTGACTTGTTCTTCATCCGCGGTTTCAATGCCACGGATTACGGCTACGGCCTGCTGCGAGATGGCCTGCGCGTACAAGGCAATCGGTACGACACCACCAGTGAGCCTTATGGCCTGGAGCGGGTCGAAATCTTCCGTGGGCCCTCTTCCCTGCTGTACGGTGAAAACGCGCCTGGGGGCTTAGTGAACCTGGTGAGCAAACATCCGACTGCCACGCCGCAGGGTGAAGTGCAGCTCGGTTATGGCTCGAATAATCGGCGTCAGTTGGGTGTGGATATCTCTGGTCCACTCAACGATAGCGGCAATATCCTTGGTCGGGTGGTGATGCTCGGCCGCAAGTCTGATACGCAGACTGACCATGTTCCTGATGATCGCCTGTACATCGCGCCTTCATTGACCCTGAATTTCGACGACTTCAACACGCTCACTCTGTTGGCCAATTACCAAAAGGACCACACCAATCTCGAACTCGGCCTACCCGCCGCGGGGACCTTGCTTACAAATCCGAACGGAAAGCTGTCCAAGCACACCATGCTCGGCGACCCGGACTGGAATACGTTCGAACGTGAAGCCTGGAGCAGCGGCTACGAATTCAGCCACAGCTTCAATGATGAGTGGCAGTTCCGCCAGAACTCGCGGTACATGCAATCGCGCATCAACCGTCATGAAACCTGGCCGGGCACATTGAACAATGGCGGTTTCGGCACCCAACTGAACATGACGGCCTACGACCGCTACAACAAATCGATGGTCTACTCCCTGGATAACCAGTTGGAAGGCAAATTCCAGGTCGGGGACCTGGAAAATACGGTGCTGTTCGGCGCCAGTTATGACCGCACCTCGTTCAACCAGGATTGGGACGCAGGCTTCGCCGGCACCATCAATGTGTATAACCCCGTGTACCTGCGTGAGCCGCTTACCCCGGTGGCTGTGCAAAACACCTTGCTCGAGCAGCAGATGAAGGGTGTTTATGCACAAATCCAGAGCAAGTATGACCACTGGTTGTTCCTGCTGGGTGGCCGCCAGGACTGGGTCGACAGTGATTTCCGCGACAAGGTCAACAAGGCCAGCAATACCGGCTCCGAAGACCGCAAGTTTACCTACCAGGGCGGGGTGATGTACCAGTTCGACAACGGCCTGACGCCGTACGTCAGCTACTCCACCGCATTTGTGCCTGTACAGCAGATCTCCAACGCCGGTTCACCGTTGAAGCCGATCACCAGCAGTCAGTACGAAGTGGGTGTGAAGTACGAACCGGTCGGCTGGGATACAGCGATGACCCTGTCGGTGTATGACTTGCGCAAGGAAGATGACACCTACCTCGACGCCACCACCAACAGCTACCGCCAGGTGGGCGAAAGCCGGGCTAAAGGTGCTGAGGTCGAGGTGAACAGCAACATCACGCCCAACCTGAATGTGACCGCAGCCTACACCTACACTGACGCTCGTATTACCAAGGACTCGGCTACCTCGCTGGTCGAGGGGCATCAGATGACGGGGGTTCCGCGCAACCAGGCCTCGATGTGGGGCAAGTACCGCTTCCTCGATGGCCAACTCAAGGGCCTGTCCCTGGGCGGCGGTGTGCGCTATTTCGACAGTACGTTTTCTTACACCCAGCCAAGCCTGTACGGAAAGCTGGATGCTGGGAGCGTCACTCTGGTGGACGCAGCCGTCGGCTATCAGATCGACAAGCACTGGTCAGTGGACGTGAACGCCAAGAACCTGTTCGACAAGGAGTATGTTTCTGGCTGCAACGACGCGGGCCGCTGCTACTGGGGTGACAGTCGTACACTGCTTGGGACTGTTTCGTACAACTGGTGATGGATGATGGCCTGAAGAATCAAAATGCTCTTCAGGCCGCTATCGCTGGCAAGCCTGCTGCTACTTGCCGATACAGAAGCTGGAGAAGATCCGTCCCAACAAATCATCGGAGCTGAATGCGCCGGTGATTTCTCCCAACAGCTGCTGCGCCTGGCGAAGATCCTCAGCCAGCAGCTCCCCCGCCCCCGCCAAGGTCAACTGCGCCCGGCCGTGCTCCAATGCCGCGCTTGCATGGCGCAGCGCCTCCAGGTGCCTGCGGCGCGCACTGAAGCTGCTTTCCGACGTCTGCTCGTAACCCATGCAGGCCTTGAGATGCTCACGCAGCAATTCCAGGCCCTCCCCCGCAGACTTGGCGCTCAGGCTGATAGTGACGTGGCCATCAGCGCTGGTTTCCATCGCAATGGCTTCACCCGTCAGGTCGGCTTTGTTACGAATCAAGGTGACTTTGGCCGGGTCCGGCCGTTGCTCGAGGAATTCCGGCCACAATGCAAAAGGATCCACAGCCTCCGGCGCGGTGGCGTCCACCACCAGCAGTACCCGGTCCGCTTCGCCGATGGCTTTGAGCGCGCGTTCCACGCCGATCTTTTCAACCTGGTCATCGGTATCGCGTAAACCGGCGGTGTCGACGACGTGCAACGGCATGCCATCGATGTGGATATGTTCGCGCAGGATATCCCGGGTGGTGCCGGCGATCTCGGTGACAATGGCTGCTTCACGCCCCGCCAGCGCATTGAGCAGGCTGGATTTGCCGGCATTGGGACGCCCAGCGATCACGACGGTCATCCCGTCTCGCAGCAACGCGCCTTGCCCGGCTTCCCGCAGGACTGTGGATAACTCATCACGGACCTTATCCAGCATCGCCAATACATGGCCATCGGCAAGGAAGTCGATTTCCTCTTCAGGAAAATCAATCGCCGCCTCGACGTAGATGCGCAGGCTGATCAACTGTTCGGTCAAGTTATGCACACGCAGGGAAAAAGCGCCCTGCAGAGAGCGCAGCGCATTGCGTGCAGCTTGCGCAGAACTGGCCTCGATCAAATCGGCAATCGCCTCGGCCTGTGCCAGGTCGAGCTTGTCGTTGAGGAATGCCCGCTCACTGAACTCACCTGGGCGAGCCAGGCGGCAACCCAACTGCAGGCAGCGTTGCAGCAACATATCCAGAACGACCGGGCCGCCGTGCCCCTGCAATTCCAGTACGTCTTCACCCGTGAAGGAGTTAGGTCCCGGGAAATACAGGGCCAGGCCTTCGTCCAATACTTCCTCACCAGAGCCGAGGAAGGGGCCGTAATGGGCATAGCGCGGCTTCAACTCACGCCCGCTGATGGCCTTCGCGGCAATCCCGGCGAGCGGTCCGGAAATACGAACGATACCGACACCGCCGCGACCCTGAGCGGTAGCGACAGCAGCGATGGTTTCACGAGGAGCGCTCATCAGCAGGTTCCAGAATAAAAGTGACGGAAAGCAAAACGCCCCACTAGGGGGCGTCTTGAGTGGTTATCCACAGAGTAAATTACGCCTCGGCTTTTTTGGTAGCCGCTTCGATTTTACGTGTGATGTACCACTGTTGAGAGATCGACAACACGTTGTTGACCACCCAGTACAGAACCAGGCCAGCCGGGAACCACAGGAAGAAGAAGGTGAAGATGATTGGCATCATTTTCATCACCTTGGCCTGCATCGGATCCGGCGGCGTCGGGTTCAGGCGCTGCTGGATAAACATGGTCGCGCCCATGATGATCGGCAGGATAAAGAACGGGTCTTTGATCGACAGGTCAGTTATCCACAGCATGAACGGTGCCTGGCGCATTTCCACGCTTTCCAGGAGTACCCAGTACAGCGACAGGAATACCGGCATCTGTACCAGAATCGGCAAGCATCCACCCAGCGGGTTGATCTTCTCTTTCTTGTACAGCTCCATCATGGCCTGCGACATTTTCTGCCGGTCATCGCCATGTTGTTCTTTCAGCGCGGCCAGTTTAGGCGCCACGGCACGCATACGCGCCATCGACTTGTAGCTGGCGGCCGACAGTGGGAAGAAGATCCCCTTGATCAGCATGGTCAGGAAGATGATCGACCAGCCCCAGTTACCGACGATGCTGTGGATATGTTGCAGCAGCCAGAAGATCGGCTGGGCAATGAACCACAGGATGCCGTAGTCCACAGTCAGTTCCAGACCTGGGGACAACTCTTTCAGCACCGCCTGGCTTTTCGGGCCGGCGTACAGGGTAGCGCTGGTTTCAGCCTTGGCACCTGGAGCCACGGTCAACGCCGGGCCGGTGTAGCCGATGATGTAGTTGCCTTTGCTGTCCTTGCGCGCCAGTACTGCATTGTTCTGGCCGGGCTGAGGAATCCACGCGGTCACAAAGTAGTGTTGCAGCCAGGCTACCCAGCCACCGTTCACGTTATAGGTGATCGGCGCCTTGGTTTTGTCTTCGGCCACTTTATCCATGTCTTTCATGGATACTTTTTTGTACGGCTCCGAACTTGTCCACAGGGCAGCGCCCAGGTAAGTCGCGGTACCCGTCGCAGTGCTGGACGATGGATCGGAACTGGCGTCACGCTTGAGCTGCGCAAACATTGCGCCGGTCCAAGGCTGGGCGCTCTGGTTGTCGATCAAATAGGTGACAACGATGTCGTACAGGCCGCGCTTGAGTGTGAAGCGCTTGATGTAGTTGACGCCGTCCTTGCTGAACTTCAAGTCCACGACCAGTTGGTCTTGGCCATCTGCCAGTTGATAGCTCTTCTTCTCCGCAGAGAAAATCGGACGACCGGTTGCACTCGCATCAGGGCCGTTGGTACCGATCAGGCCACTTTGTGCCTGGTAAACACGTTCGCCACCGTTATCGAACAACTGGAATGGGATTTCCGGGTGATCCTGACGACGCGGATACAGCGGAAGTGTCAGCTTGGCAACATCGCCACCTTGCGGGTCGATAGCCAGGTCCAACACATCCGTCTTGATCTGGATGAGGTCGGTGCTTGCGGCAACTGCAACTTCGGCAGGTGCTTTTGTTTCGCCCGCTGCCCGTGGAATGTCATCACTGGCGGCAGTATTGGTGCCACTTACTGTATCGGGAAGCCCCGCTGGAACAGCATTGGCAGCAACATTCTGAGTCGGCAGGGCAGCCTGGCCATAGTCCTGGTTCCACTTAAGGACCATGACGTAGGACACGATTGCCAGGGCGACGATCAGGATCGTGCGTTTAATATCCATGATTACTCGGCCATCGAAGAAGAACGGGAGGTAGGGATAGGTGGAACCGGGTCATAACCACCGGGATTCCACGGATGACAGCGACCTAAACGACGAAAGGTCAGCCAGCCACCGCGCAGAAGACCATGATTTTCTATGGCCTCTAACGCGTAGCAGGAACAACTGGGGTAGAAACGACAGTGGCTGGCCATCAGAGGACTAATGGCATAGCGATAAAACTGGATCGGAACGAGTGCCAGTTTACGCATCGGTGCTGTCTACCCCTACAGTTTCGGTGCTGACTGCTGGTGCTGGTTTGTTGGTACGCGCCAGACGTTTCCAGAGCTTGCCGAAATGCTGAATCAATTCGGGGTTTTCTACATCCCCCAAGCCTTTGCGCGCGACGATAACAATATCCCAACCAACCAGAGTGTCCTGGTGGAGGCGAAACGATTCGCGCATCAGACGCTTGAGGCGATTGCGCTCAACGGAGAGCTTTACGCTCTTCTTGCCGATCACCAACCCGAGACGGGGGTGATCAAGATCGTTGTTACGCGCAAGGAGCAGGAGATTTTTCCCCGGAACCTTGCCGGTGGGGGAGTCAAAGACTGCCTTGAAGTGCCGGGGAGTTAGCAGACGCTTTTCCCGACTGAAGTCCTGACTCACCACCAGTACCGGATTATCAAACTGCCAGACGCGCACGACCTTTGGCGCGGCGACGCGACAGGACAGCACGGCCGTTCTTGGTAGCCATGCGAGCACGGAAGCCGTGGGTACGGGCGCGTTTGATGGTGCTTGGTTGGAAAGTACGTTTCATGGCGTTGTTACCTGGTTCGTCCACAACGGGCCGGAATGGCCCCCGTTTTAAGAGACCGGCGATTCTAGAGAAAGCAAGCCTCTAGGTCAATTTCCAACCAGCTTTTCCTTCAATTAGATCTTTACGGGCCTCCAGACCTTTTCTTTCCGTTCTGCTTCCATGAGCAATGCCATAGATATAAAAATAAAGAAGGAAGTTATTTAAAGCTTTTCTGTAAAGCTTATAAAAGCTAGGCAGGCCATCCTCTGTGGATAACTGCCTTAAGGCCATATTCCACGTGCTGTACAGAGAATGACAACATGGGGGAGAAGCGGTGCTCTGCCTGTGCTGCGCTGTCGGATAAGCTGTGTGTGGAATGGCATGTTATCCACAGGTCAGTTACCCACAGACTTTCGACCCCACTTTTACAACGAGCTCAGGCCCGCTTATCCACAGAGCTTATGCACAGACCATCTGTCGCATTTTTTGCAGTTAAGGCATTGATTTTGGCTGGCCTGTGAGCAACCTACATGTGGATAAGTGGGCTGCTGGCCGCTACAATGGCGGCTGTTTTTGCCTCACCGGCTTTCAACTTAGGGGATATCCGTGTCAGTGGAACTTTGGCAGCAGTGCGTGGAGCTTTTGCGCGATGAGCTGCCTGCCCAGCAATTCAACACCTGGATCCGCCCGCTACAGGTCGAAGCCGAAGGCGACGAGTTGCGTATCTATGCGCCCAATCGTTTTGTTCTCGACTGGGTCAACGAGAAGTACCTGAGCCGCGTTCTCGAATTGCTCGATGAACACGGCAATGGCCTTGCGCCCGTGCTCTCCTTATTAATAGGCAGCAAACGCAGCTCGGCACCTCGTGCTGCACCGAATGCTCCGCTCGCAGCCAGTGCCTCGCAGGCTCAAGCCCCTGTGGCGCCTGTTAATAACTCGCCAGCGCCGGTTGCCCAGACGCCTTCGAAATCCTCGTCGCAGAACAACGCGCCTATCAATGAAGAGCCGTCCCGCGACAGCTTCGATCCGATGGCGGGTGCCAGTTCCCAGCAGGCTCCGGTCCGCGCCGAGCAGCGCACGGTGCAGGTCGAAGGTGCGCTCAAGCACACCAGCTACCTGAACCGCACGTTCACCTTTGAGAACTTCGTCGAAGGTAAATCCAACCAGCTGGCCCGCGCGGCCGCCTGGCAGGTCGCCGATAACCCCAAGCATGGTTACAACCCGCTCTTCCTTTATGGCGGCGTTGGCTTGGGTAAGACCCACTTGATGCACGCTGTGGGTAACCACCTATTAAAGAAGAACCCGAATGCCAAGGTTGTGTACCTGCACTCGGAGCGTTTCGTGGCAGATATGGTCAAGGCCCTGCAGCTCAATGCGATCAACGAGTTCAAGCGGTTCTACCGCTCCGTTGATGCATTGCTGATCGATGACATTCAATTCTTCGCGCGCAAGGAGCGTTCCCAGGAAGAGTTTTTCCACACCTTCAACGCCCTGCTCGAAGGCGGCCAACAGGTCATCCTGACCAGTGACCGTTACCCGAAGGAAATCGAAGGCCTGGAAGAACGCTTGAAGTCGCGCTTTGGTTGGGGCCTTACCGTTGCGGTAGAGCCGCCGGAGCTGGAAACCCGCGTAGCGATCCTGATGAAAAAGGCCGATCAGGCGAAAGTCGATCTGCCCCACGACGCCGCGTTTTTCATCGCCCAACGCATCCGTTCCAACGTGCGTGAGCTGGAAGGTGCGCTCAAGCGTGTCATCGCGCACTCTCACTTCATGGGCCGGGACATCACCATCGAGCTGATTCGCGAATCCCTGAAAGACTTGCTGGCATTGCAGGACAAACTGGTGAGTGTGGATAACATCCAGCGCACGGTGGCCGAGTACTACAAGATCAAGATTTCCGACTTGCTGTCCAAGCGCCGTTCGCGCTCGGTGGCTCGTCCTCGTCAGGTGGCCATGGCACTCTCCAAGGAGTTGACCAACCATAGCCTGCCGGAAATCGGAGACGTGTTTGGCGGCCGCGACCACACCACGGTCTTGCACGCGTGCCGCAAGATCAACGAACTTAAGGAATCCGACGCGGATATTCGCGAGGACTACAAGAACCTGCTGCGTACACTGACTACTTGATGACACCAGCGCAGCTTATTAAGGCAAGGGACTAGACCATGCATTTCACCATTCAACGCGAAGCCCTGTTGAAACCCCTGCAACTGGTCGCAGGCGTCGTCGAGCGCCGACAGACCTTGCCGGTGCTCTCCAACGTATTGCTGGTGGTCGAAGGCCAGCAATTGTCCCTGACCGGTACCGACCTGGAAGTCGAGCTGGTCGGTCGCGTGCAACTGGAAGAACCCGCTGAACCTGGCGAGATTACAGTACCCGCGCGCAAGCTGATGGACATCTGCAAAAGCCTGCCGAACGACGCGCTGATCGACATCAAGGTTGATGAGCAGAAGTTGGTGGTCAAGGCGGGTCGCAGTCGTTTCACGCTGTCTACTTTGCCGGCCAATGATTTCCCGACTGTGGAAGAGGGCCCAGGCTCACTGACCTGCAGCCTGGAGCAAAGCAAACTGCGCCGTCTGATTGAGCGCACCAGCTTCGCCATGGCCCAGCAGGACGTACGTTACTACCTCAACGGCATGCTGCTGGAGGTGTCGGAAGGCATCATTCGCGCCGTGGCCACTGACGGTCACCGTCTGGCGATGTGCTCGATGCGCGCCGATATCGGTCAACCTGACCGTCACCAGGTGATCGTGCCGCGTAAGGGTATTCTCGAACTGGCGCGCCTGCTCACCGAGCCGGATGGCAATGTCAGCATCGTGCTGGGTCAGCACCATATCCGCGCGACCACCGGCGAGTTCACCTTCACCTCCAAGCTGGTCGACGGCAAGTTCCCGGATTACGAGCGCGTTCTGCCTAAAGGCGGCGACAAGCTGGTGATCGGTGATCGCCAGGCCCTGCGTGAAGCGTTCAGCCGTACTGCGATCCTGTCCAACGAGAAGTACCGGGGCATTCGTCTGCAACTGGCCAACGGTCAGTTGAAAATCCAGGCCAATAACCCGGAGCAGGAAGAAGCGGAAGAGGAAGTGGGCGTCGATTACAACGGCGGCACTTTGGAAATCGGCTTCAACGTGAGCTACTTGCTGGACGTGCTGGGTGTGATGACCACCGAACAGGTTCGCCTCATCCTGTCCGACTCCAACAGCAGCGCCCTGGTGCAGGAATCCGATAATGACGACTCGGCTTACGTCGTTATGCCGATGCGCCTGTAATCATGCCCAGCAGAAGCTAGATGTCCCTTAGTCGCGTCTCGGTCACCGCGGTGCGCAATTTGCACCCGGTGACCTTCTCCCCCTCCCCCCGCATCAATATCCTCCACGGCGCCAACGGCAGTGGCAAAACCAGCGTGCTGGAAGCCATCCACTTGCTAGGGCTTGCCCGTTCCTTTCGCAGTGCCCGCTTGTTGCCGGTGATTCAGTACGAACAACTGGCCTGCACGGTATTTGGCCAAGTCGAACTGGCAGAAGGTGGGCACAGCAGCCTGGGGATTTCTCGTGATCGCGGCGGTGAGTTCCAGATTCGCATCGACGGGCAAAACGCTCGCAGTGCTGCGCAACTGGCAGAGATCCTGCCGTTGCAACTGATCAATCCTGACAGCTTCCGCTTGTTGGAAGGCGCGCCAAAGATCCGCAGGCAGTTTCTCGACTGGGGAGTGTTCCACGTGGAACCGCGATTCATGGCCACGTGGCAGCGCCTGCAGAAGGCCCTGCGGCAGCGGAACTCATGGCTGCGGCATGGTACACTTGACGCCGCTTCGCAAGCGGCCTGGGACCGGGAACTGTGCCTGGCCAGCGATGAAATAGATGAATACCGCCGCGCCTATATCAAAGCCTTGAAACCAGTCTTTGAGCAGACCTTGAGTGAGTTGTTGGATCTCGAGGGGCTGACGCTGAGTTACTACCGTGGCTGGGACAAAGACCGTGAGCTGAGTGCAGTGCTCGCGACGTCCCTGCAGCGGGATCAGCAAATTGGCCATACCCAGGCCGGACCCCAACGGGCAGATTTGCGTCTTAGATTAGGCGCACATAATGCTGCGGATATCTTGTCCCGCGGCCAGCAGAAGTTGGTGGTGTGTGCACTGCGGATCGCCCAGGGGCATCTGGTTAGCCAAGCCCGACGTGGTCAGTGTATTTATCTGGTGGATGACTTGCCGTCTGAACTCGACGAGCAACACCGCCGTGCGTTATGCCGCTTGTTGGAAGACTTACGCTGCCAGGTGTTTATCACCTGTGTAGACCACGAATTATTGAGGGAAGGCTGGCAGACGGAAACGCCAGTCGCTTTGTTCCACGTGGAACAAGGCCGTATCACCCAGACCCACGACCATCGGGAGTGAAGGCATGAGCGAAGAAAACACGTACGACTCGACCAGCATTAAAGTGCTGAAAGGTTTGGATGCCGTACGCAAACGTCCCGGTATGTACATTGGCGACACTGATGACGGTAGCGGTCTGCACCACATGGTGTTCGAGGTGGTCGACAACTCCATCGACGAAGCTTTGGCCGGTCACTGCGACGACATCAGCATCATCATCCATCCGGACGAATCCATTACTGTGCGCGACAACGGTCGCGGCATCCCGGTAGATGTGCACAAAGAAGAAGGTGTTTCGGCGGCAGAGGTCATCATGACCGTGCTCCACGCCGGCGGTAAGTTCGACGACAACTCCTATAAAGTCTCCGGTGGTCTGCACGGTGTGGGTGTGTCGGTGGTGAACGCTCTTTCCGAAGAGCTGATCCTGACCGTTCGCCGCAGTGGCAAGATCTGGGAGCAGACCTACGTCCACGGTGTGCCACAGGAGCCGATGAAAATCGTTGGTGACAGTGAAAGCACCGGTACCCAGATCCATTTCAAGCCATCGGCTGATACCTTCAAGAACATCCACTTCAGCTGGGACATCCTGGCCAAGCGGATTCGTGAATTGTCCTTCCTCAACTCCGGTGTCGGCATCGTCCTCAAGGATGAGCGCAGCGGCAAGGAAGAGCTGTTCAAATACGAAGGCGGCTTGCGTGCGTTCGTTGAATACCTGAACACCAACAAGACTGCGGTCAACCAGGTGTTCCACTTCAACATCCAGCGTGAAGACGGCATCGGCGTTGAAATCGCCCTGCAATGGAACGACAGCTTCAACGAGAACCTGTTGTGCTTCACCAACAACATTCCACAGCGTGACGGTGGTACTCACTTGGTGGGTTTCCGTTCGGCGCTGACACGTAACCTGAACACCTATATCGAAGCCGAAGGCCTGGCGAAGAAGCATAAGGTCGCCACCACCGGTGACGATGCCCGTGAAGGCCTGACCGCAATCATCTCGGTGAAAGTGCCGGACCCTAAGTTCAGCTCCCAGACCAAAGACAAGCTGGTGTCTTCCGAAGTGAAAACTGCGGTTGAACAAGAGATGGGTAAGTACTTCTCCGACTTCCTGCTGGAAAACCCGAACGAAGCCAAGCTGGTTGTCGGCAAGATGATCGATGCCGCGCGTGCCCGTGAAGCGGCGCGTAAAGCCCGTGAGATGACCCGCCGTAAAGGTGCGCTGGATATTGCCGGCTTGCCAGGCAAACTGGCTGACTGCCAGGAGAAGGACCCTGCCCTCTCCGAACTGTACCTGGTGGAAGGTGACTCTGCTGGCGGTTCCGCCAAGCAGGGTCGTAACCGTCGCACCCAGGCCATCCTGCCGTTGAAGGGTAAGATCCTCAACGTGGAGAAGGCTCGTTTCGACAAGATGATTTCCTCCCAGGAAGTCGGCACCTTGATCACGGCACTGGGCTGCGGTATTGGCCGAGACGAGTACAACATCGACAAGCTGCGCTATCACAACATCATCATCATGACCGATGCTGACGTCGACGGTTCGCACATCCGTACCCTGCTGCTGACATTCTTCTTCCGTCAGTTGCCGGAGCTGATCGAGCGTGGCTACATCTACATCGCCCAGCCGCCGTTGTACAAAGTGAAGAAAGGCAAGCAAGAACAGTACATCAAAGACGACGACGCCATGGAAGAGTACATGACGCAGTCGGCCCTGGAAGATGCCAGCCTGCACTTGAACGACGAAGCCCCGGGGATCTCCGGTGAGGCGCTGGAGCGTCTGGTTAACGACTTCCGTATGGTGATGAAGACACTCAAGCGCCTGTCGCGCCTGTACCCACAGGAATTAACCGAGCACTTCATCTACCTGCCGTCTGTAAGCCTGGAGCAGTTGGGCGACCACGCACACATGCAGGAATGGCTGGCCCAATATGAAGTACGCCTGCGTACTGTCGAAAAATCCGGCCTGGTGTACAAAGCCAGCCTGCGTGAAGACCGTGAACGTAACGTTTGGCTGCCAGAGGTCGAATTGATCTCCCACGGCCTGTCGAACTACGTCACCTTCAACCGCGACTTCTTCGGCAGCAACGACTACAAGACCGTTGTGACCCTCGGCGCGCAACTGAGCACCCTGCTGGACGATGGTGCTTATATTCAGCGTGGCGAGCGTAAGAAAGCGGTCAAGGAGTTCAAGGAAGCCCTGGACTGGTTGATGGCGGAAAGCACCAAGCGCCATACGATCCAACGATACAAAGGTCTGGGCGAAATGAACCCGGATCAACTGTGGGAAACCACCATGGACCCAGCCCAGCGCCGTATGCTGCGCGTAACCATCGAGGACGCCATTGGCGCAGACCAGATCTTCAACACCCTGATGGGTGATGCGGTCGAACCTCGCCGTGACTTCATCGAGAGCAATGCCCTGGCAGTGTCTAACCTGGATTTCTGATCCAGGTACGACGCGCAAAATAAAAAAGGCCAACGCATAACGTTGGCCTTTTTTATTGCGTGGAAATCATCTTCCGCAAAATGCTCCACGTGGAACATCGTGTTTTTTATCCATGAGAAGAAGCCGCCGCCACACTCTCCAATCGATACCCATACCCATAGATCGTCAACAACTGCCAACCTCTATCAGCGGTAAGCCCGAGCTTGTTGCGTAGCCGGTAGATATGCGTATCCAGCGGCCGCGAGGACACCATTTCTTCATGGGTCCAGAACCGCTCATAAAGATACTCACGCGACAGCGGCCGAGCCAGATTGGCGAACAAGCAGCTCGCCAGGCGGTATTCGCGCTCGGTAAGGTTGATCGGTTTGCCTGCGCGTGTGACGGTCAACTCTGCATCGTCGAAGGTCAGGTCGTTGAAACTCTGCACTTCAGGGGTTGCCGATCTCTGCAGGCCATGCCGACGTAGAACGGCTGTCACTCGTGCCTTCAGTTCGTTAGGACGAAAGGGTTTGCTGACGTAGTCGTCGGCCCCGCTGTTCAATGCGCTGACGATATCGCTTTCGGCATCACGGCTGGTGAGCATGATGACTGCCGGTGGCGACTCCATGTGTTCACGGGTCCAGCGCAGTAAGGCAATACCGGTGATGTCGGGCAGTTGCCAGTCGAGTATCAGCAGGTCGAAGGTCTCCCGACGCAACTGACGCAGCAGGTCTTCGCCGCGCTCGAAGCAATGCAGTGTCCAGGGTTGTTCGGCGGTGCTGGGGATTTGTCGCAGTGTCTGTTCCACCCGTCGCAATTCAGCGGGTTCGTCATCCAGTATTGCGACACGCATGGGTGGGTCCTTTCTTCTCGAAGAGTACGGCAGTCGTATTGAAGGGCACGTACTGCGCAGATGCCGGTCAATGAATCTGAAGAATTGTGCTCAGGTTCGTCGACCCCTTGGATCTCTCGGTACGCTGGGATCAATAAGCGAATACGCCATTGAAAGCTCTCCATACCTATGTGGGAAAGATACCGGCTCCAGGCGTTAAGGAAAAGGATCAGCCGACGCGTGCGCTGTCGTAAACTCCTGCGCCCCGATAGTGGATGCCCTTTGGAATTCCCGCCGTTATGAACATCCAGCAGGAATTTTTTTCCACCGCGTCGAAAATGAGCTTCACTGGGCTCAACGCGTCGTTCTATCACGAACGTGTGTCGGCTTACGCCGTGCAACGACTGAGGAGGAATCGGGGGTCTATGCCATCTTCTATCGCACGCCAACAACTCAGGCGCGTTGATCCATGACGCTCTGGGGAAAGGCCGAAAAACGCCAACCCACCCATGCCCAGCGCCTGTTCCACGGTCTGGTACGTGAGTGGTTATGGATCGGTTTGCTGCTGTTGCCAATCACTGCCTACCTCTCGATGAGTCCTGGCCTGGCCTTGAACAACCCGCTATACGACAGCCTTCGACGTCTGGCGCCTCTACCGGTGGATCCGCGCATCCTGCTGGTGACCATCGATGACCCTAGCCTGAAGAAACTCGGCCAGTGGCCCTGGCCGCGTAGTGTGCACGCCGACCTGATCGATCGCCTGAGCGCGGCGCAGCCGGCCGGTATCCTGTTTGATGTGATCTTCAGCGAGCCCGGTAACCCGGTCAATGACAAGCGCCTGGCCGACGCGGTGTGCAACGCCGGCAACGTATTGTTGCCCTTGGCTCGTGACGATTCGGCCAGCTACAGCCAGTCTGGGGCACAAATGCTGTCACTGCTCAAATGTGCCAAGGGTGTCGGGCATATCAATGTGGAGGCGGATAGCGATGGCGTGGTCCGCAGGCTGTATATGCGGGAGGGGCCAGCCGGTGCCACGGCGCTTCAGTTAGCGTGGCTGGCTTTCGCGATGAGCGGGCAATCGGCCGAGATGCCCGGGGAACCTCTGCCATCGATCACCCAGGATTGGCACCGGGAGCATGCGGTCCGTATCCCGTTTATTGCTGCCGACACCCATTTCCCGAGCGTGTCTTATGTCAGCGTATTACGTGGTGAGGTCCCTCCCGAGCGGTTGCGGGGCCGTCTGATTCTGGTGGGGGCGACAGCGTCGGGTATGGGCGATCGCTTTGTCACACCGCTCTCTCCTATGGCCGGCACCACAGCGGGTGTGGAGATCCAGGCCAATGTGCTCAATGGCTTGCTGCAAGATCGAAGTATTGTGGACTTGCCCGGCTGGCTGGCCGCACTGATCGCAACGTCCCTGGTGGCGATGTTGCTGGGCCTGCTGCTATACCGCCCACGCTATGCGCTGTGGATGACCCTGGGGTGCATGTGCATGGCCTTGGTGGGTTCAGCGGCCTTGTTGCGCCTGGGCTACTGGTGGTCGCCTGCGGCCTGCTTGATCGGTTTGCTGCTCAGCTATCTGATCTGGAACTGGCGGCGTCTCAGCGTGATCCTGGCCTACTTCGGCTGGGAATTGACGCGCCTGGATAACGAACCCAAAGTCTTGCCCGAGCGCCGCCGTGCACCCGCCAATAAGGGTGACGTATTGCAGGGCCGTATCTTTGCCTTGGAGCAAGCCGTCAGTCGTACGCGGGACACCCGACGGTTTATGGCCGATGGATTGGAATGCCTGCCGGTGGCGACGTTGATCACAGACACCCAGGGTAATGTCCTGTTGGCCAACCGCATCGCCCGGGAAGTGTTCGGCAATGACTTGATCAACCATAACCTTCTGGAGCAACTGGCCGACCTGGGTTATCCACCGCTGCACAATGGCGTACGCCCCCCCCTCTCGACACTGGAACTCGTTGAGTTTCGTGATATCCATCAACGCAGCCTGCGCATGGAACTTGCCCCCTTGCTGCCGGCCGAAGGGGATGTCGCGCTTGGCTGGCTGTTGAGCCTTACTGATCTGAGCAAGGAACGCGAGGCCCAGCAGCATCGGGAAACCATGCTGCGTTTCCTCTCTCACGACTTGCGTGCACCCCACTCGGCGATCCTCGCCCTGTTGGATGTGCACGGCAGTGAGTCGCCGATATTTGCCCAGATAGAGCAACAAGTACGCCGCGCCTTGAGCCTGACCGAATCATTTGTGCAACTGGCGAGGGCTGAGGCCGATGGCTACCAGTTCGAGCCTACGCTGTTCGCCATGCTGGTAATGGATGCGTTTGATCAAGTGGCCGTGATCGCCCAGCTCAAGGGGATTCACCTGGTCCACGATCTGGACGAGGCCGACGAAGGGATGGTGTCAGCCGATCAATCGCTGCTCACCCGCGCATTGTTCAATGTGCTGGAGAACGCGATCAAATATTCCCCGTCCGGTACCACTGTCCGGCTGCGACACAGCAGCGCGCAAGGCTGGCTGGAATGCCGCATCAGCGACCAGGGCCCAGGGATAGCCGCCGAGGATTTGCCTGAACTGTTCAGCCAGTACAAACGCTTTGACTCGGCCCAAGGCAGCGAAGGGCTGGGGTTGGGACTGAGCATGGTCAAGGCGGTGGTGGAGCGTCATGGGGGCCGTATCGAGTGTGAAAGCACCGTGGGCAAAGGCACCTCTTTCAGCCTGCAGCTGCCCTTGCTGGACGACGGCTAAAACGTACCTTTGTGCTGTGCATAAAAAACCGGTCTCAAGGACCGGTTTTTTAATGCGGAAAAAACTTATGCACGTTTTTTGCGGTTTTGATGGATTTGGAAATATCTAACTAAATCAACTTATTAGGACCCAAAAAAGCCAATTCGCCAACAAAGCGTACACAGGTTATCCACAGATGCTCATACCACCGGCGTCTCCACCACAATCGGCTCCGGCGGCAGGGAACCCATGGCCCGCTGCTGCGCTTCATTCCATGCCTGGGCACGGTCATTCAGCGCGGCAATGGCGCGTGGGCCTTCCCCTTCTGCGTACATTGGCTCGCCTATCACCACAGTGATGGTGCCCGCGCGTTTTGCCCAGCCCGCCTTCGGCCAGAACTTGCCAGCGTTATGCGCAATCGGCAGCACCGGCAGGTTGGCGTTGACTGCCAATGCGGTACCGCCGCGAGAGAACTTGCCTACTGTCCCAAAGGGTACCCGCGTACCTTCCGGGAAGATCAGCACCCACACGCCATCCTTGAGCAGTTCATCGCCCTTCTTGGCGACGTGCTTGAGCGCCGCCTTGGGGTTGTCACGGTCGATGGCGATCGGGCGCAACATGGCCATGGCCCAGCCGAAGAACGGCACGTACAACAGCTCGCGCTTGAGCACCTGGCTCAATGGCGAGAAGTAAGCCGAGAGGAAGAAGGTCTCCCAGGTGCTCTGGTGGTTCGACAGAATCACACACGGCTGGTCCGGTACGTTTTCAGCGCCCTTGATCTCGAAGCGAATGTTCAGGAACACCTTGGTCAGCCACAACGCGCAGCGGCACCAATAGACGTTGATAAAGCGATAGCGCGCCTTGAACGGCAGGAACGGCGCAATAAAAAAGCTCAGGGTGCACCAGAGAAACGAACTGGTGCCCAGCAGCAGGTAAAAGAAAAAGGTTCTGATGGCCTGCAAAATCGACATGGCGGCATTTACCGTTGCGGGACATGGCCCGCCTGTTAAAAGCGCACTCCCGAACAGTCCTTGGTCAGGAAGTCGAGGGCGGCTAGTTGTTGATAAGTTCTGCGGCAACCGCCGCCAGATCGTCAAAAATCAAGGTGCCTACCGGCAGGTTTTTCGCCTGGGTCTTTTCGCCTTTCCCGGTCTTTACCAAAACTGGCTGAGAGTCGACGGCTTTGGCCGCCTCCAGGTCACCGAGGCTGTCCCCGACGAACCATATCCCAGCCAAGGGCACCTTGTAATGTTCTGCAATGATTTTCAACATGCCAGGCTTGGGTTTGCGGCAATCGCATCCCTCATCCGGCCCGTGAGGGCAGTACACCACCAGCCCCACTTCCCCGCCCTGCTCCGCCACCAGGGTGCGCAAGCGCGCGTGCATGGCGTCCAGGGTGGCGATGTCGTAATAGCCGCGGGCGATGCCGGACTGGTTGGTGGCGATGGCCACCGTCCAGCCGGCTTTGCTCAACTGCGCGATGGCCTCGATCGAACCGGGCAGTGGAATCCATTCCGCCACCGACTTGATGTAAGCGTCGGAGTCGTAGTTGATCACCCCGTCCCGATCGAGAATCAGCAGTTTCAACATGGTCAGCTCAGCGTCGAAATGTCAGCGATGTTGACGAACAGGCCACGCAGACGCGCCAGCATGGCGTAGCGGTTTTTCCGCACGCCGGCATCTTCGGCATTGATCATCACCGCTTCGAAGAACGCATCCACCGGCTCACGCAAGGTCGCCAGGCGTGCCAGGGCTTCGGCGTAATTGCGTTCGGCGATCAGCGGCTTCACCGCGTTCTCTGCCTTGGCAATGGCTGAGTTCAGCGAGAACTCCTTGGCGTCGGCAAACAGGCCTGGGTCGACATCGGCGTTGCCCAGGCCTTCGGCCTTGCCCAGCAGGTTCGACACTCGCTTGTTCACAGCGGCCAGGGCGTCGGCTTCCGGCAGCTTACGGAACGCCTGTACGGCTTGTACGCGCTGATCGAAGTCCAGTGCCGAACCCGGTTGCAGGGCACGTACCGACAGGTAGACGGAAACGTCCACGCCTTCGTCTTCATAACGCGCACGCAGGCGGTCGAACACGAACTCCAGCACTTGCTCGGCCAGGCCGGCTTGCTTGACCTTGCCACCGAACTGGCCGACCGCGAACACCACGGCCTGGGTCAGGTCGAGGTCGAGCTTCTTGTCGATCAGGATACGCAGCACGCCGAGGGCCGCGCGACGCAGGGCATACGGGTCTTTGCTACCGGTAGGCAGCATGCCGATACCGAAGATACCGACGAGGGTATCCAGCTTGTCGGCGATGGCCACGGCCGCACCGGTCAGGGTGGTCGGCAGCTCGGCGCCGGCACCGCGCGGCATGTACTGCTCGTTCAGCGCCAGCGCGACATCGTCCGCCTCGCCATCGTTGAGGGCGTAGTAGTAACCGGCAACGCCCTGCATCTCCGGGAACTCGCCGACCATTTCGGTGGCCAGGTCGCACTTGGACAGCAAGCCCGCACGCGCAGCCCAGGCGGCATCACCGCCGATGCGTGGGGCAATGTAGGCCGCCAGCTTGGAAACGCGCACGGCCTTGTCGTAGACGCTGCCGAGTTTTTCCTGGAATACCACGTTCTGCAGGCGCAGGTTGAAGTCTTCGAGTTTCTGCTTCTTGTCTTGCTTGAAGAAGAACTCGGCGTCAGTCAGGCGCGGACGCACGACTTTCTCGTTACCGGCGATGATCTGCTGCGGGTCCTTGCTTTCGATGTTGGCCACGGTGATAAAGCGCGGCAGCAACTTGCCGTCCACGTCCAGCAGGCAGAAATACTTCTGGTTGTCCTGCATGGTGGTGATCAGCGCTTCCTGCGGCACATCGAGGAAACGTTCTTCGAACGAGCACACCAGCGGCACCGGCCATTCAACCAGCGCGGTCACTTCGTCGAGCAGGCTTGGCGGCACGATGGCGGTGCCTTCCTGCAGGCGGGCGAGTTCTTCGGTGCGCTTGCTGATCAGCTCGCGACGCTCGTTGGCATCGGCCAGCACGTAGGCAGCACGCAGATCGGCGGCATAGTTAGCCGGCGAAGTGATGCGCACCGCTTGTGGATGGTGGAAGCGATGGCCACGGGAATCACGGCCAGCTTTCTGGGCGAGGATGGTGCAATCGATGACCTGGTCACCGAGCAGCATCACCAGCCACTGGGTCGGGCGTACGAACTCTTCCTTGCGCGCGCCCCAGCGCATGCGCTTGGGAATCGGCAGGTCGTTCAGGGAGTCTTCGACGATGGTCGGCAACAGGCTGGCGGTGGGCTTGCCTGTGATGACCTGGCTGAAACGCAGTTTCGGACCGCTCTGGTCGATCTCGCTCAGCTCCACACCGCACTTCTTGGCGAAGCCCAGTGCGGCTTGGGTCGGGTTGCCTTCGGCGTCGAAAGCCGCCTGGCGTGGCGGGCCGTCGAGGTTGATGCTGCGGTCCGGCTGCTGGGTTTCCAGCGCGGTCAGCAACACGGCCAGGCGGCGCGGCGCGGCGTAGACTTTCTTCGCTTCAAACTTCAGGCCGGCGCTCTGCAGGCCTTTTTCGATACCGGCCAGGAACGCATCGGCCAGGGTATTGAGTGCCTTGGGTGGCAGCTCTTCGGTGCCCAGTTCAACCAGGAAATCTTGAGCACTCATTGTGCAGCCTCCAGCTTAGCCAACACTTCATCACGCAGGTCCGGGGTGGCCATCGGGAAGCCCAGCTTGGCGCGAGCCAGCAGGTAGGCTTGGGCGACGGAACGCGCCAGGGTGCGTACACGCAGGATGTATTGCTGGCGCGCGGTTACCGAGATGGCACGGCGGGCGTCCAGCAGGTTGAAGGTATGGGAGGCCTTCAACACCATTTCATAGCTCGGCAACGGCAGCGGCTGGTCGAGTTCGATCAGGCGCTTGGCTTCGCTTTCATAGAAGTCGAACAGTTCGAACAGCTTGTCGACGTTGGCGTGTTCGAAGTTGTAGGTCGATTGCTCCACTTCGTTCTGGTGGAACACATCGCCATAGGTCACTTTGCCGAACGGGCCGTCAGCCCACACCAGGTCGTAGACCGAATCCACGCCCTGCAGGTACATGGCCAGGCGCTCGAGGCCGTAGGTGATCTCGCCGGTCACCGGGTAGCACTCGATGCCACCGGCCTGTTGGAAGTAGGTGAACTGGGTGACTTCCATGCCATTGAGCCAGACTTCCCAGCCCAGGCCCCAGGCGCCGAGGGTGGGCGACTCCCAGTTGTCTTCGACGAAACGGATGTCGTGCACCAGCGGGTCGAGGCCCACGTGCTTGAGCGAGCCCAGGTACAGTTCCTGGAAGTTGTCCGGGTTCGGCTTCAGGACTACCTGGAACTGATAGTAGTGCTGCAGACGGTTCGGGTTTTCGCCGTAGCGGCCGTCAGTCGGGCGACGACTGGGCTGCACATAAGCGGCGTTCCAGGTTTCCGGGCCGATGGCCCGCAGGAATGTAGCGGTGTGGAAAGTGCCGGCGCCTACTTCCATATCGTAGGGCTGAAGTACCACACAACCTTGCTCGGCCCAGTATTGCTGGAGGGCGAGGATCAAGTCTTGGAAGGTACGCACGGCTGGCGTAGGCTGGCTCACGAAATTCACCTGTTACTTGGGCTGCGATTTAAAGAGCGGGAGTATACCCGATTCGGCCGCGCCACCATCCCCTGGAGCCTTATGCCACGCTGCTTTTGGTGTTCTGAAGATCCGCTGTACATGGCTTATCACGATCAGGAGTGGGGAACGCCGCTGCGCGATGCGCAGGGTTTGTTCGAGTTGCTTTTGCTCGAAGGGTTCCAGGCGGGCCTGTCCTGGATCACCGTTTTACGCAAACGCGAGCATTATCGAAAGGTCTTGTTTGGTTTTGATGCCCGGCGTCTGGCACAGCTGACCGATGCCGAGATCGAAGCGCTGATGCTTGACCCTGGCATTGTGCGTAACCGCCTCAAGCTCAACGCCACCCGGCGCAACGCCGCAGCCTGGCTGGCGCTTGAAGATCCGGTGGGGTGGCTCTGGTCGTTTGTCGGCGGCGTGCCCAAGGTCAACCATTTCAAGGACCGCAGCGAAGTGCCTGCGATTACGCCGGAGGCTGAAGCCATGAGCAAAGCACTCAAGAAAGCCGGCTTCACCTTTGTCGGCCCGACCATCTGTTACGCGTTCATGCAGGCCTCGGGCATGGTCATGGACCACACCCAGGACTGCGACCGTTACGCGGACTTGGCCAACGCCGGTTAGAATGGCGGCTTTGCGCACCACACACGATCAGGAGTGACCTGTGGAAAAGTTTAAAGGCGCCTTGCTGGTAGGCGCTCTTCGGTTGTTTGCCCTATTGCCCTGGCGCGCGGTTCAAGCGGTCGGCACGGCCATCGGCTGGATCATGTGGAAAACCCCTAACCGCTCCCGTGACACGGTGCGGATCAACCTCTCTAAATGCTTCCCGGACATGGACCCCGCCGCGCGCGAGCGCCTGGTTGGCCAGAGCCTGAAGGACATCGGCAAGTCCCTTACCGAAAGCGCCTGCGCCTGGATCTGGCCGGCCCAGCGCTCCATCGACCTGGTGCGTGAAGTCGAAGGCCTTGAGGTGCTGCACGAAGCCCTGGCCTCGGGCAAAGGTGTGGTCGGCATCACCAGCCACCTGGGCAACTGGGAGGTGTTGAACCACTTCTATTGCAGCCAGTGCAAACCGATCATTTTTTACCGCCCGCCCAAGCTCAAGGCGGTGGACGAGTTGCTGCGCAAGCAGCGCGTACAACTGGGTAACCGCGTGGCGGCGTCCACCAAGGAAGGCATCCTCAGTGTGATCAAGGAAGTGCGCAAGGGCGGCCAGGTGGGTATTCCGGCCGACCCGGAGCCGGCCGAGTCCGCAGGGATCTTCGTGCCGTTCTTCGCCACCCAGGCGCTCACCAGCAAGTTCGTGCCGAACATGCTCGCCGGCCACAAGGCCGTGGGGGTGTTCCTGCATGCGCTGCGGCTGCCGGACGGTTCGGGCTACAAAGTGATCCTGGAAGCGGCGCCGGAAGACATGTACAGCACCGACACCGCCACCTCCTGCGCGGCGATGAGCAAAGTGGTGGAGCGTTATGTCGGCGCCTACCCGAGCCAGTACATGTGGAGCATGAAGCGCTTCAAGAAACGCCCGCCGGGTGAAGAGCGGTGGTACTGACCCACTGCTGACTAAATGTGGGAGGGGGCTTGCCCCGATAGCGGTGGTTCAGTCAACTATGCATTGGCTGACACACTGCTATCGGGAGCAAGCCCCCTCCCACATTTTCGATCTGCTTAGCTTTGGCGGTCGAGTTTCTTCAGGAACACCGTCATTTCTTTCTCGGCCTGCTTGTCGCCATGGGCCTGGGCCGCTTCGATGCCCTTCTCCCACGCCTGTCGCGCCGCGGCGTTATCACCCTGCCCCAGCTGCGCCTTGCCCAACAACTTCCACGCCGCCGAATACTTCGGATCGAACTCGACGCATTTGTGCAAATGCTCCGCCGCCTTGGCATTGTCCTTCAGGTCCAGATAACCCTTGCCCAGCCCAAAGCGCAGCAGGGAATTATCCACACCCTTGGCGAGCATTTTTTCCAGGGATTCGAGCATGTCGGTCACTCCCGTTGATCAGAAAAAGCTCAATCCCACGTGGAACAGCTTCTCCACATCGCGGATATGTTTTTTATCCACCAGGAACAGGATCACGTGGTCACCCGTGGCGATCACCGTATCGTCGTGGGCGATGATCACTTCCTCATCACGAATGATTGCGCCAATGGTGGTGCCCGGCGGCAGGCCTATATCGCGGATGGCCTTGCCGATCACTTTGCTCGACTTCGAATCACCGTGGGCAATCGCCTCGATGGCCTCCGCCGCCCCCCGGCGCAGGGAGTGCACGCTGACGATATCGCCCCGGCGCACGTGGGCAAGCAAGGTGCCGATGGTGGCCAGTTGCGGGCTGATGGCGATGTCGATATCGCCGCCCTGGATCAGGTCGACATAGGCCGGGTTGTTGATGATGGTCATGACCTTCTTGGCCCCCAGCCGCTTGGCCAGCAAGGACGACATGATGTTGGCCTCGTCATCGTTGGTCAGGGCCAGGAAGATATCCGCGTCGGCGATGTTTTCTTCCATCAGCAGGTCGCGGTCCGAGGCACTGCCTTGCAGTACGACCGTGCTGTCCAGGGTGTCGGACAAATGCCGGCAGCGTGCCGGGCTCATCTCGATGATTTTCACCTGGTAGCGACTCTCGATCGCTTCGGCCAGGCGCTCGCCAATCTGCCCGCCGCCGGCGATGACGATGCGTTTGTAGCTCTCATCGAGCCGACGCATTTCACTCATGACGGCACGAATATTCGCTTTGGCAGCGATGAAGAATACTTCGTCATCGGCCTCGATCACCGTATCGCCCTGGGGCAGGATCGGCCGGTCACGTCGGAAAATCGCGGCTACGCGGGTTTCCACATTCGGCATGTGTTCACGCAGTTGACGCAATTGCTGACCCACCAGCGGTCCACCGTAGTAGGCCTTCACCGCCACCAGTTGCGCCTTGCCGCCGGCGAAGTCGATCACCTGCAAGGCGCCCGGGATTTCGATCAGGCGCTTGATGTAGTGGGTGACGACCTGTTCCGGGCTGATCAGAACGTCCACGGGGATGGCGTCGTTATCGAACAGGCCGGCGCGGGTCAGGTAGGCGGCTTCACGCACCCGGGCGATCTTGGTCGGGGTGTGGAACAGGGTGTGGGCGACCTGGCAGGCGACCATATTGGTCTCGTCGCTGTTGGTGACCGCGACCAGCATGTCGGCGTCGTCGGCACCCGCCTGACGCAGCACGGTGGGAAACGACGCCCGGCCTTGTACGGTGCGGATATCCAGGCGGTCGCCCAGGTTGCGCAGGCGCTCGGCATCGGTGTCGACCACGGTGATGTCATTGGCTTCACTGGCCAAATGTTCGGCCAGTGTGCCGCCAACCTGCCCTGCTCCAAGGATGATGATTTTCATCCGGTCACTCCCTTAAACCCGTTCAGCCGCGCGCGGCGGCGATCTTGATCAGTTTGGCGTAGTAGAAACCATCATGCCCGCCTTCCTGTGCGAGTAACTGGCGGCCATGGGGCTGTTTGATACCAGCTGCCGTGGCGAGGTCCAGTTCCCGCGCGCCGCTGGTGCGGGCGAGAAAGGCTTCGATCACCTCGGTGTTTTCGGTGGGCAAGGTGGAGCAGGTGGCGTAAAGCAGGATGCCGCCGACTTCGAGGGTCGGCCACAGTGCGTCGAGCAGTTCGCCTTGCAGCACCGCCAGGGCGGTGATGTCGTCGGGTTGGCGGGTGAGCTTGATGTCCGGGTGACGGCGGATCACACCGGTGGCGGAACACGGCGCGTCAAGCAGGATGCGTTGGAACGGTTTGCCGTCCCACCAGGTGGCGGTGTCGCGGCCGTCGGCAGCGATCAGCTCGGCGCTGAGGCCCAGGCGTGCGAGATTCTCCCGTACACGCACCAGACGCTTGGCTTCCAGATCGACCGCCACTACACCGGCCAGGTCCTTTTCAACTTCGAGGATGTGACACGTCTTACCGCCTGGAGCACAGCAGGCGTCCAGTACACGCTGACCGGGAGCCAGGTCGAGCAGGTCGGCGGCCAGTTGCGCGGCTTCGTCCTGCACACTGATCCAGCCTTCGGCGAAGCCCGGCAGGCTGCGCACGTCGGTGGCCGCTTCCAGCACAATGCCGTCGCTGCTGTACACGCAGGGCGTAGCGTTAATACCTGCGCTCGTCAGCAAGTGCAGATACGCATCACGGCGGTGATGGCGGCGGTTGACCCGCAGGATCATCGGTGGGTGCGCGTTGTTGGCCGCGCAAATGGCTTCCCATTGCTCGGGCCAGAAGGCCTTCAGGGATTTTTGCAGCCAGCGCGGGTGAGCGGTGCGCACCACCGGGTCATGTTCCAACTCGGCCAGCAGCGCTTCGCTTTCGCGCTGGGCGCGGCGCAGTACCGCGTTGAGCAGGGCCTTGGCCCAGGTTTTTTTCAGCTTGTCGGCGCAACCGACGGTTTCACCGATGGCGGCGTGGGCCGGCACGCGGGTGTAGAGCAGCTGATAGAGACCGACCAGCAGCAGCGCCTCGACATCAGCATCGGCCGCCTTGAACGGTTTTTGCAGCAGCTTGGCTGCCAGCGCCGACAACCGTGGTTGCCAGCGGGCGGTGCCGAAGGCCAGGTCCTGGGTGAAACCACGATCGCGGTCTTCGACCTTGTCCAACTGCGTGGGCAGCGAACTGTTCAGCGAAGCCTTGCCGTTGAGTACGGCGGCCAGGGCCTTGGCGGCGGCCAGACGTGGGTTCATTGGGTTGCCACCCCGAGGATCGTGCCCAGGGAAAATTTCTCACGGCGACTGTTGTACAAATCGCTGAAATTAAGCGCCTTGCCACCGGGCAATTGCAGACGGGTCAGGCACAGCGCCTGTTCGCCGCAAGCGACCAGCAGCCCCTCCTTGCTGGCACCGATGATTTCACCGGGTGTGCCTTTGCTGTCGGCCAAGGTCGCGGCCAACACTTTCAAGGCCTCGCCATTGAGGGTGCTGTGGCAGATCGGCCACGGGTTGAAGGCACGCACCAGGCGTTCCAGCTCCACAGCCGGGCGGCTCCAGTCGATGCGGGCTTCGTCTTTGTTCAGCTTGTGGGCGTAGGTGGCCAGGCTGTCGTCCTGCACCTCACCTTGCAGGGTGCCAGCGGCGAGACCGGCAATGGCCTGGATCACGGCGGGCGGGCCCATCTCGGCGAGGCGGTCGTGCAGGCTGCCACCGGTGTCTGCGGCCGTGATCGGGGTGGTGACTTTGAGCAGCATCGGGCCGGTGTCCAAACCCGCCTCCATGCGCATCACCGTCACGCCGCTTTCGCTGTCGCCTGCCTCCACGGCACGTTGGATCGGCGCCGCACCGCGCCAGCGTGGCAGCAGTGAGGCGTGGCTGTTGATACAGCCCAGGCGTGGAATATCCAGCACGACCTGGGGCAGGATCAAACCGTAGGCCACCACCACCAGCAAGTCCGGTTGCAGCGCCGCCAGTTCAGCCTGGGCCTCGGCGTTGCGCAGGGTCGGCGGTTGCAGCACGGGGATGTTGTGCTCAAGCGCCAACTGCTTGACCGGGCTTGGCATCAGTTTTTGCCCGCGACCGGCCGGGCGATCCGGCTGGGTGTACACCGCGACGATGTCATAAGGGCTGGCAAGCAGGGCCTTGAGGTGTTCGGCGGCAAATTCAGGCGTGCCGGCAAAAACAATGCGCAATGGCTCGGTCATGGGAGGTCTCGGTTAAAAGCAGTCACAAAAGAAAAAGGCTTGCCGCAGCAAGCCTTTGGAAGGAGGGCATCAAGCTTGCTGGCGATGCTTTTTTTCCAGCTTCTTCTTGATCCGGTCGCGTTTGAGCGTGGACAGGTAATCGACAAACAGCTTGCCGTTGAGGTGGTCGCATTCGTGCTGGATGCACACGGCCAGCAGGCCTTCGGCAATCAGTTCGAACGGCTTGCCATCGCGGTCGAGGGCCTTGATCTTCACGCGCAGCGGGCGCTCGACGTTCTCGTAGAACTCCGGTACCGAGAGGCAGCCTTCCTGGTATTCGCCCATCTCGTCGGTCAACGGTTCGAACTCGGGGTTGATATACACCCGTGGTTCGCTGCGATCTTCCGACAGGTCCATGACCACGACGCGCAGATGCACGTTGACCTGGGTGGCGGCGAGGCCGATACCAGGCGCTTCATACATTGTTTCAAACATGTCATCGACCAGCTGACGAACCTTGTCGTCCACTACGGCCACCGGCTTGGCGATTGTGCGCAGGCGCGAGTCGGGGAATTCGAGGATGTTCAAAATAGCCATAAGCGTAATTGCTGCACATGTGAGGTAAAGGCAAATCGGCGGTGGGAATGGACCCATACGGCCGGTGTGAAACGCCCGAAAGCCGCGAAGGCCCTGGCATTTCACGCGAACGCACATAATAAAGGAGATTCACCCCATGAGGAAATCGCTACTTATCCCCCCGTTTCGAGACTGCCCCTCGACCGTAATAAATAGCCTGCTAAATAAGTTACCAACAGAGTTATCCACAGCTTGTTCCGGTCAAGGATGATCAGATGCTTTCGAAAAACTGCAATGAAATTTCCCCTTCAGAACTGGAAGCCCGCCTACGCCTGCACAGGCTGCCGGAGGTAGGCCCGAAGCGCTTTCGGTTGTTGATCGAAGCGTTCGGCAGCGCTTCAAAGGCCATCGGCGCCCCGGCCAGCGCGTGGCGCTCCTTGGGGTTGTCACCCATCAGCGCCGATGCCCGCCGTAGCCATGAGATCCGCGACGGTGCCAGTCAGGCGTTGGCCTGGTTGGAACGTCCGGACCAGCATTTGCTGATGTGGGACCAACCTGAGTACCCGGCACTGCTCGCCCAGATAGATGACGCCCCGCCGCTTTTATTTGTCGCCGGCGACCCCGGGATCCTGGAAAAACCGCAACTGGCGATGGTCGGCAGCCGCCGTGCATCCCGCCCCGGCATGGACACGGCCGCTGCATTTTCCCGCAGCCTGGCGAGCGCCGGTTTTGTCATCACCAGTGGCCTTGCGCTGGGTATCGACGGTGCGGCCCATCAAGCCGCTTTGGATGTGGGGGGGCATACAATCGGCGTACTCGGCACGGGCCTGGAAAATCTTTATCCACAGCGCCATCGACGGCTTGCGGCGGCGATGATTGCCCAAGGCAGCGCAGTGGTTTCCGAGTTTCCGCTGGACGCCGCGCCCCAGGCCGGTAACTTCCCCCGGCGCAACCGCATCATCAGCGGCCTGTCCCTGGGCGTGCTGGTGGTGGAGGCCAGCATGGCCAGCGGCTCGCTGATCACTGCCAAGCTCGCGGCCGAGCAAGGGCGCGAGGTGTATGCAATCCCGGGCTCCATCCATCATCCCGGGGCCAAGGGGTGTCACCAGTTGATCCGTGATGGTGCGATGCTGGTGGAAACCATTGAACACATCCTCGAAGGCTTGCGTGGTTGGCAGGCATTGTCGCGCCCGGCGCCGATGCCTGTGATACATCCGTTGGTGGCGCTGTTGCACGCGGCGCCCCATACCAGCGAAGCCCTGGCGCTGGTCAGTGGGCGGCCGTTGGCCCAGGTGTTGGCGACCCTCACGGAGTTGGAACTTGAAGGCCTGGTGATCTGCGAAAGCGGGCGCTGGCTTGCGCGTGGCCAGCTTTTGTAGCGGCCAGCTTTTTGGAACTAGGTTTTGTAAAGAAGATCGGTAAACTGCCCAGAGCTTTAGTCCGGAGAGTAAACAATGGTCAACAGGTGGCGTGTGCTGGAAGCCGCACGAGAAATTCGCGCAGGTGCGGTGATTGCCTATCCAACCGAAGCGGTCTGGGGCCTGGGTTGCGATCCATGGAACGAAGAGGCGGTGGATCGGCTGCTGGCGATCAAGAACCGTTCGGTGGACAAGGGCCTGATCCTGGTGGCAGACAATATTCGCCAATTCGACTTTCTGTTCGAAGACTTCCCGGATACCTGGATCGAACGCATGGCCAGCACCTGGCCCGGACCGAATACGTGGCTGGTGCCGCATCAGGATTTGTTGCCGGAATGGGTCACCGGTGTGCACGACACGGTGGCGCTACGGGTGAGCGATCATCCGCTGGTACGGGACTTGTGCGCGCTGGTGGGACCGTTGATTTCCACCTCAGCCAACCCCCAGGGCCGCCCGGCGGCGCGCACGCGGATTCGTGTGGAGCAGTACTTTCGCGGGCAGGTGGATCTGGTTCTGGGTGGTGCCCTGGGTGGGCGCAAGAACCCGAGCCTGATTCGCGATTTGGCAACGGGTGAGGTGGTGCGGCCTTCCTGAGACCGCGTCGCGCCTATCGGGGGCAAGTGGAATCGTTGCACCGCCCCCGAAGAGGCCCTCAAGGCAACAGAATGGTCGACCCAGTGGTACGCCGCCCCGACAACTCCGTCTGTGCCTTCGCCGCGTCCGCCAGCGAATACCGCTGGTTGATATCAATGCGCACCTTGCCGCTCTTGATCATCGAAAACAGATCATCCGCCATCACCTGCAAGTTCGCCGGATTGTTGGCGTAGGTCGCCAGGGTCGGCCGTGTCACGTGCAGCGAGCCTTTGGCCGCGAGTATCCCCAGGTTCACCCCATCCACCGCGCCCGACGCGTTGCCAAAGCTCACCACCAGGCCACGTGGCGCCACGCTGTCCAATGAGGTCAGCCAGGTGTCTTTGCCGACGCCGTCGTAGACCACAGGCACCTTTTTGCCGTCGGTCAATTCCAGCACGCGCTGTGCGACATTTTCCTTGCTGTAGTCGATGGTTTCCCACGCGCCGAGAGATTTGGCCAGGGCGGCTTTTTCTGGCGAGCTCACGGTACCGATCAGCTTCACGCCCAGTGCCTTGGCCCATTGGCAGGCCAGGGAGCCCACGCCACCGGCGGCGGCGTGGAACAGGATGGTCTCGCCACCTTTGAGCTCATAGGTCTGGCGCAGCAGGTATTGCACGGTCAGGCCCTTGAGCATGGCGCCGGCGGCTTGTTCGAAGCTGATGTCGTCCGGCAGGTGTACCAGGTTGGCGGCAGGCAGCACGTGCAATTCGCTGTAGGCCCCGAGTGGGCCGCTGCCGTAGGCCACGCGGTCGCCGACTTTAAATTGCGTGACTTCGCTGCCCACCGCATCAACCACCCCGGCGCCTTCTGCGCCCAGCCCCGATGGCAGGGCCGGCGGCGCGTAAAGGCCACTGCGGAAATAGGTATCGATGAAATTCAGGCCAATCGCCTCGTTACGCACTCGAACCTGCTGCGGGCCCGGCTCTGCCGGTGTGTAGTCCACATATTCAAGTACGTCGGGGCCGCCATGGGCGCTGAACTGGATACGTTTGGCCATCTGCACTTCTCCTGAGGTCGAATTCGCGTAGCCCCCTATCGGACTCCTAAGCTTGATCTTCGTCAACTGTGGCGCTCCTAAGTGCAGTGCTATGTGCAGTGCTATCTAAGCGCAGTGGTATCCTGTGCGCCCATTTGCCGCCGACGCCCTGTGGCTTCGCGTAGCTTTGCCCGATTCAAGGTGATGTCATGACTACTCGCACCGAGGCTGTCAAAGCCTACCTGCTCGACCTGCAAGACCGCATTTGCAGCGCCCTGGAAACCTTCGAGACGGACACTCGCTTTATCGAAGACGCCTGGACCCGGCCTGCCGGCGGCGGCGGTCGCACCCGTGTGATCGAGAACGGCTCGGTCATCGAAAAGGGCGGCGTTAACTTTTCCCACGTGTTCGGCAGCGGCCTCCCACCGTCAGCCAGTGCGCATCGCCCCGAGCTGGCCGGTCGCGGGTTTGAAGCCCTGGGCGTGTCGCTGGTGATTCATCCGCACAACCCACACGTGCCGACGTCCCACGCCAACGTGCGTTTTTTCATCGCCGAAAAAGAAGGCGAAGAGCCGGTGTGGTGGTTCGGTGGCGGCTTCGACCTCACGCCCTACTACGGCAACGAAGAAGACTGCATTCACTGGCATCGCGTGGCCGAGCAGGCCTGCGCGCCGTTTGGCCCGGACGTTTACTCGCGCTACAAGGCCTGGTGCGATACCTACTTCCACATCAAGCACCGCAACGAGCCCCGTGGTATCGGCGGCCTGTTCTTCGACGACTTGAACGAGTGGGACTTCGACACCTGCTTCGCCTTCATCCGCGCCATCGGCGACGCCTACATCGACGCCTACCTGCCGATCGTGCAACGTCGCAAAGCCAGCGCGTATACCGAACAGCAACGCCAGTTTCAGGAATTCCGTCGCGGCCGCTACGTTGAATTCAACCTGGTCTACGACCGTGGCACCCTGTTCGGCCTGCAATCGGGCGGGCGTACCGAGTCGATCCTGATGTCGCTGCCGCCCCAGGTGCGCTGGAGCTACGACTGGAAAGCCGAGGCCGGCAGCGAAGAAGCACGCCTAACCGACTACTTCCTGCAAGACCGCGATTGGCTGGGCATCGCCGCGCCTAAGGCGGCTGTTTGATGGATCGTTATGTGGTGTTCGGCAACCCCATCGGCCACAGCAAGTCGCCGCTGATTCACCGTATGTTCGCCGAGCAGACTGGCGAACAACTGGACTACAGCACCTTGCTCGCGCCCCTGGAGGATTTCACCGGCTGTGCCCGTGAGTTTTTCCAACAGGGCCGAGGTGCCAACGTCACCGTGCCGTTCAAGGAAGACGCCTATCGCCTGGCCAACAGCCTCACCGAACGCGCCCAGCGCGCCGGGGCGGTGAACACCTTGAGCAAACTCGCTGACGGCACGTTGCTCGGCGACAACACCGACGGCGCCGGCCTGGTGCGTGACCTGGCGGTAAACGCCGGCTTGAATCTGCAAGGCAGACGCATCCTGTTGCTGGGCGCGGGTGGCGCGGTAAGGGGCGCGTTGGAGCCGTTGCTGGCTGAACGGCCCGCTTCGTTGATCATCGCCAACCGCACCGTGGAAAAAGCCGAATTGCTCGCCGAGCTGTTCGACGACCTGGGCCCGGTGTCCGCCAGTGGTTTCGACTGGCTGCGTGAGCCGGTGGACGTGATCATCAATGCCACGTCCGCCAGCCTGTCAGGCGATGTACCGCCGATTGCCGGCAGCCTGATCGAACCGGGCAAGACGTTTTGCTACGACATGATGTACGCCAAGGAACCGACTGCGTTCTGCCGTTGGGCCAGTGAGCAAGGCGCAGCCGTGGCGATGGATGGCCTGGGCATGTTGGTGGAGCAGGCGGCCGAAGCGTTCTTTCTGTGGCGTGGTGTTCGTCCGGATTCGGCGCCGGTGTTGGCTGAACTGCGCCGGCAGTTGGCGCAGTAATCAATCTTCAAACTGGATGGGGCATTTATCGGCCCCCTCCAGTTTTTTCAACTCGTCCACCACCTGCGGCCTGGCGCGGCGCAATGTCAGGCTACGGCCCAGCCCGCTTAAACGACGCGCCTCCTGGTGCAGCATCTCCACCCCGGAATAGTCGATAAAGTTGATCTGCTGCGCCTCGATCACCACCCGTTCACCCTGCAAGCTTTGCAGGCGTACTTGCAGGTAATGGCTGGCGCCAAAGAAGATCGACCCACCGACGCGCAACACATCCTCTTCCCCATCACGCCATTGCTGTACCCGTGGCTGCGACGTGCGCTTAAGGTAGAAAAACAACGACGCCAACACCCCCGCATAAATCGCCGTTTGCAACTCCAGCAACAAGGTGGCGACACAGGTCAGGCTCATCACTACGAACTCTGCGCGGCTCACGCGGAACAACGCACGAATACCCCGACGATCCACCAGGCCCCAGGAAATCAGCAAGATGCTGGCGGCCATGCTCGGGATCGGAATATGTGCGATCAATACGGCGCCAAACAGCGCAAACAATGCCACCCATACTGCGGAAAACACCCCGGCCAACGGCGAACAGGCGCCCGACTCATAGCTGAGGCCGGAGCGGGTGAACGACCCTGCCGACAGATACCCGGAGAAAAATCCGCCAACGATATTGGATAAACCCTGGGCGCGAACTTCCTGGTTGGCATCGAGCAATTGTTGCGAACGGGCCGACAGCGAACGGGCAATCGACAGGCTGGTCACCAGCCCCAGCATGCCCACCGCAACGGCGCTGGGCAGCAGGCGCAGGATCATGTCCGGATCCAGCGGCAGCGGGCTGAACGGTGGCAGCTTGCCGATAAACGAACTGACGAGCGCCACATGCCCGAACATCGCCGGCCATAGCCACGTTGCCAGGCTACCCAGGGTCAGTGCGATCAGTAGCGTTGGCCAGCGAGGCACAAGGTATTTGAGCAACGCGCCCACCAGCAAAGTACCGAGTCCAAGGGCGAGGGAGGCGTGGTCCCACTCGCCAGCGTGGTCGATCAGCGCCAGCAGGCTATTGATCGCTGTGGCCTGGCTCGGTAAATCCAGGCCAAGCAGATTGGGCAGCTGCCCGAGGGCGATCACCACGGCGGCACCGAGGGTGAAACCCAGCACCACCGAATGCGAGACGAAGTTCACCAGCGCGCCAAAACGCAGCATGCCCAGCAGCCACTGGAATACCCCGGCGAGGAATGTCAGCAACAGGATCAGGGTGATGTAGTCCTGAGACCCCGGCACGGCCAACGGGCTGACGCTGGCGTACAGCACGATGGAAATCGCTGCCGTGGGGCCACAGATCAGGTGCCAGGATGAACCCCACAGGCAGGCGATCAGCACCGGGATGATGGCGGCATACAGACCGTACTCCGGTGGGAGACCGGCGATCAGCGCGTAGGCAATCGACTGGGGCAGCGCGAGCACGGCACCGCTGAGGCCGACCAGCGCGTCCCGGCCGACGCTGGCGCGGGTTTGACGCGGGAGCCAGCGGAGGAAGGGGAAGAGTGTATGGCGGTTGGGCCGGGGCATTTATAACTCGGCTGAAAAGGTTTGACTCAGGGTATCAGTACACGCTGGTCCTTGCGGGAGGGGGCTTGCTCCCGATATAGGTGGACCCGTCTAAATCTCTCTGACTGGCACTCCGCTATCGGAGCAAGCCCCCTCCCACATTGGAATAGCGCAAGGCCCTAGAGTTTGGCCTTTACTGCCGGCAACGCGTCCTTGCCATCCACGGTTTTCACACCGTCGAGCCATTTGTCCAATACAGCCGGGTTCGCCTTGATCCACGCCTTCGCCGCGTCGGCATTGCTGACCTTGTTGTTGGCCACCTCAGCCATGATGCTGTTCTCCATCTCCTGGGTGAAACTCAGGTTGGTCAACAGTTTGCCAACGTTAGGGCAGGCCTGCGCATACCCTTTGCGGGTCAAGGTATACACACTGCCGGTGTCACCGAAGTATTTCTCGCCGCCTTTGAGATAGTGCATTTTCAGTTGCACGTTCATCGGGTGCGGTGTCCAGCCGAGGAAGGTGACGAATTTCTGCTTCTTCACCGCCCGTGACACTTCCGCCAGCATTGCCTGCTCGCTGGACTCGATCAGCTTCCACTGGCCAAGGTCGAAGTCATTCTTCTTGATGATCTCCTGCAGCGAGATATTTGCCGGCGCGCCCGAGCCGATGCCGTAGATCTTCTTGTCGAACTTGTCGGCGAATTTGTTCAAGTCGGCAAAGTCATGCACCCCGGCATCCCACACATAATCCGGCACGGCGAGAGTGAACTCGGTGCCGTCGAGGTTCTTCGCCAACTGCACCACATCGCCGTTGGCCACGAACTTGTCGTAGAAGCCCTGCTGCGCCGGCATCCAGTTACCCAGGAACACATCCACCTGGCCGTCCTTGAGCCCGCCGAAGGTGATCGGCACCGCCAGGGTGTCGACCTTGGCCTTGTAGCCCATGCCGTTCAGCAGGAAACCGGTAATGGCGTTGGTGGCGGCAATGTCGCTCCAGCCTGGATCGGCCATCTTCACGGTCTCACAGCGGGTGTCCGCATACGCATTGGCACTACTTAGCACCAACATGCCCACTACTGCAGTTAACTTTTGCATGGCCTTCCCTCTGTATTTATTGGTTTTGGCAGGGTTGTGGATAACGTGCCTTGCGCTCCAGGTCGTCGAGGTCGATATGGTTGCGCATGTATTGCTGACTGGCGTCCACCAGTGGCTGGTGATCCCAGCTCTTCAGCTTGCCTTGGGTCAGCGCCTCGAACACCAGGCGACGACGGCGTTGGCTGGCGAGCACCTGCTGGTGGATCGCCGGGATGTCCCACTTGGCCCGCGCCTCATTCAAAAACGCCTCGAACAGTGGCCGGTGTTCCGGTGACTGGCTGAGGTCTTCCCGCTCGTGCGGGTCGTTGTGCACATCGAACAGTAGACAAGGGTCGTCTTCGCTGTAGATGAATTTGTAGGCGCCACGGCGAATCATCATCAATGGGCTGATGGTGCCTTCGGCCATGTATTCGCCAAAGACTTCGTCATGCCCGCCCTGCCCCTGCAAGTGCGGGACCAGCGAGCGGCCGTCCAGGGGCAGGCGCGGGTCCAGCTCGCCGCCGGCCAGTTCCACCAGGGTCGGCAGCAGGTCGGCGGTGGACACTGCCTGGGTTACGCGGCCCGGCGCAAATTGCCCCGGCGCACTGACCAGCAGCGGCACGCGGGCGGCCATTTCAAACCAGTGCATTTTGTACCAGAGGCCGCGTTCACCGAGCATGTCGCCGTGGTCGCCGGAGAAAATGATGATGGTGTCGTCGGCCAGGCCGGTGTCTTCCAGGGTCTGCAGCAGCTTGCCGACATTGCTGTCGATGTAGCTGCACGCGCCGAAGTAGGCGCGGCGGGCGTCGCGAATTTTATCCACAGGCAGCGGCTTGTCCCACAGGTCATAGACCTTGAGCAGACGCTGGGAATGCGGGTCGAGATCTTCCTGGTTCGGCGTTGCAGGCAAAGGGATGTCGTTGTCGTCGTACAGGTCCCAGAACGGCTTGGGAATGGTGTACGGGTCGTGGGGATGGGTCATCGACACGGTCAAGCAGAACGGCTGGTCACCGTCTTCGCGGATGTGGTCGAACAGGTACTGCTGGGCCTTGAACACCACCTCTTCGTCGAAATCCAGCTGGTTGGTACGCACGCACGGGCCGGCTTGCAGCACCGAGGACATGTTGTGGTACCAGGTGGGGCGTACGTCCGGCTCATCCCAGTTCACCGCCCAGCCATAGTCGGCGGGGTAGATGTCGCTGGTCAGGCGTTCTTCATAGCCGTGCAGTTGGTCGGGACCGCAGAAGTGCATCTTGCCCGACAGCGCGGTGCGATAACCGAGGCGCCGCAGGTAGTGGGCATAGGTCGGCACATCGGCGGGAAAATCCGCCGCGTTGTCGTAGGCGCCGATCTTGCTCGGCAATTGGCCGCTGACCAGGGTGAAGCGTGAGGGGGCACACAGTGGGCTGTTGCAATAGGCCGCGTCGAACACCACGCCCTGTGCGGCGAGGCGGCTCAAATTCGGCAGCTTGATGGAGGAAGGTCCGTAGAACGGCAGCATCGGCGCGGCCATTTGATCGGCCATGATGAAAAGAATGTTCTTGCGCTTCATGGGTCTTCGGCATTCCATAGGCAGTGTTTATGCGAATGAGCATGCAGCCCATGGAAAATGGGGTAAAGCCCATGACGAGCAATGTCTAGGATAAGCGCAGCTTATGTATGAAGCCCTTGGAGACCTGTCCCTCGACCTGCTACGCGCATTCGAGGCGGCCGCGCGCCATCGCAGCTTTACCGCCGCTGCGATGGAGCTGGGTACCACTCAGCCGGCGATCAGCCAGCAGATGAAGCGCCTTGAAGAACAACTGACGATCCGCCTGTTTGACCGCATCTATCGGGGCATCGAACTGACCGACGCCGGCGCCCTGCTGTTCGAGCATGTGCAAGGCGGTTTGCAGAACATCAACCAGGGCCTCAGTGTGATTACCCAGCTGGACCAGCACGAAGTGCTGCAAGTGGCCACAGACTTTGCGTTCGCCGCCTATTGGCTGATGCCGCGCCTGCATCGCTTCCACGCCGCCAACCCGCAGGTGGACGTGAGCCTGGTGACCAGCGAGCGCAACCACGCGACACTGCGCAGTGACATCGATGTGGCAGTGCTGTTTGGCGATGGCCGCTTCAAGCAGGGCGACAGCCTTTGGCTGTTCAACGAGGAAGTGTTCCCGGTGTGCAGCCCGCAATGGCTCAAGGAGCAGGCCAGGCCTTTGACTGTGCACACCTTGCCCGACTACCCGTTGCTGCACCTGCGCCAGGAAAACAACAGCCAGTGGTTCGACTGGAGTGGTGTATTCCGCGAGCTGGGTATCACCGCCGCACCCACGCCCGGCCAGCTGCGATTCGACAACTACACCTTATTGATCCAGGCAGCGATTGCCGGCCAAGGGGTGGCGATCGGCTGGCGCCATTTGGTGGATAACCTGCTGGAACAGAACTGGTTGTGCCGACCGATCGGCAACACGGTGATTTCGCGCTTTGGCTATTACGTGGTGCAGCCCCAGCGCAAGCGGCGTGGGCAGTTGGTCGAACGTTTCGTCGACTGGTTGCAGGCAGAACAGGCCAGCAGCGCGCAGTCCCTGACCGGACTGGCCCTGCCATCGATTGCGGTCTAGGATTTGCCGCACATTGGATCCGGAGTCCGTCATGCAACGTATCAAGGGCTACCATGCCCATATCTACTTTGACGCCAGCACCATCGACCAGGCGCGCACCCTATGTGAAGACGGCGCGAAACTGTTCCCGCTGCGCATGGGCCGTGTGCATGAACGGCCCGTAGGCCCGCACCCGGACTGGAGCTGCCAGCTGGCGTTCGATGCCGAGTACATTGGCGTGGTGCTGCCGTGGCTGGCGCTGCATCGCAATGGGCTGGTGGTGTTCCTGCACCCCGAAACCGGCGATGAGCTGAAGGATCACACCGATCACGCGATCTGGATGGGTGCGATGCGCGAGCTGGACCTGTCGGTTTTTTAACCTCCCCTTATCAGATAAAAACCGCCCCTTCCCGCAGTAAAAGGCGAGGAAGTTGTAGGATTTATCTTGTCTTGTCTCAATATATGGGACTGTTATTTATATATTGAGATATTGCCGGCCATAGGTTTATATTCGCCCATCTGCTTTTTTCAGCACCCACTCATTTCAGGTGAAGCGATGCAGGCGCAATTGATCGCGCTCGATTGGGGGACCAGCTCCCTTCGTGCTTATAAACTCGGGCCCGCAGGCGTCGTGCTGGAACAGCGCTCGCTGGCGTCGGGCATCATGCATTTGCCCAGTGAGCCCCGGGACATCGGCGGTGTGCACTGCAGCGATGGCTTCGAGTTGGCGTTCGATGCGGCATGCGGCGACTGGCTCGACGCCCAACCCCATCTTCCAGTGATCGCCTGCGGCATGGTCGGCAGCGCCCAGGGCTGGAGCGAGGCGGCATATCGCAATACGCCGGTCGACGTCGCCAGCCTGGGCCAGGCGTTGCACACGGTGCGCAGCCTGCGCGGCGTCGATGTGCGTATCGTGCCCGGCGTGATCGAGCAGGTCGGTTTGCCCAATGTGATGCGCGGTGAAGAAACCCAGGTGCTGGGTGTGCTGCAAAGCCTGTCGGCCAACGGTGAAATGTTGATCGGCCTGCCCGGCAGCCATTCCAAATGGGTCGAGGTGGTGGAAGGTTGCATCACCCACTTCGATACCTTCATGACCGGTGAACTGTTCGCGGTGCTGAGCAAGCACAGCCTGCTGGGGCGTACGCAAAAGGTATCCGCGCAGTTTCAGGCCGAGGCTTTTGACCGCGGCGTTCAAGTGGCGCTGTCGAACGATGGCCAGCGCGGCGTGCTGTCGACCTTGTTCAGTGCGCGCACCCTGGGCCTGACCGCCGAACTCACCCCTGAGCAGCAGCCCGATTACCTGTCCGGCCTGCTGATCGGCCATGAACTGGCCGGCTTGCCAGCCAGTGCACGGCACATCCCCATCATCCTGGTGGGCGCTGGCCCGCTTTGCGTGCGCTACCAACGCGCCCTCGCCCTCTGCGGTTTCGCCCACGTCAGCCTGGCGCAGGAAGCGACCGAGCGCGGCCTGTGGCAACTGGCAGTGGCCGCCGGGCTCACTCAACCTGCAACGGAGGCCTGACATGCTCAAGCAAGCACTGGCACAAAACGGTTTGATCGCGATCCTGCGCGGTGTGCGCCCGGACGAAGCCCAGGCGGTCGGCCAGGTGCTGTACGACGCCGGTTTTCGCGTGATCGAAGTCCCGCTCAACTCGCCGGACCCTTACACCAGCATCCGCACCCTGCGCGACAGCCTGCCCGCCGATTGCCTGATCGGCGCCGGTACGGTGTTGACGCCTGCGCAGGTCGAGCAGGTGAAGGCCGCTGGTGGCCAAGTGATCGTAATGCCCCACAGCGATGCCAAGGTCCTGCGCGCCGCCAAGGCCGCTGGCCTGTACCTGTCGCCGGGGGTGGCCACGCCCACCGAAGCGTTCGCCGCGCTGGACGAAGGCGCCGACGTCTTGAAGCTGTTCCCGGCCGAGCAAATGGGCCCTTCTGTGATCAAGGCGTGGCTGGCGGTATTGCCGGCAGGCACGTTGCTGCTGCCGGTGGGCGGCATTACCCCGGACAACATGCAGGTGTTTATCGACGCCGGCGCCAAGGGGTTCGGGCTGGGTTCCGGGTTGTTCAAACCGGGTATGACAGTGGATCAGGTAGCGAGCCGCGCCCAGGCTTATGTCGCCGCCTGGAAAGCCCTGAGCTGAGATCAAGTTCCGCGCCCCTGGCGCTGCATCTATAAGAGAGATAACAGATGAAAATCACCAAACTGACGACCTTTATCGTCCCGCCGCGCTGGTGCTTCCTCAAGGTCGAGACCGACCAGGGCGTGACCGGCTGGGGTGAGCCCGTAGTCGAAGGCCGCGCTCACACCGTGGCTGCGGCGGTCGAGGAACTGTCCGATTACCTGATCGGCAAGGACCCACGCAATATCGAAGATATCTGGACCGTGCTCTACCGCGGCGGCTTCTACCGTGGCGGCGCCGTGCACATGAGCGCCCTCGCCGGCATCGACCAGGCGCTTTGGGACATCAAGGGCAAGGCCCTGGGCGTATCGGTCAGCGACCTGTTGGGTGGCCAGGTACGCGACAAGATCCGCGTGTACTCCTGGATCGGTGGCGACCGCCCGGCCGACACCGCCCGCGCCGCCAAAGAGGCCGTGGCCCGTGGCTTTACTGCGGTGAAAATGAACGGCACCGAAGAGTTGCAGTTTGTCGACAGCTTCGAAAAAGTCGACCTGGCCCTGGCCAACGTCGCGGCCGTGCGCGATGCGGTCGGCCCTAACGTCGGCATCGGCGTCGACTTCCATGGCCGTGTGCACAAGCCCATGGCCAAGGTGCTGATGAAAGAACTGGACCCGTACAAACTGATGTTTATCGAAGAGCCGGTGCTCAGCGAAAACTACGAAGCCCTCAAGGAACTGGCGCCGCTGACCAGCACCCCGATTGCCCTGGGTGAGCGTCTGTTCTCGCGCTGGGACTTCAAGCGCGTGCTCAGCGAAGGCTACGTCGACATCATCCAGCCGGACGCTTCCCACGCGGGCGGTATCACCGAAACCCGCAAGATCGCCAACATGGCCGAAGCCTACGACGTGGCCCTGGCCCTGCACTGCCCGCTGGGCCCGATTGCCTTGGCGGCGTGCCTGCAACTGGATGCGGTTTGCTACAACGCGTTTATCCAGGAGCAAAGCCTGGGCATTCACTACAACGAGAGCAACGACCTGCTCGACTACGTGCGCGACCCGGGCGTGTTCGACTATGACCAGGGCTTTGTGAAAATCCCCAACGGGCCGGGCCTGGGGATCGAGATCAACGAGGAATACGTGATCGAACGCGCAGCCATCGGCCATCGCTGGCGCAACCCGATCTGGCGCCACGCCGACGGCAGCTTTGCCGAGTGGTGATGTCTGCCTGAAAGAACGCGGTCAAACATGTGGGAGAGGGCTTGCCCCCTCCCACATGTTGATCCGGTTTCTGCAGAAGTCCCTTCCTCAACAAATATAAGAAGAGGCACCTACCATGCAACCTGAATCCTTGAGCGGGCAGGCTTCTTTAGTCACGCCTACCCGAAAGCGCTACTTCATCATGGTGCTGCTGTTTATCACCGTCGTGATCAACTACCTCGACCGCAGCAACCTGTCGATTGCCGCCCCGGCGCTGACCAGCGAACTGGGTATCGACCCGGTACATGTCGGGCTGATTTTCTCCGCGTTCGGCTGGACGTACGCCGCCATGCAGATCCCCGGCGGCTGGCTGGTGGACCGGGTGCCGCCGCGTATCCTCTACACCGCCGCCCTGTTGCTGTGGTCTATCGCCACCGTGATGCTCGGTTTTGCCGCCAGCTTCATTGCGCTGTTTGTGCTGCGCATGGCGGTGGGTGCCCTGGAAGCACCGGCTTACCCCATCAACAGTCGCGTGGTCACCAGCTGGTTCCCCGAGCGTGAGCGCGCCACGGCCATTGGCTTCTACACCTCCGGGCAGTTTGTCGGGCTGGCGTTCCTGACGCCGGTCCTGGCCTGGTTGCAGCACCATTACGGCTGGCACATGGTATTTGTCGTGACCGGTGGCGTGGGCATTCTGTGGGCGGCAATCTGGTATGCCCTGTATCGCGAGCCCCGTGATTTCAAAGGCGTCAACGCCGCTGAAATCGAATTGATCCGCGAAGGTGGCGGGCTGGTGGACTTGAGCGCACAAGCGAGCAAGAGCAAGGCGCCCTTCAGCTGGGTCGACCTGGGCATCGTCCTGAGCAAGCGCAAGTTGTGGGGTATCTACCTGGGGCAGTTCTGCCTGAACTCCACGTTGTGGTTCTTCCTGACCTGGTTCCCGACCTACCTGGTGAAATACCGCGGCATGGACTTCATCAAGTCCGGCATGCTCGCGTCACTGCCCTTCCTCGCGGCTTTCGTCGGCGTGCTGTGTTCGGGGTTGTTTTCCGACTGGCTGATCCGCCGTGGCGCCTCGGTGGGGTTTGCCCGCAAGTTGCCGATCATCAGCGGCCTGTTGATCTCTACGGCGATCATTGGCGCCAACTTCGTCGAATCGACACCGTTGGTCATCGCCTTCCTGGCCCTGGCGTTCTTCGGTAATGGCCTGGCCTCGATCACCTGGTCGCTGGTCTCGACGCTTGCCCCGGCACGTCTGCTGGGACTGACCGGCGGGGTGTTCAACTTCATCGGCAACCTGGCGGCGATTGCCACGCCGATCGTCATCGGTTTCCTGGCCAGTGGCGATTCGTTTGCGCCGGCGATCACCTACATCGCCGTGCTGGCGCTGTTGGGCGCACTCTCCTATGTGCTGCTGGTGGGCAAGGTCGAGCGGATCGAGCTGTAAGCAGTGGGCGGCCTGCGGGCCGCCCGTTGGCCGGGCTCAGGGCACCGACATTTCGTTACGGAACACATTCAATGGATCCCAGCGTTGCTTGGTTCGGCGCAGGCGGTTCTCGATGATCGTGTTGGGGAAGAAAATTCCATACCACAGAGGGTTCCTGGGGTTCGCGGGATTGCCACCGAGGTGGGTCATGTCCAGGTCGGGGTAGTTGATGTAGCAGCCCTCGAACTCCGGGTCATTGGGAACACCGTTGGTGAATGCAGCGTAATAGAGGCCGCGGATCCAGTCGGCATGGGCGCGGTCGATGGCGTCATCGTCGGCGTGCCAGTAACACTGCGGTTGCCATTTGAGGTACGAGGAGCGTTGCGCGGCTGACGTCTGCGCCAGGATCGGGCCGTCCATCTGGTTGATGCGCCCGCCGAACGACTGGATCTGGATCAGGCTCTGGGTCAGGTATTGCTCAGGGTCCGGCAAGGTCAGCGTCGTCCAGATCGCGTCCAGCACGCGCTGTGTAAACCCGCCTTTCTGATACGCCGATTTATACCGCCCGCGCTGATTGTCACCGGAACCGTTGAGCGATTGGGTGGCGTACAGCCAGTCCAAGCGCCTGGCGGCCTCATGGGCACTCTGCAGGGAGTCGACCCAGCGGCCCTTTTGCCCGCCACGTGGCTGATGCGCGACGTGGAACGGCAGGAGCGACTCCGTCGCACCGACACCCACCGCGGTCTGCATGCTGCTGACAAAGTCGTCGAAAGGCGCCAGGTCATCGAGCTTCCCGTCCTTGTCGACGTAGTGGATGCCCAGGGTCACGTTGCCAGTGTTCAGATGACGCATTTCCAGTTTGGTGGCCAGGCCCCAGGTTGCCGGGTCGGCCTGATGGTCCACGAACCAGTTTTGATAGGCGTGCAGCAAACGTTCGAGGGCGGCGCGTGTGAGGTCTGACCAGTCCCATTCCAATGGCAGCCAAAGCACTTCGTCCGGGGCTGGCGGCAGCGTCTTGAAATAGTAACTGGTGATGATGCCGAACTGCCCACCACCGGCGCCGCAACAGGCGGCGAACAGGTCCAGCTCATCAGTGTCGAGGCTGTTACGGGAGACATGGACAGGTTCAAGACCCGGGCCGGGTCCATTGGCGCCCAGCAAGTCGACGCCGTCCAGCCAGTCGCAGACCAGCCCGTATTTACGCGACAACAACCCATAGCCGCCGCCGCAGATATGCCCGCCCAGTCCCACCGAATAGCAGGATCCACTGGGCAGCGCCTTGCCTGCCAATTTGTACAGCGCGACGCTGGTGTCCCAGTTCTGGCAGCCGGGCTCCAGGCGGAATGCATAGCGATGGGGCGAAGCGGGTACCAGCACTGAGCTGATCAGGCCGTTGGGGTCGTAGGCCAATTGGTTGATCTGGCCGATGTCCAGGATCGACAACACCTCGCCTGGCACATCCGGCATCTTGTTAGAGACAAATCCTTCATAGCAATGCCCGCCGCTGCGCACCGTGATACGGCCATTGGGCACAGCCAGGGCCTGGGCGGCTGCGTCGATGATGTCTTGTGGGGTGTGGCAGAGGTAGATCTGGCTGGCGCCGTTGGGTGAAGACTCGCCCTGGACGTTGCCCAATGGCCAGCGCAGGTTGAAACCCTTTTGCAACGTGGAATGACGACGGTCCGAGGGGGTGATGAGATCAAATGCCATGATGGACTCCTGGGAGACGATAATGACTTCTGATGCAGCTAACTTAACGACCGGCAACGCAAGAAGGCGTGACTTGCAGAGGTGGTTAGACGGCAATAGGCACGAAGTGTGTTGAGGGGGTGTGTTCCCCCTCAAGCCTAGCCTATATGGAAAAAGCCCGGATCAGTTCAGCACGCCGTCCAGAATTTCATAGACGATACCGGTACCCACCGCGATCAACACCACATCCGGCCCCGAACGGCGCCACTCATAACCCGGGTAAACCGGCAGGCGCGCCAGCGCACGGTTGTCCAGGCGCTCGCCGTAGTAGCCGCGCGGCAGGGGTTGGCCGCGCACCAGGCGCACATTCGGCGGCGGCGGTGCGCCACGGGAGAACTGGCCGTGGTTATCGTGAATGATCTGGCGTACCGGGCCGAAGTCCTGGGGCGGGCCTCCGCGACGGTTGTCCTGCGGGCCGCGATGGTCGTCGCCACGTTGCTCGTGCTGGCCCTGCGGGCCGCCACGGTCGTCACCCCGCTGGTCAGGCGGCGCGGCTTGCACCAGGGCGCTGGCGCCAAGCACCAGCACACCAAGGCCTGCAATCACGGATTTAGGCATTTTCATCGGGTATTCCTCAGGGCACACAAACAAAAAAGGGATCTCGAACGCGGTTCGAAATCCCTTGGTCTTGCTGTTTAGGCCGTGATTGCGCGCGTTGATTCCTCTGTATCAGGAACTTTACCTCTCGCTACATGGCGCTTACTTACGGGCGTTGCGCACACCTTCCGACAGCGCCGCGCACAGGCTCAATACGCCATCGATTGCTTGTTGATCGTTACTGGCATTGGCGATGTGATCGATCAGGGCCGAGCCCACCACCACGCCATCGGCCAGGCGCGCGATGGCGGCCGCCTGTTCCGGTGTGCGGATACCAAAACCGATGCTGATCGGCAGGTCGGTATGCCGACGCAGGCGGGTCACGGCTTCCTCGACGTGTTCCAGGGTCGCGGCGCCGGCGCCTGTCACACCGGCCACGGATACGTAGTACACGAACCCGGAACTGCCGTTGAGCACGGTCGGCAGGCGCACGTCATCGGTGGTCGGCGTGGTCAGGCGAATAAAGTCGATACCTGCGGCCTGGGCCGGGTCGCACAGCTCGCCGTTATGCTCGGGCGGCATGTCGACCACGATCAGGCCGTCGACGCCGGCCTCTTTGGCGTCAGCGATGAACTTAGGCACGCCGTATTTGTGGATCGGGTTGAAGTAGCCCATCAACACCAGCGGGGTGTCGTTGTTGTCCTTGCGGAACTCTCGCACCATCTGCAGGGTTTTCAGCAGGTTCTGCTTGGCTTCCAGTGCGCGGATGTTGGCCAGTTGGATGGCCGGGCCGTCGGCCATCGGGTCGGTGAAGGGCATGCCCAACTCGATCACATCGGCGCCCGCAGCGGGCAAGCCCTTGAGGATCGCCAGCGAGGTGTCATAACCCGGGTCACCGGCCGTGACGAAGGTCACCAGGGCGGCGCGGTTTTGTTCCTTGAGTTGCGCAAAGCGGGTTTGCAGGCGGCTCATTTAGTGTTTCTCCTGCTGAGACTGTTCCATGTGGTGCATCACGGTCTGCATGTCTTTATCGCCACGGCCGGACAGGTTGACCACCATCAGGTGATCCTTCGGCAGGGTCGGTGCGCGCTTGAACACTTCGGCCAGGGCATGGGCGCTTTCCAGGGCAGGAATGATCCCTTCCAGGCGGCAGCATTTGTGGAACGCGTCCAAGGCTTCATCGTCGGTCACCGAGGTGTACTGGACGCGGCCGATATCGTGCAACCAGGCGTGTTCCGGGCCGATGCCGGGGTAGTCGAGGCCGGCGGAAATCGAGTGGGCGTCGATGATCTGGCCGTCGTCGTCCTGCAGCAGGAAGGTACGGTTGCCGTGCAGCACGCCCGGTACGCCACCGTTGAGGCTGGCGGCGTGCTTGCCGGTCTCGATGCCGTGGCCGGCGGCTTCAACGCCGATGATCTCGACGCTGGTGTCGTCCAGGAATGGGTGGAACAGGCCCATGGCGTTGGAGCCACCGCCGATGCATGCCACCAGGCTGTCCGGCAGGCGGCCTTCCTGGGCTTGCAGCTGGGTGCGGGTTTCCTTGCCGATCACGGCCTGGAAGTCGCGCACCATCGCCGGGTACGGGTGCGGGCCGGCCACGGTGCCGATCAGGTAGAAGGTGTCGTCGACGTTGGTCACCCAGTCGCGCAGGGCTTCGTTCATGGCGTCCTTGAGGGTGCCGGTGCCGGCGACCACCGGGATCACTTCAGCGCCCAAAAGCTTCATGCGGAACACGTTGGCCTGTTGGCGCTCGATGTCGGTGGTGCCCATGTAGATCACGCACTGCAGGCCGAAACGCGCGGCCACGGTGGCGGTCGCCACACCGTGCATACCGGCGCCGGTCTCGGCGATGATGCGTTTCTTGCCCATGCGCCGCGCCAGCAGGATCTGGCCGATGCAGTTGTTGATCTTGTGCGCGCCGGTGTGGTTCAGCTCTTCGCGCTTGAGGTAGATCTTGGCGCCGCCGCAGAACTCGGTCAGGCGCTCGGCGAAATACAGCGGGCTGGGGCGGCCGACGTAGTCGCGCTGGAAGTAGGCCAACTCTTCGTTGAACGCCGGATCGATCTTGGCCGCTTCGTATTCGCGGGCCAGGTCGAGGATCAACGGCATCAGGGTTTCGGCGACGTAGCGGCCGCCAAACGCGCCAAACAGGCCGTTGGCATCAGGGCCGTTGCGCAGATCGGTCTGGGACTGAGTCATGGGACGCTCCAGGTAGAAATTCTGTATGGGAAGCAATGACGGCCACTCTACCCCTCACATCCGGCGCTGAAAACCGATAAGATCGCTGCAACCTGTCAGGAAAACTCACAGATGAGCCGCGACCTCCCGCCCCTCAATGCCCTGCGCGCATTTGAAGCCACTGCCCGCCTCAACAGCGTCAGCCAGGCTGCCGAGCAATTGCACGTGACCCACGGTGCGGTCAGCCGCCAGTTGAAAGTGCTGGAGGAGCATTTAGGTGTCAGCCTGTTCATCAAGGACGGGCGCGGCCTTAAACTCACAGATGCAGGTGTGCGGTTGCGAGATGCCAGCGCGGAGGCGTTCGAGCGCTTGCGGGACGTGTGCGCCGAACTCACCCAGGCCAGCGCCGACGCGCCTTTCGTGCTCGGCTGCTCAGGCAGTCTGCTGGCGCGTTGGTTGATCCCGCGCCTGGGACGCTTGAATGCCGATCTGCCGGACCTGCGCCTGCACCTGTCGGCGGGCGACGGCGACCTTGACCCCCGACGCCCCGGTCTCGATGCCCTGCTGGTCTTCGCCGAACCGCCGTGGCCGGCGGATATGCAGGTATATGAACTGGCGAGCGAGCGTATCGGCCCGGTGATGAGCCCGCGTTTTGCCGGCTACCAGCGCCTGCGCCAGGCGCCGCCGCACGCCTTGTGTGGCGAAGCTTTATTGCACACCACGTCCCGTCCGCAAGCCTGGCCCAGTTGGGCGCAACAGCACGGCATCGAGCCCGGCGCGTTGAAACACGGCCAGGGTTTTGAGCATTTGTATTATTTGCTGGAGGCGGCGGTTGCAGGGTTGGGTGTGGCGATTGCGCCAGAACCGCTGGTAGCAGAGGACCTGCGTGCGGGTCGCCTTGTGGCGCCGTGGGGTTTCAGTGAAACCCCGGCGCACCTGGCTTTGTGGCTACCCAAGCGCGCCGCAGACGGGCGCGCGGGTCAATTGGCGCACTGGCTCAAGGCTGAGCTGGCGCGCCAGCCGGTGTAGCCGGTCAATCAGTCACCGCGTTTGCACAGCAGGTAAGCCGCCAGCAGGCCCAGTGCGCCAACGGCGACGCCGGCGGTGGTCCATGGGTGCTCTTGTGCGTAGTCCCGGGTGGCAACACCGGTTTCGCGGATTTTGACTTTGCTTTCTTCGTAGGCATCGCTGATCAGGTGACGGGAATGCTTGAGGGCATTCTCGGCATTGCTTTTCAGGGCCTTCAGGGTTTTGCGCGACTCATCCGACGCATCGTCCTTGAGGCTCTCAAGGGACTTGAGCAGGCTCGAAATCTCGGCTTCCATGCTTTCCAGCGACGCTTTGCGTAAAGAAGTGTTGGCCATGTGAATTCTCCTGAAGTGATTGAGTGGCGTGTGTAGATACCGACTCCAGCGTTTTCAGAAAGTGCAGTAAATCTGAACTTTCGGGTAGGAACGGTCGCCAGAAGCAGTATGAACAATGACTGCTAGGCTTTATTGACGACCCTCAGGAGAAACACCATGTCTGATCATCACACCTACAAGAAAGTCGAATTGGTAGGTTCATCCACCACCAGCATCGAAGACGCAATCAACAATGCCCTGGCCGAAGCCAACAAGAGCATCAAGCACTTGGAGTGGTTTGAGGTGACGGAGACCCGTGGTCATATCAAGGACGGCAAGGTCGCCCACTATCAGGTCACGCTCAAGGTGGGGTTTCGAATTGCCAGTAGTTGATCGCGTCGGTTGAACTTGCCGGCTGGCCGATTGCCATAACCTGCGCTACAAACAATGGGTGCCGATGCCTGCAGCGTCGGCACGCTCGTTTCAATCAGCGCAAGGAAAGTGACGGATGAAGAAGTTCCTGTTAGCGGTAGGTTTGTTGAGCATTGCGGGCACAGCCCTGGCGGCGGGCAAGCCTTGTGAAGAGCTGAAAAGTGAAATTGCAGCGAAAATCGACGCCAAGGGCGCTTCGGGTTATTCGCTGGAAGTCGTGGATAAAGGCGCCTCGACCGACGCTAAAGTGGTTGGCACCTGTGAGGGTGGTACCAAGGAAATCGTCTACAAGCGCGGTTAATCCCGTGTGGCAGGCTTGAAACCGACGCACAGGTGCGTCGGTTTTTTTTCGCCTGGGGGTTTAGCCCTTCATCAACTGCGCCAGCAGCTCGTAGGAATGAATCCGATCGGCGTGCTCGTACAGGTCGCAGGTGAAGATCAATTCGTCGGCGCCGGTCTGTTCGATCAGTACTTCCAGCTTGGCACGGATCTTCGCCGGGCTGCCCACCATTGCCAGTCCGAGGAAACTGCCGACGGCGTCTTTTTCATGGGGCAGCCACAGGCCGTCCATGGTTTTCACCGGTGGGCGCTGCACCAGGCTTTGCCCGCGCATCAAGGCAAGGATGCGCTGGTACACCGAGGTGGCCAGGTAGTCGGCCTGCTCATCGGTGTCGGCGGCAACCAATGGAATGCCGAGCATCACGTAAGGCTTGTCCAGCACGGCCGAGGGCTTGAAGTGGTTGCGGTACACGCGAATCGCCTCGTGCATCAAACGCGGTGCGAAATGGGAGGCGAAGGCGTAGGGCAAACCGCGTTCGCCCGCCAGTTGCGCGCTGAACAGGCTGGAACCCAGCAGCCATACCGGTACGTTGGTGCCGGTGCCGGGCACCGCAATCACCCGTTGGTCCGGTGTGCGTGGGCCGAGGTAGGCCATCAGCTCGGCCACGTCTTCCGGGAAGTCATCCGCGCTGCCGGAGCGTTCACGGCGCAGGGCGCGAGCGGTCATCTGGTCGGAGCCGGGTGCGCGACCCAGGCCCAGGTCGATACGTCCGGGGTAGAGGCTTTCCAGGGTGCCGAACTGCTCGGCGATCACCAGCGGTGCATGGTTGGGCAGCATCACGCCGCCGGAGCCGACGCGAATCGTCGAGGTACCGCCGGCCAGGTAACCCAGCAATACCGAGGTGGCCGAGCTGGCGATGCCATCCATATTGTGGTGTTCCGCCACCCAGAAACGGTTGTAGCCGAACTTTTCCACATGCTGGGCCAAATCCAGGGAATTGCGCAACGACTGCGCCGGGCTGCCGTTGGCGCGCACCGGCACCAGGTCGAGGGTCGAGAACTTTACGTCGGACAGCGATTTCATAAGCCTGCTTCTCCAATGGGGGCGCAGGCTTCTTAGACGAACCAAAACCTGCCGCTTCATGTGCATGCCCTATGCAATGAGGGCATATACCCGAGATTCAATAGCAGCAATGAAATTTCCTACTTAATTGCTAGGTTTCTCTTACAACTGAACTTTGCCGGCGCGTCTATCCTCAGAACCTTACCGACGCAAAACCACCGTTCGAGGAGAAAGCTATGAGTATCGTTAAAAAGGCATCCGCGCATTGGGAAGGTGATCTGAAGACTGGCCTGGGCTCCATTTCCACCGAAACCGGCGTGCTGCGCGAAGCGCCCTACGGCTTTAAGGCCCGTTTCGAAGGCGGCAAGGGTACCAATCCTGAAGAACTGATTGGCGCGGCCCACGCCGGCTGTTTCTCCATGGCTTTTTCCATGATTCTCGGCGACGCCGGGCTCAAGGCTGACAGCATCGACACCCAGGCCGAAGTGACCTTGGACCAGGTCGATGGCGGCTTCGCGATCACCGCCGTGCACTTGGTGCTCAAGGCCAAGATTCCAGGTGCCAGCCAGGCGCAGTTCGATGAATTGAGCAAGAAGGCCAAGGAAGGGTGCCCGGTGTCCAAGGTGCTGAATGCGAAGATCAGCCTGGATGCCACGCTGGTCAACTGACACTGCAGGTCCAGTGTGGGAGGGGTGTAGAACCGTAGACATCGTTTACATCTGAAACCGGGGACATCGTTTACACATTTGAGGCCTGGACGCGGGTCATACCTCGTCCAAGCCTCCCCAAGGGATAATCACACAGGTACAAATCCCAAGCTTCATCTTCAGCTTCTTTGAGCCCTATCCTTTCCCCGGACAGCGCCTCGCTGATAAATACCAACTTGCCGTTCCACTTGATCGATCCGTCCTGCCTGACGCTTCGAACTTTCATTTCTGCCGGATATTCCACATCGGGCAAGCATCCTGGATAAATTCGGGTGGACGGCACATACAAGTCTCCCGGACGTTTCATGCCGAGCGCTTCGTGAGGGCGTACGTAATTAAACTCATGCCTGAAATGCTCCAGCAAAAGCTGCTGCTCGACTAAGTTTTTCCCTAAGGGCAACTCAAGTTTCAAGCTACGGTGCATTCGTTCATGGCGACCATTCTGGGCGGGTCTTCCCGGCATGGTTCGCTCGGGATAAATACCCAGCCGAATCCACCAAACTGCCAGTGTGGATATTCTTGCCAGGCCAGGAGAGGCGAACGGTACCCCGTTGTCCGAACGGATAACTTCCGGCATGCCGTACTCCTGAAAAAGCCTCTCAAAGGCCTGTTTTACAGGCTGGGTCATGATCTTGGGATGGGCCCTGCACGCTAAAATCAGCCGCGACGCATGGTCTGTGACGGTCAAAGGGAAGCACATCTGAGCATTAAGCATCTTGAACTGCCCTTTGTAGTCAGCACACCACGTCTTGTTAGGTTCGTCGGCCTTTCGCATTTGTGCGTGGGAAATGCTGTGTCGGCGTTTGAAGCGCCGCTTTTTGACGAGCCCAAGTCGGTCAAGCCATTGACCGGCCGTACTTGGAGAGGGCCAGGTGACGGAGGGATCTTCCAGCCGTAATAGCTCGAGAAGCTTTTTCGGCCCCCATTTATCGTGAGCCTCCTTCATCGCGACTACACGGGCCAAAATCTCGTCGTCGGTTTTATTTGGGCTGTTGTGAGGTCGCCGGGACAGTTCGGATAAAGACCTCAAATCGCCGTCGTGCCGGGCAATCCACTTATCGACGGTAGGTCGGCTAACGTCAAAGCGGCGTGCCAACTGGCTTTTGGTGAAGTTGCCAGAAAGCCAATCAGCTACCAGCTTGATTCTTTGATTCATGGGGGACTCTTGGTTCCAGGGCATGATCAGTTACCTCCTGATCATGCGTATTAGCCTGTAAACCATGTCCCCGGTTAGAAATGTAAACGATGTCCCCGGTTTGTACCGGGGCCAGCCCCCTCCCACATTTTGTTCTGCGTTAAATCAGAACTCGTGTTTCCCGAATGTGGTCCTATAGCCTATGCAGCCTTAGGCGCACACCCGTGCGCATGCATTCAGGGAGCTTCACACATGAAACGTTTTGCTTTGGCGATCATTTGCGGTGTGTTGGCCACATCGGCTGTGGCCGCACCAAAAGACTGCGAAGAGCTCAGGAAAGAGATTGAGGTCAAGATCCAGGCGAACGCAGTTCCGTCCTACACCTTGGAAATTGTCAGCAAGGAAGAGGCTGACAAGCACGACGTCGCCATGGTCGTCGGCAGCTGTGAGAACGGTACCAAAGCCATCATCTATCAGAAGAACAACGATTGATCAGAGACAGTTGACGCTGCGTTCTTCCGCCAGCAATTGGCGAGCGGCGTTATACAGCCGGATATTCGGCGTGAAGGCCAATGAGCGCCCTTCCAGGCGATAGCGTTGGCCAGCCTCGAAATGGTCGTACTGCAGAGTGATGAAACAGGTGCGGTCGGCCGTTTGCCCAAAGCCATTGAGGCTGCCGCCGGTCGGCACCTCGAAATCAAAGCGCACCATCAACTCGTGACTGCCCGGTGAAACCTGGAAGTAGCGTCCGTCCGGCAGGTTCTTACCATCCAGGCGCTGCGCCATCACCAGCTTGGCTCCCGGCGTTGGCGTAGCGAAATCGACCCAGGCCTGATGCGGATCGACCGGCGGCAGGGGGGTCGAAGCGCAGGCGCTGAGCAACAGGGCGACGACGGGAAGCAGGAGCTGGCGCATGGCAGGTACTCAACGCAAGGAGAGCTTTGAGTATAAACACGCCACGCCGTGGAAAAATCCCCTTCAGGCGCGATAGTCTGGCGAACACATCACCCAGGAGCGGTCGGGGCATGGTCAGGCGTTTTCTTCCAGGGTTGATAGTCGTGCTGCTCAGTGGCTGCTCCAGCGTCAGTTACTACAGCCAATTGGCAGGTGGTCAGTGGCAGCTGTTGCGAGCCCGGGAGCCGGTTGCCGAGGTCATCGCCGATCCGTCGCGGCCGCAGGGGCTGCGTGATCATCTGGCTCAAGCACAGAAAGCTCGAACCTTCGCCAGCGAACACCTGAATCTGCCTGACAACCAAAGTTACCGGCTGTATGCCGATATCGGCCGACCTTATGTGGTCTGGAATGTCTTCGCCACGCAGGAATTTTCCCTGGCGCCTCAAACCCATTGCTTCCCCATTGCCGGTTGCGTGGCCTATCGCGGCTATTACAGCCAGGGCGCGGCACGGGGTGAGGCGGCGTTGTTGCGCCAGCAAGGCATGGACGTATCGATAGGTGGCGTCGAAGCCTATTCCACCCTGGGTTGGTTCAACGACCCGATCATGAATTCGATGATGAACTGGGGCGACGAACGCCTGGCCACGCTGATTTTCCATGAGCTGGCGCACCAGCGGTTCTACGTGAAGGATGACACCGAATTCAACGAGTCGTTTGCCAGCTTCGTCGAGCAGGAAGGCACCCGCCAGTGGCGCGCGGCTCAGGGCCTGGCGCCGCTTGGCAGCTCGACGCGGCAGCAGCGGGACCAATTTACCCAACTGATCCTCGATACCCGTAAGCGCCTGGAAAAACTCTACGTGCAACTGCTGTCCGTCGAGGCGATGCGCCAGGCCAAGGCGGCCGAATTCGAGGCGTTGCGCCGTGAGTACCGGCAGATGCGCGATAGCCAATGGGGCGGGGACAAGCGTTATGACGCCTGGATGAACCTGCCGATGAACAATGCGCGGTTGTTGCCGTTCGGGCTGTATGACCGGTGGGTGCCGGCGTTTGCGGCGTTGTTCAGGCAGGAAGGCGGGGATTGGCGCAAGTTTTACGCCGCAGTGGAGAAGATGGGCGAGTTGCCGGTGGGGCAGCGCAAGGCTGCGTTGAGGCGGTTGGAAGGTACTGATCGGTAGAGCCTCATCGGCGGGCAAGCCGCTCCCAATGTGGGAGGAGGCTTGCCCCCGATGGCGGCCTCAGGGCCGCATCAAAAACGCCTGATGCATCTGCGCCAACGTCTCGAAATGCCAGGTCGGCGCTTCGGCGTTCAACTCTTCGAAACTGCCAAACCCATAACCGACGGCCGCCGAATCCACGCCATTGCTGCGCGCCCCGATCAGGTCGTGCTTACGATCACCGATCATCAAGGTAGTGGCCGGATCCAGGCCTTCTTCGCGGAGCACATGCGCAATCAACTCAACCTTGTTGGTGCGTGTCCCGTCCAGTTCACTGCCGTAGATCACCTTGAAGTGCCTGGCAAAATCGAAATGCCGCGCGATCTCGCGGGCAAACACCCAGGGCTTGGATGTGGCGACGTACAACTGGCGGCCCTGTTTGTCCAGGTCTTCGAGCAGCGGCATCACGCCCTCGAATACGCGGTTTTCATACAGCCCGGTGACCTTGAAGCGCTCGCGGTAGAAATTCACCGCCTCCCAGGCCTTGGCCTCATCGAAGTCGTAGAACTGCATGAAGGCTTGCAGCAACGGCGGGCCGATGAAGTGTTCGAGTTGGGTCAGGTCGGGTTCGTCGATGCCCAGTTTGCCAAGGGCGTACTGGATCGAGCGGGTGATGCCCTCGCGTGGGTCGGTGAGGGTGCCATCCAGGTCGAACAGGACGGTTTGGTAAGGGAGGGTCATTGGTCGAATCCTTCAGCCAGGTGCAGGTCTTTGAGCTTCACGTAGTTGGCGGCGCTGTAGGTGAAAAAGGCGCGTTCCTTGTCAGTCAGCGGGCGGATTTGTTTAACCGGGCTGCCCACATACAAAAAACCACTGTCGAGTTTCTTGCCCGGTGGCACCAGGCTGCCGGCGCCGATGATGACGTCGTCTTCCACCACGGCGCCGTCCATCACGATGCTGCCCATGCCGATCAAAATCCGGTTGCCCACCGTGCAGCCATGCAGCATGACCTTGTGGGCGATGGTCACGTCATCGCCGATCAGCAGCGGGAAACCGCCAGGATTGAACGGTCCGGCATGGGTAATGTGCAGCACGCAGCCGTCCTGCACGCTGGTGCGCGCGCCGATACGGATGCGGTGCATGTCGCCGCGAATCACGGTCAGCGGCCAGACCGAGCTGTCGGTGCCGATTTCGACATCGCCGATCACCACCGCCGAAATATCGACAAAAGCCCCGGCGCCCAGGGTTGGCGTGTGGTTCTGATAGGTGCGAAGGGTCACGATAGCCTCTCTCTTATGTGCTGATAGCTGCGGTGGGCGTTGATTGTAATTAAGATGGCCCCATCTTTGTTCTTACATGTTTCTTCAGCCAAGGTGCCAACCGTGAGCGCGAACAATCCTCTTCTGCAGTCCTACGACCTGCCGCCGTTCTCGGCGATCCGTGCCGAGCACGTGCAACCGGCCATCGAACAGATCCTCGCCGACAACCGTGTTGCCATCGAAGGCATCCTGCAAAGCCAGGGTAAAAATCCGACATGGGCCGGCCTGGTGCTGGCCATGGACGAATTGAATGATCGCCTGGGCGCCGCCTGGAGCCCGGTCAGCCACCTCAACGCCGTGTGCAACAGCGCCGAGCTGCGCGAAGCCTACGAGGCGTGCCTGCCGGCATTGAGCGCCTACTCCACCGAGATGGGCCAGAACCGCGCGCTGTTCCAAGCCTTCGAAGCCCTGGCCAACAGCCCGGAAGCCGCCGGTTTCGACGTGGCGCAAAAAACTATTCTTGAACACTCCCTGCGCGACTTCCGCCTCTCGGGTATCGACTTGCCGCCTGAGCAGCAAAAACGTTATGCCGAAGTGCAGAGCAAGCTTTCCGAGCTGGGCAGCAAATTCTCCAACCAACTGCTGGACGCCACCCAGGCGTGGACCAAGCACGTCACCGAGGAAGCCACCCTCGCCGGCCTGACCGATTCGGCCAAGGCGCAGATGGCCGCTGCCGCGCAGGCCAAAGGCCTCGACGGTTGGCTGATCACCCTGGAGTTTCCGAGCTACTACGCGGTCATGACCTACGCCCAGGACCGCGCCCTGCGCGAAGAAATCTACGCGGCCTACTGCACCCGTGCGTCAGACCAAGGTCCGAATGCCGGTCAGAACGATAACGGCCCGGTGATGGAACAGATCCTCGATCTGCGTCAGGAACTGGCCAAGCTCCTGGGTTACGCCTCGTTCTCCGAGCTGAGCCTGGCCACCAAGATGGCCGAGTCCAGCGACCAGGTGTTGAGCTTCCTGCGTGACCTGGCCAAGCGCAGCAAGCCGTTCGCTGCCCAGGACCTGCAACAGCTCAAGGCCTACGCCGCCGAACAAGGCTGCGCCGACCTGCAAAGCTGGGACAGCGGTTTCTACGGCGAAAAGCTGCGTGAGCAACGCTACAGCGTGTCCCAGGAAGCCCTGCGCGCCTACTTCCCGATCGACAAGGTGCTGGGCGGCCTGTTCGCCATCGTGCAGCGTTTGTACGGCATCGAGATTGCCGAGCAAAAAGGCTTCGACACCTGGCACCCGGATGTTCGCCTGTTTGAAATCAAGGAAAACGGCCAGCACGTCGGGCGTTTTTTCTTCGACCTGTACGCCCGCGCCAACAAGCGTGGCGGTGCCTGGATGGACGGCGCGCGCGACCGTCGTCGCACCATCGACGGTGTGCTGCAAAGCCCGGTGGCGAACCTGGTGTGCAACTTCACCCCGGCCGACAGCGGTAAGCCTGCCCTGCTGACCCACGATGAAGTGACCACCCTGTTCCACGAATTCGGCCATGGCCTGCATCACCTGCTGACCCGCGTCGAGCATGCCGGCGTGTCCGGTATCAATGGCGTGGCGTGGGATGCGGTGGAGTTGCCAAGCCAGTTCATGGAGAACTGGTGCTGGGAGCCCGAAGGCCTGGCGCTGATCTCCGGTCATTATGAAAGCGGTGAGCCACTGCCCCAGGACCTGCTGGAAAAAATGCTCGCGGCGAAGAACTTCCAGTCCGGCCTGATGATGGTGCGCCAGTTGGAGTTCTCGCTGTTCGATTTCGAATTGCATGCCACCCATGGCGATGGCCGCAGCGTGGCCCAGGTGCTCGAAGGCGTGCGCGATGAGGTGTCGGTGATGCGTCCTCCGGCCTACAACCGTTTCCCCAACAGCTTTGCGCACATCTTCGCTGGCGGTTATGCCGCGGGCTACTACAGCTACAAATGGGCCGAAGTGCTGTCGGCGGATGCCTTCTCCAAATTCGAAGAAGACGGCGTGCTCAACGCAGAGACCGGCCGTGCATTCCGTGAGGCGATCCTGGCGCGCGGCGGCTCCCAGGCGCCGATGGTGCTGTTCGTCGACTTCCGCGGACGTGCCCCGTCGATTGACGCACTCTTGCGCCACAGCGGCCTGAGTGAGGACGCAGCAGCATGAGTGAAGGGCCTGTGATTACCAAAAAGCAATTTATCGCCGGGGCGGTCTGCCCGGCGTGCAGCGAACCGGACAAGTTGAAGATGTGGACCGAGGACAGCGTGCCGCATCGTGAGTGCGTGGCCTGCGGGTACACCGATACGCTGAATGATCAAGGTCTGTCGGTGCCCAAGGAATTGGGCACGCGGGTCAATACATCGGCGTTGAAAGCGCCGGACCCGAAGGTGCAGGCGGTGCAGTTCTTCCCTAATCCCAAGCTGAAGAAAGACTGAAGAAACCGCACAACCCCCCTCTAGGAGCGAGCTTGCTCGCGAAGAATCAGAGAGCGCCGCGTTCCTCCAGAAGGCCTGCGTCATCGTTAACGTTCTTCGCGAGCACCCTCGCTCCTAAAATGGTTTCTCCTTCTGGCTTGATGTATTGAGCCAGCCGTTCATTGAACACAGGGCAAACGCGCTGGTGCTGCAATCGCCATTCGCCAAGGCTGTGCGCAACTTGTCGATATCGGCCCTCATCATGTAGCGAACGCCGTCCTTGAAGCCGTTACTGGTGCCGAAACCGCCCAAGGTCATCTCGTTCAGCGCATCCTCCTTGCTCCATCCCTGAATCACCACGCGATACATCGCCGCCATCAGGCCGGTGCGGTCAGAGCCGTGCTTGCAATGCATCAGCACCGGGCCGTCAGCTTCCGCTTCCTTGATCGCCCTGAGTGCCGCCAGCACGTCAGAGTCATCCACATGGTTGGTGCGATAACTCAACTGAACCTGACGGATGCCTGGCGCCTTCAGCCAGTTGCTATCGGACTCGGGCAGGAAGTTGATCACGGTGCCGATCTTGAGCTGTTCCAGCAACGGCGCTGCCTTGCTATCCGGCAATGCGCTGCGATAGAGCGTGGGCGTCATTTGATGCAGGTTGTAGCGGTCGCCCACTGGCTGCGCCCATTCTGGAGAACGCAGGGACGTAGCGTCATCGGCCCGCGCAAAAGCTGTGGTGAACAGTGCCATGAACGCCAGACCCAGGGCCGGCAACCAATGATGCTTGTACATGGGCGACGTCACCCTATAGGGAGTGGTTGATGGCGCCCAGAGTCGGTCACGGCGGGTCAAGGAGGTGTGAGGTGTGCGTCAAAGAATCGTGAATCCTCAATCTTTAGTCGCTGAAGCGATTCTCTCGATGCTTAGGCTGCTATCATTTGTAACTATTGTTTGCGCGCTGCGCTCTATCTCCCTGGATCACCTGGATCCAGATCGCCGCCCGACAACGCCAAGCCACTCCCTAGAAGCGGCTGATAACCCCGTGACCACATGATGAGGTGCCACCATGTCTGATCAAGATCAAGACAACCCCCGGCGTGACTTTCTACGCAAATCCTTGACCTTGATCCCGGTGGTCACGGTTGCCAGCACCGGCCTTGGCGGTTCGATGCTGATGGCGACGCCTGCGCCGGTCGAGGCTGCGCCAGCCAAGCCTGCGGCCAGCGAAAAAGCCTACGAGCCAAGCTATTTCACTGCCGAGGAATGGGCGTTTATCAACGCTGCCGTCGAGCGTCTGATCCCGGCCGATGCCCAAGGCCCCGGCGCCCTGGAAGCTGGCGCGCCGGAGTACATCGACCGGCAGATGAACACGCCTTACGCCAGCGGTGCCCTGTGGTTCATGCAAGGCCCGTTTAATGCCGATGCGCCACCGGAGATGGGCTGGCAGAGCAAGTTGGTGCCCAAGGACATCTATCGCCTGGGTATTGCCGCGACGGATGCCTGGTCGAAGGCGTTCAACGGCAAAGTTTTTGCTGCGCAAGACAGCGCTACCCGAGACGATATGTTGCGGCGCCTGGAGGCGGGCGGCAGTGAGGTTACGGCACATTTTGACGCGGTGCCGCCGAAGATGTTCTTCAACCTGCTGCTGCAAAACACCAAGGAAGGCTTCTTCTGCGACCCGATCCATGGTGGCAACAAAGGCATGGTCGGCTGGACCATGATTGGCTTCCCCGGCGCCCGCGCCGATTTCATGGACTGGGTGGAACGCAACGAGCAGTACCCCTTCCCGGCAGTATCCATCCGCGGCGAGAGGGCATAAACGTGGCGATCATCATGAAGAAAGTGGATGCGGTGATTGTCGGCTTCGGCTGGACCGGCGCGATCATGGCCAAGGAGCTGACGGAAGCCGGGCTGAACGTGGTAGCGCTGGAGCGCGGCCCGATGCAGGACACTTACCCGGACGGCAACTATCCCCAGGTCATCGACGAACTGACCTACAGCGTGCGTAAAAAACTCTTCCAGGACATCTCCAAGGAGACGGTGACGATTCGCCATAGCGTGAATGACGTTGCCTTGCCTAACCGTCAGCTCGGCGCGTTTTTGCCGGGTAACGGCGTGGGCGGTGCGGGCTTGCACTGGTCGGGCGTGCATTTCCGTGTCGATCCGATTGAACTGCGCATGCGCAGCCATTACGAGGAACGCTACGGCAAGCATTTCATTCCCAAGGACATGACCATCCAGGACTTCGGCGTGAGCTACGAAGAGCTGGAGCCGTTTTTCGACTATGCGGAAAAAGTCTTCGGCACCTCAGGCCAGGCCTGGACCGTGAAAGGCCAGGTGGTGGGCGAAGGTCGTGGCGGCAACCCCTATGCGCCGGACCGTTCCAACCCGTTTCCGTTGGAAGCGCAAAAGAACACAGTCTCCGCACAGCTGTTTCAGAAAGCCGCCGCCAGCGTCGGGTACAAGCCCTACAACCTGCCGTCAGCCAATACCTCGGGACCTTACACCAACCCCTACGGCGCGCAGATGGGCCCGTGCAACTTCTGCGGTTTTTGCAGCGGCTACGTGTGCTACATGTACTCCAAGGCCTCGCCGAACGTGAACATCCTGCCGGCGCTGCGCCAGGTGCCGAATTTCGAGCTGCGGCCCAACTCCCACGTGCTCAAGGTCAATCTGGACAGCACCAAGAGCAAGGCCACCGGCGTGACCTACATCGACGCCCAGGGCCGAGAGTGCGAACAACCGGCAGACCTGGTGATCCTCGGCGCGTTCCAGTTCCACAACGTGCGGCTGATGCTGCTGTCGGGCATCGGCAAGCCTTACGACCCGATGACCAATGAGGGTGTGGTGGGCAGGAACTTTGCCTACCAGAACATGGCCACCATCAAGGCGTTCTTCGACAAGGACACCCATACCAACAACTTTATCGGTGCCGGCGGCAATGGCGTGGCCATCGATGACTTCAACGCCGACAACTTCGATCACGGGCCCCATGGCTTTGTGGGCGGTTCGCCGATGTGGGTCAACCAGGCCGGCAGCCGGCCGATTGCCGGTACGTCCAACCCGCCCGGCACTCCGGCCTGGGGCAGTGCCTGGAAGCGCGCCACCGCCGATTACTACACCCACCAGGTGTCGATGGATGCTCACGGTGCCCATCAATCCTACCGGGGTAACTACCTGGATCTGGACCCTGTCTACCGTGATGCCTACGGCCTGCCGTTGCTGCGCATGACGTTCGACTGGCAGGAAAACGACATCAAGATGAACCGCTTCATGGTTGAGAAAATGGGCAAGGTCGCCGAAGCGATGAACCCCAAGGCGATAGCCGTGCTGGGCAAAAAAGTCGGTGAGCACTTCAACACCGCGTCCTACCAGACCACCCACCTCAACGGTGGCGCGATCATGGGGACCGACCCGAAGACCAGTGCGCTGAACCGCTACTTGCAGTGCTGGGATGTGCACAACGTGTTTGTCCCCGGCGCATCCGCTTTCCCACAGGGCTTGGGCTACAACCCTACCGGCCTGGTGGCGGCATTGACTTACTGGTCGGCCCGGGCGATCCGCGAGCAGTACCTGAAAAACCCCGGCCCGCTGGTTCAGGCATAAGGAGCGATGACCATGAAAGCATTTGTTATCGCGACGTTTGCCCTGCTCAGCAGCTGCTCGATCAGTGCCGCCGAAACCGACCTGATCAAGCAGGGCGAATACCTGGCCCGCGCCGGCGACTGCGTGGCCTGCCACACCGCCAAGGGCGGCAAACCGTTCGCCGGTGGCCTGCCGATGGAAACCCCCATCGGTGTGATCTATTCCACCAACATCACCCCGGACAAGACCGGCCTGGGCGACTACAGCTTCGAGGACTTCGACAAGGCCGTGCGTCACGGTGTCGCCAAGAGTGGTAGTACGCTTTACCCGGCGATGCCCTACCCGTCCTATGCGCGTGTCAGCGAAAGCGATATGCAGGCGTTGTATGCGTACTTCATGAAGGGCGTGGAACCGGTCGCCCAGGTGAACAAGGACAGCGACATTCCGTGGCCGTTGAGCATGCGTTGGCCGCTGGCGGCGTGGCGCTGGATGTTTGCCCCTGAGGTGGTGGATAAGCCTGTCGTGGCCGACGCAGACCCGGTGATCAGCCGTGGCGCCTACCTGGTGGAAGGCCTTGGCCACTGTGGCGCGTGCCATACACCACGCGCCCTGACCATGCAGGAAAAAGCCCTGAGCGCGACTGACGGCAAGGCCTTCCTGTCCGGCAGCGCGCCACTGGAAGGCTGGATCGCCAAGAGCCTGCGCGGTGACCACAAGGACGGCCTCGGCAGTTGGAGCGAGGCGCAGCTGGTGCAATTCCTCAAGACCGGTCGCAGTGATCGCAGCGCGGTATTTGGTGGTATGAGCGACGTGGTCGTGCATAGCATGCAGTACATGTCCCAGGACGACCTGACCGCTATCGCCCGTTACCTCAAGAGCCTGCCGGCGGTGGACCCGCAGGACCAGCCGCACCAGTATGACAAGCAGGTGGCCGAGGCGCTGTGGAAGGGCGATGACAGCAAGCCCGGCGCCTCGGTGTACATCGACAACTGCGCGGCCTGCCACCGTACCGATGGCCATGGTTACACGCGGGTGTTCCCGGCGTTGGCGGGCAACCCGGTGGTGCAGACTGCGGACGCCACGTCGTTGATCAACATCGTGTTGAACGGCGGCACGTTGCCGGCCACTCACACGGCGCCGTCGACCTTTACCATGCCGGCGTTCGCCTGGCGCCTGTCGGACCAGGAAGTGGCGGATGTGGTCAGTTTCATCCGTGGCAGTTGGGGTAACCAGGGGGCCGCAGTGAAAGCCAGTGACGTGGCCGACCTGCGCAAGAACGACATGCGCACCACCTCGGGCGATGACCTGGGGCAGGTCACACAAAAGCACTGACCGCCAGACGGCACTGGTCAGGAACCTCGCGCCTCGATACTGTATATAAAAACAGTATCGAGGCGCTTTCATGTCTACTCCGCTGCCGCCCCGTGGTCGGGGCACGGCCACCAACCTGCATAACCGCTTTGCGCCCACCGTCAGCGTGGCGGAGGACGACGGCTGGTACCAGGAAGTGCCGCCGACCCAGGGCACCGAAGTGCGCATCGAAACGGCCAAGACCATCATCACCCGCAACAACTCTCCGGACCTGCCGTTCGACCGCTCCATCAATCCCTATCGTGGCTGCGAACATGGCTGCATTTACTGTTATGCACGGCCCAGTCATGCCTATTGGGACATGTCACCGGGGCTGGATTTCGAAACCAGGCTGATCGCCAAGAGCAATGCGGCCGACGTGCTGGAACAGCAGTTGTCGAAGCCGGGCTATGTGTGTGCGCCGATCAACCTGGGTTCCAACACCGACCCGTACCAGCCTATCGAGCGTGAGTACAGGATCACCCGGCAAACCCTCGAAGTGCTGCTGCGCTATCGGCACCCGGTCACCATCATCACCAAGGGCTCGTTGATCCTGCGTGACCTGGACCTGCTGGCGGAGCTGGCCAGGCAACGCCTTGTGGCGGTGATGATCAGTCTCACCAGCCTGGATGATGAGCTCAAGCGCATCCTGGAGCCGCGCACCGCCGCGCCCAAGGCACGGTTGCGGGCCATACGGGTGATGCGCGAGGCGGGCATCCCGGTGGGCGTGCTGTGCTCGCCGATGATCCCGATGATCAACGACAGCGAGTTGGAAAGCCTGCTTACCGAAGCCCATGCCGCCGGTGCGCAGAGTGCGGCGTACATGATGTTGCGCCTGCCGCTGGAGGTGGCGCCGCTGTTCGAGGAGTGGCTGGCGGCGCATTACCCGCAGCGTGCGGCCCATGTGATGAGCCTGGTGCGCCAGGTGCGCGGTGGTGAGGTCTACGACAGCCGGTTCGGTGTCCGCATGCGGGGCGAGGGGCCGTTTGCCGACCTGCTGGCCCAGCGCTTCAGCAAGGCGATCAAACGCCTGGGGCTCGATCGCAGAGAAGGCTTCAATCTGGATTGCACGGCGTTCTGTCCACCGGGCAGACAGATGGCATTGTTGTAGACTGAAAAGGCAGAATGCACCGTTCCTGTAGGAATAGTCGCGTTTTGACATCACTGAAACCCGCGATCTAGAGCGGTTCATTCAGTTTGAGTTAAGTTTCGGTGGTTACCTTGTTCAGCGAGTGACTGATGAGTCGGCAGTCTGGTTGGTGGCTTTTACAACTATTTCACTGGCCTGGCGTCGAACTGACCTGAAAACTCCCCTGCATTAATCAAGAGGATGAATCATGAGTGACAAGGATAAACAGCCGTTGGCTGCGTCGGCTTCAGCCCCTCAGGTGGCAGAGTCTGCCGATGCAGCGCTAAAACACATCGTTGACGGCTTTTTGCATTTCCATCACGACGTCTTCCCTCAGCAGGAAGAACTCTTCAAGAAACTCGCCACGGCCCAGAGCCCGCGGGCGATGTTCATTACCTGCGCCGACTCGCGCATCGTGCCTGAGCTGATTACCCAAAGCTCTCCCGGCGACCTGTTCGTGACCCGCAACGTCGGTAACGTCGTGCCGCCTTATGGGCAGATGAACGGCGGTGTTTCCACTGCCATCGAGTACGCAGTACTGGCCCTGGGCGTGCAGCACATCATCGTGTGCGGGCACTCCGATTGTGGCGCCATGCGCGCGGTCCTCAACCCCGCCAGCCTGGAGAAGATGCCAACGGTAAGGGCCTGGCTGCGGCACGCCGAAGTCGCCAAGTCCATGGTCGAGGACAATTGCGACTGTGCCAACGAAGGCGAGAGCATGAAAGTGCTCACCGAAGAAAACGTCATCGCCCAACTGCAGCATTTGCGCACCCATCCTTCGGTGGCGTCGCGCATGGCCAACGGTCAGCTGTTTATTCACGGCTGGATCTACAACATCGAGACCAGTGAAATTCGAGCCTACGATGCTGATCAGTCGGCATTCCGACCGTTAAGCGGCGAAGGGCCGATTCCTTCCGCGACGCCTAAAGCGCGCTTCTAAACACTTCCCTGCCGGGTAAAGCGGTGGCTGCCATGGATGCAGCCAGGCTTTGCCGCGCCCGGCGAATACCTCGGGAGAGCCATCATGCGTGCTGCTCAATTGAAAGCTGTATTGCCACGGGAGCTGCTCGCCTCCGTGGTTGTGTTTCTGGTCGCCCTGCCCCTGTGCATGGGGATCGCCATCGCGTCCGGCATGCCGCCGGCCAAGGGCCTGATCACCGGGATTATCGGTGGCCTGGTGGTGGGCTGGTTGGCGGGCTCGCCGCTGCAGGTCAGCGGCCCGGCGGCGGGGCTGGCGGTATTGGTGTTCGAGCTGGTGCGCCAGCATGGGATGCTGATGCTCGGGCCGATCCTGCTGCTGGCCGGCTTCCTGCAACTGGTGGCCGGGCGCCTGCGCCTGGGTTGCTGGTTCCGCGTCACGGCGCCGGCGGTGGTGTACGGTATGCTGGCGGGGATCGGTGTATTGATTGTGCTATCGCAGATCCATGTGATGCTCGACGGTGCGCCCAAGCCCTCCGGGCTGGATAACCTGGCGGGCTTCCCCGCCGCGCTGGTGCAGGCGATTCCTACCTTGGGCGGCGGACTGGGTTGGCAGGCCGGATTGCTCGGTTTGTCGACGATGCTGGTGATGTACCTGTGGGATAAATTCCGTCCGCAAACCCTGCGTTTCGTGCCCGGAGCCCTGTTGGGCGTGGGCCTGGCAACGGTGACCAGCCTGGTGCTGGCGCTGCAGGTCAAGCGTGTGGAAGTCCCGGAGAACCTCGCCGACGCCATCGATTGGCTGCGTCCCAGCGACCTGTTGAACCTGGCTGACCCTCAGTTGTTGATCGCTGCGTTTGCGGTGGCGTTTATCGCCAGTGCCGAAACCTTGCTCTCTGCGGCAGCGGTCGACCGCATGCACAGCGGCCAGCGTTCCGATTTCGATAAGGAATTGTCCGCCCAAGGCGTGGGCAACATGTTGTGCGGCCTGGTGGGTGCCCTGCCGATGACCGGTGTGATCGTGCGCAGCTCGGCCAACGTGCAGGCCGGTGCCACCACGCGGTTGTCAGCCATGTTCCATGGCGTATGGCTGTTGGGGTTCGTACTGTTGCTGTCGAGCGTGCTGCAAAGCATTCCTGTGGCAAGCCTGGCGGGTGTGTTGGTGTACACCGGGATCAAGCTGGTGGACATCAAGGCCTTCAAGGCCCTCGGTCGTTATGGGCGTATGCCGATGTTTACCTACGCGGCCACGGCGTTGGCGATCATTTTCACCGACCTGCTGACCGGTGTGCTGGTGGGCTTCGGGCTCACACTGGTCAAGCTGGCGCTCAAGGCCTCGCGCCTGAAAGTCAGTCTGATCGACCTGCCCCCGGAGGGGGAAATGGAGCTGCGTTTGACCGGTGCGGCGACTTTCCTGAAAGTGCCGGCGTTGACCCGGGTGCTGGCGACGGTGCCTCCGGGCACGACTGTGCACGTACCGCTGAGTAACCTGAGTTATATCGACCATTCCTGCCTGGAGTTGCTGGAGGAATGGGACCGGGCGAATGCGGCCAAGGGCTCGAGGCTGGTGATCGAGGCGCGTGGGTTGAAGCGCAGGCTCGAAGGCCGGGTCAGGATGACGACAGGGATCGGCTCGGCGCCCTCAGTCGGCTGACGGAACCGGATCAACATGTGGGAGGGGTGTAGTCCCCTCCCACATTCGTTCTGTGTCGAATTCAGGATTTAAGCCGGCTGGTCCAACGCCAACTCAACCCCCAGCTGGCGGGACAGGCATGGCCAGCGCTTCCACGCGGCTTCCGTTGCCGGGCTTTTCAGCTGTTCGCGATACGCTTCGACAGACTCCAGTGCAAAGCTGTCTTCGTTGAGCATTTCATCCACCGCATGATGAACGGCTTCATCCAGCTGGTTGGCGAATGCTTCGCCGATCAACTGATGGGCAATCACGTTGGCCACGGTGGTATCTGCTGGAATCAGTGGCCGGCCAAAGTGTTTGATATACAAATCGTTGACCTCTTCCACCAGGCGATGGGCCAGGTAAGCCTCGTCCAGCAGACCGTCGAGCCCTTCATGGCCGGCCAGGATCGCGGGGGGCTGCAGGAAGAAATGCTCGGCGATTTTCAGCACTGGCTTGATCTGGCTTTCGATGCCGGCCTCGCGGGCCACGTCGTTGGCGGCGTCCAGCAGGTCCGGCACGAGATCGATGTAGGCCGTGACGAAACGGGTCATGACAATGTTGCGATCGCCATCAGCCAGGGAAATGGCCGAATGCAGGTGCGGCAATTGCTCTTCCAGCTGCTTGGCCAACTGGCCAGTGCTGGATTCGTGTTGATGGGCACGGGAAATCTGCTCGCGCAATGCGGCGGTGTTCATGAAGGCTCCAGTGAAGCAGGCGTAGGAATAGGGACAGCATAAGGTAGCTCGTTTATACGAGCGCCTAAGACGCATTTGTCATAATTATTTCATGGTTATGCACAGGCGTTATATCGAATTGCCATCGTTGGTCGGATAAACGATTCCGCACCCCGGTTTTATTAGGCCTGGCCACTCATTTTTGCTCATTTGCCCCTACACATTGCGGGGTTGCAGAGCGTGTCTATACTCGGGTTTGTACGCGATTAGCTGATGACGCCAGACTGCATAAGCAGGTAAGGCTAAGCGGTTGTAAGCAGTATGGAAGCCGCTCCCTTCGACGCAGGTGCAAACCGGCGGGATAACAAGAACGATAAGGGGAACCCGCAATGACGCGACATCCACATGTTTGGATGGGCCTCCTGTTGTGGTCGGTATTCGGCCAGGCGCACGCCGCCTGGACAACGAATATGGCGCCAGGGGCAACTGAAGTCAGTCACGCTGTGTTCGACCTGCACATGACCATTTTCTGGATCTGTGTAGTGATCGGCATTTTCGTTTTTGGCGCGATGTTCTGGTCGATGATCCTTCATCGCCGCTCTACGGGCCAGGTTGCGGCCAAATTCCACGAAAGCACCACCGTGGAAATCCTCTGGACCGTGGTGCCCTTGCTGATCCTGGTCGCGATGGCCATTCCGGCGACCAAGACCTTGATCGATATCTACGACAGTACCGAGTCGGATATCGATATCCAGGTCACCGGCTATCAGTGGAAGTGGCACTACAAATACCTGGGCCAGGACGTGGAGTTCTTCAGCAACCTGGCCACGCCCGCCGAGCAGATCCATAACCAGGCCACCAAGGGCGAACATTACCTGCTGGAAGTCGACCAGCCGCTGGTGCTGCCGGTGGGCGCCAAGGTGCGCTTCCTGGTGACCGCCGCCGACGTGATCCACTCCTGGTGGGTGCCGGCCTTTGCGGTCAAGCGTGACGCCATCCCGGGGTTCGTCAACGAAGCCTGGACCCGCGTCGAGAAGCCTGGCATCTACCGTGGCCAATGCGCCGAACTGTGTGGCAAGGACCACGGTTTCATGCCCATCGTGGTAGAGGTCAAGTCCAAGGCCGACTACGACACTTGGCTCGGCGAGCGCAAGGCAGAGGCCGCCAAGCTCAAGGAGCTGACCTCCAAGGAGTGGACGCTGGAAGAGCTGGTGGCCCGCGGCGACAAGGTTTACCACACCACCTGCGTGGCCTGTCACCAGGCCGAAGGCCAGGGCCTGCCACCGATGTTCCCGGCCCTCAAGGGTTCGAAAATCGCCACCGGGCCCAAGGAAGGTCACCTGAGCCTCGTCTACCACGGCAAGCCCGGTACGGCGATGGCCGCATTCGGCAAGCAGCTCTCGGAAGTGGATATCGCCGCCGTGGTGACCTACGAGCGCAACGCCTGGGGTAACAACAAAGGCGACATGGTCACGCCTAAAGACGTGCTGGCCATCAAGCAGGCGGAAAGCAAATGACTTCATTCATTGCGTATGCCCCGAACCGCCCCGCCCACTCGCTTGCAGGAGAACGGCCATGAGCGCTGTGATCGATGACCATGGCCACGCCGGTGACCATGCCCACGGCCCCGCCAAAGGCTTGATGCGCTGGGTGCTGACCACCAACCATAAGGACATCGGCACGATGTACCTGTGGTTCGCGTTCACCATGTTCCTGCTCGGCGGCTCGTTCGCCATGGTGATCCGTGCCGAGCTGTTCCAGCCTGGCCTGCAGATCGTCGAGCCGGCGTTTTTCAACCAGATGACCACCATGCACGGCCTGATCATGGTGTTCGGGGCGGTAATGCCGGCGTTTGTCGGCCTGGCCAACTGGATGATTCCGCTGATGATCGGCGCGCCGGACATGGCCTTGCCGCGCATGAACAACTTCAGCTTCTGGCTGCTGCCGGCAGCGTTCCTGCTGCTGGTCTCGACCCTGTTCACGCCCGGTGGCGGGCCGAATTTCGGCTGGACGTTCTACGCCCCGCTCTCCACCACCTACGCACCGGAAAGCGTGACGTTCTTCATCTTCGCCATCCACTTGATGGGCATCAGCTCGATCATGGGTGCGATCAACGTGGTTGCCACCATCCTCAACCTGCGTGCGCCCGGCATGACCTTGATGAAAATGCCGCTGTTCGTCTGGACCTGGCTGATCACCGCATTCCTGCTGATCGCGGTGATGCCGGTGCTGGCCGGCTGCGTGACCATGATGTTGATGGACATCCACTTCGGCACCAGCTTCTTCAGCGCGGCCGGTGGCGGTGATCCGGTGCTGTTCCAGCATGTGTTCTGGTTCTTCGGCCACCCCGAGGTGTACATCATGATCCTGCCGGCGTTTGGCGCCGTCAGTTCGATTATCCCGACCTTCTCGCGCAAGCCGTTGTTCGGCTATACGTCGATGGTCTACGCCACGGCGAGCATCGCGTTCCTCTCGTTTATCGTGTGGGCGCACCATATGTTCGTGGTGGGCATTCCGTTGGTCGGCGAGTTGTTCTTCATGTACGCCACGTTGCTGATTGCGGTGCCCACCGGCGTGAAGGTGTTCAACTGGGTCAGCACCATGTGGCAAGGCTCCCTGACCTTCGAGACGCCGATGCTGTTTGCCGTGGCCTTCGTGATCCTGTTCACCATCGGCGGCTTCTCCGGATTGATGCTGGCGATTGCCCCGGCGGACTTCCAGTATCACGACACCTACTTCGTGGTGGCGCACTTCCATTACGTACTGGTGCCTGGTGCGATCTTTGGCATCTTCGCCTCGGCCTACTACTGGCTGCCGAAATGGACCGGCCACATGTACGACGAAACCCTGGGCAAGCTGCATTTCTGGTTGTCTTTCGTGGGCATGAACATGGCGTTCTTCCCGATGCACTTCGTGGGACTGGCCGGTATGCCGCGTCGGGTGCCGGACTACAACCTGCAGTTCGCCGACTTCAATATGGTCTCGTCGATTGGCGCGTTCATGTTTGGCGCCACGCAGATCTTCTTCCTGTTTATCGTGATCAAGTGCATCCGTGGCGGCCCGCCCGCGCCGGCCAAGCCGTGGGATGGCGCCGAAGGCCTGGAGTGGAGCGTGCCCTCGCCCGCGCCGTACCACACCTTCACCACGCCACCGGAGGTCAAATGAACAGGGTAAGCGGAGGTGGTCATGGCTGACTCCGTGCCCCTCAAGCGCCTGGTTACCCGCCTGCTGATCCTGGTGGTAGCGATGTTCGCCTTCGGCTTTGCCCTGGTGCCGATCTACGACGTGATGTGCAAGGCGTTCGGCATCAACGGCAAGACGGCCGGGCAGTACGAAGGCGAGCAGGTCGTCGACCTCACGCGCCAGGTACGGGTGCAGTTCCTGTCCACCAATGCCATCGACATGGTCTGGGAGTTTCATTCCAAGGCTGACGAGGTGGTGGTCAACCCCGGTGCCGTCACCGAGATGCTGTTCGTGGCCTACAACCCCACTGACAAGCCGATGACCGCCCAGGCGGTGCCGAGCATTTCCCCCGCCGAAGCGGCGATGTATTTCCACAAGACCGAATGCTTTTGCTTCACCCAGCAAGTGCTGCAGCCAGGCCAACGCATCGAGATGCCAGTGCGTTTTATTGTCGACCGTGACATGCCCAAGGATGTGAAGCATTTGACCCTGGCGTACACGCTGTTTGATATCACTGCGCGCCAACCGCCCGTGGCTGTCCGTACCGGCGGCTAGCTACTGTTTGCCCGCTCAATCAGGAGAGCGAATACATGTCGACTCATGATACGTACTACGTACCAGCGCAAAGCAAATGGCCGATAATTGCCACGATTGGCATGCTGGTCACCGTGTATGGCCTGGCCGTGTGGTTCAACGACCTGAAGGCGGCACGCCCTGAATCCCACGGGCCGTGGATCTTTTTCGTCGGAGGGCTGTTGCTGGCCTACATGCTGTTTGGCTGGTTCGGTGCAGTGATCAAGGAAAGCCGCGCCGGTTTGTACAGCGCCCAGATGGACCGCTCGTTTCGCTGGGGCATGACCTGGTTCATTTTTTCCGAGGTGATGTTCTTCATCGCGTTTTTCGGTGCGCTGTTCTACGTGCGCCATTTGTCCGGTCCCGCATTGGCCGGCGAAGGCCCCAAAGGCATTGCGCACATGCTGTGGCCGAACTTCGAGTTTGCCTGGCCGTTGCTCAACAACCCGGACCCGAAGCTCTATCCCGCGCCGGAGGGCACCATCAGCCCGTGGGGCTTGCCGTTGGTGAACACCATCCTGCTGGTGAGTTCCAGCGTGACCATCACCATTGCCCACCACGCCTTGCGCAAGGGGCATCGCGGCGCGCTGAAAATCTGGCTGGCGATCACCGTCTTGCTGGGCCTGGCATTCCTCGGGTTCCAGGCCGAGGAATACATCCATGCCTATAAAGAACTGGGCCTGACCTTGGGTTCGGGGGTGTACGGCGCGACGTTCTTTATGCTCACGGGCTTCCACGGTGCTCACGTGACCATCGGCACCATCATTTTGTTTGTGATGCTGATGCGCATCCTGCGCGGGCATTTCAATGCCGAGCATCAGTTCGGTTTCGAGGCGGCCAGTTGGTATTGGCACTTCGTGGATGTGGTGTGGATCGGGCTGTTTTTCTTCGTCTATGTGCTCTGAGGCGACTTACCAGGGCGCATGAGATACCAGCTGGCCGCTGAAAAATCCCCAGGCGATCAATGCCACGGTGATCACGGCCAGTACCACACGCACGGTCAAGGCCGTCACGAGGCGGTTGGAGTTGCCCTCGTCCTTGACCAGGAAGAACAGGCCACTGAACAGGCTCACGACGGTCGCGATCAGCATCAGGGCAATGGCTGCTTTGAGCATGGTCTGGTTCCTGGCGTTGGTGGGCATTAAGGGGATGGGCGGGCAATGAAAACAAGTATAGCCAGCGCCATGAAACGCTTTCGTCCAGGTATCGCACCGACTGTGGTGGTGATGATTCTGCTGCCTTTGATGGTGGGCTTGGGCGTCTGGCAGCTGTCGCGCGGCCATGAGAAGCAGTTGCTGGTGGACAGCTATGCCGAACGCCGCGCCGCTGAGCCGATCAGCAGTGTGCAACTCGGGGATATGGCGGACCCGGCCTTTCGCCGCGTGCATCTGCGCGGGCAATTCGATGCCGAGCACAGCGTATTGCTGGATAACCGCATGCGCGACGGCAAGGCAGGTGTCGAGTTGCTGCAACCCTTTCATGACCAGGCCAGCGGCCTGTGGTTATTGCTCAATCGGGGCTGGTTGCCGTGGCCGGATCGGCGCACCCCGCCCGTCTTCACCACCCCGGATCAGCCTTTAAATCTCGACGCCTGGGTGTATGTCGCGCCCGGCGAAACCTTCCAGCTGCATGCGGACCCCACGACCGCGCAATGGCCGCGCCTGTTGACCGCGTTGCACCCCGCCGCGCTGTGGGCTGAGCTGGGCCGCAACGGTTTTGCCTATGAGCTGCGCACCGAAGCCGGCCCCGGCACGTACGAAACCACCTGGCCCATCGTTGCGATGGGGCCGGAAAAACACTTGGCCTACGCGGTGCAGTGGTTCGCCATGTCCCTGGCGCTACTGGCTCTTTACCTCTACCTCGGATGGCACACCACAAAGGAGAAGCCCCATGGGAACGGCCACGAATCCACTCAACATGTCTGAGGTGCCTGATCGGCGCAAAGGCCGCTGGCAGCTGATGCTGATCCTGCTGATGGTGATCGGTCCGATGGTGCTGGCCACCTTCATGTACAAACTGCAGTTCTGGGTGCCGGACAGTCGCAGCTACCACGGAGAAATGATCGGTAACGGTCAGACCCGCGCCGATATTGGCGTGCAGGCCGATGAACAGCGCTGGCAGTTGCTGGTCACCGCGCCTGGCGCCTGCGCCGCCGATTGCCAGCAACTGGTGTACCTCGCGCGCCAGTTGCAGATCGGCCTGGGGCGCGACGCTTCACGCGCCAGCCATGCCTTGGCCAGTGCGCAACCGGTCGCTGCCGACTATGACACCAAGCTCAAGGCCGAATACCCGCAATTGCAGCGCTACTCACTGGATCTCTCGACCTTCACCAAAAACGCCGCCGCGCCGGGCGCTGCGCAACTGTGGATCGTCGACCCCCACGGCAACCTGGTGCTGCGCTACGACGCCAAGGTCAAGGGCAAGGACTTGCTCAATGACCTGCGCCACCTGTTGAAACTGTCGAACATCGGATAAGGGCATCGTCATGGCCAAACCTGGATTTCGCCTCGCGTTGTTTGCCACCCTGCTGGCGCTGATCGTCGTGCTGCTCGGCGCCTACACCCGCCTGACCCACGCCGGCCTCGGTTGCCCGGACTGGCCGGGCTGCTACGGCTTTATCAGCGTGCCGCAAAGCGAGGCCCAGCTGGCCCATGCCGAATTGCATTTTCCCGATACGCCCGTGGAGGCTGACAAGGGCTGGGCGGAGATGACCCATCGCTACTTCGCCGGCACCCTGGGCCTGTTGATTGTGCTGTTGGCGGCGCGTTCGTGGAGCCATCGGCGTGATCCGGGCCAGCCAGTGAAACTGCCGTTGTTTCTGTTGATAGTGGTGTTCGCCCAGGCGGCGTTTGGCATGTGGACGGTGACCTTGAAGCTGTGGCCCCAGGTGGTGACGGGGCACTTGTTGGGCGGCTTTGCGACCTTGAGCCTGTTGTTCCTGCTGACCCTGCGCTTGTCTGGGGTGTTGCCCGCGTTGATCGTGCCCAGGCGCCTGCAATATTGGGCCACGGCGGGTCTGGTGCTGGTGATCGGCCAGATCGCCTTGGGCGGCTGGGTCAGTTCCAACTATGCAGCGGTGGCCTGCATCGATTTGCCCACCTGCCATGGCCAGTGGTGGCCTGCGGCGGACTTTGCCAACGGCTTTCACCTGACCCAGCACATCGGCCCCAATTACCTGGGCGGCCAGCTCGACAGCGACGCGCGCACCGCTATCCACCTGACCCACCGCATCGGTGCAGTGCTGGTCACCCTGGTGCTTGCGGGGCTGGCCTGGCAGCTGCGTGCGGTGGGTATGACGCGGCTCGCGGGCCTGCTGTTGATTGCCCTGGCGGCACAAATCAGCCTGGGCCTGAGCAACGTGTATTTCCACCTGCCGCTGCCGGTTGCGGTCGGCCATAACGCCGGCGGTGCAGCGTTGTTATTGACCCTGGTGCTGGTCAATTACCACGCCCGCACCAGTCTGGTCCGGGTGCGTCACCAGTTGCCCTTCGGCTGGCGCTTCAGCCCGCGCAAACACGTATCGGGCCTCATCACCCTTAAAGGAGAGATGCCATGGCGACCTTGATCGGCGCGCGCCACAGCCAGGCGATCTGGCGCGACTACCTGGAGCTGACCAAGCCGAAAGTGGTGGTGCTGATGCTCATCACCTCCCTGGTCGGCATGTTCCTCGCCACCCGCGCCGGTGTGCCGTGGGCGGTGCTGGTTTTCGGCAACCTGGGGATAGCCCTGTGTGCCGGTGGCGCGGCGGCGGTGAACCATGTGGTGGACCGGCGGATTGATGCGGTGATGGCCCGCACCCATAAGCGACCGTTGGCGGAGGGGCGTGTGTCGCCGGTGGCGGCGCTGGCCTTTGCTTTGTTTCTAGCCGTTGCAGGATTGGCCTTGTTGCTGGCGTTCACCAATCCCCTGGCGGCATGGCTGACGCTGGCTTCGCTGCTCGGTTACGCGGTGGTCTACACCGGTTTTCTCAAGCGTGCGACGCCGCAAAATATTGTCATCGGAGGCCTGGCCGGTGCCGCGCCACCGCTGTTGGGCTGGGTTGCCGTCACCGGCCATGTCAGCGCCGAACCCTTGTTGCTGGTGCTGATCATCTTCGCCTGGACCCCGCCGCACTTCTGGGCCCTGGCCATTCACCGCAAGGAGGAATACGCCAAGGCCGATATCCCGATGCTGCCCGTCACTCACGGCGAGCACTACACCAAGGTGCATATCCTGCTCTATACCTTCGCCCTGTTGGCGGTGAGCCTGATGCCCTATGTGATCCACATGAGCGGCCCGCTCTACCTGGCCTGTGCGCTGGTTTTGGGCGGACGCTTTCTGCAATGGGCCTGGGTGCTGTACCGTGGCGCTCAGCCGCACGCGGCGATCAACACCTTCAAGTACTCTATCTGGTACCTGTTCCTGCTGTTTATCGCCCTGCTCGTAGACCACTACTTACTGTTGAACCTATGACTCGAACTCAAAAAACCGTCTTTATCCTGGTGGCCATCGTCGCGTTGATCATGGGCCTGACCGTTAACAAAGTGCTCTCGGGCAAGGGCCAGGGCGACCCTACCGCGTTGATCGACGCCGGCATCATCCTGCTGCCGCAAAGCCGCCAGCTGCCGCCGGTCAGCATGACCAACCAGGACGGCCAGCCGGTGCGGGTCAACGAGTTGAAAGGCAAGTGGAGCCTGCTGTTCTTCGGCTACACCTTCTGCCCCGACATCTGCCCGACCACCCTCGCCCAACTGCGCCAGATCAAGAGCGAGTTGCCTAAGGAGGCTGTGGATAAGTTGCAGGTAATCCTGGTCAGCGTCGACCCGAACCGCGACACCCCGACCCAGCTCAAGCAGTACCTGGGCTACTTCGACCCGCAATTCGAAGGCCTCGCCGGCGCGAACGTGGAGGATGTGCAGAAGGTCTCGAATGCCGTGAGCATCCCGTTCATCCCGGCAGACACCAGCAAGCCCAACTACACCGTCGACCACAGCGGCAACCTGGCGCTGATCGGTCCGGATGGTACCCAGCGCGGCTTTATCCGTGCGCCGTTGAACAACCAGAAGCTGGTGGCGCAACTGCCAGGGCTGTTGCAGCGCAAGTAACAAGGCAATACACAACACATGTGGGAGGGGGTAAGCCCCCTCCCACATTTTTTGATCTCCAGCGTGTTGGAGACCGAGTCGGATCAGAACGCCGGCAGGATCGCGCCTTTGTACTTCTCTTGGATGAATTGCTTCACCTCAGGGGTGTGCAGGGCTGCAATCAGCTTCTTCATCGCGTCCGAATCCTGGTTGTCTTCGCGGCTCACGAGGATGTTCACGTAAGGCGAGTCATTGCCTTCGATCACCAGGGCGTCCTTGGACGGGTCCAGCTTGGCTTCCAGCGCATAGTTGGTGTTGATCAGCGCCAGGTCGACCTGGGTCAGCACGCGCGGCAGGGTGGCGGCTTCGAGTTCGCGGAATTTCAGGTTTTTCGGGTTTTCGGTGATGTCCTTGATGGTCGACAGGATGTTGGTCGGGTCCTTCAGGGTGATCAGGTTGTGCTTGGCCAGCAGCAACAGCGCGCGGCCACCGTTGGTGGCGTCGTTCGGGATCACCACGTTGGCGCCGTCAGGCAGGTCTTCCAGTTTTTTGTACTTGCTGGAGTAAGCGCCCAGGGGCTCCAGGTGCACAGCGCCGACGCTCACCAGGTGAGTGCCTTTGGCTTTGTTGAATTCATCCAGGTATGGCTGGTGCTGGAAGAAGTTCGCGTCCAGGCGCTTTTCCGCTACCTGGACGTTGGGCTGTACGTAATCGGTGAAGACTTTGACTTGCAGGTCCACGCCTTCTTTGGCGAGGGCAGGTTTCACGAATTCCAGGATTTCCGCGTGGGGCACCGGCGAGGCAGCGACTTTCAGGGTCTCGGCGGCGTGGGCGGAAAACGCGGCAACGGCGGCGAAAGCAACCAGTAGTTTTTTCATCCAACAAGCTCCTTGTTCGGGCATGTGCCGGCTTTTGACCGGCAATGGCCGTTATTTTCGAGAAAAGTGCACCACCAGCTTGTCGCCGACGGTTTGCAGAATTTGCACCAGGATCAACAGCATTACCACGGTGACCACCATCACATCGGTCTGGAAGCGCTGGTAACCGAAACGGATCGCCAGGTCACCCAGGCCTCCGGCACCGACGACACCGGCCATGGCCGTGTAGGACACCAGGGTAATCGCCGTCACCGTTATCGCCGCGAAGATGCCGGGGCGTGCCTCGGGCAGCAGCGCGTTGATGATGATCTGGCGGGTGCTGGCCCCCATGGACTGGGTGGCCTCGATGATGCCGCGGTCCACTTCACGCAAGGCGGTTTCCACCAGGCGCGCGAAGAATGGCGTGGCCCCTACGACCAGCGGCGGGATCGCGCCCGCTACGCCCAGGGAGGTACCGGTGATCAGCACGGTGAACGGGATCATCACGATCAGCAGGATGATGAACGGCAGCGAGCGCAGGATGTTCACGACCAGCGACAGCAGCGCGTACAGGCCTTTTTGCTCGAACAGCTGGCGTGGGCTGGTCAGGAACAGCAGCACGCCTAAAGGCAGGCCCAATACCACGGTGAAAAACAGCGAACCGAACAGCATGATCATGGTGTCGCCGGTGGCGAGCCAGATTTCGGACCAGTCGATATTGGCGAAGAAACTCAAGAAAACGTCCATCAGCGCAGCACCTCCATGTGGACGTCTGCGGCGGTAAAGCGGGCAAAGGCCGCTTCCATGTCACCGCCGGTGACCGCAAGGGTCAGTTGCCCGTAGGGGATGTCTTTGATGCGGTCGATGCGGCCGGCGAGGATGCTGTAGTCCACCCCCGTTTCGCGGGCGACGGTACCCAGCAATGGCGCGTAGGTCGCTTCACCCTGGAACGTCAGCCGTACGATGCGACCCGGTACATGGGCGAAGTCATCACGCTGCTCGCCTTCATCGACCTGCTCGGCTTCCTGCACAAAACGCTTGGTGGTCGGGTGCTTGGGGTGCAGGAACACGTCGGCCACCGAGCCTTGCTCGACGATCACGCCGGCGTCCATCACGGCTACCTGGTCACACACGCGGCGGATCACATCCATTTCATGGGTGATCAGCACGATGGTCAGTTTCAACTCGCGATTGATCTCGGCCAGCAATTGCAGGACCGAGGCGGTGGTCTGCGGGTCGAGGGCGCTGGTGGCCTCGTCGCATAGCAGGATTTTCGGCTTGGTCGCCAGGGCGCGGGCAATGCCGACGCGCTGCTTCTGGCCACCGGACAACTGCGCCGGGTACTTCCCGGCGTGGTCCGACAGGCCGACGCGGGCAAGTAGCTCGGCGACACGTTGGTCGATGTCCTTGCGCGACAATTCGCCGGCCAGGGTCAGTGGCAAGGCCACATTGTCGGCAACGGTCTTGGACGCCAGCAGGTTGAAGTGCTGGAAGATCATCCCGACCTGCTGGCGGAAACGGCGCAGGCCGTTGGCGTCCAGGGCGGTGACTTCTTCGCCGTCCACCGTGATCTGGCCGCCGCTGGGCTCTTCCAGGCGGTTGATCAGGCGCAGCAGCGTGCTTTTACCTGCACCCGAGTGGCCGATCAGGCCAAACACCTGGCCGTTTTCGACGCGCAGGCTGGTGGGGTACAGCGCGGGAATATCCTTACCGGCGACGCGGTAGGTTTTATGGACGTTTTGAAACTCGATCACGTAGCGAACCTTGTGGGGCGCATTGAAAAGGGATCAGCGGTTAGCCGGGCGCGCATTTTAGCCTGTCCGTATAGCGTTTCTTAGCATTTATTTCGCATTCAACCAGTGATTTGGCAATAACGCGATCAAAGGTCATAAAAAAGGAACGGCAGAAAACCGTGTCAGTCACTACTTAAGCAACTCGATTTCCCAGGTGCCGTGCCTGGGGTTTTGCTCAAACGAGCCGGGGACCGCTCTGGCCACTTTGAATAAGGAGTTTTGACTGATGAGTACCAAGAAGCCAGCCACCCCGTCGAAGAGTGAACTTGCAGGCACCGACACCCTGGACCGTGGCAACACCAACGCCAAGCTGCAAGCCCTGGAGGAATTCCGTTCCGATGCGACCGGCCAGGCCCTGCGTACCAACCAAGGCGTGAAGATCTCCGACAACCAGAACACATTGAAAGTCGGTGCCCGCGGCCCCTCGCTGCTGGAAGACTTCATCATGCGTGAAAAAATCACGCACTTTGACCATGAGCGTATCCCCGAGCGCATCGTGCATGCCCGGGGCACCGGCGCCCATGGCTATTTCCAGACCTATGAAAACCATTCCGCGCTGAGCAAGGCAGGTTTCCTGCGTAACCCCGAGCATAAAACCCCGGTGTTCGTGCGTTTCTCCACCGTGCAGGGCCCGCGTGGCTCGGGCGATACGGTGCGTGACGTGCGCGGTTTCGCGGTGAAGTTCTTCACCGACGAGGGCAACTTCGACCTGGTCGGCAACAACATGCCGGTGTTTTTCATTCAGGATGCGATCAAGTTTCCCGACTTCGTGCATGCGGTAAAACCTGAGCCACACAACGAAATTCCTACCGGCGGCTCGGCCCACGATACGTTCTGGGATTTTGTTTCGTTGCAGCCGGAGTCGGCGCACATGGTGATCTGGGCGATGTCTGACCGCGCCATTCCAAAAAGCCTGCGTGCCATGCAGGGGTTTGGCATTCACACCTTCCGCTTGATCAATACCGAAGGTAAGTCCAGCTTTGTGAAGTTCCACTGGCACCCGAAGGTCGGCACCTGTTCCCTGGTGTGGGACGAAGCGCAAAAGCTTGCCGGTAAAGATACCGATTACCACCGCCGTGACCTGTGGGAAGCGATTGAAAGCGGCGATTACCCTGAGTGGGAGCTGGGTGTGCAGATCGTTGCGGAAGAAGACGAGCATAAGTTCGACTTTGACCTGCTCGATCCGACCAAGATCATCCCCGAGGAACTGGTGCCGATCACGCCGCTGGGCAAGATGGTGCTGAACCGTAACCCGGATAACTTCTTTGCCGAAGTCGAGCAGGTCGCGTTTTGCCCGGGCCACATCGTGCCGGGTATCGACTTCACCAACGACCCGTTGCTGCAAGGTCGTCTGTTTTCCTACACGGATACGCAGATCAGCCGTCTCGGCGGTCCGAACTTCCATGAGCTGCCGATCAACCGGCCTGTAGTGCCTTTCCACAATGGCCAGCGCGACGCCCAGCACCGCACCGTGATCGACAAGGGCCGAGCCGCGTACGAGCCGAATTCGATCGATGGTGGTTGGCCGAAAGAAACGCCGCCGGCTGCCCAGGAAGGCGGTTTCGAAACCTATTACGAGCGCGTCGATGCCAATAAGGTGCGTGAGCGCAGTGAGTCGTTTGGCGACCACTTTTCCCAGGCTGCGCTGTTTTTCCACAGCATGAGCCACCACGAGAAAGAGCACATCATAGCGGCCTACAGCTTCGAGTTGGGCAAGGTGGAGCGCGAGTTTATCCGCGCGCGTCAGGTCAACGAGATTCTGGCCAATATCGATCTGGAACTGGCCAAGCGCGTGGCGCAGAACCTTGGTCTGCCGGCGCCGACCAAAGGCACGGTAGCGCCGCGTGAGTCTTCGCTGAAAGAGTCGCCGGCATTGAGCCAGGTGAACCTGCTGTCCGGCGATATCAAGACGCGCAAAGTCGCGATTCTCGCGGCTGACGGTGTGGATGGCGCGGCAATCGATGCGCTGAAAAAAGCACTGGCTGCAGAAGGTGCCCATGCCAAGTTGCTGGGGCCGACCTCGGCGCCGGTGAAGACGGCGGATGGCAAGCGCCTGCCGGTGGATGCGTCGATGGAAGGCATGCCGTCGATTGCGTTTGACGCCGTATTTATTCCAGGCGGAAAAGAGTCGGTTAAAGCACTGAGCGGTGATGGTGTGGCATTGCATTACGTTCTGGAAGCCTACAAACACCTGAAGGCGATTGCGGTTGCCAGTGACGTGAAGCCACTGCTGGATCTGCTGAAGCTGGAGACGGATGCGGGGTTGATCGTGGGTTCGGATGCGAAAGCGTTCAAGGCGTTTTTTGCCGCGATTGCACAGCATCGGGTTTGGGATCGTGAGCCGAAGGCTAAGGCGATTCCGGCCTGATTTTTTGGTTGTTTGTTAGATCGCCATCGGGGGGGCAAGTCGAATCGTCGCACCGCCCCGATGCTTTATTCCGCCTTGCGCGGGATCAGCACAACCTGCGCCGGAATATGTTTCAGAATCTGCCGGTGAATCTTCAGGTCATACCCTGAATCAATACGCTTCACCCGTTTGGTCAGCAACGTGGCCAGCCACGGGTAATCCTGGGTGCGCGGCGCCTGGATCGTCACATCGCACTGGTAATTCACCACGTCGGTGGCAATCGCATCCAGTTGATGGCGCAGCGCTTCAATATCAGTAAGGTTCAGCGCCACGGTGGTGCTTGGCGCGGCCGGGTCGATGACCTTGGCAGCGGGCTTGGCTTCGGCGGCCTTGAGGGCCTCTTCGGCTTTATCCAGCTCGACTTTACGGGCGTGGGTGATGGCGCTGTTGACGCCACCGGTCAGCGCCGGCGCCTTGGGCATCAGCGCGCGGGCACGGCTCAGGGCGGTGGCGGCGGCGTTTACATCGCCTTTTTGCAGCACAATCTGGCTGCGCTGCAGGTAAGCCTCGGCCAATTGACGTTGGTAGGGCTCCAGCGTCGGGTCATTGGGCGACTGGGCCTGCAGCGCGGCCAGTTGGTCTTCGGCGGTGGCCAGCTCACTGCTGGCCAGGTTTTGCTCCAGCTGCGCGATGGCCGCAGCACGCGGATCCGGGGCCTCTGGGGCGGCGGGCGGTGTGCTTTGACAGGCGCCCAGCAGCAGGGAAAACGCGGCAAGGAGCAGATAACGGGAGGTGAACAACTTCATTCCTGCGACTCTCTATTTGCGCAAAAAGCGAGCAAGTCTACACCCCTCGACGGGGCAGGACAAAACTCAGCAGAAACAGGGCGGCCGCCGTGACTACGATCGACGGTCCGGCCGGTGTGTCCTTGAACCATGACAACGCCAGGCCCCCGCACACTGCCAGCATCCCCAACAGGCTGGCACCGATTGCCATCTGCTCCGGCGAGCGGGCGTGGCGCTGGGCGGCGGCGGCCGGAATGATCAACAGCGATGTGATCAACAATACGCCGACAATCTTCATCGCGACAGCGATCACCACGGCAATCAGCAGCATCAGGGCCATGCGCAACGCTGGTACGGGCAAACCTTCGACCCTGGCCAGTTCTTCATGCACCGTGATGGCCAGCAGTGGGCGCCACAGGGCGACCAATAGCACCAATACTGCGGCGCTGCCGCCGAGAATCCAGGCAAGATCGGTGGGGCTGATCGCCAGCAGGTCGCCGAACAGATAGGCCATCAGGTCGATGCGCACTTCATGCATAAAGCTCAGCACCACCAGGCCCAGGGACAGCGTGCTCGGCGCCAGGATGCCCAACAGGGTGTCCGAGGCCAGTGGCTGGCGCTGTTGCAGGGTCACCAGCAGCACCGCCAGCAGCAGGCAACCCACGGTCACGGCGATGGTCGGGCTCACATCCAGCAGGAAGCCCATGGCCACGCCCAGCAGCGCGGCGTGGGACAAGGTGTCGCCAAAATACGCCATGCGCCGCCAGACCACGAACGAGCCCAGCGGGCCCGCCACCAGCGCCAGAGCCAAGCCTGCCAGCAGGGCGTAAAGCAGAAAATCAGCCATGCTTGCAGCTATCTCCATGAACGTGGGTGTGGGGCGTCGCGGGATCGTCAACGACAGCGCCATGCAGGTCATGGGCGTGATCGTGATGGTGGTGATAGATCGCCAGGCTCTGGGCGTTCTTGCCGAACAGTTCGACGAACGCCGGGTCGCTGCTGACTTGTTCCGGGTGGCCGGAGCAGCACACGTGGCGGTTGAGGCATACCACTTGGTCGGTGGTGCTCATCACCAGGTGCAAATCATGGGAGACCATCAGCACGCCGCAGCCATGGCGGTCGCGCAGGCGGGTGATCAGGCTGTACAGCTCGGCCTGGCCGGCGACGTCGACGCCCTGCACGGGTTCATCCAGCACCAGCAACTCGGGCTCGCGCAGCAGGGCACGGGCCAGCAGCACGCGCTGCATTTCGCCGCCGGAGATGCTTTGCACCGGGCTGTCGATGACCTGCTCGGCACCGACTTCCTTGAGGGCGGCCTGCGCGCGGGCGCGGTCCACACCGGGCACCAGGCGCAAAAACCGCAGTACAGACAAGGGCAAGGTCGGATCAACATGCAGCTTTTGCGGCATGTAGCCCACGCGCAGCCTGGGCTTGCGCCACACGCTGCCGGTGTCGGGCTTGAGCAGGCCGAGTACGGCGCGCACCAGGGTGGTCTTGCCGGCGCCATTGGGGCCGATCAGGGTGACGATCTGCCCCGGCTCGACGCTCAAGGCGATGTTATCCAGCACGTTCTGCCCGGCAAACGTGACGCCGACCTGCTCCAGGCGGATTAACGCGTTGCTCATCAAGCCCCCTGGCAGCCCGAGCACAGGCCGACCACTTCGACCGTCTGCCCTTCGACCCGGAAGCCTACGTCGGCGGAGCTCTTGATGATGGCATCGCTGATGCTTTTTTGTTCAAGCTCGATGGCGGCGTGGCACTCGCGGCAGATCAGGAACTGGCCCTGATGCGCGTGCTCCGGGTGGTTGCAGCCGACAAAGGCGTTGAGCGAGGCAATGCGGTGCACCAGGCCGTTTTCCAGCAGGAAATCCAGCGCGCGGTACACGGTCGGCGGCGCGGCCCGGCGGCCGTCCTGCTCGCTGAGCACACCCAGGATGTCGTAGGCACCCAGGGGCTTGTGGCTCTGCCAGACGAGTTCCAGCACCCGGCGACGCAGGGCGGTCAGGCGCAAGCCTTTCTGTGCGCACAGGGTGTCGGCCTCCGACAGCGCGGTATGCACGCAGTGAGAGTGGTCGTGTGGACGGCTGGCAAGCGGTGTTTTAGGCATGAGCGGCGACAGATATTTGATAGAGACGTTATTATGTTACCCGTTCCTACGTCATTGAGTGGTCATCGTGTCCCGACTTTTTCCCGTTTTTGTCGTATTTGTCACCAGTTTGTTCCTCGCTGGCGCCGCTCAGGCCGAGGTCAAGGTGCTCACGAGCATCAAGCCATTGCAGTTGATTGCCGCTGCCGTGCAGGACGGTGTGGCGGTTCCGGAGGTATTGCTGCCGCCGGGTGCATCGCCCCATAACTTCGCCTTGCGCCCATCCGACGTACGGCGCGTGCAGTCGGTCGATCTGCTGTATTGGATCGGGCCGGACATGGAGGGCTTCCTGCCTCGCGTGCTCAAGGGGCGTACCGCGCTGACCGTAGCAGTTCAAGACCTGCCGGGGATGAAATTGCGTCGGTTCGCCGAAGATAGCCATTCCCACGCCGACGATGCCGACGAACATGACCATGATCACCGCCCGGGGAGCCTGGATGCGCACCTGTGGCTGTCCACGGTGAACGCTCGGGTGATCGCAGCGCGTATGGCCGCTGACCTCAGTGCAGCGGACCCCGTGAACGCCGCGCGTTATCAGAGCAATGCCAAGGCTTTCGACGAGCGCCTGGATGCACTGGATGCGCGCCTGAAAAAACGCCTGGCGAGCATCGGTGACAAACCTTACTTCGTGTTCCACGAAGCCTTTGATTACTTTGAAGACGCCTACGGGCTCAAGCACACCGGCGTGTTCAGCGTTGCCGCCGAAGTGCAGCCTGGCGCCCAGCATGTGGCGGCGATGCGTACGCGTTTGCAGGAAGTGGGCAAGACCTGTGTGTTCAGTGAACCGCCGCTGCGTCCACGTTTGGCCGAAACCCTGGTGGCAGGTTTGCCGGTGAAGCTGGCGGAATTGGATGCGCTGGGCGGCTACACCCCGGCCACAGCCCAGGGTTACGAACAGGTGCTGGAGAAGTTGGGGAACGACTTGGCAGGGTGCCTGGAGTCGTTATAAGCCGCAGCGCAGATCAAATGTGGGAGGGGGCTTGCTCCCGATAGCAGAGTGCCAGTCAGTGCATAAGTTGACTGATCTACCGCTATCGGGAGCAAGCCCCCTCCCACATTTTTTTGCCCGCCTGAACCGTTAAAGGGCGAACGGCAGGTGGACAGTGACGTCTTGGCGTTGCGCCAGCCGATGCTCGAACTCGGCGGGATCGTGAATGAGAACATTCTGCCCGGCAAAGGACTCAGCGGCGATCAGGCGCGACAGCCAGAACCGCACGCACGCCACCCGCAGCATGGTCGGCCATAGCTCGGCCTCCTTGGCCGTGAACGGCCGCAGGCCTGCGTAGGCACCCAGCAACGCTCGGGCGCGCGGGCCATCAATTACGCCATCGGCGTCCGAACACCAGTCATTCAGGGCGATTGCCACGTCGTACAGCATCGGGCCCGAGCAGGCGTTGTAGAAGTCGATCAGGCCGGTCAGGTGTGTGCCTTCGAACATCGCGTTGTCGCGGAACAGGTCGGCGTGCACGTTGGCGCGTGGCAGGGCGAGGATCTCGGCCTTATGGGCCTCGATTTCAGTCAATACTGCTTGCAGCAGGCTTTGCTGTGCATCGTCCAGGTGCGAAATCAGCTGCGCACCCTCGCTGAGCATCCAGTCCAGGCCGCGATCGGTCCTGCGCTCCAGCACCTTCTCGCCTTGCGTCGCCAGGTGCAGATGGCCGAGCAGGTCGCCGACCTGGGCGCAATGCTGTGAGTTGGCGTCCTTGATGTGCTTGCCGGCCAGGCGCGGTTGCAGCAGCGCCGGTTTGCCTTTCAGTTCGCGCAATGCGACGCCGTCCGTGGTGCGCAGGGCGTAGGGTACCGGCAGGTCGGCATCGTGGAGCACATCGAGCAGTTCGATGAAGAACGGCATCTCTGCGACAGGGCCGCGCTCAACCAGGGTCAGGACGAATTCGCCCTGTTCCAGGCTGATAAAGAAATTGGTGTTTTCGCTACCAGCGGCAATCCCCTGGAAGTCAAGCAGGCGGCCGAGCCCGTAGGGGGCGAGAAAGGTTTCCAGCTCGGGCCGAGCCAGGGGGGTGAACACAGACATGGTTAAAACTGCCAGTACGGGCGCCGCAGTGGGCGGCGCCAATTGAAGTTAAGAAATCATTTCCATTCGAAGATCTTCCATGACGGGATCAGCATATCCGGCTGGTCAGAGCGGATGAAGTTCGCGTCGGTTCCATCCGCGCGTACCAGGAAATACGGAGGCGCGCCTTTTACGGTCACCTTGATTGCATACAGGAAACCGTTTTGACGGTACTCCTGGATAGTCCGGTCGCCTTCCGTGCGAATGGTCACTTCCGGATCACCCGAAGGCGCGCTGTCTGCCGCCATGGCAGCCATCGGAGCGAGTGCAATCAGGCCGGTCAACAGCAGGCGATTGAATGTACGCATGATAACCTTGTCCCTTTGTTTTCATTGGTCCGGCTATTCTAGCGCCTGACCCGCCGAAAAGGTTGATCCTGCTCATGAGCCAAGCCCCCCTCGTCCTGGTGGACGGTTCGTCTTACCTGTACCGCGCGTTCCACGCGCTGCCACCGCTGACCACTTCCAAAGGCCTGCCGACCGGTGCGGTCAAGGGCGTGTTGAACATGCTCAAAAGCCTGCGCAAGCAGTACCCGGACAGCCCGTTCGCGGTAGTGTTCGACGCCAAGGGTGGGACGTTTCGCGATGACATGTACGCCGAATACAAGGCCAACCGCCCAAGCATGCCCGATGACATGCGCGTGCAAATCGAGCCCCTGCACCAGAGCGTGATCGCCCTGGGCTTCCCTTTGCTGTGCGTCGAAGGCGTCGAGGCCGATGACGTGATCGGTACCCTGGCCCGCAGCAGTGCGGCCGCTGACCGTCCGGTGGTGATCTCCACCGGCGATAAGGACATGGCGCAGTTGGTCGACGGGCACATTACCCTGGTCAACACCATGACCGGTAGCTCGATGGACATCGAAGGCGTAAAGGAGAAATTTGGCGTCGCTCCGGAGCAGATCATCGACTATCTGGCGTTGATGGGCGATTCGTCCGACAACATCCCGGGCGTTCCGGGCATTGGTCCGAAGACCGCTTCCGGCTTGCTGGTGGGCGTGAACGGCGGCCTCAAAGAGCTTTATGAGCAGTTGGACATTGTGCCGACCCTGCCGATCCGCGGTGCCAAGACGCTGCCGGCGAAGCTGGAAGAGCATAAGGAGATGGCATTCCTCTCCTATCAGTTGGCGACGATCAAGATCGATGTGCCGCTGGACGTGGGTCTGGACGATTTGCACCTGATTGAACCGGATCGCGAAAAGTTGCTGGAGCTTTACACCCTGCTGGAGTTCAAGAGCTGGTTCGATGAGATTCAGCGCGATGCCAAGCGAGTGGAGCTCAAGGCCGCGCCTGTTGCCGAGGACATTGTTGAGGCCGCGCCCGCGGCACCCGCAGAAACGACCTACACCACGATCCTCGACCAAGCCACATTCGATGCCTGGCTGAAGAAGCTCAACGACGCGAAGTTGTTCGCTTTCGACACCGAAACCACCGGGATCGACGCTCAGCAGGCGCAACTGGTGGGGGTTTCCTTCGCCGTGCAGCCCCATGAAGCCGCCTACATCCCGCTGACCCATTCCTACATCGGTGCGCCGCAGCAGCTGGATCGCGACACTGTGTTGCTGGCCTTGAAGCCATTATTGCAAGACCCGAGCAAGCTCAAGGTCGGCCAGCACGCCAAGTTCGATATGAATATCCTGGCCAACTGTGCCATCGGCGGCGACCCGGCGAATGGCATCAGCGTGCGCGGTATCGCGTTCGACACCATGCTTGAATCCTACGTGTTGAATTCCACTGCGACCCGCCATGATATGGACAGCCTGGCCAAGAAGTACCTGGACTACGACACCGTCAGTTTCCAGGACATCGCCGGCAAAGGCGCCAAGCAGCTCACGTTCGACCAGATCCCGCTCGAACAGGCTGGCCCTTATGCCGCCGAGGATGCGGACGTGACGCTGCGCCTGCATCAGGCACTGCACGCACAGCTCACCGCCATACCGAGCCTGGCGAGTGTGTTGACGGACATCGAAATACCCCTGGTGCCGGTGCTTGCGCGTATCGAACGCCAGGGCGCGCTGGTGGATGCGCAGCTGCTCGGTGTCCAGAGCATCGAGCTGGGCAACAAGATGGTCGAACTGGAGCGCCAGGCGTTCGAGATCGCCGGCGAAGCATTCAACCTGGGTTCGCCCAAGCAGCTCGGCGCGATTCTCTACGAGAAACTCGGCCTGCCGGTGCTGAAAAAAACGGGCAAGGGCCAGGCATCCACGGCAGAGGAAGTGCTGGCCAAGCTGGCCGAAGATGACTATCCGCTGCCCAAGGTACTGATGCAGTACCGCAGCATGAGCAAGCTGAAAAGCACTTACACCGACCGCTTGCCGGAGCAGATCAACCCGCGGACCGGGCGTGTTCACACCTCTTACCATCAGGCGGTGGCGGCGACCGGGCGGCTGTCTTCCAGCGACCCGAACCTGCAGAACATCCCGGTGCGCACCGCCGAAGGGCGGCGCATCCGCCAGGCGTTTGTCGCGCCCAAGGGCTACAAACTGCTGGCGGCGGACTATTCGCAGATCGAACTACGGATCATGGCGCACCTGTCCAAGGACGAGGGGCTGATGAATGCGTTCCGTAACGACCTGGATGTGCATACCGCCACGGCGGCCGAGGTGTTCAAGGTCGAATTGGCTGAGGTCACCTCCAATCAGCGTCGCAGTGCCAAGGCGATCAACTTTGGCCTGATCTACGGCATGGGGGCTCAGAAGCTCGGCAAGGACATCGGTGTCGATACCAAGACCGCAAAGGCTTACATCGATGTGTACTTCGCCCGCTACCCAGGCGTTCGCGAGTACATGGAGCGCACCCGCGCCCAGGCTGCCGATCAAGGCTACGTGGAAACCTTCTTCGGACGTCGGCTGTATTTGCCGGATATCAACTCCAACAAGCCCCAGGAGCGCGCGGCCGCAGAACGCACGGCGATCAACGCGCCGATGCAGGGCACGGCGGCGGATATCATCAAGAAGGCCATGGTGCTGGTGGATAACTGGCTGACCGCGTCGGGCCTGGATGCCAAGGTGATCCTGCAGGTACACGATGAACTGGTGCTCGAAGTGCGGGAGGATCTGGTGGCCGAGGTCAGCGAGAAGATTCGCGAGCACATGAGCGCGGCCGCGCAGTTGGATGTGCCGTTGGTGGTGGACGTTGGCGTAGGCGACAACTGGGACGAAGCGCACTGATTTCGCGGCATCGCCACCACCGAGCGTGGTGGCGCAGTGCTTTAGATCGGAAATCCGCTGCAGTTATTTCCAATAGTTTTTTGAACCTGCCGGAACTTAACCTGTGAACTGCTACTCAGAGTTACTGAATGGGTGGTGAAGCCCTTCAATGCTCCTATGTTGTGTTAAGTGTTGGCAGATATCCGGACCCCGCCCTAGCGGTCCGGTACTTGAACCCCGAACTTCCCCTCCCCATACGAAGTCCGGGGTTTTTTTTGCCCGTAGAAAAGTTACTCGGCGAGTTCCGCACCTTTGTCAGCCAATTCCATCCAGCCGGCCAGCACGGTATAGGCATCTTCCAGGCCCATGCGCTTGGGGGCCGAGAACAGCTGGATGGTGATTGTGTCACCCCAACCCTTGCGGATTTCGGACTGCACTTTGAGCAAGGTGTTCTTGGCGGCGCCGTAGGTAAGCTTGTCGGCCTTGGTCAGCAGGATATGCATCGGCATGCCGCTGGCGACCGCCCAATCCAGCATCAGCAGGTCGAAGTCGGTCATTGGATGACGGATATCCATCATCAGGATCAACCCCTTCAAGCTCTCCCGGCCACCCAGGTAAGCCTCCAGGTGACGCTGCCAGTGCAGCTTCAGCGGGATAGGTACTTTTGCATAACCATAGCCCGGCAGGTCGACCAGACGCCGATCATCGTCTAGCTTGAAGAAGTTGAGTAACTGCGTGCGGCCCGGGGTTTTCGAGGTGCGTGCGAGGCTGGCGTGGGTCAGGGTGTTCAGTGCGCTGGATTTACCGGCGTTGGAGCGACCGGCAAAGGCGACTTCAAAGCCTTCGTCATCGGGGCATTGGTCAACTTTGGCGGCGCTGAGCATGAAGGTGGACTGTTGGCACAGGCCGAGGATGGGGTTCTTGAGTTGCATGAGATTTCCGATGTGGGCGGTGCCGAAAAAGGGTGCGGCAAGCGGTGTCGTTTCCGTTTCAGTAGCGCCAGTATATAATGCCGCAGATTTTGTGTGTGCTTTGTCCCAGCGAAGGATGAAGTTCACGGGAGCGATAGACCTTTATTGCGCATTAGAACGCAAAACGCTCTCAAACCCTGAAAAGGTCGATGTATGACCCGATGGTTGCTCGCTTTCGGTGCCCTGGTTCCGCTGTATGGCGCTCAGGCTACACAGGATCCGGAAGCGGTGTACAACCGAGTTTGCGTGGCTTGCCATGCCGGCCAACTGCCGAACGCCCCGAAACGGGGTGACCAGGCAGCCTGGGCGCCAAGACTGGCGCAGGGCATGGACACGCTGGTGCAACACGTGACCCAGGGTTTCAAGGCAATGCCGCCGCGTGGTTTGTGCATGGACTGCAGTACCGAGGATTACCAGGCCATCATTGAGTTGATGGTGAGTAAACCCGGTAGATAACTCTTAAACCCTTAGCCGTAGTTGGATTAGCTGATGAACAAACTGATCGTGAGTCTGCTGTTGACCTTGGGCATCACCGGTGTTGCCGTCGCCGCAGAGGGCCCCCTTAAAGGTGATGCCACTGCCGGTCAAGCGAAAGCCGCCGTATGTGGTGCCTGCCATGGGCCGGATGGTAACAGCCCGGCGCCGAACTTCCCCAAATTGGCCGGCCAGGGTGAGCGTTACCTGACCAAGCAGATGCACGACATCAAGGATGGCAAGCGCACGGTCCTGGAAATGACCGGCCTGCTGACCAACCTCAGTGACCAGGACCTGGCAGACCTCGCGGCTTATTTTGCCAGCCAGAAAGGCAGTGTGGGAGCTGCTGATCCGAAACTGGTGGCCCGTGGTGAGAAACTGTTCCGCGGCGGTGACCTGGATAAAGGCCTGCCTGCCTGCACCGGTTGCCACTCGCCCAATGGCGCGGGCATAGCCGCCGCCGGCTTCCCGCACCTGAGCGGCCAGCACGCGACCTACATTGCCAAGCAGCTGACCGATTTCCGTAAGGAAGAGGCCGGGCGAGCCAATGATGGCGACGCGGCAATCATGCGCACCATCGCTCGCAAGCTGAGTGATGAAGACATTGCGGCGGTCTCCAGCTACATCCAGGGCCTGCACTAAGGTGCACGCAACGTTAACGCTCGATTAATCCATCGATGCAAGCATAAAAAGGGTGGCTTAGGCCGCCCTTTTTTGTGGCCGCTGCCGTTACACTAACGAACTCATGCCCGCGTAGACCTGTCACAACAAAGGTCGCGTGAGGCGACTTTATTTGTCCAGGAGTAAAGCATGCGTAATCTGATCCTCAGCGCCGCTCTCGTCACTGCCAGCCTCTTCGGCATGACCGCACAAGCTGCCGACGTGCCGCTTGAAGCCGGTAAAACCTACGTTGAATTGGCCAACCCAGTGCCGGTTTCGGTACCGGGCAAGATCGAAGTGGTAGAGCTGTTCTGGTACGGCTGCCCGCATTGCTACGCTTTTGAGCCGGTCATCAACCCTTGGGTCGAGAAGCTGCCCAAGGACGTGAACTTCAAGCGCATCCCCGCCATGTTCGGCGGCCCATGGGATGCCCACGGCCAACTGTTCCTGACCCTGGAAGCCATGGGTGTGGAGCACAAGGTCCACAACGCGGTATTCGACGCCATCCAGAAACAAGGCAAGCGCCTGACCAAGCCGGACGAAATGGCTGACTTCATTGCTACCCAAGGCGTCGACAAGGACAAGTTCCTGGCCACCTTCAACTCCTTCGCCATCCAGGGCCAGATCAAACAGGCCAAGGAGCTGGCGCAGAAGTACGGCGTGCAAGGCGTACCGACCATGATTGTCAACGGCAAGTATCGTTTCGACCTGGGCACTACCGGTGGTCCTGAAGCGACCCTCAACGTTGCCGACCAGTTGATCGCCAAAGAACGCGCAGCCAAGTAAGGGGCTCCTCATGCGCCGCTGGGGTACTGAACGTGTGGTTGGCCTGCGTGAACCGCAGGTCAACGCACATCACCTGGAGCCCACAGGTTTGCCGGCAGACAACCGCCTGCGCCTGCTCAGCTTCAATATCCAGGTGGGCAACAGCACCGAGAAGTACCGGCACTACCTCACCCGTGGCTGGCAGCATTTGCTGCCCCACAACGGCCGGGCCCGTAACCTGCAGAAGATCGGCGACCTGTTGAATGATTTCGACCTGGTCGCCCTGCAGGAGGCCGACGGCGGCAGCATGCGTTCCGGCTATATCAATCAGGTCGAACACCTGGCACACCTCGGGGCGTTCCCCTACTGGTATCAGCAGCTCAATCGCAACCTCGGGCGCCTGGCGCAGCACAGTAATGGTGTGCTCAGCCGTTTGAAGCCCACCTCCATCGAAGATCACCCATTGCCGGGCCCCAAGGGGCGCGGGGCGATTCTCGTGCGTTTTGGCGAAGGGCCTGAGGCCTTGGTGGTGGTGATGATGCACCTGGCGCTCGGGGGGCGTACGCGCAACCTGCAGTTGGCCTACGTGCGCGACCTGATTGGCAACTACAAGCATCAGGTGTTGATGGGTGACATGAACACCCATGCGAACGACCTCCTGCTGAATTCCCCGTTGCGTGACCTCGGGCTACTGGCGCCGCAAGTCGAAGCCACGTTCCCCAGCTGGCGCCCGCAACGCTGTCTTGACCATATCCTGCTCAGCCCGAGCCTCACACTTGAGAGTGTGCAGGTACTGGCGCAGCCCATCTCCGATCACCTGCCAGTCGCGGTAGAGATTCGTCTGCCGGGTTCGCTCACGGCTGATGCATTGCCCGCGTTGAGCCCCGGCCCTCGCGGACCCCTTGCATGAGCGACGACGCCCAGCGCTGGAAAGAAAAATACCTGTTAAGCATCGAGCAACAAGAAAAGCTCGAACGCCGTTGGGCTGCCCGCCTCGACCTGCTGCGTCGTGGGCTGGTGCGCAGCACGCTGGCGGCGGAAGGCACCGACCGCGCGGTTGACCAATGCATGAAGGAAATGCGCGACGTCGTGCGTACCGACGACATGGACGCTGCCCTCGCCGCCTTGCTGCCGCGCCTGGAAAAGGCGGTACTGGATTCGGAGCAGCGCCGCGAAACCCGGATCGACCAGATGAGCACCGCACTGACCTCCCTGGTCACGCAGTTGCAAAAGCTGCCGCTGCCCCGTGAGGTCGCCCGTCCGCTGAAAACCTTTGCCAAGCAGTTGGATGGCCGCGTCAGCCAGACACGTGAGATTCCCCTGTTACTCAGCGAATTGAGCAGTCTGCAAGGGCAGGCGCTGGATAACCTGGAGCCGGACGGTGAAACCGTGCGCCCTGGGCCGGGTTTATTGCAGCGCCTGTTTGGTGCCAAGGACGTGTCGAGCGAGGCAGCGGCCAGTGAGCCCGTCTCCAGCCCGTCACCGGCGCCGGTTGCCGCCAAGCCCGTCGCCGAGCCCCAGGCGCCCGAACAGTCCGAGGAACTGGCGCAAGCCTTGCGGGCCTTTGCGCCGCAGCCTCAGGAACCGGTTGCCGCGCAGCCTGAACCCGCAGCGCCGGCCAAGGCGGTTGATGCCAGCAGTGAAAAGTTTGTGTACGAGGCGCCTGCTCAAAGCGGCGCCTTGGCTGCGCCTGTCGACGTTTCTCCAGCACCTGTCGTGCCCGGCAAGCCTGAGCCACAGGTGGAAGAAACCAGCACCGAAAGCGCCCTCGCCGCCTTTATCGAACCGCCACAGGCTGTGGTCGAGGCACCGCAGGAGACGGTGATCGGCAGCCTCTCGCTCCCTCCAGTGCTTGAGGCCGAAGAGCCGGACCCCGACGAACTTCAATCGGATGGCCTCTACTCCTTGCCGGATTCACCGGAGCCGTCGTACAGCTCCGTGGCCAAGCACATCGAAGACACCCTGATCGGCCTGTTGGAGGAGTTGGCCTTGCCCGAGCGCCATCGGCCCCAGGCCGAAGCCATGCGTGAGCGCTTGGCCCACGGGTTGAATTGGTACGAATTGCTGCCGATCCTCGATGACTTGGCGGTGCTGATGCTGGCGATCACCGACAGCGGGCAGCACGAGTTCGAGGCATACCTCAAACAGCTCAACGAGCGCCTCGAAGCCTTTCAGGGCCATTTGCAAGTGGCCAGCGACGGCCATGCCGACAGCCGCTCCGCTGCGAGGGAGTTGGACACGCAGATTCGCGAACAGGTCGACGGCCTGCAAAGCAGTGTCCAGGAAGCGGCGGACCTGGACAGCCTCAAGCAGGTGCTCGAAAGCCATCTGGAAGGTTTACTCGGCACCATGGACGAGCACCAGCAACAGCGTGACCAGCGCGAGCAGGAAGTGGCAGCGCGCTTGAAAGGCCTGGCCGAGCGGGTCGCCAATATGGAGCAGGAAGCCCAAGGCTACCGTGAGCACCTGGAGGTGCAACGCCAGAAGGCCTTGATCGATCCGCTCACCGGCTTGCCTAACCGCGCGGCCTGGAGCGAGCGCCTGGATCATGAGGTCAATGCCTGGCACCAGCGTGGCAATAGCCTGTCGCTCGCGATGCTGGACCTGGATCACTTCAAGCGCATCAACGATGGCTACGGCCATCTGGCGGGTGACAAGGTGCTGAAAATCATCGCCAACGTCCTGCGCAAGCGCCTGCGCACCAGCGACTTTATCGCGCGGTTTGGCGGTGAGGAGTTTGTGTTGCTGATGCCCCACTCATCCCTCTCGGATGCGTTGGCGGTGGGTGAGGTGCTACGTGCTGCGATTGCCGCCTGCCCATTCCACTTCAAGGGCGAGCCGGTGACGATTACCGTGTCCATGGGCGTGGCGCAGTTCCTGCCCGGTGAGCGCAGTGAGCTGGCGCTCAAGCGAGCGGACGAAGCGTTGTATCGGGCCAAGGCCGCTGGGCGTAACCAGGTGCAGGCGGCGTAAAAGATGTTCCATTGTGTAATTTGACCGCCGGGCCACAAACGGTACGTTACACTGTTGCATTATCGTCTTCAGCGTACTGTCTTCCGCCATGAAATCCTTGTACTTCGCCTGTGTATTTCTCCTGCTCGCCGGCTGCGCCACTGGCCCGCGCCTGGACACCCGCCACCCTTCGGCGAACCACGACAATCGCGTGCAGTTCGTGGTCGTGCACTACACCTCCACCAATCTTGAGCGTTCCCTCGCCCTGCTGACCCACGGCCAGGTCAGCGCTCATTACCTGATCGGTGACGACGCCGGCGCCACTATCTACAAGCTGGTGGATGAAAGCCAGCGGGCCTGGCATGCGGGAGAAAGCGAGTGGATGGGGCGTACCTGGCTCAACTCCAGCTCCATCGGTATCGAAATCGTAAACCCTGGCTACAAGGACACCCCTACAGGCCGCCTGTGGTACCCGTACTCCGAGGCCCAAGTGAAGTCGCTGGTGGTGTTGCTCAAGGACATCAGCAAGCGCAATGGCATCGATCCCAGGAACATCATCGGCCATAGCGATATCGCACCCCTGCGCAAGCTCGATCCGGGGCCGCTGTTCCCCTGGAAGCGCCTGGCCGATGAGGGCCTGAGTGTGTGGCCGGATGCCCAGGCCGTCGCCCGTTTCCAGGTGCAGTACGCCGCTGAATTGCCGAGCATCACTTGGTTCCAGGAAGAATTGGCGCTCCTCGGTTACCCGACACCCCAGACGGGTGAGTTGGATGTCGCCACGCGCCATGTGATCACGGCGTTCCAGATGCGCTTCCGGCCATCCCGGTTCGATGGCGTGCCGGATGCCGAAAGTGCTGCCATCCTGCGTGCCCTGAACCGGCGCTAAGCTGGCGCCTACAAGGGCAGCGCCATATAGAACTGGGTGCCCTGCCCCGGCCGCGAATACACCCCCATGCGGCCGCCGTGCAATTGCACGATCTCCTTGCACAGCGCCAGCCCCAGGCCGGCGCCGCCTTTCTTGCGGCCAACCTGGACGAAGGGTTCGAAGATGCGCCCTTGCTGGCCATAAGCAATACCTTCGCCGTTGTCTTCGACGCTGATAATCACCCGCTCGCCATGACGTCGCGCCTGCAGGCGAATTTGCCCACCGTCGGCGGTATGACGCAGGGCATTGCCCAGCAGGTTGTCGAGCACCCGTTCCAATTGCGCCTGGTCGGCATACAGCCGTGGCAGATCGGATTGCACTTCTACCAGCAGTTCTATGTGTTGCGCATTGGCGGGCTCCGCAAAGCGCGCGCGGGCGTGTTCGAGCAGATCGGTCACGTCGCAGGGGCCCAAGGTGAGTTTCTGCAGGCCATTCTGGTAGCGCGAGAAATTGAGCAGGTCGTTGATCAACTGCATCAGGCGCTGCATTTCTTCATTGACCGTATCCAGCAGGTCCGCTTCACGGGATTCCGGCGGGAACTTCGCGCGTTCACGGAACAGGCCGAACGCCATATGCATGCCGGTCACCGGCGTGCGCAGTTCATGGGACGCGCGCAAGACAAATTCGCTGCGTACCCGCTCGAAGGCGCGCTGTTCGGTGACGTCGTGCAGCACCATCACCGCCCCAAGGATATGTCCCTGGGTATGGCTGACGGGAGTGAGGCTGTAGGTCAGCAGGCGCAGTTCGCCTTCGACTTCGACTTCCAGGTCCTCCGGCGCGCGCTCCAGAGTGCCGCCGCGCAGCACCAGTTGCAGTTGTTCATCCAGCTCCGGGCGCACCAGGGCTTCGCCAAGGCCTTGGCCCAGGCGTTCCTCGTCCCAGCCCAATTGGCGTTGCGCAACGGGGTTGAGATGCTCCAGGCGGCCTTGGCGGTCAATCATCAGCAGGCCGTCGTCGATGCTGTCGAGCACGGCTTGCAGGCGCTGCTGGCCGGCCAGCAACTCGTCAACATTAGTCGCCTGATGCTGGCGCACCGCCTCGGCCATAAGGCCGAAGCGACGGGTCAACAGGTTCATTTCCGCTGCCGAAGAGAGCGGTAGGGTCACTTCAAAATCGCCCTGGCCGATCTTGTCGGCTGCTTTTGCCAGCGCTTCGATCGGGCCGCCAAATCGCCGGGCGATGCCATGGGCCGTGACAAATCCGATAATCAGCACTGCAAGGCCCACCAACCCCAGCAAACCGGCGATCAGCAAGGCGCGCCCGCGGGATTTATGCTCGCTGGCGCTGATGTTTTCCAGGGCTTGTTTATGTTCGGCAATCAGCCCGTTGCGCAGCACATTGAAGGTTTCGGTGAGTTTTTCCTTGCTGCCCGGTGGTGGCGACGCCTGCTGGGATTGCTCGAAGGCGTCCAGCAGGTCCTGGTATTGGGCTCGCGCCTGGCTGAAACCGTGGTTATGGCCGTCGCGTTGCTCATGGGCGATGCCTTGGTCCAGCAGGTCGAAGTAATGCTGCTTGGAGCTTTGCAATGCCTGCGGATCGGGGCGATGTTCCAGCATCATGATCAATTGGTCGCCCAGGCTTTGGCGCAGTTTGAGCCCCAGGTCCAGCGTGACGAAGTTGCTGCGAATCAGGGACTCCTGGGTCTTGGCCATTTGCATGACGCTGACCAGACCCAGGATCAGACCCAGCAGGGCGACGGTGATCAGCGCTGAGATACTCAGGAACAATCGAGTGCGCAGTGTCATCGCTAGCTTCATAGGGTGCAGCTCACAGGTTGTACTGTTTGCGTTTGCGGTACAGGGTCGACGCGTCGATGCCTAGGGTGCGGGCGGCCTGGTCCAGGGTATCGCTGGTGGCCAATACGGCGCCGATATGGGCTTTCTCCAGCTCGTCCAGGCTCAACGCCGCGCCAATGCGCGGGGCGTTATTGGTCGGTTGTTCGGCCATGCCGAGGTGGATGATTTCGACCTTTTCCTGTGGGCAGATGATGCTGGCGCGTTCCACCACGTTGCGGAGTTCGCGGATATTGCCTGGCCAGCGATAGTTGAGCAGGGCTTCGCGCGCTTGATCACTGAAGCCCCGCGCCGGGCGGGCGTATTCCTTGACGAAGCGCGCCAGGAAGCGGTCTGCCAGGGTGAGGATGTCTTCACTGCGCTCGCGCAGCGGGGGCAGGTGCAAGGTGATGACGTTGAGGCGATACAGCAAGTCTTCACGGAAGCGACCGTCGCGCACCATGTCTTCCAGGTTCAGGTTGGTGGCGGCCAGGATACGCACATCGGCGCGACGGGTGACCGGGTCGCCCACGCGCTCATACTCCTTGTCCTGGATAAATCGCAGCAACTTGGGTTGCAGAGTGAGGGGAAAGTCGCCGATTTCGTCGAGAAACAGTGTACCGCCGTCCGCCTGGTTGACCCGGCCCAACGTGCTCTCACTGGCACCGGTAAAGGCACCACGGCTATGGCCGAACAGCTCGCTTTCCATCAGTTCTGCCGTCAGCGACGGACAGTTGATGGTCACGCAGGATTTCTTCGAGCGCTTGCTCCAGCCGTGAATGGCCCGGGCCAGTTCGCCTTTACCCGTGCCGGACTCGCCGAGGATCAGGATGTTGGCATCGGTGCCCGCCACCTGGCGTGCGGTTTCAAGCACAACCATCATTGACGGGCTGTGGGAGTCGAGGCCGTCTTTCTGCTGGCGTACGGCGCCTTCCAATGCTTCCAGGCGCGCGGAAAGTTGGCGCACCTCCAGCTGTTTGGCGGTGGCCAGGCGAAGTTGGTCGGGGCTGCAAGGCTTGACCAGGTAGTCGGCGGCACCCGCCTGGATCGCGTCCACGGCGGTATCGACGGCGGAATGGGCGGTGACGATCACCACACGCATCCACGGCGCCTGGATCCGCATCTGGGCCAACACATCCAGGCCATTGTCTTCACCCAGGCGCAGGTCTAGGAAGCACAGGTCGAACACCTGGCGTTGCATCAGGGCATCGGCCTGGGCGGCGCTGTTGGCGGTGGCGACGGTGTAGCCTTCATCTTCCAGGCAATAACGGAAGGTGCGGAGGATCGCGGACTCGTCATCCACTAAAAGAATGCGGCCTTGAAGTTCCTTGGCTGATTCCATCTGTCCCGCGCTCCTTAACTATGAATGATGGTGTTTAGTCCCGGAATAATCGGGCAAGTTGCATGGTTTATTCTGATCGATAAAAAGCAACGTCGTGCAGCTATCTGCAAGTCTTCCTACAAAGCCCCGTCTGATGGCGTTTTCATTCCGTCTTGCCACTTCGGCAACTCAACCCGCGCATTCGATCCTTTGACCCGACCGCTGGCCATCGTGCATTTCGCACGGCCTGTAGCGGTGGATCGTGCAGGATGCTGCGCCGCCAGTTGAGCCTTAATTTATAAGATGTTGATTTTAATGGTTTTTATTTTGTAAAAAAGCTGGCATGCGCTCTGCAATACCTCTCTCAAGAGCGTCATGAACGAATAATCAGAATGCGGGAGAAAAGCAGCATGACTCGCCAACACCTCAGCCAACTGCGTGTATCGCCACTGCGTATGCAACAGGGGCTGTTTGCCAGCCTGGCCCTGATGGTCACGCTGATTGCAGGCCAGCAGATGCAACATTGGCAGCAGAGTCAGCCCCAAGCCCCGCAATTCGAACGTCCGGTAATGACCCAGACCCATTTCAGTTCCATTGAGAGCCGTGCCGTCGGGAGCGTTTCTGCCGATGTGACCGCCAAGCAATTGAGAGTGGCCGATCAGGACTCCACCCTGGGCGAGCTGCCAACCCAAGAGCGTTGGGTGTTCTAGGCAAAAACGTCGGACGCTTGTGTTGAGCGCCTGAACGGTATCACCGCTGTTACCTTTTATAGAAGCGTAAGGAGAATCACCATGTTGAGTTGGGCAATCACATTTCTGATCATCGCCATTGTGGCCGCAGTCCTGGGCTTCGGTGGTATCGCGGGCACCGCCACGGGTATCGCCAAGATTCTGTTTGTGGTCTTCCTGGTGATGTTCATTGCTTCGTTCTTCTTTGGTCGTCGCGGCCGAGGCTGAAAATGACCACTTTGTCCCTCAAAGCGATTGCTGCCGCTGTGCTCTTGGGCGGCAGCGGCTTCGCGATGGCCGCCAATGACGGTCAGTCGCGGGCCAACGAACTGCTCAGCGCGGATCCGCAGTACCGCGAGACCTGGCAAGGCGTGGTGAAGAAAGAAGAGCGCCTGCCGGAATGGGTCTTGAACCTGTCGGGCACGGCCGAGCAGATGAATGCCGTGGAAGAAGATGGCGATAAGTACTTGGTGGGGCCGCTCTGCGAAACTGCGGATACGTGCCTTAACAAGCGCCTGATCGTCGCCTTCAGCCTCGACAAGGAAGATGCCTACGCCATGTTGGTGGAAGTCCCTGCCGGTTTGCCGGCGGACAAGTCTCCGACGCGGCATGCCGATTACCGGTTTATCGGTAAGCCGGACGAAGGCATGCAGAAGCTGCTGATGGAGCAGCTGAAGAAAGATCCGAATTGGTACTAGGTTGCGTCTGACGGGTCTGTCGTCTGCGCGATCAGCGTCCATAGAAAGAAGCCTCTCGCTTCTTTCTGTCTGCATCCCCCGCCAAGGGGGATGCATGACCAGGGGGCCGGGTTGTTCTGATCAATTGAGATCGGCGTGACCTACGGGCACAGGGAGTGCCTGCGCAAGGGCCAGGTCAGGTGAAAAGCTGCGACGCAGGTTCACAAGCCCACGGCTTGCTGAACTTGCGGCGGGCTTGTGACTCTTATTCCCGCCTCCTATGCCGCCCATAGCCACAAATCCTGATTTTGCTTTCGACCAACCATTACTGGGTGTGTCGGGGCGACCATCTATCGAGAAAGTTTTGCTCGCGCCATAGGACGTTTCCGACGCTCGACGGCAGAGTTCCCCGGCATTTCTGCCAACCTCTCCAAGACCTGCAAAATCTCTGCGGGAGCCTGAATTGGCAGGTTCACGGCATATTCACCGGACAAAATGTCACATTTGAACTGACCGTTCGGACAGTTATTATGGAAAAAAGTCATGCCGATTTGGCATGGGGTAGGCGTTTACGGCATTAGACGTCGTCCCCTTGCATGGGAATAGTTGCGCCTTTTTTCGCCTGCCAGTAAGCCATTTCGGCCATGCTGCGGTGACCTTCCATGGAGGCAGATGCGCACACTTTTTCGCTCTCGAGCGTTGCAGCTGGCGCATTTGCCTTAAGTCCACTTGAAGTAAGGGTAATGACATGAAGAAGGCAAAGCTAAGCCTCGCCTGGCAGATCCTCATCGGTTTGGTATTGGGGATCGCAATCGGCGCAGTGCTCAACCATTTCAGTGCTGAAAAGGCCTGGTGGATCAGCAATGTGTTGCAGCCAGCGGGCGATATCTTTATCCGCCTGATCAAGATGATCGTGATCCCGATTGTGATTTCCTCGTTGATCGTCGGCATTGCCGGTGTCGGTGACGCGAAAAAACTCGGGCGCATCGGCGTCAAAACCATCCTTTACTTCGAAGTGGTCACCACCATCGCCATCGTGGTCGGCCTGCTGCTGGCCAACCTTTTCCACCCGGGCGCAGGCATCGACATGAGTACCCTGGGTACCGTCGATATTTCCAAGTACCAGGCGACCGCCGCCGAGGTGCAGCATGAGCATGCGTTCATCCAGACCATCCTCAACCTGATCCCGTCTAACATCTTCGCCGCTGTAGCCCGTGGCGAGATGCTGCCGATCATCTTCTTCTCCGTGCTGTTCGGCCTGGGCTTGTCGAGCCTCAAGCCGGAGCTGCGCGAGCCGCTGGTGACCATGTTCCAGGGCGTGTCCGAGAGCATGTTCAAAGTCACCCACATGATCATGAAGTACGCCCCCATCGGCGTATTCGCGCTGATCGCGGTGACCGTGGCCAACTTCGGCTTTGCCTCGCTGCTGCCGCTGGCCAAGCTGGTGATCCTGGTTTACGTCGCCATCCTGTTCTTCGCCTTTGCGGTGCTGGGCCTGATCGCTCGCCTGTTCGGCTTCTCGATCCTCAAGCTGATGCGCATCTTCAAGGACGAGTTGGTGCTGGCCTACTCCACCGCCAGTTCCGAAACTGTGCTGCCGCGTGTGATCGAGAAGATGGAAGCCTACGGCGCGCCCAAGGCCATCTGCAGCTTCGTGGTGCCGACCGGCTACTCGTTCAATCTCGACGGTTCGACCCTGTACCAGAGCATCGCGGCGATCTTTATCGCCCAGCTGTATGGCATCGACCTATCGATTGGCCAGCAACTGATGCTGGTATTGACCCTGATGGTCACCTCCAAAGGCATCGCTGGTGTGCCGGGCGTGTCCTTCGTGGTGCTGCTGGCCACCCTGGGCAGCGTGGGTATCCCGCTGGAAGGCCTGGCCTTCATCGCCGGTGTCGACCGCATCATGGACATGGCCCGTACCGCGCTGAACGTGATCGGCAACGCCCTGGCCGTGCTGGTCATCTCGCGCTGGGAAGGCATGTACGACGACGCCAAGGGCGAGCGCTACTGGAACTCCCTGCCGCACTGGCGCACCAAGCAAGCCCTGCCGACTGCCCAAGCCACTCGCGGCTGATAGCCCGACGGCTGTAAGACAAACCCCGGTAAATCCGGGGTTTGTCGTTTCTGTCAGCCCCGCTATCATTCGCCCCATCTTTCGGGGGATTCAACTGATGCTCAATGGCCTGTGGCTTGGCTTCTTTGTCGTGGCAATGGTGTCAGCACTGGCGCAATGGCTGGTGGGCGGTAACGCCGGGATTTTCGCGGCGATGGTCGAAAGCATTTTCGCCATGGCCAAATTGTCCGTGGAAGTGATGGTGCTGTTGTTCGGCACCCTGACGTTATGGCTGGGCTTCTTGCGTATCGCCGAAAAAGCCGGGATTGTCGAATGGCTGGCCAAGGCCCTGGGCCCGCTGTTCCTGCGCCTGATGCCGGAAGTGCCGGCCGGTCACCCGGCCATTGGCCTGATCACCCTCAACTTTGCCGCCAACGGCTTGGGCCTGGATAACGCAGCAACACCTATCGGCCTGAAGGCCATGAAGGCGCTGCAAGAGCTCAATCCCATCCCTAACACGGCGACTAACGCACAAATCCTGTTCCTGGTGCTCAATGCATCCTCCCTGACCCTGTTGCCGGTGACGATCTTCATGTATCGCGCCCAGCAAGGTGCGCCCGATCCGACCCTGGTATTCCTGCCGATCCTGCTGGCCACCAGCGCATCCACATTGGTGGGCCTGCTGTCGGTGGCGGTGATGCAGCGCCTGCGGCTGTGGGACCCGGTGGTGCTGGCCTACCTGGTTCCAGGCGCATTGGTACTGGGTGGGTTCATGGCCCTGCTGGCGACCCTCTCGGCCACCGCATTGGCCGGGTTGTCGTCAATCCTCGGCAACCTCACGTTGTTCGGCCTGATCATGCTGTTCCTGCTGATCGGCGCGCTGCGCAAGGTTAAGGTCTACGAAGCATTTGTCGAAGGCGCCAAGGAAGGCTTCGACGTCGCCAAGAACCTGCTGCCGTACCTGGTGGCGATGCTGTGTGCGGTGGGCGTGTTGCGTGCCTCCGGCGCGTTGGACCTGGGCCTCGAAGGCATTCGCCATGTGGTGGCCTGGACGGGCATGGACACGCGCTTTGTCGACGCCTTGCCGACGGCGATGGTCAAGCCCTTCTCCGGCAGCGCGGCCCGGGCGATGTTGATCGAGACCATGCAGACCCAGGGGGTGGACAGCTTCCCGGCGCTGGTGGCGGCGACGATTCAGGGCAGTACGGAAACCACCTTTTATGTGTTGGCGGTGTACTTCGGTTCGGTGGGCATCCAGCGGGCGCGGCATGCCGTAGGGTGCGCGTTGCTGGCTGAGTTTGCTGGTGTGGTCGCAGCGATCGCGGTGTGCTACTGGTTCTTTGGCTGAGGCTTAAATAGCTATCGGGAGCAAGCCCCCTCCCACATTCTGAATGTGTTCACAGATCCACATGTGGGAGGGGGCTTGCCCCGATGAGGCCCTCAGCGTTTCACCGCACCATTGCCCTGCTGAACAACCCACTCCACCACCTGCCTGTTCAACTGATCTCCCGCCAACCCAAACCCGGTCACCACCGCCGGCACTTTGGTGTCAGTCACCGCCTGCTGCACTTCAAACCGCCGGCTGGCAATAATCCGCTGATCACTCCCACGCACCAGGCGTGCGTCGAGGCGGATCACCACCGCTACCGCACTGCCCCGGTACTCGCTCTGAAACGCCTGCAACTGCCCGCCCAATTCATAATCGGCCTGCAGGTTGGTGTCGTCGGTGCTCAACAGCGTTACGCGTCCATCGCGCTGGAACCCGTCCATCAGGCGATTGCGCAGCAGCACCGGCACTGGGTCGCTCCAGCGTGAGTTCGCATAGCTGCTGATCAAATCGCCATTGGGCACCACGGCGATGCGTGGGCTGTCGAGGAACTCACTGGTCTGCGGCTTGGCCAGGCGCAGCGACCAATTGACTGGCGCGCCCTGGGTCGTGCCCTGGGCCGTAGGCAGTCGGTAGACGTCCGACGGATCCGCCTTGGGCAGGATCGAACACGCGCTGATCAGCGCCAAGGCCACAGGGGCGATCATTTGGTAAGCACGCTTCATGGCGTGAACTCCTTGTTCTTGTCGCTGCCCAGCAGGTAGCCGCTGGGGTTGGCTTCCAGGCGGCGAGAGATGGCGCGCAGTGAACCGAGGGTTTCGCGCAGTTCGCGCACGGCCGGCGCCAGTTCGTTGAGGCCCTGCATGCCGCTGTTCACCGAGTCCTTGTTGTTGGTCAGCAAGGTATTGATGGTGGCGGTGCTTTGCTCAAGGGATTTCATCGCCTGTTCGGCGCTGCCGAAGACCTGCTTGCCTTGATCACTGAGCAGGCCATTGGCGTTGCGCATCAGCGCCGTGGTTTGCTCCAGGGCGGCCCCGGCCTGCTTGCTTACCTGCATCAATTGCTGCATCACCACCTTGATATCCCCACGCTGGTCGGCAATCGCGCCGGTGGTTTGTTCCAGATGGTCCAGGGTGTTGCTGAGGCGCTCGACATTCTGCGCGGAGAACATGTCGTTGGCGTTGTGCAGCAGCAGGTTGATGCTGGTCATCAGGTCGTTGCTGTTATTGAGTAATCGCGCGATCGGCGATGGCGAGGCGATGATCTCCGGCAGGTTGCCGTCCTTGCCCTTGAGCTCCGGGCTTTGCGGCGTGCCGCCGCTGAGTTGGATGATCGAGGTGCCGGTGATGCCGGTCAGCGCGAGTTTGGCCTGGGTGTCTTCCTTGATCGGCGTCTGGCCGGCCAGGCGAATGCGCGCGAGTACGCGGCGCGGGTCCTTGGGATCCAGGCGCAGGCTGATGACATCGCCCACCTTGATCCCGCTGTATTGCACCGAGCTGCCCTGGGACAGACCGCTGACCGCTTCGTTGAAGATCACTTCGTAATCCTGGAAGGCGCTGTCGACGCTGGATTTGGCCAGCCACAGGCCAAACAGCATCGCGCCGACCACCACGATCACGCTGAACAGACCGATCATCACATGATGGGCTCGGGTTTCCATGTCATACCTCGTTGAGCGGTTGAGCGGCATCCAATGCCGCGCGGCCACGGGGGCCGTGGAAATATTCGTGAATCCAGGCGTCGTCCGTTTCCGAGACGATATCGATGGCATCGGCCACCAGCACCTTCTTCTGCGCCAGCACCGCCACACGGTCGGTGATGGTGTAGAGCGTGTCCAGGTCATGGGTGACCAGGAACACGCTCAGGCCCAGCGCATCACGCAGGGTCAGGATCAGTTGGTCGAATTGCGCCGCACCAATCGGGTCGAGGCCGGCGGTGGGTTCGTCGAGGAACAGGATGTCCGGGTCCAGTGCCAGGGCGCGTGCCAGGGCCGCGCGCTTGATCATGCCGCCGGACAGCGAAGCGGGGTATTTGTCGGCCGCCGACAGCGGCAGTCCGGCCAAGGCCAGCTTGACCGCAGCCAGGTGCTCGGCATCACGGCGGCTGAGCCCGGCATGTTCGATCAGCGGCAGCGCGACGTTCTCGGTCACCGTCAGCGAGGAGAACAGCGCGCCCTTCTGGAACAGTACGCCAAAGCGCCGTTCCACCAGCGAGCGTTCATGTTCCGGCAGGCTCGGCAGGTTCTTACCGAACACCCGCACTTCGCCTTCACTGGGCCGGCGCAGGCCGACGATGCTGCGTAGCAGCACTGATTTACCGCTGCCGGATCCGCCGACCACCGCAAGGATTTCGCCCTTGTACAGATCCAGGTCGAGATGCTCGTGCACGCGTTGGCTGCCAAAGCGATTGCACAGGCCACGCACTTCAATCACCGCCTCGGTGGGCGCACGGTGCAGACGACTCACCAGCCCATCTCCATGAAGAACAACGCAGCCACCGCATCCAGCACGATCACCACAAAGATCGATTGCACCACGCTGGAGGTGGTGTGGGCGCCGACCGATTCGGCGCTGCCGCTGACCTTGAAGCCTTCCAGGCAGCCGATGGCGGCGATCAGGAAGGCGAAGAACGGGGCTTTTACCATGCCCACCAGGAAGTGCTGCACGCCAATGTCCGATTGCAGCAGCGAGAGGAACATCGCCGGCGAGATGTCCAGGGCCACGGCGCAGACCACGCCGCCGCCGACGATCCCCGCCAGCATCGCCATGAACGTCAGCATCGGCAGTGCCACCAGCAACGCCAGCACGCGCGGCAATACCAGCAACTCCATCGGGTCCAGGCCCAGGGTGCGGATGGCGTCGATTTCTTCATTGGCCTTCATCGAGCCGATTTGCGCGGTAAAGGCGCTGGCGGTGCGACCGGCAATCAGGATGGCGGTGAGCAATACGCCGAATTCCCGTAGGAAAGAGAACGCCACCAGGTCCACGGTAAAGATCGTTGCGCCAAAGCTCTTGAGCACTGTAGCGCCGAGGAACGCCACGACGGCACCGACCAGAAAGGTCAGCAACGCGACGATGGGCGCGGCGTCGAGGCCGACCTGTTCAAGATGGGCGACCATCGGCGTCAGGCGCCAGCGCTTGGGCCGGAAAATGCCCCGGGCAAAGGTTTCGAGGATCAGGCCGATAAAGCCCAGCAGTTGCTTGCTGTCTTGCCAGACCTTGTCCACGGCCGCGCCGATACGCGCCAGCACCTGAATGCCAGTGGCTTCTTCCGGCGCTTTGTCCGGCACGCAAAAATCGTTGAGGGAGCGGTAGACGGTCTTGAGCAGCGCGCGGTCGGCGGCGGACAGGCTGCAGTCGGTCTGCTCGGCGGATTGTTCGATACGGGTGGGCCCCAGCAGCTCCACCAGCAGCGAGGCGCCGGCGGTATCCAGGGCGCCGAGGCCATTGAGATCGATGCGCGCTCCGGCGTCGTATTGGCCGTCGAGCTTGTCCGACAGCTTCTTCAGGTTTGCGTAGTGGGCAAGCGTCCAGTCCCCTGTAATCCGCAGTAACGGGGGAGCGGTGGACGTATCGAGGTGGGCTGCGCCGGCCGTAGTACTACTGGTCATAAGCTCCGAGCTTGTCTGGCTATCCACAATTCCTACGTAATAGCACGATCCTGCCTACTTTGGGTTGTCGGTTTGTGCTGTGTCCGTCACTTTAAAACGCAGCACGCCGATCACCTGGCCGTCCTCCGTCAACACTTGGACTTGCCAGCGCCCTACCGCTTCGGGCGGGAAGTTCTGCTTGTGGGTCCAGGCGCGGTAGCCCTCCTTGCGTCCGCCGTGGATGTCCAGGGCGATGCGGTCGACCTCTTTGCCGTTGAATTTCCACACGTGGTAGATGCGCTCATCCAGCCCGCGCGGCGCGTTGATTGCGGTGTAGGCATAGAGCCCGCCGCTGCGCAGTTGGGCGGCGCTGACTTCCTTGAGGTCGTCACCCGGCGTGCGGTCTTGCAGTTGGGTGCTGATCGCGACTTCGGTCATCCACAAGGTGGCCGGCGGTACCCAACTGCGCAGGAACCAGCCCGCGCAACCAATGGCGGCCGTTACCCCCAGCAGCATCGCCCAGCCCTTGAGGCTGCGCAGCGGCAGGCTCACCGCCAGGCTTGGAATCGACAAGGCCATGGCGACGCCGAGGGCGAGTTTGTAACTTTCGGCGGTGGTCAGGTGCAGGATGATCGGCAGCGCAGTGAGCAGCGCGGCGAACAGGGTCAGGGTGTGCAACGCGAGGAACAACGAACGCTTGGGCGCCAGCCATTTGTAGTACAGCGGGTCGACGATCGAAACCAGCGCGGCCGCGCCGAGCAGGCCGGTGAACACCGATTGGCCGCTGTTCCAGGCGGTGGTGACGAAAAAGAACGGCAGCACGAAGAACAGACTTTCCTGGTGAATCATCTGGGTCGCGTAGCGCAGCAGGGGTTCGGGTATTTCGCGCTTGAAGACTTTGGTGAACAGCTGGGTAAAGCTGTTTTCCAGCATCAGCCACAGCCAGCTCACCAGCATGATCACCGCGATCCAACTGGCCATGCCCTGCTGGCGATCCACCAGGATGAAGCTGCATACACCCGAGATAAAACCGCCGAGTGCAATCACCCCTGGGTAGCGCTTCATCAGTTCGAGGACGCGGGTGATTAAGCGGGTCAGGTTTTGCATTCGGCGGTTCGCAGTCTTTGTAGGAAAAAATCCCAGACAGAATAACGTCTTAGGCCAGGGTTCGGTGCCTCATTACGCGATCCGTTTGCGATAACGGCGCACGCCGATCAACGCAATGGCGATCAGCCCGAGGACGCCGGCGCCGATCCAGTTGAGCATGTCGTAGCTCAGCAGTGGTTTCTCGATGCGCCAGTAACCCGGTTGCTTGAGCAACTCGCGCATGGCCTGGCTGGTCTGCTCCAGGCTCACGGCCTTGATGCGTTTGACCGGGTCGCTGAAGTGGCCGTTGTCGTAATCGCCCGAGGCGCTCCAATAATAGTCGGCCAGCGCGCTGTTGCCCTGCACGGCCCAGGCCTGGCGGGCGATGGCGGCCTGTTTGAGGCGCGCGAATACCGTTGGGTCAAGGCCGTCCTTGAGCAGTTGCGCCTTGAGGTCTTGCAGCACCTGCTCGGCTTCGGGGAGGTTGTCCCGCTCGAGGTCGGCATTCAGGCTGAGGAAGCCAACGCCGCCGAGCACTTCGCGCTCGCTCCAGGGGCCGTAGGACAACCCATGCTTGAGGCGCAGTTGGCGGTACAGCGCCCAATCCAGGTAATCCTTGAGCAGGTCGTAGGTTTCATCATGCTGGTCGTCCAGCACCGGCTCGGGGAACAGCCAGTGCAGTTTGGCACTGTCACCCACCCAGCCGTGGATCAGGTCGCGGTGGCTGGCGGCGGCGTGCTGGATCTGCGGCAGCGCCGGGTGCTCGCTGGGTTCGATCGGGTCGAGTTGACCGTAGGTGCGCTCCAGGTAGGCCGGCAGCAGTTTGTCGAGGTCGCCGACGATGATCAGGGTCATGTTGTTGGGGGCGTACCAATTTTTGCGCAGCGTCTCCAGCTGGTCACGGGTCAGGTGATCGACCTCGGCACGCTCGGCGCATTTGAGCCCCAGCTCGATGGCCAGTTGATTGCTGGCGGTGTGACCCAGGTCCTGGCGGTCGAGCAGGCGTTGCAGGTGGGAGTAATGACCGCCGTCTTCGCGCTCGACGACCTGTTTGGCCGCGTTGATATTGGCGTCGGTCAACTGGGTGCGGGTGATGATCGCCAGCAGCAGGTCGAGCACCTTGCGCTGGTTTTGCGCGGGTGCCTCGATCACAAAGGTCGTATCGGCGTTGCTGGTGTAGGCGTTCCACTCGCCACCCAGGGCTTGCATGCGGTCTTCCAGCTCGCCTTCGCCGCCGCCGTCGATACCGCTGAACAGCAAGTGCTCGAGCAGGTGCGGCAGTTCCTTGTCCTCGCAACCGAAGTCGTCCAGGCCGACGCCGACCACCAGGCGAATCGCCACATGGCCGCGCTCGGTGCCCGGTTTAAGCAGCAATTGCAGGCCGTTGGGCAAGGTGTAGCCCTCAACCTGCAAGCGGTCAAAGGCAAGGACGTGGGCAGAACCCATGAGCAGGCAAGCGAACAACAGGCGACGCATAACAAGCTTCCTGGCGAGTGAGGTCAGCTTTAACTGACTTCACGGGCCATCGTACGTTCAGGGCGAATGTGTGATGTCGGCAATATCTTCGGCGGAGAGTGCGCCGGTGTCGGACGTTTCCAAGACTACATAAGCACTGCTGCAAAACAACGAGTTCAAGCGTTTCATGTCGGCAATCAGCTCCAGGTGCAGGGAACTGGTCTCCAGGCTCTGCACGATCTTGCGTTGCAGGCGACTGACGTGGGCGTGGGCCAGGCGGCGTTCCTGGGCGCGAAAGCGGCGCTTTTCGCGCAGCAGTTGGCGGGCGCTTTCCGGGTCGGCACTGAGGAACACCGACAAGCCCAGGCGCAGGTTGGCGATCAATTGGCTGTGCAGGCCGGTGAGTTCTTCCAGGCCCACTTCGGAAAACTGGCGGCGTTGGGAGGTTTTCTGCTGCTGGACTTTACGCAGCATGCGTTCGATCAGGTCGCCGGCCAGTTTCAGGTTGATCGACAGCTCGATGATTTCGGCCCAGCGCCGACTGTCTTGCTCGCTGAGGTCTTCGCGGGGCATTTGCGCCAGGTAGAGTTTGATCGCGCTGTAGAGTGCCTCGACATCATCGCTGAGGCTGCGTATTTCCTGGGTAATGGCTGTCTGTTTGCCGCGCAGCACTTCCTGCATGGCGGTGAGCATGTTGTCGATCAGATCACCCAGGCGCAGGGTTTCGCGCGCGGCGTTGGCCAGGGCCAGGCTCGGTGTGGTCAGGGCCGTGGGGTCCAGGTGGCGCGGTTTGGCCTTGCCGTTGACCTCGTCCCGCTCCGGCAGCAACCAGGCGCACAGCCTGGCCATGGGGCCGATGGTGGGCAGCAGGATCAGGCAACGGCTGACGTTGTAGAGCAGGTGGAAGGTGATGACCATGCCTTGGGCGCTGTAGTCCAGGCCGTCCATCCACAGCACCAGCGGGTCGAGCACCGGGATAATCAGCAGCAGGCCGATCAGTTTGTACAGCAGGCTGCCCAAGGCGACCTGGCGACCGGCGGCGTTCTGCATGCTGGTGCTGAGAAAGGCCAGCACGCCACTGCCGATGTTGGCGCCGATTACCAGGCCGATGGCCACGTGCAAGCCGATCACCCCGGCGCCGGCCAGGGTGGCGGTCAGCAGGACAGCGGCGAGGCTGGAGTAGGAAATCATCGCGAACAGGGCGCCGACCAGGGCATCGAGCAAAATATCGCCGGTCAGCGAGGCGAACAGCACTTTCACGCCCTGGGCGTGGGTAATCGGCCCGGCGGCTTCGACGATTAACTGCAGCGCGAGGATGATCAGCCCGAGGCCGATCCCGACCCGGCCCAACTGCCCGGCCCGCGTCTGTTTGCGCGACAGGAAGAAAATCACCCCGAGAAAGATCAGCAGCGGCGACAGCCAGGACAGGTCGAAGGTCAGCACCCGCGCCATCAGCGCGGTACCGACGTCGGCGCCGAGCATGGTCGCCAGGGCGGGCACCAGCCCCATCAGGCCCTGGCCGACAAAGGAGGTCACCAGCATTGCCGTGGCGTTGCTGCTCTGCACCATGGCAGTCACCAGGATGCCGGCGACAAATGCCAGCCAGCGCTTGGACATGTTCTGCCCGATGACTTGACGCAGGTTGGAACCGTAGACCCGCAGAATGCCGGTACGGACGATGTGCGTGCCCCAGATAAGCAGGGTCACGGCGGAAAGCAGATTGAGCAAGGTCAGCATGCTCGGCCCCCCGTGTGGGTGTGCGCCATTTGGCGCAAATGAGAATTGCCGCGTGCCGTTCTACGTCTTGTAGTTAAGCTGTAGTTGGCGAATGGGCTCGGCGCCAGCATCGCATAGCTAAAGTGGGGATTGAAACAAAACTGTCATGAAATCAGCTTTTTATGCATGAAAAAAAGGGGCTTATAAAAGCCCCTTTTTTGTCTGGCTCGGGTTTATTGACCCGGAATATCCTTGCGCAGTTTCACAGGGTCCTGCTGTTTCTTCTTTTTCGCGATGGCGGTGCGCATCTTGATGTTCACCGCTTCCACCGCCAGCGAGAATGCCATGGCGAAGTAGACGTAGCCTTTTGGCACGTGCACGTCGAAGGATTCGGCGATCAGTACGGTACCCACCACCAGCAGGAACGACAGCGCCAGCATCTTCAGCGACGGGTGCTTGTCGATGAAGTCGCTGATGGTGCCGGCGGCCAGCATCATCACCAATACGGCAACAATGATCGCGGCAACCATGACCGGCACATGGGAGACCATGCCCACGGCGGTGATCACCGAGTCCAGGGAGAAGACGATGTCGATGATTGCGATCTGGATGATGGTGTAGATGAACTTGCCACCGGCGCCCTTGGGTTCGTCGTGGGTTTCGTCTTCACCTTCCAGGGCGTGGTACATCTCCTGGGAGCTTTTCCACAGCAGGAACAGGCCACCGAAGAACAGGATCAGGTCGCGGCCGGAAATGCCTTGGCCGAAGACCACGAACAGGTCGTCGGTCAGGCGCATGACCCAGGTGATCGACAGCAGCAACAGGATTCGCGTGACCATGGCCAATGCCAGGCCGAAGATCCGGGTGCGTGCCTGCATATGCTTGGGCATGCGGCTGACCAGGATCGAAATCATGATGATGTTATCGATGCCCAGGACGATCTCGAGGGCCGTCAGGGTGAAGAAGGCAATCCAGATTTCCGGATTGGTCAGCCATTCCATGTGTATTCCTTTGAGCAAGTGTTAAACCGCGCAAGCTGCAGCGCCGCGCGGTGAGTGAGTCGGTACGATTATAGAGTGCTGAACAGCGGAAAAATCCCCATCAGCAATGCGGCGAACATTATGCACAGGCATACCAGTACTGCCCACTTCAGGGTGAAGCGCTGGTGATCGCCAAATTCGATACCGGCCAGGGCCACCAACAGGTAGGTCGACGGTACCAGCGGGCTGAGCAAGTGCACGGGCTGGCCAACAATCGAGGCGCGGGCCATTTCCACTGCGGTGATGCCGTAATGGCTGGCGGCTTCGGCGAGTACTGGCAGTACGCCATAGTAGAACGCATCGTTGGACATGAAGAAGGTGAACGGCATGCTCACCAGTGCGGTGATCACCGCCAGGTAAGGGCCCATGGCTTCCGGAATGACGGCCAGCAGGCTCTTGGACATGGCATCGACCATGCCGGTGCCCGACAGGATGCCGGTGAAGATCCCTGCGGCGAAGATCAACCCGACCACCGCCAATACGCTGCCGGCGTGGGCGGCGACGCGGTCTTTCTGCTGTTGCAGGCACGGGTAGTTGACGATCATCGCGATACTGAATGCCACCATGAACAGCACCGGCAGCGGCAACAGGCCGGCGATCAGGGTGCACATCAGGGCCAGGGTCAGGGCACCGTTGAACCAGATCAGCTTCGGACGACGGGCGTCCGGGTATTGCGACACGCTGATCTCGCTGTGGTCGATCTCGTCGCCTTGCAGGTGCAGTTCACCCAGGCGCGCCCGTTCGCGCTTGCCGTACATGTAGGCAATCACCAGGATCGCGACCACACCGGCGGCCATCGCCGGGATCATCGGTACGAAAATATCCGAGGGGTCCACGTGCAGCGCACTGGCGGCGCGGGCGGTCGGGCCGCCCCAGGGGGTCATGTTCATCACGCCACCGGCGAGGATGATCAGGCCGGCCATGATCCGCGGGCTCATGCCGATGCGCTGGTACAGCGGCAGCATGGCGGCCACGCAAATCATGTAGGTGGTGGCGCCGTCACCGTCGAGGGACACCACCAGGGCCAGTACGGCGGTGCCGACCGACACCTTCAGCGGGTCGCCCTTGACCATCTTGAGGATCTTGCGCACAGCCGGGTCGAACAGGCCGGAGTCGATCATCAGGGCAAAATAGAGGATGGCGAACATCAGCATCACGCCGGTGGGCGCGAGCTTGGTAATGCCTTCGAGCATCATCGGGCCGATCTTCGGTGCGAAACCGCCGAACAGCGCGAACAGGATAGGCACGATGATCAGGGCGATCAGCGCGGACAGGCGCTTGGTCATGATCAGGAACATGAACGTGATGACCATGGCAAAGCCAAGGAAAGTCAGCATAGGAATACTCCAGGCGTAGCGCGGCTAGGGAATGGCGAACCGGGGTGGGGTCAGCGCAGAACGAAGGGCACGAGGCGTACGGGTGGAGTTGGGGCGAACAGGCGGGTACGGACGGACATCGGGGATCACCATTGTTGTTGTGTACAGCCGGTCTGTTGCCGGCAGTTGGGGGCGATCCTAGACGCGTTAGCTTTCAGCCAGCTTTCGTTGGCAAAACAGTTGGTGGTGGGAAGATGTACGGTCTTCAGGTGTACACATTTCAAATGTGGGAGGGGGCTTGCTCCCACATTGGAATGTGTTTATCCCGTGTACTTCAGGGCAGCTCGAGGCCGCCCGCTGCTTTGTGCAGTTTGCGCAGGTGTTCACCCACCTGCTTGAGGTTGGCTTCACACGCAGCAATTTCGGCCGCGCGGGACGGATCCAGCAGCGCCCTCACCTCTTTATCCAGCTCGCCGGTGAGCGATTGCAGCTGCTTCTGGCGCTCGGCGCTTTCCGATTCCAGGCGCTTGGCTTCCGATGGTTGCGGCAGGCCATAGCCACCGCTGCCCAGCAGTTCTGCGGGACGGCTGAGGAAGCCACTGTTGGCGAGGATCTGCTGCAGTGTGGCGTTGGCTTTCTCCATGCCGCCGTTTTTCAGCTCGCGTGCACCGAGGTAGCGTTGCTTGACTTCGTCCTGGGCCAGCATCAGCTGTTTGCGAAAGCTCGCCTGTTCCAGCAGCAGCAGTGCGGCGCTGGTGCGCAGGTCGGCCTGGTCGAACCACTGGCGGCGCTCTTCGGCGCTGAGGGACAGCCAGTCTTCAACCTGGGTCTGTTTGATCGGCAGGTGTTTGCGCAGCACGTCGAACATTGCCTGGTAGCGTTCGCGGAAGGAGTCGAAGTGATACCCCAGGCGCATGGCCTCGCGTTTGTCGTTGAGTACGCTGGTATCCGCCAGGCCGCGGGCTTGCAGCACTTCCAGCAGGCCATTAGGCGTGATGTTATCCAGGCCGGTCAGCTGCGGGTTGGCGCTGCCGCTGCGCAGCAGTTTCAGGCTTTCGACCGCGCAATTGTTGGACAGGAAGTAATAGTTGCCGTCATAGCTCCAGTGCATTTCAGCGGCGTGCTCGACGGTGTCGTTGATCTCCTGGCGCGACAGTTTCAGCGGCACGGACGCCAGGCCGCGCAGTTCGGTCTTGGTGTATTCGTCGATCACCTGGGCCAGCGGCAACACGAACAGCCGTGACGGGTACTTGCCCACCAGGCCGTCCCAGCTGGACAGCTGTACATCGCCGACGAAGGCGCGGTAGGACAGCACCAGGTGCTGGTCCAGGTCGAGCCGGCAGTCCGGCCCACGGGGGCGGCCCGGCGCGCAGATCACCAGGCGCAACATACTGTGGCCCCAGCGGCTGACCAGGTTCTGGTTGGCTTCGGCCAGCAGGTAGTCGATTTCGTAGACCCGCTCCGGGTCGACGTGGCCCAGGGGTGTCTTGGCGAAATCGTTGCCGGCGTTGAGGAACGCGTAGGTCTTGGCGCAGGTGTCTTGTTCCGGTGGGGCCCAGCCGAAGTGTTCCTTGTAATAGCGGAACAGCGCGGGGCGCCGGCAGGCATAGCTTGGGTCGAGGAGGAAGTACTCCATATTGACCGCTACGAATTCCAGCGGGCTGGTGGTTTCGTAGATATCCGGGCTGCGCGCGACCTGACGGTTGTGTTGTTCGCGCTCACCGCGACGGCCGACATATTGCGGCCAGCCCGCCAGGTCCAGCAGGCGCGGGTCATCGCTGAGGGTGAAGCGTCGGTCATTCTGGCCACGGCATTGATCGGGCAGGCCGATCAGGCCGGTGATGTTGTTCTGGCGGCTGCAACGCTGGATCAGCGCGCGTTCGTCCTTGGGCCACAGGCGCGCACGGTCATAGATGTGGGTCAGTTCATGCAGCACGGTGGCGAGCATTTCCCGGCGCACGGTGCCGTGGGGGCGATTGGTTTTTTGCGTGGCGGCGCTGCCGTCGGTCAGGCTGTCGAGCAGGTTGCGGTTGAGGTCCAACTCGGACACCAGGGAGGCCTGGCCGTAGGCATTTTCGGGCATCTTGTCGGTCCAGCCGACATCGATGCGCCGGTCCAACTGCTCGACGAAGCGCGGTGGCAGCGAGCGCATCGCCTCGTCGAGCAATGCCTGGCTGGCCTGCTGTTCGGTCGGGCTCAAGCCATCTGTCTTGAGCCGCAGTTGCAGGCTGGCCTGGGCTGCGCTGGCACACAGCAGCACAGTCCCGGCCAGGAGCCAGGCGACAAGGCGCCTCACAGAGCGAGGATAGCTTCGGCGAGGGTCTGGTCGCTGGCATCGCGCGCTTCCGGCAGGCGGGTGCGCAGGGTGTCGAAGGCGGCTTCCAACTGTGCGCCGCGGATCTCGCCGTTGGTGGCGACGAAACTGGCCGCGTCATCGTGGGCTTCGCGCACGACTTTGGAGTCGCGGATGGAGGTGGTGGTGTCCGAAGTGAAATCAATGGTGCGGCCAGAGGCGCGAACAATGATGTTACTGGTGGCCACCAGGGTATGTGCCTGGGCAACGTCGGCCAACAACAGCAGGCCAAGGGTGGCGGCGATCAGCGGGCTACGCATGGAATGACTCCGAAATACAAAGATGATTATTGGACGAGAATTGCCTGCGCCAGTTCAAGGTCGCTGGCGTTAAGTTTTGGTTGGGTACGGCGCAGGTAATCCAGCGCGGATTCCAGCCGTGCACCCCGCCATTGGCCGTCAGTGGCGATAAACGCAGCGGCATCAGCCTGGGCCGCCACGACTACTTTCCGGTCGAAAGGCGCTGAGCTCACCTTGCTGGTGGCGTACGCACTCGCGACGGTACCTTGGATGGTCAGGTCAAAGGCCGAAGCCAATGGCGACCAGCTGGCACACAAACACACAGGGACTATTAGCAGGCGGTATGAAAAAGCCATGGGACTCGACAACTGAAAGCGAGCGCCAAGGCTAGCGTAATGCCCGAGCGAGAGCCAGTGCGTCGGCATCGGGGAGCGACGGGCGCTCCCTTTGTCAGCCCACTCAAATAGCCAGGATGGCTTGGGCCAGTTGTGCGTCAGTCGCGGTGTTCAGTTGCGGCGCGTGTTGGCGGATCTGGGCCAGGGCGCTTTCCAGCTTCACCCCACGAATGGCGCCTTCGCTTGCGACGAAGCTGGCTGCGTCGTCACGAGCGGCGCGCACGACCTTGTTATCCCGCAGTGACGAAGTGGCATCGGAGGTGGCGTCGGAAGTAGCCTTCAGTGCGCCGACGATGGAGTCGGTGGTCACGATGAAGCTGGTTGCGCTGGCGTTGGTGGCCAGGGCCAGCAGGGCAGCAGCACTCAGCAGGCGAATACGGGACATGGGGTGACTCCTGTAGGTGAACGAATAAGGTGGCGCAGGGCAGCCATTGGGGATCAGACGCCTGTTCTAAACGGTTCGCCACGTTGTGCATGGATATTAAGCCGCTGTTTATCCGTTCGGAAAGCTTCTTGACTGCCTAGTCTCGCCAGAACGGCTTGGACAGCTCGGCCATTCGGTCTCCCGGGCTGATGCCGACATCGGAGAGTTCTCGAAGATCGAGTTGCGCCAGTTGGCGGCGTTCGTAGGCGTGGCGGAGCCATTTGGCCAGCGTGGAAGCTGTCCTGTGTAACAGCCGTTTATAGAGAGAGGGTTGGGTGTCCATGGTGAGCGCCTTCCGTGAGGTCCTGGAACACCATGGTGGGCGAGTTGCTTTGACCGTTACAGATACACCAATACTTAATTGTACTGCTTAACTGTTATATTTTTTGAACTGTACTGGTTGAGATGAATGGCTTCTGTTTGGCCTGGAACAAGGCTGGCCCCGAAACAACAAAGCCCGCCTCCGGTCTCCCGGGGCGGGCTTTGTTTTGACAAATCAGTGCTGGCTGTGGACCCGGTGGGTCAGGGCCAGCGGGCGTCAATTAACGCCAGAACGGCTTGCTCAGCTCTTCGTAGCGTTGAGCTTCGCTGATACCGGCATCAGCCAGCAGACGCGAATCCAGACGAGCCAGTTGATGGCGGCTGGAGATGCGGCGCTGCCACAACATCAGGTTGGCGAGAACGCGCAAAGGCAGGGAAGCCTGGGTGTTTACAGCTTTTTCTTCGAAGAACAGTTCGGAACTGAGTGTACGTTCCATGATGACATCCTTCCGCTTGTGGCGGTATTAGGTAGTGGTTTAACTGATGCCAATGATCCTCTTCCGGCGCAAGACTCTCTAGATACAGTTCACCTGTATTGTGAGGGGCCAGTTAACTGTTTATAGGCGCTGTACTGTACGGAAATGGGGCAACTGTACCTGTCTGCACTGAAATGGTGCGAAATAGGCATTTTATGATGTGGGTGTGGGAATTTTCGGTAGGAAATGACCGGTACAGCAGTACAGTTTTTTCAAGAATCGAGGGTTGTGGCATCGAGCTGACGAAACTGTGTTTGCGTCAGCTCGAATCTGTATCAATCAAGCCTTGAGCATATGCCCGGTTTCTTCCAGGTTAATGTGCCAACTCAGTGCTTCGCGCAGGATGTGTGGCGTGTGTCCGCCGATGGCGCAGGCTGTGTTGAAGTAACTGTTCAGCGCATCGCGGTATGCCGGGTGCACACAGTTGTCGATGATCACCCGGGCCCGCTCCCGCGGCGCCAGGCCCCGCAAGTCGGCGAGGCCTATTTCGGTGACCAGGATATCGACGTCATGCTCAGTGTGGTCCACATGGCTGACCATCGGCACCACGCTGGAAATCGCGCCGCCCTTGGCAATCGACTTGGTGACGAAGATCGCCAGGTGCGCGTTGCGCGCAAAGTCGCCGGAACCGCCGATGCCGTTCATCATCCGCGTACCGCAGATGTGGGTGGAGTTGACGTTGCCGTAGATGTCGAACTCCAGCGCCGTGTTGATGCCGATAATGCCCAGGCGCCGCACTACTTCAGGGTGATTGGAAATTTCCTGCGGGCGCAGCACCAGCTTGTCTTTGTAGTGCTCCAGGTTGCCGAACACGTCGGCATTGCGCCGCTCCGACAGGGTGATCGAGCTGCCCGAGGCAAAGCTCAGTTTGCCGGCGTCGATCAGGTCGAACGTCGAGTCCTGCAACACTTCCGAATACATGGTCAGGTCTTCGAACGGCGAATCGATCAGGCCGCACATCACTGCGTTGGCAATGTTGCCGATCCCGGCCTGCAGCGGGCCAAGCTTGTTGGTCATGCGCCCGGCGTCCACTTCCTGCTTGAGGAAGTTGATCAGGTGGTTGGCGATGCCCTGGGTGTCGCTGTCGGGTGGTGTCACGGTGGAGGCTGAGTCGGCCTGATTGGTGATCACGATGGCGACGATCTTCTCCGGCGGGATCGGGATCGCGGTGCTGCCGATGCGGTCGTCGACCTTTACCAGCGGGATCGGCGTACGGGTTGGCCGGTAGGTCGGGATATAGATGTCGTGCAGCCCTTCCAGATTCGGGTTGTGTGCCAGGTTGATCTCGACGATCACTTGCTTGGCGAAAATCGCGAAGCTGGCGGAGTTACCCACGGACGTGGTGGGCACGATATGGCCTTGTTCGGTGATCGCAACGGCCTCGATGACGGCAATGTCCGGCAGCTTGAGCTGGTTGTTGCGCAGTTGCTCGACGGTTTCCGACAGGTGCTGATCGATAAACATCACTTCGCCGGCGTTGATCGCCTTGCGCAACGTGCTATCGACCTGGAACGGCATGCGTCGGGACAGCACGCCGGCTTCGGTCAATTGCTTGTCCAGGTCGTTACCCAGGCTGGCGCCGGTCATCAGGGTGATTTTCAGCGGGGACGTCTTGGCGCGTTCGGCCAGGGCGTGGGGGACGGCCTTGGCTTCACCGGCACGGGTGAAGCCGCTCATGCCGACGGTCATGCCGTCCTCGATCAGTGCGGCGGCGTCTGCCGCGCTCATGACCTTGTTCAACAACGAAGGCAAGCGGATACGATCACGGTACATGAATTGTTATCTCAGGCTACGGAAGCAAGGTGGGCAGTGTAGTGATTTCAAAAAGTTTCGGCCCGCTACCATGGTCGAATGCGGGGCAGCGATTTAGAGCCTTTGGTCGGGTTTCATGGGGTAATAAAAAACCCCAGCCTACTAGAGGCCAGGGTTTCGGGTATTGCTCTGGCGCAGTGTTACTCGACGGCCTTGACCATATCTTCGATGACCTTCTTGGCATCACCGAAGACCATCATGGTCTTGTCCAGGTAGAACAGTTCGTTATCCAGCCCGGCGTAACCACTGGCCATCGAACGCTTGTTGACGATGATGGTCTTGGCCTTGAACGCCTCCAGGATCGGCATGCCGGCAATCGGCGAGTTGGGGTCGTTCTTGGCGGCCGGGTTGACCACGTCGTTCGCGCCCAGCACCAGCACCACGTCAGCCTGGCCGAATTCGGAGTTGATATCCTCCATCTCGAACACCTGGTCGTAAGGCACTTCCGCCTCGGCCAGCAGGACGTTCATATGCCCAGGCATACGGCCGGCCACCGGGTGGATCGCGTATTTCACGGTCACGCCACGGTGCGTCAGCTTTTCGGTCAGTTCCTTCAGGGCATGCTGTGCCCGTGCCACTGCCAGGCCATAGCCTGGAACGATGATCACGGTGTCGGCGTTGGTCAGCAGGAAGGTGGCGTCGTCGGCCGAACCGGACTTCACCGGGCGTGCTTCTTTAGAACCCGCTGCAGCACCGGCATCCGGCGCATTGCCGAAACCGCCGAGCAGTACATTAAAGAAGGAGCGGTTCATCGCCTTGCACATGATGTACGACAGGATCGCACCGCTTGAACCCACCAGCGAACCGGCAATGATCAGCATCGAGTTGTTCAGCGAGAAGCCGATGCCCGCCGCGGCCCAGCCGGAGTAGCTGTTGAGCATCGACACAACAACCGGCATATCGGCGCCGCCAATCGGGATGATGATCAGCACGCCGAGCACGAACGCCAATGCCAGCATCAGCGCAAAGGCGGTGAGGTTGCCGGTGAACATGAACGCCAGGCCCAGGCCCAGGGTTGCGAGGCCGAGCACCAGGTTGATCTTGTGCTGGCCGCCAAACTGTACCGGTGCGCCTTGGAACAGGCGGAACTTGTACTTGCCCGACAGCTTGCCGAACGCGATCACCGAACCGGAGAAGGTAATCGCCCCGATGGCCGCGCCGAGGAACAGCTCCAGGCGGTTGCCCGCCGGGATCGCATCGCCCAGGTGTTTGACGATGCCCAGGGACTGCGGCTCGACCACGGCGGCAATCGCGATAAACACCGCGGCCAGGCCGATCATGCTGTGCATGAAGGCGACCAGTTCGGGCATCTTGGTCATTTCTACGCGCTTGGCCATGATCGAGCCGGCGGTGCCGCCGACCAGCAGGCCGACGATCACGTAGCCGATACCGGCGGTGGCCAGCTCAGCGCCGAGCTTATAGATGAGGCCTACGGTCGTGAGTACCGCCAGCGCCATGCCGAGCATGCCGAACAGATTGCCGCGTCGCGACGTAGTGGGATGCGAAAGGCCTTTGAGGGCCTGGATAAAGCAGATCGACGCGATCAGGTACAGCGTCGTCACCAGATTCATGCTCATTACTTCGGCGCCTCTTCTTTTACTTTCGGGGCTTTCTTCTTGAACATCTCCAGCATCCTGCGAGTTACTAGGAAACCGCCGAACACGTTCACGGCCGCGAGGGCCACAGCCAGGGTGCCCATGGTCTTGCCCAGTGGCGTAACGGTCAGCGCTGCAGCGAGCATGGCGCCGACAATCACAATCGCTGAAATGGCGTTCGTCACTGCCATCAACGGTGTGTGCAGTGCGGGCGTTACGTTCCAGACCACGTGGTAACCGACATAAATCGCCAGCACAAAGATGATCAGGTTGTAGATACCGGGGGAGATAAGCTCTTCCATCGTCTGAATCCCTGCTTAGGCGTTTTTGCGGATGACTTGGCCGTCGCGGCACATGAGGCACGCGGCGACGATGTCGTCTTCGAGGTTGATTTCAAACTGCCCTTCCTTGTTGAAGACCAGTTTCAGGAAGTCCAGCAGGTTGCGCGCATACAAGGCCGACGCATCGGCGGCGACGGCGCCGGCGAGGTTGGTCGGGCCGCAGATGATTACGCCGTTCTCCACCACCACCTGGTCGGCGACGGTCAGCGGGCAATTGCCGCCCTGGGCGGCAGCGAGGTCGATGACCACCGAGCCGGGCTTCATCTGCGCGACGGTGTCGGCGCTGAGCAGCGTCGGCGCCTTGCGGCCGGGGATCAGGGCGGTGGTGATGACGATGTCGGCCTGCTTGGCGCGTTCGTGCACGGCCAGGGCCTGGCGTTGCATCCAGCTGCTGGGCATCGGGCGCGCGTAGCCGCCGACACCGACGGCGCATTCACGTTCTTCGTCGGTTTCGTAGGGGACGTCGACGAACTTGGCGCCAAGGGATTCGATCTGCTCTTTTACCGCAGGACGCACGTCGGATGCTTCGATCACCGCGCCCAGGCGTTTCGCCGTGGCGATGGCTTGAAGGCCTGCAACACCGGCGCCGAGGATCAGCACGCGCGCGGCTTTGACCGTACCGGCGGCGGTCATGAGCATCGGCATGAAGCGCGGGTAATGATGGGCGGCCAGCAACACGGCTTTATAGCCGGCGATGTTGGCCTGGGAAGACAGCACGTCGAGGCTCTGGGCCCGCGAGGTACGTGGCGCAGCTTCCAGCGCAAAGGCAGTGATGCCTTGCTCGGCCAGCTTGGCAATGGTTTCGTTGCTGAGCGGATTGAGCATGCCCACCAACGCGGTGCCGCTTTTGATCAGCGCCAGTTCGCTGTCGCTGGGGGCGACCACCTTGAGAATCAGCTCGGCGCCAAACGCATCGCCGGCACTGCCAATGGTCGCGCCTGCCGCTTCATAGGCACTGTCGACGATGCTGGCCTTGAGGCCTGCGCCGCTTTGAACAGTGACCTTATGGCCCTGGCCGATCAGCTTCTTGATGGTTTCCGGGGTGGCAGCCACCCGCGTTTCACCGGTCTGGGTTTCGAGAGGAACACCAATGTGCACGTCAAATCTCCTGCATGATCTTTTTGCTTTTGATCTTTTTGTAAAAAGGCCAGTGCACCGCGAGTGGCGCAGCTGGGGCGGCCGATCAGCACGATCCCGCTGAAATGACAGCGGGGCGCGGCATTTTGCAGGCGAACTTTACGGCCTTCAAGGGATTATGACGGGTGACGAAAAATTAACTACAAGTCACCCTGTGACTGATTGTCGCAACGGTCTGAAATAACCTCTTTAAATACAGGTGTTTAAAGGGCTTCAGCTGATTCGTGTGTTTTTTTCCATCGTTGATGTGAATAGTCGGGCATTGGCTGATAGGAGTCGCTACAAGCCACGAAAATCATGGCTTTAAGCCTTGTTTCAGGCTGACAGGTACAGTCTGCTTAAATGCGACATATACGTACATCTGTAGGCTTGTGATTTAGCTGACTACAAAGTCAGTATGTGAGGCTTGTCCTTTAAATGCTGGGGCTGTAGCGCTGCGATTGGTCTATCAACCAGTCTCTGAACGCATGCAGTGAGGCGGATTCGACTTTTCTGTCAGGAATCATCAGGTAATAAGCCTTCGAACTGGTCAGCGCCTGCGGGCTTGCGATCACCAGTCGATGCTCATCCAGTTCTCGCTGGATAAGGAATGGCGGGATCAGTGCAATACCCATGTCATGCATGGCGGCTTGAGACAACATCGAGAATAGCTCGTAACGTGGGCCTGTCATGTCGCGGGGCACGTTCAGTTGCTGGGCGTTGAACCATTGGCGCCAGGCGTAAGGGCGGGTGGTCTGCTGCAGCAATGGCAGTTCTGCAATCTCCTGGGGGGTGAATCGCTCAAGTTCGCCCAATAGTCGCGGGCTGCACACGGGGACAGGATTTTCTCCCATGAGCCTGTGGGATTCGGTGCCGGACCAATCTGCGTCGCCGAAGTAAATTGCTGCGTCGAATTCCGTATCCGCAAATAGAAAAGGACGCGTGCGGTTAGTCAGGTTTACCGTCACTTCTGGATGCTCTCGTTGAAAGTCCTTGAGGCGAGGGATCAACCATTGCGTACCAAACGTGGGTACTACGGCCAGCTCAATGGTGTTTGCGCCTTGCTGCCCCATGACGGACAGGGTATCGCGCTCCACGGCGTCCAGCTGGGTGGCCACGCGACGGCTGTATGAAAGTCCCGCCTCCGTCAGCTTTACCCCGCGCCGTGAGCGCCGAAACAGCTCGACACTTAAAAACTCTTCCAGGCTGGCGATCTGTCGGCAAATGGCGCCTTGGGTGATGGAAAGCTCATGCGCCGCCTTGGTAAAGCTCTCGTGGCGGGCTGCCGCTTCAAAACTGACAAGGGCGGTGGTGCTGGGAATTTTTCTGCGCATATACCTTGTCCTCACATAAAAAGTGCAGCTGCGCCGCTTGTAGGCGTTACGGAGTGATAAATTATCACAAGCCTATGCTAAAACCTCGTTTGCTCTCCCTGCCTGCCCGGCCTAGGCTCCATGCACGACTTCTGATTTTTCTTTGCGAGGACTTATTCATGGCTGGCAAGGCAAGCTTCAACTGGATCGATCCACTGCTGCTGGATCAACAGCTCACCGAAGAGGAGCGCATGGTGCGCGACAGTGCTGAGCAATTCGCCCAGGACAAGCTGGCGCCGCGTGTGCTCGAAGCCTTTCGCCATGAAAAGACCGACCCGGCGATTTTCCGTGAAATGGGTGAGACCGGTTTGCTGGGGGCGATGATTCCTGAGCAGTACGGGGGCAGTGGTTTGAGTTACGTCAGCTACGGCCTGATTGCGCGTGAGGTTGAGCGCGTCGACTCCGGTTATCGCTCGATGATGAGTGTGCAGTCGTCACTGGTGATGGTGCCTATCAATGAGTTCGGCACCGAAGCGCAAAAGCAGAAGTACTTGCCGAAATTGGCCTCTGGCGAATGGATTGGTTGTTTTGGTTTGACCGAGCCTGACCACGGTTCCGATCCTGGCGCGATGATCACTCGTGCGCGCAAAGTGGATGGCGGCTACAGCCTTACCGGCGCAAAAATGTGGATCACCAATAGCCCGATTGCGGACGTGTTTGTGGTGTGGGCCAAGGACGACGCTGGCGATATTCGTGGGTTTGTTCTGGAGAAAGGCTGGAAAGGCCTGAGTGCGCCGGCGATTCACGGCAAGGTCGGCCTGCGCGCCTCCATCACCGGTGAGATCGTGATGGATAACGTGTTTGTGCCGGAAGAGAACATTTTCCCGGATGTGCGCGGCTTGAAGGGCCCTTTTACCTGCCTCAACTCGGCGCGTTATGGCATCTCCTGGGGGGCTTTGGGTGCTGCCGAGTTCTGTTGGCACACCGCACGCCAGTACACCCTGGATCGCCATCAGTTCGGCCGTCCATTGGCAGCAACTCAATTGATTCAGAAGAAGCTGGCCGATATGCAGACCGAAATCACCCTGGCGCTGCAAGGCTGCCTGCGCCTGGGGCGTATGAAGGAAGAGGGAACGGCTGCGGTTGAAATCACATCGATCATGAAGCGCAACTCATGCGGCAAGTCCCTGGACATCGCACGTATGGCGCGGGACATGTTGGGTGGCAACGGTATCTCCGACGAGTTCGGGGTGGCGCGTCATCTGGTGAATCTTGAGGTGGTTAACACCTATGAGGGTACCCATGACGTGCACGCCCTGATTCTGGGGCGCGCGCAAACCGGTATTCAGGCGTTCTATTAATAGGAGAACGGCATGGGCGCGCTTTCGCATCTGCGGGTATTGGATTTATCGCGAGTGTTGGCAGGCCCCTGGTCCGGGCAGATCCTTGCGGACCTTGGGGCTGAGGTGATCAAGGTCGAGCGACCTGGTAGCGGTGACGATACGCGCGCCTGGGGGCCGCCCTTCCTTAAAGACGCTGATGGCGAGAACACGAGTGAGGCGGCGTACTACTTGTCGGCTAATCGCAACAAAGAGTCGGTGACGATCGACTTCACGCGGCCGGAGGGACAGCGGCTGGTGCGAGATCTGGCTGCCAAGTCCGACATCTTGATCGAGAACTTCAAGGTGGGTGGCCTGGCGGCGTATGGGCTGGACTACGATTCGCTCAAGAAGGTGAATCCGGAGTTGATCTACTGCTCGATCACTGGCTTCGGTCAGACGGGGCCGTATGCCGCTCGCGCGGGGTATGACTTCATGATCCAGGGGTTGGGTGGGCTGATGAGTCTTACCGGTCGGCCGGAAGGCGATGAGGGGGCCGGGCCGGTGAAGGTGGGGGTGGCGTTGACTGACATTCTCACTGGGCTCTACTCGACGGTGGCGATCCTTGCTGCGCTGGCGCATCGGGATCATGACGGTGGTGGGCAGCATATCGATATGGCATTGCTTGATGTGCAGGTGGCTTGTCTGGCTAACCAGGCGATGAACTACCTGGCCACGGGAGCGGCGCCAAAACGACTGGGTAATGCTCATCCGAATATCGTGCCTTATCAGGATTTTCCTACGGCCGATGGCGATTTCATACTGACCGTGGGTAATGACGGGCAATTTCGCAAGTTCGCCGAAGTGGCTGGGCAGCCGCAGTGGGCGGATGATCCGCGGTTCTCTACTAATAAGGTGCGGGTAGCCAACCGCGCTGAGCTGATTCCATTGATTCGCCAGGTTACGGTCTTCAAGACTACGGCTGAGTGGGTGTCACAACTGGAGCGGGTTGGTGTGCCTTGTGGGCCGATCAATGACCTAGCCCAGGTGTTTGCCGATCCTCAGGTAAAGGCACGAGGGCTGGCGATACAGCTGCCGCATGCGTTGGCGGGGATGGTGCCGCTGGTGGCCAGTCCGATTCGGTTATCCAAGACGCCTGTGGAGTACCGTACTGCGCCTCCTTTGTTGGGGCAGCATACGGCTCAGGTGCTGCAGGATGTGTTGGGGTTGGGCTCGGCGAATGTGAAGGCTTTAAAAGAAGCGGGAGTTATCTAGGGGCGCTCTTCTATATAGAGGGCGTTTTGGTGGTTTTTTAATCAACTTCGGCAAATTGATAGGAAAACTAAATTAAGTGTTGACGGCAGATCCTGGGAGT